>DAIPMW010000006.1:0-167223 GCA_036768475.1 Hyphomicrobiaceae bacterium | reverse complement strand
TCGAATCAAGGGCATCAGCATGCCATGATCGGCGGGTTGTTCAGAGGTTCCCTAGGTTGCGGGCGGGGTGACGCGCCTGCCGGCTCCCAGATATCATCCGCTGGGCGCCGCCGATTGGGCATCAGCATTCCAATCCCGCGGGGTGCGGACTGGTCCTCTCCGGATGGTTCGGAGGTTCGATCGGCCCGTGGTCGGCTTGCGGCATACAACTGGGCGAAGCGCCGCCAGCCTTCGGGCATGACATGGCCGCCGGGGATATGTTCCGCGGCGGTTGACGCCGCCATGTCCTTCTTCGCAGCACCTGAGGATTTGGACACATCCTCGGAGGTGGCCTTCAACCTTGCGGGAGCTGCAGGCGCGCCCGGCCCGAGCGGCAACGCGCTGATGTGTCGCCGCTCGATCTCCGTGAACTCATGGCTTGCATCGCGTGCGAGCTGCTCGGCGCGACGACGCTGCGATACAGCACCGCGATTTGCTTCAATCAACTGGCCTGCCGCCGCCGCGTCGGCTGCCGTCTCACTGGAGTCGGCGTTGCCGAATTCCTTGGGAATGGCGATACGGACATCGCTTCCGGCAACGGGCGAGCCGTTATCGGGTCTCGCCGCCATCGCGCTGAAGATGTACTCGCCGGCGTCGATCGGGGCATCGACTGTCACGGTCCATGCCCCCTCTTGCGTAACGTCAGCGGAAGCAAACGGCCGATCGAACTGATTGAGCGTGACACGCGCACCGGGAGTACCATGTCCCGCAAAGCGGATACGCCCATCCGGCGCGATCTCGATTTTGGAGAATGTCGGCGGACTTATTGGCTCTTTAGCCGTGACCGGATCGTCCTTGGCGGGCGGTTGCGCCGCGCCATCCTGGGCTCGGGCTGCGATAATCCCAACGAGGCCTCCAACGGGCGCAGGTGCGGGGCGTGGTTCCGTGATGAGGGCGCTGCCACCGATCAGGGTCATCGGCTCGCCTGGAGACGAGAATCCGGGCGCAATACCACTGTATGCGATGCCCACAATTGCCAATCCGGCCGAGATACGCAGCCCCGTCACCACGCCCGAACTCCCCACCACCCGGACGGAACTTCCCGTTGGATGCCACTATATTATAGATCTCGGCTGAGGCCGGACCTCAGCATATGATGCCCCATTAAGCAGGAAAGGGGAACACGGCCAATTTGGCCCTGCTCGGTCACGGCAGCGCCTTATGCAACAAATCATCATCGGCCCACGCGAGTGCGGCTATCTTCCCGACACGCTTTGCCGCTAGTGTCGTGATTGCGAAGTCCGTCACCTTGTGCTGCAGACGCGGAAACGACCTTCGTGATCTGGCGACGCAAGTTAACACCATGAATCTAGTGCAATTCAGATCGAGATGTCCGCATCGCGAGCCAGCCGTGACGACGGCAGCGGACGTCTTGACCATCACACCAGGTTAGATGCCTCTGGCCGCCCGGCGGCACAACCATAAGGACTTTCAGAAAATCACATGCCCACCAAGCCTACGCGCAAATCATCCTCCGGCAATACCGCGCAAATGAACAACGCCAAGACCGCTGCGTCGAAAATCGTGGCGCGCGGTTCCGATGCGAGCCCATCGAAACCCCACAAAGCAAGCACACGCGGCAAGCGCCCGACCAAGGCGGACGCCACAGCGCGGGGCATTGAGAACGTGTGCGTCTACTGTGGGTCGGGCGTTGGCGCCAATCCGCGCTACGCGGAGGCGGCACGCACGCTCGGTCAGTGCCTGGCTGCAACCAATGTCGGGCTCGTCTACGGCGGCGGTGGCCTCGGACTGATGGGAGAAGTTGCGCGGGCGACGCTGCAGGCAGGCGGACGCGTCACTGGCATTATTCCGGAATTCCTCACGCACAAGGAGCACATGCTGCGCGAAGTCAACAAGCTGATGATCACCAAAGACATGCACGAGCGCAAACGGCTGATGTTCGAGCACTCTGATGCGTTCGTGGCGCTGCCGGGAGGCATCGGCACGCTCGAAGAACTGGTCGAGCAGCTGACCTGGTCACAGCTCGGACAACACGCCAAGCCGATCGTCGTGGCCAACATCGCCGGCTTCTGGGATCCCTTCCTCAAGCTGCTCGCGCATATGCGCGATGACCAGTTCATCCGTAACGGCATCAACGTCCACTTCATCGTGGTGGACGACGCCAAGGCCATCGTCCCGGCCATTCTGGCGGCCACGCAGGTCAAGCCGCAGGAGGTGTCGGATGCCGCCATCACGGCGAAGTTCTGAACATCTCCGGGAAATAAAGCGCAACCGCCGGCTTGCGGCGCCATGCCCATACGCTTAATCACGCCGCCATGACAACGCAGACAACGAGCGACACAACACGCCCCCCGCGGGCGACCGACGACCTGACGTCCAAGGAGGCCCTGGATCGTTTGCGCGCGCGCGACAGGCGGTTCGTTGCAGCGGCGATAACGGAGCTGGAACGGCTGACGCCGCGCTCCCCGCGCCTGCTCGAAGCGCTGCAACCCTATCTGGGAACCGCCCTGGTGATCGGCTTCACCGGACCGCCGGGGGCAGGCAAGTCCACGCTCGTCAATGCACTGATCCGCGTGCTCAGGGCGAAAGGCAAGACGGTCGGCGTGATCGCGGTCGATCCTTCGAGCCCGGTATCCGGCGGCGCGATTCTCGGTGACCGCATTCGCATGACGGCGGCGCTGGACGACGAAGGCGTTTTCGTGCGCTCGCTGGCAAGCCGCGGCTATTTGGGTGGTCTTTCTCCGGCCGCGGTGCGCATCATCGACGCGCTCGATGCGGCGGGCTACGACGTCATCATCCTGGAGACGGTGGGAACCGGACAGAACGAGATCGATGTGGCCGAGGTGGCAGACGTCCGCGTGGTGATATCGGCTCCCGGCCTTGGCGACGACATCCAGGCGATGAAATCCGGACTTCTGGAGATCGCGGACATCCTGGTCGTGAACAAGGGCGACAGGGAGGGAGCCGAACGCACGCTGCAGCAATTGACTGGTGCGCTGTCGATCCGGGCCGGGGCGGCGGCCAAGGTGCCGGTCATGAAGACCACCGCAACCAGCGGCGAGGGCGTCGATACCCTGCTCACAGCCATCGAGCGCGTCGGCAACGGTGTTGCCGCGATAGGAGCGACGGAGCGACGGCGGCGGCGTGCGCGTTACCTGATCGCGCGTGCCGCGGCCGATCTCGTCGCCCAGCGCATCCGTTCAGGGGAAGGCGACCGGCTCGACCGTCTCGCTGACGAAGTGCTGTCTGGCCGCACACCAGTGGACGTCGCCGCAACGCGCATTCTTTCTGAACAGAACGATTAGTAGCTGCCTCGGCCAATCCGTCGCCGATGCTGCGCGCGTGCCCTGCGAGCGCCAAATTTCATGATCTGCCTTGCGTCATTCGGCGGCGCCGGAAATGGATCGCGTCACGTGATTGGCGACCGCATGGTCACGCACCAGCTTGTAATTGATGCTGTCGAGCAGCGCCTCGAAGCTCGCATCTATGATGTTGGGCGAGACGCCGACGGTGACCCAGCGTTCGCCCGTCGCGGTGTCGTTACTTTCAACCAGCACGCGGGTCACGGCATCGGTGCCGTGCAGTCCCGTCAGAATGCGCACCTTGTAGTCGACCAGTTCGACGTTTTCGATGTGCTTTTGATAACGGCCGAGATCCTTGCGTAACGCACTGTCGAGCGCGTTGACGGGGCCGTTGCCCTCGGCCACCGTCCAAAGCGGCTCGGCGTCACCGTTGATGAACACCTTGACGATTGCCTCCGATACGGTGACGAGGTCGCCGCGCGCGTTGTGGCGGCGTTCCACCATGACGCGGAAACTATCGACGGAGAAGTAGCGTGGCACGTTGCCGAGTATGCGGCGGGCGAGAAGCTCGAAGGAGGCTTCCGCCGCCTCGTAGGAATAGCCTGCGGCCTCGCGCGCCTTGACCTCGTCGAGAAGAACCGTAACGCGCGGATCGTTCTTGTCTATGGCGATGCCGACGCGCTCCAGAGCATCGAGCACGTTGGATTTTCCGGCCTGCTTGGAAACCAGCACGTGGCGGCGGTTGCCGACGGTCTCGGGCGCCACGTGCTCGTAGGTCTCCGGCTCCTTCAGGATCGCCGAAGCATGAATGCCAGCCTTGGTGGCAAATGCGCTTTCCCCGACATAGGGCGCGTGGCGGCTTGGCGCACGGTTCAGGATCTCGTCGAGCACACGGCTTGCATGCGTGAGGCGCGTCAGCCGCTCCGGCGTAACACGCGTATCGAAGCGATCGGCGAACTCGCTCTTCAGGAGCAGCGTCGGGATGATCGACGTGAGGTTGGCATTGCCACAGCGCTCACCAAGACCATTCAGCGTACCCTGAATCTGGCGACAGCCTGCGCGCACGGCCATCAGGGTATTGGCAACCGCGTTCTCGGTATCGTTATGCGTGTGAATGCCCAGATGATCGCCGGGGATCACCGTCGCGACGTCTTCGACGATTTGGCTAATCTCGTGCGGGAGAGTGCCGCCGTTGGTATCGCACAGCACAACCCAGCGCGCGCCTGCCTCATAGGCGGCGCGGGCAACGGCCAGCGCATACGCGCGGTTGCCCTTGTAGCCGTCAAAGAAATGCTCGCAATCGAGCATCGCCTCGCGCCCGGAGGCGACCACCGCCGCGATCGACTGGCGAACGGATGCGAGGTTCTCATCGTTGGTGATGCCAAGCGCCACGCGCACGTGATAATCCCACGACTTGGCGACGAGGCAGATGGCCTTCGCCTGCGATTGGAGAAGCGCCTGGAATCCGGGATCGTTGTCCACCGAGCGTCCGGCGCGCTTGGTCATGCCGAAAGCAGTGAAGGAGGTCGACCTCAGCTCGGGTGGGGTAGAAAAGAACGCCGTATCGGTGTCGTTGGCGCCGGGATAACCACCCTCGACGTAATCAACGCCCAGTTCATCCAGCACGCGCGCGATGCGGCGCTTGTCCTCGACGGAAAAGTCCACTCCTGTCGTCTGCGCGCCGTCCCGCAGCGTGGTATCGAAGAGATAGAGGCGTTCCTTCATCTCAATGGCTCCTTGAGGCAGCGCCCGGCTTGGCGAGAGGCTTGATCATCGTCGTATTGGAAAGCCACACGTCGCCGATCGGCACGGTGTTGCGGCGCACGTCGGCATAACCGCGGCGAGAAAAGAATTCGTGAGCGGTGTCACTGGTGTCGACCGTCAGCGTCTCGGCGCCGCGGGCCTTGGCAAGGCGCTCCAACGCATCAACGAGTGCTGAAGCCACACCCTGGCCGATCGCGTAGGGATGGACATAGAGCATGTCGATCTCGGCGTTACTGGCCAGGCTGGCGAAACCCAGGATCTCACCGTCCTGCTCGATGAGGATCGTGACGTTCTTGCCCAATCGATCGGCGAAGGCTTGTGCGTCGGCAGCGCGTGTGATCCAGGCGAGACGCTGCTCGTCGTCGTACTCGTCCTGGGTCAGCTCTTCGATCGCCTGGGCGAACAGATCCTGAAGGCGCGGCGTATCCGCGAGCAGGAAGGGACGCAATGGAAGTGCGCTCATCGCTTCATCTCCCACATTGTCTCGATTTCGCCGGTCTCAGGGTTTTTGGAATCCTTCAGCTGGATGCCCTGGGCGGCGAGCTCGTCGCGGATGCGGTCGCTTTCGGCCCAGTTTTTCGCCTTGCGCGCTTCGAGGCGGGCGGTGATGAGCCCATTGATGCGCTCCTTCTCAGCTTCATCGAAGGCCATCACTTCGTGACCAGGACTGAGTTCTTCGACTGTCTCGTTATCGTAGAGCCCCATGAATTGAACAGTGGCCTTGAGTTGAGCCGCGCTGTGCTCGTTACGCGCAGCGGACTTCATCAGGCCGTGCAAGATCGAAATGGCGCTCGGCGTATTGAGATCGTCGCTCAGGGCGGCAACCACCTCGTCGTTCGGCGCGTCCGCCGAGGGCACATCACGCAAGAGCCGCGAGAGATCCCATAGCATATTGCGAGCCTGGACGAGGCGCTCGACAGTCCAGTCGATCGGCTGGCGGTAATGCGTGCCGAGCATCGCAAGGCGGATCACCCGACCATGCCATTGATTTGAACCGAAGCTCTTGGTTTCTAGCAGCTCATGAATCGTGATGAAGTTGCCGAGCGACTTCGACATCTTCTCGCCTTCCACCTGCAGGAAGCCGTTGTGCATCCAGTACTTGGCCATCAGCGGCGTATCGTGAGCGCAGCGCGACTGGGCGATCTCGTTCTCGTGGTGAGGGAAGGCCAGGTCGATGCCGCCGCCGTGAATATCGAACATCAAACCCAGATGTTTCCTCGACATCGCCGAGCACTCGATGTGCCAGCCCGGGCGGCCTTCGACGGGGATGCCGCAGGGTGACGGCCAGCCCGGCTCTCCCGGCTTCGACGGCTTCCAGAGCACGAAATCCATCGGCCCCTTCTTATAAGGGGCGACCTCGACGCGGGCGCCCGCCTCCATCTCCTCCAGTGAGCGGTTCGACAGCCGGCCGTAGTCGGGCATCGAGGCGACATCGAAAAGAACATGGTTCTCGGCGACGTAGGCATGCCCCTTGGCGACCAGCGCCTCGCACATGGCGACCATCTCGGCGATGTGGCCGGTGGCCTTGGGCTCCACTGTTGGTTCGAGCACGCCCAAGGCCGCAATGTCCTTGTGGAACTGCTCGGTTGTCTTGGCGGTGACTTTGGCGATCGCCTCGTTGAGGGGCAGGTTGGGGTATTCCTGCGCGGCGCGGGCGTTGATCTTGTCGTCGACGTCGGTGATGTTGCGGGCATAAGTGACGTGGTCGGGCCCATAGACGTGGCGCAGCAGCCGGAACAGCACGTCAAAAACGATGATCGGGCGCGCGTTGCCGATGTGGGCATAATCGTAAACGGTCGGCCCGCAAACATACATGCGCACGTTCGCTGGATCGATCGGCGCGAACGTTTCCTTGCGACGCGTCAGCGTGTTGTATAGCCGCAGCGGCATTTCGGCCCCTTCTGGTCGGTCCCATGGCACATCGACGCAACGCCGACCCGCTCAAGGGCCCCTGCACGAGCGCACGCACCTTCCTCGCGGCTGGCGGGGCGGTCTCCGATCCGATGAAGGCATGGGATGAGGCGCGCGCCAGCCGGAAAAGCTAGCCCGGGATAATAATGCCGCAACGAATGTTGACAGCTTCTTTCGACGCGCATCGTTTCATGGCGTGGTTATGGGCGCTGGCGCCCAGCCCGTCAAGCGCTCCAGCGCACGCGAAACCAAGTGTTAACACGCTGTTGCGTGCGCCGGCTCGCCACGCGGTTGTCCAACTCCCGCCCTCTTCGCCGTGTCATCATCCTTTCGGAGATAGAGGTGAATCTCATGCAGCGACAGACTGTCTTTCCAGCCCTTGCCTGCGCCATCGCCGCGATGGGGCTTATGGTTGCCCACGGAACATCTGCGCTGGCTGATGCCAAAAAGAAGGCTCCAGCGCCGGCCAAGGTCACCGATGCCGAGCAGGCGGCGGTCTCCTCAGGCGTACTGACGCAGCAGGAAGCCAGGCTCAGCTGCAAGCGGATGGCAGGGCAGATGCAGATCCGCATCCTCGAGCACAGAGGCGGTGGCGCCAAGCGGCAAAGCTCGAGCGCGGCTCAGGGGCTGCAGAGCACGGTCGTGCCCCTCTTCGGCGGATCGCAGCGGGGAGCCGACGCAGCAAGCGACGCGGCGCGTGATCTCGCCAGACTGAAGGCCATGAACGAGATTCTCATCTCGCGAAACTGCCCGCACTATGATCTGGCAGCGGAGCTGGCGATGGATCAGGGCGCACCGACACCGCGGCTGATCCGGTCGAAGCAGCAGGGAGCCAAGAAGAAGCCGTAGTGTCTCATCGGCTCAGTGCGTCTGCGTTTGTTCGCGTTTCTGTTCGAGCCTTGTCATCGTTCCCGGCCCTCATGGCGCGGGGAACCACCGGGACGTGCGCCCCGCGACATAGTAGGCGAGGAGGCCGACCCATTCCTTGGCCGCAAGATCGAAGCGCTGCAGCCCGGCGGGCAGGCTCTGGAACCAGCGGCTCAGATCCTCACTGCCGCGCAGGCGGAAATCGACCGGATAAGCAATCACGTCGAGCCCCGCCTTGCGGAAAACACCGACCGCACGCGGCATGTGATAGGCCGATGTGACGAGAAGCCAAGTTTCACCCGGTTTCGCTGCAATCAGGGGTAGCGTCATCGTCGCGTTCTCATAGGTATTTCGCGAGCGCGTCTCCACGACGAAGCGATCTTTGGCGATGCCCAGCTCCCGAAACAGAGTGGCCACGGCCGTCGAGCCTTCCCGATCATCGCCATAGAGCCGTGCGACACCGCCCGTTATGACGACCCTGGCCTGCGGATGAGCGTTGGCCAGCCGTAGCGTCTCGGTGATGCGCTCGGCCGCTTCATTGAGTGCAAGAGCACCCCGGCCAGCAGACACCCAGCCATCCTCTGCACCGCCCAGTAGGATGATACCGGCCACCGGATCTGCAATATCGGCCGGCGATCTTGCCTCAAAGCGCTGCTCGAGCGGCAGTACGAGAACGTTCGCCAGCGGTGACAGACCGGCCACAAACAAGCACGTCACGCCGGCAATCGAGAGCGCGAGGCCCAGGCGGCGAAAACGGGCAGCGCATGCACTCACAACAAGGCCTGCGACGGTGCCGAGCCACATGAGGCTCGATGGCTGCAGCACAAACGTGAGTATCTTGGAAAGGGTATAGAACATGCCACCTACCGCAACGGCCGGGGCGAGGGTCCCCCGACGATAAAGCATCGGACAATACCCTGACGGCGGGCGCCGCGCTCGTCGTGCGTCCAATACGGGTGCGATTGGTAATTATACCGCCGACAGTCCGTTTGCCCCGGTTGCTCTGAGGCGACATACTGCGGGTACCTTGTGACGATTGTGCGATCAGCGGCGGTCGGGATTGATGCTTCGTCGCATGCCAGCCTGCCCGACACCTCAGGTGCGTTGGGGCGGGGTCGATGCAGGCGGCCGCCACACGGGAAGCGGAAAGAAACGAACCACACGGCGCGCGCGGGGAGGACTGTTTCAGACATGCTGCCGCTCCAGATCTCGCCTCGGGGAAACGGGCAGCCCCCCGCGCCGCCTGCAGGTGCGCAGCCACAAGCCGGCGCACCGGGCGGTGCTGCATCGAACCTGCCGGCCGGGCCGTCGCCGGGGGCGCCTTCCAATTCGCTCAGCGGGCCGACCGACCTCGCGTTCTGGCAGCGATGGGCGAGCGATGTCTACGACGCACTGATGCGCGAAGTAGGAAATCTCTTGTCATTCTGGACCGCGGTGCAAGTCGGGCTGATCGTGCTCGCCTACCTCGCCGCGGTCGCGCTGACGCAAGTCCTGGAGCCGCGGCTCGAGGCACGACTGAGACTTATTCACAACCAGCCACGGCTGCTGCGCGCCCTCATCGTTCCGTTGCGCCGGCTGAAATGGATCCTGTTCGCCCTGCTGCTATGGCTCGTCGTCGTCGCGATGCGGGCCTGGACATGGCCAAGCCGCAGCTATCTGATCGGGATGGCAGCTTCACTGGCTGCGGTCTGGGTGGTGATCTCCATCCTGTCGCGCCTGATCCGTAATCGCTCATTGGCAAACATCTTCGCCATAGCGGCCTGGTCCACCGTGGCGCTGGTCCTGGTCGGGCTCGCCGACGATGTGGTTCGACTGCTCGATGCAGCCGCAATCCCGATCGGCCAGACACGGCTGTCGCTGCTGCTGGTTTTCAAGGGAGCGCTGCTGCTCGGTGCGTTCGTCGGGATCGCTTCGTTTGCAAGTGATCTCATCGAGCGGCGCCTCGGCAGCACACTCGAAGTTTCACCGACCGCCATCGTGCTGATCGGCAAGGCGCTGAAGGGCGCTGCCTTAACGATCGCCGTCCTCGCAGCATTATCGCTGATCGGGGTCGACCTGACGGCGTTGGCCGTATTCTCCGGCGCGCTCGGCATCGGCATCGGTATCGGTCTGCAGAAACTCGCCTCCAACCTGCTTTCCGGCGTGATCATCCTGCTCGACCGCTCGATCAAGCCCGGTGACGTGATTACCGTCGGCGACACGTTCGGCTCGATCAGCTCGCTCAATGCCCGCTACGTTTCGGTCGTTGCGCGCAACGGCGTCGAATACCTGGTGCCCAATGAGACATTCATTACCGAACCGGTGGTCAACTGGTCATATTCCAACAGGTTCGTACGCATCGATGTCACATTCGGAGTGTCCTACGACAGCAACCCTCACGACGTTCGCCGCATTGCCGTCGACACCGTCAAAAAGGTTCCGCGGGTACAGCATATGCAGCATCCAGTCTGTCACATCACGGGGTTCGGCGATTCCTCGGTCGACTTTGTACTGCGATTCTGGATCGAGGATCCGCAGGCTGGCGTGACGAACGTACGTGGCAACGTATATCTGGCGCTCTGGGATGCGTTCAAGGAGGCGGGTATTGCAATCCCGTATCCACACCGTGAGGTCATCATCAAGCCCGGAGCCGGCGCAGCGGAGCTGTTCAGCGGAACGCCCGGGCCACCCGTCGGGAAGGCGGGAGACGGCGTGTAACCCCCCATGAGACGCCGCCGGTAAAAAAGCCGGTTCTGCGTGCGTCAGCGGGCGCGGGCCTCGAACAGTGCGACGACCCCCTCCTGGCGCAGGACGACGGCGTCGAATCGGTGCGTCATGGCGTCCTCGAGATCGCGATAGGTGTCGCCAGAATTTGAGAAGATGCCCTTCGCGTTGTAGATCGCCATCAGGCGGCGGGCAGCGGCATTCATCGCGACATCGCGGCCGAGGATGGTCGCGCCGAACACGTGCGCTCCAGGCGCCAGATGCGGCATCAGGTGGTCGAAGACGACCGCCTTTTGGGCAATCGTTCCGGGCAGACAATGCAACAGGTAGCACAGGCCCGCAGACGTGAAGGGGCCACCCAAATCGCCCCGCAGCGGCTCCAGAACATTGGCCTTCACCGTGCGCGGCGCCATCCGTGCGATGCGTCGCGATGCACGCTCAAGACAGCTCGGATTGAGATCGACGCGTGTAATGGAAGGGTTTGCCACCGGCCAATGCGCACGGGCGAGGAAGTATCCCGACCCGACGCCGATATCGACGTGCTTAGCGGTAACGTTACGATCATAAAGCCGCGCGATCTGATGGGTAGGACATCGCCATATCCAGTGATTAGAAATGCCGTGCACGACGATGTCGTAGACGCGGAGAGACAGGGGCGAATAAACCGCCTGGCCCGCGTGCACCTCATCCTGCGTCGGCGTCATCACCGCTCCATTCCCACTTTCATGCCGCCCCCTCCCCAAACGGCCCTCAACGGTCCCAACGTTCCACGACAGTCCTGGGGATGAAAGCGGCGAAATCGCGCCGCGTGCGTCCCGATTCGCCATGCATGCTATAAAGAATCACTCATTCTTTCCCGATTCCAACCTATGAGGGTCATTTGCCGCCCGGTAACGACACGCTCGAAGCTCCCAGCAGAGTTCCCTGGCCGCCCATCCTGCTGGTTGCGGTGGTGGCGGCGGCGGCGCTGCTCATCCGCGTCTATCCCCTGCGCTGGCCGGGGCTCGACGACGTCTATGCGCGTTTCATCGGACTGGCGATCGGGGCAGCTGGCTTCGCGCTCATCATATGGGCGGCCCTGACGATGTGGCGGCACAAGACAACTGTACTGCCGAACCGCAGCGTCAGCGAACTCGTCACCGACGGTCCGTTCCGGTGGCGCCGCAATCCGATCTACCTGGGCGACGCGCTCGTCCTGCTCGGCGTCGCGGAAATGACGAAGAACATCTGGTTCGCGATCCTGGTGCCGGTGTTCATGTTGCTGGTCACATGGCTCGCGATCCTGCCGGAGGAGCGGCATCTGGAAGCGAAGTTCGGCGATCGCTGGCGGGCGTACCGCGACGCGACGCGGCGCTGGATCTAAAGGTGCAATATCCGAGAGCTTCACGATGAGCACCGACTGGCAGGAAAAAGAACGCGAATTCCTGACGAGCCTCAAGGCCAATACCGGCCGCGATCTCGGCGAATGGATGCGCGTGATCGCCGCTCAGAACCTGCCGCACCGCAACGACATCATCGACTGGCTGCGCCAGCAGGGATTTCCCTTCGCGCGCGCCTCGTGGCTGGAGCGCATCCACCACAACCAGGGCCGCCCGATCTACCTCGATCCGGCAGAACTGACACCCAACGCAGCGCCGATCGAAGCCGAGGCCGAAGGCGCCCTGCAGCGTGTCGCCGCCGGTGGGAGCCGCACGGTCTTCGTGGCTGCGCCAACCACGGCCGATGCTCCGCCCCGGCAGCCCCCTACCCCGGCGCGCTCAGTGCCACTGCCACGCATCGCCGCCGAGACGCCCAGGCCCGCCGCTCCTCGAAGCGAACCTGGCGCGGATGCACCGGACAACCTGGCAACTGGGCCGGTTGCAGATGCGCGGTCCGTATCAGGCGGCGAGGATGATCCGTCTGCCGCTGATGTGACTCTGCAATCACAGAGCAGCCTACCTTCGGCACGGTCGGCTCCTTCACCTGAAGCTGCGCAGGCTGTCGGCGCCGTTACGCCTCCCCCGCACCGCGGACAAACGACGGATGGGCAGACGGGGAACGGGCAGACGGCAGACGGGCAAACGCCGGAGATCGAGGATGTGCTCGCCAGGGCCAAAGCATATCGGCCGCTTGCGATGCACCTTTTGAGGATGATCAAGGGCGCGGTCCCGGACCTGGAGATCGCGCCTGGGCCGAGTCATCTCCTTCTTTCCAGGGGCAACGCGGCGTTCGCCCTCATTGCCGTCAGCGGCAGGGATATTCGTCTCGCTTTGCGGCTTGGATCTCAGGTTGCATGCGCGCCCCTTGGGCCGGTGAAACTGCCGGTGACTTTGGCGCGGGCCGCGCACGCCATGACGCACATGGCGGTGCTTACCGATGCTCGCCAGCTCGACGCGTCATTAATTGACTTGGTCCGCAGGGCCGCGCGCGGCTGAACGCTTGAGGAAGGACACTCCGCGCACCATCTATTTGCCTTGATTATCCTGCTCCCTGGGCGGGACGCGGAGGAGTAACGATGGCGACCAACGTAAGGCAGTCGGGCGGCCGGGGCTTTGCTCCGCTGGTTCTGGTTGCCTATGCGACCGGCGGACTGATCGTAGACGCTCAAGCACAAACCGCACAGCGCGACGGCATTGCCGAGCTGCTCGCGCGCACCGGTGTCGTCGCGCGCGCAGACGCTGCAGACTCCAAGAAGGCCGACGTCGACGGAGCCGGAAAGGTTGATGCACCAACGGTCGCACCTGTTCCGGAACGCGATCCCCGCGAGGGCGAGGAGAGCTACGAGCAGGCCAAGCGGCTGATGCAGGCTGTCGATGCGATCCTGCGCGACACCGCCGACCAGCGTTCGCAAGCTGGCAAGCTGCCACGGCGGGAAGATTTCCTCGTGCCGCCGATCTGGACGGAAACGCGTGAGGACCGCGAGGCCAAGATCCGCAATCTACTCGATGCCGCGCTCGGCATCGTCACCGATGTTCCCGTCGTCGAGGTGCAAAAGAAGGTCGAGGGGCTGCGCAACAACATCCGCGAGCTCGAAGACAGGATTGTCCAGCTCAAGGAGAGACAACTCACCGCGCCGAAGGATGCGATGCTGCCAGGCGTGTTGACGGATACGGTTTCCAGTCTGGACGCCAACATCAAGGACGCCGAGGCGCGCATTCTCGCCAACCGCAGCGAGATAGCCAAGGCCAAGGACGAGATCCGCGAGGCGCTCAGGGCTTCGGGCGTGACGCTCGGACCGCAGCAGGTCGACCTGCTGCTCGACAGCGTTCTCTCAGGCGATCTTGTGCGCCTTGTTGCCGTGTTCAACGCGGCCAAGGTGATCGACCAGCAGCTTTCCAAGCTGATGGCAGCTTCTGGCGACAACATGAACGCAACCCGGAAGTATTTCGCCATGCACGCGGCGCTGTTCGCGATGCTGGTGCACGCGCAGGATGCGACGATCGAAAAGATCGATACACAGTACATGCCGAAGCTGGACGCGATCCTGAAAGACATCAACGCGGCGCGCGCCAAGACCCAACAGCTGATGAAGGCGGAGAACCGTCCCGACCAGCGCCGGGCCCTGGACTCCAATCTGGAGAGCCAGCGGATCGCGGAGGATGCAGCGAAGGGCTACCGCAAGTATCTCAACCAGCAGCGCGAACAGATCGCACGAGCGCGCAGCCGAGCTGTGCACGATCTTAGGATCGCCGACAACACCTTCGAAACGGTCGAGGCGAGCTTCCAGTTGCGCAACCTGATGCGCGACAGCGCCGCCTCGTTCGAAGCAATCCAGAGGCTAGAGGCACCTACGTTCGACCAGATCTTCAAGAACGAAGAGTTGCGCCGCGAGTTCGAGAACCTCACACGCAAGCTCGATGCCCCGACGAGTTGATGGGCATCGGTTCTGGAGCAGCAGGTCAGGTCTTGAGGAACCACATCTGGCCGTAGCGGCCTGCTCTAATCTCTTTGTTTGAGAGCCTCAATCACGACACGGCCGCCAGCCTCACAGCAGCCACACCGCTGCCAACCCGAGGAAGGCGAAGAAGCCGACCACGTCCGTCACGGTGGTGACGAACACGCCTGAGGCCGGCGCAGGATCAAGGTCGAAATGATCCATCACGAGCGGGATCAGGATGCCGGCAAGTGCGGCTGCGATCATGTTGACGATCATGGCTGCGGCAATGACCGCGCCCAGTTTGTTCGAACCGAACCAGACGTAGACCACTATGGCCATGATGACAGAGAGAATTGCACCATTGACGATGCCGACCAGAAATTCCTTCCCGATGACGCGCGGGGCGTTGACGCGACCAAGCTTGTTCGTGGCCAATGCGCGCACGGTGACGGTCATGGTCTGCGTGCCGGCGTTGCCGCCCATCGAAGCGACGATCGGCATCAAAACCGCAAGTGCCACCATCTGTTCGATCGTCGCATCAAATAATTGAATCACGAAGGACGCCAGGATCGCAGTGCCCAGATTGACGATCAGCCAGGGCACGCGCGAGCGCGCGATCCAATAAACGCTGTCGGCCAGTGTCTCGTCACCGACGCCGGCCAGCGCCTTCATGTCCTCTTCGGCCTCGTCCTGGATGACGTCGACGACGTCGTCGACGGTGACGACGCCAACGAGGCGCTCGTTCTCATCGACGACGGGCGCGGACATCAGGTCGTGGCGGCGGAACTGTCGAGCGACCTCCTCCTGATCCTCGGTCGCGAGCACCAGATGGCGTTCGGTGTTCATGATCGCCTCAACGCTGACGTCGCGCTTGGTGCGCAACAGTCGCGACAGCTCGACAGCACCGAGCACGCGGTAGCTCGGATCGACGACGAAGATTTCGGAGAACGTCTCGGGCAGATCCTCGGTGTCGCGCATGTAGTCGATCACCTGGCCGACGCTCCAGAACGGCGCCACGGCGACGAAGTCGGCCTGCATGAGGCGGCCGGCCGTCTCCTCGGGATATTCGAGGTTCCGCTCCAGGGCAGCGCGTTCGCTTGTCGGCAACTGCGCCAGGATTTCCTGCTTGTCGGACTCCTCCAGATTCTCGAGCAGATAGGCGGCGTCGTCGGTGTCCAGCTCCTTGACCGCCTCGGCGAGCAGTGCGTTGGGCAGCGCCTCGGAGAGCTGGTCGCGGACCGTCTCGTCGAGTTCGGAAAAGACCTCGAAATCGAACTTCGGGCCAAGCGTTTCGATCAGCGCGACGCGTTCGTCGGCGTCGAGCAGCTCGATCAGATCTGCAAGATCGGGCGTCTTCAGCTCGGAAACGAGAGCAAGCACGCGATCACGTTCGCCCGTTTCAAGGGCGTCGCTGACATCGCGCACGAGTGCCACGCGCGCGCCCTCGTCGTCGATCTCGACCTCGTCCTGAAGCTGATCGGACATTCGCAGCACCTTGCCGTTGGTGGCCGGAAAAAACCGCCCCTTCCTGCCATCACCGAAACACGAACTTGATGAATTGTGCGCGTCTTAGCACATTCACCCGGCGTTTCGCATAGTGCGGCCTGTTTGCAACAGTTTGCAGAGGTCCGCGGGGTGACCCAACAAACCTGATCCAGGAAATGCTATCTGAGTGGTCATGAGTTTGGCGGCGCGTTGGAGGCGCCGCAGTCTGGTTGGCCGCGAGGCCGGCCCCCATTACCTCACACCTATTCGGACCAGAACCTCATGTCGGCAGGTCACTTCGCTGCTTCAATTCTATCGTCCCTGGCGCTGCTTGCCTCACCCCTCATCGGTGGTGCCGCGCAGGCCGCATGTGACGAGAAAACCGCCCTCGGCGTCGAGCGGGTCGTTGAAATCGACACGAAGGACGGACCGCGGCTCGGTCATGTCCAATACAAGGACATCGATTTCCTGAAGCCCGGCGAAGTGGTCCTCACGTTTGATGACGGGCCGTCGCCGCAGACGACCCCGGCCGTACTCGAGGCTCTCGCCGCGCATTGCACCAAGGCGACCTTTTTCATGGTCGGCCGCATGGCGGTGGCCAGCCCGGAGCTGGTTCGCAGAATCGATTCGATCGGCCATACGGTCGCCTCCCATACCTGGTCGCACAAGAACCTCAAGCGGCAGTCGGCGAGCAGTGCCGAACGCGAGGTGGAACTCGGGCTGAGCGCGATCACGGCAGCGCTCGGCAAACCGATCGCGCCCTTCTTCCGCTTTCCTTACCTGAGTGATCCGCGCGGCGTGATCGGGCACCTGGAAGAGCGGAACCTGGCCATCATATCCATTGATGTCGACAGCTACGACTGGCGTGCACGTGCGCGTTCGACAATGCACCGCAACGTGCTCTCGCAGCTGGATAGTCGCGGCAAGGGCATCATCCTGTTCCACGACATCCAGCGCGTGACGGCGTCGAGCCTGACCGACCTGCTCGATGAACTGAAGCGCCGCAAATACAAAGTCGTGCACCTCGTACCC
Organism: Hyphomicrobiaceae bacterium; assembly: GCA_036768475.1. GTDB lineage: Bacteria > Pseudomonadota > Alphaproteobacteria > Rhizobiales > Hyphomicrobiaceae > JAEUMD01. Next base: position 150,303 of record DAIPMW010000006.1, on the reverse strand, counting down.
AAAACCACGGCGGCGACGCTTGCCCCGTACGACGAAATGGCCAGCAAGCTGCTCGCGAAGAGCCAGTTGACGGCGGCTCAGAAACCGTTGACGACGCGGTCCATGGTCTGGCCGGTGACGGCGGGTGGCAATCCTCCAGATGCGACGGTGACGCGCCCCGAAATTCAGGGCAGCTACGCTGCTGCCAAGGACGAAAATCGGGTGGCCCAGCCAGCGCAAACTCCCAGCCGTGCCGACGAGGCGCATTCGGAGCGCGCTGCTTCGGCACGGCCTGCACCGCGCCCGCGTCCGGAGCCAACCCTGATGGAATTGATGTTCGGCCCGCTCCAATGATCGACAACGGACGGCGCCAGAGGGCGCGGCAGTGGCGGCAACAGCGTCCTGAGGATCTTGCGAGCTATCCTCCTGAATTGATTTGTATTTTGCCTTCGATTCGCAAGTGCTGCAATTTGCTGGTGTTGCAGGGCGGGCTCTCCGGCACCCCTTTATAGATTAGAATATGTGGCAAACGGCCCGCGATGCCTTGCCGACGGACCCGAAATGCCCGATTTTGCGTCGCATGCGGTGGTTCGGTCTGCGATTAGCGCTTCGCCCGATCCCCTAGAGCAGGGTCAGGTTCCGATTGAAAAACGTCTGGCTTTGCGGGTGCTCCATTTTTGTTTTTGAGAGACTGATCGGCGCCTGCGATGGATGCACAATTCCTTCCAACTAAGCCGATCGGACTTCAGGGAATTACGAGCAGCGCGACGCCAATGAAACGCTTTGTGGTCTGGAAGAGAGGCGTGCGGATTGCAGCAGCCGTACTGGCTGTGGCGACAGTCGCGATGACGTCTGCAGCGCTGGCTGAGACGGCTGAGCGAGCCTCGACCGGCGAAGCATGTGCGGCCAGCGACGGTGGGCTTGGCGTCGCCCGTATGGTGGAGATCGATCCGAGCGCCGGACCGCTGTTCGGAGATATCACCGCGCAGGTCAGGGAGCAGAGCTTTCTCAAGCAGAAGGAAGTCGTGCTGACCTTCGACGACGGCCCTATGCCGTGGGTGACGAACTCCATTCTCGATACGCTCGACAAGTTCTGCACGAAGGCCACATTCTTCTCCGTCGGCAAAATGGCGATCGCCTACCCTGCGACGCTGCGCAAGATCGTCGAGCGGGGGCATACGCTGGGTGGCCATACTTGGTCGCACCCGCTCAATCTCAAGCGGTTGGGGCATGACGCTGCAATGGCCGAGATCGAGAAGGGTATAGCAGCCGTCTCGTTGGCCAGTGGCGGTCGGGCCGCGCCGTTCTTTCGATTCCCGGGCCTCAGCGACAATGCAAAAATGCTGTCGGCCCTGCAAAAGCGGGGAATCGCGTCGTTCTCCGTCGATGTGGTTTCCGACGACAGCTACATCTCCAATCCGGCAAAGCTGATTGCGACGACACTGTCGCGTGTGGAAGCGCGCAAGGGCGGCATACTGCTGTTCCACGACATCAAGCCGGTTACGGCGAAAGCGTTGCCGACGCTTCTCGGCGAGCTCAAGAAGCGCGGTTATCGGGTCGTTCACATGCTGGCAACGGCAAACGTGAAGCCACTGCCCCAGTTCGCTGACGAATTGCAGCCGGTGCTGGCGAAGAAGGATCCGCCACAGGGGCAGGCTGCGGCGAAGGCTGCGATGTTGCCGTTCTTCGGTACGATCGGTCCGGAGCGCGTCGAAAGAGCATCTGGCGAAACCCTGCAGCCGGCTTTGAGCGGCCTGAAGGTCGATATGGTCGCGCCCGCCCCGCGTGACAGGACCATTTCTCCCAAGCTGCCCGGCAAAAAGGAAATCGGCAACAAGCCACCGGCTGGGGCAGCCGCGTCACCAAAGCCGCCGGGTGATGGCGCCAGCGGCCAGAAGTCCAACGACAAGACACCGCAGGGTCAAGAACACGCGGCGCATAAGGCGGACAATGAACAAGGATCCGCCGTTACACTGCATAATAACAAGACGAGCGAGACGTGGTCGGCGCAGACTAGGCGCGAGCGGCTCAGCCGCACCCTGATCGACTGAGATCGATCGAATTTACCGTTCCTGCTCGTCAGCGACTCGGAAGCAGCGTCCTGATTATCGCCGTCTCGGCCTTGAGCGCCTCGATCCTGCGTTTCGCGCCGGCCTCGCCGTCGCTGCCATGCGCGATCTTGATCTTGAACAGCCCGCCTGGCACGGGGCCATCGATGATGGTGGCGTCTGCGGCAGACAGTGCGCGCGAGATGTCGGCAAGGGTTGCACTTTCCTGGAAAGCAATCAGGGCCACCGTACCGGGCGCCGCTGTCTGCTGCGGGCCGGACGCAGTCTGATAGCCACCGGGGGCTTGGGGGTAGGTCAGCATCGTGCCGAGGACCGCGGCCTGCACGAGGACGACCGCCGCGGCAGCTATCGTGGCATAGCGCACGGCGGCCGGCGTCGGCGCCGTGAAGAACTCGCGGATACCGGTCAGCAGGCCACGGCTCCTGGCTCGCACTCTCGCTATCGTGGGAGGCTGCTCAGCGGCGATGGCCTCGAAGATCCTATCGGCGGAACGGGCGGAAGGAAAACCCAGCGCCTCATTGACACTGACGGTTGCCGCGCGCTCGTCGCGTGCCAGCTCGATGTGCTCGGCAAAGTCGGGATTGCGCTTCAAATAAGCCTCCACGCGCCGCGCATCCTCGACGGAAATGCGACCCGTCACGTAGAACGGCACCAACATTTCTATCTCTTCGCGTTCGGTTTGGTTCGTCGTCCGTTCGGTCATGGCCAACCTCGATCGATGCCCCTGGCGAGCATCAGCTCCGACAGCTTCTTGCGCGCGTAGAACAAGCGTGTCTTCACGGTATTCTCCGGGATGCCGACGATCTCGGCGACCTCACTCACTGACATCTCCTGGTAGTAGACGAGATCGACGATCTCGCGGTGCTCGGTAGAGAGCCCGTCCAGGCAACGGCGCAGTGCCGCAGCCTTGTCCTGCTTCTGGGCAACGACCTCGGGATCATCGTCCTCGTCGGCGATCTCGGCGGCGGCATCCTCGTCCCAACCCAACTCGCGGCGCTTGCGCAGGCGGCTGATGGCGCGGTTCCTGGCGATGGATAGCAGCCATGTGCCGACCTGGGAGCGGCCCTCGTATCGTCCGGCATTGCGCCAAACCTCCATGAACACTTCGTTGGTCAGCTCCTCCGCCTGGGCCTCGTCACGAATGAGACGCATGAGGAAACGGAACAGCCGGACCTGGTGGCGGCCGATCAGCGTGCGCAGAGCGAGTTGGTCCAACCCTGCTATGCGGCGGATCAGTTCGGCATCGTCGGTCGAAGGGGTCATGTGAGCCTCACGCGACACCCCGCGTCCGCCTCTTTGTCGCTGCGTGGCGCAAATCGGTTCACAGTCGCGACGAGGGTGGGCCGCCGACCCTCCTGACGGGGATGAAAATCAAGATGTAACAATAAATTATAGAACATTGCACAGCCTTACAGAGATGCTCCGGGTCGGGTGGAGGTGGAGACACATCGACCATTGTGACGTACTCCAAGTGCCCGTTTGGTGGGTCTGGCTCGCGCCTTCGCTGGAAGCTGCCGCGTTTCCATCTCGGCCGATCAGACCTTTAGACCCTCCGTCCAGATAAGGACCCCGACCGGGCCGTCATAAAAACTGCCGAGGTCGAATTGTCGCCGCCCCGGATCGTGCTCATGTTTCGTGGAAACACGTCCACGTTCCAATCCTTTGTTTGGAACATGCTTGTCACGCTGAACCGCGGCACACTTCAGCTAAACATGCCTTAGATCGCGTTCATGTTTGACTGAAACATGAACGCGATCCAGTACCTTGTTTTGAGCATGTTTTTCACGCTGAACCGCTGCACATTTCAGCTAAACATGCTCTAACGGATCAGCATTCTGGGAGCCATAAGGCCGCGAGGCAACCGGCAAGCGGGGCTCATTGCCCGGCGCAGGCGCGGGTGCCTGATGTCAAAGCTGGCCCCTGACGAACCCGTCAGCGCCTTTGATGCGCCATCGCCGCCTGAACCGCAGGCCGCGCCTTCATGCGCATCATGTGTTCATCGACCCGCGGGTGGCGCCCAGGCGGAACACCGTCACCCTTGCGCCAGAGCGCGGCCATGAACAGGTAGGGATCGCAGATCGTGTACTGCTCCCCCATCACCCAGGGACCTTTGAGGAACTCGTTCTCGATAAGATCGAATGCCTCGCCCACCGTGTGCGGCAGTTTCCGCTTCATATCGTCGAACGAAGCCTGCTCATCCGCCCAGCGGTAGGAGCGGCGGCCATGCGCGTGTGCGACGTGCACGGTGGCGCATATAAAGGCATTGAAGGACTGCATTTGCGCAATCTCGAAGGGATCTGTGGGCATCAGGCCGGCCTGTGGAAAGACCTGCGCAATATATCCAAGGATCGCAGGCGCTTCCGTCAGAATGCCGCGATCCGTCACGAGTGCCGGTACGCGACCTTTGGGATTGACGGCGAGAAAATCCGGCTGCCTCTGCTCGCCGGCGATGAGATCGATTTTGACGGCCTCATACGCGGCGCCGACGTCTTCCAGTGCGATGTGCGGAGCGAGTGCTGCGGAACCTGGTGCGTAATAAAGTTTCATCATGGTTGTGGCCTGTCGATCTCAATCGTCGTCGTGCATTACGGATCGCAAATGCGAAATGCGCTGCGCGGGGAATGGTGAGCCATTTATGTGCGTGGCCATCGGCGGGGCAAATGATTGCGCACGAGGCATGCTTTGGAAACCGGCCAACACGACATGTTTGGCCGGCCCTGTCGCGGCAAGCATCTTGGTCAGCACGCACAGCGCGGGATCCTGGCGGAGAGCGGGCACCAGCTCCTGCACGCACCAGGCGCCGAAGGCCTCGTCATTGTGCGATGCATCGCAACACGTCACATGTATCAGCGGCGAGTCCTCAAGTCCTGCGGGCCGTCCCCCTTCGATGCGCCATTCTTCCGCAGCGATAAAGCTGCGCTGGCCGATGCGGCGGCCCATCATCTCGCGCGTCAGCGGCGTCTGACGCGGTTTGATCTGCGCCGGGCTGGGATTGAGGAAGACCTGCGTGTCCTCGCCACCGAAGAGCGCGATGTAACCCTGACCGGCGTTGCCTTCCTGGCCTGAGGCGCGTGACGAGACATGATGCCCCTCGCGCGAGACCACCTCGTAATGGGCCGCCCACGCATAACCCGGACGCGCCATCTTTTCGGGCATATGTACATCGTGAAACCAAGTCAGGTATTCACCTCGACCAGGTTCGGGCAGGTCATAGATGATGCCCCAGATTGCGCGTGTCACGTCTGCATCGCCCCAATCGGTGTTTTTCAGATCAATTCGTCGCTGCGGTCGTCGGTCTCGCCGAAGCGCTTCAGCACCGCAGGGCGGGTACCCGCATAGACCTTTTCGAGGTTGGCTGAGATCCTGGCGTTCTCGCGCTCGAACAGGCTGTTACCCTCAAGGTCGCTCTCGACGATGAAGGGGCCGAAGCTCTCCACCTCGATCAGCCACATGGCCTGGGCGAGTCCCAATTCCTCGTGCCAGAAGACATTCTTGACGCGCTTGACGCCGCGACCCAGCAACGCGCCCGTGCCATATCCAACGGTGGTCAGATAAATGGTGCCATGGGGTACGAAGTGTGTCCGGTAGTCCTCGGCACTCATGCCGGCTTTTCCGATGACGAGCTTTGCACCGGACAGCTCCAGCCACCTGCCAATCCACTTGGAGAAGCGGAACGATGCTGTGGCGGTGACCGCCCCCAAATTGAAGGTGCCGTCGCCTTCGATGCTGGCCGCCGGCGAGCAATGGAAATTGGTACCGCTTTCACGCGGCAGGTCGAGTGGCATGGCAATACCTTCCTCGCACGTGCGGCGGTAGACTCCTTCGCGCGCTGTGTAAACGGTGCCGTCGAGATACACCACGTCACCCAGTGCAAGCGCGCTTAGGTCTGCAGGGCTGGGCTCGGTTTTCAGGCGGACTTTCTTGAAGGTTCGGCCATCGGCCATTCAACCGTCTCCCGTCTCTGATAAGGGGTGAACCACTGCGGATCCGTGCGGTATTCGACACGACCGTCGCCATGAATGCGCGCGACGGCCCGCCGCGAGGCCAGGCAGAATGCATGTACGCTCATCTGCATTCCGCCGGTGTGGCAGTATCCGACCTCGATGTGGCAGTCGACGACCATCGATTTTCCGACGAAGCCCATCGCGCCCATGCCGATCGAGTTGCCCAGCTCCTTGAACTCCTCTTCGAGCGCGGCGATTTTCGGGTCAGGGTTGCGATTGCCAACGGTGCGCAGGCAGGCCGCGCGCTTGCCAAGCACCATGCAGGTGTCCTTCGAGCCGCCCAGACCGATGCCGATGATGGCTGGCTGACAGGCCAGCCCGCGCTTGCCGAAAGCGACAAGGCTGTCGAGATAGAAGCGTTTGATCCCTTCGATGCCATCAGATGGAAAGAGCATCCGATAGTCGGTGCCGAACAAACCACCTTTATGCACGGTGACGAGATCGATCCAGGTTCCTTCGGGCTCGAACGCAAATTCGATCTCGGGCGCGTTGATGCCAACGTTGTTGTCATGGTCGGTGCGCCAGAGCGGGTGGACGCGGTTGGGGCGCAGGGGAATATTCTGCGTCGCCCGTGCGGTGGCCCGGCGCAGCGCCGCCTCCAATGCGACCGGGCCGCCCTCAATACGCGCCTCGTTGCCCATTTTCACAAACCAACGCGGACAGCCTGAATCACCGCACATCGCGCGGCGATCCTGCTTTGCCGCCTCGTAATTCTCGAGCATGGCCTGCAGGACAAACGAAGAAAGGTCGCCTTCCTCGGCCGAGGCGGCGCATTTGAGGCCGTCCAGATAGTCCTCGGGGATCTCAATGGCGGCCTTTTCCATCAAGGACATCGCCGCCTTCTCTATGACGTCGATCGCAATCATCGCGGTCTCCTCAGCGTGCAATCGCGACAAGGGTTTCAGGTTCGTCCTTCAACAGTGTTTCGCCAGGCTTGACGATCGAGAAGACAACAGGATCGCGACTGACATCGAGACCTTCTTCGCGACTGCGCCTGACGACTGTGAAGTACGAAGTGTCCAGGTCGCCACTGTCGGGGAAGTCTTCCCGGTAGTGCGCGCCGCGGGAGTTTTCCCGCCACAGTGCGGCAGTGGCGATGACCTCGGACATCTCGATCAGGCTCTGCAGGTTGAGCCAGTCGTGCCAGGTGATGTTGAACTTCATATCATTATCGGCAAGACCGGTTTCCAGGAGTTCGCGCTTGAACTCCTTTAGCCGCTCGATACCGCGCCTGAGACCATCGGCAGTGCGCATGACACCAACGTCGTCCCACATCATGTCCATCAGACGATAGCGCAGGTCATGAACATTGCCGGAGCGACTCGTGAAAGGTCGGCGCGCGGCGGCCACCGCCTCGGCTATCGCCGTCTCGTCGGGCTCGCGCAGAATGCCCAGACCGTCCTGGTCGATGCGCGTGGCATCGATGGCCATGACATCACCGGCAACACCGCCATAGACCGTGGAGTTGGCGACGCCGTTGCCGCCCAAACGATTGGAGCCGTGCGCACCTCCCGCATCCTCGCCAGCGACATAGAGGCCCGGCAGCTCGGTGCGTGTATCGGGATCGCAAATAAGTCCGCCCATCAGATAATGCGCCGTCGGCACCACTTCGACGCGGCCGCCGGCGAGGTCGAAGCCGCAGTCGGCGCAACGCTTGACCATACCGGTGAAGCGCTCGCGGACATTGTCGGGACCCAGGTGACTCATGGCGATATAGACGCCGCCGTTAGGCGTCGTATTGCCCTTGCGCATTTCGTCGTAGATGGCTCGCGATACGATGTCCCGCGTGGCGCGCTCGCCGGCCTCGTCGTAATCGAACATGAAGCGGCGTCCGTTGCCATCGAGCAGATAACCGCCCGCACCGCGCAGCCCTTCCTCCAGCACGGTTCCCGTCATGCGGGTCCGGGCGCCCCCGAGCAGACCCGTCGGGTGAAACTGCACCATCTCCATGTCGCGCAAGGGCAGTCCGATGCGCAGCACCATGGCAAGCCCGTCCATCGACTTGTCACCCGACGGCGTGTGGTAACGGTACATGGTCGGCCCGCCACCGGTGCCGAGCAGCACAGTCTTGGCGCGCACGAACCGGAAAACGCCGGCGCGCATGTCGATAAACAAGACGCCGGCAAGAGCATCACCCGATCTGGACTTTATGAGCGCAATGGCGCGATGCTCTTCCATGCGCTCCACGGGCCGCGCCAAAACCTGCTCCATGAGACGCGAAATGATCTCGATGCCAGTAAGATCGCCCTTGTGTACGGTGCGATCGAAAGTCTGACCCGCAAACGCCTTTTGATGAAGCGTGCCATCAGGCATGCGGTCGAAGAAGCAGCCGACTTCATTTTCCAGCTCGCGCACACGCTCGACGGCGATTTCACAAAGCTTCCAGGCCATCTCCTGGTGCGGCAGCCACTTGCCCCCGATGATCGTGTCCATGAAGTGGCGTTCCACGGAATCGCCGCGGCCGAGCGCAACGTTGTATCCACCCTGCACCATGCGTGTGCAACCGCATTTGCCAAGCAGACCCTTGACCGCAATCGTCACCTTGAGATCGGGCCGCGACTTCTGCGCGTGCAGAGCTGCAAACAGACCAGCGCCCCCGGAGCCCAAAATCAGTATGTCGGTGTCATAACGTTCCAGCATCGTGTCACACTGCGTTGAGAAGAAAGCCGAGCGAGATCAGAACGGACAGGGCCGCCGCAGATGCCGCGAATGTTTTCTGACGCGGTGACCACGGCAGCAGTTCGAGCGCCATAACACGGAGACCGCCGAACAGATGGATTGACAACAGGAGAACCAACCCACCTTCGGCAAGCTTTACCAATGGCGCGTTGGACCAGGTCAGGAAGCCGTCCAGCCGCTCGGCGCTGTGCAGAGCCATTCCCAGAACATAGAAATGGACAGGTAGGAAAAGCGCCAGCGCCACACCCGAAAGGCGATGGATGCGCGCGGCGAGGCGCAAGGGTTCGGCGCCATGTCTCATACGGGATGCCTCATGCGATTGAATAAACTCCATCAAGAGACGACGGCGAAAACGGCGCGTGCGCCCGAGAGCGCCAGCATAAGGCCGACAGCCCACATCAGCGGGGTCAGCCAGGCAGGCGGAATTTTCAAGGTCTCGTTGGTCACGACCCGCAAACCAATTGCAGCGTGAACAGAGACGGCGGCAACGAAGAGGCCGTAGAACGCGCCCCACCATAGGCTGCCGCGCGTACGTTCGAGAATTTCGCCGGCGCTCAAGCCGTTCTGCACGGCGTAGATCATGACCGCCAGGTGGCCCAGGACGAGTGGCGCCATGACGAGCGCGCTCAACCGCTGCAAGAGATAAAGACGCGTGCCGATCATCGCCACTCACCTCCCTTGAATGCGCGACGCACCGCCATCTGCTTGAGGCCGGCAATCGACGCCGTCGGATTGAGGCCGTTGGGACAGTGCGTCATGCAGCTTTGATGCGAATGACAGTTGAAGCAGCCCGCATCGGAAGCCACCGCGCCGATCCGCGCGGCAAAAGCACTGTCGCGGATGTCGTTCTGCAGGGTCCAGGCCCGGTTGAGGGCGGCGGGGCCGAGATAGGCGGGATTGGCGCTAACCGTGTCGCAGGCAGCATAACAGATGGCGCAGTTGATGCACTCGATCGCGGCATTAGCGCTCACGCGCTTTGGATCGTCTGGCGAAATTGCTGCCACAGGATCGGCCCGCGTGGCAGAGGGATGAAAGACGCCCTCGGCCTGCGTCCACTTATTGAAGAACGTGGTCATATCGGCGGCGAGATCCTTGATGACCGGCAGATTGCGCAGGGGCTCAATGCGCAATGTGTTTGCCTTGGCGACCTTGCGCACATGCGTGCGGCAGGTCCATCGCGGCGTGCCGTTGACCATCATGGCGCACGAGCCGCACATGCCGACGCGGCAGGCGAAACGATATGTCAGGGCCGGCTCGGCGTTCTGCTGAATCCATGTCACGACGTCAAGAACCGTCTGGCTCGCCTGCTCCGGCACGACGTAGGTCGTAAATGCTCCCCCTGCAGCGGTTCCGCGCCAGACCTCGACCGTGAGATTTGCATTCACGCACTGGCTCACGTCAGTCTTCCTTCTTTCTGGTCAGTCCATAGCGTGGCGTGTGCCCGGTGGCTCCGATGGCCAGCGCCGAGAGGACGCCTCCGAAACTGCCACACGCCACGCTCAGTTCACCGTTCAACATGGCCTCCTCTTCGGGCTGTTTAGATGACAGCTTCATTCTTAACCCGTGACCACATCCATCATTGCCGCTCTTGGGTGGTGAGCGTGCGCGTGCCTCGTCAAACTCAGCGTCTTGAACCGCTCCAAATCGGGCGGCAGCACATCTATTCCAAGCCCGGGACGCTCATTGAGGTGCCAGTGCCCGGAACGCAGTGAGCCTTGCGGATCGGCCAACGCATCGCGCAGGGGATTGTCGTTGATATCCACCTCAAGAACGCCATCACCACCGACCGCGGCCAGCAGATGCGCCGACGCCAGCAGTCCGATGCCTCCGCCCAGAAAGTGCGGACAATAGGTGCGCCCTGCCGCCACGGCGCGTCTGGCCACCAGCCCACAGCCCGTCAGGCCGCCCCACTTGGCGACGTCGGGCTGCAGTACGGCCAGGTGACCCGCAGCAATCGCAGCGTCGAATGCGTCCAGACCGGCAATATTCTCGCCGCCAGCAAGCGGTATATGTGAAGCATCAGCCAGCCGCGACCAATCGCTCTCCGGGGCATCGACGGGCATGGGTTCTTCAAGCCATGCGAGCCGCACGTCACTCATTGAACCGAGGAAGGCAAGCGCACCGTCGATTTCCCAAGCTTGGTTGGCGTCGGCGGCAAGGCGCTCGTGGGCACCGAGCGAGCTGACCAATACACGCAGAGCGTTCGCGTCGACGTCCCGTTCAAAGCCAACCTTGACCTTGAACATGTGGTGCCCGGCCTTGCGCGCATCAGCGATTGCATCACGCGCACTGTTGATGCCAATACCGCTGGCGTAGGCCGGCACACTTGAGATGGCCGTCGCGTTTATGAAACGGTACAGCGGCACACCTGCGCGGCGGGCGAACAGATCCCACAAGGCGATATCGAGACCGGCCGCAACCTGACGGAAGGGACCCTGCTCACCACACTGTATGGCGCGGATGCGCGTTTCACGTTCAAGCCTGGGCAGGAGTTCTGCGGGCGCAGCGAAGGAATGGCCCAGAACCAGGTCCGCGATATCGTGCATGAGCAGGTTGGCGCGGTGCTCAGCGCCTGCTGCCGGCCAATTGGCGAAGATCTCACCCCAGCCGAATGCGCCATCTTGCGATTCCAGCCGAACGAAAACGGCGGGGCGGTCGCGCATGATGCCGAAGGACGTCGCCACAGGACGTTCGTTGGGAAAACGAAAGACAAACGCATCGATGCGTGCGATTGCGGCGCTGTCCTCCATGTCAAACATCCCCGTTCGCGACTTGTGGCACCGCAACATTCATCGGCACCTGAATTCATCGGCATCTGCGCCAGTCGATCGGCACCGCCTGCGCGGAATTATGTAGGACTAGACATACAGTCTTATGTATGACCTTATGTTGGAAGAGCAAGCAGGGCAAGGACCTTCATCGTGCCGAACCTGAAGCGCCGCGCGATTCCGCTTTACACGCAGATCGCTTCCTCGCTCCGCCACGAAATCGAGGCGGGAACTTGGCCAGTGGGCGCAATGCTTCCCTCGATCTCTCAACTGGCCGACCGGTTCGGTGTCGCCAACCAGACCATGCGGCAGGCCGTCGGACTGCTTGAAGCAGAGGGACTGGTGCTGCGCCGACAAGGCGTCGGCACCGTCATCCAGAACGATCCGCGCGACCTGCACTGGCTCAAGCTTCCGACGGACTGGGCATCTCTGGTTGGAATGCTCGACAGGCTCGACGTGCGCGCAATGCTCGTGGAAGCGTCCGACCGGATGCCGAAGGTCCGCGAGTACGAAGGCCGGGCAGACGGGGCCTTCAAGTACGTTAAACGCGTGCATTACCTCGGCGACGAACCGTTCTGCGTCATCGAATTCTACCTGGCCGCTGAGGTCTACATGCGCGCGCCCCGGCAATTCCGCAACAAGACCGTCATCCCTATTCTTTCAAAAATGAAAGGCATTGGCATCGGCAAGGTGCTCCAGTCGATTGGTATCGATGTGGCCGATGCCGAAACAGCCAAACATCTCGACATACCGCTTGCCAATCCGATTGCCCGTGTTCGCAGATCAATCGCCGACAAGAAGGGCAAGCTCATCTATGTCGCAGACGCGCAGTACCGAAGCGACGTGGTGAGAATTGAGATGGATCTGTCACCCAACAAAAAGGCGGAATAAACCGCCGCACCACGCGCGTGCACGAAAATGGAGGAAATCAAATGCACAAATACGTCCGACACGCTTCACCTGCCGCTGTTGTCGGTGCTGCTCTGCTGGCGCTTGCCGCGTCGGGACTCACCGCCACGAGTGCCCTAGCGAAATATCCTGAGAGGCCCGTCACGGTAGTCATCGCTTATGGCCCAGGCGGCGCCACTGATATCGCCGGACGGACGTTGACCACTACCTTGTCAAAGTATGCTCCGCAGCCCGTTCTGGCCGTAAACCGCGCCGGTGCCGGCGGCGCCACGGGCGCTGCGTCGGTCAAGAACGCCGACCCCGACGGCTACACCGTGATGATCTCGCGCGTTGGCACGCATACCGTAAACCCCGCGCTCAAAGAGACGCTGCCCTACTCGCTCGACGATTTCGAATACTTCGGCGTGTTCGAAATCAACCCGGTTGCGTGCGCGGTGAAAGCCGATTCCGACATCAAGTCGATGGAGGATCTCGCCACCCGCATCAAGGCGCATCCTAAAACGATCAGCTACAGTTCCTCGGGCGTCGGTTCGCTCCTTCATATTGCCGGCGCCATGGCCGTGCGCGAATTCGGGGTGGAGAATCCGGTAGAGGATCTGATCCATATTCCGCTGAAGGGCGGCGGCGGGGCCGCGACTGCCGTTCTGTCGGGCACCGCCACCTTCATCTGCACCAACTCCTCCGCGCTGGCTCCCTTCGTGGCAAATAAGCAGCTTCGCCCACTGATGGTCACGACAAAGGAACCAGTCGAAGGATTCGATGCACCAACCGCTGCAGATCTCGGCAAGCCCAACCTGCACAAGCTGGTCAGCTGGTCGGGCATCGCAGCCCCAAAGGGTACACCAAAGGAAGTCGAGGAAGTCTGGACCGATTGGTTGAAAAAGGCGACCGCAGATGAGGATTTCCTCAAGCAGATGAAGGCGCGCGGCTCGGTCATCAAACTGATGAGTCCTGCGGACGGCAAGCAGTTCATGATCGACCAGTACAATACGTTCAAGAAACTGGTCGAAGACCTGAAGATGCGGGTCAAGGGCTGACCCTTCGTTACGCGGCGGCGGGTGCCGCAACTCGCCGCCGGTCCTGTTTTTTCCAGCAATCCAGCACTGATCTCGACATGCGATCCCTCCACAAGGACGTCTGGCTTGGCATCGGAACCATCGTATTCGGCGCGATGCTGCTGCTTTATGCCATTCCCGAATTCATCTCCACTCCCAGCAACGTGCCCAACCTGGTGCTCTCGCCTCTGCTGTGGCCCTCGATCGTGGCGTGGCTGATCATCCTGTTGGGGGCGACACTGATTGCAAGCCAACTGCTGGCGCCTTCTGGCTGGGGCGCGCAGATCGATCCGAATGCCAGCGCGTTTGAGACACCTGAAGACATACTGTATGCGTGGATGCGGCTTGGCGCTGCGGCGGTGTTGATGCTCGGACTGGTGATGGCCACACCGACACTTGGCATGGTGATCGCGTCGGGGTTGATGTTCGCGTTACTCTCTATCGTCATCATGGCGCCGCGGCCATGGTTGTCTTTGATCGTCGCGGTTCTGCTGCCGGTTGCACTCTATTTCTTCTTCGCGCACGTGGCCGGTGTTTCCATACCGCAAGGAAGGTTCCTGTCGCTGCCATGAGCCTATTCGACAACTTCACTTCGGCCTGGTCGCTTGTCGCCAACCTGGAAAGCTTCCTGGCACTTTTCGGCGGCATCATCATCGGCGTTGTCGCCGGTGCAATCCCCGGCATGTCAGCCACGATGGCCGTGGCGCTAACCCTGCCATTCACATTCGCGCTACATCCCATCACAGGCATTTTGCTGCTGCTAGGCGTCTACAAGGGCGGCATCTTCGGCGGCTCAATTCCAGCAATCCTGATCAAGACACCAGGCACGCCGGCATCGACTGCGACAGTTCTCGACGGCTACCCAATGGCGGAGAAGGGACAGGCCGGCAAAGCGCTCAGCATGGCACTTTATGCATCCTGCACGGCCGATCTCATCTCCAACCTGTCGCTGATCCTGCTAGCGGGGTGGCTCGCCTCGTTCGCGCTGAGCTTCGGTCCACCCGAATTCTTCACGCTCATCCTTTTCTCCTTGACCATCATTGCAGGCGTCTCAGGAGACAGCCTCATCAAGGGATTACTGTCCGCGGCTTTCGGCCTGTTGCTGGCGACGATCGGGCTTGATCTCGTCTATGGCACCAACCGCTTCAACTTCAACAATCCGAATCTGATGGGCGGGCTTAACTTCATTGCCGTGCTGATCGGGTTGTTCGCCATTCCCGAAATCCTGGCGTACGTATGGCAACCGCGCTCCAGCATTGACCAGGTACGCTCACTGGGTGATCAGCACGTCACACTGGCTGAATACCGCCGCTCGTTCGTGACCATCATAAGAGGCAGCTTTATTGGCGTGTTCCTCGGCGCCATCCCCGGCATCGGTGCAGCACCTGCCGCCTTTCTGTCCTACAGCGAAGCGCGACGCCGTTCGCCCAACAAGAAAAACTTCGGCAAAGGAGAAATCGAAGGTGTTGCAGCATCCGAAGCCGGCAACAACGGCGTAGCGGGAGCCACGCTCATCCCGCTCCTGGCCCTCGGCGTTCCCGGAGACGTCATCACTGCCATCATCATAGGTGCGTTCATGGTGCATGGCCTGCAGCCCGGTCCGATGATGTTCGTTGCCAACGCCAACATTATCTACGCCCTCTTCATCGGCCTCATTCTGAGTTCGGCTCTGCTGTTCGTCGTCGGCAGCGTGGCGGTGCGAATGTTCCGCTACATCGTCGATATACCCCGCTCGATCCTGATGCCGTCGGTACTTATTCTGTGCGTGTTCGGCGTATTCGCCGTCAACAATAGCGTCTTCGACGTGATCGTGATGTTCGTTATGGGGTGGATCGGGTACTTCATGCTGCGCAACGACATCCCCGCGGCGCCGTTTCTGATTGCCTTCATCCTTGGGCCCCTCCTCGAAGACAACTTCCGCCAGTCCATGCTGATGTCGAATGGCGCCGCATACATCCTGTTCCGCAGCTACATCACCTGGTTCTTCTGGGGAACGACGTTGGTCACGATCGTGGCGCTGGTCCGCTCCACACTGCAACAAAGCGTTGG
Source organism: Hyphomicrobiaceae bacterium (assembly GCA_036768475.1). Classification (GTDB taxonomy): domain Bacteria; phylum Pseudomonadota; class Alphaproteobacteria; order Rhizobiales; family Hyphomicrobiaceae; genus JAEUMD01. The sequence continues at coordinate 134,791 of DAIPMW010000006.1, read as the reverse complement.
ACAGCCTGAGCAACCCGCCGCAGCAACATCACCTTCCCACGGCAGCGAAGAACAAAGACCAAGGGGCTCACCGATCTCGCCTGCGGTTGCAACATCGCTTTCTCCCGGCAACGAAGAGTGACCTGCATCGATCCTACAATGACTGATGACATGAGATCTCTTCCGGCCGTGACGAGAACCTGACCAGCCGCGTGGTGCGCAGTCGTGCTTTCGTCGGAACCCGTGACTGAGGCTCCCAAACAAGGAAGAAAGAGCAAACCATAACGGCCAGGACGCGACCCAGTCAAAACATGACCTACTCTGGAAGAGCATGGACGCCGCAGCGGCGATTGGAAAGCGCTTCAATGCGATTGCAGAAGAGATAATTGCAGTGAAATACAGGATCGAAGTCGCATGAGAGGCGCAGACCGGCTGGTGCAATCGCTGTCCCGGCATGGCGTCACAACGCTGTTCAGCCTTTCGGGCAATCAGATCATGCCGGTCTACGACGCGTGCCTCGATGCCGGGATCCGTATCATTCATACGCGACACGAAAGTGCGGCCGTGTTCATGGCGGATGCCTGGGCGCAACTCAAGGACGATGTGGGCGTGGCGTTGGTGACGGCCGGGCCCGGCCTGGGAAATGCACTCGGGGCGCTGCTAACGGCACGCGCCAGTGAGAGCCCCGTCCTCCTGTTGTCGGGCGACTCCTCGCTTGCACAAGACGGGTGCGGCGCGTTTCAGGAGTTCGACCAGGTTGCCGCATCGGCGCCCTTCACCAAGCTGTCGTTTCGGGCGCAGTCGGTGGAGACGATCGGCGCGGATGTCGCGTTGGCTATCAACGTTGCCTGCTCGGGTCGGCCAGGCCCGGTTCATCTCGCCTTGCCCTTCGATGTAATTCAGGCCGCCTGGACGGGAGATGCAAAGGGTACCGGGCACACGGCAGGCGAAGCCATGCCCGATGAGGCCAATGTGCAGGCCGTCCGCGCTGCCCTCCGTGATGCGGCTCGCCCCGTCATCCTTCTTGGCCCACACAATAGCGCGACACGGACGGCCCGATGCCCCACGCGCTTGAGCGATGCAGTCAACGTGCCGACCATCGCGATGGAGAGCCCGCGCGGACTGAACGATCCTGCTCTCGGACGCCTCGGCAACCTCCTTGCGCAAGCAGACCTGATCGTGACGTTGGGTAAGCGTATCGATTTCACATTGGGCTTTGGCGCCGCTGCCAAGTTCGCCACCCAATGCCGCTGGATCGCAATCGATGCCGATGAGGACGAACTGCGGCGCGCGCGCCTGAACCTGGGCAGCCGCCTGACGCTGGCCATAAAAGCCGGAACGCGGCCTTTTACCGAAGCGCTTTCAGCGGAAGCCCTAGACCTGACGCCCAATCGACAGCAATGGCTGCGCCATTGCGATGATCTTCTCTCCCAGCGCGATTTCTCGTCGGCCATGCGCGTGCCGGACACCACCATCACTGCGCTCACCATCGCGCGAGCGGTGGGCGAAGCAATGTCCTCTGCCAAAGCTCCACTGTTCATTTCGGATGGTGGGGAATTCGGACAGTGGGCGCAGGCGGCTCTGCCCTTGAACAACCGCCTCATCAATGGACCCGCCGGAGCGATCGGCGGCGGTCTTGGCTATGCCATCGGTGCCAAGATGGCACGTCCGGACGCAACGGTCTTTGTGCTGATGGGAGACGGAACCGCCGGCTTTCATTTACCCGAATTCGAGACGGCGGTGCGCGAGCAGGTGCCGTTCGTGGCGATCATCGGTAACGATCGCCGATGGAATGCGGAGCACCAGATTCAGATGCGCGAATATGGTGCCGATCGTCGGATCGGTTGCCAGTTGAGCGGCGCACGCTATGACCTAGCCGTCGCCGCACTCGGTGGACATGGCGCATATGTCACGCGAGCGGAAGAGCTTGCACCGGCGTTGGCGCGAGCAATCGCCTCGGGACAGCCTGCATGCGTGAATGTCGAGATGGAAGGTCTCGCCGCACCGGTGGTTACCGGCCACACATGACGGTCACGCATACGCACCACTCAGCCGGCCAGACGTGATTCAGTCAAAGCCTGACCTGCTCTAAGTGCTTGTTGGCGCCAAACCGGCCTGCGCGCGCAACTGTGCGAGCATCGCAGGTGCCACAGCGATACCTTCGCGTTCGGCATCGGCGCGCTTTTGTGCGCGTGTGCTACCGGGAAGGCGCGCACCGTCATCATCACCGGCAATCGCATCGGCAAGAATCGCCATCTTTGCGGCAACGGTTGCACCGCCGCCGAACGCTTCGGGATCGATGACGACCAGCAACTGGCCTACTGCGGGGGGCGCGCCTTCACCATCGAAAAAGGAGGTAGCCTCGCTCGAAAGGTTGGCGCCGATCAGCGCTGCCGCCAGGATTTCGACCATCAACGCGAGAGCTGCGCCTTTGGCGCCACCGATCGGCTGCAGCGTGCCTTTGAGAGCTGCTGCAGCATCTGTCGTGGGCTTGCCATCGGCGTCCTTAGCCCAACCTTCAGGAATAGGTTTTCCTTCCTGAGATGCTTTCAGGATCTTTCCGCGCGCGACCTCAGACAGCGCCAGGTCAACGATGATCGGCGCGTGAGCAGGCACGGGGGCTGCGAAGGCGATCGGGTTGGTGCCGAACAACGCCTTGCGGCCGCCCCATGCCGTCATGGCCTTGGGCGTGTTGGCAAACATCATCGCTATGAGACCCTGGCTGGCGTAGCGCTCGACGACGAGGCTCAGCGCTCCGGCATGGTGCGAACGGCAGAAGCCCGCCGCAGCGATTCCGTTCTCACGCGCGGCCTCAGCAATCGCTGCAGCGGCCGCGTTCGCAGCCGGATAGAAAAAGCCATTCACGACATCGACCATAATGACGCCGGGGCGCGGCCGCGTGATCGTGGGCGACGCCGTGCCGTTCACCTTCCCCGACCGGACCTGGGCGGCATAGCTTTCGACGCGGGACAGGCCATGCCCGCTCTGGCCGTCGATCTCTGCCAGAACCAAGGCACGCGCTGTCGCCTCGGCCGCGCCGGCACTCGCACCAGCCGCTTGCAGGGCCGCCGAAACAAGCGCCTCGAGCTCCTCGCGGGATAACCTCGTGGTCGTCATTCTGTTTCCTTCCCGAGTGCACGCAGAACATTATCGACGGTGACGGCGCTTGTGCGGGCATTCGATTCGACCGTGATGCCGGCAATGTGTGGAGTCAAAATCACGTTGGGCAGACCTTTGAACAGCTCGCCGGCGTCGCTGGTGATCGGCTCAGTGACGAACACGTCCACGGCCGCACCACCCAGGTGACCTGAGCGAAGCGCATCGGCCAGCGCCCGTTCGTCGACGATGCCACCACGCGCTGTGTTGATGAGGATGGCGCCCGGCTTCATGGCCGAGAGCTCCTTTGCGGCAATGAGATTGCGGGTTTCGGCTGTCAATGGGCAGTGCAAAGTGACGACGTCGGCGCGCGAGAGCAGTGTCGTCAAATCGACCAGATCAGTTCCTGCGACCGTCTCACCGACTTCGCGTTGTGCATCGAATGCAATCGTGGTGAAACCGGCGGCACGGGCGAGGCCGGCAGTGACCCGGCCGATGGACCCAAAGCCGATGAGCCCCATGATGCGCGTTTCGGCCTCGCGCCCCTGCCCCATCTCGGCGCGCGGCCACTTGCCTGCCGCCAGTCGCTCGCTCCCCAGATAAGCCGAGCCGCGTAACAGCACGAGCGCGGTAGCCAGAACATATTCGGCGACAGAGCGTGCGTTGACGCCGAATGCCGGAAGCACAGCAATGCCGCGCTTTTCGCATGCGGCAACATCGATGTTATCAAGTCCGACGCCGAGGCGTCCGATGGCTTTGAGGCCTGGGCCAGCATTGAGGATGGCCTCGGTGACCTGTGTGCGGTTGCGCACGATGAGCGCCTTGGCGTTATGGGTGAGGTCCTTCAATTCGTCGGGCTTCTGCCACAGATCCTCATCGAGGTGGACGTCGTAGTGCAACTTGAGACGCTCGACGGGTTCGAGGTCGATGAATTCAGTGATGACGATATCGGGCATAGGTTAGGCGAGCTCCAGATATTTGCGCGCTTGGGCGAACATGACGGACTTCAAGGCGATGGAGACGGTCATGTCCCTCAGGGAGATGAACGGCAACGCGAATTTCAGTGACGATGAGGGCTGCCGCGGCGCGGAAGCTCTCGAGCTCATGTGATGTCAGCCCCGGTAGAGCCAGCCTGTAGGCAAGGGCACCAGCAGGAATTTGGCAAAAAGGACATAGAAGCCAATCACAATTGCCGTACCGATGACGCCATAGATGGCAATGCGCTTTGGCGTCCATCGATCGTACATGGCGATGATCATCAAAAGCGCGAAGCTCACGAGCGCGGCGGGAATGAAACCGAACCAGGGCATCGCCAAGGCCGTCAGGATCATGACGGTGACGAATGCGATCCGGCGCGGCCAGGAGCCTGGCGGGTTGAAGACGGCCGGTCCGGCATAGCCGGCGATCCATACGAGCAGGTACACAGCCGAAACGGCGACCAGACCCATCGCGACCGCCCGTGGAAATACAGCCGAATCGGGATCGGCATAGGTGGTCGTGTCGTAGATCGCGAAAGCGCCGAAGGCGATCAGCATCACGGCAATGATTGCGCCGCCATAGTCGGGGCGTACATCATTCTGCATTGCGCAGGCTCCTGCTTTTCCATTTGTTCAGGAAGATTGGGCTCAGCAGCGAGAACGCGGTGAAAAGAATAATACCAAGCGAGATGGGCCTGCCGAAGAACATGCCGAACAGGTCTTCGCGTGCCGCACCGATCGTCCAGGCCTGAACAAAGCCCTGCTCGGCGATCGGACCCAGAATGAGGCCGAGCACAATCGGGGACGCGGAATAGCCGAAGCGGCCGACGATCCAGCCGATGACGCCAAGCAGGATCATTATCACGACATCGGAGATGTTGTTGTGGATGGCGTAGGTACCGATGATGGTCATGAAGGCGACGGCGGGTACAAGCAGCGCCTTGGGCATGGCGACGATGCTCTTGTAGGCATATCGTCCAAGCAGCAATCCGACGGGCAACATCATGATGGTGGCCAGCATCAAGCCCCAGATGAAGGTGTAGACGATGGCTCCCTTCTCGGTGAACAGCGCGGGACCGGTGCGCAGGCCCTGTACGAGAAGGGCGCCGAGAATCACCGCATCCGGCGGCGTTCCAGGGATGCCCAGAACAAGGGTCGGAATGAAACCGCCGCCGACCGTCGCGTTGTTGGAGGATTCGCTGGCGATCACGCCGGCAGGCTCACCTTTACCGAACTGCTGGCCCTCCTGCGCGGTGCGGCGCGCCTCCGAATAGGCGACGAGACCGGCAACCGATCCGCCGGCACCGGGCAGAATGCCGACGACGGTTCCGATCACGGAAGAGCGGATCAAGGTGACCTTTTCGCGCCAGATGTGGCCAAGCGCCTCTGCAAGGCGGAACCCGCGCTGCTCTGCCTCGATCTTGAGATGCCTTTCGGGTGTGGCGACAAGGTCGATCAACACGGGAATGCAGTACAGGCCGATGAGGGCGGCAACGACATTGATCCCGCTGATCAGCGTCTGAGAGCCGAATGTGAGGCGCACATCGGCGGAGATTTCTGCAACGCCAACGCACGACAGCAACAAGCCCAGGGCTCCACCGGCCAGCCCCTTCATGAGACTGCCTTCGGATAGCGCCGCAATGAGCGAAAGGCCGAAGATGGACAGCCAGAAATATTCCGGCGGCCCGAATGAGAGGGCCACCTCCGAGAGTGGCGGCGCCAGCGTCAAGAGCGAAATCGCTCCGACAAGACCGCCGACAACACTGGCCAGACAGGCCAGCGTCATGGCGAGGTCCCCGTCGCCACGCTTGGCCAGTGGATAGCCGTCGAGCGTTGTTGCGATTGCTGACGGCGTACCGGGCGTGTTCAAAAGGATTGCCGCGTAGGCGCCACCATAGATTGCGCCGGTATAGATCGCGCCCATCAGGATCAGTGCATTCTCCGGCGGCATGGTGAAGGTGAGCGGAACGAGAACGGCCACTGCCATCGTCGCCGTGAGGCCTGGAATAGCCCCGATAACGGTGCCTGCCGTCACGCCCAGAAGGGCGAGCGCGATGTTCACGGGCGTCAAGGCTGCGAGAAAGGACTGAAGCATACCGGCAAGGCTCCTCGTTCGGGCCGTTGACGATCCAGCACGTAATCTGCGGACTGGCTTGAGATGGTTCAGGAAGCGGGAGGGACTTTATCCCTCCCACTCAGGTGATCTTAGAAGTGGTGTTCCGCCTGGCAACACGAGGTCCAGTTCGGACTCTCAAGTCCTTGCTGGAGAACCTGATCACGCATCGCTCAAAGCTCGGGAGCTTGCGACTCATGCGATCAGGCTCTGTCGCTTCGGCCTACTTCAGGATGCCACCTTCTTTGGCGGCGGCAATGAATTCTGCCGACTTGGCCTTCAAGAATTCAGCATTCTTGTCTGCCGGTACGTCGAGCATCGCGAAGCCGCCCTCGCTCATCTTCTTCTGGAATTCCGGATCGGAGTTGATCTGGCCGATCATGTCGGAAATCTTGTTGCGGATTTCGTCGGGCGTGGACTTCGGCACCGCGATACCGCGGTATGCGCCGGAGACGAGATCAAAGCCCAGCTCCTTGAAGGTCGGCACGTCTGGATACTTGGGGTGACGCTTCTCCATGGCAACGGCCAGAACGCGCGCCTTCTCGCCAAGCGCCGCGGCGCTGGTCGTGTAACCCCATGACGCATTGACCTGCCCGCCAAGCAGCGCGGTGTTCGACGCACCCGTTCCCTTGAACGCGACATAGGTCGATTTCGTGCCGGCGAGCTTGTCGAAGCGAACCTGAGCCAGATGATTGGCCGATCCCTTGCCGGACCCGGAGAACACCAGCTTGCCGGGATTCTCTTTGGCGAACTTGATGAGGTCAGCCAACGATTTGAACGGGCTGTCGGCCGACACGACGATGGCGTCCGGCGTGTAATGGAACCAATAGGCGACGTTCAATTCATCCGTCTTGTAGCCAACGTCCTTCTGAGCGGGCTGCAGGACGACATGGGGCAGGTTGACACCCATGATGGTATAGCCGTCTGCAGTCAGGCGGTTGAGTTCCGCCCAACCTACGGCACCGCCACCGCCGGGCTTGTAGGACACAACGAGATCCTGGCCGAACTTCTCCTTGAAGAAGGGCTGTTGCAGGCGCGCGGTGATATCAGACTCGCCACCAGGCCCGAAGGGAATGATGTAGTCGATGGGCTTTGAGGGATAGTCGGCCGCAAAGGCGCTGCCAGCAAGTGCTAGCGATCCGGCAACGGCGATAAAGGTACGGCGGAAAAGTGTCATGAGCATTCCTCCCGGGACTCTGTTGACCTCGGACACGCGACAAGATCTCATCGTGTGCCCCCACTCTTGTGCTCGTGTTATGCAGCTTTCTCGGTGGCTGCTTGTGCTACGCAGGCTCATGGTTGTGGCGCGAGCGCGGCACGACCGCGCATTGGGCAGCACCCGCGCCAGATGATTCTGCCCACAGTCCTTTATGGATCAAGCGCTGCGATAGAGCTTGGTCATCACGAACTCGCGATGGCCCAGCGCTTCGGCTGCGGTGTTGCGGCCATTTGCGGTGCGCACAATCATGTCAATCAGTGCGTCGCCAGCCTGATCGATCGTCATGTCGCGACGCAGAATGCCGGAGACGTCGACGTCGATGTGCTCGCTCATCGTGCGCACGGTGCGCGGATTGGCCGAAATCTTGATGACCGGCACAATCGGATTGCCTACCACGTTACCCTGTCCGGTCGGGAAGGTGTGAACGACATAGCCGCCGGCTGCCATCAGGGTCACGCACTCGGCGGCCGCAGATGAAGAATCCATGAAGTAAAGGCCGCGCCCGGCCTTGGGCTGTTCGGCAGGCTCGAGGATGTCGATATAGCGCGACGTGCGCCCGATCTTTTCCAAATTGCCCAGCGCCTTTTCCTCGATGGTGGTCAGGCCGCCTTCGATGTTGCCCTTGGTCGGCTGGCTCTCGGAAAGATCGTCCACCTTATTGGCTTCGATGACGTCATCCTGGTAGGCCTTCCACATCTTGTACCAGCGCTCACCAACCTCCGGATTGATCGCGCGTTCCTTGCAGATGTGCTCGGCACCCGTGATCTCGGATGTCTCTCCGAAGACGCCATAAATGCCCTCGGGGATCAGCTTGTCGTACATGTTGCCGACCGTCGGACAGGAGCCCAAGCCGGTCGTGGTGTCGCTCTCGCCGCACTTGGTGGAGACCCAAAGCTCGGAAACGGAGCACTCTTCACGCTGCAGTTCGGTTGCGTAGTGCACGAACTCCTTGGCTTTGCGAGAGGCCATCTGGATGGTGTTCAGATCGCCGTTCTGCTCGATGGAGAAACCGGCGACGGGTTTGCCGGTCTCGGCGATGCCATCAACGATGCGCTTGGTCCAGCCGGGCTCGATTCCGATAACGATCACGGCCGCCACGTTGGGATTTGAGCCGGTGCCGATCATGGTGCGGAAGTGAAGGTCGAGGTCGGCGCCGAATTGCAGGCGGCCGTAGGAATGCGGCAGTGCGAGCGTTCCCTTGATGTTGTTGCCGACCGCCTCGCAGGCTGCATTGGAAATATCGTCAACCGGCAGAATGATGACGTGGTTGCGGACACCGACGCGGCCGTTGGCCCGACGATAGCCCTTGAAGGTCATGTTGGAGTACTTTGAAGCCATAAGGGCACCCTCACCAGCGCTTGGTCTTGAGATTGTGAACGTGGACGTGCTCGCCCTCGCCGGCGGCGCCGACCATACGGCCGATATCCTCGCCGTACTTGATAATCGTATCGCCCGACTTGAGTACCTTGAGTGCCACCTTGTGGCCGATCGGTATGTCGTGGCGGGCGGTGAGCTTCACGGTGGTATCGTTTTCAGTGACGACGCCGAGCATCTCGGTGCCGGCTTTCAAACCCTCGACGACGACAACACCGACGTTATCTTTCGGGCTGTGAACAAGAAAATGCGGATTTGACACGGACGGTCTCCCTGCTGGGCGCAAGGCTGGCGGCACATTCGATTTTCACCGTGCCTCAGCCATCGGCCTTGCTGACAACAGATCTTATATAAGATATAATTTCTGCAGGCAACGAGGGAATTGAGCTGTGTCGACTATGCGGGAACAAACTGGACCTCAATCGGTCGGCAGCCGGCCGCTTTATGCACAGGTGCGCGAGCAACTGCTGCAGCGCATCAGCACCGGTGCGTGGCGGCCAGGTCAACTCATTCCCAACGAGTTCGAACTCGCCCGCGAAATGGGCGTCAGCCAAGGCACCGCGCGCAAGGCGCTCGACAGCCTCGCAGCCGACGGGCTGCTTGTACGCCGTCAGGGTCGAGGCACATTCGTAGTCGAACACACTCCCTCGGACATGCTGTTTCGCTTTTTCAACTTGTTCGACAGTGACGGCAATCCGATCGGACCAGATTCCAAATCGGCACGCATCGTGCGCGCCAAGGCGACAGAGGTTGAGCGAAAAAAGCTTGGCCTCGGCGCTACCGACGACGTAATCAAGATCGCACGCGTGCGCACGCGCAACAACCGGCCATTCATCGTTGAAACACTTGTCCTGCCCGCATCGCGCTTTGGGCTGCTGGAGAAGCTCGAAAGCATTCCCAATACGCTTTACGACTATTTCCAGAAGCATTTCGGCATAACCGTCGCGCGCGGTGATGAGCGCATACAGGCCGTTGCTGCGGGACGGAACCAAGCCAAACTGCTCGGTGTGGATGAGGGCGCGCCGCTGCTCAAACTCGACCGCCGCATGTACGATCTGGACGGCAACGTCATTGAGTGGCGCGTAAGCGTGTGTCACCTCGGGAATGCATATTACGGCGTGTCGCTGCGTTGAGAACCGCGCCATTGCCTGCCTATACATCGCCTCGGAAACGACGACTGGAGATCGTTGCCATACCGCGGCAGGTCGACGTGCTGACCCCACTTTGAGTTGCCTATTGTACGGGCGTGGCGGAGCCCGCTAATTTTGCTGTCCAACTCAGACGAAACAACCTCCGGCACCCCCGGATCGACTCACAGGTTCTTTAAAATGGTCGGCACTGATTCCGAACGACTTTCATTTGCAATAGATGTTTCCCGCAGTGTTGGCGCATTGATTAGAGAATTCCGAGCCAATTCACGTTTCACAGTGAAGCTCAAAGGCCCGCAGGATTACGTTACCGATTTGGATCAGGAGGCCGAAAGAATAATCAGACAGCGAATCTCAACCGAGTATCCCGATGACACTGTGTTCGGCGAGGAAATGAGCGGTGTCTTGAGCAGCTCGACATGGTTTGTCGATCCCATTGATGGGACCAGCAATTACGTGCGCGGAATACCACATTATGCCATCTCGATTGGCTACGTTCGCGGTGGCGAGCCATGTGTTGGAGTAATCTATGATCCCGAGCTCGATCTACTTTATTCGACCCAGCGCGGATGTGGCGCATTTTGCAATGGGCAACGCATATCTGTGGCATCAACGCCGGATCTAAAATTCGCGATGATCGAAATCGGCTGTTGGCGGCGCAAGCCTCCTCCATCGAATTACAGCAACTCCATTCAACAAGTACTGAGTGCCGGCCTCGACTTCCGTTGGAGAGGATCGGCGGCATTGGCGCTGGCCGACGTTGCTCGCGGACATAGCGATGCATTCTGTGGCCTTCACCTCAATTCGTGGGATGCGGCGGCCGGCATCCTACTGGTTGTGGAGGCAGGGGGGCGGACTACGGATTTTTTTGCGAATAACGGGCTTCGAAAGGGCAACTTTCTGCTTGCGTGTGTGCCTGACTTGTTTGGGGAACTGCAATCCCTCATGGATCCAAGCCGCTGCGGCTCCGCCATGCCATCAGATACATGATCCGCCGTATCAAAATATCCGCCGTATCAATCCGTTGTCGTCCTCGCCGAAGCTGTTCTCAGCGAGCCATGTTCGACCCCGCTTCAGCTTGCCGCTCCCCAGTACCTACATACCCTACTAGAGTCTTCTGATGAGCCGTGTTTCCAAGAGCTGACCGTTTCGCTTGACGATCGGATAAGCCACGCTAGCAATCAAGCTATTGAAGTCCTTTAGCGCAGTTAGCGTTTCAAGATGCATATTGCTTGATTCAAACGTTTGCGCCGACCCTCGGCTGAGCCGATGCAAATGGTTTTTTCTGCTCTCTCGCATCATTCGCGCAATCTCGTCCTTGCTTTCCAAGAGCAGCATGGCGCTCTCGGGATCGTCGGCAATGAGGACATTTGAGGCCAGCGGCAAGCTTGCCTGAATGTTGTTGTGCATTCGCGTGATCTCGCCTGCGCCTTCTTGCGAGAGTTCTATGCCTTCCGCAACTTTTTGTAGCCCACGCGGGATCAGTCGCTTCGTCACGACGTCCGCAGCAGATTCAACGGCGATGGCATATTCAACCAGTTCGCGAACTCGCTCTGCATCGTCCTCAGCCAAGGTTTCAGAGGAGAGCCGTGCTACATAGCGGCGAATACCATCGAGTGCCAGATTGACATCCTTGTCCTGCTGGATGACCGCGCGAGCGTGCGCCTTGTCACCTTTGGCATAGATGTCTTGGACTTGGTTGAACATCTTGCCCGTCATCTCTTGCATCCGCAGCACCTCGCGTCTCAGACACGTCATGGCAAGCTTCGGACGATCGAGCAACGCGGGATCAAGAACAGAGCGATTCTCTGCATCCGCGGTTCCCGCCTCCACGGCCTGATCTGGCATGAGCCGAAGCATCAGTTTCTCGACTGAACCGATGAATGGCAGGAAAAGCAGCATCGCGAAGTTGAAGGCCATATGAGCACTCACCAGCGTCTGGGCCGGGGTGATTTTCAATGCCTCAAATGGAATGGAAAATAGACTCATGATCAGCAACGCAACTACGGCCCACCCGCCCCGCAGCATGAGCGCCGCCATTGGAATCCTTCGCGCCTGATTTGGCATCGGCCTCGTCAACCAGACTGGAACGATGGCACTGCCGAGATTCGAGCCAAGGACAATCGCGACTCCAACCTCAATCGGAAACGAACCAACCGATACCAACGTGACGCACATCAGCACGACCGCAACAGACGAGTGCATAAGCCAAGTGAGTGCTGCACCGACGATAAACGCCGTCACAAAATCTTGCTTCAGATATAGCGCAATCGAGGGGAGAAAATTCGCCTCCCGTATCGGATCCATCGTTTCGCGCAAGAACTGCAGGGAGATCAGAACGAATGCGATACCGAGAATAATCCGGCCAGCCTGGCGGAATCGGCGTTGCTCGGTTTTTATGAAGATGCCCGCCCCAACAGTCAGAAGCACCGGCACGAGCCAATCAAGGGGTTGCGACAGAACCTGGATCAGGAGTGCCGAACCCATGTCGGCGCCCAACACGACAGCAAGCCCGGATGTAAAGGAGATAAGGCCTGCGCCCGCGAAGCCGGCAGCCAGTAGCGCTACGCCCGCAGAACTCTGAAGTACGACCGCGAAACACAGGCCCGTAGCTGCCGATTGAACACGACCACCACTTTGCATGAATATGCGTTTGAACGATGGTCCAAATGCTCGTTCGATTCCGGTACGCACCATCCGCACCGCGTAGAGCAGGAGGAATACAGCACCGAACAGGTGAAAAAAGAACGAAATGATGGCCATTCATCCCATCCTTCCGCGCATTGCTAGCCAGCCACAATTTCAACTCACCCGCAATGCGGACAGCATGGCGGTTGATGGAATACGCCTTGAACGGGCGCCAATCGCGACACCGTGCTGCACCGTTTGTGCGTGTGTCGCCACGAACCGGCATTAGCCTTGAGCGCGGCCGTGAATCCTGTCAATTGCCCCGCCGGTCAACTATTCGTCGACCGGCGGCTATTTGTTTACAGGATCTTCTTCTGCAGTCGCGAACTGATCCAGTCAGCCAACATGATCAACAAAATGATCATGAGGATCGAGGCGGCCGTCTCGTGATACCTGAACATCTTCATGGTCGTGATCAACGAGAATCCAAGACCACCGGCGCCCACCAGGCCCAGCACCGTGGCGGAACGGATGCTAACATCGAAGCGATACAGAATATAGCCTACAAGCGCGGGCAGGATCTGAGGGAGGATGCCCATAAGAATGATCTGCATGCGTCCTGCACCTGCCGATTGCAAGGCTTCGATTGGACCGCGATTGACGTGTTCAATTTCCTCTGCGACGAATTTGGCCAACATGCCTGTGGCGTGCAGCGCAATCGCCAGGACGCCAGGATATGGCCCCAATCCCACCGCACTTACGAGGATAAGCGCGTAGATCAGCTCGTTGATGCTACGCAACAGATTGAGGAAGACGCGCGTGACCGAATAGATGATCGGGTGCGGTGTCGTGTTGTGCGCTGCGAGCAGGCATAACGGCGCTGAAGCGACGACTGCCAGCAGTGTTCCCCACACAGCGATCTGGATCGTCTCGATCGTGGGATCGATCAGGCGTTCCATGTACGCAAAGTCGGGCGGCACCATGCGCATGAACACGTCTGCCATATGGGGCAGGCCTTGAAGCACGGCAAAAAAGTTGAGATCAATTCGCCATGCGGCAAGCCACAGCACTAAAATGCCTGCCGCCGTTATGATGGCCCACTTGATCATCCGGCTCTGCCGCCAAGCGGCTTCGCGTTCCAGGCCCTGGGCAACCGCGGCACCCATACTACTGGCTAGAGTCACTGGCGGCCTCCACATCCAAACGGTAGATCTTGCGCAGAATTTCGTCGGTCAGCTCTGACGCCGTACCATCGAAGATCTTCTCACCATCGCAAAGGCCGATGATCCGATCGGCGAACTCCCGCGCGAAGTCGATCTGGTGCAAGTTGCAGATCACGCTGATGCCGAGGCTGTGTGTGATATCCTTGAGATAGGTGAGTACCTGACGCGCAATCTTGGGATCAAGGCTAGCGACAGGCTCGTCGGCGAGGATAACGATGGGCTTTTGAGCCAACGCCCTCGCGATTGCGACGCGCTGCTGCTCGCCACCGCTGAGCGTCGCAGCACGTTGAAATGCCTTGTGGCCCAGAGCAACCATTTCCAGACGCTCAAGAGCGATCGCACGGTCTTCCCGCGTGAAGCTATAGAAGAAGCTTCGCCAGGTTGATCGATAGGACAGCCGACCCGACAATACGTTCATCAGTACCGAAAGCCGGTTGACGAGATTGAACTGTTGAAACACCATGCCGATCTGTCGCCGGGCCTCGCGCAGATCCTTCGGGTTGTCGGTGATTTCCCTACCGTTGAGGAAAACCTTTCCTTTGGTCGGTTCGGCCAGTCGATTGATGCAACGAAGCAGGGTTGACTTGCCCGCGCCGCTCGGCCCCAGGATCACTACAAACTCGCCGTGCTGCACGTCAAAACTTGCGTTCGAGAGCGCTACCAGAGTGCCGTCAGCGTAGGTCTTGCGGACGTTTTGGATCGATATGATCGGTTGTTTGCTCTTATTGGGCGATGTCGCCTTTGCGATGTCGGGAGCGGCTTTGTGATCCATGTACATGGCGCCTTTATCCTACAATTGCGCGGCGTAGCACGGCTGACGCGCGGTCGATTATGGTGACGAGGATTAGAATTACGATCAGGATCGAAGCGGTTTCCTGGAACTCGTACAGACGTATTGTCGTTACCAGTTCGAACCCGATGCCACCTGCGCCAATCATGCCGAGCACCGTTGCCGACCGCACACCGACTTCGAACCAATAAAGATTGTAGGAGACGATTTGCGGAAGGACCTGTGGAATGACTGCAAACATGATCGATTGAGTGTGGTTTGCGCCCGTGGCTCGCAGTGCTTCGAGCGGCTTTTGATCGATATTCTCAATCGCCTCAGCGTAGAGCCGACCCAGGATTCCGCCAAAGTTGACACCTAAGGCAAGGGCACCTGGAAATGGCCCCAGTCCGACTGCTGCGACAAAGAAGATCGCCCAAATCAACTCGGAAACGCTCCGAAGGATGTTGAGAATTGTCAGCGAGGTCACTCGAACCGCTGCCGGTGCGTGCATATTCTTGGCGGCTAAGAGGCCAAGCGGCAGACCGATGATTGAGGCGATAACAGTCCCCCACAACGCGATGCATATCGTGTCGAGTGTAGGTCCCCAAAGTCCCTCCAGAACGGTCCAATCAGGCGGAAACATCCTCGCGATGTAGCGCCCGATTACCGGCATCGAGCGGAACAGTTCGCCGGCATTCAATTCAAGACTGTTGGCACTCCAAGCCAGAAAGATTGCTGCAACCAAGGTGTATGCGAGGAACTTGGCCCTGCCGAAATTCGACATCGAGGGTTGTTCCAGGACGCTATTCGCCAAGCGTGACATCACGCAGCCTCCAACCAGCTTGGAGTTCTATCCTGTTTGCTCACTTCATCTTCGTCAGATCAAGGTGAAGCGACTTGGCGATCTCGCGGACAATGTCGTACGTCTGGTCGGTGGCCGGATCGAAGCGCTCCACAACGCCCATCTCGCCAAACGTCATTTTCTTGACCGAGTAAAAGGCATTGGCGATCTTCTTCTTCATCTCCGGCGACAAGGCCTTGCGGTAGAAAAGGGGATCGTTGGGAATTTCAGGAGATTTCCAGATCACCTTGATTTTGGCGCAATCGATGGCCTTCTTGTCGCAAGCATTACCAAGAATGCGATCAGCAACCGCGGCTGCCTCAACCTTGCCTTCCGCAACAGCGATGATGCTCGCATCATGACCGCCCGAGTAAATCACCTTCTTCAGGTCCTTCTCGGGGTCCATGCCTATCCCGACCATGGCCGACTTGGGCATCAGCGATCCCGACGTGGAGCTGGGATCAACGAATGCGAACGTCCGGCCAGCCAGCGACTTGAGATCTTTCAGATCGTCGGCATCAGCGCGAGCAATGATGATCGAGTGATAATTCGGCGACTTATTCTTTGCCGTAACCGTAACGGCAAAAGCTTCGACCGGTGCCTGTGTGGTGGCCAGCACGTAACCAAAAGCACCCATGAGGGCAACGTCGATCTTGTTGGCGCGCAGCGCCTCAATGGTCGCATTGTAGTCTGATCCGACGAACAGCTCAGCCTTTATCCCAAGAGACTTGCTGACCTGATCCATCAACCCTTGCGACTGACGGACAACATGCGTCGTCTCCTCAGCGGGGATGATGCCAACCTTGAGAACGCCGGACTGGGCCAGGCCATCGCCTTCCCCCGGAACGGCCGGAGATATTCCCAGCATGACGCCGATCATGATTGCCGACAACCCGGCCGTCGTTTTAAATCTGAGCACGTTTTCCTCCGATTAGGCTTTTTGTTACACCGATTGCAAATCCATGCCTGAGTTTCGCAGGTGCTCGTAAATGCAGACAGATCGCTGCACTTTCGGTCTTTACCACCTCATGTTGATATTCTTGACCTGCGTGTAGCTCACGATCTCGTCGAAGCACTCCTCTTCACCAATTCCGCTTTGCTTCCAGCCGCCATAGGGAGCGCCAATGTAGCGACCGTTTGAATTGATCCAGACGTAGCCAGCTTCCACCCGGTCGGCGGTTTCCATCGCCTTGGCCAGATCGTTGGTGACAATTGCTGCGGTGAGGCCGTATTCGACGCCGTTGACTTTCGCCAGCATGTCCTCGTAGTCGTCCCAAGGCATGATCGACATGACCGGCCCGAAAATTTCCTCGCGGCCGATCCGCATTTGCGGCGTCACCTGATCGAAGATCGTCGGCGCAATAAACAGACCCTTTGAAAGCTCGGCATCGGCAGGTCTGCCGCCACCGGCGAGAAGCTTTGCTCCTTCGGTCTTTGCTGATTCGATGTAACCCATGACGCGCTCGAATTGCCGTTCTGACACGATCGGCCCAACTTCGTTCTTGTCCAGCCACGGCGCTCCCATCGGCAGCTCCTCGGCAAGCTTCACGAGTTCGTCAGTTACCACCTTGCGGAGCGAGGCGTGGACGAAGACGCGCGACGTTGACGAACACGATTGGCCCTGACGATTCATGTTCATGCCCTTGATCGCAGCCGCAGCGGCCTTCTTTGGGTCTGCGTCAGGGAAAATTATGATGGGGTTCTTGCCGCCGAGTTCGAGGCTGACGCGCTTGAGCGTCGCCGCTGCTTCCATTGCAATTTGCCGTCCAGTCGGAACAGAGCCAACGAAGCCGATGCGGCTTACATCGGGATGACGGACCAGCGCGGAACCGACCTTGCCGTCACCCGTAATGATGTTGACGACACCAGGCGGGAAAATACCTTCACACAGCTCACCCAGCCGCAGACTGGATAGCGGCGCCTGTTCGGACCCCTTGATAACCACCGTGTTTCCCGCAGCCAGCGGCGCGGCTGCCTTTTCTGCGCAAAAACGGAAAGGATGGTTGAAGGGGTTGATCTTGGCGACGACACCATAGGGCTGCCGGCGCGTGAGATTGAGATGTCGCGCCTCCTGCGAAAACGTCTCGCCCTTGATTTCTGTGATGAGCCCAGCGCAGTAGCGCAGCCACTGCGCGGTCCAAGACATGTCACCACGCATGCCGACAATCGCGTTACCCGAATCCACCGAGTCGAACAGAGCCAGTTCGTTGATGTTTTCATCAATCCGGTCGGCGAGCAGCTCAAGGCTGCGGGCGCGCTCCTTGAGCGGGACACGTGACCATTCCTTGAATGCCTTCTTGGCAGCCTGCACTGCACGATCGACATCTGCCTCGCTGGCGGCTGGCACATCACCCAGCTTTTCCATGTTGGCGGGGTTGATCGAAGTGAAGTGCGCGTCCTTTTGAGGAGCAACCCACTTACCACCGATAAAGAGCCCTTTGGATGTGAAGTTCAGGTCAGGAGATTTCATGGTTCACTTCCCTGGAATGATTGCGGCACGAAGCACGCTGCGCTCGGAGGCCTTCTTGAATGCAACGTCGAGATCCTTGAGTTCAAACTTGGAATCGACGATCGATTTGAACGGGAAGCGCATTCGGTTGGACACGACGAAGTCGAGTGCCTGAATAAGGTGTCGCGGGTGATAGTTGTGTATGCCGCGCATCGTCACCCACCGCTTCACAAGCATGTTTGCGTCGATCGTCACATTGGCACCGGGGCTCACCAAGCCGCCGAGAATATAGCGACCGCCGATACGCAGCATCTGCAGCCCCTGCGGTATGACGCCAGGCACACCGCAAACTTCGATAACCGCATCAGCTCCATCAGGCCGGCACAGCTCGCGGACCTGCTCGACAACTTCGTTGGCCGGCGATTTGGCGACATCGATAGCAACGTCAACGCCGAATTTTTTTGAGATCTCGAGCCGATCTGGCACCGAGTCGAGGCCGATTACCATACGCGCGCCGCGCGCTTTCGCCATTGCAGCACCGTATAAACCCAGCAGGCCCAGACCTTGAATCACGACTGCATCGCCCAGAGCGATCTCGGCGGCCTCGGTCACCGAGACCATGGTCGCAACACCACAGTTGATGGGGGTTGCTTCTTCGTCCGACAGCTCGTCGGGCAGCTTGAGTATGCCGGTGCCTGGCAGGATGTAGCAGTACTCCGCAAACCCACCCAGGAAGTGCGGATCCTCCTCGACGAGATCATGCCCGTACTTGCGCACGCCATTGCACTTCTGAGGCATGTCTAGAACGTCGCGGTAATAGCAATGACCGTCGTAGAAGTACTCGCTCCAGGTAATCCGGTCGCCGACATTGAGTTTGTCGCCACGCATATCGCGGTCGATACCCGCACCGATCTCCTCGATCAACCCGATGATCTGTGACCAAGGATACCCGGACAGGGATTGGGCCTATGCCCTTCGTAGGAGTGGATATCGGACCGACAGATGGTCGACATCGTCACCTTGACCAGAACTTCGCCGGGCCGAGCGGGGCGTACCGGAAACTCCTTGAGGATAAATGGCGTATTGGGCGCTTCGTAAATGGCGGCCTTTGCGGTGCGCATGCGATATTTCTCTCTATCGTAGGGGGCTGGATCGTATTGCTGGACTATTTTGTGTTGATGATGATCGCTGGCTTATTCGACGCCGTTGAGCGCGAAATCGAATATGTCGTAGTTGCGTAGATTTCCAGCCTCGGCGATCTTGCGATAGTTCGCATTGAGTGGCCGGGAGAGAAGGAGGGGAACCTTCTGCTCACCGAGACCGCCATGCGAGCGCAGCCGATGCCCGGCAAGCTGGCTGAGATCGTGGTCCTCGCGCCGCGCACCGACGACCGTGTTGCGGTCACTGAAGACGGCGAAGTCGCCTTCGCGATCAAGAGGAAGATCGAACTGGCGACATACCTCGTTTTTATCCAGGACAAGTTCGATGCCCGGCAGCGTGCGAGCAAAGGTCATCATAGCGGCAGCATCGCCTGGCTTGAGCATATGCACGCGCACAAACGAACCGAGCGCGCCATGATGGCGGACGAAGGGGTCGGCGATCGGACAAATTACGCGGACAGAACCAGCGCCAAAGCGCCCATTGAGTTCGTCCTCCAGGTAGACGACGTTAGCAGAACCGTCAGCACCTGATTTGTCGGCCATGCCGTGATCGGCTGTTATCGCAACCGTTGCACCCAACTCGATAAGCTTGGCGACCGCATCGTCGACGGCCTTATGATAGGCATCGGCCTCCGGCTCCCCCGGCGCATGCTTGTGTTGCACATAGTCCGAAGTTGTCAGGTACATGATGTCGGGTCGGTATTTCTCCAAAAGCTTTACGCCGGCATCAAACACGAATAGCGACAGGTCCGCTGAGTACTGGTCAGGCGTCCGCCGACCAACAACTTGCTCGACATTCTCGATTTCGTTTTCAGCGAGTGTCACCCTGTCGGCGTGCTGTGCCGAGAAGTTTATTCCCGACATCTTGTAGGCCAGGACCTTGAGCAGTTTGTCCTTGGCGGTCACAACCGCGGCCCTGGCACCAGCTTGACTAAGAGCGCTGAGAATGGTGCCGCAACGTAAGCGCGCAGCATCCGTAATCATAATCTCCTCGCCGGTATCGGGGTCGAGATAATAGTTCCCGTTGATTCCGTGTACCGCAGGCGGCACGCCTGTCACGATCGACGTATTGTTGGTGTTGGTCGTACTGGGCATCGAGCAATTTGCAAGGCCAACAAATCCAGATTTCTTGAAGCTGGCCATCGTCGGCAGCGAACCGTTGGCGATGCCGTGATCAAGATATTCCGGATCAAAACCGTCGACGACGATCACGACCGTCGGATTCTTTGGCATCGCATAGGTTCGACCGTTAGCTTCGACTGGCTTTATGCCATCAGTCACCCTGGGCATGGCGGATGTAGTCACGATTCAAGCCTCTCATTTTACCGAATGTATGGAATTTCTGGACAGCGGGATTGTCGCGATAGGCATGCGGTTGCGTGCGCTCACGATCTCGATCAGAGGGAGGAGTTCCTCAAACTGATCGATCAAATTGTCCGCGCCGAATGTTTTAGGGGGCTGGTGATGATAGCCGTATGTGACGGCAATCGAGCGCATGCCAGCGCCACGCGCTGCTTCAACATCGTGAATGTTGTCGCCAACCATTACCACATCGCTGGGCTGCAGCTTTAGCCGACGTGCCGCTTCCAGAAGCGGACCGGGATGAGGTTTACGTTGCGGGAGGCTATCGCCGCCAACGACAATCTCGAAGAACTTCTTGAGCTCAAGGCTGTCGAGAATTTTTTCCGTAGCAACGATGGGCTTGTTTGTGACAACGCCAAGACGGCACCCCTGGCTCTTCAAGGCCGCAAGCGTATCAACGACGCCGGGAAAGCAATGAGTATGGCGTGTTGGGTCCGCCTCGTAGATCGCGAGGAACTTTGCAACCAGCGAGGAGGCTTGACCAGCGTCCCCGCCTGCTCCAGCAAGTCCACGCTCGATCAGCTTGAGCACGCCATCGCCAATCATAGCTCGAACTTCATCGAGCTTAATGGTGTGCAGCTTGAGGTCAGCCAGGATTTCATTGAGCGCGGCGCAAAGATCGGCAGCGCTATCTACGAGCGTTCCATCAAGGTCGCAAATGACCGCTTCTGCTGTGTATCGAAGTTCCATGAACCCACGATCCTGTATTGTATCGTGAGTTTCAATTGAATATATTCCACTTAATAGTGAGCTTTGCTCACAGATTGGCTCTTATGGCGTTGAGACGCATTGTTGAGACGCATTACTGGAGAGAATGAGCGCGCGCGCTGCAGGGCGTGGCAAGGCACCCCAAACACACCCTACACCGCTCGGAAACAACGGCGCAGGACCTCTCCACCGCTGCAGGAATTGCTCTCGAAATGGGGGATCGAAATTGCTGCCTGCCACAGTGCCGGGCTGCACGCAGAGCCGTTTGAAGCCTGTCTGGAGCTACACAAAAGCCGGACACTTGCATTGGCACAATGCACCAGCATCGCACGCAACAATCGGCGTGCAGTGGCCAAGGAGACGGCCGCCAAGGTTCAGGCAGCAGCGAGGCCATGCCGCGTTTGCCCAAACAATCGCCGCGAGCCGCCGCTGCGAGCCGGTAGCCGGAATCTTTTTGGCATCTTGCACACTAACGTGGACAATCAGCCAAGGCGCAAAGACGCGCACCATGACGACAATCGATATTCATAAGGATGCCCCATGAAAGCTCGAGAATTGCCTCTTGTGGCATTGCGCTCGTTCGATGCCGCGGCACGTAATGGCGGACTACAGCTTGCCGCCAAGGAATTGGGCGTCACGCATGGAGCTATTAGCAAACAGATATCATCTCTTGAGAGCTGGCTTGGGCAGAAGCTATTTCTTCGCGAAGGACGCCGCCTGGTCCTTACGCCTTACGGCCAAATTCTTGCTGATAAACTTGATGAATCGATCAGCAATATCCGTGGTGCCTGCGAATATGTGCACCGCCAGAGAAGAAAATCCGTGGTGTCGGTCGAAGCGCCAGCCACTTTTGCGATGTACTGGCTGCTTCCGAGGCTTGTGGAATTCGAAAAGGAGCATCCCAACATTGCTGTGTGGCTTTCAACACGCCTGACCGGTCAATCACCAAACTTCGCATCGGCAGATTTTATAATCACACGAGGTCGAGCGTCATCGCAGCGGTCCCGGCTGTGGAGCACCAAACTGCTGTTTGACGAAAGATTGACGGTAATTTCGTCGCCGGCGGTTCTCCAGAAGCGGCCCGTCAAAAAGCCATCAGACGTACTGAAGCATCGCTTGATTGCGGCTTCCACCAGGCCGGGAGATTGGGAGTCCTGGTTCAATCTTGCCAATATCGGTCACCAGATCCTCGAGGGCGGTCATAGATTTGATCACCTGTTTGTCGCCATGCGCGCTGTGCAGGATGGAATTGGTTCAATAATTGCGCCGGAGAATTTATTCGGGCTCAGCTTTTTAAAGAAGGAATTGGTTGCGCCGTTGCCTCGCCACTTCGTGAAGGGTGAGCCTTACCTTATCCATCGCCCACCACGGACCGAGGGCAAGCATACCCATCTTTTCATGGAATGGCTCGATCAAGCGGTCGCGCGTAGCGGAAGCTCAGCCTAGCCGGCTGACGAACTTTGCCCCCTGCTGCCAGGCTGGCGCAAATCCGATCCGATATGGGAATCCAAGGCCGAGGGGTTAGGCGATACATTCATCGAATGCCGGGTCCAAGGCATTGTTTACCTGGGTGGCATCAGACGACCGATACCGGCGAAGCATCTGCTGGCGGGATTTCGCAGTGGAGCTTGTGATGAGCGCCACGTCATCGGCCAATGATGTTTTTTCCTGTTACCGGATGTTGCAGCAACAGCCGGAATGACTGGAATTGAACAATGTTAAGCCCCAATTGGGGCTCAAAGGCTCGGATCAACCTTTTGATAGAAAGAAAAAAGCAAGCAAAATCAAACTGGTGCGGTCGAGAGGACTCGAACCTCCACGGGTCGCCCCGCTACCACCTCAAGGTAGTGCGTCTACCAATTCCGCCACGACCGCTTTCGTGTGCGCCGCTGTGCTGGAACCAGCCCTGTCGGCGAACCGGTCCCCTGAGTGAAGACCGGGCAAGGCCGCTCAGGTAACAGAGCCGCGCGCGGATGGCAAGGGTCAAAACCGCCCAATCCGGCATCGCATGATCGCTGGTCATGGACGCCTCGCCAGCCAGCGCAAGCGCACCTTCGGAGCGATGCCGGAATGGACATGAGCTACTGTGCCCGCTGATCTCGCCATCCATCGAAAAAACCGATATGGCCTCAGAACTACACGTGCGAAGTAGAGCGTCCGATCTTGTCCCGTCGTGACCTGCAAATGATACGATGCTGCCATCCAAAGGGTGGGCTGGCCTTGCATCGAGCAGCGCGTGGAGCGCGTTCCAACACAGGTGACTTCAAAGGCAGGTTTGGCGCGGTCGAAACATCCTGGCTACATTGGCCAACGCCAAGTCCCTGTTTGAGAATCCCCCTACCCTTGGGCTGGAAGCCTGACGCTTCCATTTGTGGCGATCAGGTTCAAAGCGTTCGAGCGGCCAAATGAGTGATCCCATCACATCAACGAAGACAGATCCGCAACCGCAGGCTCCGATCGGATGGGCCATCAGCGATGGCCTCGTCGATTACCAGACGGCGTTGTCCTTCATGACGACGCGCGCCGAGGCAATTGCCAATGGGGTGGCGGACGAGCTGATCTGGCTCATCGAGCACCCGCCGCTCTATACAGCCGGAACGAGTGCGAGGCCCGAGGATCTACTGGCACCGAACCGCTTCCCGGTCCACGTTGCCGGGCGCGGCGGGCAATACACGTATCATGGGCCTGGCCAAAGGGTGGTCTACGTGATGGTGGACGTGCGCCGGCGTTTCGGAGACGTGCGCGCTTTCGTGTGCGCGCTGGAGCGGACCGTGATCGACACGTTGGCCGCATTCAATATCAAGGGTGAGATCCGCGATGGTCGCGTCGGCGTATGGGTGGGCCGGCCGACTAAGGGCGAAGGCGTCGAGGACAAGATCTCGGCGATCGGGATCCGGCTGCGCCGCTGGGTCAGCTTCCACGGGCTGAGCATCAACGTCGATCCCGACCTGGAGCATTTCAGCGGCATCGTTCCGTGCGGGATCGCGGAGCATGGCGTGACGAGCTTCGAGGACCTCGGGCAGCTCGTGAGCATGCCGGAGGTCGACATGGCGCTGAGGCGCTCATTCGAAAAGGTTCTGGGGCCGCTCGTGCCGGTCGGCGATCCGCTGGCGAGCGCATGAAGACGCCATCACACGCAAAACGCTACACTATCGGGCTGTTTCGGACATGAGACAGCCCGGTCCGTCATGAACCGGGCTGTCTCGTACGGCAATGCTGCCAGGTCCTTCGATGACCATTAGCGGTCACTTTCCCGGCGGTGAAGGCGCTTCGCCGGGCCGCGGCGAAGGAGCCGTGTCGTCCCGATCATAGTAGATGAAGCCATCCTCGATGGAGACCACGTCCGAGCCCTCGAGCTCGTAGGTTGCGTTCTCAGCATCGTCGAGGCGGACGACGCACCCTTCGGTGCAGAAGTCGTTCCACACCTCGTCGCGCTTGAGAACGCGGCTGTCACCATCCTTGCCGGAGACCACCGTGAGCTTGTGCTCCTTGGCATCGCGGTTCGTCACGGAGGCCGCGGAACCATCGGTGGCAAGCAAGAGGGGGGCAAACAATGCGACCGCGAACAATCTCATGGGACCAACGGGCGCGCTACTTCCAGGACACAGCGGGGCTCGTTCAACGCTTCTTGGCGGCCTTCTTCTTGGCGGCCTTCTTGGCGGCCTTCTTGACGACTTTCTTCGCCGGCTTCTTCACAACCTTCTTGGCCGCCTTCTTCTTGGCGGTGGCAGCCTTGCGGGCAACCGGCTTCTTCTTCGCGGCAACCTTGCGCTTGGCGGCGACCTTCTTGCCGGGCTTCTTCTTCGCCGCCTTCTTTGCAGTCTTGGCTTTCATAGAAACATTCCCTTGCTTGTGATGCCCTCATCGTCGTGACTTCAGTCATTCGACATCCACGGGCGATGCACTCGACACACGTCGAGTCATGATAACTGTGATGACAAAAGCGCATTGCGGCAAACAGATTTTTCTGCTGCGTCCTATCGAAGGTTTCGATAGATGTGTTGAAGCATGCACTGATGAAGCACGCATGCTGTGGCACACGACATGGACATCGCACTCGCACGAACGTTTCTCATGGTCGCCGAGACGGGCAGCTTCATCGAAGCTGCGCGAAAGATGAACGTGACGCAATCGACGGTCTCCGCGCGCATAAAAGGACTCGAGGAGCTGCTCGGCAGGCCCTTGTTTGAACGATCAAAAACAGGCGCGGAGCTGACGGGAGCGGGGCAACAGTTCCAGAAGCACGCATTGGCACTGGTGCGTGTTTGGCAGCATGCACAGCTCGAGGTAAGCCTTTCGGATCAGCATCGCGATCACCTCTCGGTCGGTGCGCCGATCAGCCTTTGGGATGGCTTCCTGTTGAAGTGGATTTCATGGCTGAGAGGAAACATTGCCGACATCGCCGTCTCTGCGAGTGCTGGTTTGTCGCAGGTTCTCACGCAGCGCCTGATCGAAGGAACGCTCGACATTGCGGTGATGTATCGCCCCATACAGCCCCCCGGATTGACGATTGAGCACCTGTTCGACGAGGAGTTCGTGATGGTGACGAGCCAGCGCGGACCGACGCGGCGCAGCGCCACAGATTATGTGTTCATCGATTGGGGGCCCGACTTCCGACAGGACCATGCCGCAGCCTACCCGCGGCTCATGAACCCTGGGCTCAACCTCGATATCGGCTCGATGGGGCTCGAATACCTGCTTGAGAACGGCGCCACCGGTTATTTCCCTGAGCGGCTCGTCTCACGGCTCATCGCGCGGGGTCGGCTCAGGCAGCCGGCCCGCACCCGCAAGTTCGTCTATCCGGTCTACATGGTCTATCCGGAAGCGCGCGACGACGAGGCATTCGAGCCGATCCTTGCCAGTCTGCGCAAGCATTCAGCCAAGTTCGCCTAGAGCCTGATCGGCTGAGATGGAAACACGACGGCTTCCGTCGAAGCCGTGATTGAGGTTCTCAAACAAAGAGATAGAGCAGGCCACAACGGCCTGAGGTGGTTCAATCAAAGCCTGACCTGCTCTAAGCGGATGCGGGCGCAATGGCCGGCGCTCTTCCTGGCCACGAAAGAACTAGGCGGAGGGACTGCTGGGCAACCGTCCATGACCTCTCGGTCAGGCGGCGCCCGCTATTCGAACTCGATAATGACCGCGTCGACCGCGAGACTGTCACCCACCTTGGCGGCAACCTTCTTCACCTTGCCGTCGCGCTCGGCACGCAGGATGTTTTCCATCTTCATCGCCTCAACGACAGCCAACGGATCGCCGGCCTTCACTTCGGCGCCGTTCTCCACGTTGATCGCCTTGACCAGCCCCGGCATCGGGCAAAGGAGATACTTCGACATGTCCGCGGCAACCTTCTCGGGCATCAGTGCCGCGAGTTCTGCCTCGCGCATCGTGTAAACGCGCGCTGGAACATGGATGCCGCGGAAGGACAGGTCATATCCGTTCAGGATCGGGCGCACCTGTACGCACACGTCCTGATCGCGCACGACACCGGCCCAGACGACCTCGCCCGGCCACCAGCGCGAGGCAAGCTCAAGCGTATCGGCGGTATTGCCAGCCTCGTCGAGCATCGTCACCTTGATGGGCGTATCGAGGCCGCCTTCCACGAGAACGTGCTGAACCGTCTTGTCCAGGACAACCACGCGGCGGTTGGAGAACCGAACCGGGCGGCCATCCATCTGGTGCGTGATCTCGCGGCGGCGAACGTTGTTCTGGTGATCGATCGCAGCGGCGACTGCAGCAAGGACCTTCAGCTCCTCGCCCTTCGGCTCGCGCGGCTTGAAGCCATCGGGAAACTCCTCCTTGATGAAGCCCGTCGACAGCTCGCCCTGGCGCCAGCGCGGATGCTGCATCAGCGCTGTCAGGAAGGGAACGTTGTGCTGGATGCCGTCGATATAGAAGGCGTCGAGAGCGGTCGCCTGGACATCGATTGCCTGCTCTCGCGTCGGCGCGTGGGTCACGAGCTTGGCGATCATAGGGTCGTAGAACATGGAGATCTCGCCGCCCTCGAACACACCGGTATCGTTGCGCACGGTGAGGCCGTCGGAGGTCGAGCCCTCGTGAGGCGGACGATAGCGCACGAGACGGCCAATGGAGGGCAGGAAGCCGCGGTAGGGATCCTCCGCGTAGATGCGGCTCTCGACCGCCCAGCCGTTGAGCTTCACATCCTTCTGCGCGATCGACAGCTTCTCACCTGCGGCGACGCGGATCATCTGCTCCACGAGATCGATTCCGGTGATGAGCTCGGTGACGGGATGCTCCACCTGCAGACGGGTGTTCATCTCGAGGAAGTAGAAGCTCTTGTCCTGGCCGGCGACGAACTCGACGGTGCCGGCGCTATCGTAGCCGACAGCCCTGGCGAGCGCCACGGACTGCTCGCCCATTGCCTTGCGGGTCGCCGCATCGAGCAGCGGCGAGGGCGCCTCCTCGATGACCTTCTGGTTACGGCGCTGGATGGAGCACTCGCGCTCGCCGAGATAGATGATGTTGCCGTGCTTGTCGCCCAGCACCTGGATTTCGATATGGCGGGGGTTCTCAATGAACTTCTCGATAAAGACGCGATCGTCTCCGAACGACGATTTGGCCTCGGAGCGCGCGAGCTGGAAGCCTTCCTCGCACTCCTTCGCATCGTAGGCGATGCGCATACCCTTGCCGCCGCCGCCGGCCGATGCCTTGATCATCACGGGATAGCCGATCTCGGCGGCGATCTTCACGGCCTGCTTGGGATCTGCGATTTCTCCCAGATAGCCCGGCACAGTGGAGACCTTGGCTGAAGCCGCCGCCTTCTTACTCTCGATCTTGTCGCCCATGGCGGCAATCGCCTTGGGGTTGGGACCGATGAATACGATGCCCTCTTTGGCGAGCGCGATTGGGAATGCCTGGCGCTCGGACAGGAAGCCGTAACCGGGGTGCACCGCCTCAGCACCGGTCGCTTTGCAAGCGGCGACGATCTTGTCGATCAAGAGATAGGACTCTGCGGCCGTGGGCGGGCCGATGTGGACGGCTTCGTCTGCCATCTCGACATGCAGCGCGTCACGATCGGCGTCCGAATAAACGGCCACCGTCTTGATGCCCATCCGGCGAGCGGTCTTGATGACGCGACAAGCAATCTCGCCGCGGTTCGCAATCAGGATCTTGTTGAACATGTCCTGTGGGTGTCCCTCGCAATGGAGTCCTGGCGGGTCCTGCCAGCCAGCCGTGTTCTAGACGGCCTTTCGACGCCCGTAAACCGGCTCCTGTAGCGACAAATGGCTTAGTTCAGGCGCGACGATGGCGGTTGGGGCGGATGCGGAGGGTTCAGGTCCGGGCAATGACGCGCTGGCGCACCAGATCAATGGCCGCGCGAAGCTCGTAAAGCCGATCCGAATAGTGCAACGGTACCGGAATGGTGCTGACTGCCTCGTCGATGCGGTCGATCTCCGCGGTCAAGGCGGCGCCGCCGGCCGCAGCCGTCACGCCCTCCCCAAGGCGCTTTTCCAGGGCCTTGAGTTGGGCATACCAGTAGAAAAGCCGGGAGCGGATGCGCCATTCGTAAATCATCGGCCCGAGCTTGAGCAACGGGAGCAGGATCGTGGCCACCGGCACGACCATAACGATCATACGCTCGATGAGGCTGGCCAGCCAGAACGGAAGAAGGCGCTGAAAGAACGGTGTGCCCGAGGCGTACATGCGCTCGGCATCCTCGGACATCGGGTATTCGGGATCGAAACCCTGTGGGAACTGCCCGACGCGCTGGAACATGCCGCCGGCCGAATGGGTCGCCTTCAAAGCATCGACCAGCGGCCAGGCAAGAGCGGGATGCAGATCCTTGCGCGCCACAAGCGCAGCCTGGGCGGCCACCATGTTGATGTCCGAAGACGGCAGGTTTCGCGCCAGATCAATTGCGCCCTCGGGCAGAACGACATGGGAGAGATAAGGAAAGCGACGCGTATACGCTTCCGCGTGGCTCAGATTCATGAGCTTCAAGCTGCTATCGAGCATCAATTCGCTGAGTAGCGGGCTCTCCGGCGCCAGAGTGAAGAACGCCGCATCCGCCTCACCCTTTCTGAGCGCCCCGGCCGCCGCGTCGCCGCCCAGCGCAAGCAGTGTCGAATTGGTCCCATCGACGCCGGTGACGCGCAACAGATCTGCGGCGAGCTTGCGCGTGCCGCTACCCTGCGGACCGATCGCGATGCGCCTGCCTTTGAGAGCGGACAACTGATTGATTGAAGCGTCCAGCCGGTGAAATATCCAGACCGGCTCCAGGAAGATGCGTCCATAGGACATCACATTCGGCGCGGATCGCTGATCGGCGATGCCACCCTGCATGAGCGCGAGATCGACACGCTCATCGTCGTTGCTGAGGCGAGCGAGATTTTCGACCGAGCCCTTCGAGGGGATCACGTTCAGTGTGATGCCGCTCTTAGCCAGTTCCGCGCGATAGCGGTTCGCGAAGGCATAATAGGCACCCGTTTCCGAGCCGGTGGTAATGACAATCCGGCTGGGCGGCGCGGGCTCGACGAACTGGTAGGCGAGCCAGAAGGCGGCAACGACCAGCAAGGCTGCGGGACCGCCGATGAGGAGAATCTCGCGCAACTGCAATCTGGAATGAGGAAACCACACGTCCGTGCCCCCGATTCGATACGACCTCGACCCCGTCCATCAACCGAGACCGACGCCTCGAACAACGGCACTGCGATGGATGGATGAGTGGACCGGCATATCAGCCGGGTCAAGAGCCGGAGCTATCGCAATCAATGGAGCGATATTGCGGCATCGTGATGCGGCCGCAGCCAGGTCCGAGACTGAATGGCTTATCAGTAAAAGCCTTGCCGTCGAACGAAGCCAGGCGATAGTGCAATACTGCGGCTCGCTCAGCCTGCCAGCGACAACCTGATCGGGTGGTGCTGCGCGTTGCGCATCTGACCGGTGTGGGCGGTCAGGCGGCGGGGGCGTACCGCGCGATCAGATCCTTGAGAGCGGGGTGAATATCGGGGCTTTCGGCGCGCAGAAAGGCGAGCAGCGCCGCCTCGTTCTCATTCACCTTGCCATCGCGCCCAATACGCTCGATCAGCCACGTCGATTCGCCTTCGGTGACCTGCTCGTTGACGATCATCTCGATGCGCTGGCGCTCGAGCCGGTCGAGGGCACTCTCCTCGCGTGTCAGGCGACGGTAGCCTGCCAGGGGCGATGCGCCACCCGAGGTGAATTTCTTGACGAGGCCGACCGGTGAGAGGTCGGTGTGATAATCAAGCCATGCATCGCGGCGCAGGGCTTCCTCGCGCGAGGGCACGGCATAAGACGACACGGACATGACGGAATTGGCGATCGCCTTGACGAACAGGTCGGTCCACGCGGGATTGGGCGCGTCATCAACGAGCGCGTCGTTGATCTCGAAGAGCACCTCGGCCTCAGCGCGCGTCACCCCGACGTTTCCGTCGCCGCCGAACGCATAGAGGATGCGCCGCAACAGCTCGACTTCGGCCTCGCCGATGACGCCTGGCTCAAGCCTTGTGCCGTTGCGCAGAACGCCCTTGCCGGTGAGGACGGCATCGCGAACCTGCGCAAGCGCAAAACGGACAAGGCTTTCGGGCGACCAGCGTGCGCGATCAATCACATTGATGACGAGCTCCAGCTCGGTGCGCGTATCGACGCGGCCATCCCGGCCGACACGATCAATGAGCCAGCGTGCGTTTTCGGCGGTGACGTAGCCCGTCGGCTCGGCCTGGTTGACGAGAAAGTCTGTGATCACCTCGATGAAGTAGTCATTCCACGCCCACGTGAAGGTCAAGCCTGCATCGTTCAATTGGAACAGAACGTCGGCTTCCTCCGGCGAGATGCAGCCATCAGCGTAGGTGAGGCTACGGAGCTTCATGACATCAGCGTCGGTGATACTGCCGCGCTTGATCATCACGTCGATCGAAAAGTCCTTGAAGGCGGTCATGGCTGCGCTCGCGTGTGCCGAATAATCGCCGCAACATAATATGTTAACCTTACCAATCAGCTAACGCTGCCGGTCTGCAGCAATGAAACGCGCCATGGCAGCCTGCGCGCGCACGCTCTCTCAATCGCAGGTGGCCTTACCCGGTTCGGCGGCTTCACGCAGAGGCACTTGCATGAGACACGTTGAAACGGAACGGGCCGCCCCAAGGGAGCGGCCCGTCTCCTCGCGCAGGTCCAGGCGGTGGGGATCAACGCCCAACGCGCGGCAGGAATCTCAGCCGGCGCCAGCTGTCGTGCTTCTCGTTGACGATATGCCAGCTGGCCGACTTCTGACGGTGGCGCAAATCGCGGAACTCGCGGGCAGTCAGTTTCCCGTCCTCGAGATACCGGGAACGAAGGCGCGTGATCTGGCGCTGCTCGGCGCGCAGCTTGCGGCCCTCACGCCAAGTGATCTGGCCACTCTGACGCCCCTGCTCGATGCGATGCGACTGGTTATCGAGTGCCCGGTCGACCGGACGCAGGGAATGCGCGGACGCGGTCGCGGTGGTGGCGGCGATAATTGCTGCGGCTACGATAAGGGTCTTGGCTGTCATTGTTATCATCTCCAGTTGATCGTGGCGGATGGTGTCCGCCGGACTGAAACAGGTGTTCGATGACGGCCAAGATGCATCGCCCGCTTTGAACCTGAACTGAACGTCGTTTTAATCGGACGTTCAGCCTCGCGGCGGAAATGGGGCAGCAGATTTCGGAATCGAGAGTTGTGTGTGCACCCACATGGCGCCCTGCTGCGGTCGCAGCAAATTCCCCTGGATTACGGTCTCGCGGCAGACACCGCTGCAGGAATTCTGCGCAAAATGGCGCGTCGGAAATGCACTTCGCATGCATGACGCAGCGGTCGGGCCCAAGCACACGCGAACGTCCACGGCTTTGGCCGTTTCGACCCCGGACCCAAAAATTCAACGCGATATCTGCGCCGCAGACCATTTCAACCGAAGCTTAACCAACGCGGGCAACCAGACCGAAAGGGCTCGGCGGCTAAGCTGGCGGCTAGAGCCTGATCGGCTGAGATGAAAGTACGACTGCTTTCATCGAGGCCGTGATTGAGGCTTTCAAACAAATTGATAGAGCAGGCCGAAACGGCCAGACGTCATTCAATCAAAGTCTGACCTGCTCTATTGTTTC
Organism: Hyphomicrobiaceae bacterium; assembly: GCA_036768475.1. Taxonomy (GTDB): domain Bacteria; phylum Pseudomonadota; class Alphaproteobacteria; order Rhizobiales; family Hyphomicrobiaceae; genus JAEUMD01. The sequence goes on along the minus strand of DAIPMW010000006.1, from coordinate 102,645 downwards.
GTTGATGAGTCGCAGCCATGTTCCAGTCGCTTGAAATCACGTCACGGCAGTTTCCGCGCATGCGGTATCGTTGCCCGTCATGCTCGGATATCCACCACGGGTTCCCGGCACTTGCTTACAACCTGCCCGATGCGATCTTCCTGCTTTCAGCCGAGGAAAAAGAGCGCCGCGCGGTCGTCTCGTCCGATCTGTGCATCCTGGACGATGAGCACTATTTCATCCGCTGCGTGCTTCCTGTCGCCGTCAACGGATACGAGGAAGGGTTCGAGTACGGCCCGTGGGTGGAGATCAACGCTGAGGATTTCAGCCGCTATTCGGTCTGGTTCAACCTCGGCGTCTCACCGGGCTGGCATTCGATCGAAGGCCGGCTCGCCAATGCGCTTGCGGCCAGCAGGCCAACCACGCTTGGCATTCGTTGCAGGGTCCTGTTGCCCGACGACGATGACAGCCGGCCGCTTGTGCAGGTGTCGGAGACGTCCCATCCGTTGTTCGACGAGCAGGTAAATGGCATGCCGATCACTCGGGCGACCGAGCTTACCGCGCACCTCAAGGGCTTTGTTCTGATCGTCGATTGACAAGAGCGCTCTCGGTTTTGCGCTTGACGCGCTGTTCGAAGCGCTCGACGTTGACGACAACGCGCTGATGCGTGCCTTCCCCGATCAATTCCTTCTCATCGCGGCACGTGACATTGAAGAAGATCGTACGGCCCTCGACTTTGGTCACCACCGCCTCGGCGTTGACTTTCATACCGACCGGCGTTGCCGCGATGTGGCTCACGTCCAATCTGATGCCGAGACTCTGATGCCCCTGCGGCAGAAGATGCTCTGCGCATGCCAGCGCCGCCGCCTCTATGACGTTGATCATGACCGGGGTCGCCAGGACGGGTATTACGCCAGAGCCAACCTTTACCGCCGTGTGCTCGGGGCCGACGAGCAGCATGGACGTGCCCGTCTGGCCGGGAGTTATCTTCTCCAGCAAACCATCGATCTCCGATAATGCCTCGTCGAAAGGCACCCTTGACGATGCAGACTACAGCGGAATGTTGTCGTGCTTCTTCCAGGGGTTCTCAACGGTCTTGTTGCGCAGCATGTTGAGCGCCCGGCAGACGCGCTTGCGGGTGTCATGCGGCTGGATCACCTCGTCGATGTAACCGCGCTCGGCGGCAACGAAGGGATTGGCGAAGCGCCGCTGATACTCGTCGGAACGGGCCTTGATCTTTTCGGGATTGCTCAACTCGGATCGGTAGATGATCTCCGCTGCACCCTTGGCACCCATCACCGCGATCTCGGCAGTGGGCCAGGCATAGTTCACGTCACCACGGATGTGCTTGGACGACATCACGTCGTAAGCGCCGCCATAGGCCTTGCGGGTGATGACGGTGACTTTGGGTACTGTCGCCTCGGCGAAGGCGAAGAGCAGCTTGGCGCCGTGCTTGATGAGGCCGCCATACTCCTGTGCGGTTCCCGGCAGGAAGCCCGGCACATCGACGAGCGTGACGATGGGGATCTCGAAGCAGTCGCAGAAGCGCACGAAACGCGCAGCTTTTCGCGAGGCATCGCTGTCGAGCACGCCGGCCAGCACCATCGGCTGGTTGGCGACGATGCCGACGGTGTGGCCCTCCATGCGAGCGAAGCCGACGACGATGTTCTTGGCGTAGGATTCCTGAATCTCGAAGAAGTCACCCTCGTCGACCATCTTCAGGATCAGCTCCTTGATGTCGTAGGGCTTGTTCGGGTTGTCGGGGATCAGCGTATTGAGTGACGTCTCGCAGCGGTCGGATGAATCGCGGGTCGGCAAAACCGGCACGCCGTCGAGGTTGTTGGCGGGTAGAAAGTCCATCAGGCGGCGCACCTGCAAGAGCGCCTCGACATCGTTCTCGTAAGCCTTGTCGGCAATCGAGGACTTGGTGGTATGGACCTTGGCGCCGCCGAGCTCCTCTGCCGTTACGGTCTCGTTGGTGACGGTTTTGACGACGTCGGGACCGGTGACGAACATGTAGCTCGTGTCCTTCACCATGAAGATGAAGTCAGTCATTGCGGGCGAATAGACGTCGCCGCCCGCGCACGGTCCCATGATGACGGAAATCTGAGGGATGACGCCGGAGGCCAGCACATTGCGCGTGAACACCTCACCATAGCCACCAAGCGCATCGACGCCTTCCTGGATGCGGGCGCCACCGGCGTCGAACAGACCGATAATGGGCGCGCGATTCTTCAGCGCCATGTCCTGGATCTTGGTCATCTTCCTGGCATGCGTCTCCGAGAGGGAGCCGCCGAACACCGTGAAATCCTTGGCAATGATGTAGACAACGCGACCGTTGATCGTGCCCCAGCCAGTGACGACGCCGTCGCCCGGCACCTTGGTCTTCTCCATACCGAAGTCGGTGCAGCGATGTTCGACGAACATGTCGAACTCCTCAAAGGAGCCGTCGTCCATGAGCAGCTCAATGCGCTCGCGGGCCGTCAGCTTGCCGCGCTTGTGCTGGGCGTCGATACGAACCTGGCCGCCTCCGAGGCGGGCGTTCTCACGGCGCTTCTCGAGCTCCTCGATCACATGCTTCATGGGAGTGTCACCTGACGGTTTTGTGGTGGGATTTTTTTGAGGCTGGCGTCAGATAGCACGGGGCGAGGCCAGCGCAAACGGAACGAAAGGTGGACAATTGCGCGCAATTGCTGCCGGAGGACGGTGGACGGGCATGTTCAATTCGCTGGACTGAGATGTGGCGGGCGGACGTGACTATGAGCGGCGCAGGTCAGTCACCGCCCCCACCATCGCCGCCGTCGCCACCGCCTTCCCCTCCATCGCTGGCTCCGCCAGCGCCGCCGCTGGGGCGGTCGCCGTTTTTGCGACGGCGATGGGACAAAGCCCCCGCTGCCCCTCTGGAAGCCGGGTTGGAGCCAGAGCCACCGCGAGAGCGCCGAGGCTTGCCGCGACGGGGCCCGCCCAGCACATTGACGACGATCATGAGAAAGAGAAAGCCGACGGTGCCGAGGAAGACGTAGGTCAGGATTTCCATTCCAGCGTTCATAACGGGATTCCGTGCCGTCACCCTCGCCGAGGTCCGTGCGGCTCTGCCCCATGCAAATGGGCCGATCGCGACAAACGCTGGCAACCTTCAAGCCGATTTGGCGAAGACCTCTGGCTCGATCCGGCGGACGAGATCGAGCGGAGACAGCTCTATGGTATCGCCGCCGGGCGCGTAGCCTGGCGCTACGAGCCAGTTCTGATCGACAAGCCACGGCAGCGTCGCGTGGACGAAGTTGTGAAGCGGGATCTCGACAGCGAGCATGTCGCGCCACGGACCTTGAAGGCGCATTTCAGCCTCAGCGCGGCTCGCCCAGCAAGGCAGCATCAAGCGGTTGGGATGAAAGCTCGCAACAAGGAGTGCGGGGCCATCGGCATCCTCGAGCATCCAGACCGAGCTTTCCAGTCGGATGCGCTGGAGGAAGGATTCCACGCCTTCGTGCCGCAAGCGTGCAATCAGATCGTTCGGCTCGACCTCGCATTCGATGGGATCGGCGGACCAATCGAGACCGACAAACCCCTTCACCTCGGCGAGCTTCGGCAGCACGTCTGTCAGCAAATCATCGAGCGGGATCATCTTGAGGTGAGGGTTCGTGGCAAGCACGTCGGCCCAGCGATGGGCTTCGGACTCGGCAGTCCACAACAGCGTCACGTCACAACCGGGGTGGCCAGACGAGGCGACGCGGGCCAGTCCTTCCTCGCTGTCAACGGCCCAGGCGCCCTGCTGAGCAACGGCGCGTCGCACGAACCGGTCGCGCTGTGACAATTCGGGGATACGCATGGCGCCATGCATGTCGGACCTCGTTGCAGCTACGCGAATCGATCCTATGCCTGCCAACGCTAACGTTTGGTTAATACCAATCTGAGCCTAACGGACCGAAGCCCATCGAACCTGGAGCAGGTCAGGTTTTGATTGAATCAGGTCTAGCCGTTGCGGCCTGCTCTATCTCTTTGCTTGAGAGACTAATTCACGGCTTCGACGGAAGCAGTTGTGCTTCCATCTCAGCCGATCAGGCTCTAACGCACACGATCTTCGAGCAGATCGAGAAGCCGGCTCGCTGCCAGCATGTCGCGCCAGCGCTGCTCACGACGCGCCGCAGCCTCGGCATCCTCGCCCCATTGTGAGATCTGCCAGTCCTCATCAACGTGGGCGGCGCGCCAGGCCTCGTCAACCGTCATGGCACCGTTCAGCCGTGCCAGCGCGATCAGCGCGGAGCCCGTGAGCGTGGTCATCTGGTGGAGCGAGGCGAGCCGCCAGGCGTCAAGACCGTCAAGTATTCGCGCAATACTGTCGATCGCCGCTCGTGGTTGGGCGACATGGATGATGCCCTTGGCGGTGAGAAAGCCGGCGCCGAGAACGTCGCGCGCCCAGGCGAGCACTGGATCCCAATCGCGCGACTGCGCCGCCACCAAACCTTCTGGCGACTCGGCGCGATAACAGATGAGGTCACTGCCGCTGAATGCGAGGACGTCGGCCCGGACCGCGGCCTCGTTGCCGATGATGCCGTCGATGACGGTATTGGCCAGGCGGGTCAACGGCATCGTCTCGGCCTTGATCTCACTGCCCTGCGCCTCCCATTCGGCAACGAGCGCTTCTGCAAGGCCGCGCGTGGGCAGGACGAGCGGACGTTTGCCCGGCGTTTTCGCCGGCCGGCCATCGAGCCCCACGCGGAAATCGCCACCGGTGCTGTCGAGGCTGGCAGTTTTGTAGAAGCGGCGCGGACGCGGCGCTACGAAGGCTTCACGGCTCGGCCCCTTGGCTGGACCGTTGCCGCCGCTGGACGATTTGTCCGTCATTGCGCTGGCTCTGGAGCGGCAAGCAGACGGTCGATGGCCGCGGGCAGTTCGGAATAGCAGTCGATGAGCGCATAAGCACCAGTCGCACCGAGCGCTGAGCGGGGATGATAGCCCCACGTGACACCAATCGGTTTGGCCCGGGCATTCAGCGCCATCAACATGTCATATGTCGTATCACCGACGACGACGGTCTGATCGGGGATTGCGCCGGTCTGTGCCATCGCCTCCAGCACCATGGCCGGGTGCGGCTTGGACGGATTGTCATCGGCCGTCTGAATCGTCTCGAACAGACCGTGCAGGCTCTCACGTTCGATGATGGCGTCAACGCCGCGGCGCGACTTGCCCGTGGCCAAACCAAGCACCACGCCCGGTGTCGCGGCCAGCGCGTGGATCGTCTCGCGCGCCAGCGGAAACATCGGCTCCTCGTGCGCGGCCTGTCGCCGGAGCGTACCGAACGCAACCTTGTAGGTCTCGGCGATGCGATTGATGAGGTCGGGCTCACGGTCAGGGATCAGCTCACGCACGGCTGATACCAGTGACAGGCCCACCACCTCGATAATGCGCGAACGCTCGGGTGCAACCAAGCCATGCGCGCTGAAGGCCGCCTCCATCGCGGCGGAAATCGCATGCTGGCTATCGACGATCGTGCCGTCGCAATCAAAAAGGATCAGTCTCATGAGCGGGGCTTATAGCACCACGTTTGTGACCTTGCGACGACGATGCGGGCGCGGTGCATGATCTTTTTTCTGCTTGCCCCGGCATCGAAGCGGACGGTTTTGCGGCGCAGCAGGAGCGATGCCGGAATCGCACGAGAAGTCATGCTGCCTGATTTGCAACGCAGCATAACGAAGACAGGCAAACGGGGGCGGAGGCCACCGATCTCATCGCATGCAGCGGCATTAGAGCTGCCATTTCCAGGTGGCTGGAACCCAGCGGTAGGCATCGCCGGTACGGGCGACATGACCGAGCCCCGGGAAGGAGATGTGATAGACGAGCATCATCGCCTTTTCCGCCGAGGCCATGTCGAGCAGCTTGCGGCGCGAAGCTTCGGCGAGTTGCTGTTCGAGGTCGGTCGCGGGCCACCAGCCCGGATGCTCGAATGATACGAAGGGGTGGGTGACGCAGTCCGCCGAAACGATCAGCGTCTCACCGCCCGATGTCACGAGAAGCGACATGTGCCCCGGTGTATGACCCGGCGTCGAAACGGTGACGATACCGGGTGCGATCTCGGATCCTGGCTTGAGGCGCGTGGTCTTGTCGGCAAGCGGAGGCAGATGCTTCTTGGCGCCGATGGCAAAGCCCTTGAAGGCATCGGCAAGACGCTGTCCTGCCTCTTCTGTGGTCCAGAATGCCCACTCCCGCTCGGCGATATAATAGGTCGCATTGGGGAAGCGCGGCGCCTCCTCAAACTCGTCGATGAGCCCCCAGATGTGATCAGGATGACCATGTGTCAGCACCACCTTATCGACGTCCTCGGGCGAAAAGCCCGCCGCCTTCAGGTTGTCGGTAAGACGGCCCGCCGTCGGCTGCCAGTTGGGTCCGCCGCCGACGTCGACCAGAATCAACTCGCTGCCGGTGTTGATGAGCGGAATGTTGACGTGGGAGGTGCGCGTTTCGGTCGGCAGGAAGTTTGATTCCAGCAGCACCTTCAGCTCCTCGCGCGGACGGTTGGTCGCCATCAGCGTCGTCGGCAATTCGTAGGAACCATCAGACAGGATGGTGATCTCGAAAGTGCCGAGCTTGAAGCGATACCAGCCCGGAACCTGTGTGCCCTTCATCGGCGCGCCAGCATCTGCGGGGGTAACGAAGCCGGCGCTATCGGCAAGCATGAGGCCGGCTGCACCAACTCCGGCTCCCATGCAGAACCGACGACGCGATACCGGCTTTGCAAGTGCCATCTGCAGACCTCCGGATAGGTTGAATGAATGGAATTGAGGTTGTAAGCGCTCGCCCATCAACCGTCGTATTTGTCGGCATCAAGACCCAGCATCTCCCACGACTTCAGCATGTGAGGGGGCAGCGGTGCTGTGACGTCGATCTTGGCGCCGGGCACGAAGGGGTGGGGCAGCACGAGGCGGCGGGCATGCAGATGCAGCTTGGCGTCGATGCCACTGTCGGCCAGCACGTCGGCAGAACCATACTTGTTGTCGCCGACGATCGGGTGGCCGATGAGCGCCATGTGGGCGCGCAACTGGTGCTGTCGGCCAGTGACCGGCTTCAAGGACACCCAGGCAGCCCTGTGCGCGACGCGGTCGATCAAAGCGTAATGGGTGGTGGCATGCATCGCCTTGTCCTGCTCACCGGGCTGAGCCTTGCGGACGCGATCGCCCTCGGGACCTGACGCCTTGACGAGGGCCGCGGCGACCTTGCCCTGCGCGGGTTTGGGCACACCCTTGACGAGCGCCCAATAGGTCTTGGCCGCCGAGCGGGTCTGGAATACGCGACCGAGCTTGGCGGCCGCATCGCGATGCTTGGCGACCAGCAGTACGCCGGTGGTGTCGCGGTCGAGGCGATGGACGAGGCGCGGACGGTCGCCGAAGCGGTCGGCCATGCCGGCAAGAAGGCCATCGATGTGGCGCCTGGTGCCGGTGCCGCCCTGCACGGCAAGACCAAAGGGCTTGTTGAGCACCAGGACGTGGTCGTCCTCGTAGAGGATCATGCCCTCGATCAGCTCTCGATCGGCTTTCGACACCGTCGGCGCGCCATCGCCCACGGCTTTGTTTGTCGGCGGCCGGCGCACGACGGCCGGAACCCGGACCTCCTGTCCGGCCTCGAGACGCTCCTTCGCCTCGACACGTCTGGAGTTGACGCGCACCTGGCCGGACCGCAGCAGCTTCTGCAGATACGTGTAACCGACCTCGGGGAAATGGATCTTGAACCAACGGTCGAGGCGCAGGCCGTCCTCATCGCGTTTCACCTTGATCGTCTCGACGGGCGCGGCGCTCATTTTTCCTCTTTACCGTAACGCAGCACGCGTACCTTCTCGATCGTCACCAAGCCACTGCCGATCATGCCATTCAGCTGCTCCAGAAAGGGCATGATCTTGGTTTCGTCATCGACGATCTCGATGACGTACGGCAGATCCTCGGAAAGCCGAAGTATCTTGGCGGTATGCAAGCGACTGGACTGGCCAAAACCCATCGGCCCCCGCAGAACCGTGGCGCCGGCCAGATGCACCTCGCGCGCCTTCAACACGATCGCCTCATAGAGCGGGATGTGGCCGTAACGCTCGCTCTCTCCGACGTAGATGCGCAACAGGACGGCAGCTTCTGGAATCTGCATGGCTGCACTCCTATCCGTTGAGGCTTTGTCCGGCTACGTAGCCAACCCAGACCGCCAGCAGGCACAGGGCAACGGAAGCGGTAACGTTGGCAAAAGCGTAAAGCCACTCGCCTTCATGCATGAGATTGAGCGTCTGCAGGCTGAAGGAGGAAAAGGTGGTGAAGCCGCCCATTACGCCTGTCATGAGAAACTGCCGCACCTCGCCCGCGACGATGAGCCGGCCATCGGGACCGGTCATCGCGGCGATCAAGCCGATCACGAGCGACCCGACGACGTTGACGAAAAGAGTGCCCCACGGAAATGTGGGGCCCAGAATCATCAATGCAACGCCGGAGCAGAAATAGCGCGCCATGCCGCCGATTGCGCTGCCCACTGCCACCCATAGATAGAGCATCCAGAAAGTCATCCCGTCATTGCGGCTCGCCCTTCGATAGAGGGCTTCGCATCCGCCCGTGGGTCGCGGTCCGATCGGGTAGACAGATAACGGTTCCGCAGCGACTGCGAAAGTCTTATCGACGAGGGGCACACGCCGCCAGGCGGGGACTACTCGACGGGATTGTTGCGTTCGAACGCCCCGCCGATCACCCAGCCGATGATCCACCCCAGGATGAGGCCGCCGATGTTGACGGCCATAAAGACGAGGGCATGCAGGTCAGCAACGCCATCGGGACTGTCAAAGGCAAACTGGCGGACGACCCAGCTTGCGATCGGGGAACTGACGTAGACGGTTATCGCGAGAGCCACGGCAATGGCCGAGATGATGGAGATCAGATAGCGCACGGATTGGCTTCCCCTTTTAGGACTCGGCCGCGCGAGGATCCTCGAACACGGCTGACGGCCTGACGGCTACTTGATTTCCCAGAACCAGATCTCGCCGGCTTCGGCATAGTTTGAATAGTAGCCGAGCCAGGAGAACCACTCCATCAGCCACTTCGATGTCGAGCGGTAGCCATTCCAGACGTCGATGTGGTCACCGGTCGCGCGGCCCGTGTCGGTGGAGCGGCGCCAGTAGTCCTGGATGTAGATGGCGCCGGTGCGGCCATAAATCTTCGGATAGAAATGCGCGGCCTCGGTGCCGCTGATCTTCTCCAGCGGCCCAAAGCCCGGCAGCCTTGCCTTGGCCAGCGCGTTGGCAAGCTGGTTGGCGTTGATGAAATGCATCTGCTCGCGCGGATGGACGGAACAGTACGCGCAGCCCGGAATCTGTGCCGCGGTCACCCCAGCACGGCGCAGCGCGGTGCCCATGCGGATCGCGCACTGGTTGGCGAATACAGGATAGCCCTTCTTGATGGACTTGCCTTCGAGATTGACGATGTCGGCCGGCGCAATGCAAGGAGTCGTCACGCTCTCGTTGATCGGATGGCCGCGCCACAAATCTCGAAACATGACCATGTTCTCAAAACTCCCGAGCGCAACGACCGGAAACGCTTGTGCTTTCCGCCACCCGGCATCTTAACGCACGATTTGGCGCCAGCAAGACGGCGGGAACAGTCGCGGCCAGAGCGCCGATCCGGTCTCGGGCAATAGCGGCGAACCCTTAGATCGCGTTCATGTTTGACGGAAACATGAATGTGACCCAGTACCTTGTTTCAAGCATGTTTTTCACGCTGAACCGCTGCACATTTCAGCGAAACATGTTCTAGCCGCCACGCTTCTTGCGCAGACTCTCCCAATACGCAAGGCGCTTTTTCAAATCGCGCTCAAAGCCGCGCTCGGGCGGATCGTAGAACTGCGGGCGGCGCTTCATCTCGTCGGGGAAGTAGTTCTGGCCGGAGAAGCCCTCCGGGGCGTCATGGTCGTACTCGTAGCCCTCACCGTAACCTTCCGATTCCATGAGCTTGGTCGGCGCGTTGAGGATGATCTTGGGCGGTGCGAGGCTGCCGTGCTCCCTGGCGGCGCGCATCGCCGCCTTGTAGGCGACGTAGGCACCGTTCGACTTGGGCGCGGTGGCGAGGTAGATCGTCGCCTGCGCCAGCGCCAGCTCGCCTTCGGGAGAGCCCAGGAAATCGAACGTATCCTTGGCCGCCAGCGCCTGGACGATCGCATTGGGATCGGCAAGTCCGATGTCCTCCACCGCCATGCGCACGAGCCGGCGCGCGATGAAGAGGCGATCCTCACCGCCATCGAGCATGCGGCAGAGCCAATAGAGCGCGGCATCGGGATCGGATCCGCGCACAGACTTGTGGAGCGCGCTGATCAGGTTGTAGTGGCCATCGCGGCTCTTGTCATAGAGCGGCGCGCGGCGCTGCACGAGTTTGACGAGCTCTTCACGATCGATCAGCCCTGAGCCGTCCGGAACGGCTAAGAAAATTTCCTCGGCGAGATTGATGATCGTGCGGCCGTCACCGTCGGCCATGCCCATGAGCGCGGCCCGCGCATCGGTATCGAGGGGCAACGAACGCCCCTCCTCCTTCTCGGCGCGCGCGATGAGGGCGGCGAGCGCCCGCTCGTCCAGTCGATTGAAGACGAGAACGACGGCGCGCGACAGGATGGCGGCGTTGAGCTCGAAGGACGGGTTCTCGGTCGTGGCGCCGACAAGTGTGATGGTGCCATCTTCCATGTGCGGCAGGAAGCTGTCCTGCTGTGCGCGGTTGAAACGATGGATCTCGTCGACGAAGAGCAGCGTGCCCCGGCCCTGCTCGCGCCGCAGTTTGGCGCGGTCGAACACCTTCCTCAGATCCTGCACGCCGGAAAAGATCGCCGAGATCTGCTCGAACTCGAGCTGCGTTTCACTGGCCAACAGTCGGGCGATGGTCGTCTTGCCGGAGCCAGGTGGCCCCCACAGAATCATGGAGGCAATGCGGCCACTCTTCAGCATCCGCGTCAGCGTGCCATCGGGGCCGACGATATGATCCTGGCCGACGACCTCGGCAAGCGACCTGGGACGCAGACGGTCGGCCAGCGGGCGCGGCGCCCCCTTCTCCAGGCCGGCTGCTTCGAACAGGTTGCTCATCGTTTCTCACTCACTGCGGCGGTGCGCGAGAATAGCGGTAGAACCGCGAAAACGACATAGAGCGCAAGACCGACCCAGCCTTCGCGGGTTGCGAAGTGGCCGACCCATTGCGATAGCGACCATCCTCGCAGGACATGGGCGGCGACCGCTTCTGCGAGCACAACGAATGCAAACGCCATGAGACCCATCGCAACCCGGCGCGGCAAGCCTTGGCCAAGGGCGGCCCACCGCATGGCACGGGGCGCAAAATAGACCATGGCGAGCAGGATGAGGGGCGCTTCTATAAGGAGTGCGACAAGCTCGCCGGTCAAGGGTTTCACGACCATTTCGCGCAACGGACCGAGCACGAATCCGACGGCAAATACGGTCGCGAAATAGAAGAATGCCGCCTTGAGCCAATCCATGGGCGCCTCGCCACCGCCTGTTGCATCAACCCGGCACCTGAACGCTGAGCAGGCGGCCTTCCCTCTTGATGCCGAGCACCCAGACTCGCGGTTTTGCGTCCAGCGCACGCTCCAGATCACGGATCGAGGTGATACGCCTCTCCTGTACCGAGACAATGACGTCGCGCGGGCGCAGGCGCAGACGCGCCGCGATGCTACCAGGGCGCACGGAAAGGACGGCCACGCCCTCGGCCTCGTCGATACCCAGCTCATCAGCAACCCCGGGTAACAGGTTCGTCACGCGGGCGCCGTCGAAGGGATGATTGCCGGAAAGGTTGCGCACGTCGTCGGGGCCCAGCGCCGGTGGCTCGGCCAAGGGCACCTTAACAGTCGTCGTGCGACCGCGCCTGATGACGCTCAAATCGGCCAATTTGCCAATGCCTCGCGTTGTGAGCCGATAGAGTGCGGCGCGCGCATCGGCGACTTCGAAGCCGTCGACGCGGGTGATGACATCGCCTGCCTCGAGGCCCGCCTTCGCCGCCGGTCCGTTGGAATCGATGCGCGCGACAAGCGCACCACTGGCGCGGTTAAGGCCAAGACCTTCCGCCAGTTCACGCGTCACATCCTCCAGACGCGCACCGATCCACGGTGGCGCGACACGGCGACCGGTGACCGCACTGTCGACGTAAAGACGCACGAGGTTCGATGGAATTGCAAAGCCGATGCCGACAGAGCCTCCCGTGCGCGAATAGATCATGGTGTTTATGCCGACAAGCTTGCCCTCGACATCGACAAGCGCGCCCCCGGAGTTGCCGGGATTGATGGCGGCGTCTGTCTGAATGAATACCGACGCATTTCCCTTGCCGATACCTGAGCGCGCCAAGGCCGAAACGATACCACTGGTGACGGTTTGGCCAACACCGAACGGATTGCCGATGGCGAGCACCAGATCGCCGACCTCGAGGTTGTCGGAGTCCTCGAACTCCAGATATTCGAAGCGCTGTCCCTTGGCATCGATCTTCAAGACCGCAATGTCATTCGTCTCGTCACGGGTCAGTATCTTGGCATCGAACTCCCGCTTGTCGGCGAGGGCCACACGAATCTCGGTCTCACCACGCGCTTTGACGACGTGGGCATTCGTGACAACCACTCCGTCCGGACTGACGATGACGCCCGATCCCAGCGATCGCTGGACCCGCTCCTGCGGCATACCGAAGCTTTCACCGAAGAAGCGCTCAAAGAATGGATCGCCGGCGAACGGTGACGTAAACGTGGTGACGCGGCTCGATACATAGACGTTGACCACTGCGGGAGCGGTCTTACGGACGACGGGCGCGAAAGAGTATTGAATCATCTGGCGCGAACCTGGCACCTCGCGCCGCTGGGCCTCGACGTCCGGCATCAGAAGGTGACCGGCAACGGCGATCAGAAGAACCAGGCCGAGCAGTCGACCAAGGGACTTTACGCTCGCGTGGCTGCCAGGCTTTTGAGGCATAATCGAACTCCATGCTCATTTCGCGTGCTGCACACTTCAAGACAAACATGCCCTTGTTGTGAGCCATGTTTTCCACTCTGAAGTGCCACACACTTCAGCTAAACACGCTTTGGACCAACGGTAAAAATCGGGCGATACGATAACCATGCGACGCCAGTGCCCGTTGTCGTGTTGCCTCTCTTCAGCGCCATTGCCATCAGGGCGCACCGTCATCGCGAGCGCTCCCACAGTGTCGTGCATATAGATCGCGTTCGCAGGAGGCTCAATCATTTGAGACTGCGACAATCGGGCGGCACCGTCGCTATCTGTTCGCTTTTGCCCAGATTCTCCAGGCGATGAACCAGAAAATCGGCAGAAACGGCGTGAAAGTCAGACCGAGGACGAGGAAGGCAATCGCGCCTGGCGGAACCCTGCCGATCTTGGCCGTGACCTCGCCGAGCTTCTTTTCCAGATCAGCCGTTGCGTCCGACCCCGCCTTTGCCTTGCCAAACCTGTCCAGCCAGTCCTGAACATCGCTTCGCGCAGTGGCATTATCGGAGCTGCGGGCAGATTTCGGATGCGGTCGGGCACCCTTGGTTGCCGGTACATTCTGCGCGCGCAAACGCGATTGAGCATACGATGGAAGGCGCGGCTGTGCAGACTGCGGCTGCCGTGGCTCGCGATGCGGCTGTGTCCCGCGACCGGCCCGCTCGGCCGCCTTCCGAAACGACCTGCGCACGTCTTCGAAGTTCGGGATTTCGCGCGCTTCGGCCCATCCATTCATACCGTCGCGCCAGACGTGGTCATCCGGCTTGATACGCCCGCGCCCAATGGCATGACGCATGTCGGCGTCGGTCAGCGGCCCCATGCTGTTGCCGTTCCGATGCGAGATGTACCAACCGACCGGCTCATTCGCTCCGCTGGCCATGACACCGTTTCCCGAATCGCTTTCCACGTGATGCGAATCGTAGGTAAGGCCAAGCCCACTGGCAAACGCTGCAAGCGCGGCCGGAGCGCGGCCGCCGAGCGCTGTGTCAGATGATCTTCAGGTTGCGGAGGCTCTGGGCAGCCGCGGCGATTGCCTCCTCGGACGGGCGGAACGACAGGCCGAGCATCTTGCGCGCTTTCGTACTGTCGCAGCTGCGGAGTGTACCCAGCTCGGGTAACACTGTGCGAAGGCGCTTGTCGGCAATGGCAATGGCGCGGACCATTATGTCGGGCATCTCGAACCTTGGAACCTTGCGGGCGAGATCAGGCAGCGTGGCGGCCATCTGCCTGCCGATGCCGTAAAGGCTGGCGGTCCCCTCCGTGGCCAGAAAGCGATGACCTGCGGCATCGCGATGCGTCATCGCCTTGACGTGAAGCTCGGCCACGTCCCGGACATCGACTACGGGGAATTCAACGCGTGGCGCCGCCGGATAGGCGCCATTCCCCATCAGGCGCAGCACTTCGAGCGACGTTGACAGGTCGGGATCGAGCGCAGGCCCCTGCACGAAGCCAGGATTGATGACTGCAAGCTGCGGCGCGCCTTCATTTGTGCGCACATAGTCCCATGCAGCCTGTTCGGCGAGCGTTTTGGAGGCGATATAGGGGGTGATGTCGGTGCGGCTGTGATCGGTCCAATCGTCTTCCGTGTAGACGTGGCCGGCGGGACGATCGCCGGCATACATGACGGCAACGGTCGATGACGTCTGCACGACGCGTTCGATGCCGGCCTTCGTTGCAGCCTTTAGGGCGCGCAACACGCCCTCGCACGCCGGGCGTATGAGCTCGTCGCGGTCGCTGGGCTGCGTGATCGGGAATGGCGAGGCGACGTGCAGCATAAAGCGGCAACCGCTTGCAGCCGCGTCCCATCCCTCGTCGCGCAGCAGGTCCAAAGCGACAATCTCGACGCCGTCGGCATCAACACCCGCGCGCGAGACGGCACGCTTGACAGCCTCGCCGCTCTTGACTGGATCGCGCGCCGTGCCGCGCACCTTGTAACCACGCCGCAGCAGCTCCGCGATGATGTGCTTGGCAATGAACCCGGTGGCGCCGGTAACGAGGACGGTGTCGGTCATGGCAAAGGCACCTCATCGCATGAAAGCCGGGATCGAAACTGCCAATGTTCAATCTTACACCCATCAGCGCAGCAAAAAACAGAAACGCCCGGATGCTGCGTGCATCCGGGCGTTGATTATCGGGGGTCTGATCGGCAGGCGCTCAAAAGCTGATCTTGATGCCGCCGTGGGCTTCGGAGCGGGCAACGCCGTCGTCGCCGAAATGAACTTCGCCGTCGAGATAGGCGGCCGCCCCAGCCCCCAGGCTGACCGTCGCCGTTGCGCCGACGAAGCCGGTCACCGCATTGTCATCGCCCCCCGGGCTGAACGAGATCGCCTGCCCGAGCAGCTCCGCCGAGATGCGATCGCTGTCCGACGTCCACGCCTCGACACCGATGCGCGGCGCAAACCGTGCCCCGTCGACCTCGACCGGGAACGCCAGTTGCAGGCGGCCGAGCCACAGCGACACGTCCCGGTCACCGACAGAGAAGCCGTCGGCCGCACCCGTTTCCGTATAGCCATCGAGCGACAGGTAGGCATAACGTCCGCGTGCGCTCGGCTCCACCGTCAGGCCGGCAAACGTGAATTGACTGCCGATCGTCAGCTCCGGCGAGACGAAGCTGCCATCGAACGAGGCTCGTGCGATCTCGATGCCGGTCGGCGCCAGATTATTCGCCACGCGGCGTGTGCTGTCGTAGTCCGTCTGGCCGCCCGTCACCATCAGGTGAGCGAACATGCCGCGCCGCTGCAGGCTGACATAGCCGCCGCCGAAGTAGCTGTCGGCATCCATCTTCTGGGAGTTGAAATCGACCTCCAGATCGGCCTGCGATGCGCCACCGAAGGCGCCGATGATGACGCCCGGCTGCAACCGGCCATCGATGCCGGCGATGCCGCCGACGTAGGTGGTGCCCGAACCAACCGTTCCATTCCCCGCATCCGCATTGCGCCGTCCGCCGAAGGCCTGCGCCCACAGGCCGCCCCGGCTGGGTGCAGCCGCGCGTGACGATGACGGGCCGATGTCGGCGCTGCCCAGATGCATCATCGTGCCGCCGCCCAACTGCATCATGCCGTTCATGCCGAGCTGCATGCCGCCAAAGCCGTTCGCGGACGGCCCGCCGATGCCACCGAGGCGGGCATGGACGGAGTTGAAGATGCCGCTCGTCAGGTCGGCCAGCATCTCGTCGTGCTGGCTGAGCGCGGTTGCATCGACGACGGCCACCTGGTTGCCCGATTGCACGTAAGGCGCGCCGAACGTGTTGATGACATCGGGCGGCGTGTCAAACGTCAGCGCAACACTGAGACCGTTGCCGATGTTGAGCGTCCGCGTGCCTGAACCCGAAAGATCGATCCGGCCACGAATAACAGAGCCCGGCAGCAGCGTGAGGTTGGGATTGAGGCCAGTTAAGAATATGCCGTCGCCTGCTGCGCCCGAACCGACGAATCCGGAGTTGGTCACGCCCGAGTTGTCGCCAAACGTCCAAATATACGTCCCGACAGTGCCCGAGTTGGTCACGCCCGAGTTGTCGCCAAACGTCCGAATATACGTCCCGACAGTGCCCGAGTTGGTCACGCCCGAGTTGGCGCCAAACGTCAAAATATACGCCCCGACAGTGCCGGAGTTCGTCACGCCCGAGTTGGCGCCATCCGTTTCAATCACCGTCCCGACAGTGCCCGAGTTCGTCACCTCGGCACCATTGGCGTTCGTTCTAACAAAGCCGATCGTCGTCCCGTCCGGGTTCACACAAGCTTGCGCATTATCACCGCTCTGACAGGCAACCTGTGCCTGGGCCGGCCAGGGCGCGATGGCCGCTGCCACAACGAACACAACCGATAGACGCACCGCGGCGTCACCGCGAAATCCCGAGCATGTTGTATTTCCCCAATACGGTCTTGACTCAGCAACACGCCAGTCACGCGGAATTCATTTCATGGCTCGTGTCATGAACCATGTTCAAGGCTAATCGATTCCAACCAAATCCTTAATCTGATTTGTTCAGACATGTGACAGGCGTTGGGGATGTTGCTCGCGCATCACAGTAATCGGGCGGCGCAACAAGGTTGCGTCTATCACCTTGAGCGCAGCGGTATGGGCGGCATCGAGGCCGACTGCCCCCGCCACCGTACAGGGCCGCGCGCGGCCTTGGAGCATTTCTCAAGCCTGATCGGCTGAATTGGGAACGCGGCCCGTGCTTTTGTCGAAGCCGTGATTGAGGCTCTCAAATACGGAGATGGAGCAGGCCACAACGGCCTGAGGTGGCTCAATCTGAGTCTGAACCTGTCTTGAGCCACGTTTTTCATGCTGAAGTGCTTCACACTTCAGCTAAACATGCCCTTGTCTTGAGCCATGTTTTTCACGCTGAAGTGCTTCACACTTCAGCTAAACATGCCCTGTCGCCGCAACTGCTCAGTACGGCCAGTACATGCTGTTCGGCCAAGCTTCGCGCTGTTCGAGAGGGCCGCGCCGCCGCTTGACCTTTGCACTTTGCGATTTTGAGCCGGATCGCGCACTCCTGCTCGCTGTGGAGTGGCTCGAAGCCGGGGCCGCCTGCGTGTTTTCGTTTGCATTTTTGCTGGCGCGCGTGGCGTCATCCTGCGTCACATCTTGTGGCGGCGCCGGGCCTGCCGACTCGCCGGACGTCTCAAGTTCCGCGTCCTCACTTTGCAGCAGCGCGACGTTCAACCCTGGCGCCTGGGTCGCCGCCGGCCCATGCTCGTCTATCAGTACGACCACGGTGCCGGCCTGCAAAGTTTTCACAAGGGCGCTCGATCGTCCCTTGTCCAGGATCCTGACACGCCGAAGCGCCTGCTCGGCCCCCTCGCCCACCACGTGCGCAGCGTCCGCATCGTCGTCTATTCCGAACGCAAGCCATTTTGCCTCGCGCCGCGCGTCTGCTGGCGCCACAAGCACGGCGGCATGCAACCCCAGTGGCTTCGTCGGATCTTCCACGGCGATGGGAAGCCGGTCGACCAGAACACCGTCCTTCATCACATAAGCCGACAGATCGGCACGCGACAGGATCAATGACGTGATTTGACCGCGCACGCCATCACCTTCGCCGACACCGGAACCCGCAGTTTCCGCCGCCGCCCCCTGCGGCTGCGGTGAGGACGGCGCTTGCGGCGTCAGCTGTCGGCGCAGCTCCGGCCGTGCAAAACGTGCCACGCGGCTCAAGCTTCCCGTCTCGACCGGATCGACGAACGGCCCTGACGCCGAAAACAGCTGCGGCCCCGAGCGCTCCCGCGCCACGATGACCGCGGCTCCGCGCGTCGTTGCCTCCATCAGCAGCTCGGCAAAATCATCTGGCAAGCGAGCCCGGACACCACTCTCAGGCACATGGGATGCACCGCCCAGGAACAGCTCGGTACCACGCCAGACAAGGCCGGTGGATGTAGCTCCCTGGTCTCCATCGTTGATCTGGGAAACCAGGAACACCCCGGTAGCGGTCGCCGCTTCCGCCGGTGTTGTGATTGTCGATATCCCGATCTCCACGCCATTACGATAGACGTGAACGGATTTTTCGCCCGGCGAGACGACGATCGTCAAAGGGCCCTCGGGCGCGACCGACGGGCTCCAGACGAAACGGCCGGGCGCTAGCCCTGACTGATTATGATAGCGGTCCGCGACGGCCAGCGAACTGGCGGTCAGCGCCAGAGCAACCGTCATGAAGCCGAAAAGTGCACGGCGGTTCAGCATCGCGTTTCCAGGGAATCACACTCGCCTCGAACGCGGCGAATCAATTGAGTTTTCCGAAGTATACCGCTTCGCTGCGCGCCAAGGCATGAACCTGAGGGCACGCCGCCGCACAAACGCAAAAGGGTCCACAGGAGAAAGCCGCCGTACGGCGCATTCTCCAAACTTATGCTCTGCTGTCTTGCAATCCGGTCGGCTCGTACCGGCTATGGCAGGTGTCTGGCTCAGAACCGGGCCCGGGCTGGCTTCGGCAATCTGTGTTCGGCGTGAAAAAGGCGGCCCAGAAACATGAACGCGATTAAGAGCGTGGCGAGACGCATCTGCTGCGCCCCGCAATGCCCGCTCATCTCAGCGGCGACGGCTGCCGCCCGGTCCCCCGCTGCCACCACCGGCAGGCGGCGTGGGTCCACGCTGGTCCTTGTGACGGAAATTGATACGCCCCTTCGTCAGGTCATAAGGCGTCATCTCGATCGTGACGCGGTCGCCGGCGAGGATGCGGATGCGGTTCTTCTTCATGCGGCCGGACGTGTAGGCGATGACCTCGTGGCCGTTGTCCAGCTTCACACGGCAGCGAGCGTCCGGCAGAACCTCGTCCACCACGCCCTCGAACTCCAGCATCTCTTCCTTTGCCATTTACTCTCCTTGTCGCACGCAGTCGTGAAGCTTCCTCGGTAGCACAACGGGAGCAGCATCATGCTGCTCCCGTCGGTCTCCATCTTTCAGGAGACTCGCTCTCGATCGTGACGGATCAGATAGCGCGCAGGTTGGTCGCGGCGATCTTGCCGTTGCGACCACGCTCGGTCTCGAAAGAAACCTTCTGACCCTCGTGAAGCGTCGACATGCCAGCACGCTCGACAGCCGAGATATGAACGAAGACGTCGCTGCCGCCCTCTTCCGGCTGAATGAAACCATAGCCCTTCTGGCCGTTGAACCACTTCACAGTACCGTTCGCCATATGAATTGCCTCCAAGCAAGTGGCGTTTCCCTCGGGCGGAATTGCCCAAGGCCTCAAAGCGCGCGTTTGGAGACTTCTAGTAGGCAGTGCAGTGCAGGCCGGGTAGAGCAGACCAAAGCGTGTTCGATGGCGCTTTATATGACCTTTCTTGCACGCAAAGGCAAGGCAAACTCCTTATAGGCGGCAATCGCAGCAAGGCTGAGACGGCCGAAATTACGGGCGTATGCCGCGCGCGTTAACCTGCAGACCACACACCAAGGGCTTGCCGGAGGCCGTTTCCCTCGCGATCTTGATAAATACCCGCCCTTTTTCGACGAAGCATAGGCGCTGGCATACAAGGAGCCATTGACAGTGTCCCGGCACCCGAGCAGGGCCACAAAGCAGTCATTTCGCCTTCCCGGCACCCTTCGGGGCTGCCCGCGCCCGGATCTCCTCGGCCAGGGCGACGAGGTCATCAATGGCGCGCGCCGGCAGGGTAACGGGATGGGCATTGGGCGGCAGGTCCTCGCGGAGCCGACCTCGCCCTTCGATCGACAGGAAAGCCGGATGCGGACGGCGCGCATAGAACGACTCGAACCGGCTGGGCCAGTCCTTGAACGCCGTGGCCAGCATGCGGAACGACGGCGTGGAGCCGATGCCCCCCAGCGCATTTGCCTCGCCCACTACATGGCAGCGCGAGCAGTGCTCGTTGGCAACCTTCCGCCCCTCTTCGACGCTGCCTGCGCCAACAGGGCCGGCAACAGCAAGCATGCCGGCAGTGAGAGCCGCACCACGCGCAATTTGGCGTCCCCAGCAAGTGCCAGGCAATTTCGGTTCCGATCTGCCGCTGCAATCCATGATCTTTCCCTACCCGCCAGCGCCCACCTGCACGTCCGCCAATGCCGCTTTGCCCCTCCTGCGCAGCAAGATTGCACCATCCCCAAGTCTATCTTAAAAGCAGTCCGTCCCCGCACAAGACCGCTGCCAAAGCACCGTCCCATCCTCGTCGCGTGACGCGAAAGCCTCTGCATGACTCTGAACGAGATCGTCATCGCCATTATCGGACTTGGTACAGCCGGCCTCGTCAAGGGCGCGACCGGCATCGGTTATTCTACGACCGCGTTGCCCATCGTCGCGCTTGCCATTGGCCTCGAACACGCCATGCCGCTCGTGCTGCTGCCTTCGATCACGTCGAACCTTTCGGTCATGGTCAGCGCTGGCGAGTTCAGCCCGATGCTGTTTCGCTTTCGCGCGCTCTACCTCGCCCTCTTCCCCGGCCTCCTGTCAGGACTGTTTCTGCTGGCGACTTTGGACGTGAACCACGCCGGACGCGTGCTGGGGGTGGTGATCCTTGCGTACGCGATCTACGCATTGAGCCGGCCCGCACTGAAACTCGGCAACCACCGGGAGCGAATGTTCAACGTGCCGGTGGGTTATTTGAATGGGCTCATCAATGGTCTCACCGGCTCGCAGCTTATGCCGATCGTCCCCTACTCGCTGTCACTAGGTCTTTCCCCCGACGGCACCGTGCAGCTCACGAATATCGCGTTCACAATTTCGTCACTGGTCATGCTTGGGGGGCTCTACCGCATCGGTTTTCTGGATGGCGCGGTGCTCCTGCTGTCCGCCGCCGGCGTGTTGCCTGGCCTGCTCGGAGTGGCGGTCGGCACCAGGCTGCGCAAGAAAATTAAGGCCGAAACGTTTCGCAAAGCGGTTCTTTTGCTGTTGTGCGTGATGGCGGTTCTGTTGATCGTTAATCGATGATCTGCCTCGCGAACAACGGGTCAAACAGGCTGAACTTATGCATAAGCCCATCCGGCTTGACGCATCGCTCACCAGCTAGTCTAAAGGTGGTCGCAGACAGCTGAAACGGTAGAGGTTTTATGGATCAGCACGATTGGCAGATCGTTCGCGCCACCCCTTTGTTCGGTGCCCTCCCCAAGGAGGCTGCCGACCGAATGCTGGACGGACTTGGCCCGCGTGCTTATGACCGCGGCGTGCTGCTGTTCGAGCAAGGCACGCCGGCAAGCGGCTTCTTCGTTGTCCTCGAAGGGTGGGTGAAAATATACCGTACCACACCCGAGGGGCAGGAAACGGTCGTGGCAACTTTCCGCCGCGGTGAAACGTTCGCGGAGGCGGCAATTTTCATGGGTGGGCGCTATCCCGTCAGCGCCGAGACGGTAACGGCCTGCCGTCTTGTCCGCATCAATGGCGAAACACTACGCCGCATCATCCACGACCAGCCCGATCTTGCCCTGGCGATGCTCGCCTCGTCCTCGCATCACCTCAAGGCATTGGTCGAGCAGATCGAGCAGATGAAGCGATTGACCGGACCTCAGCGCCTTGCCGACTTCCTGCTGCGGCTTTGTCCTTCCGTGGATGGACCATGCCAAGTAAACCTGCCATACGAGAAGGCGCTCATTGCGAACCGTCTCGGCATGAAACCCGAGAGCCTTTCACGTGCCCTCGGCAAGCTCAAGCCGTTCGGTGTCAATGTCGATCGCGACAACGTCACCATCGAAGACGCCCGCAGACTTGCTCGCCTCGTCGAGGAGACCGGTGACGACGAATACGCCTGAGCGCCGGAGCATCCACCGCACACTTCATCTCAACATGCTCTAGTGACTCGTTCCCTCAGAGAACGTGATCTTGTTGTAGACGTTGTATTTGCCCGACGGCTTGCGCATCGGGATGCGCTTCACCTCCTTGAAAGTCTCCGCGTCGTAGACGACCAGTTCCCCGTCATCCTCCCACACCGACACCAGCGCGTACTTACCGTAGCGGTCGAACTCTACGTGCGCAGCCGTTTTCCCCGGGGAGGGCATCAGCGTGCGGGCAATCTCGAGTGTCGTCTTGTCTATGATCTGGATCGTATCGCTGTGCTTCGACATCATTACGTCCGTCCATGCGTAGCGCGACCCCTCGTGGCTGCGCATGAAAAAGCCCGGTCCTGGTGTTTCGATCTGCTTCACGATCGACCAGTCGTCGAGGCGGATCACGCTGATCTTGCCCTGTTTGAGATGCGGCGTGGCCATCACCCGCTTGCCTTGGTAATCGAACGTGATGCCCGCACCCAGATGCGGCAGTCCGGGAAGATCGACCCGGCGGATTGAGCGCCCCACATTGAGATTGACGACAATCGCACTCTTGCCATCCCGCGCCGAACCGAGCAGATGCCGATACGGCTGATCGAAGAAGAAATCGTCGAGCGGCTCTTCAATCTCGATCCGGCGCAATGCGAACAGTCCTTTCGAAGACGCGAGCGCTTCCTCCATACCCTTTTCGTAGCTGTGCACGAAACCCGGATGCTGTGCCGGCGCATTGGGATCCGTTGAAATCTCCCAGATCTCCGGAACGTCCTTCAGTGCCGCAATGAACGAGTTGCGCGGCGGCGCCTGATAGACCGCGCTCACCCGCGAAGTTCTGCCGTTGCGGTCCGCCACCTTGTAGATTTTCTCGACGCTCAGGTCCTCAGCCGAAAGGATCACCAGCGTGTGCGGCAGATAATTGGCGACCGCGACATGACGCGCATCGCTCGAGATCGCAATGTTGCGCGTATTGATGCCGGCGCGCACCTCGGCCACGACCTTCAGCGCCCACAGATCGAACTTCGTCACCCACCCATCCCGGGACGCGAAGAAAACGAAGCGCCCATCGCTCGAGAATTTTGGACCGCCATGCAGTGCAAAGCGCGACTGAAAGCGATGGATGGGCGTGAAGGTATCCCCGTCGAGGATCGTGACGTGGTGATCCCCTGTCTCCACGACGACAAAAAGATTGAGCGGATCGGCATCAAATTCCGGTTTTGAAAGAGCTGGAGGCACGCCATGAAAGACGCGAGAGGCGGTGATATCAGCCTCAGTCCAGTTCGGAACCTCCGCAAGCTCTCCGTAAATGTAATCGACAATCGCTGCGCGCTCCGCCTGGCCGAGCGTTTCGGCAAAGCCCGGCATCTGTGTCGCCGCCCGACCATCGGCAATTGTCTTCATCGCGGCGTCGCGCTTGAGGCGCGCCAACGACTGCGGAATAAGCGCCGGGCCCGTCCCCCCCAGACGATCGGCGCCGTGGCACGACGCGCAATTCTCCTTGTAGAGCGCCGCTGCATCCGGCCCCGCCTGAGAGGGCTCTGCCGTAACACCGAGGCACAGCGCAAAGAGCAAGGCTGCGAGTGACGCCCTAACTCGCCTAGATACGATGCCGCTGCTCATGGCGCACTCCCCGGAACGGCGTGACGGCCACACGCGGGTCGGACCGAGACACACCGATTTCCTCATCCGACAGATAACAGGCAGGATCCTCCGCCCAGGGATCACCGGTAAGCTGAAGCGCCCGAACGCGCGTGTTTCCACCGCAAATGTCGAAATGCCGGCACTCTCCGCAACGCCCTCCAATCGTGCGCGGCCGCGCCTTCAGCCCGCGCATCAGCGGGTCCGACACGTCCGCCCAGATCTCGGAGAACGGGCGGCGCTTCACGTTCCCCAGCGAATAACTCCACCAGAACGTGTCGGGATGCACTTCGCCCGTGTTGTCGATGTTGGCGACATTGACGCCGGAAGCATTGCCGCCCCATTGCGCCAGTTTTGCTCGCATATGATCCGCCGCGTGGGGGTAGCGACGACGCACCCAGTGATAGAGGAACACACCGTCCGCGTCGTTGTTTCCCGTCACGATCTCCATTGACTCATCACGCGCAACATAGCCCCAGGCGCGCTCGAACAACGCCTCCATCTTGCGCCGTGTGATTTCCAGCGCCGCGTCATCGCCGCGATTCTTGTTACCACGCCCTGCATAATTCAGGTGCGACAGGTAGAACTTATCGACACGCTCCGCCTCGGCGAGATCGAGAAGGTCATCCAGCTGGACGTGATTGTCCATCGTCATCGTGAACCGCAGGCCGACCTTGATGCCTTCATCCACGCACAGCCTGACACCCTTCAACGAAGCATCGAACGATCCCGCCTTGCCTCGGAATGCATCGTGCACCGCGCCGATACCATCGAGAGAAATGCCTACATAATCGAACCCGACATCTCGTATGCGGCCGATGTTGCTTTGGTTGATCAGCGCACCGTTCGACGATAGGCCGACATAAAAGCCCATAGCCTTTGCGCGGTGGGCAATCTCGAAGATGTCTGTCCGCAGCAGGGGCTCGCCGCCAGACAGAATGAGGACGGGCACGCGAAATGCCTTCAGATCGTCCATCACGGCAAACACGTCTTCCGTGCTCAGCTCGTCGGGAAAATCGACGTCGCCCGAGATCGAATAGCAATGCTTGCACTTCAGGTTGCAGCGCCTGATCAGATTCCAGATCACGACGGGCCCGGGCGGATCGCGACGCGGTCCCGCAGGCGTCGGCCGTACCAGTTCGCCCAGAAGCTGCGTCAAACGGAACATGTCACTCTTCCTTTCAATGTCAGTCTGTGGCTGTAACGCGGCCATTGCTCGCCGCATCGGCCTTGATCCGAAGACCTGTCTTCTTCAGGATACGCGTCGACAGCAGTACGTCGCTGGCCCGGCACGCGGCCCCGAGCAGACGCGCGATCTCTTCCCTCTTTTGCTCCACTTCGCCCGCGGAGCGCCCGTGAACCATTGCAAACAGATTGTAGTTCCAGATCGGCTCACGCCGCGGCCGGCGGTAGCAATGCGTAACGAAGGGCAACGCTCCGACCCGCGCGCCGAGCCGTGAGATCTCCGTGTCCTCGACGTCCCATACCGTCATCGCATTGTGCCGAAGCCCAAGAGCGTAATGATTTGGAACGATGCCGATACGCCGGATGATACCGGCTTCCATCAGGCGATTGATCCGCGCCATGACATCGGCTTCCGTCAGTCCCGTTTGCCGCGCCACATCCTCATACGGCCGCTCCACCAGTGGCAAGCCCGCTTGTGTCGCGGCAACGATGGCCCGGTCCTCTGGTTCCAGTGTCCGTGTCATGCCGCCACCCGAAAGCCAATGAAGTACTCTTCAAGCTTGGGAAAGTCGAATACCTCGATCCCCGTTGCATCTTCGATAGCGCGTATAACGGCGCCGATCTCATCTTCCGCTTCCGTGGCCACCACGAACCACATGTTGAGCGTGTGCCGCCGTTCGTAATTATGTGCGACCTCCGCAAATGCGTTGACGGTCTCGGCGACCGCGTCGAACCGCTCCGTCGGCACCGCCATCGCGCATAGACAGAATGCGCCACCGAAGCGGTCCGCGTTGAACATCGGCCCGAAACGCGATGCAGCGCCGCTTGCGAGAAGCTCGCCTATGCGTTCGATGAGCGCGGGTGCAGACATCCCCAGTTGCGCGCCTGCGTCCTTGTAGGGCTCTTTCGTGATGGGAAAGCCCCCCTGCAGGAGATTAATGATGGCGCGGTCGACAGCATCGATCATTGCGCGGCCTCCTGCTGCATGCCGGAATTGTGCGCGATGCGCGTACCGCGCTGCAGGAAGCAGCGTCGCGAAAACAGAACCGCGAGCGAACGCTGGGCGAGACCGCCCGCTTGCGCCAAGTGGCGGGCCTGTTCGAGAACGCGGTTTCTTTCCAGACCGTGGATCATGCAGAAAAGGTTATAAGGCCAGCGCGCACCGCGCCTCGGACGCCGGTAGCACAGGGTGACGAATTCCTCGCGTGCAAACCGCTCACCCAAGGCGTCGACCCGGTCGTCCTCCACGTCGAACACGACCATGGCATTCGCGCGATAGCCGAGTCTGCGATGCCGAACGATCAAACCGAACCGCGTAATGATGCCCGATGCGATAAGCCAGGAGATCCGCCCGATCACCTGCGCCTCGCTCAACCCGACGTCTGCGCCGAGAGCGAGATAGGGCCTCGGTACAAGCATCAAGCCACGCTCCAAGGCTTCCAATAGCCTGCGGTCATCATCATCGAGCGGTTGTGCCCCTGCCCTGCGGGCCTCGCACGATGCAGGTGGCACAGCAACCTGTCGCTTGGCTTCCGACCCATTACGCACCCGGAGCGGAAATCCGAGGTCGATATAATAGGCACGCTCCAGCGGCAGTTCGAGCACATCGAGCCCGCTGGCCGATCGTATCCTGTCGAGGGATGCATCAAGGCTCGCAGCATCCGGTGCAGCGATGACGAACCACAAATTGATGTCGTGCTCACGCTCGTAGTTGTGGTTGACGCCCGCCTCCGCGTTGACGATCCGGGCAACCTCTTCGAGACGCCCCTCGGGAACCTTCATGGCCGCAAGCATGCTGACGCCGACTGTGTTGGGCCGGATCGTCGCGCCGACCCGTCCCAGAACCCCCGCCCTTTGCATCTGCGACAGGCCGAGGAGCAGCTCTCCCTCGCTCAGCCCCGCCGCGCGCCCGATCGCAGCAAACGGTCGCGGAACGAGGGGGAACGCCCGTTGCCAGCCGTCGAGAACGCCGAGCAATTGCGGTGACACATGCGAGACGTCGTCTTCCAGCTGTCCTGTGCGAGCAAGAGTCATTGGCCGATCCTGTGTGCGCGGGCAGTAAAAAAGATGCCTGAAGGCTTGCGTGCAGGAATTGACGCGACGCGCTCGTGCGTCAGCGTGTCGTGGATGTCGATACGATCGGAGTCGCGAACAGAGATCCATGCCTCGCTGCCACGCGGCGTGAATTCAAGGTGCAGCACGGCCGGACCCGGCTTGAATGTGTGCACGACCTGCATCGTGCGCGCATCGACCACCTGGACCGTGTCGTTGAGCGGATGGGCGAAATTAACCCAGACGCGCGGGCTGCCAGGTTGCACGACGGCAAAGATCGGCTGCCCGTGGGTAGCAACACGCCCGCATTCGGCAAACGTCGTCGCGTCGATGGCCAGCAACTCATGCCGCCCGACCGCCGGCAGGAGCAGACGGCCCGCAACCTCGCCCCACCCTTCCAGATGCGGCATCTTGAATACGGGCAGGGGTACTTCACCACGGCCATAGCCATCAAGGATGCGCCGTGGCGCCGGCCGCTCATCCCACAGGTCGAGTTGAACAAGACCGTCCTCGCCGAACAGGCCGGCGATGTAATGGCGGCCATCACCGGTGATCGATGCATCGTATGGCAGTTTGCCGACATTGGCATATCGCGTGACATGTGGCTTGCCGCCCGACCACCCTGCAAAGTCCGCAATCCATATCTCGCCAGCGTCGTAGAGTGTGTAGACGAAACGCCGCCCGGGTGCATCGACAAGACCGACCGTCTTCGAACGCGTGCCGTTACCGGCATCTGCCGCAATCTCGCACAAGGGCGCCAGCGTATCGGCATCGAAGACGCGCACGCCGCCAGGCTCATAGTTCGATACCGCAACGAGCTTGCCGTCATCCGAGATGGCGCCACCGATTGCATTGCCGGCCTGGATGATGCGGTTGACGATGCGCCCTGCGAGAATATCGATCTTGCTCAATCCGCCATCCCGGCCGAACACGTAAGCAAAACGCTCGTCACGCGAGAACACGACCGAGGCATGCGAGAGATCACCCAACCCCTCGACACGGCCAACGACGTTCCGCTGACCCCAATCGACGATGAGAACCGAACCGGCCGCACGTTCGATGATGACACCGAGCGAACCCGTCGCCGCCGAGCATGGCGACCCAGCGCCCTGGCCATGCGAGACCGCCAGCGGCACTGCGCTGGCCGCCGCCGTCACCAGACCTGTCAGCACCTCACGCCGTCTCATTGCGGAAATCCCTCCTTGAGCCGTTGCGCGATCCAGGCCGCATCCTCAGGGCTGAGGAGCCCTTTCCAGGCCGGCATCGGCTGTCCTGGCACACCCTCAAGGATGATAGAGGCGATGCTGTCGGCGTCTAGATGCTTCAAGGCGTCAGGTAACAAGGGTTTGCCCAGTCCACCCTTCAAGGTCATCCCGTGACACGAACCGCAGTCCTGCCGGACGAGTGATGTCAATTCGGTCTGACGCGCGGCATCGATCGCATGGGCCGTGCCGCCAAGGCCCAACGATGCAAAAGTCACGACCGCAAGTCCGCAGCACAGGTTACTCCGCTGCAACTGCAGTGAGTTCACCCTCATCGATTGTCTCCGCTGCAGGACAGGCGAATGCCTCCCGCTCCATGAAACGCGCAATTGCGACCACCTCGCCGATCACGAACAATACCGGTGCCTCAATTCTGCAGCGAGTGACTTCACCGGTGATCGTTGCGAGCGTCGCCATTACACGTCTCTCGTCTGCGCGGGTTGCTCGCGAGATGGCAAGAACCGGCGTGTGAGGGTCGCGTCCGTGCGCGATGAGCTGATCGCTGATTTCCGTGATGTTCGCGAGCGCCATGTAGACGACCAGTGTCGTCTCCGGATCGGCCAGCCCGTGCCAGTCATAATCGAGCATGCCGTCGGCGTGCCGGTGCCCCGTGATTAAGCGCACCCCCGATGCGAGGGTCCTATGCGTCAAGGGCATCTTGAGGCGCGCAGCCGCGCCTTGGGCCGACGTGATGCCGGGCACCACCTTGACGGGGATTCCGGCGGCAGCAAGCGCGATGGCCTCTTCGCCGCCGCGCCCGAACAGGAACGGATCGCCGCCTTTGAGGCGCACCACACGCAAGCCCTGCCTGGCAAGTGCCACCAGGCGATCGTTGATCTCCTCCTGCGGAACGGGATGGTGGTGCGGCGCCTTGCCGACATCGACACGTCGCGTAGTAGCGGGTATGAGCGCCAGAATTTCATCCGATACGAGGCGATCAAACACGACGACATCGGCGGTCTCGATCGCACGAAGCGCCTTCAGCGTGAGCAGCTCAGGATCGCCCGGTCCGGCCCCCACGAGTTGCACCAGCCCCGGTTTCGGTCCGTCCGGCGACACGACCGGAGCATAGATCAGTCTTTCATATTCCATCAGCCAATCCTCGAACGCATCCCAATGCCGACGCATGGGCGCCACCCGCCCTGAACCCGAGGAAATGAGAGGCCGGCGATCCGGCGAGGGCAACCGCCGGCCTCAAGCATCGACGTGTCCCGTATCAGTAGACGTCGTTGCGGGTGTTGAAGACGTTGAACTTGCCAGTCGGCGTCACAAGGCGCTTGTCCTTGATCACCGCCTTCTTGGTCAGCGTCTTGTCATCGACGATCACGATTGCCGATTCCTGATCCTTGCCGTTCCATACAGAGAACCAGATCTCATCGCCTTCGCGATTGAACTCGCCCTGCACCACTCGGCGCTGGCCTTCAGCGATGCCGGACCATTCACCGATCGGAAGCGCCTTGTACTTGGGCTTTTCATTGGCAAGATCAGAAATCTTGAAGACCGCAACCGATGACGAGAACTCAGCCTCGGGGTTGAGCGGCGTGTCGACATAGATATTCTGCGACTTGGGATGGCTCTTGATGAAAAGCGATCCGCCACCCTGGCCTTTGACCGTCTGCACGACCTTCCAGGCGCTGTCCTTGTGGCCCTCTGGATCGGTTCCGATGAACGAGATCGTTTCATCACCCAGATGGCTCGTCGCCCATACCGGGCCGTACTTCGGATGCACGATGTTTGCACCGCGACCTGGATGCGGCGTAATGCCATTTGTATCGATGACGCTCACAAGCTTCCTTTCCTTGGTGTCGACAACAGCGACGCGATTGCGAGCATTTGCCGCGACAAGGAAATAGCGCTTGGTGGAATCGAATCCGCCGTCATGCAGGAACCTCTCGGCCTCGATTGCGGTCACGTTGAGGTTCTTGATATCGGAGTAGTCGACCAGGAGAATCTGCCCGGTCTCTTTCACGTTGACGACAAACTCCGGATTGTAGTGTGAGGCCACGATGGAAGCGACGCGCGGCTCAGGGTGATACTCTTGCGTATCGTAGGTCATGCCGCGTGTCGAAACGACCTTGATAGGCTCCAACGTGTCACCATCCATGATGACGTACTGCGGCGGCCAGTAGGCACCGGCAATCGCATATTTGTCCTCAAATCCCTTGGCCTTGGAGGTCTCGACCGAGCGTGCCTCGCTGCCAATCTTGATCTCAGCAACCGTCTGGGGTGGATCCATATAAAGGTCGATCAAATCCACCTTGGCATCGCGGCCGATCACATAGAGATAACGGCCAGATGCGGAAATACGTGAGATGTGAACGGCATATCCACTCTTGATGACCGCAGCGATTTCCTTTGACTTGCCGTCGATCAGCGCAATTTCGCCAGCGTCTCGCAGCGTCACGGAGAAGAGATTATCGATATCGATCTTGTTCTGCTTCTCCTTCGGTCTCTGGTCCGCCGGCACCAAGACTTTCCAGGTCGCCTTGATCTCCTTCATGCCGAATTCAGGCGGCGAAACAGGATCGTTGAGAAGGTACTTGGCCATCAACTCGACCTGTTCCTTCGTCAATTCGCCGGACGTACCCCAGTTCGGCATGCCCGCCGGCGAGCCGTAGGTGATGAAATCTCGCAAGTACTCAAAACCGTTCTTGCGCGTGACGTCAGTCGTCAGGGGCTTACCGGTCGCGCCCTTACGCAGAACACCGTGACAACCCGCACAGCGCTCGAAGTAGATCTTGTTTGCCTCCTCAAACTCAGCGGCGGTCAGAGTTGGAACGCCGGGCTTGGCGCCCGGCGGTTCAAGAGATTTTTCGCCCAAGACGTCGAGCGAAGGCTGATACTTGCCGCTGGGTGTCGTTTTATGCTTCTCAAGATCTGCCTGCGATGGCTTTTTCTGAGCCATCGCTGGTGCACCACCTAAAACGAGCGCCAGTGCCAACCCAGAGGCACTGATCAGCCCGCCAAATCGAAAAATGGACTTCATGACGATCCTCCGTCCTTCAAGACGGGGAGAGCCTAGAAAGTTGAGGGATTTACTGTCTTGACTTTTGTTAAGATGAAAGACCGCGTTTCGGTATTCGAATGTCGAAGTCTTGATGCCATCCGCTACCGCCCCCAACCGCTATGCCGGATTGATCAGAGACGCTGCACAGGTGCCGGCGATATGATGACCGGCGCGTGCCACCACCGCAACGAGACATCGCGAACATGGCAGTAACGAAGCTTCAAGCACCCCTGCGGCCAACCCGCCGCGTCGAAACAGCCTTCTTTTCCTATGGGTTCCGTCCATTCTTCCTTGGTGCATCGATTTACGCCGCATTCGCCATGTCACTGTGGCTCGCCTGGATCGCTATTCACGCGCTGAATGCTTCGCTGACGTGGATCACGATCGCAGGGGCTCCGCACGTCTGGCATGCTCACGAAATGGTTTTCGGGTTCGGATTGGCCGCTATCGCAGGGTTCCTGCTGACGGCCGTTCCGAACTGGACCGGAGCGATACCCCTCGCTGGCGGTCCCTTGATGATCCTGTTCGCAGTTTGGATCGCGGGACGCATGGCAATGGTATTATCCGCGTTCATCCCATCCGTTGCGGTTGCAACGATCGACCTTGCATTCATTCCGCTGCTCGGCCTTCACGTGACGCACCAGCTCTTTGTCCGCCCGCAACCCCGCAACATGATTTTCCTGGCCCTGCTGGCCGCACTGTTCCTCGCCAACGTGAGCTATCACCTGTCTGCCGCACAAGTCATCGACGGCGACCCGACAGCCGGTCTGCGCGCAGGCGTCCTCGTGCTAACCATCATCATCGTGATCATCGGCGGCCGAATTGTGCCATCCTTCACGCACAACTACCTGCAACAGGCGGCGCCCCGCATGAAAAGCCCGCTACGGTCCGCACACTTGGACCGCATAACCCTGATTGCAACGCTGATCTTCGCGGTTCTGGCTCTGTCTTCGCCCAACGATACAGCCGTTGCTGTTGCCGCCGGCGCGGCAGCTCTGGCCAACGGTGCACGGCTGGCCGGCTGGCGTGGTCTCGCGACACGCTCAAGTCCGATCGTCGCAGTTTTGCACGTCGGATATCTGTGGATTGTCATAGGCATGACTGTCTGGTGTGTGGCCAGCGCAACCGACCTGATCAGCGAGGTGTCGGCGCTGCACGCTCTTTCTACGGGCGCGATAGGCACCATGGTTTTGGCCGTAATGAGCCGCGCCAGCCTTGGCCACACCGGCCGTCCGCTCGTTGCGCCTGCCGCGATCACGCTGGCCTATGTCATGGTGTCGCTGTCGGCGCTGTTACGGACGTTTGGTGTTACCATCGCTCCCAGCCACTACTACGCCGTGATGCTGACTGCGGGGCTTTTCTGGGTCGCCGCATTCAGCCTTTTCGCGTTCGTCTATTTTCCGATCCTGACGGAGCCAAGGCCAACCAGGGCCGCGCGTCCGGCCTAACAAAAGTCAAGGATCGGCCTCGGCAAAAAATGCACCAATGCGCTCAGGATTACGAATGCCTCGTGCCGTCATCATCGCCATCATTGACCTGCCTTGGCGCGATGAGTGACGGGCCTCATTCGCAATCTGGGCTCGGGAACCCAAACCCATGAGGACGCTATGTGGGACGCACTCACGAAGTCGGCCGCGCGAAATATATTTTACGGGGGAAGTGCGTTCTTCCTCGTGATCTTCGTCGGCCTCACAGTACACAGCTGCAACTACGCACTGACGACATCCACCGACGCCAAGGGACTGACGGCGGAGGTGCTGCACGGCAAACAAATCTGGGAGAAACACTCCTGCATCAACTGCCACACGCTCATAGGCGAAGGCGCCTACTTCGCACCGGAGCTCGGCAACGTCTGGAAACGCTACGGCGGCGTGAAAGACCCCGAGGGCGCTCGCGAAACAATCAAGGCCTTCATCAAGAGTCAGCCTTCGGGCGCTGAGGGGCGCCGCCAGATGCCCAACTTCAAGCTCACCGACAAAGAGCTCGACGATCTCGTCAGCTTCTTCGAGTGGGTCAGCCGCATCGATACCCAGAACTGGCCGCCGAACGACGCCGGCTGAGGAGGACGATCCATGAAATACGAAAGTCAGAAGGTCGCTTACGTCTATTTCACGGGAGCGATGATACTGTTTGCCGCCCAGGTCACGTTTGGCCTGGTTGCCGGTTACGTCTATGTCGCCCCCAACACGCTGTCGGAGCTGCTTCCCTTCAACATCATCCGCATGATCCACACCAACGCCCTGATCGTGTGGCTCCTGCTCGGGTTCTTCGGTGCAGCATATTACCTCATCCCCGAGGAGGCCGAACGCGAGATCGAGAGCGTCAAGCTCGCTTACATACAGTTCGCCATTCTCTTCCTTGGAGCGGCGGCCGCCGTGGTCGGCTACGTCTTCCGCGTTCACGGCGGACGTGAGTTCCTCGAACAGCCAATGTGGGTCAAGCTCGGCATCGTCGTTGCTGCGCTGATCTTCCTCTACAACATCACGATGACCGTGTTGAAAGGGCGCAAGACGGCAATCACGAACGTGCTGCTGCTTGGACTTTGGGGCGTTGCGTTGTTCTTCCTGTTCGCGCTGTGGGAACCACACAACCTCGTCTTGGACAAGATATTCTGGTGGTATGTCGTGCACATCTGGGTGGAAGGCGTGTGGGAGCTCGTCATGGCTGCCATCCTCGCCTACCTGGTGCTGAAGATGACCGGCGTCGATCGCGAAGTCGTCGAGAAATGGTTGTACGCCATTGTCGCCCTCTCGCTCTTCACGGGTCTGCTCGGCACCGGTCACCATTACTATTGGATCGGCACACCCGCATACTGGCAGTGGATCGGATCCATCTTCTCGAGTCTCGAGATCCTGCCATTCTTCGCCATGGTCCTGTTCACCTTCGCCATGGTTTGGAAGAGGAAGCGCGAGCATCCGAACAATGCCGCTCTGCTGTGGAGCCTTGGCTGTGCCGTTCTTGCCTTCTTCGGCGCAGGCGTGTGGGGCTTCATGCACACACTGCACTTCGTCAACTACTACTCACATGGAACGCAGGTCACGGCAGCTCATGGTCACCTCGCCTTTTTCGGTGCTTACGTAGCGCTCAATCTGGCAATGGTCACCTATGCCATGCCGCATCTTAAGGGCCGCGAACCCTACAACCAGGTGCTCAATATGATCAGCTTCTGGTTGATGTCGTCCGGAATGGCGTTCATGACCTTCACGCTGACATTCGCCGGCGTCGTTCAGACGCACTTGCAGCGGGTAAAAGGTCAGAACTACATGGACGTACAGGATGAGCTTCGCCTGTTCTACGATATGCGCCTGCTGGCTGGCGTCATCGTAGTGATAGGAGCACTCATCTTCCTCTACTCGATCTTCGTGCCCCGCACCCGCGAGGTCATCGTGAAGACGAATGTGGCCCCGGCAGAGTAGCCTGGTCTGCGATGCACTCTTGCACCGGCGTCAAGTCTTCATGGCGCCGGTGCAGATCACGACCCAATCAATACGAATTCAATGCACCGATCGGGAGTTGACCCGGCATGAACGCGACACTGAACTTATCGACCAAGGATGCCCTTCCCTATTACCGGGCGACCGCCAACGAATGCGCGATGTTCGAGATGGCGCATAAGTTGCGTCTGCCCGTACTGCTGAAGGGGCCGACGGGCTGCGGCAAGACCAGGTTCGTTGCGCACATGGCCGCCCGTCTGGGTCTTCCGATGTGGACAGTCTCATGCCATGACGATCTGACGGCCGCCGATCTGACTGGACGCTATCTGCTCAAGGGCGGCGAAACGCAATGGTTCGACGGGCCATTGACTCGCGCCGTTCGCGCCGGCGGCATCTGCTATCTCGATGAGGTCGTGGAAGCCCGCAAGGATGTCACCGTCGTCCTTCACCCGTTGACCGACGACCGGCGCGTGCTGCCGCTTGAGCGTACCGGCGAACTCCTGGCCGCACCGGAAAACTTCATGCTCGTCGTCTCCTACAATCCGGGCTACCAGAACATTCTGAAGGCATTGAAGCCGTCAACCCGGCAGCGCTTCATCGCCCTCGAGTTCGATTTCCCCAAGCCGGACGCGGAGGTGGAGATCGTCGCTGCCGAAAGCGGATTGGCGCCTGAGCGTGTCAAACCGCTCGTCATGCTCGCCAACCGCCTGCGCGCCCTGAAGGGGCAGGATCTGGAAGAAGGTGTCTCGACACGCCTTCTGGTCTACTGCGCCTCGCTGATAGCGGCGGGAATGCGCCATGACGAGGCGATCCGCGCAGCGTTGATCGAGCCGCTTTCCGACGATGCCGACGTCAAGGATGGTCTGATGGAGGTCGTCGCAGCCGTTATCGGTTGACGCATGCTGCAGGGCTTCCCACGCGCAAGCCCCGCCGCGCCCCCGTTCCGAACAGAGGACCGCGCCTAATGAGCCTCTTGCACCTGCTCGAACCTGAGGAGACGATTGGCAATCTGTGGCACAACATCGTCGGCAACCGCAGCGATGTCGCGCGTTTCCCGCAAGCCGCAGTTTCGTTCGAGGAGATCGAGTCCGCCCTGCGCATCTATTTCCATGCTCTGGGCGGCGAAGCAGGCGTCGAGATCGTGCCGGCCATCGACCGCGTCTCCAACCACCGCTTGACGTTTCGACAAAGGCTTGGCCGGCGCAGCGAGCGCATCCCGGTCGCGGCCTATGACGGCATACGGCTGCAGTTGCCTGCATCGTTCGACCTGCTGCCCGAACGCGCGCTGAACAGGCAGCTCTATTTCTGGACCGCGGCGTGGATCGCCGTGGCGTCCGAAGTGGACGTTGCTGCACTCCATTCCGGCAACGCATTGTACAGCGACTTGCAGCGCATCGACATTGCCCTTGCGATCTCCAACGCCGTGCGCGAGCAATTCCCGGGTTTGGCGTCCGCACACGATGCCCTCTCTGCGGCCTGTCTCGCCCAGCGCCCGCAACGCCCTCTTCCACCGGCGGAAGAAGCGATCGAAGCACTGGTCCGCCAGTGCCTCGCCGCGCCCCATAACGCGAGCATCAGTGAGGCCATTGTCGCGACCATCCTCTCGTTGCCCACCAAAGGCTATCGGCCTTTTTTGCCTGTGCCGCTATGGCCCGACTATGCTCTGGCCGCTGCCGCCGAGGGGATCGAGCGCAATGACGGGGACTCGGATGGGACACGTCGCCATGCCGGCGGCGATGGCCGCATGCGCAAGGCCAAGCGACACAAGAACGATCAGATCAAGCGGAAGGATCCGATGATCGTTCATCGCTTCGAAAAAATTCTCACCTGGACCGAGTTCATGAACCTCCACCGCGATGTGGAGGACGACGAAGAGGACAATGCGCGCAAGGCTGCCGACGACCACGACGAGATCGGCGTCACCCAGCACGAAAAGCGCGCCGCCACCCTCCTCAAGATCGATCTGGACCTGGCACCATCCGATGTCGATGCCGAGCGCGTCTCCGGCGAGCACGTCTACCCCGAATGGGATTTCCGACGCGGGCGGCTGCAGCCAGATCATGTTCGCGTACTCGAGCGCGTAGCCGAGGAGTCCGCGCCGGGCACAAACTGGCGGCCAGGCCCCAAGACCGCTCAGCGCATCCGCACTGTGCGGCGCCAGTTCGAGGCGCTTCGACCGCGCCGCGAGGTAATCGCCCGGCAGCTCGACGGCCATGAACTCGACATGGACGCTCTTATCCGTTCGCGCGTGGACATGCGCGCATGCGGAGAGGGGTCCGACCGCGTCTACCGGCAGACGCGCCCCATTTCGCGCGATCTCTCCGTCGCAGTCCTCATCGACACATCGCGATCCACCGAAGGCTATGTGCAAAATCGCCCGATCATCGACATCGAGAAAGAGGCTCTGACGGCTCTCGCCGAAGGTATCTCCGCGTGCGGCGACGAGGCTGCGATCTACGCATTTTCTTCGTTGCGGCGCGATCGGGTATTCGTCTCGCGGGTGAAGGATTTCTCAGAGCCCGTGAGCGATGCCGTTCGCAATCGGATAGGCGCGCTCCGCCCTGGCTTTTATACCCGACTTGGAGCCGCCATCCGCCACGTCTCGACGCAACTGGCTGAACGTCCGATGCGGCGCCGCCTCCTGCTCGTATTGACCGACGGCAAGCCCAACGATCTCGATCATTACGACGGCCGCTACGGCATTGAGGACAGTCGTTGCGCCATCACCGAGGCGCGCCGTGCGGGCAACGCCGTATTCGGCATAACCATCGACCAGAAGGCGCAGAGCTACTTTCCTCGCATCTTCGGTGCCAGCGCATTCTCCATCGTCAGTCACCCGGCACGTCTGACGGCCGCGCTGCCCGTGCTCTATCGCCACTTGATTGGCTGAACACACATGCAGCAGAAAAAAGACCAGTCCACACCAGAGCACCATGAGGCAGGCGATACCCTCGCCGGCAGTTGGGGATTCCTTTCCACGCTTCCGGGCCATCCCATGATGTGGATTTTGATCGTTTCGGAAATCCTCGTCTTCGGCGGAGCATTGATCGCTTTTGCCGGAGTTCGCCTCACCGACCCGGACATGTTCCGTCAATCGCAGGATCACCTCAATCGTCTAGCTGGCGCTGTCAACACGATGGTGCTCCTGACCAGTGGCTTTTTCGCTGCGTTGGCCGTCAACGCAATCGCCGCCGAGAAGCTCCGCAAAGCGCGCCTCTGGCTGTTGGCCGCCAGTGCACTCGGCGTAGTGTTCCTCGGTGTCAAGGCCGTAGAATATGCAACCAAACTGGCAGACGGCCTGACACCTACCACCAATTCATTCTTCACACTCTACTACCTGACAACCGGTTTCCATGCGCTGCACGTGGTGGCCGGAATCGCCATTCTTGCAATTGTCGGCTGGAAGGCGTCGCTGGACACGATCGAGATCGGAACGAGCTTCTGGCACATGGTCGATCTTGTCTGGGTGCTGTTGTTCCCGATCGTCTATCTGATGCGCTGAGCCTGGCCGATGAAAAAGACAACAACCCCGTCGTATTTTCCCTCGCGCGTCTCCTTGACGGTCGCGTGGGTGTTCCTGATCGCGTTGACGGTCGGAACGATTTTCGCCGGACGCGTGACTGACCACAGCACGCTCGGCGTACCGCTCTTTGCCGCCCTTCTTCTTGTGACGTGGGTGAAGGCCGGGACCATCCTTCGCATGTATCTCAACCTGAGAACGGTTCCCGCGGCTGCCGATGCGTTGACGATCCTGGTCGGACTGGTGCTCGCCGTAATCGCAACGCTCTATGTCCTCGCTCCCTGACGACCAGCGACGTCGCACCGTTGCGAGGCGAGGACGAACCCCGGCGGGGATGAACCCGGCGGTCAGGCTCGTTCGCGCTTATGCGTCAGCGCCTGCCCTTGCAACGCGTGCGCACCAGGCAAGGATGACATCCGTTTCTGCAGGAAGTTGCTCCGCATAGGATCCCGTGAAGTTGTCCCAAGCCGCCTGCTGACCTGACGCCACTGCCACCAGCACTGGAAGGCCCACTCCGATCGCCTGCTCCACGATCTGCCGGAAACCGTGCCCCTCCGCCTCACGCTTGCCGAAGCGATTGATGATAACGAGATCCCGATCCTGCGACAGCGACTGTGCGACAACCCCCACGCTCGCCTCGAGCGCAAATGAGTCGAGCCTGCATCCCTGCGATTCCGGCCCCCGCTTCTCGGAAATATCGATGCGCTTTCCGGTAGCCAAATCCTCCAGGGTCATATCGCAGCGGCAGCGATCTCCACCGTCGGTATTGTGCTGGATAGCACCTGCGAGCCTCAAGCGCTGATCCCTGAGCTTGCCGACCAGCTCAACCAGCATGTCATCGATCTTTGGTCCCTGGCCTTCGCTATAAAGAATGCCTGCCAATCGCGGTTCCGCCATCTCGCCACCTTGCCGAATGCATCTGCTGGACATCCGCTCGTCTGCGACAGCAGCGCTCGAGCTCCGCAACAGACAACACGCTCGTTGCCTATTTGTCTATGGCGCAATTGATGGACCGCAGCAATCGGGCGGGCGTTGGTTCGCGATGACGCGTCACCCAGACGCGCAGGCCGGCCAGAGGCGGCTCGGGCGGTCACGCCCCCGCACTCCGACGGATCGCACGCACCGGTTCACGCCATTTCACTCATAGCCAAAGAACGGTGGCCACGCCGGCTTGATCTCACGTCTCTTCTTCGGCTGCATCGCGCCCCGTCGCGGTGCAGCGCCAAGTGAACTTTGATAGAAACCGAATCCTGACGCGCCATAATAGCTGCCATCCATCTCTGCCTGTGCGGTAACGGAGTCCGGTCTGTTGATATAGCGTGTCGAGCGCTCGATCTCCTCCACGCGCTGCTTGTGAATGCGCGCAGGATCACTGTTGGCGATCTGCTGGAGCGACTTGCCCGCGAGCGCCTGCTCTATGCGCTTGTCGTGGCCGTAGATATCGCGCAGCTGGCGCAGGCCGCCGAGCCCATCCGGCAGAAGAGTGAAATACACATTGTGAACCGCAATCTTCCTCTCCAGATCGACCTCGTTGTTTTCTTCGGCACGTCGGCCGAGAAGCTCCGGGATTCGGTCGATATCCCATCCCTGCACGTCCCTGAAGATAATCTCCGCAAGCTTGCGCGGGTTGCGAACGCGAATACAGCCATGACTAAAGGTGCGCTGAGCGGAGCCGAACAGGCCCTTGCTCGTTGTGTCATGCATGTAAACCGAGTGGTGATTGGGAAACATGAACTTCATTTCGCCCAGGGGATTCCACTCGCCGGGACCCTGCACGATGCTGAGATACCTGATATCGGTGCTGTCCCAGCGAACCTGCTCCGGACTGACCTCGCGCCCGTCCTTGACGATCTTCATGCCGCGTCGAGCAAGAACGCCGTAGTCGCCGCCGCGCAGCTTCGGCAGCAAGTCGGTGATCTTGATGGAATTCGGCACGCCCCACTGCGGCTTGAAAACGATATGCTCCATCTTGTCGGAGAAAATTGGCGTCTGCTGAGAGGCCTGCCCGACGATGATGCGCTCCTCGTGGATGACCTTTCCATCGCTCACGACGCGAGTCATGAATTCCGGAATATTGTTCCAGACATAGACGTTCCCCAGGTCGCGCGGCAGCCAGCGCCAACGTAGCATGTTGGCCTCGATGGTGCGCACATCGGGCAGCTTCGGAGGCGGCGGCGGTGCGTTGAGCAGCGCACGCACGTCGTCGTTGATCTCGCGACGCCGCGGCTTGCCATGCTTGCGCAGATAGTTGCGGATTTCATTGCCGAGCTCGCGGTCGAAATGGGTCGGTGCGCCATCCTCTGCCGGAACGCCGAGACGCTCGCGGACCATTGATACCTGTGGTCCATCGTCGCCGACTTTCAGGAGCGGGCCATCGGGTATCTGCGGCGGAGCCTTGGGCGGCTCGGCGGCGCGCTTGCCCGTGGCCACCAGATAGGCGTTGCGCAACGCTTCGAATATTGGATGCGACGGATGCAGGCCGCGCAGCTCATCGGCCGGATCGGAGGAGGCGGCTACGCGCGGGAGAAGATCGGCCGCGGAGGGCACCTCCGGTTTGTTATCGAGCCACAGCGAGATACTGTTGGGCTCGAAGCGCATGCCGAATGCATCACGGGCATAGGCCATTACCGCCAGCGACATTTGCACTTCGCCGCGGGCGGCGCCCGTGGCGTCCGTTACCGTCGTGCTCGGGATGTGGAATTGCGAGGGATCGAGGGCATAGTCATCGGCGCGCGCCATTTCGGCGGCTGCCTGACGCGCCTTCTCGATAAACCCTGCCCGATCGACCCAGAACGGCCCCGCCATCTCACCGCCGTAGAGCGACCCGAGCGCGTCCAGGACGCCACTGAGATATGGATCGCTCTCGTCGGTCTTCAGCCGGGTGATCTCTTCGAGGATGCCGATCCGCAATGGATCGATCGTCAACGGTTCCAGCGGAGGCGCCGCCTGGCCCGCCGCTTCGAGTTGCTCGCCGGTCTGTGGTCGCGTTGGCAGCGGTGGTTTCACGTAAGGCTTTCCCACCGGGATATCATCGGTCCAGACCCGTGCTTCAGCCGGAGCCGGTAATCCCAACAAACCACCGAGAACTACCGCTCCCACAGCGCCGAGAATCATCGAAATCGAAGAACGCATTACGCCACCATTTTGAACCGAGCACCACGGCTCGACATTGACCGCACTCTACTGCCACGATCGATTGCCGAGCGCATCCGCTTTCATCATCAAAACTTTAACTCCGAGCCGCTGATAATCGAGTTCCGCTCCGCAGCCAAGCGGGCGGCTGCCGCCCCGCTCTGCACATCTTGTCACGTTCCGCAATTGCCGGAGTGCAGGGTCTTCGGCCCAGTCGCTCTCGCAAGTGGCAAACACTCAGCCACCACCATCGCGCGAAAATTGCGACGCGCGGCCACACCCTCTTCGTTACGCTGGATTTTTCTTTGCACAACTCCAGATCGGCGCGTTGGTTCGACTTCGACAACATTCTCGAATACGCTGGATGCATCATCGAATGTGTACACCGTGCGACACGGAACGAGATATACTTGCAGCCTCTGCTCGCAGCTTTTATCGATCACACACTCCTCGTGTGATTTCTCCCTAGGCTGCCCCTGGGTGTTGGCCCACCATCGGGCAACCGGATTTTCCACGAACGCGCTCTCGGATCCCGATCCCTCCGGCCGAAAATGATGGTGCCCGGAATCGCCTCCGTGGTATACCACGGCTTGTCGAGATGCGAAATTTCGCATAGAATTATCTGACGACCGCAAGAGCCGGCGTAGCAGAACTAAAGTCGATTGACAGACTGTTGGGTTGTTGTCGCAGCCGCGAGACACCACTATCAGTGCGGATCAGCTAGTATTGCTGGCACGTGGCACCGGGTCGTCCGCCTCAATCCTTGGATGGACCGGCAAACGAGATCATCGGGGGCCTTGATTCTGCGCCATGGCGTATGGCCCCGAAAAAGATGACCGTAACCAAGGGGGAAGGATGCGCACGCTCAGTTTGGCCATCGCAATTTTCAGCTTCTGGCTGGCTCTTTCCGGACACTACACACCCTTCCTCCTAACGATCGGTTTTCTCTCGGTTCTGGCCGTTGTCTACATCGCGTCCAGGATGGGGCTTATCGATACCGAAGGACAGCCGGTCCAACTCGTGCCGGCGGCCTTGACCTACTTCCCATGGCTGATCGTCGAGATCCTGAAATCGGCTTGGAGCGTCACCAAAGCGATCATCTCGCCTTCGCTGCCCATATCGCCGACCATGACCATTGTCCGGGCGAGCCAGCGCACAACGGCCGGTCTGGCGACCTACGCCAATTCGATAACACTGACGCCGGGAACCATTACGGTCGCTGTCCAAGGCGACAGGTTCACTGTCCACGCCATCGAGTCGGCAGGCGCTGATGACCTGGAAGCCGGCGGCATGGACAGGCGCGTACGTCAGTTCGAGGGAGGTGATTGATGTTCATTGCTGCCACAATCGCAATACTGTTGGCACTCGCGCTCGCCGTGTCACGCGCAATTCTCGGTCCCACGGTGTTCGACCGTGTTCTGGCTGGCAACAGCGTGGGTACGCTGGCCATCCTATTGCTGGCCGCGGTCGGGTTCCTCACCGGCCGGCCCGAATGGCTCGACATCGCGCTGACCTACGGTCTGCTCAACATCATCGGCACACTCGCGGTATTGAAGTTCTTCCGCTACGGCGACCTCGCTTACGATGAAGAGGACGGCGCCTGATGGATCTGATCGTCGATGTCCTGAGCTGGGGCCTCATCGTAACCGGCTCGTTTTTCATTGTCGTCGGCGCCGTCGGCCTGATGCGCATGCCTGATGTGTACACGCGTATGCACGCAGCCTCCGTCATCGACACGGCCGGAGCCGGCTTCCTGATCCTAGGCCTCATTCTTCAGGCCGGACTGTCCCTGATCACGCTCAAGCTGCTGTTCATATTGGCTATCTTCTTCTTCACCGGTCCGGTCGTCACGCATGCACTTGCTCAGGCGACACTTGCTGCCGGCATCGAACCAAAATTGGCCGAGGATCGCCGCGCAAGTGGCGCCAAAACCGCAGTCAGCGACAGCAAGATCAAGGAGCTTCCTCGATGATCATGTTCATCCAGGCCGCGCTGCTGACGATGCTCGCCGCCGTCACCATCGCAATCGTGCGGCAGCGCAATCTGTTCGGCGTCGTGATCCTTGCGGGCATCTACAGCTTCCTGATGGCGAGCGTCATGATCGTGCTCGACGCCGTCGACGTAGCCATGACGGAAGCGTCGGTGGGCGCTGGTATTTCTACCGTGCTTTTGCTGGCCGCCCTCTATTTGACAGGCTCGCGCGAATATCCTCCCGTGCACACAGCGGCATTGCCGCTCTTCATTTCCACGGTCACCGCGGCGGCACTCATCTGGGGAACCAACCAGCTGCCGCGCTTCGGCACCGCCGACGCGCCGATTCACAATCACGTCGCGCCGGAATATATCGATGCATCTCGCAAACATGAGATGCCGCCCAACATCGTGACGGCCGTGCTCGCCGACTTCCGAGGCTACGATACACTTGGCGAGACGACGGTTATTTTCACCGGCGGCATCGGCGTGATGCTGCTGCTGCGTGGTCGTCGCAAGCGCTTCAAGAACGACCGTGATGGCGAGGAGACGGCCGCATGAAGCTCGATCTGATCTTGCGCGTCGGCACCAAGCTGATATTGCCGTTCATTCTTATCTTTGCCCCTTACGTCCACTTCCACGGCGACTATGGCCCTGGCGGTGGATTCCAGGCCGGTGTGATCATCGCCGCGGCATTCATCCTGTACGCGCTCATCTTCGGCATCGACGCCGTCCAGCGCATCGCACCGCAATCGTTCGTCGAGCGACTCGTGCCGCTGGGTGTTCTGATATTTGCCGGAGCCGGCTTACCCGCGATGCTCTCTGGTTACGGCCGCTATCTCGACTATGGCGTATTCGGGCACGATTTTGCCCACGCCCATGAATGGGGAATCCTGATTGTGGAATCTGGCGTCATCACCACGGTGGCAAGCACCATGCTTGCCATCTTCTACGCATTCGCGAACCGGGGGCGCCAATGACAGTCCTTGAGGTCATCACCCATCACTACAATTACTACATAACGATCTTTCTGATGGTCGCCGGGCTCTACGTCGTCATCGCCCGCGGCAATATGATCAAGAAGCTCGTTGGGCTGGCCCTGTTCCAGACGTCGGTTTACCTGCTGTATCTCGCACCGGGCCGCATCGTCGGCGGCACCGCGCCTATTTTCGACAAGCAGTACGAGATTTACTCAAACCCGCTGCCGCATGTGCTCATGCTGACAGCCATCGTCGTTGGCGTGGCAACGCTGGCGGTCGGCTTGGCCCTCGTGGTGCGCATC
Source organism: Hyphomicrobiaceae bacterium (assembly GCA_036768475.1). Lineage (GTDB taxonomy): Bacteria > Pseudomonadota > Alphaproteobacteria > Rhizobiales > Hyphomicrobiaceae > JAEUMD01. The sequence continues at coordinate 57,997 of DAIPMW010000006.1, read as the reverse complement.
TCCGAAGAGTTCGGCACGATCGACGAGGATGAGATCTTCGCCAAGGACGAGGATCAATGAGCAGCCTGCAAGAGCACCTTCCCATCCTCCAGATCCTTGTGCCGCTGTTCGGTGCGATTTTGACCGCACTGACACGCAGCGGCGTCGTCGCCTGGACGATTGCCGCCATCGCCAGCGCCATCGCACCCTTCATCTCCGCAGGTCTGCTCGCCCGCGTTGCCGAGACGGGCAAGCCGATTTCCTACGTTATGGGCTCGTGGGCTGCGCCCTGGGGCATCGAGTATCGTGTCGACCTGCTCAATGCTTTCGTGTTGCTGGTGATCTCGATCATCGGCCTCGTCTCGATCCCCTATGCGCGCAAGAGCGTCGCCGCCGAGATCGATTCGCACAAGCAGCCGTGGTTCTACACCATGTATCTGTTGTGCCTTGCCGGTCTGCTCGGCATCGTGGTCACGGGCGACGCCTTCAACGCGTTCGTCTTCCTCGAGATCTCCTCTCTCGCCACGTACACGCTGATCGGGCTTGGCCGCAACCGCCGCGCCCTGCTGTCAGCCTACCAGTACCTCATCATGGGTACCATCGGCGCAACGCTGTACATTGTCGGCGTCGGCCTTCTCTACCTTGTCACCGGCACGCTCAATTTCGCCGACTTGGCGAACCGGCTGGCTCCCGCAATGGCCACATACCCGCAACCGGTTCTTGCAGCACTCGCCTTCATGACCGTGGGCGTATCGCTGAAGCTTGCACTCTTCCCGCTGCATGTCTGGTTGCCCAACGCCTACGCCTACGCACCGTCTTTCGCGACGGCGTTTCTCGCCGGCACGGCAACCAAGGCCGCCATATATCTGCTGATCCGCATTTATTTTTCGGTCTTCGCGGTCGCCATCCCGTTCGGCTCGCTGCCAATCACCGAGATCGTATTGGTCCTCTCGCTGGCGGCCATGTTCATTGCCTCCTTCACGGCCATCTTCGAGACGAACGCAAAGCGTATGCTCGCGCATTCGTCCGTCGCGCAGATCGGCTACATCACGCTTGGCATAGCTCTGGCCAACAAAATGGGGCTTGCGGGCAGCCTGGTACACGTCTTCAATCACGCCATCATGAAGACGGCCCTGTTCTTCGCCCTTGGCGCGATGGTCTACCGCACGGGTTTTTCAACCTTGCCGAAACTCGCCGGCATCGGCCGCAAGATGCCGATCACCACAGCCGCATTCGTGGTAGCGGGTATGGGTCTTGTTGGTGTTCCCGGCACCGCCGGGTTTATCTCCAAATGGTACCTTGCAGTCGGCGCCATCAATGACGGCTGGACATGGCTTGTCTTCCTGATCGTGCTCTCCAGTCTGCTGGCTGTCGTCTACATCGGGCGCTTTGTCGAAATCGCCTACTTCCGTGAACCTGCCGCGGAGCTCGATAACGTCCGCGAGCCGCCACTGACGATGCTGATACCGCTGTTGATGCTCGCCGCGGCCACGATCTATCTCGGGTTTGACACACGGCTTACCGGTGGCATTGCCACCCGTATTGCCGAGTTCCTGCTGGGAGGCCTGTCGCAATGATCGCCGCCCAACCCGAAACGCTCGTGCAACTCGCACTGAGCATACCGCTTCTCGCAGCCCTACTGATCCCGCTGTTCCATAAGGCACCGAATCTGCGCGAGACCGTCACCCTGGTCGCCGCGTCCCTCCTGGCCGCCGTGGTGTGGAGCCTTTACGGTCCAGTTATGGCCGGCGCCCGCCCAGAGCTCAACGGCCCCGAGATCGTCCCTGGTCTCACTTTGTCTATCAAGGTCGAGCCGCTGGGAATGATCTACGCGCTCGTCGCCTCGACGCTATGGATCGTCAACTCGATCTATTCGATCGGCTACATGCGCGGCAACAAGGAACCGCGCCAGACGAGCTTCTACGTCTGCTTCGCAATCGCAATCGCCAGCGCCATCGCCATCGCATTCGCCAAGAACCTCATTACCCTTTTCCTGGCTTATGAGATTTTGACGCTGTCTACCTATCCCCTGGTCACACACAAGGCGACCGACGAGGCGCGCAAGTCCGGCCGGACATATCTGCTGCTGCTGGTCGGCACGTCGATGGTGCTGCTGCTTCCTGCCATTATCATTACAGCCGCGGTCGCAGGTACTGCCGACTTCACGGTGGGCGGCATCCTGGCTGACAGGAGCGATGCCGGCGTCATCACGGAGAAGCTGGCACCGGTGCTGATGAGCGGTCTCCTCGCTCTTTATGTATTCGGCATCGGCAAGGCAGCCGTGATGCCCGTGCATTTCTGGTTGCCCGCGGCCATGGTCGCACCGACACCGGTCAGCGCTTTGCTGCACGCGGTGGCCGTCGTCAAGGCCGGCGTCTTTACGATTCTCAAGGTGATCGTCTATATCTTCGGCATCGACACGCTGGTTCAGACGGGCGCTGCGTGGTGGCTGGTCTGGGTGTCGAGCTTCACCATCATCGTCGCGTCGCTGATCGCGCTCCGGCAGGACAACCTGAAGAAGCGTCTTGCCTACTCAACCGTTTCACAGCTGTCGTATGTGGTGCTCGGCGCGGCCATCCTGACGCCGATCTCCGTCGTCGGCGCAGCGATGCACATCGCCGCACACGCCTGCGCCAAGATCACCCTCTTCTTCGCGGCGGGCTCGATCTATACCGCCGCCCACAAGACCGAGATCAGCGAGCTCAACGGCATCGGCCACAAGATGCCGTGGACGATGACGGCCTTCACGATCGGCGCACTCGCCATGATCGGACTGCCGCCAACCGCCGGCTTCCTCGGCAAGTGGTTCATGCTGACAGGGGCCATGGAATCCGCCCAGTGGCTCCCGGTTACGGTAATCGTCGTAAGCACGATTCTCAACGCGCTCTACTTCCTGCCGATTGTCCATCGCGCCTTTTTCCGCACACCCAACCATGTGCCGCTCGATATCGACGAACCCGCGGCAATCCCCGCAAGCGTCGGCGCCGCTGCAGTCGATGCGAAGGGCCGCAGTGAGACATTGGCGGGTGGACACCACGACGGTGATCACCATGACGGCGATCACCACAATGGGGATCACCACGATCACGGCGAGGCGCCGTTCCCGATCGTGCTCGCGCTTTCGATGACGGCGCTGATGACACTCGCCCTGTTCTTCTATCCCGAGGTCCCATTGGGCCTGGCCAACGCGATGATTGGACGGTGACCACCATGGACAACGATACGCGAAAACCCGCCGGCGACGATCACTGGCTCGTACGTGCGTCCACCATCAAAGCGCTCTGGATCGGCTCGTCGATCGTCTTGGCGATCCTCGTGCTGTTCGATCTTTTGGTGGAGCACCATCCTCATTTCGGCATCGACGGAACCTTTGGCTTCGGCGCCTGGTACGGCTTCCTCTCGTGCGTCGTGCTGGTGCTCTTTGCCAAGGGCCTGGGCCTCATCCTGAAACGGCCGGATACCTATTATGACAACTAGCTTTGTGATTCCGCCGGCCCTCGCCCTCATCGCCGCCGGGCTGCTGATCCCATTCCTCAACGGCGCAATGCGCACCGCCGTCTTGCTTGTCGCGCCTGTCATCACCTTGTGGCTCGTCTGGCAGGTCCCCGACGGCGTGCAGCTCACCGCCGGTTGGATGGGCTATCAGCTTGAGATCGTTCGCGGCGATAAGCTCGCGCGCCTGTTCGCCAGCGTCTTCACCATCATGGCGTTCGCCGGAGGTCTCTACGCGCTCAATCAATCCAGCAGCTTCGAGCTCGGCTCGGCATACGCCTATGCCGGCGGCGCAATTGGCGTCACGTTCGCAGGCGATCTCATCACGGTTTTCGTATTCTGGGAGATCATGGCGGTCGCATCCACCATGGTCGTCTGGAGCGGCGGGCGCGGCGCACAACGTTCGGGCCTGCGCTACGCGGCCGTCCACATGTTCGGCGGCGTTTTGCTCATGGCCGGTATCACTGGTGAAATCCTCGGCACCGGCAGCATCGCCTTCCACGCCATGGACACCAGCACCGTGTCGCGCTGGCTCATTCTGGCCGGCTTCCTCATCAACGCCGGCGCACCGCCGTTATCCGCCTGGCTTCCTGATGCCTATCCCTCCGCCTCCTGGAGCGGCATGGTGTTCCTGTCCGCATTCACGACGAAGACGGCTGTCTACGTGCTGTTACGCGGTTTCCCCGGCACGGAGTTGCTCATCTATGTCGGTCTCTACATGGTCTTCTACGGCATCGTTTACGCGATCCTGGAAAACGACATGCGCCGCATCCTGGCCTATTCGATCGTCAACCAGGTGGGCTTCATGGTGACCGGCATCGGCATCGGCAGCCAGATGGCACTCAATGGTGCCGCAGCCCATGCCTTCACCCACATTATCTACAAGGCACTTTTGCTGATGTCGGCGGGCTCCGTGCTCCTGATGACAGGCAAGAACAAGTGCACCGATCTTGGCGGTCTGTTCCGCACCATGCCGTTCACGATGGTTATGGGGGTCATCGGCGCATTGGCGATTTCGTCGTTCCCGCTGACGTCAGGCTTCATCTCCAAATCGATGATCTCGCAGGGTGCCGCGGATGGGCATCTCGCATTTGTCTGGTACATGCTCGCGGCCGCGTCGGCAGGCGTTTTTCTGCACGCCGGCATCAAGTTCCCCTGGTTCGTGTTCTTCCAGAAGGATTCCGGTCTCAGGCCGCCCGAGCCACCGTGGAATATGCGCGCCGGCATGCTGCTGATGGCTGCCTTCTGCATCGGCCTCGGCGTCGTGCCCGGCCCACTCTACGACTTGCTGCCTTATCCGGTCGATTACGTCCCGTATACGGCAAGCCACGTCGTCTATCAGTTGCAGCTGCTGCTGTTCTCCGGCCTCGCCTTCTTCATCATGCTGGGGCTTCTGAAGCGCACCGAGACGATTACACTCGACGTCGACTGGTTCTATCGCAAGCTGGGCAGATGGATCACGCGCGGTCTCAATGACGGTTGTGAACGCCTCTGGAACAGGACGATGGATCGAGCCGACAGCGCGCTTGCAAGCGTCCATTCGGGCATTTATCGCTTCCATGGCCCCGAAGGCGTCTTTGGACGCGCCTGGCCGACGGGCCGCATGGCATTCTGGGCAACCGTCATGCTGGGAGCATACGTGCTGTTGAGCTACTACGCTTGATGAAATCGGAATGGCTGGCCGATGCGCCTTCACGGCGCGCGCCGGCAGCCTTCCTCGACTCAACATCCCGTCCACATCCGATGATCCCGCCGGGCCCATCGCAGCGGCGGCGGCTGGCGCAACCGCGCGCAACCTCACTCATTCAATCCTGAAGGCGCCTCATCCACCGGCGGCGACCAGAACGGCAGACGCATAAGCCACAGCACCTGCCAATGCCTGTGTAGCTACGCACCACTCAATGGCCTTCATGCGCTACGGCAGAGCCCGCCAACCAGCCAAACCTGCAAAATCAAATCTATAAACTTTGCATTTTCCGGGTTGAAAATTTAGGCCCCTCAATGGTCTAACGATCATCTTTGATTAGGGAGTGCCATTTATCTTTTCACATCGTATCGCTCGCTTTGAGAGGCTCGTCGCGAAATGCTGCTGAAGTCGATTCTGGCCGTTGACGAGACCACACTGGATACTGAAGCGAATGTGCGCGCCAACGATACCAGTGCCGAGCATCAGGCCGATCAGCTCCTCGCCCGCGCGTTCGTCCACGAAGCCCATACCGTTGCGCTCCTCACCGCCGGAGCGGCCAGCGCCGTCAACTATGCGCAGAAGTCAGCCGAATCCACCCCCCTGATCGAAGCTGGTTTGCTCGTCAACAGCTACCAGTCCAACATCGCCAACTGGCCACATCGCGTCCTGACCGAAGAGTTCTCATATGACACGGTACAGCTTATGGCCGACCTGGATCACGCATTCCGGTGCGGCCGCGATGGCCTGCTCGCATTCGAAATCGACGGTAGTGGCATCGGCTTCCATCGCGCGATCGCTCTTCACATCACCAAGCTGACAACCCTATGGCGTGACGCCGCGGGAATCGCCTGTGCACTCGTCGCATCGCTCCGCAATGAAGTCGCTCCGGTTTTTTTGGACGAGTTTTCAACCGCCGCCGAGCAGCTGATCAAAATTCTCGACAGCATCGTCGGCGGAGCACCCGAATGTTGTCAGGCGGACGGCAAGATCGTGCTGCCGCAGCTCGCAGAGCGACGCCGTGCCTCGCGCCACGCGCTGCTCCAGCCCGTGCGTGTTCGCTCCGGCACCGCCGAGTTCAGGGCTTTCGCCACGGACATCTCGTCTGGCGGTCTCGGTCTCTCGCGAATAGCGCCACTGCCAACTGGCGCCCAGGTCACCATTCAGCTCGCTGTCGGTCGCTCGCTACGCGGCACGGTGGTGTGGAGCCGTGGCGCCAATGCCGGCATCGCCTTTGATCAGCCGCTCTCTCTGACTGATCCCCTGATCTTCGGATAACGATCCGATAGTGCTGCTGGCTCCGTTCCAATGCGACTGTCGCATTGGGCCGTACCCGGCTTTCCTGCCACATCGAGCGTCGTGAAACACACGCGCTACGCCCACACGCACGTGCGAAGAACGGCTTACAACAGGTCAAGACAGTAAAACCGAACAAGCTATACCTGAGCGGAAATAGCTTGCAAGATTTTCACGTGCGATTTTGCCGGTCTTTCGTGATGAATGCACCTAAGTACACTTGACCCCGCATCGCATCTGGGCGCGAATTGGCCTAACACTTACAAAAACTTCGACCCATAGGGAGGAACCATGCTCAGAGCATTGGTGATCGATCCAGGTAAGTGCACGGGTTGCAAGCAGTGCGAAATGGCCTGCTCGTACGTGAAGGAAGGCGAGTTCAACGTCTCCAAGTCACGCATCCGTGTCTTCGACTTCCACACCGAAGCCCGCTTCGTGCCCTACACCTGCACGCAATGCGCCGAGGCGTGGTGTCAGCAGGCGTGCCCCGTTAACGCCATCACCACGAATGCGGACGGCGTCAAGATCGTGCACGAGAACCTGTGCGTTGGCTGCAAGGTCTGCACCATCGCCTGTCCGTTCGGCACGGTGAATTACAATGCCTCCACCGGCAAGGTCATCAAGTGCGACACCTGCCTTGGCAGCCCGGCCTGCGCCGAGGCATGCCCGACTGGAGCAATCACCTTCCAGGACACCGAGCAGGCCGGCTTCGACAAGATGAAGGTCTGGGCCGCACAGGCAGCCAACGCCGCCACGCACGAAGGTCCGAACGTACCGGCAGCGAAGGGCTGAAGTGCACATCCCGCCTGCACGTCCAAGTCAGCCGTATCCTGATGCGCCGATACCGATCAGGATGGTCGCCGAACAAACAAAACACATGCGGAGCTGAAACGCTGCCGCAACTCAGGGAGAAGCCGATGGGATGGAATCGTAAGGTCCTGCGGATTAACCTCACAGATGGGACGATCAGGTCCGAGCCCCTCAACATGGACTGGGCGCAAAAGTATCTGGGTCAGCGCGGACTCGCCACGAGATACCTCGTCGAGGAGATCGACCCCAAGGTCGATCCGCTGAGCCCCGACAACAAGATGATCTTCGCAACCGGTCCGCTGACCGGCACTGCGGCATCGACCGGAGGTCGCTACTCAGTCATCACCAAAGGTGCGCTAACCAATGCCATAGCCTGCTCCAACTCGGGCGGCTATTTCGGCGCCGAGTTGAAGTTCGCCGGCTGGGACATGATCATCTTCGAGGGCAAGTCCCCCAAGCCCGTTTACCTCACCGTGTTCGACGACAAGGCCGAACTGCGGGATGCCTCGGAAATCTGGGGCAGAAGCGTTTGGGACGCCGATGAATGGATCAAGAAGCGCCACCAGGATCCGATGATGCACATCTCGGCGATCGGCGTCGCCGGCGAGAACCAGGTACTCTACTCGTGCATCGTCAACGACCTGCACCGCGCCGCTGGCCGCTCCGGTGTTGGCGCCGTAATGGGCTCCAAGAACCTCAAAGCCGTCGCCGTTCGTGGCACCAAGGGCGTTAAAGTCAAGGATGGCATGCGCTTCCTCAAGGCGACTACCGCCGCAAAGAAGGTGCTGCAGGAGAACGCCGTCACCGGCCAGGGCCTGCCGACCTACGGCACGCAGGTCTTGATGAACGTCATAAACGAGGCCGGCGCCATGCCGACCCGCAATCACCGCGATGTTCAGTTCGAAGGCGCCCATGACATCTCGGCCGAAGCAATGGCGACGCCGCGCAAATCGGACGGCCACCCCAACCTGCTCACGAACCAGGCATGCTTCGGCTGCACCATTGCCTGTGGCCGCATCGCCAAGATCGATGACAAGCACTTCTCGATCCAGAACAAGCCACAGTACTGGCATGCATCGGGCGGCCTGGAATACGAAGCCGCATGGGCGTTGGGCTCCAACACGGGCGTCGATGATCTTGAGGCGCTCACCATGGTCAACTTCGTTTGCAACGAGCAGGGCCTCGATCCGATCTCGTTCGGTGCCACCGTCTCCGCGGCCATGGAGCTTTATGAACTCGGCATCCTGACCAAGGAGCATACCGGCGGCATCGACCTCAAGTTCGGCTCGGCCGAAGCGCTTGTGAAATGCGTCGAGCTGACCGGCAGGGCAGAGGGCTTCGGCAAGGAGCTGGGGCTGGGCTCGCTGCGTCTGTGCCAGAAGTACGGTCGTCCCGATCTGTCGATGTCGGTCAAGGGCCAGGAATTCCCCGCCTACGACTCACGTGGCATCCAGGGCATGGGCCTTACCTACGCCACATCGAACCGGGGTGCCTGCCATCTGCGTTCCTACACCGTCTCCTCCGAGATTCTCGGCATCCCCGAAAAAACCGATCCGCTGGTGACGGATGGCAAGGCTGCGCTCGTCAAGGCGTTCCAGGACGCGACTGCCGCCGTCGACTCTTCGGGCGTATGCGTTTTCACCACGTTCGCCTGGACTTTGAACGACATCGCCCCGCAGATCGACGCGGCCTGCGAAGGTGAGTGGACGCCCGAGCGCCTGCTTGAGATGGGCGAGCGCATCTGGAACATGGAGCGCATCTTCAACAACCGGGCCGGCTTCACCGCCAAGGATGATAACCTGCCACCACGACTGGTCAGCGAGCCGGCGAAGACGGGCCCGGCAAAGGGGCTCGTCAACGGCCTCGAAAAAATGCTGCCGGAGTACTACGCCCTGCGCGGCTGGACATCGGACGGCGTGCCGACCAATGAGACGCTTGCGCGCCTCGAGCTGTAATGCTGGAAGACGGCGCGGGGCGGGCAACCGCCCCGTTCGCCGTTCTGCAGTTCTGCCGTTCGGTATTGCCGAGTCATCTGGTCGAAAATAGCGGTCCGCCGCGGGCTTCAGCGCACGAGCGCACGCGATGTATTACGGGAGGAATGAGATGAACTACGTCGTGCTCGGCGCCGGTCCCGCAGGCGTTACGGCCGCCGAAACGCTTCGCAGCATCGACAAAGGCGCCACGATTACCCTGATCGGCGGCGAGGAGGAGCCGCAGCCCTATTCGCGAATGGCCATTCCTTATTACATCTACGGCAAGATCGACGAGGGCGGCACGTATCTGCGCCAGGAGCCCGGACATTATGACCGCATGGGCATCACATACCGTGTCGGTCGCTGCGGCGGAATTGATCCGGCCGCCCACCGGCTCTATCTCGCAGGCGGCGAAACCATCTCCTATGACAAGCTGCTAATCGCGACCGGCGCCTCACCCATCATACCGCGCATGCCAGGCTCCAACCTTGATGGCGTGCAGACTTGCTGGACGCTCGACGATGCCCGCGAAATCCTGAAGCACGCCGACAAGGGATCTCCCGTCGTACTCGTTGGCGCCGGCTTCATCGGCTCTATCATTCTCGAGGCGCTCTATCTGCGCGGCTGCAAAATCACCATCGTCGAGTACGCGCCGCGTATGGTCGCGCGCATGATGGACGAAACCGCCGGAGGCATGCTCGGCCGCTGGTGCCAGAAAAAGGGCGTCGACGTGCGCGTCTCCACCAAGGTGGAGGGCATCCGCGAGGGTAGCGACGCGCCCGGAGCCAAATTGACCGTCGACCTCTCTGACGGCACCGAAGTTCCCGCCGCCCTTGTCGTGCTTGCCGTGGGCGTGCGCTCTAACATTGGCTTCCTGGTCGGCTCCGGCATTGAGACCAACGTCGGCATCAAGGTGAATCGCTATCTGGAAACGACCGCGCCCGACATCTATGCGGCGGGCGATTGCTGCGAGGGCATCGACTTCTCCACCGGCAAACCCGACATGCTGGCGATTCAGCCGGTCGCGGTAGAGCATGGCCGCATCGCAGCGCTCAACATGGCCGGACACGCCACGCCCCATCGCGGCTCGCTCAACATGAACGTTCTGGACACGATGGGTCTCATCTCATCGTCCTTCGGGCTTTGGCAGGGCTCGCCCCTTGGCAAGACTGCCAAGCTCATCGACGAGGACAACTTCAAGTACCTCAAGCTCGAGTTCGAGGGCGACCGACTGGTTGGCGCACAATGCGTCGGCATGACCGACCATGTCGGCATGTTACGCGGCTTGATACAGACCGGGTTCCACCTCGGCGAATGGCGCGACAGGCTGCTGGAAACGCCAGAGCGCCTGCGCGAAGCCTATATCGGCGTTGCCCAGTCACGGCCAGGCTACGGTCCGGTAGCTCCGCATACCAACATGCCGATCGGCAAGACAGCGTGAGGAGAAGGCCGCCGCCGTGACCACCACCGCCGCAACGATGTCCGTTACCTTGAAGCTCTACGCGTCGCTGGGCGCGTACCTGCCAGAGGGGCACGCCCGCAACGAATCACAGGTTACGGTGCTGGAAGGCACGACCATCCTGGGGCTGCTTGATGCGCATAATGTCCCGCGCGAGGCCTGCCACCTGGTTCTCCTGAATGGGATCTTCCAGCCTCCCGGCGCACGTCAAAATACGCTTTTGAAGCCGGGCGACTCGGTTGCCGTCTGGCCGCCGGTGGCTGGGGGTTGAACGGAACGATCGAACCTCATGCGGCTCCCACAGCGGCGATGCCTTGCCTCGATCAATTCGGTCATTTCGCGAAGGCCGGTCTCGCGGCGGCGCACCGAAATCCTCCGTACGCCTTAAATAACCGCAATGCGCGGTGATGGCGCCTGCCGATTGCAGCCCCCGGCCCGCTATGGCACGTTTGACGCAGGCCCCGGCGGCAAGCGCGGCATCCGGGGACAACTCTTGGAGGAAGCGTCGTGCAGCCACAGCCGATGGCGGGAAATTGCGGAATTCGTTCGGCAGCAAGCGCACAGGCCGGAACCACGGCTGCCGTCGCGGAGATTGCAGCGGCACTCGGGCACGACCGCTTCCAGCATATCATCGTCATGTATTCACCGGCTCATAACGCAAAACTGGTGGGCGAGCTCTTCCGTACCAAGTTTCCCCACGCTGAAATCTCTGGCTGCTCGACGTCGGGGGAGATTACGCCCTTCGGCATGATGCAGGGTGGCATCGTCGCGCTGGCGTTCCCTGAGAATGGTTTTCGCGTCGTGGCCGATGTGATTGCCGACGTCGATCGTTCAGGCGTTGAGCACGCAAGCCAACTTGCCCGCAAATTGAAGATGCGCTTCGGGACGGGCCAACCGATGAGCAATCGCGTCTTTGCTCTCCTCCTGGTCGACGGCCTGTCCAACGCCGAGGAGATGCTTATCGCCGCGGTTCACTGGGCGATGGACGACGTCCAACTCATCGGCGGCTCGGCCGGCGACGACCTGGCGTTTCGCGAAACGTCACTGATCCACAAGGGCCGCATCATCCAGCACGCCGCGCTGTTGATCCTCGTCGAGAGCGATTACCCCTTCGAGGTTTTCAAGACGCAGAATTTCGAGCCGACCGGAACAAAGCTGGTCGTTACCGCAGCCGACACGGAAAAACGCATCGTCTATGAGCTGAATGCCGAGCCGGCAGCGCAGGAATACGCCGCTGCCATCGGTCTTCTGCCGCACGACCTCGGGCCATTCAGCTTCGCCTCATATCCCCTGGTCGTCCGCGTCGGTGGCGACTACTACTGCCGCTCCATTCGCAACATGAACCAAGACGGCAGTCTGACGTTCTTCTGCGCCATCGATGAGGGCCTCGTCTTTACGGTCGCCACGCCCCAGGACATGGTACAGTCGACGCTCGCCACATTGCAGCGCGTCGAGCAATCCCTCGGACGCATCGACACGGTGCTCGGATTCGATTGCATCCTCCGCCGCCTCGATGCGGAAAACCGCCAGATCCGTCACCAGCTCACGGACATCTACCGCCGCTTCAACGTCGTCGGATTCCACACCTACGGCGAGCAGTTCAATGCCATGCATCTCAACCAGACACTCACCGGAATCGCATTCGGCGCGCCGCCTGCGGAGGCCACAGCGTGACGTGTGATATGACCAGCAGCCCCCGAGAGGACACGCATAAAGCCGCCGATGATCTCCTTCGCCGCATCGCCAAGCTGGAGAAGATTAACGCTGCTCTCATGAATCGTGTCGAGCGCTCCCTTGATCAACAGGCCAATGCCTACTCGATGTTCCAGACCGCTATCGGACTGGAAAGCCAGATCCGCCACCGCACCGAACAGCTCAATTCTGCGCTCACAAACCTGGAAAGCGTCAACGAGGAACTGACCTTGGCGCGCGACGCTTCTGAGCGTGCAAACAGCGTGAAGACCCGCTTTTTCACCGCCGTCAGTCACGATGTGCTGCAGCCCCTGCATGCCGCACAGCTTTCCTTGTCGGCTCTGATCGAGGGGGCGGCCTCGGAGGACCAGCGCCGGCTTGCCATGCAGGTCGATCATGCGCTCGCCTCCATCGAGGAATTGCTGCGCACGATGCTCGATATCTCCAAGCTCGAAGCCGGTGTCATACGACCGAAGATCGAGCCAATCGCACTTGAGCCGCTCTTCGACTCATTGGTGGTCGACATGAGGCCGCTGGTTCACGCCAAGCGCCTGCGCATCACCAGCCGATCGAATGGCCTAACTGTACTGTCCGATCCGCTGATGCTGCGACGCATATTGCAGAACCTGCTCGCCAATGCGCATCACTATACGCGCTCAGGTGGCATCCTGCTTGCCGCCCGCCGCCGCGGCGATCAGGTCCGCATGGATGTATGGGATACCGGACCCGGCATTCCCGAAGCTGAACGCGAGCGCATCTTCGAGGAGTTTCAGCGCGGATCGACATCGCTCGACACACACCGTGGCGGCTTCGGGCTCGGCCTGTCGATCGTCTCACGCATGGCACAGACACTCGACCATCCGCTCGATATGTGCACCCGACCCGGGCGCGGCACGCGCTTCTCGATCCTCGCCCCGGCGACGAACGCAGCAGAACTGCGGCCCACCCCACCGATGCCAAGTCAGGCCGCGCGCCATACGATCGGCCTTGCCCGCACTCGTGTGCTTGTCGTCGACAACGACGAGCGTGTCGTTGAGGCCATGGTCAACCTGCTCTCACGCTGGGAATGCGATGCGCGCACCGCCCGCGATCTCGATGATATTGACCGGCTCATCATGACCGGCGACTTCCGCCCCGAGATCCTGCTCGCAGACTATCATCTCGATTTTGGCACTTACGGTACACAAGCCATCAAGCGGATACGCGCAGCATTCGACTCCGACCTGCCCGCCATCATTATCACGGCCGATCGCTCTGATGAGATTATCGCAGCCGGCCGGGACCTGTGTTGCGAGGTTCTGCACAAGCCCATCCGGCCAGCTGAGTTGCGCGCGCTGATGCAGCACCTCATCAACTGACGCCTGAAACTGTCTGCCCCGCCTGACAACAGGCGGGGCAGACAATACATCAGCGTCGTATCGAGCCGGCCTCGAGGGGCTCAACCCAGGAGGCAAACGCTGAAGGTTTTCGTTGCCGACCGGACTTGCCCGAAAGCGCCTTTAGGGCAGGTCCGGTTCTTTGCGGAATCACCTGAACCGTTGTGACCTCGTTACGATGTGGCGATCACTTCGCGCCCACAACCTGCATGATCGCCGGACCCATGATCACGACAAACAGTACCGGCAGGAAGAAGACGATCATCGGCACCGTCAGCTTAGGCGGCAGCGCAGCGGCCTTCTTCTCGGCTTCCGCAAAGCGCATGTCGCGATTTTCCTTGGCCATCACGCGCAGGGCCTGACCGACCGGCGTGCCATAGCGTTCCGCCTGAATGAGGGCTGTAGCAACCGCTTTCACGCCGGGGATGCCTGTACGCTTGCCCAGGTTCTCGAAGGCGATACGGCGATCCTGCAGATAAGAGAGCTCGGCAGTCGTCAGCGACAGCTCTTCGGCCAATTCGAGCGACTGGCTGCTCGCCTCCTTGGCGACACGCGCGAAGGCGGCTTCAACTGACATGCCCGACTGCACGCAGATGAGCAGCATGTCGAGTGAGTCCGGAAACGCCTGGCGGATCGATGTCTGGCGCTTCTGTACACGGTTTTTGAGGAACACGTTGGGCAGATAGAATCCCCCGACGCCGACACCCAGAGCGATCAGCATCTTGACCGCAGGAGGATGCTGGAAGCCTGCAGCAAACAGGTAGAAGAGCGCTGCAAGGAACAGCATCGGCGGCAGCGCGACACGGAAAAACAGGTAGGTAACCAGATGTGCCTGGCTTCTCAGACCAGCCATCTTCAACTTGTTGCGCGCCTCGTCGTTGTCGAAACGGGCTTTCAGGTCGAGTGCATCGACCACCCGCTGCATATACCCCTTTGGCGCCTGCCGAAGCTTTCCGCCTTTGCCGTCCTTGGCTGCCATTTCCACCAGTCTGGCGGAGCGCATCTTATCGCGCTCGATCGCCATCACCTTCATGCGCTGGCTGGTCCGATCGCGTTCGAGGAGCGGAAGCGCGATCGTCAACACAGTCGCGAAGGCCGAGACCGCAGCCAGAAACGTCACCAGGAGCTGGGGACGCATAATGAACTCAGCCAATTCCGTCATGAGTGCTTCCTCACGTCAGTGCGTTTAGAGCAGGCGGACGCTGCCTGATGGCGGTCCATTCCCATCAGAACTTGAAGTTGATCATTTTGCGCATCACCAAGATGCCGCAGCTCATCCAGAATGCCGAACCAAGAAGCAGAAGCTGCCCGGTCTTGAGCTGCCACAACAGTGAGATGTAGGACGGCGAAGTCAGGTACACCAGAAGACCGACGATTGGCGGAAGAGAGGCCAGAACGCCTGCCGATGCCTTTGCCTCGGCGGACATGGCCTTGACCTTCATCTGCAGCCGGACGCGATCACGCAATACGCCTGAAAGGTTTCCAAGCGCTTCGGAAAGATTGCCGCCCGACTTCTGCTGGATTGCGATGACCACAGCAAAGAACTTGACTTCCGCCAATGGTACGCGCTGCATCAAGCGATCGAGGCATTCTGAGATCGGCACACCGACACGCTGCTCTTCGACGACCTCGCGAATTTCGCTTGCAATCGGTTCCGGGCTCTCGCGTGCGATGATCGACAGACATTCGTTGAGTGGCAGACCAGACTTGATGCCGCGAACGATGACGTCGATCGCATTCGCGAATTCCTTGAGGAATTTGGTTTGTCGCACCTTTGTTGCGCGTGCCACATACCAGCGGGGGAGGCCGAAGGCGCCCACAAAGCCGATGATTGGCGCAGCAAGTGGCGCAGTCGGGAATGCGATTAGACTGACGATTGTGCAGCCCGCACCCGCAGCAAGGCTCATGAGCCAATAACCCTTCAGGGTTATCTTCAAACCTGCACGCTGCAAACGCAGGTGAAAATCGATCTTCTCGCTGCTCTTCTGTCTCGCCTCGAGGTCCTTGAGCGTATCCGCAACCGCCTTGCGTCGCGCCGAAGCCTGGTCGGCGGCGCCACGACGCTCGCTCGTCCGCACGCCGGACTTCGAAATCGAGCTGATGCGCTTTTCCGCCTTCTTCTCCCCTGAGGTGTAGGGATTGACAAGAATGAACACGATGGCGGCGAATGCAATCGCGGCAAACAGCGCAACCATGGCCTGCATTGGATCGATCTCACCCATTGCCTTCTCCCATGGGATTGCCGTGAGCGTCGAGAACCTCGGATGCAGCCAAGGCGTCGGCCAGGCGGCTTTCTTCCTTGTAGTAGAGCGCGCGGTCCCAGAAGCGGGGGCGAGAGATGCCTGTCGAACGGTGGCGACCCAACAGCCTGCCGTTCGCATCTTCGCCGGTAATCTCGTAGACGATGAGATTTTGAAGGGTCACGACTTCGTCTTCCATGCCCACGACCTCGGTGATGTGCGTCACCTTTCTTGAGCCGTCGCGAAGTCGCGATGCCTGGATGATGACATCAATGGAGCCGACGATCATCTCGCGAATGGTCTTTACGGGCAGCTGGAAGCCACCCATCATGATCATGGACTCCAAACGACTGATCGCTTCGCGCGGGCTGTTGGAGTGAAGCGTGCCCATCGATCCGTCGTGGCCCGTGTTCATCGCCTGCAGCAGATCGAACGCTTCAGGGCCGCGAACCTCACCCACGATAATCCGCTCTGGACGCATACGAAGACAATTCTTGACGAGATCTCGCATGGTGATCTCGCCTTCACCTTCGAGGTTCGGCGGGCGGGTTTCCAGCCGCACCACATGCGGCTGCTGCAGCTGAAGCTCGGCGGAGTCTTCACAGGTGATGACGCGCTCGTCGTGATCGATGGAGCCCGTCAGGCAGTTGAGAAGCGTCGTCTTGCCCGAGCCCGTACCACCAGAGATCAGCACGTTGCAGCGAACACGGCCGATGATCTCCAGGATTGTCTTGGCCTGAGGCGTGATCGAGCTGAATTTGACCAGCTGTTCAAGACGCAGCCGATCCTTCTTGAACTTACGAATAGTGAGCGCCGGTCCGTCGATGGACAGTGGCGGCGCAATGACGTTCACACGGCTGCCGTCGGGGAGGCGCGCGTCGCATATCGGGCTCGATTCGTCGACACGGCGACCAACCTGGCTGACGATACGCTGGCAGATGTTCATCAGCTGCGTATTGTCCGAGAAGCGGACGTTAGTCTTTTGAACCTTGCCACCAACCTCGATGTAGGTTGTATCTGCGCCGTTCACCATGATGTCCGCGATATCATCGCGCGCAAGAAGCGGTTCGAGCGGACCATAACCGAGCACGTCATTGCAGATGTCCTCGAGCAGTTCTTCCTGCTCGGCAATCGACATGACGACGTTCTTGACCTGGATAATCTCGCTGACGATGTCGCGGATTTCCTCGCGCGCCGCCAAGGCATCCAGCTTCGCCAGCTGTGTCAGGTCGATCGTGTCGATCAGTGCATTGAAGACCGTCGTTTTGACGTCGTAGTACTCTTCCGAGTGCCGGCGCTGTGCATCGCGCGCGTCCACTCGAGGGGCTTCGGGCTGCGGCTGCGCCGGCGGCTGGGTGCGTGCACGCGCATCGGGCGCAGGAGCCTGATTCCCATGCACCGTGTTTGCTGGCGGCTGCTGTTGCGATTGCGCAGGCGGCGCCACAGGCACGGGCGGCGCGGCCGGAACCTGCTGATGCGGCGCCCGCTGATCTTGCGAGGGTTGGTGCGAAAGACGACGGGGAGGACCGCCGTCAGAAGAACGTCTCCCAAACATAATGATCGCTCCTTAGCGCTTGAGCTTCAGCTTCTCGAGAAGTGGAGCGAATGCGGATTTCTTCTCCACGCGCACCTCTTTGCGATGTGCCAGTGCAAGCGCTATGTCGCGGAACTGCGGTGCAGACTTCGCTTTGGCATTCATTTCTTCGATCATTTGACCGTTATTGGCCGCTTGACCGAAGGTCTCGCTGTCGAACTCGATCACGGCGAGTGCATTGAGTCCCAGCGCCTGTTCGAACTCGCGAATCGAGATTTCCGGGCGCTTCGGCATGCCGGCCATGTTGATCACCAGATGGGGCGCCATATCGTTCTTGCGCGACCCCTTCAGAAGATCGATGACATTTTTCGCATTGCGCAGGTTAGCAAGATCAGGTGCCGCGGTGATAACCACCTCATCGGACTGCAGCAGCACGCGCTTGGACCAGGACGTCCACATGTGCGGCAGGTCGACCACAACGTACGGCACGTTCTGGCGGGCGACGTCCAGCACCATGTCACAGGCATCCGCAGACAGGTCGTAGTCGCGATCCAGAACCACTGGCGCCGCGAAGATCGAGAGACGCTCCGAGCACTTCGTCAACAGGCGATCCAGCAGTACCTCGTCAAGGCGCTCCGGGCTGGCCAGCGCCTCGGCAATTCCCTGCACCGGGTCCTGGTTGAAGTCGAGGCCGGTCGTGCCAAATGCAAGATCGAGATCGGCGATAATTACGTTCGAGGAAAGCACCTCCGAGAGCGACCACGAAACGTTGTGGCAGATCGTCGAAGAGCCCACACCGCCTTTCGCACCGACGAAGCTGAGAACATGCCCGACCGGATCTGCATCCGGGTCGTTGTAGAGGTTTGAGATGCCCTCCATGATCGCGAGTGGCGTCGTCGGCAGGATCAGATATTCGCTGACACCGCGCTTCAGCAGCTCACGATAGAGGATGACGTCGTTGGTATGGCCGGCGACGAGCACCTTGGTGCCCGCGTCGCAGCACTCTGCCAGGCGGTCGAGCTCGCTCAGCACCTGATTGCGCGGCAGCCGCGACTCCACGATGATGAGGTTGGGCGTCGGGCTCTCCTGATAGTGCGCGACCGCGGCACTGATGCCGCCCATGTGAATCGACAGGTGCGCCTTGGTCAGCCGCCGGTCTTCAGCCGCCTCCTGCAGAACCTCCGCCATTTGCGGTGTCTCGCAGAAGCACTGGATCGATATACGCGGAATAGGACGGGCCCGCTCCGCACCCATGTCCGCGCCCGCCATAGCATCGTCATGATAGTCAAACTCGGCGAGTTCTTGCCCAGACATATTCTTCTCTCCTGGAAACGAAATTTGTGCGTTCAAGCTTGTTTGGAGAAGTGCTGACTAGCTGCCGCCGCCCTTGGCAGTCCGAACCCGCTCGTCTTCCGACTTTTTCGAAGCGGTCGTATCGCCGCGGATGTACTTGCCGAAGACAACGTCGCGACGCTCGCTCGAGCGGTCGGTCATGGTCCGCGGGCCAAGCAGATCGGCCGGATTTGCCACCTGCATCGCGAAGTTGCGCTGAGTTGCGCAACCGAAGTTGGCATAAGGTGCGTTGCCAGGATCGTGCGCCAGGTTGGTCGGCCAGATGCCGCATTCTGGCGCCTCTGCCACATAGCGCATGTATGAGATGCGCACCGGGGCGCTCCCTTTACCCGCTGGATAAGGCTCCACCGATATGGCCGCGTCACCGTAACCCAGATCAGCCAATACGGTCCGGATCTGATGAACGGCCTGCATCGAGGCAATTTCGTTTCTGCTGCCGCTCGGGGCGGCGATCACCATGCGGCTGTTGCCGGTGTCGCTCACCCGGTAGCGGGTCGCGAAGTCCAGAACATCGGCGCGCTGTGCTGGCGACAATCCATAAGAACCGTGCGCAATGTTGATCGAAAGCGTCGAAGGCTTCTGCGACACCAGGATCGGATGCTGCTCGGATGGATCGACCAGAGTCCAGCCTGCAACCCGCGCGCCGTCATCGCCGTGCTTGCAGGCGGCAAGCATCACTGCGAGGCCGCACGCGCCGATCAGCCTGAGCGCCGATCCCATCGTGCCGGATGCGGTGTGCCTGGTCATTATTGACACGTCCTTCATGAGAGTTCTCCACCACGTCCGTTATTCAACAATGAAACCGTAATCGCCCTTGAGATCACCCACCGGCACTTCGGTACTGCGACCGTAGATGGCGTTCAGATGACCCAGGAAGTTGGCCTTGCGGTCGGTTGCATTCGCCAGTCCGTCGATCGGCTTGGCGAGGTTCCTGCGCGCGGTCGGCCGCACCAGATAGGGCGTGACGATCACGACCAGCTCGGTTTCCTGCTTGATGAAGTCACGGCTGCGGAACAGCGTGCCCAGCACCGGCAGGTCCTTGAGACCCGGGAAGCCATCGACGTTCTGGCGCACGTCGTTGGAGAGCAGGCCCGCCATCGCCAGGGAGCCGCCGGAGGGAAGCTCGACTGTTGATTTTGCGGAACGCTTCTTCAGTGCCGGAATCGAGATGGCAGACAGCGTGACCGCACCACTGTTGGTGAGCTCAGAGACCTCGGTCTCGATCTTGAGGCTGATGCGGCCCTCCGACATCACGGTCGGAGTGAACGCAACGCCGACGCCAAACTCCTTATAGGTGACGGAAAGGGCACCAGTGTTGTCCACGACCGGGACCGGATATTCTCCACCCGCCAGGAACTTGGCCGTCTCGCCCGAGATCGCCGTCAGGTTCGGCTCAGCAAGCGTGCGGATCAGACCATCGCGCTCCATGGCGCGGATCGCGTGCGAAATGCTTTGCTTGCCGTTGCTCCAGCCCCCATCCAGGCCGCTGTTGCCGAAGGCATCTTTGCCCGGGCCTTGGTTATAGTTGCACATCGCGCCGGCAGTGCCGCATGCCTGCCCGTCATCCGATTTCAGGTTGATCCCGGGGATCGGCAGCGTCCCAAGACCGGCAGCAGCCGTGAGTGGTAGGGCGTTCTCGGTCAACAGCGTCGTCGTGAAGTTGCCGGCATTGATGACGGCACCGAGGTTGACACCCATCTGCTTCAAGACCGACCGCTGGATTTCGGCGACCATGACGCGCAGCATCACCTGCTCCTCGCCTTCGACCTGCAGCAGGTTGATCACCGCCTCGTCAGCCATGTCCTTGGCGAAGCTCTTGATCGCCGCACCTTCCGCCTGCTGCGTCGTCTTGGTCTCGTATTCGACGGTAACGAACTGCTTGGCGATGTTGGAGGCACGCATCGAGTCAGCGGGGTTGCGAACCGAGCCGGTGAGGATCACCGTCTGGTTCAGCATTTCCACCTGTATGCGGGACCCGGGAATGATCCGGTTCAGCAGATCCTCGAGGCCGCCGGTCTCGCGTTCCACATAAAGCTCGAAGGTCGCCAGCTGCTCACCGTCTGCTCCAAAGAAGAAAGCGTTGGCCTCACCGATGCGCCGTGCCAGCAGGAACACGCGGTTCGAGCTGAGCACAACCGCGTCCATCACCTGCGGGTTTGAAACCAGCACGTCCCTCACATCGCGCGGGAATTCGATCAGCACGGACTTGCCGAGACCGACCCGTGTAGAGCGCCGGATCGGGAATATTGTGTCCGCTGAAATCTTCAGAAGCGACTGGTGCGCACCGATCGTTCCGTGCTTGTCACTGGCGTCGGCCGCATGTGCATTCGTTCCCGGCACGAGGACGACAACAAGCACCGCAAGTGCCACAACAGCCGCCAAAGTGGCTCCGAAAGCCTTCTTCGTTTTCATCAACATCTATTTATCGCCTTCCGACGAGCTACGTTAGGATCTACTCAGTTCACGCCGTACGCACGCGAACGGGTGCCGTAACGCAAAATACGGATGGCATTGCCGCGTTCTGAATTGATGTCGCTGCCATTGGAAGGGCCGCTGCCCTCCTTGAGATCGGCGACGCTTCTGAGCGAAAGCGTCACGTCGCCCATCTGGTTGCCGAGAGCGAGCAACTCGGCCTGGTGAGGAGTGAGTTCCAGAGTGGCGGTGGTACCGTCCGCCGATTTCTTTCCTTCTTTCGTCTCGATCTGCTGACCGATGGCGAGGATGCGCACATTTGTGAACAGCGTGTCGCTGACGAAGTTCTCTTGTCCGCCCTTGCCACGCATTCGACGGATCAGGATCACGTCGACATGGTCGTTTGGAAGGATGAGCCGGCCGACCGCCTTCTCCTCATCACGAATCTTCGTCGAGATCGCCCGCATGCCCGAAGGCAGAATTGCAGCAAGGACACCGCCGCTGCCCGGGGCGATGAGCTTGTGCGATGTGATCGGCTCGCCGGCAAGGAACGGTGCCCGCGCTATGCGACCCGCCATTTCCCTTTGCGCCTGTAAGCCGCGTGCTTTGGTGATAAAACTCGGCGTAACGGCGTCAGCGGGCCAGGTTTGCCAGCGGAAGTGACCGTCGCTGACAACCTCGCCGAGAGGAATATCGGACCGCGCGACAAGCACCTCTGTGGTATTGAGCGCCTTCTGGACTTCCTTCGGAACTGGCGGCGGCTTGTTGACCATCCCCTTCATAAGGATGAATGCCGCAAGGCCAGCCACGCCGGCGATGCCTATACCGATCAACTGAGATTTCTTCATCGCGAAACGGTCCTCTTAAACCCGAAGGCTCGAACCCAAGGTCCCGTACAATCTGCGCGACAATCGTCAATGCGAGGTTAATCCTTGTGTTATTTGCGAACACTCTCCGCGTCATTGTGCGCCGGCCGGGCAAATGCGCCATCGCGCCGCCCTGCCGAGGCTGGATGTCAGTGTGCCAGGCCGTGGAAGAAGGCCGTGTTGGGGTAGATCCATAGCGCGGCCGCCGCGATCGCCAGGCCATAGGGCATGCCTGATTCGCGCGCCTGCAAGCGCAGCACCCAACGCGGCGCGTTGACCGAGCCCTCCGGGAAATACCTGCGTGCATAGAGGACGATAATCGACAGCACAGCCCCCGCAAGCGAGATGCCCAGAACGTATGAGAGCAGTTGATCGAAGCCGATCCACAATGACGATGCCGCAAGCAGCTTGGCATCGCCGCCGCCGAAGACACCCAATGCGAACAAAGCGAAGCAGATGACCAAGACGAGCGCCCCGGTGCCTAAGTGCTCGAGGATCTGCTGCGTCGGCAACTCTGCGAAATAGGCCGCGAGGAAGAAGGCACCGACCAACAGGAGCGATACCCTGTTGGGAATCGTCATCGTCAGCATGTCCATGGCAGCCGCAAACGCCATTGCGGCTGGAAACAGCAAGAGAAGCGAATAATCGATCATGTCTGCACAACGCTACGCAGTTACGGG
The DNA here is from genome assembly GCA_036768475.1 of Hyphomicrobiaceae bacterium. GTDB lineage: Bacteria > Pseudomonadota > Alphaproteobacteria > Rhizobiales > Hyphomicrobiaceae > JAEUMD01. Next base: position 35,151 of record DAIPMW010000006.1, on the reverse strand, counting down.
GGGCAGTCGCCGGAGGAAGTCTCGCACGACGGAATGAACGGCGCGTAAATTCGTCGGTTTTCCGTCTCGTCCTCTTACAGGGCGGCAGACACGAGCTGGAACGTAGCGACCAATGAGAGCCCTACCGTCCGCAATGCTCCGATGATTGCAATGCTGATCAACGCGGTAATCAGGCCGTATTCGATTGCCGTGGCACCCGCCTCGTCTGCAGCGAACTTCTTCATCAACGCAAACACAGTATACCTCACCAGTCTCGCGACACTGCCAATGACACAAGCCTATGTCACAATCCTCTCGCATTGCTGAACGACGCGATCTCAAATTGCGTTCCGCCGACATACATGCACGTATACTTAAAGATACGTAATCGACCACACACATTGTTGTCGAATATTGCGCAGTGCTGCGTCGCATCACGATAACCACATACGAAAACGGCGGAGCCGTGGGGCTCCGCCGCTTCGATCCAAGTTCAGCGCTGAGAATTAGGCGCCCTGGAGAGCAGTTGAGATCGCCGTGTAGACAGCGACGAGGTCAGCGCTGACGATCTGCAGGGTGGCGATGATCGCAACCGACAGAAGGGCGGCGATCAGGCCATACTCGATAGCCGTGGCGCCGGACTCATCCTTGACGAAGCGAGCGAAAACGTTCTTCATGACTTCTCTCCCAAAGAGCAAGTTTGCTACTGCTGACCAGTTCGACGTCGGCTCGTGCCGTGTGTCTGAACTGTTTGCAGACTACACTCAGCCCATTAAAAAGATATGAAGAGACAAAGCATTGATCGCAAACAATCAAGCAACGTTGGATAACAAACCAATAATTTTGGACTAAAAACTACAATTTAGTTGGATATATCATGTATAAATAGCGCCACATCAAAAGAAAGACGCTTGAATTTATTTATTACATGCGATTATCGTGATTAAATAATACTTAATAAGCGCGATTATTACATTTTATACTGTTATACTATTATGGTTATTCTATGTATAAGATACCCTGCAGCCCAAGCAGATCATATGGCATTCTAATCAATTCCAGCTGTTCTTCCCTTGCCGCGCTCGGCAACCAACGCACCCGAACCCGACCACGCCAGTTCCTCAACGACCGGTAATTTCAAACGCCTGCGGATGACCTCACCAGCACCCGACGCAGCCCAAAGTCTGACAGCCGTTTGCACTCCCTTTACCTTTTGCTGGACTAATAGCGCCAAGCGACAAGTCTGGAGAGCGGAACATGCTTCCCTACACGAACCCGAAATCGAAGTTAGCCACTCTGATGCAGACGGGACTGGCTGCCACCATGGCAATTCTCGCAACCATGGCGCTCAGTGCCCAGCAGGCGAGGGCGAACGACCTCATCGTCCGCTATGACCAGTCGCAAATCCTGCGACTACCACGCCCCGTGTCCGAGCTGATCATCGGCAATCCTTCAATCGCAGATGTCGCGATCCAGGGCTCCGACATTCTCGTCATCACCGGAAAGACGTTCGGCGTCACCAACGTGATCGCCCTCGATGGAGAGCGCAACGTCATTCAGGATCAGCGCGTGATCGTGCAGCGCGACGAGCAACGTCTCGTCAACCTCCACAAGGGCGCCATGCGCCAGTCGTATACGTGCTCGCCCAACTGTCAGCCGACGATCACCATCGGCGATGACCCGACCTTCTTCGACCAGATCGCCAAGCATTCGTCTACCAAGACCAAATTCTCCGACTCCGGCGCCGAATCGACGCCAGGCGGCGGTCAGTAATCCGCCCGTAGCGCTGGCCGGCCGCACCGGCGTTCGCACAAGACACTATATTATATAGAGTGCGTGCGCCGCTCGCGATCTTCATTGGCAGCTCAGAAAAGATCGGCTCGAAAACAAAATAGCGCGAGATCGACAGGGGCAACGTCGATCTCGCGCTTTACTTGCCCGGAGCGACCGGACATCCGCTGCAGCCGAGGGTGGAGCTGCTGCAGATCCCTTGCGTCACTGGCCGCGCCACCTTGTGGTCAGACGGCCTACAACGCGCACTCCAGAGAATCTTCAAATTTATTCTATTTGTCCATTCGGCGGTGAGATCGGCATTAAAAATGCGTGAATCAAATGCGTTCAATGACCCACGTAATTGTTAAATGTTTGCAAACCAAAAGGCTTTGAAAGTTTTCCGATAAATGTTTTTTTTACGGTATGCGTCATAAGGTTCCCGTATGTGTTTCCGTATGCCGCGTAAGGATCGCTCCGCTATGTCCGAAAAGCAAACTGCTCGCTGCAGCACGCGATCCCTGCGCACACTTCTGACCCAGAGTCGTCGCTTCGCTCACAGCAACGATGGCACGACCGCGATTGAATTCGCCATCGTTCTCGGACCCTTTCTGGCGTTCACTTTCGGCATCATCACGATCGGAATGCACTATCTCGCGACGAATTCGCTTGAGAAAGCGGTCTATGACGCCAGCCGCCAGATTCGCACTGGCCAGGCCCAGCAGGCGGGTATGACGTCAAAGGAGTTCAGCAATCTCGTGTGCAATCTGGCCGCACCGCATATCGATTGCACGAAACTGCGGGTCCACATGTCGAGCTACGACAGCTGGAGGGATGTCACACCGCCAAACTGCGTCGACTCCACCAGCCACGAGCTTTCTCAGGGAAACTCGACCACCAATCCCATCACCGGAGATGTAGGTGGTGCGAGCAAGAAGGTCCTCGTGACCGCCTGCTATGACTGGACGATCGCGAAGTATCTGCCCTACTTGCTTCGCGACGAACATGGAGTCGCGCGCACAGAATCTCCGCTCGCGAGCGGCGGAATGCTGATGCAGGCGTCTGCAATATTCCAGACGGAACCCTACGAATGAGAACGCTCGCTAGCATCTGATTGGCCAAAATGGAAGCGCGCGAGCTTCCCGCGAAAGCGTGAATCAGATTCGTCATTCAAGGAGCAGGACAAGGCCACCGGCGTTCGGACCTGCTCTAGTGCATGCCTGAGTTATATCGTGTGAGGCTGTGATGGTCGACTTGAAGAAAAAGATTCGCCTTGGCGCTGCGTTCGCGAAGCGCTTCGCAGGCGATAGAAAAGGTGTTGCAGCAGTTGAGTTCGCCTACATCGCGCCAATTCTTCTGATCATGCTCATGGCGACGTTTGAGCTGTCGCGCGCGGTAAGCATCGATCGGCGTCTGAATTCGGTGAGCGCCATGGCCAGCGAGCTCGTCGCGCGTGAAGAACAGGTCGACGATGCCGATCTGAAGAACATCTATCGTTCCCTCGACCACGTCATGAAGCCCTATAATGACAATTCCCTCGTCGTTCGCCTTCTTCAGGTCCGCACTGACACCAACGGTGCCACCAAGGTCGAGTGGTCGAGCGAAATAAATAGCACCGCAATCCAAGACACGAGTACCGGCCCGCTTAACACGCCCTACGCCCAATGTTCGAGCTTCGCCATCGATCCCGAACTCAAGCAGAATGGTTCGCGCGTTCTCGTGGCCGAGGTCGGTTACAATTATCAGCCCGTCTTCGGCAGCTTCATTTTCCGCGATTTCAGCCTCGAGGACTTGAAAAAGAAGCGCAACAATATCGATGGCCTCGCCGGCAGTTGGTCGTCCAAAGCGTTTCACTCACCACGCTGGAACTGTGTGGCATACCAGACTGCCAACTGTCAGACCTGTCCTGAATGACAGCATTTATTGGCGGGCTCATTTGCATGATCCGGTATATGATAGGCCACCCTCTGGGTGGCCTTTTCGCTTTAATGTCGTGGCAAAACGGGTTTAACGACCAAAGAACAATGTTTTCTAAGCGTGCTATGGTCACATCGACGGCACGTTCAATGTAACATTTCCATACTGATCATTCACAACGATAGTAGGATTATGCCATGGGACGCCGGTCGGTCCACACACCGGAAGAGCTGCGCGAGCACATAATCGGAGCAGCCACTGAACTCATTACGGCTCAGGGTTTGTCCGGCCTCTCGGCCCGCGAGGTTGCGCGACGCATCGGATATTCGCCGGGTACCATTTACAACGTGTTCGTCAATCTCGACGACCTCGTGCTCACCATTGAAGAGCGATTGCTCGACGAGCTTGACACAACGCTGCGGGACTTGCCCACGACGCAAGAGCCACGCGAACACCTGCTGCAACTGGCCGAAGCCTACTTGCGCTTCACCCACAAAAATCCGCGTCTGTGGAATCTGCTGTTCGAGCACCATCTTCCTGCATCAGTCGATGTCCCTCCGGCGTACCAGGAAAAACTCGACGGACTGCTTGCCCGCATCGAGAATGCCCTGCGTCCTCTCGCCGGCACCACCAATGAGGATGAATTGAAGCGCCGCTCCCGGGTGCTTTGGGCGGGGGTTCATGGCATCACATCGCTGTCGACGGCCGATAAGCTGTCGAGCATCACGCCCGAGTCGGCATGGCCATTGGTCAAGGATATGATCGAGACCTACCTCAACGGCCTGCGCAAACATTGAGCCGCGGCGTTGGCAGCGTTGGGCCTGATCGGCCAGACGTGATCCGATCAAAACCTGACCTGCTCGATGCCGGCGGACGCAGAACGACTCATTCCCCCAGCCGCTCGGGCAGCGTCCCCGTCGTGATATCGCCACGACCGGACGTAGCATCCGTACGGCTCGACGCGTACCGCGAGGCCGGAATGATTCCGAACCATTTTCCTTCCGGCAGCAACCGCTGATTGAGGCCCGCCCACAACGCGCGCTGCGTGATGCCGTCCACAAAGGTCTTCGTGGGCGGGGTCATGTAGAGCGCCAGAGCGGCGGCCACCGCCATTGCAGCCGAAGCCGCACGGTATCTCGAATCGAACAGCTTGAGCGCTGTGCCGAACGAGGACTTGATCCGCCGGTTCATCACATCAACCGAGTAGATCTCGTCAAGTACGAGATGCTGCAAATAGCCAAGAAACAGGAATCCTGCCCCCAGCCAGGCGACGCCTTCGTGCCGCCCGAGCACGTAATGCATGATGATTGCTGTAATAGCCGCAAGAAACAGCCCCGCCAGCAGCGAGTGCCAAACGCCGCGGTGTACCGACAGCCGGTGGAATAGCGCGTGCAGCCCATAGCGCACACCAACCAGCGTACCGAGCCAAAGGACCATCAACTCAACGACAGAGAATCTCTCGGCAAAAGCGAACAGAACGACGAACGAGGAAAAAACGCCCAATCCGGCGAACATCGTCTTGCTCGCGCGCGAATCCTTGAGATCGATATCCGGCAAAACCGAGCCCAGAACGCCCGCCAAGGTGACCGCAACAAGATTTTCGGGGGCAACGACGTCTGCCGCCAGCGTCAGCGTCGCCAGCACCCCAGCCTGCACCGTTCCGGCACCGATATGGGTCGTAAAATTGGCCATGGCCTGCTCTTCCCGCATTGGGCGCAATTGCGTCCCCAGTTCAGCGTGCGCTGCATACACGGACGGCCCCACACGACCAGATTCGCTCGGCCATAGGGAGCCGCCGCGTGACGTGAACGGTGGAAAACGGCCTGACAACGCCAAAACTTCGGTCCGCTTCGTCAAGCGACCGAAGCAAACAGAGCTTTCGTCGCAATGCCCCAACAAACGCCTGGGCAGATGCCACGCGACAGGCTATCGAGTGGCGACACGAGGACCGGGCAGCGTGGAATCCTGCGGAGATGTGCCTGTGCGGTCCCCGAACTTCGCATTTGATAAAGTGTTGAAAATGACCAATCCCGCCCAGCCAGCGAACCGCGCGTCTTTGCTCCTGACGATGGCGGTGGGCTCCATCATCGTGGCGTTCCTCGTGATGGGTATCAAATATCTGGCCTATCTGAAAACAGGATCGGTCGCGCTGTACTCCGATGCACTGGAGAGCATCGTCAACGTCATGACCGCGATCGCCGCATTCATTGCGATCCGGATCGGCATGCGGCCGCCCGATGCCAATCACCCCTTCGGCCACCACAAGGCGGAGTACCTATCTGCCGTGCTTGAGGGGGCGTTGATCATCATTGCCTCGCTCATGATCCTGCGTGAGGCTTACTATGCCTTTCTCTCCCCGCGCGAGTTGACCGAGCCAGCTTTGGGTCTCGCCATCAACGGCATGGCAACCGCATTGAACGCCGGCTGGGCCATGCTCCTGATCGGCCGAGGCCGCACATGGGGCTCGTTGGCCCTGGTGGCTGACGGTAAGCACCTCATGACGGACGTCGTCACTTCGGTTGGAGTGTTCCTTGGACTTGTGTTTGCAACGCTGACCGGCTGGGCAATTCTCGACCCGTTGCTCGCCTGCGCAGTCGCCATCAACATCCTCTGGACCGGCTACGGGCTGGCGAGAGAATCCATGAGTGGACTGCTTGACGAGCGCGCATCGCCCGAAATCGAGGCCCGCATCCATGACGCCATCGCCGCCAATGGCGCCGGCGCCTTGGAGGCTCACGACATCCGTACACGCCATGCGGGACGCATGACGTTCATCGAGTTCCATCTCGTCGTACCCGGCGCCATGACGGTTGCCGACGCACACGCGATTTGCGATCGCCTGGAGGATGCAATCGAAGCCGAACTCGTTGACGCCGACGTCATCATTCACGTCGAGCCTGATGAGAAAGCCAAGCCGGATGTCGCGATTGCACTCGATAACGGCAATGCAAATATCAGGACCTGAAGCTGCCGCACGGGATGCCCCATGAAAATGGCGCCACGTGTCAAACGGCCGGCTGGCGCTCCGCCCACAGGTCGTACTCGTCGGCGTTCACCACGGTTGCGCGCACGATGTCGCCAGCGGCCAAGCCGGTATCACCATTGAGGAAAACGCTGCCGTCGATCTCCGGCGCGTCCCAGACCGACCGCCCGATCGCTCCCTCCTCGTCGACTTCGTCGATGATAACGTCGATCTCCCGACCAACGCGCGTCGCGAGAATTTCACGGCTCACACCCTGCTGTGCCGCCATGAAGCGGTGCCAGCGCTCTTCCTTGACCTCCTCGGCAACCGCGCCCTCGAGTGCATTGGCGCTGGCGCCATCAACCGGCTCGTATTTGAAGCAGCCCACGCGGTTGAGCTTTGCTTCACCGAGCCAATCGATCAGCATCTGGAAGTCTTCCTCGGTCTCCCCCGGGAAGCCGACGATGAAGGTCGAACGAATCGCGAGATCGGGGCAGATTTCCCGCCAGCGGCGGATCCGCTCCAGCGTCTTCTCCTGCGCGCCGGGCCGCCGCATCGCCTTCAGCACCTTCGGCGAGGCGTGCTGGAACGGGATGTCGAGATAGGGCAGCAGCTGGCCTTTTGCCATCAGTGGGATCACGTCATCGACATGCGGATATGGATAGACATAATGCAGCCGCACCCACGCGCCGAGACTGCCGAGCGCACGCGACAGATCGAGAAACTTGGCCTTCAACGGCGAGCCGCGCCACAGGCTCTCATGATACTTGAGATCTAAGCCGTATGCGCTCGTATCCTGACTGATGACGAGGACTTCCTTGACGCCGGCTGCAACCAGCCGCTCGGCCTCGCGCATCACGTCACCCGCTGGACGGCTGACGAGATCGCCCCGTAGCGATGGAATGATGCAGAAGGAGCAGCGGTTGTTGCAGCCTTCGGAAATTTTCAGATAGGCATAATGGCGCGGCGTCAGGTGCAGGCCTTCGGGCGGTACCAGATCGAGAAACGGATCATGCAGCGGCGGCACCGCGCCATGCACGGCTTCCACGACCTGCTCGTATTGGTGCGGCCCAGTCACGGCGAGCACCCCGGGATGCACCGACGTGATCGCCTCCTTTTCCACCCCGAAACAGCCCGTGACGATCACTTTGCCGTTCTCTGCCAGGGCTTCCCCGATCGCATCAAGGCTTTCCTGCTTGGCACTGTCGAGGAAGCCGCAGGTGTTGACGACCACCACGTCGGCGCCGGCATAGTCGGCAGACAGCTCATACCCCTCTGCCCTGAGCCGCGTGATGATGCGCTCTGAATCGACCAGCGCCTTCGGGCAGCCGAGCGAAACGAAGCCCACTTTCGGCGTGGCCGGGGTGCTAGAGGTGGTTCTCTTCGGGATTTTCGGTTCTAGGGGTCGCGACATGAGCGCGCTTCTATCGCCGGCGGACCGGCGGCGCAATAGCCTTCGCCGTCAGGTCCCCCGGGCCGCTCCCGCACACCGAGGATGCTCAGCGCGCCACCAGCAAGCCGGAGTCGATCAATCGGCGGTGGAAGACCAGAATCTCCTCGGAATGTGTGCACGTGTAATAGCGTCCGCGGCAACGCACCATCAGCCGCAGCCGCTCCTCACTCGCTTCCGAAAGCGGCAATCCCGCCAGCTTCAACATCAGTGTCCCGAGGTATGGCACATCCAGTACGTCCACATCGGGCAGCGGCGCCGGCGTATAGTTGATGCCCTCGGCCGTGTAGTACGTCAGAAAACCCTTCGATTCCGGCGACATGACCATGTCGTGCGATTCCACGCCATCGAACCCGAGCAATGGCCGCGTGACGATCGGCTGATGATCGCCATACTGCACGATCAGGAACCGTTGATCCGGGAACCTCCGCTTCAGTTCTGCTCGGAACCACTCCAGATCGATGCGCGCCAGCGACAGGCGTCTCAGATACTCGTTCATTTGCGGCGAAGTCCCCGGTCCGCCGCCAGGCACCTTCACGTCAGGCGAGTGCGCCGTGGTATAGGGCAGATGCGTCGCCGACGTCAGGATGAAGCTGAACAGGGGAGCCGACGACGAAGTCAGGTGCCGCTCCAGCCGGTCGAGCGCATTTCCGTAATAGAAACGGTCTCGCTCGTTGTAGCGCTTCGCCTTCTGCGCCTTAAAGTCGTTGATCTCGCCGAACCCGATCGAGGCATAAAATTTTCCGCTCGATACGAAGTGCTTGGGAACCGGATAGAACATCACGTTCCGGTAGCCGCACCGTTCGAGTGTCTGCGGCACGCTATCGCGAACCTTGCCCTGCATCATCGACTGTACGAACGTGCGCATGCCACCGAACGAGTAGGTGGACACGCCGGCCAGCACGGAGAATTCCGTCAGCCAGGACGCGCCGCCGAACGTTTCCGTCCTCAGCAGGTGCATCTTACCGTCACCCGACAAGAAAAAGGGATCGAGGCTCTTATCGTAGCTGATCGAAGGGAAAAGGCTCGGCGGAATGACACTTTCCTGATGGATCAGGATGATGTGCGGCGGCCGCTGGTTGATTGGACAGGCGACCGGTTCGGCAAAGGGCTTCAGCGAGCTGTCGCTGGCGCCAGCTTCGATAAGCTGTCCCCTCCATAACGTGGCGGCCGTTTCCGCCCACGACGAATAGAACGACGAGACGAACAGTGCATCCCAGTAGAACAGCGTATGTGGCCGCTGACCGCGGATGTGATCGGCCACCAGCGAGACGAGCAGAAGCGCGACGACGGCCGTACCCGCAACCGGTCGCGACACACGTGTTGGATCGATACGGTAGAGCAGGATACCGCCAGCGACGATCGCGGCCATCGCCGCTAGCAACGCAATCAGCTCCGCGCGAAAATCGATCCACAAGTACCAGAGCGTGTCCGGTGACATGAAATAGAAGGCGAGATCGTAGGCATGTAGCACCATGCCGATGTACTTGTATTTCAGTGTCGCCGCGATCACGACCACCGTCACGATCGCGGTGATCAGCGCGCTCGAAAACAGCACACGCCGCGTCACGAACGCCAGGATCGCGATCAGCAGGGCCGTGACCGCCATCGTGAATACGACGTTGGAGAACCACCCCTCATGTCGGGCGAAATAAACGCCCATCGCAAGGAGGAGTGCGCCCGCTATCCACCAGCTCCGGTCAATCTCGTGAAGATGCGAGAACCGCTCGGCATAGCGCCGCAGCGGACCAGAGGCGGACCTGCGGTTGGCATTGTCGATCGACATGGAACTTTAAGGCGGCCTGCAACAGTCTGGATCCGGGCAACTCGCGTCAGGCAATGCAGCCGGACGTCATTAAACTGTTACAAATACTTCACACATCGTCAATTGTAAGGCAGGCGGACGGTGAACTTGCCGAACCCGGCTGCGTCTGGCGCGTTGAAAGTGAGGTCGTGCCGGAGGCGATGCCGCCAAATCAGGCCTTTCGACAGACCATCAATTTGGCAAGGAACGCCATCGACGTTGCCTCCGTCGTCAGCCCGGCCTCGGCAAAGATACGTTCAAGGTCGTCGTTCGCATATTGCCGGTAATAGGGCTCATGATAGCGCTGCGGGAAGGTCTCCAGCAGTCCGTCCCAGCCGGGCCGGTCGCCCATCTGGATGCTGTCGATGAAGACCAGTTGCCCGCCCGGCTTCAGCACCCGCGCCATCTCGCGCGCCACCCCGCGGCGCACCTCGCCGGGCAGCTCATGGAACAGAAACACGGTGGTGACAATGTCCTGGCTTTCCGACTGAAGCGGGATCTCCTCCGCATTCGCCGCGAGCAGTGCGACGCGCCGAAGCCCTCTCAGATGCAGTTCCGCTTCGCGCAGGTAGGCTGGCGACAGATCGAGACCTGTCAGGCGCATTGCAGGATATTGTAGCCGGATCTCGCGCAGCAGACGTCCCGTACCGCAGGCAACGTCGAGCAGCGCAACGTGCCGCTGATCGCGTCCGGCCATAGCCACGGCGATCGGCCGCATGGCCATGCGCCGCATGGCCGCCGCTGCCCCATAGAACAGCGTCTCGACCTGGACGTCGTAGATCCGTGCCGACTCCCTGGCGAGATATCCACCCTTCTGGAAATGGAAGTCCTGCGCGAAATAATCGGGAACACCGGTCACGTCCGCCAATTGTTTGACGGTGCCGGCATGACCGTCCTGGCGACGTTGAGCGGCATCTCCGAGATCAGCGAACATGCCACGCAACCGCGCCATGTGATCCATCAGGCCGTCCGCAGGCTCAGCAGCGTCGGCAACTGCAACTCCGTCGCGCACGAGTTCGGCATCGGCTCGGAACAACGCGCGCAGATCCGCAAGCAGGTCCTCGCGAGACGGCACGGGATGCTTGCGCTGAACCTGCCGATGCTCGCTGTCAGAGCGGGCGCTGATCCGAAGGGCCAGCCAGTTGATGCCCATGTACCAACCGAAGCGGATCATGTTGCCAGCGAACTGCTGCGCCATACCCAGCCGGTTCACAGTGGTTGTGCTTTCCCGCACGGATGAACTCCAAAACCGCAGGGCACCCTTGGGCGCACCGACCGTGAGTTGTATGGCCCAAATGTAAGATGGGACTGGCACGCTGCGGACGCAAGCCGCCATGCCAGGAGCCGCCCGTACGCGGCGCAAATTCTCAACCCCGGGTCAGCAGGTCTGCAAATGCAAAACCATCGCGCATGACGATTTCGCCCGCCTCGACATTGACGGGACCCTCAAACATCGGCCCGTCGGTCACGAAGGTGTGGAACTCACCGTTTTCACCGCACGGATCGACGCTGCCCGGAAGGTCGGCCAGAAGGGCGGCATCGTAGTTGCGGCCGGCGAATGATGGTTCGAGCTTGGCGAGGTCGACCGATGTAAGCCGCGCGGACACTCCCGCCAACAGCATCTCACGCGCCAACTGGTCCGTCGGCTGGCCCCAAACCGGAAAAAGTGGCTCAATCCCTGTGTCCGCGAGATTCTTCTCGCGATAGGCGCGAATGTCCTGAAGGAAGAGATCACCGAACGCCATGTGCGTCACGCCTGCCGATTGCGCCTGTTTCAGGAAGTCCGCCATGATCTGCTCGTACTGCGCGTTCGAGCAGGGCCAGGGCAGCGGTATGATGTGGAGCGGCAGCCCGGCCGCGCGCGCCTGCGCCTCGAGTAGCTCACGGCGTACACCGTGCATGGCCACGCGGTCGGCTGCCGCATTGAGCGTTGTGAACAGCGCAGACACGGCTCTGCCTTGCTGCCTCAGCCGATGTAGCGCCCACGCGCAGTCCTTGCCGGAACTCCAGCTCAGCCAGATCGTCACGCGGCTCTCCACTTCGTCTGTTGGGCGTCGCTTGCGATCGCTACACGCACCCATTATCGGTTCATAAGTTGCATAGGAATACCGCGCTTGCGCGACAACCCGGATGGTATCGATCCGACTGTTACCACGAAAGGTGCATCCTTGAGCACATACGAGCGTATCGTCATCCTCACCGGCGCTGGCCTGTCCGCCGAATCAGGGCTGGCCACGTTCCGTGATAAAGGCGGTGTCTGGGCAAAATACGATTACCGCGAGGTGGCGACACCGGAAGGCTTCGCACGCAACCCGTCACTGGTCCATGAGTTCTACAACATGCGTCGCCGTGGTTTGAAAAGCGTGATGCCGAACTCCGCCCATGTCGCGCTCGCCCGCCTGGAACAGGAGCACAAGGGTCAGATTCTGATTGTCACGCAAAACGTGGACAATCTGCATGAGGCAGCCGGATCGCGAAATCTTATCCACATGCATGGAGAGCTTCTCAAAGCCTACTGTACCCACTGCCGAAAGGGGCGCCGTTGGACCGAGGACCTTTCGACCGCACTCACCTGCCCGAGTTGCAGCGCCCCCGGCGGCATGCGCCCTGACATTGTCTGGTTCGGCGAGATGCCCTATCGCATGGACGAGATCACCGAAGCTCTGGCGCAGGCCGATCTCTTCATCTCGATCGGCACCAGCGGAAATGTTTATCCCGCTGCCGGCTTCGTCGCCGAGGCGCAGGCAAGCGGCGCGCATACGATCGAACTCAATCTGGAGCCGTCGGAAGGTGTGAGCTTCTTCGCCGAGGCAATCCATGGTCCCGCCACCAGCATCGTCCCCGCATTCGTCAACAAGCTGCTCTCTTCATAGCCCCTTTTTGCCGTACCCGGCGCGTGCATCACCGCGCCTTGCGCTGGAACACCGCGACGGCCTCGACGTGCGCCGACCATGTGAACTGGTCGATCGGTGTTACGGTACCGAGCGTATATCCGCCGTCGATCAGGATACGGGCATCGCGCGCCAGCGTCGCCGGATTGCATGATACCGCCACGACGACCGGAACTTTCGATTTGGCCAGCATCTCCGCCTGCGCCTTGGCGCCTGCGCGCGGTGGATCGAGCACCGCGATATCATAGAGCTCAAGTTCCTTCCGCGACAGCGGCTCGCGGAAAAGATCGCGGTGGCGCGTGCTGACCGGCTTGAGCCCCCTCGCACTTCGCGCCGCCGTCGCAAGAGCCGCGAGCGCCTGCATGTCGCTATCGACAGCCATCACTGCAACGCGTGCCGCCAATGGAAATGTGAACGCGCCGACACCGCAGAACAGATCGACCGCGCCTTTCGCCTTTTTCGGAACAGCGACGACGACAGCATCGGCCATCGCCCGTTCCGCCGCGGCCGCCGCCTGCAGGAACGACCCGGCAGAGGGACTGACTTGCGCGCCGCCCATGGCCAGCAGCGGCGCAGCACGAAGGTAGATGGGTGTGCCCTCGAGGCTCAGCCGGACGAGATTGCCAAGCCGCGCGGCTTCGGCTGCAACGCGCGCGCTGGACGCGGCGTCAAGCCCCCCTTTGCCGACCGCACCCGACACGGCGACATCGAGACCGTTGTCTGCAGCAACGACGGTAACGCGCACCTCTCCCTCCCACCGCGGCAGCACACGAAGAATATCGCGAATGCCACCCAGCGCAGCGACAATACGTGCCTCCAGCACCGGACATTCCGCGACGCTGATGATCCTGTCCTCACGTGCGCCGTGGAATCCGAGAGTGATTCCGCCACGCGCCCACAAGGCCGACATCACCGCGCGCCTCCTCGTGCCCGCACCGGTCACGACAAGCGGCGCCACATCCGCCACGATGCCGCGTTGCGCAAATGCATCGACGACGAGAGCTCTCTTCCAGGCCGTGTACGAGCCGACTGCCAAATGCTGAAGCGTGCAGCCGCCGCAATCCATGAAATGCCGGCATTGCGGTGCGATGCGATCTTTCGAAGGCACCAGCACTTCCATGAGGCGCCCGCGCGCTCCGCCAGAGATCTCACCGGAAATGGCCACGCGCACACGCTCGCCGGGCAACGTGAAGGGTACGAAAACAGGCCCGCCAGCGCGCGCACGCTCGGCAATACCATCCCCTTGGGCGCCGAGGCGATCTATGGAAAGCTCGACAATCTGTCCATCATGCTCTGCGACCGATGCTTCGGTCTTAGGTCTATCCATTGCCAAGCACCGCGCCAATCAGCCACTCCGTATTGCCTTCCTTGCCCGGCAGCGGCGACGGAATCGTACCGACAACACGCCACCCCGCCGCCTGGAGGAACGCCGCCACATCACCTGCTGCACGCGTCTGCGCGCTTTCGTCACGCACCACGCCGCGTTTGCCGATCGCGGCCCGTCCCGCCTCGAACTGCGGCTTGACGAGCGCCACCAGCCAGCACGACGGTGCCGCCAGCTTCAACGGCACGGGAAGCGCCTGCCGCAACGATAGGAAGCTAACGTCGGCGACGATCGCCTCGACCGGATCTGGCAGCACCTGCCGTGTCAGTTCACGCGCATCCTGCCCTTCCATTGAAACGACCCGCGGATCTGCCCGCAGCGTTTCATGCAACTGGCCATGTCCGACATCGACGGCATAGACGCGTGTCGCACCCGCCTCCAAAAGAACCTGCGTGAACCCGCCGGTCGACGCGCCGACGTCGAGCGTAACACGCCTCGACGCATTGAAACCGAACGCATCGAGGGCCGCAACGAGCTTCACGCCGGAGCGCGCCACGTAAGCATTGGCCAGCGCGTCGACCGTCACCTGGACGTCCGGCTCGACCATCAGTCCCGCCTTGCGGGCGACGCGTCCTGCAACCGCCACCGCACCGCGCGCGATGAGATCTGCTGCACGCGCGCGCGATTGCACCAGCCCTCGCGTTACCAGAACTTGATCCAGCCTTTGCCGCACGGTTCTCGCTCAACGCTCGCCTTACGCTTCAACCCAAAAATATCGCCGGCCCATTATGCGCGCCAGCGTCGTGGTTTAACCTCTTTGCGGGAAATACCATCCTGCATTCTGCATCAATCGATCAATCAGCGACTTGAGGGAGAAGAGCCTGCCGACGTTGAGAGGCTGAAGGCCCGCGATTTCCACATACTGATCGAGGTTGATAAGATCGATATGGGTAGCCCGGTGCCCGCTGACAGGTGAGCCTCAGATCACACCGCGTTCAACGCCTCACGCCCTGTCGCCGCCCTCGTCCGCCAGCCGCTCGCGTCCAAGCGCGGCGAACACCGTCTCGACGATACCCGCAGCGTTGAGGCCGGCATCCTCATACATGGCTTCCGGCTTGCCGTGCTCGATGAAGTCATCAGGCAGGACCATCGAACGCACCTTGAGGCCGCGGTCGAGCAGGCCGGTGCCGGCAAGATGATGCAGAACGAACGATCCGAAACCGCCGATTGCACCCTCCTCGATCGTCACCAGCACCTCATGTTCGCGCGCGAGCTTTTCGATGAGGCAGGTGTCGAGTGGCTTGGCGAAGCGCGCATCGGCAACCGTCGTCGACAGCCCGTAAGCGGCCAGTTGCTCGGCTGCCTTCAGAGCCTCTCCGAGGCGCGTGCCGAGCGACAGGATCGCGATGGCCGACCCCTGACGCACGATCCGGCCCTTGCCGATCTCCAGAACCTTGCCTTCAGCCGGCATCTCGACGCCGACCCCATCGCCGCGCGGATAGCGCACGGCCGAGGGCCGGTCGCCGATCGATGCGGCGGTTGCAACCATATGCTTCAGTTCGGCTTCGTCGGCAGCCGCCATGACTACGAAATTGGGCAGCGCTCCCAGGTAACCTATATCGAACGAACCCGCATGTGTCGGCCCATCCGCTCCGACGAACCCGGCGCGGTCGATGGCGAAGCGCACCGGCAGGTTCTGCACCGCCACGTCGTGCACCACCTGATCGTAGGCGCGCTGCAGGAAGGTCGAGTAGATCGCGCAGAACGGCTTCATGCCTTCCGCGGCAAGGCCGGCCGCGAATGTCACCGCGTGCTGCTCGGCAATACCCACGTCGAACGTGCGGTCGGGGAATTCGCAACCGAACAGATCGAGCCCAGTGCCCGACGGCATCGCCGCGGTGATCGCCACGATTGACTTATCCTTGCGCGCCTCCGCAATCAGGCTTTCCGCGAACACCTTGGTATAGCTCGGCGCGTTTGACTTGGCTTTCACCTGCGCGCCGGTGACGACATTGAACTTCGAAACGCCATGATACTTGTCGTCGGATTCCTCGGCCGGGCCGTAGCCCTTACCCTTGCGCGTGACGACGTGAACCAGAATCGGCCCCTGCTTAGCATCGCGCACATTCTTCAAGACGGGCAGAAGCTGATTGAAGTCGTGTCCGTCGATCGGCCCGACGTAATAGAAGCCGAGTTCCTCGAACCACGCCCCCCCCTGCCACAGATGCCGCGTGTATTCTTCGACGCGTGCAGCCCGCCGCTCCCAGCTCTTCGGCAGCTTCTTTGCCAGTTGCTTGGCAATGTCACGCACGTAGAGATAGGTCCCGCTCGACGTGATACGCGCCAGATAAGAGGACAGCGCGCCCGTGGGCGGCGCTATCGACATGTCGTTGTCGTTGAGGATGACGATCAACCGCTCGTCGCGCGCGCCGGCGTTGTTCATTGCCTCGTAGGCCATGCCCGCCGACATCGCGCCATCGCCGATCACTGCCACGACATTGTTGTCGCCACCCCTGAGATCACGCGCCACCGCCATGCCGAGGCCGGCAGAGATCGAGGTCGAGGAATGCCCGGCGCCGAACGGGTCGTATTCGCTCTCCGCGCGCCGTGTGAAACCCGACAGTCCGTCCGGCTGGCGCAGAGTGCGGATGCGATCGCGGCGCCCAGTCAGGATCTTGTGCGGATAGGCTTGGTGCCCAACATCCCAGATCAACCGGTCACGGGGCGTGTCAAAAACCCAATGCAGCGCCACGGTCAGCTCGACTACGCCAAGCCCCGCCCCCAGATGCCCGCCGGTCACCGAAACCGCGTCGATCATCTCTGCCCTGAGCTCGTCGGCGAATTGCCTGAGGTCGCACTCCGGCAACTGGCGCAGGTCGGCCGGGGTCGTGACGGTATCAAGGAGCGGCGTCTTACTCACCTAATTCTCACCCTGTGCTGCTGGCGAACCACCTCGGGCACCCGCCCTGCCGGCAAAGGCGCCGCAAACCTGATGCGAGCCTTGCACGGCGTTCCGCTTGCTGCGTTCATCGCCTTTCTTAGGTCAACGCGCCTGTTTCCTCAACCGATCGATCCGGCCGAAGGTCGGATTGCATCCTCAATATGGGATGCTTGCCGGTTTAGCGCCCCTCCGGATCGAGCGGCTCGGTGCCCCGAGGGCTGCCTTCGGCGTCAAAAGCCAGCTTCTCGACCTTTGCCTCGGCCTGCTTCAGGAGCTGGTCGCAGTGAGCTTTCAGCGCCTCGCCACGCTCGTAGATCGCGATGCTTTCTTCGAGCTCCACATCGCCGCGCTCGAGCCGGCCAACGATCACCTCGAGTTCCTTCAAGGCCCGCTCGAACGACATGTCGATGATGTCGGCGTGCCCTTTGCCAGGCGCTTTTTGCGTGCTGCTCATGCTCCCGCTCTCAATTCCCGTCCCGATCCTCGTTCACCGCATCCGTCGCGATACGGATCTTCTGTCCCCGATGGCCCCGATGGGGCTGCTGCCTCAACCCGCTGCCGCCATCAACGTTTTGACGTGCACGCCAACCGAGCGCGCCAGCGCCCTGAGGTCGTAACCGCCTTCGAGCATCGACACCACCCGTCCCTGGCATTGTTTATCCGCAATTTCCACGAGCTCTTCCGTGATCCACATGAAATCATCCTCGATCAGCTCAAGGCTCGCCAACGGATCGTCGCGGTGCGCATCAAAACCGGCCGAAATGAGGATGATATCGGGGCTGAAGTTCCTGAGGGCCGGCAGAATGCGGCTTTTCATCGCCTCGCGGAACGCCGATCCGCCATCGCCGGAACGCAGCGGTGCGTTGAAGACGTTTCCCACGCCTGTTTCCGACACCGACCCGGTACCCGGATAGAGCGGCATTTGATGCGTCGAGCCGAAGAAAAGATCTTTATCGGTTTCGAAAATATCCTGCGTTCCGTTGCCATGGTGGACGTCGAAATCGACCACGGCCACCCGCTCGCAACCGTGCCTTTCTCGTGCATAAAGCCCGGCAATCGCAACATTAGAGAACAGACAGAAGCCCATGGCCCTGCGTGCTTCCGCGTGATGGCCGCACGGGCGCACCTGGCAGAAGGCGTTGCGCGTGCCCGATTTGGGATCCATCACCCGGTCGACAGCCTCCAATCCGGCGCCCACCGCCCTCAGCGCCGCCTGCCACGAGCCCGACGACATCACCGTG
Source organism: Hyphomicrobiaceae bacterium (assembly GCA_036768475.1). Taxonomy (GTDB): domain Bacteria; phylum Pseudomonadota; class Alphaproteobacteria; order Rhizobiales; family Hyphomicrobiaceae; genus JAEUMD01. Next base: position 16,872 of record DAIPMW010000006.1, on the reverse strand, counting down.
TCAGGATCGAGGTGGACATGATCGCCGTCGCTCGTTGGCCGCGCCGCGCGCACCATCTCCAGATACGATTTGGGATGCGCGAGCAAGATCCGCTCCTCGACGTCTGCCCTCAGCGGCGCCTCCTCGCGCTTCAGATCGGCAAACAGCTCATGCCCCAGCACCTTGTCGATCGCCCGCATTCGGTCGGAGCGCTCGGGATGGCCAAATCCCGTATCGTGTTCGATGAAACAAGGGTGCGTCAGCAGCAAGGTGGGCATGAAGGGGCGTATCCTCAGTGATCTATTGTTTTGGCGCTCATGTTAGCCGCTCTTTCGGCCAATGTCACAAGGCCCCGAAAAACCGACGAAAAGAGCCGCAGCAAGCAGCACGTTCAGCATGGAAAGCATGCTCACGCGTTTCCATGAAACATGAATACCTACTTGCTCCCAAGCATGGACAATGGCGCCAGCTGCACCCCCGGCGGCGGCCGGCTGTCCGCGGGCACGAAGAAATCCGGCGCCAGCGGCATGGAAGGATCGAGCCTGTAGCGTTCGAAGTCGCTCACGCCGCCCACCTCATGAAGGAAGCTGTCGTCAATCAGGAAATGGCCCGAGAAACTCTTTGCCGGCTGCGTGAAGACGAGATGCGCCGCATCAGCCAGAATTTCCGGCGAGCGGCTCATGCGCATCAGCTTGTCGCCGCCCAGGATATTCTGGATGGCCGCCGTGGCAATCGTCGAGCGCGGCCACAGTGCATTGACAGCGATGCCCTTCGGCTTCAGCTCTTCGGCCAGCCCCAGCACGACGAGGCTCATGCCGTACTTGGCAATCGAATAAGCGACGTGACCAGAGAACCATTGCGGCTTCATGTCGAGCGGAGGCGACAGCATCAGTACATGCGGATTTTCTGCCTTCTCCAGGAATGGCGCACACGCTTGTGTCGTCACGAACGTGCCGCGCGTGTTCACGCCGAACATGAGGTCAAATCTCTTTGGGTCGGTTTTCTCCAGAGGCGTGAGCGAGATCGCCGACGCATTGTTGACGCAGATATCTATGCCGCCGAACGTCTTCGCGGCTCTTGCAGCCGCCCCGCGCACCTGCTCCTCGTCACGAATATCGCACACCAGAGGTAAGGCGTTGCCTCCCGCGTCCTCGATCTGTTTGGCGGCGGTATAGATCGTGCCTTCCAGCTTGGCATGCGGCTCGGCCGTCTTGGCTGCGATCGCCACGTTGGCACCGTCGCGCGCCGCACGAAGGCCAATAGCCAAGCCGATGCCACGGCTCGCCCCGGTGATGAAGAGTGTCTTGCCTGCCAGACTAGCCATGTCATTACCTAGCGTTTGCTGCACGCACTGATGCACGCATGGGCGGCTGCTCATTGACAGTCCGCCACCCGCCTGCTGCCCAAGCCAGGCTCGCGGCTTCCGATCGATACACTAGTACATGTTTGCCTTGAGTGTGTAGCAATCCGGTTTGAAAACATACTTGAAACAAGGGATTGGATCGAGTGCCATGCCAAGGGCTGTCGACGCGAGGCCCTATCGCCCATGTCATTAGACGAATGAACGGGATCAGGCTTCCGGCGTCGGTCCGATGCGCCGCCACAGCCATCTGGCGAGCCTGAACGGCAGCTTGAGGAAAAAGCAGAGCTGATCGAAGAGCCCCTTGACGAGGACCCACAACCCTGCCGGCACCCCGACGAGCGGCAGAAATATGAAGCTGAACAAGACGAGTCGGATCCCGCGCGCGGCCTGATAACCCGCAGCCCCGGCGTACTCGGACCGCTGTTCGGGTGGCCAGAGCCATGCCCACCACCTCTTGGCATAGCTGAGCCCTGCCAGTCCCAGCACCAGCCCGGCGATGTAGAGAAACTGGATGAGGGACGGCACGCCCGGCACAATCCGCAAATCTCGCTCCCGCTGACGTTCCTTGTCGACGAGATCGGCCTTGATACCGCTCTCGACGATATTGCCGAGCGCATGCGAGAAGATAGCTTCGGTCCAGGACGCCATCGTATCGGTGATGCTGTCGGTGACCGCGCCCGCAGCGCCACCGGCCGGACTGACCTCGAAGCCGATCCGTCCCTCGGTGCTGCGCCGCGCCTCGACCACCATGTTGTGGCGATGCTGCCCGAGCGCATCGAGGAAATCCGCGAAGTCGGCCCGCTTCAATGCATCGTCGAGGCCCTTGACCTGGACCTTCTGCCAGAACCAGTTGCGCCCGCCCGGCTGCAGCGGATCGACCGCCTCCAGCACCACCAGATTGACGTCGGCATCCATTGCCGCTCGCTTCAGGTCGCCGATGAGCAATGACTTTTCCGCGCCGCTCGCGGGGCGGAAGTGCAGGAATTCGCCCTCGATGCGTCCTGTGACCACCAGCGTCTGCCCGCGGATCGCGTTGACGGTCGCCGGCAGCTTCCATGGATCGATCCTGTCGATCAAAGCCGCCTTTTCTTGCGCATCGAAACGCGGGGCCGCCGTAAGCGTTTGCGCCGCACCGGGCTCCAGCGAAACGACACGGATGCTGGAGCGCGACAGCGGCCGCCTGAGATGCCACAACGCCTCATCGAACAGGCTCCGGTCGGAGAGCCGCATCAGTAGCCCCGGTTTCACCTGGGCAAGAAAAGCGTGACGCGACGCATTCGCCGGATCTCGCACAAGGCGATAGCTCTGCTTTCCCGCCAACAGGTGCAGTTCCGCATGACCGGGTAGGTCCTTGATCGACTCCGGCCGCGCAAAGACCGTATCCTCTGAAAGGTAGAGCTTGAGCTTGGCATCGCCTGCGTGATCCGGCGCCAGCGTCTTCACGACGCGCGCCATCTCATCCGCGTTGGCCGCCGTGAAGACCTCTCCGGCGCCGTTGGTGAACTTCCAGTGCCCTTCCGGCGTGGCGTGCGCCCCAAGTGAAACACTCTTGGGGTCATGCGGCAGCGCTTTGAGATGCCGTGAGATGCCGCCGAGATTGTCGATGCCATGACCGGCGTTCCGCGCCGCGCTGCCGCCCAGCTCGCCCGCCTCTCTGGCGAGCCTAGTGAGCCAGTTCGCGTTTACAGGTGACGACCCGACAGCCAGGCCCAAGGCCAACACGAGGCTGATCCCTAACGCCGCCAGCACCGCTGACCGGCAACGAAGCGTCGGTCTCATGTTGACGAACCCCGGTGACACGAACGCCGCCGCATGGCGCTAACTGTCGCGCGGATTCGAAAAGTCGGGCGCTCGCTTTTCAAGAAAGGCCCGGAACGCCTCTCGCGCTTCGGCACTCTGCAACTGCCGGGCAAAGATCGCCGCCTCCTCGTCCGTGCGTCGCGAAACGGCCTCCGCGTCGCCGCGCATGAGGCGCCTTGCCTGCGCCAACGCCGCGGGTGGCTTGCGCGCGAGCTCTGCTGCCACACCCATCACCTGTGCCTCCAGTTCATCCGCCGAAACGATGGCATTGACAAGGCCGGCACCATGCATTGCCGTGGCATCGATTGCCTTTCCGAGCACGAGCATTTCGAATGAACGCGCATATCCCAGACGCGCCGGCATGAGCAGACTGGAGCCGGCTTCCGGCACAAGCCCCAGATCGAGGAACGGCGTCTGAAATCGCGCTGCAGGCGAGGCATAGACCAGATCGCAATGAAACAGCAGCGTCGTTCCGATCCCCACGGCCAGGCCATCTACGCCCGCCAGCATCGGCTTCTCGACGCGCGGCAGCGCCCGCACAAACCGCAGCACCGCCCCCAATACAGTCTCGCCGCCGGTCGAGGACGTAAGAAACTCGCCGATGTCATTGCCGGCGGTGAAGACGCCGTTGCAGCCGAGAAAGACGTGCGCGGCCACACCTGCATCCTTGTCGCCCGCCTCCAGTGCATCGGAAAGCGCATCGTACATGCTGGCCGTCAGCGCGTTCTTTTTCTCGGGTCGGTTGAGGCGCAGCACTTGTGTCGCGCCCACCCGCGTGATCTCGATGTTGCTCATCGCGTCATCCCCGATCACCCAATGAGCCGCTCGGCGGTGGCGGCGAGAACGACCTCGGCGCCGCCGGTCACCGTTTCAGCTAGGCCGGGCGCTTCCGTCGCTACGTTCTCCGCGAAGTATCTTGCGAGCATGACCGTGCGGCCATCCCCGTCACCGGCGCGGAACGCCGCAGCCGCAGCGCGACCGAGATAGGCGCCGCCTGCGGCAATGCCGAACAGTTTCAGATAGGGCGTGGCGCTCGCCAGCGCGGCTTCCGGATTTGTCCTCAACTGCTCGCCAATCCAATGCGTCGCGTGAGCGAGCGCCTTCACCGCCGCTGCGAGCTTTTCGGCAACGTGCACGAGTTCGGGCTGATTGGAAGCCGCCACCTCTCCGACCATCCTCGACAGGTCATCGAGGTACGCTTTGACCACCGTACCGCCGCCGAGCGGCAGCTTGCGCGTCACCAGGTCGATCGCCTGGATGCCGTTCGTTCCCTCGTAGATCGGAAGGATACGGGCGTCGCGCAGATATTGCGCCGCGCCCGTTTCCTCGATGAATCCCATGCCGCCGTGGATCTGCACACCCATCGACGCCACCTCGACGCTAACGTCGGTGGAGAACGCTTTCGCAACAGGAGTGAGCAACGCACCACGCGCCGCCCCCGCCTCGCGCAGACCCGGATCGCTCGACAGGTGCGACACGTCGATCTCGCCCGCTGTTGCAAGACAGATCATGCGGGAAGCCTGCGTCATCGCCTTCATGTGAAGGAGTGCGCGCCGGACGTCGGCATGCTCGATGATCGCCACCATCTCGCCGGGCGTACCGCCGAGCTTGGCGCCCTGGCGGCGCTCGCGCGCGTAAGCTTCGGCATGCTGCGTAGCCCGCTCCGCAATCGCCACGCCTTGCACGCCGACCGCAAGACGCGCCTGGTTCATCATGAAGAACATCGTGTTGAGGCCACGGTTTTCCGCACCGATGAGATAGCCGACGGCGCCCTCACCATCGCCATATTGCATGACGCACGTCGGGCTCGCATGAATGCCGAGCTTGTGCTCTACGCCCGCGCAAATCACATCGTTGCGCGCGCCGAGCGAACCGTCCCTGTTGACGAGATATTTCGGCACGAGAAATAGCGAGATGCCCTTCGTTCCCGGCGGCGCATCGGGAAGCCGCGCCAGCACCAGATGGATGATGTTCTCGGATAGCTCGTGGTCGCCATAGGTGATGAATATCTTTGTCCCGAAGATGCGATAGGTGCCGTCCCCGCTGGGCACCGCCTTGGTGCGGATCTCTCCCAGATCGGAGCCCGCGTGCGGCTCGGTAAGGTTCATGGTGCCGGTCCACGCGCCGGTCACCATCTTCGGCAGGTAGGTCGCCTTCTGCTCATCCGTGCCCGCGATCATCAGCGCGTGGATCGCTCCCTGCGTCAGCAGCGGACACAGCCCGAACGACATATTCGCCGAGTTCCAGATCTCGGCGGCCGCCATTTGCGCAATTTCCGGCAGTCCCTGACCGCCGAACGCCACTGGGCACGGAAGCGCACCCCAGCCCTGCTCGACGAACTGTCGATAGGCATCCGCCCATCCCTCAGGCGTCACGATGCGGCCGTCGACAAGCTTGCTACCCGCCTTGTCGCCGACGCGGTTCAAGGGTGCCAGCACCTCAGCACCGAACTTGCCCGCTTCCTCGATGACCGCCGCCAGGGTGTCGGCATCGAGATCCCCGTACAGGCCCTCCTCCAGCCGCCCCTCCAGGTTCGCTGCGGTCTTGAGGGCGCGCATGATGTCGTCTACTGGAGCCTGATACGTCATGGGCACATGCCTCCCTCGCCGGCCGCCGTTCTTGGTTAATTGGAACACTAGGCGCTTCGAACGCGGAGCGAAAGGTATGCGACTTACCTATTCGTCAATGGAGATCGGCATGGCCATCGAGCCCGCCAACGGGCAGAGCATCGAGAAGGCAGGCGCATTGATCCGCGCCGGCGAACTCGTCGCCTTTCCCACAGAAACCGTTTATGGACTGGGCGCCGACGCCACCGACGGCGAAGCGGTAGCACGCATTTTCGCTGCCAAGGGCCGGCCCCGCTTCAATCCACTGATCGTCCACGTCGCCAGCATCGCCGAGGCCGGGAAGTTAGCCGAATTCTCGGAGCTTACCCGCCGTCTGGCCGAGCGCTTCTGGCCAGGCCCACTCACCATCGTCCTGACACGGCGCCGCGGTTGCGGTCTCTCCGATCTCGTCACGGCAGGATTAGAAACGGTCGCCGTGCGCATGCCCGCCCATCCCGTGGCCACCGCATTGATCGCCGCGGCAGGTCGACCGCTGGCCGCACCCTCCGCCAACCGCTCCGGCCATGTGAGCCCCACTTGCGCAGCCCACGTTGCAGCGGACCTCGGCGACAAGGTGGCCATGATCCTCGACGCAGGCGAAACACAGCACGGCCTGGAATCGACCGTTGTCACGATTGATAACGACACGATCGTACTGCTCCGGCCCGGAGCGATCACGGCGAGCGAGCTTCGCGAGGCGACCGGCGCCACGGTCGTGCGCGCTTTCGAGGCCGCGGCAGCACCCATCTCGCCCGGGCAACTCGCCAGCCATTACGCGCCGGCCGCCCGCGTCCGCCTCGACGTCACGCATCCTAACGCCGGCGAAGCCCTCCTCGCCTTCGGTCCGCACGTGCCCGACCACACCGGCCCGATGATCAATCTCAGCGACCAGGGCGATTTGATCGAGGCCGCGGCGCGCCTCTTCTCGGCATTGCGCACGCTCGATGCATCAGGCGCCGACGCCATCGCCGTCATGCCTATACCCCACGATGGCCTCGGCGAAGCGATCAACGACCGCTTGAGCCGCGCGGCCGCACCGCGTCCATGACGGCTAAAAGATAAAAGACACGACTGATCCAAAGGACCATGCCTATCGGCTTGCGGTCGGAACACAGGACGTGGCATTGCTCATCGACGAACTCAGCCAACCCGGTTGTTTTCACGCGATCCGTGCCATCGGCATTCGCAATTTGGGCTGCTACTGCGTGGGCATTGTGGGACACGATGAAGTCTGCGCCTGCGCCACCCATGTTCAACCTGAGGCCTACCGCCCGACGCTATTGGATCGCCACCTATGAGCCGCCCGCCAGACATTCCCCCTCTCAATGCGCCGACACCCGGGCTCATCGCGCGCCTTGTCGAAATCGTCGGCCCGACACAGGCGCTCGTTGATCCCGCCGCCCAGGCGCCCTACCTCAAGGAATGGCGCGACCGCTACGTCGGTAAAACGCCTCTCATCCTGCGGCCGGGCTCCGTCGAGGAAGTCTCGCGCATTCTCGCACTCGCCAACGAGGCACGCGTCGGCATCGTTCCGCAAGCCGGAAACACCGGCCTCGTCGGTGGCCAGATTCCGTTCGAGGACGGACGCGACATCGTCCTCTCAATCGCTCGCCTGAACCGCATTCGCCACATCGATCCATCGGGTCAGTCGATGGTTGCGGAAGCCGGCGTGACGCTTGCCGGTGTCCAACAGGCGGCTGAGGATGCCGGCCGCCTTTTCCCGTTGAGTCTGGCCGCCGAAGGCAGTTGCCAGATTGGCGGCAATCTTGCCACCAACGCAGGCGGGGTCAACGTCCTCGCTTATGGCACCGCACGCGCACTGGCTTTGGGTCTGGAAGTCGTTTTGGCCGACGGCCGCATCTGGTCTTCGCTGAAGACGCTCAAGAAGGACAACACCGGCTACGACCTCAAGGACCTCTTCATCGGGTCTGAAGGCACGCTCGGCATCGTCACCGCCGCGGCTTTGAAATTGTTCGCCCGTCCCGCCGACAAGGCGACCGCATTTGCCGCGCTGTCAGACCTGGACCAGGTGCTGGAGCTTTTCAAGCGCGCCGAAGCCGTCGCCGGCATGCATCTCACCGCATTCGAATTCATCTGCCGGAACGGTGTCGAGATCGGCGTCCGGCACGTCGAAGGCGTACGCAGCCCCTTCGCCGAGATCCCGCCCTGGTCGGTGCTGATAGAAATCTCCTCCAACGAGGCCAACGGCCGCGCCGCCGAGACGCTTGAGCGCCTGCTCGGCGAATCCATCGAGGCCGGAATTGTCGATGACGCCGTGATTGCGCAGTCGCTGCAACAGGCCCACGATTTCTGGCGACTGCGCGAAGAGATGTCGGACGCGCAAAAGCACGAAGGCGGCTCCATCAAGCACGACGTCTCCGTCGCGCCGACCCGCATTCCCGATTTCATCCGCCGCGCCGATGCCCTGATCGAGAAGCTCTGCCCTGGTGCGCGCCCTGTACCCTTCGGCCATTTCGGTGACGGCAACGTGCACTATAATGTCACCCAGCCCCTCGGCATGGACAAGGCGGCGTATCTCGCCCGCTGGGAGGAGATCGCCACGGCTGTTCACGGACTTGTCGTCGAGATGGATGGCTCTATCTCTGCCGAGCACGGCATTGGACGCATGAAGCGAGACGAGTTGCGCCACGTCAAAAGCGCCGTCGAGATCGACATGATGCGCGCCATCAAGAAAGCACTCGATCCCAACGGCATCTTGAACCCCGGCAAGGTTATCTGAAACGCGGCGGCAGCTATCATCTGTTACCGTCTCTGTCATTCACGGCTCTCAAACACAGAGATAGAGCAGGCCACAACGGATCTGGCGCATCTGGCACATTGTTTCGAGCATGTTTGGCTGAAGTGCGCAGCGGTTCAGCGTGAGAAACATGCTCTAATTGCTTTGCGCCTCACGCAATGCCGCTCGCTCGGCCTCGATCCGCTGCGCCTGCGAGGGCCAACTCGCCGCCACCCAGTCATCGGTTCCAAACAGCCAGTACCAGAAGCGGTTGCGCCGGTGGTAGCGCTCCACCGTGTAGCGGTTCATGTTTTCCAGGTTGACCGACATGCCCTTGAGCAACGCCAGTGGCGGACCCGCCCGCTGCTCCAATCCCTCGATGTGCGATGCGATGATAGCCAGGTCGCCCGCGCTGTCGCTGCGCCATTGATCCATCGAGCCTGCCAGGGTGTGTTGGTTCTGATTGAGTTTTACCAGCGCGTCGTGCACTTCCTTCAATTCGGCATTGTGGACGTCGTGCGTCTCGTGATTATGTGCGACGAACTCCTGGACTTCGGAACGATAGGTCGAAAGCAAGCTCGCAACCTGCGCCACCGTGTTGCGCTCCTCGTTTCTCAGGCTCTCTACAGCCCGCACCAGTTCGCCAAGGCTCTCGCTGGTCGCCGAGATACGCACGCCCTGTTCGGTGAGGCAGGAGTTGACGTCGCGTACGTCGGCGGCGAGCGCGGCCCGTGCATCCTCGAGCGTCGCCTGCTGCAATGATACCGCGTCCGAGAGATCGCGCATGCGGCTGTCGATTTCCGCAACAACTTCGCCGTCACGACCCAGCAATGCCTGTTCGATGATGTCGAGACGTCCGGATATGTCGGGAAGGTCGCTTCTGCGCTGCAGGTCTGCGATGGTCTGCGTGATCCGCGCCTCGATGTTTGCCAGACGCTGCTCGACACCACTGAGATCGACCTGTGCTGGTGCCGAGGCCACCTCGCCGATGCGCTGCTCCATTTCCGTCAAGCGTTCCTGCACCGGCGCAAGATCAACAGGCTGCCGGGCTCCAACATTGAGCGCAGCTTCCAGCTCATCGATCCGCTGCAGCAGCGGATCGAGGCTGACCGCGGCGCTTTCTGGTCGCGACGATACCAGGGTCTCAAGCGATTGCAGCCGGTCGAATACGCCACTGGAAAGGCGGGTGACATCGTCACGCTGGCCCGCGATCTGCTCCGAAATTGCACGCACCATCTGCTCAACGGCATCAAGACGCGAGTTCTGCGAGTGGTCGGCTGAAACCTGCATATTGGCCGGCACTGGCGCCGGCGGTACAAAGCCCACATCGGTTGCATAGAACCGTCCGGCCGGCCGGTGAATACGCTCACGCGGCGCGAAGTGCGCCTCGGTCTGCGACGGCGGCAAGCCAGGCGTCGCAGGGCGCCGGAAGGTCGGCATGGGCCGCTCGGTCCACTCTCGCCGGCGACCAATCAGTTGCCGATCGATCAACTCCAGACCTCCGATCGCTGGACGCAGATCGAGGAAGACGTGCAACAGATCCTCGACGCCGACGGGCTGACCTCGCTGATAGGCATGCGCTGCGGCAAGTCGCAACACCTCCTCAAAACCGTCCGCACGACGCGGGGACGCCGAACCATCGGTCAGGGACGCGGGAATCTCGCCTGCGATCACCATTGCCGTTTCACGTCTCAACGAGGCAGCGCGAATGCCATTCGCTTCGAGGATCTCCGCCGCATCCTCGATGCGCGTAAGCGCGTGCAGCAGATGCTCGACGTGCACGTCCGATGATCTGTGCGCAAGCGCGACGTCAAAGGCATGGTTGCAGCAGGCCAGAACCATATCGTCGACCCAGATCGGGATTTCCTCCTCTCCAGGATAGACGCCCCCGCGTGCCGGGCCGTCGTTGAGACCTTTGCCGACGCCTGCCGGCTCGCTCGGCGCATCGCGCCAAGTCTGCGGTGTTCTCAAATCGAGATCGTTGCCCCTGTATCCCATTGCACGCTACTCCCTGCGGTCCGCCAATGGCTGCCTGTAACGGACCCGAACCCGACACATGCGACCGCCCGCCACGAGCGGAAGCTGACATTGCCCTAACGCGCTGCGCCATCTCACGTCCGCCCGCCGACGCGACACCCGCTCTGCACGCTGGCCCACTCGCTGGCATTCAGGCACCAGCGATCTTTCTGCGAAGGCACAATCCGGTCTGGGAAAGTCTTTATGCCACCAAAGCGGCAGCCTCTTGGCTGCTCAACCTTGACGACGTGCCCCCATCGCGGCGAATGGTACAGGGCACCCAGCTAACAGCCAGCAGCAGCCTGCACACTGAGATAAAAGTGCAATTCGCGATGAGAGCATACATTTGAACTGAATGAGACTAAATGGTGCGTTGAGGAAACAAGGTTAATTCGCACCGATGGCAGGCGGGTTCTGCACATCTGGACCCTCGTTGCGGGGGTTGTTGAGCGCCCGGCTGACTGGCATGACTTCCAGGAAATCGTCTGGCGCGGGCCTCAGCATTTCGGCTGCGAACTCAGCGAGCCCGGACCGGCAGTCCAGCCACGCCGCGAAGGTATCGGGGCTCAGGATCGCTGGCATTCGGTCGTGAATCGGCTGCATCGTCCGGTTCGCGCCGACAGTGAGGATCGCCATCGTCTCCAATTCGCTGCCGTCCGCGCCAAGCCAATGCTCCCAGATCCCGGCCATCGCCATCAGCCCGCTGCCCCTCGGCCGGATCAGGTGAGGCTGCTTGGCACCCTTCTGCCCCGTCCATTCGTAAAAGCCATCCGTGGGCACGAGGCAGCGGCGGTGGCGCATGGAGGCACGAAATGAAGGTTTTGCCTGGGCCGTTTCGGAGCGCGCGTTGATGAGCGTGGAGAAGGAGGCCGGATCCTTCACCCAGGATGGAATGAGCCCCCAGCGCACGAGAGCCAACTCCCGCTCGTGCCGCAGCGAATTCCGCACGATCAGGACCGGCTGCGTCGGTGCGATGTTGTAGCGCGGCGGAAATTCCTCGAGATTGAACGTCCCGAACATCTTGCGCACGGCCTCGGGAGGCGATGTCAGGGAATAGCGCGAGCACATGATAGGCTATCCGCAGGCCTGGATTCGGAGTTTGCAGTCGGTTATGCGGCTGTATAGTCGACAGCAGCAGAAGCATCGCAACGCATCGCGCGCACCAAAGCACAGCCGCACTCAGGTTAGCTAGAGCCTGATCGTCTGAGATGGAAGCAGTGCTTCCATCAAGGCCGTGATTGAGGCTCTCAAACTAAAAGATAGAGCAGGCCACAACAGCCAGACGTGATTCAACCAAAGCCTGACCTGCGCTAGTCCGTCCTCCCCATCGCTTCACGGTTGGCACGCCGGCGGGAATGACGAAAATGCCAGGAGCGAGGCGTAGCATGATGTGGACGAAACCGGGCTTGGTGACACACCCATGAACCGACCGGATGGCAGCAGCCGGAGTGAGGAAGACCTGCAACGCATCCCTGCGGCCAGCATCCTCCTGTTCCGTGGTGACGAGGTGTTGCTGGTAAGACGCGGCAGTGGCGCCATGGCCGGACGATGGAGTGCACCGGGCGGCCATCTCGATCCGGGCGAAACCGCCATTGTTGCGGCCGCCCGTGAACTGCTTGAGGAAACCGGTCTTACCGCCCGCGCGATCATTCCGCTCACCACCCACCTCGTAAAGATCGATGCCCAACCAGGAGCGCTTGCGCGTGTCTACGAGATTGCCGTCTTTGCCGGCACTGCTGACCCGTTTGCCCAGCCCCATGCCGCCGGTGACGCCGCAGACGCGCGCTTCGTCTCTCGGTCGCAGATCGCAGCACTTCCGACAACACCCGGGCTTAAAGCGCTTATTGAAGCTGCAGGGCGGCTCATCGCCAACCCGGACGAACAGCAATCATAGCGGCACGTCGATTGCCGGCCGCATGCGAGATACTGCGGCCTTACCAGCACCAAGACCAGCCGTGCCAGCGCCAAGAATCAATGCTAGAAACCTAGAGCATATCGAGTTGAAGTGCGCAGCGGTTCAGCGTGAAAAACATGCTCAAAACAAGGTGCTGGATCACGTTCATGTTTCCGTCAAACAGGAAAGCGATCTAGCCTTGGGAGCGGCGCGCTACGGGGCGCGCTGAAGATCGCTGTGCGCGTTATGACCGTCGGACATCGTCAGCCAACCGGCGCGCGCGAACGCCTTATCAGGGGAATGCCCCATTGTTTGCCACGACACAAATGGACAATGGCCCGAATGCGGGAGGCTGGCGATGGCTCAATCGCACGGGATTCCGCCTGGGCGTGCCATTGGCGGCAGCGCTGGCAGGCACATTGATCGCAATTGCGCCTGCTTGCGCAGCGCCAGCCCCCGGCGCCACTACGACCGGCGGCCCCGACGATGCACGTCCCTACGACGGCAAGCTCCTGCGTCTTGCCGAGCTGCTTGGCTCCATCCACTATCTGCGCGAATTGTGCGGCGCAAACGAAGGGCAATTCTGGCGCGATACCATGCAGGAGCTGATGAAGTCGGAAGGCTCAACGGCAGGACGCAAGGCACGCCTCACAGCGAGCTTCAACCAGGGTTATCGAAGCTATTCGCGCACCTATAACGTGTGTACGCCGACGGCGCGCGCCGCCATCGAACGCTTCCTGGCGGAAGGCGCGGAGATTGCCGACACCCTGGTACGAACCGCTCCCTGAGGCGAAGCGGCGTCGACGTTTTCACCCCGGACAACTACGCATGGTATCGCAAGCGCACAGGCGCCTGCATCTGGTCCGCAAGCGCCGCAACGCAAAGATTCACAATTAAACACTCGCGCCTGCACCCGCCGGCCTGAGGCATGCTAGACACTTTGGGCTGCAGTCGGGCTTGATTGCCAAATAGCGAATTGCATTTCGCTCCGTTTTGGGCGACAGCATGCGCCTCACCAGCGGCGCGAGTTGCGTCGAGTATCCGCAGGCCGGCAGACAGGGAACGGGGTCCCTCTGGCCGAATTTTTTGTTGTGAGCGGTCTACATGTCAGGCCGACCGAGTTCCAGTATTGGGGGAAGTACCGTGGCAACACCGATCGAGTTCGACACGCAGAGCGAAGAAAGCTTGCAGGCGCTCCGCCTCATCCTGGCAGCTTGGGACGAAGGCGAAGAAACCGGCGTGACGCCGCAGATGATGGCCTACGCTGCGCTGTTTACCGCTCTGTCCGACCTCATCGATATTTACGGAGAGGACGCCGTTGCCGCACTGGCCCGCGGCCTTGAAAAGCGGGTGCGCATGGGCGAGTTCACCATGGTGTACACGCGTCAGTAGTGATGCACCTTGACTGAACACCTAGAGCATGCCGAACAGGTTCTTCATCACCATTTCACCGACCAGCACGCCACCGAACATGATCAGCAACAGCCCTGCGATTCGGTTGATATGACCGAACCGTGAGCCGTCGATCTTGTGGCGGATGCGCCCAATGAAGTTCGACAGGAGTACCCACCAGCCCAAGCTTCCGCTCATGATCGCTGCCACCATGGTCAGTGCATCGACATGGCTGTTCACTTCCACAAAGCTGCTCACGCCGCCGAATATTGCAAACAGGCCGAGCACCGCGCCGGGATTTGTAATGGTCAGGAAGAAGGTTTGTGGGATGTCCCACGCGAAATCCTTCAGCGTGGCGTTCTCGGCATGTTTGGGGTGCAGCATTTCGATGCGGGGACCTGCCAGGAAAAGCTTAAGACCGAACCCGGCAAGCGCAAGCCCGCCGACAATCTGAATTACAGTTCGGTATTCCTTCACGGCGCCGGAGATCGCGCCCACACCCAGCGCCGCGAAAAGCGCGATGAGCCCATCGCCGAGAACCGCGCCAATTCCCGCCGCAATACCACCCCAGAACCCGCGCTCGATCGCGCGCTGGATGCACAGGACATTGACGGGCCCCACCGGGGCCGCCACAAGAACGCCGATGATAAGGCCGACCGGAATGATCAAAGGATTGGGAATTAACTCCATTCGCCCTCACGGCACCGGCCTCGGCAGATTTCAGGCGCGGGCAACCCTGAGCAGATTACCGGGTATGTCACAATTCTCCCCGCAAACCGGCGCAATCCCGCTGCACCCCCCCGGCAGCATGACCTTCGAGGTGGCGATGCCAGCAACGATCCTTCCCCCCACACGTGAACGCGCACCGAGGCACGTGATTCATCTCATTTTATTGGTAACGGCGCTGACCGCCCTTGTCCATCGACCCGTGTCGGCCGAGCCGGCGGCGAAGCCTGCTGCAGCGGCCGAAACGAGTGAGGCCGCCAAGGGAAACACACCTGTTGCATATGAACGTCGCACAGATATGGCGAAGCTGCCGCGCCCCGTCGCTGAAATGATCGACGCCATCCTCGTTGCGGTCAACTCCGGAGAAATCGAGGACCTGCGCACCGCCATTGAGTGGAACGAATTGCCGCCGGCCTTCGCAGCCGATCCGGTCGACGAACCCATCGCATTTCTCAAGGAGGCATCAGCGGACAAATCGGGGCACCAGATGCTTGCCATATTGGGCAATCTTCTTGCGGTCGGACCCGCCCGCCAGCACTTGGGCCGCGACCCCGAGAACAGCGGCGTATTCGTCTGGCCCTATCTCGCTGAACGCCCACTGGATCAGCTCACGCCCGCAGAGGAAGTCGATCTGTACCGGCTGGTTCCGCCCGACATCATCATCGCAATGCGCGCTGCCAAGCGGTGGACCTGGTACCGCGTCGTCATCGGCGCCGATGGCACATGGCATGCGTTCATGCGTCATGATTAGTGTGGAGATCGAAAAGTCCGTTGCCTTCTCCCCCACCTTGAGGCGAGGCGGATTTCTGGCCACACGAAAGTCATAAGTGGAGAAAAAAAGCCCAACGCATTAACCACGTTGAAGGCCGGGTCATCCGGCGCAACCGGTCGCTTCGCTGCCACGGTTTTGCTCCATCCCGTCAGCTATAGTTCGATTTTGACGATGAGCGTCAGGCGAAATTGGACAAAAGTGAGCTGACACCGGCATCCAGCCAGAACCGAAAAGCAGCAAGCGCGTTCATCTTCGGCATGCTGCTCCGGGCCTAGGACCTACAGCACCCTCGCCCCAAGTATCTGTGCGCAAAACGAGGAGGTTGACCTGAGATGACTTTGAGCAGAGCCGTTGCCACGGGAACCTTTGCCGCCGGGCTCATCGCGGCCGGGCTCCTTGCACAAACGCTACCCGCGAGTGCGCAGTTCTACAGCGATGACGAAGGTTTCGAGCGGCGCTATGGATCGGGTCGTCGCAACGGCGTCGTGATGGAACCCGACACGGGCTACGCAAACCGCGGTTACCGACGTTACGATAGCTGGCGGGACCGGTATATGGACGACGATCAGGTCTACCGTCGCCGCGCTTGGCGCGGCCGCGATCGGTGGTCCTCCCCCTATGACGACGACCGGCGTTACCCAAGCTGGCTGGAACAGGACGAGCGCGACTTCGAGATGTGGCGTTACCGGCGCGGCTATGCCGACGATGGCGAATTCGATCGCAATGACGAAGTACGCAGTGGCGGTCCGCGACCCGCCGTTGCAGCCAAGGCGCCACCGTTGATCCATTTTCGTAGCGACTACAAGCCCGGATCGATCATCATCGACCAGTCGACACGCAAACTCTACTTCATCGTGTCCGCTACCACGGCGTATCGATATCAGATATCCGTCGGCCGTGAGGGCTTCGCATGGACAGGCACGGAGAACGTCTCCCGAATTGCTGATTGGCCGGACTGGCACCCGCCCGCGGAGATGCGCGACCGCGACCCCAAGCTTCCCGTCAAGATGACCGGCGGCATCAATAACCCGCTGGGCGCAAAGGCCATCTATCTCGGTAAGACGCTTTATCGCATCCACGGTACGAACGACCCCAATTCCATCGGCCGGGCCGCTTCGTCGGGCTGTTTCCGCATGATGAACGAGCATGTCCTCCATCTGGCGAGCATGGTCGAAATTGGCGCGGAGGTTCACGTGCTGAAAGAACTGCCCAGGACGGTCGCAGCAGCCCAATGAGGTCGATGGGTCGAGCCGCTGCGTAGTTGCCGGAAGCGGTGGCTCAACTGAACAGATGACACCGGAGGTGATGCAGCGGCATGGGCATCTGGTCGTCGATGCTGCACGCCATCTGACCCAGCTAGAGCAGGTCAGGTTTTGATTGAATCACCTCAGGCCGTTGTGGCCTGCTCTATCTCTTTGTTTGAGAGACTGATTCACGCCCTCGATGAAAGCAGTCGCGCTTCCATCTCAGCCGATCAGGCTCTAGAGCAGGTCAGGTTTTGATTGAATCACGTCTGGCTGTTTTGGCCTGCTCTATCTAGGGAACCTCTGAACAACCCGCCGATCATGGCATGCTGATGCCCTTGAT
>DAIPMW010000026.1:2500-41130 GCA_036768475.1 Hyphomicrobiaceae bacterium | reverse complement strand
CAGGTGCGCGAACGCGATTTAATCGTGCTGCAGAGGGCTGACGGCGGCATGGCGGAGAGGGAGGGATTCGAACCCTCGATACCCTTGCGAGTATGCCGCATTTCGAGTGCGGTGCTTTCAACCACTCAGCCACCTCTCCAGAGCAGCGTCAGCGCTGAGGAAGGCAGGCTTGTAGCCCGAGATTTTCCGGCAATCAAGGGCTGTCGGACGCCTTTCCAGCCCCTGCTGGACCGCGTTCATGTTTGACGGAAACATGAATGCGATCCAGCACCTTGTTTCGGGCATGTTTTTCACGCTGAACCGCTGCACACTTCAGCAAAACACGCTCTAGCGTCTGCTGATGCTCCGTAACGGAAGGAGACACGCCTTGGCCATCCTCGGGCTCGAAACAGCCCAAGGACAGCCCGAGGAACGACCTCAGCCCTGACGCAAATAACCGGCAAAATTCCCGCAAATGCGGAAACGCCGTTCTTGCAGGGTCTCGGCGCGGTGCGTGTGCAGCGAAACTGAGGCAGAAGCTCAACACACCGGCAAAAGTTCAAGCCGCCGACATTGCTCGTCCGCAAGTGAATGTGTTAAGCCCCAGAACGATGGCTCGAGGTTGTTTAATGCGCGCTGGTCTCATTTCCTGTGGCCTCTTCTCCGCGGTCCTGCTGCATCCTGCAGCGGCCTTTGCGGGTCCTGCGCTGCTGTTCGAGGCCGCATCCGGCAAGGTGCTTTACTCCGAGGATGTCGACAACCTCTGGCATCCTGCCTCGCTCACAAAGATCATGACGGCCTACCTCACGTTCGAGGCGCTTCGCGACGGCAAACTCAAGCCCGACGACAAGGTTTCCTGCTCGCAAGCCGCAATGAACGAGCCGCCGAGCAAGATCGGGCTTCCGCTCGGCGCGGAAATCTCGGTCGAGCTTGCGCTCAAGGCGCTGATCGTCAAATCGGCGAATGACGTTGCGGTGATGCTTGCCGAAGCGGTAGGTGGGAGCGTCGATGGTTTCGTCGAGCGCATGAACACGACGGCGCGGCGCCTGGGCATGACACGCACCCACTTTGTCAATCCCAATGGGCTGCCTGCCGACGAGCAAGTAACGACGGCGCGCGATCTCGCCCGGCTGTCACGCGCGGTGCTGCGAGATTTCCCGCAGTACGCCGACCTTTGGGCAATGCCTGATTTCCATATCGGCAAGCGGCGACTGGCTTCGCACAACGCGCTGCTGCGCTCGTTCGAGGGGGCGGATGGACTGAAGACCGGTTTCATCTGCGATAGCGGGTTCAATGTCGTCGCCAGCGCGACGCGCGATGGAACTCGTCTGATGGCCGTCGTGCTCGGTGAACCCTCGAGCAATGATCGCACTGTTCGCGCAGCAAGCCTCCTGGAACACGGATTCCAACACTACGGCTGGAAGACGTTCTTCAATCCGAGCGACATCGACAACTTGCCGATGGACAAGGACGCCAAGTCTGTTGTCAGCATCCGTGATAGCGTCATGTCCTGGGGATGCGGCCACCGTCCGAAGACCAGCGCGGCTGTCAAGGCCCGTAAGTTGAAGGCGCGCGCCGAGCGGGCAAAGTTGCGCAAGCAGAAAAGTGCCGCTGCGGTTTCATCCGAGACGAAAGCTCCGAAGACCGGATCGGCACAGTAAAGCACCTTGAGCAGGCCTGGTTTTGAGTGAACCACGTCTGGCCGTTGTGGCCTGCTCTATTTCCTTGCTTGAGAGCCTCAATCACGGCTTCGATGCAAGTACGGCTGCGCACCACTCACTCATACGATCAGCTCAAGCGCCCTGCCACGGTACGGACAACCGCCCTGGAAAGGTAGCGGACTCGCTTCGCCGGCTTCGGGCGCAATTTCCTCATCCAGGTCGGGCTCATCCTTACGCGCCGCCGGACCGCCCGGCGCCTCCGGGCCACTTCGTTCGATCCCGGGGACAGGTGGCGGCATTGGCACATCATTATCCGCGCCCCAGGCCGCTGCTGCCATCCAGAGCAACGATAAAAGGAGACTGGCCGCCGCCATTGCGCCGATGCGCAGCGACTTGACGTGCATGTGCGCAACTGCGGAACAAACACCATAACGTTGTTGCATGTCTGATCCTCACTTCGCTGACGGCTCCTTCGCATATGTTTAAAGGATAGCACCGTGCCGCGCTGGCCGACAGCCGCGCATTGTCAGTTGTTCTGGAAACGGCCGCCCGAGGCGCGCGGCGTTTCATCTTGAGGCGTCTGCCGGTGGCGTCAAACTTGCTTCTGGCAGGAGTGATCAACTCCACCTAGAGGCAATTATGATGGTATGCGGATGGCATACGGACGAGGATGCGACCCCGACCCCGCGCGAGGTTGAATTCATGGCGCAGACCCTGGAGGGGTGCCACGGACAATACGCGGCGGATGTCGCGGAGTTCTTCTCCAGCCTGCATACCGACCGTGGCGATGCCGGACGCAGTTGGGCCTGGGCCGGCGTCGCGGCGCTGGTGAGGCAGCGCGAACGACAGCGGATCGGCACCGGTTAGAATATGTTGAGCTGAAGTGCGCAACGGTTCAGCGTGAAAAACATGCTAAAAACAAAGCCCTATATCGCATTCATGCTTCCATCAAGCATGAACGCGATCTAAAGGGGGACACGTGCGGACCGATATCGGCCCAGCGCCGGCTCACATCGGCGAGCCGACGACCAGGGTCCAGAAGCTCTTGAATTCGGTCTTGGGCTCGTAGACGAGGGCGAGACCCATGTTCTGGGCGTCCGACAGGAGAAGGTTCTTGTTGTGGCCAGGGCTGTGCTTCCAACCCTTCATGACCTCCTCGAAGCTCACCTGCCCGGTGCCGACATTCTCCGCAGCCAGACGCGGCTTGTATCCAGCGCGCTTGACGCGGTCCCACGGGTTGGAGCCGTCGGAGCCATAATGCGAGATGCGATCCCACTTGGCGAGGTCGCGCGAGTGGGATTTAGCGGCGGCGGTCAGCTCGGCATTGATGGTCAGCGGTTTCAGGCCGTTGTCGCGACGATACTGGTTGATGATGTCGCGTGCCTTTTCGACGTTTAGCCGGGTGTGGCTGTAGTCGCGATCGGACAGAGCTCCGGACGGCGCCTTCTCGAAGGTGCCCGAGGGCGCTTTGTCATCGAGGCGCGCCGTTTTCACACTTGCGGCGTTGCCGGAAACGCCGGGATCTCCGCCAAGCGAGCTTGAGCCCGAGATGGAAGCCGTCGATGAGGGATTGCCGGCAAAGCCGGACGTTATGGCGCTCGTGTTGAGAGCGCAGCCCGCCAGAGACACGCAGGCGAAGCCGAGAAGTGCGATGCGATACATTTGGTTTACTCCCGCAGGAACACGCGCGGTTATTTGCTTCAACATCGCTCCAACCCATTAACTTGCCGTTAATGCTAACGTGGCGTTGCGGGGAAAAACTGTTGTTCCCCAGCGCCCCTCGCAAAGGTGTCACGCAAGCCCGCTGCGACCCGGCAGCCGGACCGAGGCCTTCGATTCCACCGGACCCAACCCTTGCGGCAGCCCGCGCAGGTCTTCCAGATCACAGATGCTCAAACTGTTCCCTCAGCCGATGAAACGGATTTCGCCTCAACAAGGTGTCGCCAATTTGACGATCAGACGGCGAAACATCGGCCTCAGACCCCGCAAAGGACTGTGGAACCGGAGAAAAGCCGTGAGTTGCCCCTGCATGCCACTTCCATCGCAGTCGGCGATCTTTCAGACTGCCTCAGCTTTTCCCGGTGATTCGCGCGTCCGGACCCTGTCAGACTTCGGCCCACCGCCCGCCATCACGGCGGCCGTCCGCGGTGCAGCATGCCCGCGTCGGGGAGATCTCACGCCATGTCAGCCTTGATCAGCGACGTGACCCGCTCGCCTACCATGCAACGAGCCGCGCCGGCCCCCTGTACGGTGTTGCTGGATCTGGTTTTGGTGCGCCTTGCCGCACAGGGTGGTGCGACACGAGCCGAAACGATCCGCGATTTGTCGTTCTTCGTCCAACACCGGCTATCGCCAGGAGAATGGCGTCAATCGGCGGAAGCCGCGCTAGGCGAACTCGTTCAGCAAGGGCTCGCAGATGAAAAACGAGGCCGTTTCACAGCCACGGAGCGAGGGCAGACACGCGCTTGCGCCTATCTTGTGCTCCGCAAAGCCTTATCGCTCGGGCCGTGGCCCGAGGTGCGCGATACGCAGTTGATCGCACGCGCACTCGGCCTGGAGGGCGAAAGCACGCCGAAACTGAAAGCGCTCGGCACACCCGAGGGATTACGGGCCCTGGTCGTGCAACAGGCGTTCGGACTGCCGCGCCGGCTCAGGACCACGCCCGCACGGCTCAGGGGCGAGCTGGCGCTGCTGGCGCTCGAGCGGGCGTTCGGCAACAAGATCAAGAGCGGGCTGGGCACCGGCACGGGTTTGTCCGCGAAGGCTGGGCGAGCGCTCGCCGCGCAGCTCTCACGCCGGCCGCGGGAATTCGGCTCGGACAGCCGACTGATCGCAGCGCTGGCAGCAGAGCAGGTGGACGCCGCACAACCTACGCTCGACGTGCTGCGCGCGGCGATCATGAAACGGTTCGTCTCCGAGATTCTGGATGGCGGCCCGACTGCGCAAAAGCCTGAGTTGCGTGCGCAATCAGCGAATGCGGCACGCCCGGCCGTCCGGGCAGGCGTCAAGCCGCCGCCAGCGGCCAATGACGCAGCCCCGGCCGATGGCCCGCCGCCGACGGTGCGGCCCGATCTCGATGAATTTGCGGCAGGGGTGCAACGCCTCGCCGCTCCTGTGGCCGAGGGCTGGCCAGGAAACCGTAAGGCGTTTATTTCTCAAGTATGGCCGTCGATTCGCGATGGGCGGCCCGACTGGGGGCTGAGCGACATCGAGTTCAAGTGCATGCTGGTGGAGGCGCATCGCGCCGGCCGGCTGGCGCTGGCCACGGCTGACCTGAAAAACAAAAATAACATCAAAGACATTCAGGACTCGGCCATCAGTTATATGAATACCGTTTGGCATTTCGTGCGCGTCGAAGACTAACAACAGACGGGCGGGGCGCGGCGCGTTCCGGCCAAGGATTTGTGTTTGAAAAACAACATGTCGACCATCTTCCTCCTGGTCGCGGGGGCGGTGGCGCGGTGAAAGGGGCGGCGGCCAGTCGTCCACCCCTGCGCAGAAGTGGCGACCGAGCGTTTCGGAGACTGAACACGTGATGCATCAGGAAGCTCTCAAGGCTGCTGTCGCCCCCGACAAGCTGTCGAAGGCCTTCGAGCACTCCATCACCTGGGAAGACGATATCTGGCGCGCCGATCCGGTCGACGTCGAAGCGGTGCACAAGAAGGCGCGCGCCAAGTTCTTCGACCTCCTCAATGCCATTACCGATACGAGCACGGGCCGTCGCGGCTCCTCGGCGGATGCACACGCCCGCATCCTGCTGTTCCACGGCCAGTCCGGCGCGGGCAAGACGCACCTGATCCGCGCTTTGCGTACCGGAGCGCATCGGATGGGCAAGGCTTATCTCGGCTACGCGCAGATGTCGCCGGATATCGCCAATTATGCCGACTACTATCTGCGCCGCCTGATCGCCTCGCTCGAGCGGCCCTACGATCCCGACAACGGCGGTGAAAGCGCGCTGGCGCGGCTGACGGCCAAATTGATCGAGGGCGCAAGCGAGATTGCACGGGAGGATATCGACAAGCTGCGAGAGGCAACCCTCGACGATCGGTCGCTGGCACTGCTCGTGCATGAGCTTGCAGATGCGATCGTGGCAGCTCCGCGGTTCGCCGACGAGAATATCGACATCAACATCATCCGTGGCTTGCTCTACCTGGAACGCAGCGACCCCAGGATCGAGCAGCGCGTGCGTCAGTATCTCCAATGCCGGCCATTGAACGAGCTGTCACTGCAATCGGTGGCGGCGCTCGATCCCAACGTCGGAGATGGCCGAGCGTTCGACATCATCGAAGGACTCGGCCGCCTCATGTGGGCAGTCGATGGCGCCGCGCTCGTGTTCTCGATCGATCAGGTGGAAGATCTTCGCTTCTTCGACGATGCGGAGGAGCGGTTCCAGAAGGCGGTGCGCGACCTCATTCAGATTGCCAACCGCGTGCCGACGGCGATCATCGTCATTTCCTGCCTCGACGACTTCTACGCGCAAGTGCGTGAGCCGCTCGCGCAATCCTACCGCGACCGCATCGAGAAATCCGGTCCCGTCGCGCTTTATGAGAGCCGCACGGCGGATGAAGCACGTCAGATCATCGCTCGCAGGCTCGCCCACGAGGCCGAACAGAGCACCGACGCCTACTCGGACCCCTCCGCCTATTTCGGGCCTGAGTTCTTCGAGGAGTTCAGCGGTCTTTCCACGCGTCGACTTCTGGAGCATGCACAGAACCGATTGCGCGCACAGACTGCACCCGGCGAGGACGACGACGCGGAAGAGGACGCAGGGGGGGCTCTGGCCGAGCGCCCGGCATTCGTCTCAACGCTCGCTGCCGCGCTCGGCTTCGGCAAGCCGGAACCGAAGAAGCCCGCGCCGATCCCGCTGATCGAGGTCGACTATCGCGAGATGTGGGAGCGGTTCCACAACTCTTCAGAGGCAGAGATCCCGTCGGACGACAACGAGCTTATGGATGTCCTGGGAGCAGCGCTCAACATCGCGGCGACCGAATGGGACGGCATGGTGGACATCACCACCAAGCGACTGGAAATCGCCGACGACCTTCCGACGATGGATATCGCGATCCGGCAGCGTAACGGTCTGGACGCAGAAGCGCGCGTCTTCCTTTGCAACCGCAAGATCCCCGGAGGCGTCTTCAAGCGTCAGCTCGATACCGCGCTCGCCTCGATGGGCGGCAAGACCTGTTTCATTCTGCGCGCCTCCGACTATCCGCTGAACGCCAAGAGCCAGGCAGCACAATCGCTTCGTAAGTTCCGCGAGGGCGGCGGACGGGCACTACTGGTGCCTATGGCGGAGTGGGAACGGATGATGACGGTGCGCGAGTTCTATGCGCATCACAAGAACGATCCGGGCTTTTCGGGCTGGTTCCGGGACGCAAAGCTTCTTTCGAATATCATCGTCATCATCCAGCTGCTGCGGCTGGATCTGCTCGGCCGGATGCTGCCGCCGCGCGTCATCAACGGCGGCGCGGATGCACGTCCCCAGGCGACGCCTCCACAGAACGTCCAGAGCACCTCTGCCTCCGCGATAGCGCCTGGAGCGGATGCGTGGGCCATGCCGGATGCGGCAACAACCGGTTATGCCTCGGCGTTCGATGGCGGCGGCTCGCTCGATGCCAATGTCAGCGATTTCTATTCGAGCATGTGGTCGCAAGCCAGCGCTGCCGCGCCGGGCGGCCACGAGGACGAACTGCCGCTCTCGGTGATACTCGACGAGAACGGCATTGCCAGCGGCTCAATCTTCGCGGGGCGGGAGCTGATCGGGCGGCGACGCCCTGTTACGCTCAATCCAAGCGTGATGAAACGGCACGCGGCCGTTCTCGGCGGGTCGGGCTCCGGCAAAACGACGCTGGCGCTATCGCTCATCGAGCAGCTTTTGCAGCGCGGCATTCCCGCGATCCTCATCGACCGCAAGGGTGACCTTTGCAGCTATGCCAATCCCGATGTGTGGCGGGCGGACGATGACGAACATGCAGAGCGCCGCGCGCAACGCGAGAAGCTCGCAGATGCCATCGACGTCGCCGTCTACACGCCAGGGCGCGCCTCAGGCCGGCCGATCTCGATCACACTTCTGCCCAATGGCATCAACGAGCTGCCGGAGCACGAGCAGCAATTGCTGGCCAACCTTTCGGCGGCGGCACTCGGCGACATGCTGCATCTGAAGAATTCGGCCACGCACCAGAAACAGTCAGGCACGCTGTCGGTGGCGCTACGCATCCTCGGTTCGCGCTACAGCCGCGAGGTGACGCTTGCCGATCTCATCAACCTGCTCGAGGACGAGGATCCCGAACTCTCCGATCTCACCCAGCGTATGGACCCCTCGGGGAAGCTGCGCCGCGATCTCGTCGCGCAGCTCGACTCATTGAGACATCGCAACGCCGCGCTGTTCGAGGGCGGCGGCGAGACGATGTCGATGGAGCGGTTCCTGGGCCTTGGTCCGCATGCGCGCGAGGGCCGAACACGGTTGTCGATCATCTATACCGGTTTCCTGGGCGACAACGAGAACATCCTCTTCTGGGTGTCGCAATTCCTGTCGGAGGCGCTGCGGTTCTGTCAGCGCAACCCCAATGACGAGTTGCAGGCCGTCGTGATGTTCGACGAGGCAGACCTCTACATTCCCGCCAACGCCAAGCCGGCAACCGCCGAGCCTTTACAGAGCCTGCTGAAGCGTGCGCGCTCGGCTGGTCTGGGGCTGATGCTTGCCACGCAGTCGCCGGGTGATCTCGACTATAAGAGCCGCGACCAGATCACGAGCTGGTTCATCGGGCGCGTGCGCGAGGACACCGCCTTGCGCAAACTGAAGGCCGCATTCCAAAGCGAGAGCGGATTGGACCCCGCAGCCGTCCTGCCGCACCAGACGGTGGGCGAGTTCCACCTCGTACAGGAAGGGCTTGTTCGGGCGATGAAGGCGCAGCGTTCGCTGATCCTGGCCGACCAGGTCCCGTTCGACCGGATCGAGCAGCTCGCCGCCGAGACGCAGGGCCAGGATCAAAAACAGCTCGGGCTGTTCGACAAGGGGTGATGGCTATCGGCAAGGCTCAGCGGAAGCATCGCTCCCCTATCGCAAAGCATGGAGGCGGGTCCAGGACCTCACAAACTCGGCCCGGTGCCGCCTCTGCACCCCTCGGTGAGCGGCCCCATCAGAGAGCGCACGCATCGGTGAGCCGACCCATCGACAGCGCCTCGATCTGGAAGTCCTGGCCGCCATCCGGTGAGCGGGGACGATTTCGCCCACCCCGACGTGTCAAATTCGCAACACCCTTAAAAATCTGACTCGATCAGTTGTGCACAAGGCATTTGCGAACATTGTTTGATGGGCTGCGGATGTAATCCGACGCCGCACTTATCATCAAGAAACGACTAAGAAAAAACCGCAAGCCGCGGCGTTTCGCCGCTTTTTTGCCAGATATTTTCTGCAAGAGCGAAGCGACCAAGCCCGAATTAGCGTTTATTGCGTGTGCGTTATGCCGTTTTGTATTAAACTCATCGTCACGTTGGCCAGGAAGTAGAGGGCTTGGCAAACGGAGCAGGTGTCCGGGGGGCGTTTCGGGCGTTTGCTGTTGGTTGCGTCGTGCGGGGTAGTGTTATGGTCGCGAAGTCATTCGTCATGATGGTGTTGGCCGCGCTGCTGGGTCCGGCAGTGGGCATAGGGTTGTTTGTCATCATGCATGCGATGTGAGTTGGGGGCTGCACGCCAAAAGCCGTGCTTTCCTGTAAACCTCACTGTGCCTAGAACCTGATCGGCTGAGATGGAAGCAGTCGTGCATCTGTCGAAGCCGTGAATCAGGCTTTCAACTAAAGAGATAGAGCAGGCCCACAACAGCCAGACGTGGTTCAATCAAAATCTGACCTGCTCTAGCCGGCGCTGCGGTAAAGCTGCAGGCGCCGAAGTTGTTCGCGGCACCAGATAGTGATCGCGCACCGACCAACTTCCTGCGAACCCCGGCCCTGCTCATAACCCATCCTTGCTCATAAAATGGTTCACCGCACTCCATAGGATGTAGCGCGAGAGCGCCTGCGGCGATTGATTGAACAACGCCCAGATGCGCTGACTGCCCCAGCGCTTCATCAGGCAGCCGTTCCCTTTCGCCGACACAATCGCTAAACAAGGCCCATACCTCGGCTTTCCCCCGAACCTCTCCTCTGCGAATGGTGCGGTTCGGGCAGGATAATCTGACTGCCCATCACCTTAGGAGCGGAGCCCCCCGCACCAGCCCATGCCGAAAAAGCTTCTCGACGACTGTTTTCTCCATGACAAGGATCGTCTCCGCCACGACGATGCCGTTGCGCTTCTGAAATCCCGAATTGTGCCGGTTACCGGTACGGAGCGCGTCGCGATTTGGGATGCTGCGGGACGTATCCTGGCGCAAGCCGCGGTGGCGGCGCGGCCGGTTCCCGCGCACACCAACTCGGCTGTCGATGGCTATGCGATCTCCTCGGCACATTACAACGGGGTGGAAAATCGCGAGGCGGGACGCCGGTTCGCTGTATTGGGGCGCGCAGCCGCGGGCCGGCCACTCACGGACAATCCGCCAACCGACACCGCGGTGCGGATCTTCACCGGGGCCATTATGCCGGAGGGCTTCGATACGGTCGCCATGCAGGAAGACTGTAGCGTGGAAACAACCGGCTCGGGCGATAACGAACAGGTCACCCACGTCACCATTCCACCGGGCCTCAAAGTCGGCGCCAACGTGCGGCGCGCTGGCGAGGACGTAGCGGCGGGGACGACCCTTTTCGACGCTGGAACCCTGATGCGCCCGCAGGACGCCGCGGCGCTCGCCTCCATCGGTCTTGCAGACGTATTGTGTCACCAACGGGTGCGTACCGCGATCCTGTCGACGGGCGACGAGGTGATCCGTGCCGGCAGCCGTGCGCTCCAGCCCGGTGAGGTTTTCGACGCCAACGCACCAATGCTGACCGCACTAGCACGCGCGGCGGGTGCGGATGTCACCGATCTTGGCGTGTGGCCCGACGATGCAAGCGTGATCCAGCGCGGGCTCCGCGATGCGGCACAGCGGTTCGACATTATCCTCACGTCGGGCGGGGCGAGCCGCGGCGAGGAGGACCACATGCTGAGCGCGCTCGATACGCTTGGCAAACGGCACATGTGGCAGCTCGCGGTAAAGCCGGGACGTCCGCTGATGTTCGGGCAGATCGGCGATACCGTGATGGTCGGCCTGCCGGGTAATCCGGTCGCGGTATTCGTGTGCTTCCTGATGTACGTCTTTCCGATGCTGCGGCGGATGGGCGGCGGGCACTGGCCCGAACCACGTCGCTTCATGTTGCCCGCCGCGTTCGAGCTGCCGAAACGCAAGACAGGACGCCGCGAGTTCTTCCGCGGCATCTTACGCATGACCGAGCAAGGCCTTGCCGTCGACAAATTCGCGCGTGACGGATCGGGGCTGATCTCGGGCCTGCGCGCCGCGCATGGTCTGATCGACATTGGCGAGGACGTGACGAAAGTGGCTCCGGGCGACGCGGTTCCTTTCATTCCGTTCAGCGAGTTCGGCATCTTGGACGCGTAATGCTGCACGTGTCAGCGCGGGGCGAATTTCAAACGTTCCAAAACGATCTCCCGCACGCGCCCTCCGGCCAGAGAAGCTGTTCACCATCTTCACGGCGAGCACGTCGGGGCACGCGCACGACCCGATCCAATTCTTTGTTTGCACATGTTCTTCACGCTGATCGACCTCGACAGAAGCACAACTGCTTCCATCTCGACCGATCAGATTTCAGACGCGCAATGGCTGACTTAATCTCTCAGACCTTCAAGCACTTCGACGAGTGGAGTACCGGTCGATCCAGACGGCGGCTTCAGTCCGAGGTAAGCCGTCACCGTGGATGCCATGTCTTCCGGGCCGACATCGCGATCGACGATCCAGTGCTTGACCTTGTGTCCGGCAAACATAATGGGGACGTGGGTATCGTACGTGTAGGGCGAGCCGTGCATGGCGGCGAACTCGTCTGGATTGGGGTAAAGATACCAGCCGACATCCTGAACAAACAGTACGTTGCCAGAACGCGTCGGGTGAAATGCGCGTTGCAGTTTCGCGTGCATGGGCTCGCTGGTGACGTTACCCTTCAAGAGATCTGTCCGGGTCACCGCAAAGCGGACACCGGGAACCTTGAGGATCTCTTCTCTCAGGGCATTTTCCACGACCGCCACTTCGAGACCGGCGCGATCGACTGCCTCGCGATCGAGGTAGAGGCTCGGATTCCAGAACACTTTGACGAGCGCATCCTCGACCTTGAAGCGCTTCTTGAGCCCTTCATTGACCGCTTCGAGGAACTTGTTGGGGCGGTGTCTTCCGGCATCGAGGCCAAGATGCTGGCTTCGCTCGGGCACGGAATCGGTACCGTGGTCAGAGGACAAAGCAATCAGCACCTGATCCAGACCAAATTTCATATCGAGAAACTTGAAGAGGTCCGCCAGCGTGCGGTCGAGACGCAGCAAATTGTCTTCTGCCTCAAGGCTATCAGGACCGAAGGCATGGCCGATGTAATCGGTTGCCGAAAAGCTGATCGCAAGCACGTCGGTCGTCGCCCCCTGTCCCAACTTCTCCTGATCGATGAGCTCCTTTGCGAATGCCAGCGTCAGCTCGTCACCCATAGGCACGAAGCGCAGACCGGCGTAGAACGCCTTCGCATCATCGTTGCCAAGCGCATGGGGAAAGGTCCTGCCGAGTTTCTTATAGGACTTCTCCCACGCTTCATCGTCGCGATCGCCGTAGATATAGGTTGATCGGTCGTGCAGCAGGGTCCACTGCTTGTCTTTGTAAGCGTTTGCATGGCCTGCGTCGTTCCATGCCTTCACCCATGCCGGATATTCCGAAGCGTAGTAGGTGCTCGTCACGAACGCGCCCGAACCCGACGAGTACCAATATGCCTTACCGAGGTGTCCGCCCGGAAGAATCGCGCCGCGATCCTTGATCGAAACCGAGAATACGCGCGACATGCCACCGCTCGCCAAAACGATCTCATCGCCGAAGGTCGATGCCGTAAGGTTGCGAGGCGAGGCCCCTTCGTGCGCTTTCGCATCCTTGCCGATGATGTGATGGCGGTCATCCTCTACGCAGTAGATCTGCTTGCCCGTCACCGTGTCGTGCCAATCATTTCCCGCTAACCCATGCTGGAGAGCATTGCCGCCAGTTGCGAGACTCGCATGGCCGACTGCAGTGAAGGTCGTCGAGTGGCGGAAATGTGCATTTGTGTAGGCGGTCCCATTGTCTATCAGGTATTTGAATCCGCCCTCCCCGAAGCGGTCCTTGAAACGCCACGGCATATCGCCTCGGAGTTGATCTATCGTGATGAAAACGACCAGCTTTGGCTGATCCGCGCTGGCCGGCGGCGCGATGAATACCGAGAAAAATGCCGATGAGAGGACTGCAAGAAACAACGCATACGTTATACGCAAATAGGTCGACATAGTCTCCTCCCGGGAGTTTGCTATTTGTTCTCCAAGTTGTTTCCTCGCTGCTCACAAATTCATCTGCAATGTATTTCAATATCGTACAGGATATGCTTGCCTGATTAAAGCCTGAGCAATGTCGCCGTCGATAACGCCGCACCGGCAGTCAGGACCTGCCTCAAAAGACCAGGATGTGAGGAGCCAGCAAGCACGCCTGCATCGCCGTGATCCGGTTGCCGTCATTCCGCTGCGCATTGGAGAGCTTGGAGACCATTCGCGCGGCGCGGAGCGCGGGATCGATGCGAAAACTCCTGCACTGACCAATCCATGAATGCTGCTCGACTGAGTGTGACGTTCCCCGCGCAAAATGCGGACCGTGGCAAGGTAGGACCATCCGGGATTACAGGATGGGGATACTTCGAGAATTGACCGCGGGATTGCCGCCTTCGAGTCGCTCAGCCGCCACAAAATCGCGTTAGAGCAGATCAAGTCGCGGTGGAACGACATAAGTCGCCGCGGCCTGCTCTAAACTTTTGTTTGAGAGTCCGATCGACGCCTTCGCTGGAAGCTCAAGCGCTTTCATCCCAGCCGATCAGACTCTCACCAGGATCAAGTGGTATCGGGGTCGGCGCAATTCGTGCCGACACGAGTTGCATTGCCTCACCCCCTGTGTCCGGTCGGCGTATTCATGCTCGCGTTCCTCCGTATCATCACGCGCATTCTCGAAATATTCATGACGATACCCGTGCGTGCGGTGCGCTTCATCACGGACTGGGTTGCGTTCAATCCGCGTCTCGGACCGTTGCGGCACCTGGCGACCGCGGCGATCCTTTACGTGGTCTTCGCAGTCGTGCTCGTCTACGTCATTGCACCGATCCGCGGGTTCGCGGGCAGCACGTACATGGCAGATAAACTGCGATACGATGCGGAGAGGTGGCTTGCCACAGCGATCTATGACAGCCGCGGCAGCTTTGTCGGCACGTTCGATCCACGACTCGACAGCCAACGCGACGTCAACTACACCGGCGCGGCAATCGAGGTCGGCAGCTACACGGCCAATCCCGACCACAAGTCGATCCCCGTTCGCGAGGTGCCCGCCTATTACTGGAAGTGCCTCGTCTACCACGAGGACCGCTACATCGGCGGCATAATCAATCCGTTTGGCATCGACTTCCTTGGTGTACTCAAGATTCCGTTCTCATCGCTGAAACGTTCGATAGCGCTGCGGCGGCCGAGTCTCGGAGTCGGCGGTTCGACACTACCGATGCAGCTGGCTCGCGTCATCTACAAGACGCCACCAAGCGGCGACGAGGGGACGCTGGAGAAACTCGGCCGCAAGTTGTCGGAATGGTGGCTTGCGCCCGTCATCTATCAGACACTGACGCAGGGCGGCGGCGATGCCCCGCTGAAGGCATGGGCCGCGAACCACCTTTGGCTCGCGCAGCGAACCGGCGGCTCACCGCTGCACGGCGTCGAAGTGACAAGCCGCATCGTGTTCGGGAAAGAGGCCAAGGATCTTACGATTGCCGAGCAATTCGTTCTCGCCTCGGCCGTCAACAAGCCGATTATCCTGCTCGACGGTTCCGAGCGCCTCAACGCCGTGAGGCTTGACCGCTGGCGCTACATCACCGAAGTGAGGGCGCGAACCTGCGCGGAAAAACTGCTTACCGATTCGGAGATGCAGAAGGAGGTCGTCTTCGATCTCGTCAAGCTCGCCGGCGGCCCGCCCGATCCGCATGTCAAGCCACGCCTGCAGCAGGCGCTCGACAAATTTGCACCGGAGCACGCGAGGCGCGCGCAGGCCAATCCGGTGCTACGTGCCAATGTTCTGATGCCGGCGGCGCGGTTCGGATTGCGCGAAGAAATGAAGCAGCGTTACGGTTTCGGCTGGCGTGACTATGTACGCGGCGTGACGACGACATTCGACGCGGCGGAAAACCTCGCGTTTCAATCGCAGATCGAGACGGCACTTGCCACCGTCAATGCCACGGTGGCCGCGAAGCTGTCGCCGGGTTACGTGCTCGATCCTGCAAAGGCGGGAATTGCAGGCGAGCTGCCCAACGTGACGATCGTGGCGGCAAACGCCAAAGGTGATATCGTCCGCTACTACGAAACGGGAGAAACGGCGGCTTATTTCGGCTCGATCAGCGCACGCGACGAAAAAACCGGATACTACGATCCGAAACGCGAGCCGCGCATGATCGCGTCGACGGGCAAGATGCTGGCTGCAATAGGAATCGCCAACCAGCTCACCGACACCGCGAATTCATTGTGGCTCGACACGGATGCGCCCGCGGTAGGCCTGGAGACCTGCCGGCATGGCGGCGGCAACCGGCATGGCCGCAGGGCGATCGTGGCATTTGCATGCTCGCTCAACAATCCGGTCGGGCATCGCGCAGCACGTATCGGACAAGCGCGCGTGAAAGCGCTGATCGATCAGTTCGGCTTCACTATGCCGCCAGCGGGCCCTAACGGCGAGGGTACGCCGCCTTCGACCGCGGTGGTGCTGGGGCAGATCTCGGGCGCACCGCGACGGGTCCATATGATGTCGAGCGTGATCCTGGCATCGCTGCTGGGTCAGCGCGGTCGACAGATCTCCGAGCCAACACTGATCAAAGGCTACGATCATACCGGCCGGGAGATTGCGGCTGACACCGCAAGGCCGTCGCCATTGATGCTGCGGCCGCGTGAGGTAATCGTACGCGGCGCCAACGGGCTCATCCAGTCGCTTCTTTCGGCGCCGCTTTGCTACTCGGCTTATAAGACGTCGCACGGAACCTTGAAGACACTGTCCCATTGGTGCGCAGGCCGCAAAGGCAACGTGCGGCTGCATTTCGCGAAAACGGGCACACAAGTGACCGAGGATCCGGATGCCAGCATCGACGCGTGGATCACGGGGGGCTTGCAGTTCACCAATGGCGCCGCCTACTCCTACGTCGTTCTGGTCGGCACAGGCTCCGTGCGAGAGCCGTTTGCACGCAAGCTGCATGGTGCCGACATCGCGCCGCTGGCCGAAGCGCTGCTGAAGGATCTGGAGCAGCATGCCGCTGCGCATCCCGAACCCGGCCTGCTGCCGCCGCCATCGGCTCCTGCGAGGCCCGAGACGCCGCTATCAAATGCCCCCGGCGATCCATCTGACATCGCTAGGGATGCTGTGCGCAGCAACGCACGTGCGCACACGCCCGCCGACATCGTGCAGCGCTCGCTAGCGTTCTGACGTCCGGTGAAGGTGGAGTGCGTCGCAATAGAGCATGTTTAGCTGAAGTGTGCAGCGGTTCAGCGTGAAAAACATGCTCGAAACAAGGTTGGTTCTGGATCGGGTTCATGTTTTCGTCAAACAGGAACACTATCTAGCGCTGCGGCTGCAGCGCGGAAGCATGTGGCTGTGCCTTTACCCATCAAGTTTTCGCAAAATGCACCTTGCGCGGCACAGTCACCCACGGCAAGCGAGCAGAGCCAAGGTTGGGCCACATGCACGCCCCACTCGCGTCATGAACCAGAACTACCCTTAATGGTGGATCACAAACGGCCGGGGGCAGATCGGTCGGTTCAACAGTTGAAGTATCGCGGCACGCAGGAAAACGCAGTGGGATCGATCCTGCGGCGTCATAACAACACGATGCGGCTGCGGTGACGAGCACAGGTCGTCCCGTCATGGCGTTTTCACGCGGCGCTGCCCGCACGCAATCAAAAATCACACGTTCTCCCGATTTCGACCTTTCCAGCGGCGACGGCGGCTGGCCGGAGGAGCCTCAAAACGCGCGCGACTGGAAGAAGCTGGTCCTGGTCATCGGGCTGGGCAGCCTGTCGTGGGTTGCAACCTACATCGGCATGCTCGAGCTCATCGAGGCAAACATGGGCGATCTGCCATTCGTCCATAAGATCGTAATCGGTTTCTCGGTGGCGATGCTGATGACAATGATCATCTGGCTTCTAGACCAGATGTTCGCGCCAATCCCCACCGCTACGAAATTTACTTATGTCGCCGGATACGTCTTCCTCACATTAATCTCTGTTGGGTTTGGTTTCGGTTTCTACTGGAAGGTCCTGGAGAGCCGGTCGGAATCGTCGCGCTCGGCAGAATCCGCGGTGACACAGGTGCAATCCTCGCTGCATGCCGCCTCAACGCGCATGGTCCAGCTTTCCGCAACGCTCGATCAGCTCAACGAGATTTCCCGGCAAAAGGCGGAGCTTGAACGCACCAAAGGCGGCTCGTGCCCCGACAGTCGCCCCGGCGACGGCCCGCGCCGCAAGCTGCGGGACGACGATGCCCAGCGCTTTGCATTCGCTGCGGACTTCGTACGCGCTCGCGCAAACGGGGTGAAGAACGATCTTACAGCGCTTGACGGAGACCTGGCGAAGGTGGTGAACGGCGACACGTCGACGTTTGATCAGGCATCGGGCACGCGCAACGAGTTCATGCGCTCGCTCAGCCGCAAGCTCGACATCACAGTCACCGGATTCAACGCGTTCCGCACCGATCCGCAATTGAAGCAGCTACGCGCCGACCTCGGCGAACGTGCGGAAAAAACGGTGTTTCCCGATGGTCGTGGGCGTACGTTCACGTGCCCCGATCCACAGTTGCAGCAGGCGCTGAAGGGCGTCGTGCGGGCAATCGACCAGCTTCCAAACCTGGAGAAGCCCAAGATCGCCGCCGTGGAAGGCTCGGAGGCCACCATCGAGGCATTCCGCCGGCTTACGGCGACATTCTACGGCGCACTTTCATTCAAGTTTCCGCCTTCAGCGGATGAACTGCGCGAGTTGCAGAAGAAGGCCGTGCAATCGGTCGAGGCTTCGCCCGCGCTCACCAAAGCGCTTTCAAGTGAGCCTGTCGCCGGGCTCTCCAAGCGCGACTACATTCCGCTTGCGATCGCGGTGTTCGTCGATTTGTGCCTGCTGCTCGTATCGATGGGGCGTCCAATGAACCGGCTTCACGGCCTGGTGCCGAAGATGCGCGCAGCCGAGCGCGGGCCGGTCATTCAGATTTTGTCGCGTTTCAACGAGATCCACCGGGACGAGGAAATCCGTCAGAACTTCGAGGTCTTCCGGCACGTCGTGTTCGATTTTCACGGCGCCTATTACGTCGCCGTCCCGCTCGACGCGCCTTACAAGCCGAACGGTGCCTACACGCGCAGCACATCCACCGACGATATCGAGAGCCTCAAGCTGGAGGCACACCTGCTCGCCAACCTGTTCACAAGCTTCGAGAAGGAGAGGATCTTCTCGCGTGTCTACTCGCCGCTGCTGACGACACGCGCGATCAAAAAGAAGCTGCAACGCCAGGGCAGCAAGTTCGCCAACGCCGATGCGTTCCGCGTCTACCGCTTCCGCGACGGCGCTTGGTCGGAAATCATCCTTGGCGCGGTGATGGGCGCGGCGCGACGGGTCGAGGCCGAAAAAAGAAAGCGTCGGCTTGAGCAGCAGCTCTTCAGCTCGCATGAGCCATCCCTCTCGCCAGCAAACGACACGACGCAGCCCGGGCAAACGATGCCGGACATGCCGTCAACAGAGCTGCACACGAACGCGCCGACCGGACAGACACCGATGCCTCAGGAGGCGCAGAAGGTTGCATCAGCATCGGCGGCCGGCCGGGGAAACGGTTTCTTCACCCGCCGGACGAGCGCGCGCGAGGCAGCCGCCGGCAACGTACAGGTGAAGTCTCAAGAGCATGTCCCGGCACGAGAGAACGCGCTCACCGACAATGCTGCCGATCCGGTCACGATTGCCGAGTTCGGTCCCTATGCGGCGCGCGCAAGCCGCGAAATCGCAGAGGAACTTTATCGCGCGACGTTGCCGACGCTCCGCGGCGAGGACGGCGCGCTCGACAGACCACGGCGGCGGCGCTGGCCGGAGCGTTCCATTCGCAACGATGCTGACGGCGGTGACATGCCGGCGGGTGAAGTCGTGTTGTTCGCCATTCCCGGCGATAGCGGAGAGCCCCGGCCTGTCAATGAGACGCGCGCAGACATCGTGCGTGAGACATGTGTCGCTGCGGCGGCGGGAGGCGACGAGGAGCCGCCGGTCAACGTTGCTTCTTCCGCGACAAAGGCTCAGCCGGATGAAGCTGCCCGCGTCGCTACGGTCATAGAGCCCATGCCACTTCATAAGCCAGAACCGCGTATCGGCGTCGTGCTGCGCCGAGAAACGGCAGAGTTCACGCTGCCGGTAACCGAAGCGATATTGCCGGGTGGTTTGCTGCGTGGTCGCCTCGACTTCAACGGCGGCGACAAAACGGCCGGCCAGCGCCAGCCCATGCTGCCAACGCCAGAGGCCGCGTCGCGCATCACGGCGGCGACAGAGGCGCTGCTTGCCGATGCATCGGAAGCGGGAGAGGAGGACGAGCCAGCGCTATTCACCGAACCTGACGTCGAAATTCGCGTCGATGACATATCGCGGCGGTTCCGTCCGATCACTGCGGAATAATGTGAGGCTTTCTCATGAATTAAGCATTTCGACGTCTGACGCAATTCGAGCCGTTTGGAAACGCTTGTTTAACCGTCATGCCGGCACAATGATCGGGTAACTGAAAGGGCGCCTGCCGGCAATTTCCGTGCATGACGCGCCGAAGGGGAACGAACATGCAATTTAAGGCTCTCCCAACCATTGCCGTCATCAAGAAGGAGGAGAAGGAAGCCAAACTCAAAGCGTTCATTGCCGATCACTTTGCGCGTCGCCACGGTGCGGCCGGCGACGCCGGCGGCCAAGCGCCGGTTCGCGTTTATCTGCTCATTGCCCGTTCACATGAAAGCCCGGTGGTGCGCGCGCTCGCCGCTGCGATCGCCGAATCGGGCGTGACCGACATCGCCTTGAAGGCGCTCATCCTCATGCCAGGAAGTCACCTTGCCAATACCTGGCCTGCGAACCTCGCCGAACTCACGGACGGCCGGACGACGGGCGATCTCAGGCTGCTCGATGCGCACGAGCAACTGTGGCTCGATGCTGAAACGGTATGGATCGGCGACTGCATGCGCCGCGAGCCTTCAAAACGCGATGCCTACGAATGCTACGCCGACGGTTGCCAGACGACAGCCAGCTCCGTCGAGACAGCGTTCAACCGTCTCTGGGCAAAGGGCAGCACGGTTACCATCGATGCTTCTGATGTCAGCCCGGCCGACTCTCCTTTCGTAGATACGCACCTCGCCCATATGACACCGACAGAACCGGTGGCACCAACCGCTTCGACGCGGCATTGAAACGTCTCTGGCAATCCAACAACAAAACCTGCCCCCCGCAAGAAAATGACCGGCCCTCGCGGCCGGTCATTTTTATAGGGCATGCTTAGCTGAAGTGTGCAGCGGTGCAGCGTAAAAAACTTACTCAAAACAAGGGGGTATATCATGTTCATGTTTCCGTCAAACATGAACGCGATCTAGTTCCCATGCGGCCCGTACGTGACCGTCAGGGCAGGAAGAACGCGTCCACGCGCATACCCGGCCGCAGTTGCGACTGGCTGTCGAGATCGATCGTCACCTCCAGAACATCCACATCGGTCGGACGACGCGGGCCGCGCCCTCCCAGCTTTGGCCCGGACAGCAACGGAGCAATCTCGGAGACCGTTCCGTTGAACTCCCGGCCTGGAAAAGCGATCGTCTTGACATAGGCCTTCTGACCAATCTTGATCTTAGAAATATCGCCTTCGCTGACCTCAGTCTTGACACGCAACGACGTGAGGTCACCGATCACGATCAGCGGCACTTCGGGCGTCGGCGCAACGATCTCGCCATCCTTGGCGTTGACCTCGAGCACCGTTCCGGCTCGCGGCGCGCGAATGCGAGTCTTATCCAGAAGCGCGTCTGCGATTGCAACGTCTGAGCGCGCGGCGCTCAAGGCGGACTCGATCCGGCTTGGCTCACCGACGTTCGACTTGCCCTGTGCCCTGGCGACAGCAGTGCGTTCTTTTTTCAAGCGCGCCTCGGCGTCCTTCAAGCGGCGGCGCGCGTCGTCGACATCGCGCTTGTTCACGTCACCCTTGCGCTTTGCTTTCAGCATCAGGTCCAGTTCAATACGAGCACCGGTTACCGCGCGTTCTGCGTCGTAGACCTTGTCCTCCGCGTCGCGCACGTCAGCGCGGGAGGAGGCGAGGTTCGCGCTGTCGCGTTCGCGCAGGCGAGATCCGGTCTCAGTCTCGGCGGCAGCAAGCTTGGCGCGATACTCGGCGTCATCGAGACGAACGAGAAGCTCGCCCTCATCGACTGTGTCGTTCACCGCGACAAGAACCTCGGAAATGCGACCGACCTGCGGAGCGCCGATGCGCATCAGTCCCCCGTTGGGCTCGACTCGGCCAGGAGCGGCAGCGACCCAGCGCAGCGGGGCAGGTGTTTCAGTGGCGGACGTCACCGGATTTGCCGAGCTGGTCGCGCTGAATGCGGCTCCCTTGCCGCCATCGAACAGCTTTGATCCGCTGAGCAGATAGCCGCCGTAAGCGGCGACGGTGAGGGCGATACCGGCAACGATGCCGATCATCAACTTGCCGGAACCATCGCCGCGCGGCGATGCATTCGGTCCCTTAGGCTGCTGCAGCGACATGGATCTCCCTTTCCTCCATCGAGCCGTCCTCGTTACGGCGTTGATCGACGATGCGGCCATCTTCAATTCTGATGATACGGTCCGCGTATGTAAGTGTGCGATGATCGTGGGTCACTGCCAGAACGGCGCGTGAAGGATCCTTGGCAACCTCGGAAAGCAGCGCCATGACTGCGGCGCCGTTCTCGCTGTCGAGTGCGGCGGTCGGCTCGTCGGCAAGGATTACGGCCGGTGCACCAGCCAGCGCACGAGCGATCGCGACGCGCTGTTTCTCCCCACCCGACAGCTTCTTCGGATAGGCGTTAAGGCGGTGGCCAAGGCCGACGGCGCGCAGGGCACCTTCCGCCTGCTTCACCGCATTGCCGCGACTGCCGCGAACATCGAGCGCCAGCATGACATTCTCCAACGCCGTCAGAGTTGGAAAGAGATTGTAGGACTGAAAGACGAACCCTACCTCCGTGCGGCGCAGGTCGGCGAGACCCTCCGCGTTCCGACCCCTAGTCGTCCGGCCATTGATGACCAACTCGCCATCGGTTGGCGACAGGATACAGCCAAGGATCGAGAGCAGCGTCGTCTTGCCGGAGCCTGACGGCCCCATGAGCAAGGTCAACTCACCCGGACGCAACTGCATGTCGACGCCCTTGAGAACCTGGATCTCGGTGTCGCCGGATCCGAATATCTTGGTGATGCCCCTGGCCTCGAGGATCGGTGGCAACCCGGCCCTGTCGGTAGTGGGCATGTCGGACTGGATGGTCATCTCACGCTCCTGAATGTTCCGTCCTTGGATTTCATCATCTCCAGGAGTGTGCCGGCTCAGCAGGCATTGCGCTGTTCCGAGGGAAACAAGCGCGATGAAAGCAAGTACCGTTATGAAAAATGGCGCAAGGTCATAATTCTATCCGGTCCAACCAACGACGGGGAGCGAGCCCTGCCGTTGCGGTAAAGGGTCAACGGCCGGCCCAAAGGACCGGCCGCTGCGCAAACACCTCCATGCGGTACCGATCAGCGGCTGAAGACGCCGGCTGGATCAATTCGCGTCACCTTGAAGATCGCGGAGACCGCTGCAATCGCGCACATGCCTATGGTGACGCCGAACAACGCCGCCGCCAGGCCGGGCGTCATGACGATATTCAACGTCGTATCCTGGGAGGCCCATATCACCAGCAGCGACAGGATCATGCCGATAGTGTAGCCGATCAGTGCGCTGATCATGGCCTGCAACAGGATGACCTGATGAATGTAGCTGCCCGACGCGCCCAGCGCGCGCAGGGTGGCGAACTCGTTCAAATGGTCCTTGGTGCTGGAGTAGAGCGTCTGAGCGACGATCACGACACCGACGATGAGACCGAGAAGAGCGCCTGCAATGAGCGCCGCGCCGGCGCCGGTCTGGAACAACCAGTAATTGAGACTCCGCTTGCGGAACTCGCCGCGCAGCAGCACCTCCGCGTCGGGCAGGCGCCGCGACAGTTCCTGGCGGACCGCCTCGACATCTGCACCCGGTTCGGTCCGCACCAGCGTGTAGGAAGCTTCGCGCGAGGATGCTCCCAGTAAGCTCAGCGCCGTCTCGCGCTTGGTGAAGACGTACGGCAGCGTCGTGAATGAGCGGATGCGCTTGTTGACGGCGGCGACGCGGACCTTGGTTGCATTGATTTCCGCAACGTCATCGAGCTGCTTGATGCCCAGGTCTTTGAAATAGCTCTTGTCCACCGACACGGTGAACGGCGCGGCGAGATCGTGAAGGCTGCCATCGATGATGTTCCAGGGCGCCAGGCCGCCGTCCTCCCAGTCGGAGCCAACGAGCAGAATCGTCGTGGTGCCGCCACCAGGTTTGCGCCACTTGGAAAATCCAACCAGCAGATTTTCCACGCTCTCGACACCGGGTACGGCGAGTGCTGCGTATTTCTCCTCGCCACTCATCAGCGAGGGATCGTCGAAACTCTTGGTGCCGAGGGGAACGACCCAGATCTGGCCGCCGGTCTGGTCGATGACGCGCGCGATCGTGCGTTCGGAGCCGAGGTAGAGGCCGCACTGCACCGCCACCAGAACCACCGAGAAGACAATGCCGGTGAGCGTGACGATGAGGCTGAGGCGATCGTGAAAGAGATTGCGGTAAGCCAGCTTGGGCGCCATCCGGATAGCGCGCTTGAAGTCGCCGCCAGCACCGGCCGCCGCAGCAAGATCCGCCATCAGTGTTTCTTCGGCCGTCTTCTCCGTCTCGTTCATGTCGTCCGTCTCCCGCCTGCAGGTGCAGGCCTCCAGCATGAAAGTTTCACTCAACAAGATCAATTGCGGTTGGCGCGCGATGGTCAAAGCCGACGAAGCTCTCTCCCGAAAGAGATCCGGCCAGACCCAATCGAGCGTCCGGCCGGGTAGGGGGTTCGATTATTGGCAGGGCACCGTGATCGTCAGGCCGGCGCTCGGCACGAACTTCTTGCAGTCGAGTGGTTTGGCGGCCGCTTCGGGACGTGCCGGAGCGGGAACCGGAGCTGTAGCGACCTTTTCCTGCTTTTTCGCCGGCTCGGCCTTTACGTTGGACTCGGCCTTTGCGTTGGAAATGATGACCTTGGGCTCGCCGATAGCAACGTCGGCTTCCTCTGCTTCGGCGCGCACAGGCAGCGGCACCTTATCGGGAGCGAGCGTCTCGATCTCGGCCTTGGCGAACTCCTCCACCTCGTCCTCATCGCGCAACTTCTTCAGGCGGGTCAGACGGCGTGCCGCGGCGAGCTTCTCGCGGCGCGCCTCCTCCCTGGCTTCGGCAATCGCGGCGCGGCGTGCTGCAGCCTTGGCCGCTGCGTGGGTCGCGGCGCGGCGTTTGGCGCCATAAGAGCTGTACCCGCTGTGATGATTATAGGACGAAGAACTTCCGCAACTGGCACAGGGGCGGGCGACGAAGGATCCCAGCGGAAAGCCAAAGTGTAGGCGTACACCCCTGCCGGCCTCGGCCTGGGGCGCGAGGGAAATATTGGCAATCACGAGCGTTGCGGCAGCGGCTAGAAGAGCGACGGTCTTGTTCATGGCGGGTCTCCTTGGGTGTCTCGGGCGCGTTAGCGTGGTGTCGGTGTGTCTTTCCGCGAGGCTGTCTCGCGCTTGACTTGAGGTGAGAATGCCTGCGCCGGCCCAAACCCGCTGTTCCGGCCGTAACAATCCGAAAAAAGTTTCAACCTACTGATTTGGCGACGTTTTCAACCGCGGCACCGAACCGAGAGCGGCGCCGCTGGTGTGGCCACATGGGATGCGGCGCAGGCGGACGTGCGGCCGTCCTGGATCGCGTTCGTGTTTGACGGAAACACAAACGACGACGGCTCCCATCTCGGCCGATCAGGCTCTAGATCGCGTTCATGTTTGATGGAACCATGAACGCGATCCAGCACCTTGTTTCGAAGCATGTTTTCACGCCGAACCGCTGCACATGTCAGCTAAACATGCTCTAAATCCGGCTCAATCGCGCGGTCATGCAACGGCGGGGTTGATGGTCGCCGACATGGCCTTGTCGCGGCGACCGGTGAACTGCTCGGCGAGGCACGCGACGAAGCCCACTAGGCGATCAACGACGACGTGGCGCTGCCGGTCGACCGTGACGATATGATAGCTGTCGTCGAGTACCACCATGTCGACGCGACCCTTCAGATTCCGCTGCAGATACCAAGCGTTGTTGAGGTCGGCGTAGTCATCATCGCGGGGGTGGATGATCATCGCCGGCTGCTGAATGCTGGACAGCATCTTCTTGAGCGCTCGCACGAGGCGGTGATGCTCAAGAACGGCACGACCGGGCGTTACCGGCAGACCAGCCACCGAGGTATCGCCGCTGGTAAGCGCCTTGCGGATGAAATCGCGGATGCGGTCGTCCTTGATGCCGTGCGGCTCGATATCGGGAAAGCTGATCAGGTCTGCCACCCATGTCTGGCGCACGAGGCGGAACAGGCGTGCATACCAGGGTATGAGCCAGCCGTTGAGCCACAGCGTCGGGGCGAGCGGGGCGATACCTTGCACCTTGTCGGGATGCTTGGCTGCCAGCATGAGACTGAGAAGCGCTCCGGTGGAAAGCCCCGAGCAGATCACCACGTCGCATTCCCGACGCAGCTCATCGAGAGCAGCCTCGGCACTTGCGAGCCAATCGTGCCAGGTCGTCGCCTTGATGTCGGCTTCGGTGCCGCCATGCCCTGCGATCAGCGGGCAGTGAACTGTGTAGCCGGCCCGGGCGAGTCCATGGGCAACGTAGCGCATTTCGACCGGCGTGCCGCAGAGACCGTGGATCATGAGTACGCCAACGCGGCCGCCTTTGATGCGATAGGTCGTGTCCTTTGTGGTGGTCATGTCCCGCAGCTCCGGTCCAAGGTTGATGCTTGAACGGTAGATGCGGGCTCCTGCTCACGCTGTTCCGGCCGGCACAGGCAGCAAGATTTGGCCAACGCAGGCTGCGGGGAACGAGCCGATATGAGCTAGAGTCTGATCGGCTCAGATGAAACCAGTTGTGCTTGCATCGAAGCGCTAAATCAGGCGTCCTGCAAGAAAACGGATGCTGCCCAGCACGATCACGGCGGCGAGCACCAGAAGAACACCCGCCCGCAGCAGCGGACGGCGCGTCAGTTGCGCTTCGCTCTCGTCCTCATAGCGCGCGTCCGGCTTACGGCCGGTGATCATCGCGGGAATCAGCGGCTCGCGCTTGAGGATTCCATAGAGCAGGTTGGCGACGATGTGCAAAACGATAAGCGGCAGCAGAACCCAGTCGAAGATGAGACGATGCCAATGCGACGCCGTCTTTGTCGCAGCTTCGCTGACGAGGCGGTAAAGCGGCCCCGCCGTCAGATCATTGTGCTCGACGGTGAACAGACCAAGCGTCGCCTGCACGAGAAGTGTCGCGAGCATCCCGATCACCATCCAGCCACCGAGCGGATTGTGACCGAGAAAACGGCGCGCACGACCCGTGAATAGATCACGCGCATAGGACAAGGCCGTTCCGGGTGAGGCGAGGAAGCTCGAAAAGCGCGACGTCGACGTACCGGCAACACCCCAGAGCAAGCGCCAGACCAGCAAGGTAAGTATCACCAAGCCGTTCCAGCGGTGCATTTTCAGCAGATGGTCGGATAGGTTCTCGGAATAGCGGTAGGTCAACCACGCAAACAGAACGAGCACCACGATTGTCCAGTGAAAAAGCCGCGTTGGCAGGTCCCATGCCGTGACGTGGGCTCTTGCCGTTGAAGCTGCCTTGCCTTCATGCGTCGTCGCGTCCATCGCTGGCCCGTTCCCTCTGACGTGAGTGCAACCGCCCGTCGGAGCCTCGTTTCCGTTGGGTCGTCGTGCACAAGACACCGCAGCACCAAGAATTCGTGCGGCCAATAAGTCACGATGCTCTGACAACTGCAACCGCAATTGGCGCCGCATCGCTTGAGTCCGCGACGAGAGGGTCCCATCATGGTCAATTCAAACGGAACCCGGTGTTGCAGCCGTCCGTGCAGCACGCGCCAACCATTTGCCGGATATCACCGGCGGATCATGTTTTGTGCCCTGGTGACATGCCTAAGACTCGATTTCCACCGCAGGCAGGCACACCGCGACGCACGCGCCGCGCACGACCTCGCATTACG
The DNA here is from genome assembly GCA_036768475.1 of Hyphomicrobiaceae bacterium. Taxonomy (GTDB): domain Bacteria; phylum Pseudomonadota; class Alphaproteobacteria; order Rhizobiales; family Hyphomicrobiaceae; genus JAEUMD01. The sequence goes on along the minus strand of DAIPMW010000026.1, from coordinate 13,972 downwards.
CCACGGCCGCAGAACCCACCGCGCCCGCGCCCCAACCGCTATATGCGACTGTTTCTCGAGCAGGAGGGATTGTGCTTCTATTGCCGGCAGCCCATGCAGCTGCCCGATGATTCCAATCTGAGATCTCCGCTGCCGCCCGACCGTGTGACGATCGAACACCTGTTCGCGGCGACGGATGACCCGCGAACACGCAAGTACATCGTTGCTGCCTGCCATGCATGCAACCAGGAGCGTGGATCGGATCTACATTGGCGCGAATTCATGCTCGCCAAGATCGTCCAACACTGGACGCCGCGGTAATAGATTTGAGCAAGTCAGGTTCTGATTGAATCACGTCCTGCGTTATCGCCCGCTCATCTCACTTGATCGACCGCGCAACCGTTGCACGCTCCGGCTCAGGTCACGGTTTCTTGCCGGCAGGCGACTTCATCAGCATGACCTCAAGCGCCATCTTCCAGCGGGCGTGCTTCTCGCGCTCCTTCAGCCAGTACTGGCGCAAGGCATCACCGGAAATGAAGTCGCCGCTAAGGCTGTTCTTCTTGCGGTAATCCTGCCACGCCGGTCCGGCAAAAAAGCGCTTGAAGAGATTCTGGTAATAGGCCTCCGCCGGCTTGGCCATACCGGGAGCACCGACAACCGAGCGCTGCATGAAGTATTGGAAGTCCATACCCGTTTCACGCAAGGCGGGCGTCTTCTGATAGGCGGGCAGGCGCTGCGGTGTAAAAACCACCAGCGGTTTCGTTACGCCTTTGGCGTAAAATTCCGCTTGTTCAGAGGGATTGTTGACCGTGGAATCAGCGCTCTTATCGGCGAGTTCCTTGGCAACGGCACCGCCGCCCTTGAAGGCTTTGTAGGTCATCTGGAGACCGTAGGTCGCGTTCAGGAAGTCAGTGAGTAAACTGTCTTCCGCACCGTTGCCGGTACCGGCCATCACCCACCCCGCACCTTTCTCCTTCGCTGCCTTTACGAAATCGTCGATGTTGTTGATGTCTTTGCGATCCGAGTGAACCCATAGCAGGAAGACATCCTCGGCCAGTCTGCCGATCGGTGCGAATGTGGAGATGTCGATGCCAAGCTCAGGCAACTCCAAGGGTGTCGTGTAGAAGCTGTTCAAGGTGAACATGATGGTGTGATTGTCGCCGGCTTTCGACTTCAGGTAAGCCATCGCCTCGCCGCCGGACTTGCCTGGCTTGTTGACGACATTGATCGGCACCGGAATGAGCTTCTCGTCCGCCATGGCCTGGGTGATGAAGCGCACCGCCTTGTCCGCACCGCCACCCTGACCGGCCATCACGACGAACTCGATCGGCTTGGTCGGCGCCCATTGTGCGTGGACCTGTTGCACTGGGTACAAACACATTGCGGCAGCGAGTGCAACCAGAGCACGGCGCACAAAGGCTGTCAGTTTCATGGGTCCTGTTCCTCGGATCGCGCCTGCACGTCCCGCAATGCGACGCTGGAAAATTTCTGAACTCGTCTCAATTTCGTATGAACGCACCCGGCTCCAGGCACCGCCTTCCCGTGCCGGCTGCGCTCGCTCATTAGCTCCGATCAGTGGAGCCAGACCTCGACGCGGCGATTGAACTCGCGGCCGATGTCGCTATCGTTGCAGGCAACAGGCGCCAGCTCGCTGTATCCTTTCGCCTCCACCCGGTTGGCAAACTGCTTGCCGAGGGCCAGAAGACCACGGCGCACCGTATCGGCACGGGCTTTTGCGAGGGCTTCGTTCTTGACAAAGTCACCGCGAGAATCCGCAAATCCCAAGAGCAGCACGCGCTTGTCGCGGTTCGCCTCCAGGTTCAAGTATGCGGCCAGACGTGAAATGTCCTGATTGGCCTTGGTGTCGAGCCGGAACGAGGCGGACTCGAACCGGAAGGTCGTCGTCAGTCTACGCGCATCGGTAATATCGGTGATCAACTGGCGCATCATCGCAAAATCGAAGTCCTCGGCAGGCACGTTCAGCGCGTATGCAATGCGCGTGCCCTGCTCACGGAATTCGAGAAGCTCGGGCGACTGATCCACGAAGTTGGCCAACTTCAGAACATCCTGGCCTTCCGCGGAGAGAGCGAAGTCGAGGAGCTCCTGGGCCAGCGGAGTCTTTGGCCGGCCGCGCGTGTAGAAATAAAGACGCCGCGCCATCGGAAATTCCTCGGTCTTGGTTGAAAAGGTCGTCGGAACGGAAACCAGTCCACATGGCGTCTCGATGTTCAGCGCACGGGCATTGCGGATGTAACCGATGAAATTGAAACTGATACCCATCGGATCGGCGGCAACCTTGTCGGACCACTCGACAACCGTACCGAGCCGCGTTGCATCCTCACGCAGGTTGAGATTACGAGGCGCGAGGACCGTGTTCTTGAAATGCATGAGCAGGCCCATGCCGTCCACGGGCGCATAGACATTGATCTTGCCCGCGGGGAGGCCGAGTTGCGACCAGTCGCTGATCTGACCAGAGTAGATCTTTGCTATGTTCTCCTCCGAAATGGAGACGGCTGGATTATCGTTGGAGACGAGCACCACCATCGAGTCGAGTGCAAAGACGTGCTCGGAACCGCTGAGACGGAGATCGGCTGCTCCCGCCGCGATGAGCGATTGTGCCTGCGCATCGGTCATGCGAGCGCTGGTCCAGACGAGATCGACGTTGCCCCTGGCCAATTCGGCATATCCGGATGCAACGCCCCGGCGGCGCACGTTGAACTGGCCGGCGGTACGTCCGTCGGGTGTCAGCAGCTTGAGCTCGATGTCGCGCTCATCGACGCCAATCGCCCGCTCGACCGTCAGGCCGCGGCTCTTGGCATAGGCCTTCACGAGCTGCGGCATGTAGTCAGTGCCGATGCCGCTGCCACCCTCCCAGTTCGTAACGCCCAGATTGCCGACTGGTCCGGCGCGCGAGGGTGCCGCCGTCATGGGAGCCGTGGGACAGGCTCCGGACACGCAGTCGAAGCGATTAACCTCGAGCGTCATGACGCCGAGCACTTTCGATTCGATCACGTAGCGCTGACCGTCAAAGGACCGCAGATCGCCAGTCACTTCGAAGCCACCCCCCTTGAAGCGCAATGTCGCTTCTTCCGCCATCGCCGTCTGGCAAACCGCGACACCCCAACCCATCGCCACCAAGAACGCAACAAGGCGGCGGCGCCCCGAAGTCCACATCGATATTCTCCTGTCAGTGCGAAAACCAAACCACTCGACCATTAAAATTCATCCCCGGGCCAACAGATCGCTCAGCGTATCGGAGTTGAAGCGCTTCGACTCCGGCAATTGCTGATCGCAGGGCGCAGAGCCCAAGCGAACCGATTCCTTTTCGACCCTGCCGCCCGGGCGCAGGCGCACGACCAATGCTTCGATCACCGCCAACTTGCCCTGACCGCAGTATTCGCCGCGCGGCATGTCGCCCCGCGTCTCGTAATCGATCATCAGCGTGATGGCGCCCTGGCGCTGGCTCTTGTTGTGCAGGAATGTATAGACCTCCGCGTGTGCGCCGGTGCCCTCGCCCGTATCCTCGGTGCTCAGGAAGCCGCGGCCGCGCGAGCCTTCACGTGCCGCGGTCAAAGCTGCTTCGAGGCTCGAAGGGGACTTCGACCAGACGTGACCCGATCCGCCACGCGGTGCGAGATACTCGAATGCATGAAGATCGAGATTGACGGGCGCGGACCAGAGTATTGCGACTTTGGAGACCGACGCGAAATCAACGCCCGACGCGTCGATGTCAGTGGTGGAACCATCTTCGAGTTTCATCACCAACGGCGCTGCGCCTTCAAACATATCGAGCATGAAGGTCAGGTTGCCACTGTTATCCGTTGTGCGCACGAACTGGTGGCCAGCGTAAATGAATGTGACGGGCCGGCCGGCGAGACAGCTGGAGCGGAGGTTGATTTCGAGGCGGCCTGCAGATTCGGCCTGGGTTGTGATCTTTACGTCCCGGCAAGCACCGCCGGACGACATGCGTTGGGCGAGATTATCGGCTGCTGATCGGCGCCGGGCTTCGGCAGCGTGGCGTGCGCGCTGCTCGTCTTCAGCTCTCTTGCGCGCGGCTTCGGCAGCTTGCCGCTCACGCAGTTCCTGCTCGGCCTTTTTGCGAGCTTCCTCTTCTTCAGCCGCCTTGCGTGCAGCCGCGGCGGCCTGACGAGCGCGCTCCTCGTCCTCAGCCTTCTTGCGAAGGGCTTCCTCTTGGGATGCCTTGCGCGCAGCCTCCTCCTCCGCCTTCCTGCGCGCTTCGGTTTCAGCGGACAATCGCTCGCGCAAACGATCCGACTCGTCTTTCAGGTGTTTGAGCGAGTCCTCCGACTGACGCTCGTGCGATACGGCGCCGTTATCAGTAGGCAAGCGCCGCTCGTCAACGAACGACGGCAGTTGCGACTGCCCTTGGCCCCATGCAGCCGTATGCGTGCCCGAGCCGACCGCCGCCATGGCTGCCGTCATCGTCAGACACACGGCAACCGCGACCCATCGCATCGCCCGGATCATGGAGCCCCCTTCGTCAATCTGGCGATCGATTGGTCGACGTTTCGGCAGCCACCATGTGTCTTTGCATTTCGGTACAGGTTGAGCGCGCGAACCTCGTCCTTGACAACGCCGAGGCCGTGTTCATGCAGCGATGCAAGGAAGCAGAGTGCGATCGGGTCTCCCTGCGCCGCTGACAATTCCCACAGTGTGCGCGCCGAAGCATAATCGGGAGCACCTGTTGCTGGAGCCGCATACAACGTGCCGAGTTGGGTGAGAGCCCACACGAGACGCTGTTCACCCAATCCGAGGGCGATCGAGCGGCGTAGCCAATACTTGGCCTCCTCCTTATCCGAGATGCTCGATCCGGCGAGACTCTGGTCTGCCTTCTTCAGTGCGCCAGCGAGATCGATGGCCGTCGCCTGATCGCCTTGCGTGGAGACTTCCGGAACGGCGAGAATTCCGCTCAACGTCGTCAAGGTCGAAGGTTGCTCGATCGCTTTCGACGCCGTGCTCTGCTGCGCGGGCGACGACAACAGTCCGGCGAAGTCACCACCGCCGCGAAGAGCGAATGTCGAAGCGATCGCCAGAAGTGCGGCCACGAGGAAGCCCAAGCCAAAGGCGCGCTGGAACGTGTAAAAACTGCGTGCCTGCTCACCCTGACGCGTGAGGAACTTCGGCGTGTGGCCCGGAAGCGAATGTGGGGTGCCGGCGGGCGCAACGGTCTTGGCAGCAGCCACAGGCGCTCGGGCAGGAAGCGGCGGCGGCGTTGCTGGGCCAGGCGGCTTTGTTGCACCTCGTGAGACCGGCGCCGCCCCTGTCGTCCTTGACGGATAGAAATCTGGCAGCGGCGGATCCACCGGCGCCGATGTCGGAGGTGCCGCGACACGCTTGACAGGAGGCGGAGGCGAGAGGTTCGCCAAGGCAGGTACCGGCGTGGGGACGTTGTCGGCAGCGACAGGTGGTGCAGGCGATTGCGGCTCTTCGGTGTTTTTCTGTGGCGTCGACGCTGTGGGGCCAACCGGTGGTTCAGCCGGAGCGGGGCTCTTTGGGGCCTCTTCGCTCGATGTGACGAGTTTAATCGTGCCTTTCCGTTTCACGTCGAGTCGCGACAGCCCTTCACCAACCGCGACAGCAGGCGCACTTTCCGAACCGGCAACTTCGTTGGCCGACTCGGCTTCTGCCGCCAGTCGGACCGCCGCCAAGCTCTCCAACTCGGCCCGGCGCGCCTTGGCGCGCGCAGCAATCTCGGCACGACGCCTTTCGGCGCTGACGACGACCGTGCCTCGGCGGGCACTGCGAAGTGCGCCAAGACTCGGCCAGCGCAACTCCTCTCGGATCGATGCGGATTGAATGGAGACGGCCACTGGCGTCCCCGGCAGCAGCGCGGGCCAATCGATGACCTCAGCGGCCACCGACATCTCGACACCTTTTTCGCCAACACGCATCCTGGAGACGATGAGATCACCCGACGGCCATCCCACACAATCATCGCGGCGCGCGTCGTCATCGAGCGGATCGATGCGGAACACCGGCTTTTCGGGAAGTTCGAATACGTCCAGCAACCGGATGATGACCTCACCGTCGTCGGCGCCCTCGGCCGCTTTTACGATCTCAATTTTCGCGCCCTTCACGGCTAAACCTCGAGTCGAACGTTGGAGAATTCGGATAGCAGGCGCGCCAAATCGGACGTCAAGTCGCTCGCCGACAAAAAGTTGGCGTTAGCAATATTCGCCTCGACCAAGCGCGAGAAAGCTTCGCACCAAAGCTCTGCGAAGGGCCGCCAGTCTGCCGTGCCCGCCGTCTCGCCGGCATCGTCTGCCTGGGCATGCTCCAGAACGGTTCCGGTGACGGAGTACACCTCTCCCACGCGGTGCACACGCTTGTCGTCGACATCCAGGCGCTCCAGGAAGCCGTGCAACGCCGCAGCAACTGTGCTTGCGAAGGCACGTTCGCCGGCGTGGGTGCGCGCAACGAACGCCTCGATCACCTGGGCAACGCGCCGGACGAGGCCCAATCGAACCGCACCCATGGCGATCTCGTCAACGAGATGCTGGGCCACCCAGACCGGCATCCCGATCTGGCGGCAAAAGCGCTCGGCGCGAACCAGTTTCCGCATGGACTCGAACCAGTGGCCGACGGCCGCCTGCGCAAGTGCCATCGACATGGCGCGCGGCACAAGCGCGGGTTGCGATTGGGCAGCGTCGATCAAGTCGGATTCGATGGACGTGAGCGGACGGACGACTCCCTTGGTGCGTTCGTCGAGGGAAGCGAACTCGGACCGACGATAGACGGCAACGAGCTGCGGCTCTTCGATACGCAGAGCAGAAAGCAGCATGCCGAGGCGCTGTTGGCGCACCATATGCTGCAGGCGGTGATCAAGGACAGCGGCGACCCTGTGACGCCAGTCATCGAGGTCCGTTGGGTCGCTGTCAGTTCGATAGCGCAGCAGGCGGCTGTGTACGCGAGCATGAAGCTCGGCAAGCTGGCGGCGCAGCTCGCGTTCCTTGCAGGATCTCTGACTTACGATGGCGACAGCGTCGAGCAGGCGCTGCGCGTCGCTTCGCGTACCGATCGGCGTCAGAGGCAAGTCCAGCGCGCCGTTCGGACGGGCGGCGCCCGCTGCCGTGGCGGCTGCGGGCACGATCATGGCGCTGCGCGATCCGGCCGGTTTGTCTTTCCTGCCAGATCGATCCAGGCGCACGGTGAACGAGTTCGCAAACGGCTCGCCAGGCGTCCACTCGGCGAGCCACGGCAGTCCGGCCGCGACGGTGTGTTGGATATGATATGTGAGCACGTCTCTCGCCGGCAGGGCGTCGCCCTGGCCTGCCGCCTGTGCAAGCGGGGCGCTTTCGATCGCCTCAGCCACCACGAAAAGCCTGGTGGGCGCACGCTCACGCTGGTGCGGTTCAGCGCCGTGCGCCAACTCGACCCAGTCGCTGACGACGCCAGGCAAAAGGCCGTTGGCGCGCGTGCCGCTCTCTACACACACGACCATGCATGTCAGTTCGTAACGCCGACTTGATCTGTCCAGAAGGTAGCGGGCTTTCACGTGCGCGAAGACCCCGGCGAGCTGCTGGGCGTCGGGCAAGGCGGCAATGGCATGCATGCGCTGCAAGCGACGCGGTGGGGCAACCTCAAGGTCACCGGGCAGCTCGACCGCCGCAAAATCGATTACGTCTGCCGATGCAAGGCCCGCCATGGCTCCCGCCGGTGTGGACAGGCTGACCTCGGCTGTGAGCGCAGCCAAGATGGCCCGCGGCATCGTCGTCGGATGGCCATAGCGTCCGACGATCCGCACCGGCGCATCGTCGCCTTGTATCAACTGCTGGAGGGTCGCCGCAGCGATGATGCTGTCGGAATGAACGACGAACCAGCCGGAGGTCGGATCCCGCTGCAGCAGAGCCTCACGCGAAGCGAAAGCTTCGACCGTGAAGCCAAGCTGCGCAAGCGCCGCGACCAAATCGGCGAACAACTTCGTCAGGTCCGGTTGATCGTTCCAAAGCAATGAGAGGGCTCGGATGCGTTCGGAATCGGGGATGTGTGCCGCGACATCGGCGAGGTCACGCCAATAATTCGCGGCAGCGAGCAATCGCAGGCCGGGCGACGCTGGATGATTGCGCTCGACAGTCTCTTGCAGCCACATCACATCCGCTTCGGAAAAACCGGGCGTCGTAGCCGGCTGAACCTTGGCGGTGACATCCCGGTGTATCGCACTCATGCGGTCCAGGGTTTCGTGCGCGGGCGTGCCCTCGGGAAAGCAGATCTGATGCACGCCCACCATGATGGCGGCAAGATCGGCAATTCCAAGTAGCCCGATTCTGAACGGATGATCGCGCGGCGGCGCCGAGGTTGCGGCGGCGCGGTAGCGCACGGCTACAGCGCGCCCGATATTGCCGGAGCGCAATAGCAGCCGGCGCAGGATCTCATCTTCGTTGTGCTTCAGCTCCGTCTCGCTCAGCGGTGTCTGTGGCGAAGTCAATGCGCCTACCATCTGGGCGCGCAGGTTCGCCCACTCGCTGACCAGCGCTATGGCGGGCGGCTGGTCAACCGCCTGCTGGACGCTGCGATAGCGCACGCCCAACATCTTCAGCTCGCTCGACAGACCGGGCTGATTTTCAGCGATCACCTGACGATGACGCTCCAGCCAATGCACGATATGCTCAAGTCTCTCGATCGACTGGCGCGCATCGAGACTCGTCCTTTGTGCGGGTATCATGCAGCGCCCTCCGTCCGCGAACGACGCGCGGCTGCGGCGGTCGCATCGTGGGCGATGGCGCGGTTGGATTTCGTGTTGTCCCGCGAAACATGACGCGCCGATGAATTTGCGACGCCATTACCCGAGAGCCAGGCCGAAGCGAACTGAGGCGGTCTTGCAAGACGCAGTTCGTCGGCCAGCGCCGCAATCCGGTCGACTTTCGCGTCCGAGCCGCGGCCGCAGGTTGCAGCGCCGACCAGCATAGCCATGCGAGGATCGACGCCCGATAGTGCCGGCGGGGCGTGCGCGAAAGCGTAGGTTTCTTCCAAGCGAGCATTCATGTTGACGATGCGATGCGGGCTGAGCGGAAGCGACGCTTCAACGAGGCCGGAGACCTCCGCCAGATCGGCATAGCGGCCGCTCAACAGCATGAGATCAGCGCGCAAGGCACGACAGGCTTCGCTGGCACGCGTCACCGGCTGTGCGAAATGTTGCGAGATGGTTCGGGACAGATCTTGCGCATCGAGCGCGATAGCGACTTCTGCAAGGCAAAACTCGCGTGCGCCCTCGCCGGCGGCCAGCGCCTCAAGCTTCGCATCGAGTGGTGCCATGCGTCCGTCCCCCAGACGTACGAGATGGCTGAGCGATACACGGCGGACGATGGCCGACTGTCTTCTGCCGGACACCGCCTGATGCAGTTCGATCAGCGCGGTTGCCGCTGGGACCAGCACTTTGCGCACAAAGCGAGCCGAAAAGTGGCGGCCGAGCTTTTCGGTGTCGTTGGCCGCCTCGAGCGCGCGGACCAGAAGGGCGGCGCCATCTGCGTGACCGGCACTGTCGAGTGCAGATGCGATGGCGGGCAGGATATGCGCGTTGATCACCGTTTGGATAAGGCTGTCGCCGGCGACCGTCGTGTGATCGGCAACCTCGATGCTCGGCGTGAGACTGCCCTGTGCCCCCACCGTATAGTCGACGATGCAGAGCGTGGTGGTCCGGCTTGCCATATCCAGCGTCGCGACTCGAATACCTGGCAGTCTACCGTTCCGCTGCCGGAGTCCGGAGCGTCGGAATAGCGAGATGAACTGGCGGACACCGCCGGAAAAGCGTTGCTGTATTTCTTCGTGAAGATAGACAATCTGGGAGGATAAGCCCGCATCAATGCTGAGCACCACCTCGGGGCGGCGTGGCGTGAGGGCGTCATTCTCATTCCAACCGCGAGCCGACCAGATCTGATCGAGCGCCTGTTCGACGCGGGCCTTCAACTGTTCGCGTTCATCGGAGGATGCTGAGAGCTGACAGGTGATGAGCACGCGCTTCAACGTTCGCAGATGACCGCTTGTGCTCACGCGGCCGGTGGCGCTGACCTGGGCTACAGCGTGCAGGATGCATTCGGCAATGAACATCGATAGAACCGCCGCAGACGAGAAATGCGGACGCAGGGCCGGCGCAAGGTCCTGCGCTGCATCCGTTATGATCCGGCCATCCTCAGTAATGTGGGATAGCAGTCGGCCGGCGACCATTGCGCCGGGCTCGTCGGATTTGCCAGCGGCGCCGGGCTTGGAGAATCGCCAGATCTCCGCGTGCGCCTTTGTATCCGCAACAGCATCGATGAGGCCGCAGAGCCCTGTCTGGCCTACTGCGGCTCCTGGCGCGTGCGAAAGGCGCAAACCTTCCGCACCGACGCGCACGAGGCTCGGCCAGTAGAATGCGTCGAGGCGCCCACTGCGCAATGAGGCGTGCTCATCGCCGAAATCGGGAGCGGAGAATTCCGCAACAGTCGGAAATGGCGCTTCGTGAGTTTCAGTCGGGCAGGACAGGTCGCGGAACCGTAGGGCCTCGGGCTCCTGATCCGCACCGGCTGGCGGTTCATCACGCGACGGCACGATTGCCGCAGACGTCTCGGCTGTGTCGATGTCGAGCAGCAGATCGACATTGCTCGAGCGCGTGCGCCAATGTGCGGAACGGATGTCGACGAACTGAAGTTGAGGCATCTCCAGTGCGGTATCGAGCACTTTCAGCATCGAGAGATAGCGCGCAACGCGCTCCAGAGTGAATGCGGTCTCGGAATTTTCGATATTCGGTGACGCCGAAGACGGTTTCGCACTGCTCTCCTCAAAGCGGGCGTAGAGGCGTGTCAGCCACGCGTCGAACCAGTCGCTTCCGAGAAAAGCGTCGACATGAGCAGCATCGCTCACCAGCTTGAAGATGGGAGCAAAAACGACGTCGTCACTGTTGGGGAGTAGATAATCCCGCTGATCGATACGGCTCAGCGGATCAACCTGTGTGTCGATCGCTATGACCGCTCTCAAGGTATCGACGTTGCGCAGGCCCTCAGTGGGCCGTTCCAGATAAAGTCGAACCCAATTCGACGGGCCTTTGTCGTAGCGCGGTTCGCCATCCTCGCCACGGCTGAGAAAGCGAAGATAGGGCAGCGGAATCCAAGTTCCGAGAAATGGCTCGAGCGCCTGAAACCCTGAAATCCATCGGGATTGGGAGGGTGCGAGCGGCTCACCGGTCAGCGGGTTCCATTCCACGCCGTCGCAATCTGCCGGCTCGCTGAGTGGAATGAGTAACCGGCCGACCTCTGGGTCGGGCTCCTCGATGAACTTGCCAGCGGTCGCAGTAAGCGAGGCTGTTTGAATTGCAAGGTCTATGAATTGGATACCCGAAAAGGGAACGAGGCGTGAAACTGCGGCAACGAGGGGATTTGCACCCGCCATCCTCGTGCCTGAAACAGTGTTCGTCCTCACCGCGCGGAGTTCGGCGTTCGACATTCGATGTTACTCGTACACACGTACAACCAAAAATACGGACACGCAGGTCCCACACCG
>DAIPMW010000005.1:0-195478 GCA_036768475.1 Hyphomicrobiaceae bacterium | reverse complement strand
CTCGAATCAAGGGCATCAGCATGCCATGATCGGCGGGTTGTTCAGAGGTTCCCTAATTGAATTCGCATTGCGATAAGGTATGTCCTGCCGCTTCGCTCTCGATTCGCGACAGCATCTGCACCAAGTGAACCACGCTGCGCGCAGCCATCTTACCCATCATGTTGGCACGATAGACTTCAACGGTCTTGCAGCTCAATCCAAGCTCATACGCGATCTGCTTGTTGGCCTTTCCCGATCCTACCATGACAGCGATCTCACGTTCCCGTCTGGTGAGCTGCTCAAAGCGCGCGCGTATCTCCTTTTTCTGGATCCACTCGTCCCAGGCATTCCGCGCGATCTGCAAGGCCTGTTCCGTCCGCTCTATCAGGACCTGATCATTATAAGGCTTCTGCAGAAAATCCATCGCTCCAGCGCGCATGGCACGAACTGCCATAGGTACATCGCCATGACCTGTGACCATGATGATCGGCAAACGCCAATCGCGCTGTTGAACCTCGCGCTGAAGTTCCAGGCCGCTCATGCCCGGCATGCGAACATCGAGTATGAGACACCCGGGCTCACCGGAATAGCCACCGAGAAATTCATCGGCCGAGCCATAGCAGACGACCTCATGACCAACCGATTCCAAGAGCCAGCGCAGCGAATCACGCGCTGCAGCGTCATCATCGACCACTAATACAGAGCCCCGGGTGTTCATTGCAGCACCCTTCGTTCGCTGGACGGCGGCAGGTCAAAAGCGAATGACAGCCCGCCGCCCCTCTCATGTCGTGAGGCGGACAAACGCCCCCCGTGCGCTTCGACAATGGACCGGCAGATGGAAAGCCCCATTCCCATGCCGGTCGGCTTTGTCGTCAAGAACGGAGTGAACAGGTTGTCAAGATCGATCTGCGACAGACCCGGCCCCGTGTCATCAATGCGCACCCTGGCCATGCCATTCGAAGCCTTGCTTGTGATGACCCTCATGCGCCGTCCGCTTGCCGGAACCTGCTCCATCGCTTCGAGCCCGTTGCGTACGATGTTGAGCACGACCTGCTGCAACTGCGTGCGTTCGCCGAAAACGCTCGGCAAGCCATCGGCAAACTCGCATTCAATGACGACATTCTGCGCCTGCGCCTCGATTCGCGCGATGCAGAGCGCCTGTTCGACGACCTCGTTCATCGATAAGTACGATAACTCTTCGTCCGCCTTGGAGATAAACCCCCTCAGACTGCGAATAATATTGGCGGCCCGCTCAGCCTGCCCGCAAACATGCTCCATGGCGGCAAAGACTTCCGCGCGTTCCGGATTGCTCCGCAATCGCAACAGTGCGCCCTTCGAGTAGTTGGCGATTGCCGTGAGCGGCTGGTTCAACTCGTGCGCAAGCATCGTCGCAAACTGGCCCATGGTGTCCAGTCGTGAGGCATGGGCAAGCTCGCGGTACTCGCGCCGCATGTGCTGTTCATAAAGCTTTTGCGCGCTGATATTTCGCGTGATGGCGAGGATCGCTGTGACATTCCCGTTCGCGTCGGTCAGCGGGGCAGCGTGTGTCTCCATCCACAGTCGCCGATTTTTCAACGAGATGATTTCGAACTCGAGCTTTTCCACCGCGCCGGCGAACACCCTTTTCGCAAGCGCCCTGTAGTCCGCTACGAAATCCGGTGCGACGAACGAATAGATCGAAGTGCCAATCACGTCGGACGGCTGTTCAGCCTCAACCAGACGCATTCCCGCAGGATTCATCTCCAGAATCGTGCCGTCCCTGGAATGAACTTTGACGCACTCTGGTTCTGTTTCAATGATTTGACGAAGCCGTTTTTCATTTTGCGCGAGCAATACCTCGGCAGCCTGTCGTTCGGCAACTTCCTTTTCCAGAACCATCTTGGAGTGCCGAAGACTTGCATTCAGGCGTGCAACATAAACTATCGCTCCCGCCGCTAGCGCAACGAGCGCCGCACCAAAGGCCGGCCAAAAGCCGATGTCCGCCAGACCAAGTAGAACAGTCGATACACTCATTCTTATAACCTATATACCCATTGCAATGAACTATATAAGGCTATCGAATTGCTAAGTTTCTCGCACCTACTCTGCACTGCGAAGCATACCACGGTCAAATACGAGAGCAACGCAATAAGTCCAATGTGACTTGCGCCGCTAATCTTGCCGAAAAGGGCAATCCACAAAGAAAATGAGGGAGCAAGGCTGAACCTTGCTCCCTCAGTCAAAGTTGGAATGGTAAGGCCTGGGTCAACGCTAGCCCTTTAGGGGGGGCAGACGTGCCATTCCAACCATACAGCTTCCCTGCAAACGAGGATGACCATTTGCGGAGGGCCGTTATTAGAACGCGATCAGGCCGCCGAATGTTACAATGTGGATGTCGTCGAGATCGTCAAATGCACCGGCAACGCCAGGCCCCGACATGCTCGGATCGTAGTTCTTGTAATTCAACCATAGCGACATCGCCGCTGCATCGATTTCTTGAACGGCGCCAATTCCCCACTGTCTGAGCTCGCTTCCGCTCACACCGAACGCGGTCAGTGCGGGATGATACATGTCGTTACGCATGCCATACTCACCGTAAAGCACTGTGTGTCCAAGGGGCGTCCATTTCCGCCGGAGGCCAGCCTTGACATACCAGTTGTCGCCGCTTGGCTGATTGGCGGTGATAGCGACACCTACCGCCGGATCATAGATATTGTTGTTATCCTCGATGCCATATGCACCGTAAAGGAAGAGACCCGACGAGACGTGATGGACAAAAGCGCCGATCTGGAAATAGTCCGAATCGAGACGCACTGCATGGTAATCGGTCAACCCGGTAACGATATCGAACCCCAGGAACTGGGTTTCATCGCCGTGATGCGAATAGGCGGCTGCGGCAGCAAACTTGATCCCGTTGAACTCGCCAGCATAGCGCAGCGCTACATCCCAGAAATCGTCCTCTCCCCAACTGGCTGACAGGGAGAACCCGCCAAACGTCGGTGAATCGTAACGAACTGCATTTGTTGGAATGCCATCGCAGTCACCCGCGACCGGCAGCGCCGTCGACCCGCACCACATCAGGGCGCCGGTCGGGAATCCCGTCCCGTTCGGCAACATGAGCTGTGTTCCGCTCTGCGACAGGTTGATTGCCATGCCATCAAGCGGCACCCAGTTCGCCATCACGAGCGATCCCGACCCGTCGACAAGTGCAGCGGCATGTTGCGATGCCTGCGGAATCAGACCGACGCTGACCTGACCAAGCCGAGTGCTCTTCAAGAACCAGAACGAGTAGAGCAAATCGACGGTGCCGCTGGCCAAGGCGCCATTCGCATTGACGATACGCAGTGCAGACGGGCCGTCATCGCCAAACCGCGAGTTGCCGGCCGTCAATGGATCCGACGAGTTCACCTCGACCTGCACCACATATCCAGCGGACCATTCTGGGTTGATCGTTGCCGCGCCGGTCAGCTTGAAATGAGAACTCAGCGTCGATCCCACACCCGTTACATAGGTGTTGCTTGTCGCGTTGTTATCGTACCACATCACCTGCTCGGCCACCCAACCCGTGATGGCGAGCGACACCTTGCGGTTTCCCTTACGTGCTGTTGTCGCCTCAAGTTCCGCGACGCGTTCCTCCAGATCCGCACAACAGTTGCCGCCAAGATCCGCCGCATTGGCTGCGGTGCCGGCCACTGCCACGCCGACAATCCCCCCGATCGCTGCCGCACAAAGGCAAAGCTTTTTCATTGTCCCTATTTCCCTTTCTTGTGCTGTCAGGTCGAACCCGTTACCCAAACAGCAAACCTATTGGCCATCCCTTGAAGCTCAGCCGCACGACCTCCGAACGCTCCAAACAAAAAATTACCGAACGGCCTTTAGTGTGAGAAAAACATATCATCTATGCGACTGCGTCCCCGCATGCAGCAATACGAATTCACTGAATTTGAGGATGAATATTTCCACCTGTGCCCTGACTGAAACACAAATTTCAATCGACAATAATTGAAGCGGCATTTTGCTATATGTGACATAAATGATGCAAATATATTACACCCATTCATTCGCTCATTTTTTTAATGGTTCTTGGTCGACGACGCATGCGCGCAGGCAAATCGAATCATTGCACGTCGCGCGCAGCAAGAAGCTTCAGGAGAGTGGATCATTATTGTATCGGCGCATCAGATCGCGTTCGTGTTTGATGGGAACATGAACGCGATCCAGCACCTTGTTTCGAGCATGTTTTTCACGCTGAATCGCGGCACGCTTCCAGCTCAACATGCTCAGCGCAATTCAGGGGCGTGCGCGGTCGTCCCCATCCAACGACTTCAAGAAGGCGACGAGATCGGCCTTCTCATCGGCGGACAAATCGATATGCGTGAGGGCGCCACTGCCAACGTTCCGGCCCGCCGTGCCAGTGCCGTAATATTCGACCACATCTTCAAGAGTGGCAATCGATCCGTCGTGCATATAGGGACGCGTGCGCGAGACGTTGCGCAGGCTCGGCGTCTTGTAGGCCCAACGGTCACTTTCGACATGCGTCACCTCAAAACGGCCGACGTCGTTTTGAAGCTTCTCGCCAAACGTGTCGATTGTCTGCAGCGACATCCTGGTCTCGACACCAGGAGCGAGCGGAATGACATACATTTGGTCCGAATGCATCGAGGCGCGGTACCCAATTCCCGTGTTGTGGAACTGATGGTCGGTAAACAGTGCCGTGTCACCATCGATCGTATGGCAGGAGCTGCACCCACCCTTTCCGGTAAAGATCTGGAAGCCGGACTTTTCCGATTCGGTCAGCGCATCTTTCTCCTTACCGAAGTACCAGCGGTCGAATCGCGAATTGCCCGACACAAGCGTTGCCTCATATGTCGCAATCGCATCGGCGACCGACAGAATCGAGATTCCCTGGTCGGGGTAGATGCGCTCGAAACGCTGCGCGTAATCGTCGAGCTCACCAATGCGATCGAGCACATAGCCCATGGATGGATTGGCCATTTCGTCGGCGGCGAGGAAAGGCATCCACACTTGCAGATCCAGATGGGTCTCGCGTCCGTCATGGAAGAACGAGCGCTGGTAGACGACGTTGAGCAATGAGGGTGCATTACGTCGAAGTGTACGCCCCTCCATGCCGATGGCCCTTCTTGACTGCGTAGAGGCGAACGCATCGTCTACCAAGTGACACATAGCGCACGAAAGGGTGTTATTGAACGAGAGCCGGCGATCGAAAAACAGTTTGCGACCGAGCTCTACCTTGGCTGCTGACACACGCGCATATTTTGCGGGAATCGACGGCAGGCCGAGTGGCGCCACGAGTTCGATGCGCTCGTTATGCTCGGCATTGTCCGCGGACACAGCGAGCTTGCCAGAAAAGATGGACCCAGCGATCAGAACGATCAGTAAAAAGGCATGCGCTTTGGCGTTCACGGCATTTACCTCATTTTGTCCGACTGTCAGGTGGAGGGCGCGCTTCTGCTTCGAGCAACAACGTCCGGATATCATTCGCGATGATCTCAGGTGTCACAAATGCAGAAGAATAGATTTCTCGCACCCATGATGACCGATCCATCAGATAGAACTTCACCTGGTGGCTAATGGTGGTGACAGGGTTGCCGTTCGCGTCCAAATCCCGCGCCGCCGCCTGACCGAAACCGTCCAGGATCGATCCCAGGAACCAGTCTGACCATGTGGTGAGAAAATGCCATGGCGCGGTGCGCTGCGTATCCCGGCGCGCCGTGGCGAAGACCTGAAGGTTGCGTGGTGTGTCGACACGCGGATCCAGACTTATCAGAACCAAGCGCACCTTGCCGTGCAGCTTGGCGTCCTTGTTGACCAGATCGTGGACCGACTCGAACATCGACCATAGCGCAGGGCAGCCCTCGGGATCACGGCACGTCGAGTAAAAGAAACTCAATAGCGTGATCTTGCCGCTCGTATAGCTCGATAGGCGATGCGGCCACCACGACGATTCTTCCAGCACCCAGTTGTCCGGCGCCTTGAAGATGCGCGCGAGTTCATAGGTTCCGGGGCGTGGAAATGGCGAAACATCAGCCGCGCTCTCGTTTGCCACCACCGCAGACGGGAGGCCCATTATGGTGGCGATGGCGAGAACGCGGCTGAGCTTCAAGAGACAGGAGGAAGCCATGTCACCTTGAGTAGTTAAGAGTTAGCGCGCTAGAGCAAGTCAGGCTTTGATTGAAGCACGTCAGGCCGTTGTCGCCTGCTCCATCTCTTTATTTTGAGAGCCTCAATTCCAGCTTCGATGGAAGCAGTCGTGCTTCCATCGAAGCCGATCAGGCTCTAGTTCAGCAACGACCGGTAGACATCCATCGTCGACCCTATGGCCTTGGAGTTAGGACGGGCAGAGAACTTCATGTGATGTGCGCGACCCAGCTTTTCCGCGATGAAGTCGACCGAGAAGCGCTCCTTGAGCTCTTTGCCATCCCAATCATAGACCTTCAGGAACTGATCGTTTTCATCACCCTTCTTGTCCCAGTTGGCCAGCAGCGAGGTCGTGAAATAGACGCGCTTGCCGTCCCAGCTTTGCGAAACCATGTTGACCTGGTTGCCGATCTTCTTGGAGTAGACCTCCTTGGGCGCTTCGACGTTCGAAATATCAAATAGGCGCGTGGTGCCGTCCATGAACGTGTTGACCCACAGGTGCTTGCCGTCTGCTGCGATCGAGATGTCGACGGGCAGCGGAATTTTCGACGGATCGCCCACGGTTGCAACATCCTTTGCCTGCCATTCGCCCTTGTCATCCTTGCGGACGAGCCAGAGCTTCGACGTCAACGCCGTTGCCGTTAACGCCCAATCGTCGCCCGGCTTCAATGACCAGCGAATTTCGAGAGGCGCTCCCGGCACAGACAGCACCTTGATGGGCTTCATCGACTTGACGTCCCAGACAGCCATCGTGTTTCCGAAATTCTTCATCGCCTCGGCGTCTTTGACCAGCGTGCCCAGGTCCATCATGTAGTTTGTCCAACCGGTGAAGCTGGAGGTCAGCATCACGTTCTGGCCCGGGTTGATGCCGATGTCATAGCCGTACGCATCGCCGTTCATCTCGGCTCCCGGCATGGGGTGCGTCGAGACCATGTCGCCATTGTTGGAGTACACGATCAAACCGGTCGCACCGGTATGGTCCTTTGCGTTCGACAGCGCCTGCACAACCATCCGGCCCGGCATGGCATAAAACGTATGCGGTCCGACGAAGTCGGTCTTGTCCGCAAGATCGGAGATCGTCTTGTGCAGCTTCGGCTTGGCCGGATCCTGAATGTCGAAAATGAAAATCTTGTTGTCATCAAGCCGACCGGCCCACAAGTATCGACGATCGTCCGAAAACCCCATATGGTGCGCTTCGCCTCTGCCGCCGACGGAAAGTGAGTCCACGACCTTGCCATAGGTGGGAGAGCCAGGAACGACGTCGATCGTGACGAGCTTATCGGACTCGTCACCGACACCCTTCATGCCCAACGTCCACACGTGAAGGTACTCTTCCTGGCCCTTGATGAGGGCTGCAGTAAACGGCGAATTGCACGTCTCGTCCGCATTTGCGGTGTGAATCCCGCCGCCTAGGAGCAATGCCACGGCACAGGCACTCATAATCAATGATTTCATCGCGATTTCCTCCTCTTGTCAGGCCTTCTTATGGTTGCAGGTCGGACACCTGCTTGTTCGAGGCCAAATCGTCTAAGATGCTACGTGGATGGGCCGCACAGGTGAAATTATATTTCCAAATACTATAGATAGATTTTGCCAATAAATTGGCTTATAGCGAACTCAGTGAGTTAGGATGGTGCGCCTGTCAGGATCTGATCCTCTCTGCTGGCCCAAGCTGAGAAAAATTGAATATGTCCGGAGCCTCACCATGAACCTACAACAGCTCAAATATGTCGCTGCAGTCCAGGAGGAAGGGTCGTTCGTCGCTGCAGCGGCGCGGTGCGCCAGCACGCAACCGACACTTTCCAACGCAATTGCCCAACTGGAGGCTGAGCTAGGTCATAAGATCTTCAACCGCACGACCCGTTCTGTGCGGCTGACGGCGTTCGGAGAAACGATATTGCCGGTGGTCCGTGAGGTCTTGACGGCGGTCTCTCGTATCAGCGAGTGCGCCGAGCGCCACGGCAGAGGCACGACCGGCACGATCAAGATCGGTTTCTCTCCCGTTGTTGGAATCGAACAGACGATGGGAGTCCTGCAGTATTTCAGTAGCCTTCATCCCGAGGTTACGATGGTCTATCGCGAGGAGAACCTCGACGATCTGTGCAAGTTGCTCCGTAATCAGCAGATTGATCTTGTCGTCGCGCCCGTCGACCTAAAATCACCGGACCTGGCCGACTGCGTCTATACCCTCATCCAGAGAGATCCACTTTTGTTCGTTCCCAACCAGTCGAACGAGGCGCATTGGCACGCGCGAAAAGAGGTCGCCCTCGCTGAACTTGCCGGCGAGGAATTCGTCCTGGTGCCTGACGCGTGCGGTCTTACGCGCGTCACCAAACGACACTTCAACGATGAAAACATAACGCTACACCGATATCCGGGAGAAGCAAGCAGCTATCGCGTGGTCGGGGAATGGGCGGCACTAGGACTTGGATCAGGGATCTTGCCGGCGTCGAAGGTCAAGTCCGACCTCGATGGGCGCGTTGCCATTCCGATTGTGAACCACGATCAACCGGTCACGATCGACTATTACGCCTTCGGCAAGCCGAACACGATAACCAAGGAACTATTCACCGAGCTCTGGCAGGGGCTGATCGACGCGCATGATGAAAGTGACGCAAAGCGAGCCTGATCACTGCTTCGACGCAAGCACGACTGCTTCCGTCGTGGTCGTGATTGAGGCTCTCAAACAAAGAGATAGAGCAGGCCAAAACGGCCAGACGTGATTCAATCAAAACCTGACCTGCTCTAGTCGCTGCTCTGTTGGTGAGCGATCTTTGCGCTACTGGACGAAGAAGCCGGCAATCACGGCCGAGCCGATGACCGTGCCGCCCAGCAGCCACGCCAGGATCACGCCGTGGCCATGTTCCAGCGATCACTCGTCCGGCCGAGAGCGAGGCCGAGGACCAGAAATACGGCAAGGTCGATGACGCCCTGACTAACCCAATGATGCCCGGTGGCGGCCGTCATCGCGGCCAAGACGGTCGTTTGGTACGTTTCCTTGAGGACCACCAGGAGCGCATTGACCAGGCTCGTTATTCCCAAAGCGATACCAAAACTGGCTGCATAGCGTCCGATACCAACATCGACATCGTATGCCGCAAAGTCGCCTGAGGCTCGACGATCCATTGGCGAGTTCATGTCGGTCTCCATTTCAAGATCGGAACCGCACTTATTTGGCGATGAGTGCAACCTTGGCGCCCATGGCAATGAAGGCGCCGGCACCTTTCCATACCCAGCCCGAGAAGCATGATGAGGGCGGCAGACCACATCACGAGCTGTCGCGCGCCCCTGCTTGAGACGAGGTTTCCGAAGGCGGCGATAGGCAGATACGTGGCGATCAGCAACAGCGATAGAAATACGTGTTCCTTGGTCTCCATGAAGAAGCTATGCGCGAAAGGCCATGGCCCCGCTTTTATCAATGCCTTGTCTGGGGCGTAGTAAAGGACGTACCAGTAACCCCCGACGATGTAGGAAGCCCACGTCATGACTGCCGACACCAAGCTGGCAATGCGGATGCGAGCCACGTTGGCTTCGGAGACGTTGAGCGTTTCAGCAAGCACCCAAACTGCCGCAATAATGGCGAGTACACCGGCTGCAGGATGCGACATCAAGATCATTTCTTGTGACATGCCGCTTCTCCAACTGGCTGGCCCGATCTATTCGTGGCGTTTTCCATGTCCGAGACGGAGCAGACTTAACATGTCTCCGTGGTGGCGTTACTGCAAGGCTTGGCGCGCCCGATGCAGATAAAATGTGTAAGCTGCACGCCGATAAACGGAGTTCAAAGGCGAACGTTCTGCACGGCTGACCGACGATATCCGCCAGAGGTGCGTCGGCATACTCCGACCTCAAAGCCGGGTATATGCTGGGACTGCGAGTTTGCAGTGCAATGCGCTGACAGCGCATCAATCTGGCAAAACACCGGGTGCAGCTTCAGGTAGGCCTGGGCTATCGCGGGACATCCGCGAGGATGCAATGCCAGTGCCCCGCAGCCTTATTCAAGAAATGGAAGGTTGGCGTCATGAGGCGAGAATTGCACACCTCGATCGATCGGCGAGCATTCCTGGTAGGAGCAACTGGCACACTGGCCGCAAGCGTGCTGGCGGCGCGCGCGACTGCCGGCACAACGAAACGACGTCTCGTGCCTGCTGAAGCTTATGCCGGGCTCGTTGGCGACCCATATCCCAAAACGCGCGTGTGGTCGTACAATGGCATAGTTCCGGGACCGGAACTGCGCTTCAGGCAAGGCGACCGCCTGACAATCGAGGTGGAGAACCGCCTGTCGCAGGAGACGACGGTGCATTGGCATGGCATCCGCCTGCCCAACGCCATGGACGGCGTGCCCCACCTCACCCAGAAGCCGATCGGACCCGGCGAGGCCTTCCTCTACTCGTTCGACCTGCCTGATGCCGGCACCTACTGGTACCACCCGCACATGCTCTCCTCCGAGCAGGTGGGACGCGGCCTTTATGGTCCGTTGATCATCGAGGAAGCCGAACCCATCAAGGTCGACCGCGACGTGACCTGGGTGCTTGACGATTGGCGTCTCACCAAGAGCGCGCAGATCGACGACGGCTTCGGCAACACGATGGATGCCAGCCATGCCGGCCGTATCGGCAATACGGTGACGATCAATGGCCGCGTACCCGATGCCTTCAGCGTCAGGCATGGCGAGCGAATCCGGCTGCGCCTGATCAATGCCGCCAACGCCCGCATCTTCGGCCTTGAGTTCGCCGGCCACGAGCCAATCGTAATCGCCTATGACGGCCAACCTGTCGATCCGCACCCGCTGCAAAATCGCCTTGAACTCGGCCCCGCCATGCGCGCCGACCTGGTGATCGATATGCTCGGCAAACCCGGTGAGCGCTTTACCGTCATCGACAGCTTTTATCGCCGGCAGGCCTATCGGCTCGTGGATCTCGTTTATGACGGCACGGCGCTGCGCGAGTCACGGCTCGACGCGCCATTCGCACTGCCCGCCAACACCATGCCGGAGCCCGATCTTACCAATGCCCTCCGGCATGAGGTCGCGTTTCAGGGCGGCATGATGGGCATGATGATCGAGCGCGAGATGGGCGGCGGCACGGATGGAGGAACGGACACGGGCAGAGGGATGGGCTCCATGATGGGCATGATGCACTCGGGTCGCATCTGGCGCATTAACGGCGTCGCCGCCGAAGGTCACGTCATGAAGCCCATGTTGACGCTAGCGCGTGGCCGCACGCATGTTCTGGCCATGACGAACATGACGGCATGGCCACACCCGATCCACCTGCACGGCCATTCATTCCGCGTGATCTCCCGGAATAAGGTCAAGACCACGCATCGCGAGTGGCAGGATACGGTGCTCATGTCCCCCCGCGAGCGGGTCGAGATAGCCTTCGTCGCCGACAATCCCGGTGATTGGATGTTCCACTGCCACATACTGGAGCACCAGGCCGCCGGCATGATGGGTGTCATCCGTGTGCAATGAGGTAGCGATGGCAATAACCCATGCGTGCATTCGCGCTGCACCAACGACGTTGCTCTCGTTCGCGATGACATCGGGAAGGTCGTTGGACGTAGCGCATATTTCGCTGAAGTGTGCAGCGGTTCAGCATGAAAAATATGCTCGAAACAAGGTACTGGATCGTATGCATCTTTCCGCCAAACATGAACGCAATCTGGCGCATCTCCTCAGCGGTCCGATTCCAAGGCAGCTTTTTCTCCTTTGTAACGGCCATAGACCGTTGAAATTCCGCTATCGAAGAGAATGACGTCGTAGACAACAGGTGCCGCGCCCTCCATGCCCGGCGATCCCTCAGGCATACCCGGAACGGCGAGACCACGACCTTGCGGCCGTTCCGCAAGGAGACGCTTCATGGCAGAGGCGGGAACGTGCCCTTCGATGACATAGCCGTCAACCTTTGCGGTATGGCATGCGGCAAGTTCAGGCGGAACGCCGGCTGCTCTCTTGATGCTCTGCATGTCGGTGGCTTCGGCAACCTTCACGGCAAAACCGTTTTGGCGCAGGTGTTCAACCCAGCGGCCACAGCAATCGCAGCTCGGATGGCGGAAGACGTCAACACTTGGCATTTCTTGCGCCTGCACGACTGCTACGGAAGTGACGCTGACGATCCCGGTTAAGCCTGCGAGAACGAGGATGGATCGACGCGTCAATTCGGTTGGCTTGATGATGGTCATGATCTCAGCTCCCGTTTTTATGGATATGACAGGCGTTTATTTCGCCTTCTCGATCTTTGTTACCGTGAACTGGCCGTTAACGCGCTCGGCTTCGAACATGATTTTGTCGCCAGGCTTAGCAGCCTTGAGCAGGTCTGGATCAGCGGCCTTGAACACCATTGTCATGTCCATATCCATGTCGAGCGACTTGATCGGTCCGTGCTTGATCGTGATCTTTTGCGCAGACTCGTCGACCTTTTTGACCTCGCCGGAAACCATCTCGGCCAAAGCCAGTGTCGGCAGAGCGATGGCTGCAACGGCGCCGATGCTTGCCAGTGCCAGTCTTCTCATTTCATAACTCCTTCAACGTACCAGGCCGGCTTGCCAATAATCGTTCCCGCACGGCCGGCGCGTACGGACAACCCGATCTTCAATCTGATCTTCTTCTCGGCTCGGCGCGCTCAGCAGGTTCCAAATGATGGGTCATTGGATGTGCCGCCTGCGCGCTCGGCCGCAGCGATCACGGATGCATGCTTCGGGCGACGGCTGCCGGCGTGCGTTGTGTGCGGAACGGTGATGGCGCTCCGAACCATTTCGGTATGCAGCTACTTGACGATAATCGTTCCGGTCATCCCAGCCTCCAGATGGCCGGGGATAAGGCACGACATGTCAAATCGACCGGCTTTGGTGAAGCGCCACAGGATCTCGCCTTCCTCAGCGGGATTCAGTCGTCTCGCGTTGGGGTCATCGTGTTCCATGCCTGGATTCTTGGCCATCTCCTTTGCATGCGCCAAGTTTTCTTCCCGCGTGGCAACGACAATTTCATGCTCGAGCGCGCCATTGTTGCGGAGCTTGAAGCGGATTTGTTCGCCCTTCTTTACTTCAATGAGGTTTGGCACGAATGCCATGGTCCCATCGCCTTCCTTCATTATGATTGAGATTGTACGCGCTGGCTTTTGTGGGTCGCCCGGTTGTCCA
Organism: Hyphomicrobiaceae bacterium; assembly: GCA_036768475.1. Lineage (GTDB taxonomy): Bacteria > Pseudomonadota > Alphaproteobacteria > Rhizobiales > Hyphomicrobiaceae > JAEUMD01. Next base: position 182,221 of record DAIPMW010000005.1, on the reverse strand, counting down.
AAGGCTCGCTCGTCAGCATGATGATGGGGCGAATGGTCGTGATTGCCAGGTCCGGCATATGCGCTCCCGAGCATTGCCTGGCTGCCGAGGAGCAGCGCACCGCCAAGCCAAGAGATCATCAGCGACGTCTTATTCATAACTTTGCTCCATGTTGCCGCTCACGATCACGTTCGCGGGCGCAGTCCACAACCAGGAAGGCATTTGGCGGCTGAACCAGCAATGAACCCGACATCCAATCCGCTCGCGTTTCTTCATTCGTAGAGTCTTAGTGACCAGAGTGTCCGCCGCCGTGTTTCGGCTTGACAGCGCGCCCCTCAATCACTGTGGGCGCCCCGCTCGTCTCCTGGGGTACACGCATTGCTTCGGTCATTTTTGGTCCCTTCCATGCGTAGGCGACCGTGCCCTCGGGGAACTTGAACCAGCCGGGATCCTTGTAGTCGTTGCGATCGAGACCTTCGCGCACCTTTACTACCGAAAACATGCCGCCCATTTCGATCGGTCCGAACTGACCAAAACCGGTCATCATGGGCAGCGTATTGTCGGGAAGTGGCATCTCCATTTCACCCATGTCGGCCATTCCCGCTGTTCCCATCGGCATATAGCCGTCGACCAGCGTGCGGATCTTTCGTGCCACGTCCTTTTTGTCGACGCCGATGTACGTCTTCACGTCGTGCCCCATGGCATTCATCGTGTGATGCGATTTGTGGCAGTGGATCGCCCAGTCGCCTTCGTGGACGGCATCGAACTCAAAAGCGCGCATCTGCCCGACCGCGCAATCGACGGTCACTTCCGGCCAGCGCGCTTCGGGCTTCACCCAGCCCCCGTCCGTGCAGGTCACCTCGAAGTCGTAGCCGTGCATGTGGATGGGATGATTGGTCATGGTGAGGTTGCCGAACCGGATGCGCGCCCGGTCGCCCTTACCGATCACCAAATGATCGATCCCGGGGAACACTCGGCTGTTCCAGCACCACAGGTTGAAATCCGTCATGGTGCTGATCTTGGGCAAATAAGTGCCGGGCTCAATGTCGAATGCATTCATTAGGAAGCAGAAGTCGCGATCAACCCGCATGAACTTCGGGTCCTTCGGATGTACGACGAAGAATCCCATCATACCCATGGCCATTTGCACCATTTCGTCAGCGTGCGGGTGGTACATGAACGTGCCGCTCTTGGTCAGCACGAACTCGTAGACGAATGTCTGACCGGGCTTGATGTGAGGTTGCGTCAAGCCGCCAACACCATCCATGCCGCTCGGAACGATTTGGCCGTGCCAGTGAATCGTCGTGTGCTCAGGCAGCTTGTTCGTAACGAAGATACGCACCTTGTCGCCCTCGACGACCTCGATTGTCGGGCCAGGCGACTGGCCGTTGTAGCCCCACAAATAAGCCTTCATGCCCGGCGCCATCTCGCGCTCCACGGGCTCAGCCACCAAATGAAACTCCTTCCATCCATCCTTCATGCGCCACGGCAGCGTCCAGCCGTTGAGTGTGACGACGGGGTTGTAATCCGGGCCACCATTCGGAATGAACGGCGGCTGCATGGATGGCGACTTCTGAATCGGCGCCTCGGGCAATGCCGCATGGGCCGCACGCCCGCTTACCGCGGTGGCCGCGACGGCTGTGGCGAGGACACCTGTTCCTTCAATGAATCGCCGGCGCGAAAGTTCCATCTTTCTACTCCTTGCGTGTCATCATTGCTTCGGACGGCTTGGTCTTGGGTTTTATGGCTAGTGACCCGCGCCGCCGTCGGCGGCCATACCGCTCGCCGCAGCGCTGCCGACGTCTACCGGTGCACCACCGCCTCCCAGAATTGCGGCATCGAGATCAACCGCCGCGATCCAGAAATCGCGTTCGGCGCCTATGGCCTCGACGTTACTCTGTATGCGCGCACGCGAATCCTGGATCAGTTCGAACAGATCAGCCAACATGCCATTATACTGCAGCAGCATCTCCTCCGAGATCAGGTTACGCAGCGGCAAGAGCTTACTGGAATAGATACCGGCGATATCGTAGGCGCCGCGATAGCCTTGATAGGCTTCGCGTGCCTGGCCTCGAACGTTGATCGCAAGGTCGGCGAGTTTATTTGCGGCCATGAGATAGGATTCACGCGCACCGCGCGTGCGCGCCTCGCCGAAATCGTAGATCGGAATCTGAAACTCGAGTTCGACGCCACGCCAGCTCTCCTTTTCGGTCGCGGGTGTCGATGTCTTGATCAGTGTCGGCGGAGCGCCGCCCGTGAGCTCGTAGTCGGTTTCGATGATGCGGCGCCACTCGGTCTTCGAGATGCCCCTGAGCTCAAGGACGTTAATGAACCGTGTCGCGCGCGCCAGCCCATAGGACTTCGCGAGGATCTCCAGCTCTGCGCGCGCGATCCGCAGGTCGATCCGGCTGGCCACCGCATCTTTCTCGACGGCTTCAAGCCGCCGCGGGTGGCGGGGCATGTTGGGCAGGGCATCGGGCAGCTTGAAGGCGAGATCAGAGCCCCAGAGCCCCATCAGCCGCGCGAGGCGATCCCTCTCGCTGCGATGTTTCAGGCGAGCGACGGCGACCTGGCGCGTTACCTCCACATAGAATGCGTGCTGGCGCGCCTGGCTTAGCTTGCCCATGGCACCGCTCTCGCCGAGCTGCTTGGCGAGATCCGAGAGGGATTCGGCCGCAAGCTGCGCGCGCTTGAGGAAGATTACGATCTGACCGGCGGCCACAGCATTGTAGTAAGCGCGTCGCGTGTCCGCGGCGAGACGGAGGACGGCCTCCGCGGCCCGAAGCTTGGCCTGCTCGAAGCGATCCTCGGCGATCTCGCGGCGCCGCGGTAATGTGAGAAGCCCGAGGATGTTTTGCAGAATTTGCCGCTCGATCTCAAGTACGGCTCCCGGGACAACCATGCGCGAGAGCGACAGAGTGGGGCTCGGTGGAAGCGATGCCTCAACCATCTGCGCTTCGGATACACCGAGTTCGTAGAGGGCTGCCTGCAAGCCTCTGTTGTTGATGAGAGCGATCTGGACTGCAGCATTTGCTGTCAGCGGCTTTCTCAGCAGCGCCTTGACGCGCGCACGAACATCCTCGGCGTCCTCGTCGTTGCGAATTTTGACGACGTCCTTGCCGAGCGAGGCCGTCGCCATATGCTGCACCGCGCCCATGCCTTGATCAGGTGAAAAACGCGCGCAGCCGCCAAAGCCAGCCATGAGAGCAATAATCATTACCGTGCGGACCTTCTTAGCCAAGCGCGCCCCCCTGGTCGCGGCCACATTTCCGTTTTGCATCGCATCCCCCAATCAGCCACCCGCCAAGACGCCCCCCATCACTACGGCGCGTGCTGTCATTTCGATTTCGGCGCAACCTCTTCGTTGCTCTCGCCCCATGGCCGGGGTGTCACGATCGTGTAGCTGCGGGCATCGCCCGTGACCGATGTGTAGCCGCGTTCTCGAACCGGCACGAAGGCATCGGTCGGGTCAGGGCCAGCTCCAATCGGTTCCAGCGTTTCCCTGCATGCCGACAATAGGAATGCGGTGCAAAGCACCACACCCAGAAATCGGGTCCTCATGGCACAAACCTTTCCGACAAATTCGATAGAGGCGCTCAAGCGAAGCACCTGTTACAAAAGGTACCCCGCAACTGACGCGTAACGCCCAGGTTGCAGATAATTACGTCGCGAAGCGCACATTCCTCGACCGCAAATCCGTTTGAGGAAATGGGGAATGAGGCCTCACACCTTGGGGGGACGATCCAACCGGAACACCACGCTCAGTGGCCTATCAATCTCGACCGGCCAAGCGCCACTTTTGTCAAATGCGGTCGGCGCGGTGGATCCAAGTGCCGGGCTGAGCAAGGCCGTGCCGCCTTGACAAACGGATGAACAGCAGCAACCGCCCGCGCACAGATGAACACTGCCTGCCGGACACCTAAGACCCTGGCAACTCTCGATGCTCGATAGATCTTCAACGTATACCGACGCTCGCCCGGCATTCAAAAGGCTGCCTGTTTCCGGCAAACGATGCGGGTTTCGTGCCGCATCCGACCGCTGAATGGAATCTTTCGCAATTGCTGGGTGGTGATGACCGGAATGAGCGCTCGCCTGCGAAACGTAGGCTCCCGTCATCGCCAGAATGAAAAAGGCGACGAGCAAGGTCGAGGCAAGGCTGTAAGCGCGTCCAATCATCTCGTACAATTATGATCCCCATTGCCGAATAAGTATTCGTCGGCCGAAATCATCATGACTCGAATCTGTGTCAATTTATCAATTTAAGAGAAGCCCGCGCCGGCACACAAGTGACAAGAACCGGAATGCCGCCCGCTGCACCAGGTTGTTGCGCTCAGGCCGCATAGTGTCGGAACTTTTTGCGCCGAGTCGGCCGGCGACGGTACAGCGGCCATTCCTCATACTCTCAACGACGATCTTCAGTTGTCCGCCAAGCGTGCCGATTTGCGATTGTTCGAGCAAAGGTTCCCAAAACGGGCTTGGTGAGCGGGACACACAAATTCGGATGAAGATTTCGCGGTCCCGCTCAGTGCGCGGCGGGTTACATCATGCAACCCATGCCTGCGAGCATTTCGTCTGCCTTCTTCTTCTGCTCATCGCTCAATGTTGCGTAGAACGTGTCGAGAGCAGGCTTTACCTCTTTGAGGCTCGCGAGGCGCCCTTCCATTGCCTTGATACGCCCATCGAGACGTTCGCCAGCCGCGCCAGATTTCATGTTCGACATCATGCCGGCTCGCATAGCCTTCATGCTTTCCATGTTCTTCTTCAGCGCTTCAGCGTAGGCTTCGAAGGCCGCTGTCTGCTTTTCGGTAATACCGAGTTCAGCCTTGAGAAATGCGATGCGTCCGGCAGCATGAGTGGAACCGCCACCTTCACCCATGGCCATGCCCATCATCGGGCAATCGCGCCCCATCATGCCGCCTTGCATCATGGGGCCCATCATGCCTTGGCGCATCATGCCGCCGCCCATCATTCCGCCGCCCATCATTCCGCCTTGCATCATTCCCTTGCCCATCATGCCGTCTCCCATCATTCCGCCGGAGGGCATCTCAGACGGCTTCGTGTCTTCCTTCTTAGGCATCGGCTGGTCAGGTTGCGATGTACTGGGCGCGCCACCTGGATGGTGCGCGTCGTGGTCCTGTTGGGCTAAGGCCGTGGCACTGAAGCTCAGACTGGCAACGAGCGCTGCGGTTACGAGTGATTTCGTGGTGTTCATAATGTATCTCCAGTTGCAGAGACGGCGCAGGACTGGCCATTGAATAGCAACGTACTCGCAGTATGGTTGGAATACCGAAAAGAACGAGACAGCCTGCTGCAGTCAGAAAATGAGTTCGATGAGGATTGCTTCAGAAGAGCTAATACGCCGCGTGAAAATTCACGAGCGCGGCGGTTCCGGCTCGGGCGGATGTGTAAATCCGACCAGTTCATGATCGAGCTGGTAAAGGCTCCGCTTACCCAACTGAAGCATGGACATGCCGATAAAAGCCGTTGCAACACCGTTATGACAAACTGAGCAACTCGTCATACATTCAGTGGACCAACAGCAGTCCGCGCAGCCGGCACAATTGTCGTCCGTGCAGCAGACATGGCACGACGACGTATCTGCGGGCGACGCCGTCACAACGACTTGACCAGAACGCAAGTCAATCGCCCCTTTGCTAACTGCGCGTTTTGGCACGGCCAGTGCCTGGACATCTTGGGTGAGCGACGTCGTCTCCACAAACGTGCTCGGAAAGAGCAGACGCGCGCTCATCTGTCGTGCATTGATAGCTGGCAAAACTTCATGGCGAACGCCCATATGCGCGTTCGCTGTGCCCGGCCATGCCGCCAGGAGTGCAGCGATGAGTGCTAGAAAAATTCGTAAAGTATTGCGGTGTCCAGGCACGGTTGCAACCGGTCCCTATAACTGACGCGGATTGTCAAACAGAGCGAATATAGGCGCTACCAACGATCACGTGTGCATGTTGACGCGAAAAAATCTCCGAGTCCCATTAAGGATGCGTAACGCATGCGTAATCTCCGTCGCGGGAACATGCGTCGGTCGAGACGTGAACCAGAAAAACGCTCTTGACCTTCCAGTTTTGGGAAGATCTATCCACGACCCGTGGAAGGAGCAGGATATAGCTGGACTCGGCATTACAGTGCTGGCGCGTTCCCCGCACACGCAGGGATGAACCGTCTACTGTGAGGATATGCCGGGCCGGCGTCTGAAAGGCTCCACAGGAGCGGCCATCCAAACTCCATGTAAGCAGTCTTGAATAACTGCGCTCTCAACTTTCGTTGTCGAGACGGCCGTCGCGAAGATGGAAGATATGATCGAAGCGGTCGAAGATCTTTTCGTCGTGGGTGACGGCGATGATCGCCGCCTGCTGTTCGACAGCGACCTTGCGCAACAGATCCATGACGATCCCCGCGCGCTTTGAATCGAGTGCTGCTGTCGGCTCGTCGGCCAGTATGATCCGCGGCTTGTTCGCGAGCGCGCGGGCAATCGCGACGCGCTGCGCCTCGCCACCGGAGAGCTTTGCCGGCATTGCAGAACCGCGATGGGCGACTTCCAGATAGTCCAACAGCTCCAGCGCGCGGGAGCGGCCCTCCGCCGCGTCCACTCCGGCCAGCTGGAGCACAAGCGCCACGTTGTCGGTGACGTCGAGGAACGGGATGAGGTTGTGGAACTGGAAAATGAAGCCGATCTTGTCGAGCCTCAGCCGGCGCAGGTCTGCTCGCAGCCATTGCCCGTCGTCGAGCACCAGTTCGCCATCGAGCTCCATGACTCCGGCGGAAGGATCGAGGATGCAGCCGATGACGTTGAGCAACGTTGTCTTGCCCGATCCCGACGGTCCCAGAAGCGCGACCACTTGCCCGGGATAGACCGTAACCGATACGTCAATCAGCGCATCGACGCGCGCATCGCCCTCGCCAAAATGCTTGGACACGCGATCGACCCGCACGAGTGGCGGAGAGGTTGATGCGGCGTCCATGTCAGCCCCCGAGTGCTGTAGCCGGATCGACCTTCAGCGCTGCGCGCACGCCAAGCCCGCTCGACACAAGGCAGACCGCGAAGACGATGAGACCGAGGATTGTGACATTGCCGGCTTCAAGAACCACGCGGCGAGGAAAGTAATCCTTGATGTTTACTATCAGCGTTGCGCCGATCGTGAAACCGATGAGTCCGAGTGCAAGGGCCTGCTGGACGATCATGGCGATGATTGTGCGATCGGGTGCCCCGATCAGCTTCAGCGTGGCGATCTGCTTCAGCTTCTCCATGGTCATCGTATAGATGATGAGCGCGATGATCACGGCCGAGACGATCAGCAGCAGCGTTGTGAACAGGCCGATCTGGCGACGTGCGCGATCAACGAGAGATTGCGTCAGGATCAGTTCCTGCGCATTCTGCGTAATGGCCGACAGATGCTTCCAGCGACGAATTGCCTCGGCGACTGCGCCTGCAGACGCATCGCCCTGCAGGCGGGCGACCACAGCATTGACGGTATCGCGGCTGCTGCCGCTCGACCCGCGCGCTATCTCGACACGCGCCGCGGGAGGTGCGAGATCGAACTGCAGCTTCTGTGCATCGGCAAGCGTCATGAACACCGCTGGATCGCCACCCGAGGCCACCTGATACTGCGTGAGGCCGACGACTTCGAAAATGTGGCGTCCGAGCCTCACGCGTGCGCCGAGAGCGAGGCCGGTCGATCGGTCTGCAACGATCTCATAGTGGCCGCGGCCGATATGACGGCCCGCCACGATCTCCGGTGGTCCGCCCGGGCGAGACAACTCATAACCGATAACGTAAAGGCGGAGCTTCTGCCCGGCATGCTCGGTTTCGACGGTCTGGTAGGTGACGCTGCCCGCGGATGCGACACCGCCGATGCGCGCGATGGCCTCGCGCGTGTCGCCGGGAATGCGAGACGCTTCTGCGAAGGGTCCGCGCGTGTTGGCTTCGACAACCCAGACATCGACGGCGGGCGAGCGGGCAATGGTCAGGGCATCCACGACCAGCCCTTTGTAGATTCCGATCATCGCAAGCACGACGCCGAGCAGCAGGCCAAGGCCCACGCACGTCAGCAGGAACCGGAACAGATTGTGGCGGATGTCGCGATAAGCGAGGTTCATTTCGCCATCTCCGCGGCTGGCCCGGCCGGCTGAGCCGGAGATGGCGGCGACGCCTGTCCTGCCTTGACCCGAACCGATCGACCCTCCTTGAAGCCCGATCCAAGGGCGCTGACCACTTGCACCTTTTCAGGCAGCTTGGAAATGATCTCGAGCCGGGAATCTTCGGTGCGGTGGCGGAACTGTACGACCCGCCGATTGAGGTGACCCTCCTCGACCGTCCACACGGTTCCCTGTCGACCATCATACCCATGAACCGCGGCTTCCGGCACCAGCAGTGCCTGATCGAGGCTGGCAACCGTGATCCAGAATTCTGCCTGCTCGCCAAGATGAACGCGCGAGGGCGGATTATCACCACGAACGAAAACGCGCCGCTCCTCGCTCACCCGATCACTTTCGAGCCCGATACGGACAACCTCGCCGGTAAAGCTATCCAGCGGGCGCGACCGCAACCGGGCTTCGACCTTCTGGCCCTCCTTGATGAAACCGGCGCGCGACTCATCAACGTAGGCAAGGCCCCAGTAGCTGTCCTTGGCGATCACCGTGAAAATCGGATCGCCGGCCTTTATGACTGTTCCGGCCTCCTTGTGCCGCTCGATGATCAAGCCATCATAGGGCGCCCGCAGCGTGCGATGGGTCAGCATCGTTTCCTCGAAGCGAAGCTGGGCCTCGGCATCCATCAGCTGCGCCTTGGCACTCTCAGCCTCACTCTTCGCGACCGACACGTCGGCCGTGGCCACCGCTTCGTCGCGAAGGGCTTCCTCGGCCGCCTGCTGCGAGACGATGTCACGTCCGGCCAACGCCTGCTTGCGCCTGTTGGCCTCCCGCTTCTGCGCAAGGACAGCCTCGGCCTTCTCAACGTTGGCTGCCGCGCGCTGGATATTGACCCGAGCGATCGCGAGCGCGGCACGTGCCTTGGCCACCGTCGCCTCCTGCTCGCCGGTGGACAGACGCGCCAACACCTGCCCCTTGGTCACGCGATCGCCGTGATCGACATTGAGTTCGGCGAGCGTCGCGCCGACCTCGAAGCCGATCTTCGACAGCACACGCGCTTCGACCGTGCCTAGCCCGAAGACGCGAACGGCAACATTGCCGGCAGGCGCTGCCACCTCGACCGCAATCGGGCGGTTGGTGGCGATCGTCACGGCAAGCCAGATGGCGCCAGCGGCAGAGAGCGCAGCAAGCGCATATCGCACGACCGGCTTGCGCAGCCATGATTTCTTCACGGTGCGGCGAACGCCGCGCAACGACTCGGTCTTGTTATCGGCCATCGCCTTGAAATCCCGTTTTCCGCAGCCTCGAAATGAACTGGTCAAAAAGAACTGTGATCGGGCAGGACTCTCTCTAGCGCTACTTCCCTCACGCCCGGCCGGACCGGCGCGCGCCCGGATGTCGCCGCCCCCGCTCCTGCAGCCCCAGACCGCGCAGATAGATTGAGAACACCGCGTCGGCATGATCACGCGCAGACTTCAAGTCACCCGAGATCATCGATTGCATGACGAGGCCCTGTATGGTCCCGATGAACAGGATTGCCGCAGCGCGACTGTCGGTGTCAGGAGAAATCGCGCCGGCTGTCTTCGCATCCTCCAAGCGGACCGATAACCGCTCTGCGTAGCTGCGCATCAAGGTTCGCGCTACCTTCTTTGCTGGTGTTGCACGGGCGTGCTGCAGCTCGCCGAACATCATGCGCGGCACACCGGGATGCTCGATCACAAACTCCAGATGGCTCGTGAACATAGCGCGCAGGGCCTCGACAGGTGTGGCCGATGCCGCCGAGGCGCGATCGATGCGATCGAGAAGCCGGTCGGCAACCCACTGCATGACGGCTTGCCAGATCGCGTCTTTGCTCGGAAAATGTCGGAACAGCGCACCTTGAGTTACGCTCATGTGCTCGGCGATGGCCGCCGTTGTGATCTCGCTGGGGTTCTGCCGACCCGCCAACGTTACAACCGTCTCGACGGTGCGCGCGCGCCGCTCCTCTGCTGGAAGGGTTCTTGCGTGCACAGCCAGGCTCCAAAATAGATAGTAATCACTCACTATCTTTTTCGCGCGTCAATGGCGCCCTGTCAACGCTTCAGGATGGGCAGCGCGATCTTGCCGCAGCAGACTGCTCCTCGGTCTGCTGATCACTGTCATTTTGCATGAGCGCGACGGTCTCAACTGGTGTGCAACGTCATAATATGCCGTCCTCCGGCCGAGCGCGAATATGGCTGGGAACTGTCGTAGTGAGTCTGTCTGTAACGCGGCCTAACGGCATCTCCCCGCGTTCACTCATGGGACGTACTGAGCGGTATCTTCCGAGGAGGCCAACCGATGCCCTGGTTTCAACTTGCCATTGCCGTTCTTGCTCTGATTGGCTCTTGTGTGTTGCAGGTTCCGGCTGCCATGTCGCAAGAGGAAATCGGTAAGACCGAGTTTAACAGCCACTGCCGCAACTGCCATTCCACGAAGAAGGGAGACAATCGTCTGGGGCCGACCATGTATGGCATCTTTAACTCCAGAGGAGGCGAGAACCCAGGCTATCGCAACTATTCGGGAGGGCTTACCGGTCTCATCTGGAACGAGGCAACACTCGATCGCTTCATTGCCGACCCCGCATCGGTCTCACCGAGCACAACAATGATCTTTCCACCTGTTGGTGACGCGGCCGTGCGCAAGAGGATCATTGCGTACCTGAAAACTCTGAACGCGCCATGATGACAAGGCACCGCCGCTCGCGCGCACCCGGGGCCTTCGAGGGAGCAGAGCAGCCCGGCTGCTTCATGAAGCTCAATGCCCAAGGTACAGCGATCAGGACGGTTAGAACATGACAGAAAGCACCGAACTGCATTCACATTCGCTCGTGATCTTGCTGCTGACCGGTGACGTAATGACGGGTCGCGGCGTCGATCAAATTCTGCCCCACCCCGGAGATCCAACACTTCACGAGAAATATGCAAAGTCGGCTTTGGAGTACGTCGCCCTTGCAGAGCGTGCGAACGGGCCGATCCCACGGCCGGCTTCTGACGCATATATCTGGGGAGACGCGGTGGCCGAAATCGAGCGTCGCCGTCCTGTTCTTTCCCTCGTCAATCTCGAGACGGCGATTACGGCCCGCGGCACGCCGGCGCCGAAGGGTATCAACTATAGCATGCATCCCGCCAACACCGGCGTGCTCGCTGCAGCAGGTATCAGAGCATGCACGCTCGCCAACAATCATGTCCTGGATTGGGGCACGGACGGGCTTGAGGACACGCTCGAAGCCTTGCGCGCGGCTGGCATTGCGGTGGCGGGAGCAGGACGCAAACTGCAGGACGCATCCGCTCCCCTTGTCATTCCTATGGCGGAACGCGGTCGCCTCATCATACTCGCGTTCGGTTGCCGCGATAGCGGCATTCCAGCGGACTGGAGGGCGCTGCCAAAACGGGCGGGCGTCAACCTGCTGCCTGATCTCTCGCCAGCTACAGCACGCGCCATTGCCGGCACGATTGGGCATCTGAAACAGCCCGACGATATCGTCATTGCATCATCTTGCATGGACTTGAAGGCTCTTCTCATGCCCATCGCCTGCCTCGTCGGTGAGATCGCGCGCTCCCTTCTGCGCTCAGCCGAAATCAGTCCTCGTCGCAAGGGGACAGGCTTGCAGTCGGCAATGTCGATGCTCAACTTTTACATCAATCGCGCGGGCAAGAAGCTTCCAGATGAGCGCAAGCGCGTCCTTGAACAGGCCAAAGCTCACCTGCGCAGGCAGAACCAGGATAATTGATGGCGCGCAACGACCCTTCCGCAGAGTCATGCTTGAATTCAAATTTAGAATGCCTTGGCAGCCAGCAATTCAGAGTGGAGCACAATCGTGTCAGACGACGAGAATCCAAGCTTGCAGACCAGTCTCGAAAAGATCTGCTGGATCGTGCTTAAGGCCCATGAGTTCGACGTCAAAGACGTAACAGCCGATGAGGATTCCGGCTCCAATCCGTCCGATGACAACATGGTCGATGTGCTCGAGGAACACGCGGACGACCCCATTGGTGAGGAGATCAGGACATTCATCGATTCAATGAACGACGATGAGCAAATAGAGCTTGTCGCGCTGATGTGGCTTGGCCGCGGCGATGGTGAGGCAAGCGATTGGGAAAATCTCAGGGCGGAAGCGGAACGGGCCCACAACAAGAATACCGCACAATATCTATTGGGCACGCCGCTTCTGGGTGATCACCTGGAAGAAGGCTTGTCGAAACTCGACCTGTCCTGTGCAGACATCGACTTTGGCCATTGGCCAACATTGCAACAGGGCACTTGAACTTCGCGATGTTGCAGTCTTGACGAGCAGCATCACACGGACAGCGTGCCGTTGCGGCTCCGTCGGCGTATGCGGCGCGCCCGTTTGCGCGCGTCGTAGTTCCACCGGAACTCGTCGAGCGCAGCCAGGCGCCGCGTGATAGCATGCCGGAGTGATCCCCGCGTTGAGGCTCGACGATCGCTCCTGAACAGCTCTTCGGTCAGGCTTCTGTCGGCGTTTGCAAAAAGCCCCGTCACCGTATCTGGGACGACGCGCAGTGCCTCGGCCAACATCGCGAAGCCTGAGAACTTCCCAAAAAAGTTTCCTTCTTTGGAGAGCTGGGTGAAGACAAATCGTTTAGCTCTCGTCATCGCAACGAGTTCCGCCAGGAGGTCGACGTTGGCGGCTGCCCTGTCGATGTCCTCCGTCACGTGTAGTGGAACGCCACTGGTATCGGGGATGTCCGCAATGCTGACGACCTCGACGTTTCCTGCCAGACACGCTTCTGCTTCCGCCTTGACCTGCGCGTTGTCCGAGCAGACCAGCAAACGCCGCCCTGCGAAGAGCGGTGCGGCCTTTCTGAGAAAGGCCTGGTAATCCGTCCTGTAATCGGAATGGCGGATATGGATCGCGTCATAATCAGGTCCGAGTGCCAGAAGACGTGTAGCGATTTCATTCGCGATATCTCTGGTAAAGGCGAGGTGACCGAGCACTTCGATTCCTCTCAGACCGCCGCCGCACTGCTCGTAAACCAGGAGTTGTTCCGGGTGGTCGGCTTCGAGATCGAACCGCAGCTCCGTGCCTGTTGCGCAATCATGGAAACGTCTCGTGTCCTTACGGTACTCACTAAGGTAACTGGATCCGCGGCCGGCCAGTACAGCAGGGCGCACGCTGGTCAGTGTGTCGAGTACTTTGCCCAACTCCGGGCTCCAGGGAATAACCTCGCATCCAAACCCCTCACACACCGTGAACAGGTCGTCGTAAGCACAGTGCAGACCCGATCTCGACATATCCAAAATCAGAACGCGACCCATTTTCCCCGCATAGCGCCTCACCATGTCGAGCTGCACGAGGGTGTCATTCAGACCGCCGCGCGGCCTTGCAAGCAGATATCGCTTATCCGGGTCGATCATCGTTTTGTGCCCGCCGAAAATTCGAATACAGAATAGATGCTGTTTAGTTCTCTCTCGCAGACAGATCAATCGATTTGGAAGACTCGTATGTCGAGACGCGCCACCTTATTTCGATAGTGCGCAGAGGATGAAACGCAAAGTTTCACGCGGGCGCGCCGCAATCGCAGTTGCCAAATCTTTGGCTTATGGTGTTTCCAGAGCCCTATCCGTTCCGAGCGACGCTGCCTCGAACTTCAGACGGACGCACGCGGCCCCGGCTCAGCGGACTGATGCCCCGCCCCGCCATCGGCCCCGCGCGACTGCTGCTCGGCATCGGCGGTTGCCCGAGCCTCCGCAAAGCTCGTGGGGCGAAACAGCGCCAATCGGAGGCTTTTGATTCCCCCTTGCGTACGCTCCTGCACGCGTTGCACGGCGTAGGTCCACATCGGACTGAGCAGCAGCGACAGAACGATCACGGAGATGGCGAGTTTGTAGCCGACCGGATCCAAGACCTGGGTGGCAAGCCCCGCGGCGGCCAGCACGAAGGCGAACTCGCCGATCTGGCCGAGTATGAGGCCGGCCTGGAATGCGGTTGTCGAGGGCAGACCGACGAGCCGCAGGACAATCACGTTGACGGCCGACTTTCCAATCAACGCTGCCAGAACGAACACCGCGACGAGAAGTGCGTTCGAGAAAATGAACCCGACGTCGAGCATCAGCCCAATGGTCACAAAGAACATGACCATCAGAACACTCTGGATCGGCTGCATCGCCGCGATCGCCTCTGCACGCAACGTCGTGCGCCCCATGAACAAGCCGGCCAGGAACGCACCATAGGCAGCCGACATACCCGCAATGCCCGATAGCACCGCAGCTGCGCAGCATAAGAGCAGGGCAACGAGGGTGACGATCTCCACTCGCCCCAGGATTCGTTCCTGGAACGGGAACGTGATCTTGCCGCGCGACCCCAGCACCGCAATCATCACGGCAAGTCCGCCGATGGCGATCGGCACCGTCACCAGCGTCGATGTCTGGAGCATCCCGTCCGCCCGAAACCCGCTGGCTACGATCAGCATCGGCACGATGGCAACGTCCTGGGCGATCGTCGTCGCGATCACGATCCGCCCGAGATGGCTGCGCGACTGCCCGAGATCCTCGAGCACCTTCAAGACAACCGCCGTCGACGACGTCGACACGACGAACGCCAGAAGCAGCGCCTGTTCGACCCGCCAGCCCAGCACCGCGCCGAACGCCATCATCGCAGCGAACGCTATGACGAGTGTAGCGAGCGTGAGCACCAGCGCTGGCTTCAAATCGGCGATGAATGACCGCAGGCTTATCTCCATGCCGATCACGAACAGCAGGAATAGCACGCCGAAATGGGCAATCAGCGGTACTTCTTCGATCTGCGGCAGGAACCCGAAACCGGAAGGCCCCAGCACCACGCCGGCAAGGATATAGCCGACCAGCGGAGGTTGTCGGAGAGCGTTGAGAACGAGACCCGAGGCCACAGCGGTCAGTGCCAGAATGGCAATGGCCAAGAGGATCGGCATTTGATCGTCCACACCGGTCTCCATGCTGTTGTGGGGAGTGTTTGATTGCAGCAGGCAAGACTAACGCACGAAACCGCATCGAAAAAGACGCTCACTGGCTTTTTCTGCAGTGAATCGGCTCGTTCTCTTGCTGCGTGAGGCTCGGTAGCCTCTGCACTCGAGCCACTGGCATTGATCGCCGCCCCGCCCTCTCGAACGTGACTGTTGCCTGAGAAGGGAAATCATGAAACGCGGCGCTACTGCCTCATTCGGCAAATGCGGGCAAGATGCATCTTCACTGGGTCCGCCTGGACAACAGTACGGCCGCCGACGCAGGAGCATTGCTTGGGTCTTGAAACGCGCCAGCCTGTGAGCGGGCACTACCCAC
Organism: Hyphomicrobiaceae bacterium; assembly: GCA_036768475.1. GTDB lineage: Bacteria > Pseudomonadota > Alphaproteobacteria > Rhizobiales > Hyphomicrobiaceae > JAEUMD01. The sequence continues at coordinate 166,846 of DAIPMW010000005.1, read as the reverse complement.
CACCGCGCTCACGCATCCGACTCGTCGAGTCTCCTGTCGATATTCGCGAACCGCTCAAGCGCCATAGGATCGTTGACGCTGACACGATCGCCGTCAACCGACACACCCAATGCCTGAAGCCCTGCGAATGCACGCGAAAGGCTCTCCGGCTTCATTCCGAGAAACGACGCAATGACATGCTTGCGCAACGGCAGCGTGATCTCGAACGCACCGCCATGCGCCTTGATGAGACGCACCAAATAGGCCGCCAGACGCTGTTCCGCCGACCGCAACTTGTGGTCGCGAAGATATCTCACCATGTTCCGATAGCCGCCACCCAACGCGACCGAAACATTGTGCAGAAGTTTGGGGTCACGCCGCATGCAACGCCGGAACAGAACGGCGGGAACATGTACGAGTTCGACCTGTCCAAGCGATCTGGCCGACATCAGCGCGACAGCATCCTTGACCACCGCCGATAGAATGAAACAGTCTCCGGCGAGCAGCAACGAGATGACAGTGCGACTTTCACTTGTACTCGCCGATAACTCGACGACACCATCGAGGACGAAATGAAGGTGATTGAGGTGGTCGCCCTCTGACACGATGACCGTATCAGGCCGAACGATCTCGGACGTGGAGCTACTCAGCAGTTTGTGCCGCGTATCCGCGCTCACTCCCTTGAAAAGGGCCAGACCCCCGATGTGTGGCATTGCATCGCTCTTCACGAGTAATGCTCCCGAAGCTGCCGTTCGACTATAGTGGTGCGGCGCAACGGCGCATTTGACTTTTGTTAAACTGCAGATGCCGCCCTTTCGTTGAATTGAAGCAATGCGGGTGTGATCATTCACGACCGCGGTCGAGCATGGCAAAGCCACATCCGGCTCAAACCACTGCAGCCAGATCATCTGAAATGGAGTTATCTGGGCGTCTCGCGAAGGCGCGAAAGCTCTCAACAAAGACGTGAGACGCAGACCACGCGCGCCGTCAGTATGACCAGGCCATCGCGATATTCTTGGCCGCCGTCTGCAATTGCGGAACGAATCCCACTGCAGACTCTTTCGAAATGCGCGAGTCCGGGCCATGCAGCGCCAAAGCCGCCAGCGCCGTACCTTGGGCGTCGAGTATCGGCACCGCCACGCCGACGATGCCCACGTTCTGCTCGCGATCGTTGACCGCATAGCCTTGGGCGCGAATCTCGTCGAGCTGCTTCTCCAGCATTGCAACCGTGGTGATGGTGGTGGCTGTGAAGGATTCGAGTTTGTGCGCCTTCAATAGCTTCCGGCGCTGGCCAGGATCCATGTAGGCCAGCATCACCTTGCCGCCAGATGTACTGTGCGCGCGCACCCGCGAGCCCGCCGCGAGATGAACACGCAACGACCATTGGCATTCGATGCGCTCGATGTAGATGAAGTCGAAATCGTCGAGCACGCCGATGTTACAGGTTTCTCCGGTTTCCGCGACCAGGTCGGACAGGATCGCCCGGACCGGCGTGGTCTGATTCCGCGAACGCAGCGTGCCGAACGCAAGAGTGGAGAGGCGCGGCCCGACGGTGTAACGGTCGTTGGCGGCGATGCGCGTGATGAGTGCAAGCGAGGTCAGCTGCTGCAGCACGCGATGAATGGTTTGCCGCGGCATACCGAGCCGCAACGTCAATTCCGGAAGACTGACCGGCTGAGGGTGATCGACAACGGCCTCGATCACCAGCACCGACTTCTCCAGGGCCGACATACGGTCCTGATGCAGGGCCGTGGTATCGGCAGTGTTGTCGCTCATGCGATCCTCCAAGAATGGGAGGAGTTTCTCATATTGTTCGACTCGGTGTCGGTCATTTGCTCTGAAGTTGATGCGAATGGCGTTGACAATCGAGATGGAATGGGACGAGTATGAGACACTGTGTCCCAATTTTATAAGTGATGCAATGGGGGATGCAGCGGCGGGACGGCTTTTTTTCTTGAGCATAACAGTTCGTCGCGCTTTTGGAACAATCGCAAGAGGAAACAGGGACGTAAGGGTCGGAGACACACCCGCGCCCCAGCCAAGGAGTGACACACGATGGCAATGTGTTCGGCGCGACGTACGCTGACGGCTTCTCTGACCGTAGCCATGGCAGGAGCGCTTTTAGCCGCTCCGGCAATGGCCCAGGACAAATACCCCTCCCGCCCGATTGACGTGATCGTTACGTTTGGCCCAGGCGGCGGTGCAGATCTCATGGGGCGCAAATTCGCCCAGCTCGCCGAGCCGCTCCTGGGCGTGGCCATGCCGGTTGCAAACATTTCCGGCGCTTCCGGAAACGCCGGCCTGACGCGACTGCTCACAGATGCCGCCGACGGTCACTCGGTCGCAACCCTCATCGCTCTTTCGGTCTCGGCCTGGGCTGCCGGTATCGGCAACCACAATCCCGACCAGTTCGCCTTCGTCGGCATGATGCAGAGTTCTCCCTCGATGCTGTTCGTCAACAAGGACAGCAAGTTCAAGACCTTCAAGGACCTGGAGGATTTCGCCAAGGCGAACCCCGGCAAGTTGCGCTGCGCCACCTCGGGCTACGGCACGATGGATGACATCACGCTGAAGTATCTCGCCACGAAGGGCATCAAGATCGTCAACGTGCCGTTCGCCAAGCCGGCTGAGCGCTATGCCTCGGCCGTCGGCGGCCACACCGACCTGATCTACGAAGAGCCGGGCGACGTCGCACAGTTCCTGAAATCCGGCGACTTGCGTCCGATCATCGTCTTTGATGAGTCGCGTCACGAATCCTTCAAGGATGTCATCACGTCGAAGGAGCTGGGCCTGGAGATCAACGACCTGCCCAACTTCCGCACCATTGCCGTTTCGGCAAAGACTGACCCGGCCAAGATCGCCACGCTTGGCGCCGCTACAGCGAAGATTCTGGCAACTCCTGAATGGAAGGAATTCTGTTCGGGGACCTACACCTGCACAAAGCCGCTCTCGCCTGAAGAGACGAAAGAGACCGTCAAGAAGTTCTATGACACGGTGAAAGGCTACCTGGAGAAGTTCCCGACCACCGCCGAGGAAAAAGCGGCCTCGAAGAAGAAATAATCCGTTTCGACTTGCGGGCGGCGCTGCGAACCATGCGCCGCCCGACGTTTTGCTATCTGCGGCACCGCAAGCGCTGACGCTTCAGCATACAACGCCCCTGCGTGGCTGAGCCCACATTCGAAACCGCAATCGATTTCCGGTGGCGCAATCCAGATTGCCGCCCGGAAATCGCATTGATTGAAGGATACTGCCGATGACGGCAAAAGGCAGATATGCCCGGCTGATATTCCCGGTCTTCATCCTTGCGCTCTGTGCGTTCTTATGGACGCACATTGCGATGAAGGGCGGTGCCTTGGATGCGGTGCCAAGCGCAGTCGGCCCCGGCGGATGGCCGCGGGCCATGATTGTCGGACTCGCACTCTTTGCGGCATTGACCCTGATCGTCGAGTTCATCGAATGGCGCCAAACTCAACTGCGCGGCGGAGACCCGGAGATTGAGGCGATCGAGAAGAACCGCTTGGAGCCGATCGCCTTGGCAGGCGTGGGCGTCATACTCGCCTATGGGTTCTCCATTCCCTATCTCGGCTTCGCGCTCGCAACCGCTCTCTTCATCGTCATCTGGTGCATCATGGGGCGCATACGCTCCTGGTTGACCATCGGCCTCGTCTCGATCCTGGGCACGATCGTACTGCTCTACATGTTTGTGGCGCTGGCCAAGATGCCGCTCAACCGCGGCGTGGAACCATTCAACGGCTGGACGATCTCGGTCTACCGGCTGCTCAGGATCTATTGAGGAGGGCAGACGCGATGGATCTCCTATCACTCTTCTGGGGCGGCGTTGTCGGCGCTTTTCAGGCACACAACTTCCTAATTCTCGTTGTCGGCCTCATGGTTGGCACGATCGCCGGCGCGCTTCCCGGCATCTCGTTCGTCAACGCGATGGCAATGGCTCTGCCCTTCACCTACGTGATGGAACCCGTTACCGCGATGTGCTTTCTCGGCGGCATTTACGTAGGTGGCGTCTTCGGCGGATCCATCTCCTCCATTCTCATCAACATCCCAGGGACTCCGGCATCACTGCCCGCCTGCTGGGATGGCTACCCGATGACTATGAAGGGGCTTTCAACGCGCGCTCTGCGGATCGCCATCACGGCCTCGGCGACGGGTGGCTTCATATCGGCGGTTCTGCTGGCCGTGGCCTCCCCGCCATTTGCAGCCTTCGCGCTGAAATTTGACCAGCCTGAGTTCTTCGCTGCGACGATTCTTGGCCTCGCCAGCGTCGTCGCCATCGCCAAAGACATGCCCATTCTGAGTGCATTATCGATGTTCATTGGATTGCTCATTGGCACTGTGGGCATCGATCCTCTGTACGGAATCCCGCGCTTCACGTTCGGCATTTCGGATATCGAGAGCGGCATCAACTTTACCGTTGTGATGATCGGTCTGTTTGCAATCGGCGAGGTGATCGATCTGCTCGTCAAGCAAGTCGATTTGAGGCGTACATTCGCGCCCAAACCCGGCACGCAGATCACGTGGCGCGAGCTTTGGGGGTTCAAGGGTTCGATTCTGCGCGGCGCCGGCCTTGGCTCCATGATCGGCATGATCCCTGGAGCGGGTGCGACCGTCGGAGCCGTCCTCGCATATGGTGTCGAGCGACAGGCATCCGGACGCGGCAACGAATTCGGCACCGGCGTCGAGCAGGCCCTCGCCGCGCCTGAGGCAGCCAAGAATGCCACCACAGGCGCCGCCATGATTCCGCTGCTCACGCTCGGCATACCCGGCAGCGCAGCCACCGCGATCATGCTTGCCGCGATGCTCATTCATGGCGTGAATCCTGGGCCGCTCCTTTTCCGAATGGATCCCTCTCTCGTCTACACGATCTTCGTCAGCATGATCGTTGCCAATTTGCTCATGATCGTCGCGGCTGTTCTCGTGGCCCGCGGCTTCTCGACACTCATGCGTGTGCCGCCCGCAATACTTGGCGCCTTCATTATCGTCTTGTCGGTGGTCGGCGCCTACGGCGTGCGCAACAACATATTCGACGTCTACGTCTGCCTCCTCTTCGGCGTTTTGGGCTTCATCATGAAACGCGCCAATTTCCCTTCGGCGCCGCTCGTGCTCGGCGTCATCCTGGGACCGCTCGCTGAGCGCTATTTCCTGACGTCCCTCGCCAACTACGAGGACAACTTCCTGATCTTCGTCCAAAGACCGATCAGCGGCACCATCCTGGCGCTCGCCGCAGCATTCGTCGTGTGGTCGATCCTCCCTGCTATCCGCGCTCGATTGCCGGGTGCTGGCCGCACTACGCCGATACGGGAGAGCGAGAAATGAGGAATGGGGATCGCTGTCCTCCAGATTCGAATTGACATGACGGCTCAATAATGAAAAATAAGACGCCATGTCCCATTTTTTGAAATGATCTGGCCTGCAGGTGGACTTCGGGACCGTTCGCGGCCAGCTACCTCCACCTAAGAAACCGAACGACCGAGATACCGAAATCACCGATCCGACAGACGACAAACATTGGAGAATGTGATGTCAGCCACCACTGCAAGCCCCGTTCGAGCGACCGCCCAGGGCGCCGGCGCGGCCGGTTCCGACCCGCAGACCATCGTTGCCGAGACGGTTGCCCGCGCTCGTGCGGCGATGGAGGCCTATGAGAACCACGACCAGGCCCGCGTCGACGACGCTGTCCGTGCGCTCGCCTGGTCCATTTACAAGCCCGAGCACGCCCACCATCTGGCCGAACTCGCCGTCGAGGACACCGGCCTCGGCAATGTCGAATCCAAGATCATCAAGAACACGCGCAAGACCTTCGGCACTCTTCGTGACCTGCTGCGCGCCAAGACCGTCGGCGTCATCTCCGAGGAGCCTGCGCGCGGCATCGTCAAGTACGGCAAGCCCGTTGGCGTGGTCGCCGCCGTCTGCCCCTCGACGAACCCTGCTGCGACGCCCGTCAACAAGGCCATGATGGCTCTGAAAGGCGGCAACGCCGTCATCATCGCACCATCGCCTGCGGGCGCCGAAACGACCCGCAAAACCGTCGAGCTGATGCGCGCGGAGTTGAAAAAGTCTGGTCATCCCGAGGATCTCGTGCAGATCCTGCCGCCCCCGGTCACGAAAGCGATGACCGAGGAGCTGATCCGTCAGTCCGATCTCGCAGTCGTCACCGGCTCTCAGGACAATGTCCGTCGAGCGATGCAATCGGGCACTGTGACGGTCGGCGTTGGCGCCGGCAACGTTCCGGTTATCATCGACAGCACAGCCGACCTCGATGACGCTGCCGAAAAGATTTGCGCATCCAAGATCTTCGACAACTCGACGTCGTGCTCGTCGGAGAATGCCGTCGTCATCCTCGATGATGTCTACGAGGACGCCATCGCAGCACTTGAACGTGCCGGCGGCTGGCGCTGCGACGCCACCGAGCACAACAATGTCGTCAATACGCTTTGGATCGGCGGCAAGCTCAACCGCACCATAATCGCCAAGGACGCGCCGGTTCTTGCCGAAGCAATGAAACTGCGCGAGGGCGCCAGGAAAGCCAAGTTCTTCATGGTCGAGGAGGCCAAGGTCGGTGGCAAGCACAGTCTTGCCGACGAGAAGCTCTCTTTGATCCTCACGCTCTACCGCGCCAGGAACTTCGACGACGCCAAGCGCATCGTCGCGGCAATTCTGAATGTCACCGGCAAGGGCCACTCGGCAGGCATTCACACCAAAGATATGAACCACGCCCGCCAGTTGGCAGAATCCACCGACGTGGTGCGCGTTCTCGTCAATCAGGCCCACACATTCGGCAACGGTGGCGGGTTCAATAATTCCCTGCCCTTCACGCTTTCGATGGCTGGCGGCACCTGGGCCGGCAACACCATGAGCGACAATCTCAACTACAAGAACTTCATCAACATCACCCATCTCGTCACCACCATCCCCGAGGATAAGCCCTCCGAGGAAGAACTGTTCGGCCCATACTGGGCGCGTTACGGCAAATAGCGACAGGACCAGACCAGCTATGAATTTCGAGGAGCACGCCGCCAAGCCTTTGCTTGCACGGTTCGCCATCGCCGTTCCCGAAAGCCGCCTCGCGCACACGCCCGAGGAGGCAGAAACGGCCGCAAAAGCTATCGGGCCTTGTGTCGTCAAGGCTCAGGTTCCGACAGGCAAGCGCGGCAAGGCCGGCGGTATCAAGTTGGCAGCAACGCCCGCTGAAGCCCGATCGCATGCCGAAAAGATCATTGGCATGGAGATCGGCGGCTGGCCTGTGACAAAAGTACTCGTGGAAGCGCAGACACCGATTGCACGCGAGCTTTACGCCGCCATCCTCGATGACGCCGCGACCAAAGGGCCGATGCTGCTTTTCTCTGCGATGGGCGGCATGGATGTCGAGGAGGTCGCCGAGCGCGACCCCAATGCGATGCGCCGCATCTCTGTTGCGATCGGGAATGGCCTGACGGAGGACGCCGCGCGCAAGGCCATCGCCGGCCTTGGCCTCGATGCCCAGGCGGACGCGCTTACCGATGTCCTGCTCAAGCTTTACCGCGCATGGCGTGAGCTCGATGCCGAACTCATCGAGATCAATCCGCTCGTGCTCACCAAAGACGGCAAGGTGGTCGCCCTCGATTGCAAGCTGACAGTCGATGACGGTTCCGCCCCCCGTCAGGCCGAGATCGTCCGCAACGCCGCACCGGAGAAGCGCACAAGGCTCGAGGCCAAGGCCGCCGATGCAGGCCTCAAATACATCGAGCTGGACGGCAACGTCGGTGTGCTCGCCAATGGCGCCGGTCTGACGATGACGACGATGGACGTCATTGCCCATTACGGTGGCAGCCCATCCAACTTTCTCGAAATCGGCGGCGAAGCCTACACGAAAGCCAAGACCGCGCTGTCGATCCTGCTCGAAAATCCGAACATCAAGAGCCTGCTCGTCAATTTCTGCGGAGCATTCGCCCGCACCGACGTGATGGCCGAAGGCGTCGTCAACGCTTGGAAAGAGCTGAAGCCCGACATCCCTATTTTCTTCACCATCCATGGCACCGGCGCGGATGAAGCCGTGGCCATCGTCAAGGAACGGCTCGGCATCGAACCATTCGACCTGATGGACGACGCAGTCAAAGCCGCGGTTGCCGCGGCCAATGGGAGGGCCGCCTGATGATTCCGCGCAAGAGCGACCGCATTTTGATCCAGGGCATCACCGGCAAGCAGGGCACGTTCTGGACCGAGGCGATGCAGGCCTACGGCTCCAACGTTATCGGTGGCGTCAATCCCAAGAAGGCCGGCACGCAACATCTGGGCGTTCCGGTTTTCGCCACCGCCCGTGAAGCAGCAAAAACCGCCCCCTTCGACGTAGCATGCATGTTCATCCCGCCGATGATGGCGAAGGAGGCAGCCATCGACGCCTGCGAGGCGGGAGCCAAGCTGCTGGTCTGCCTCACCGAGCATATTCCCTCGCACGACGTCATGGAGATACACGTAGCGGCGCGCGCGAACGGCACACGTGTTGTCGGACCCAACACAGCCGGACTTGTTACCGTCGGCGAATGCTTCGTCGGAATCATGCCGGCATTCAATGACAAGGTATTCCAGAAGGGCAACGTCGGGGTCATCTCGCGCTCGGGCAGCCTCGGCACGCTCCTCTGCCTCAATCTCGCGCAGGCCGGACTTGGCCAGTCGGTCTTTTATGGCGTCGGCGGCGATCCCATGATCGGAACCAATTCCGCAGACGCCCTTCGCATCCTCGATGCTGATCCGGCAACGCACGCGATTGTCCTGTGTGGCGAGATCGGCGGAAGCGCCGAGGAAGAAGCCGCCGAATATGCGCGCACGATGAAGAAGCCGGTCGTTGCCTTCATCGCCGGTCGCCAGTCGCCGCCCGGCAAGAAGATGGGACATGCCGGCGCAATCGTCTCCGGCGGCAAGGGAGACTACGCCTCCAAACGCAGGGCACTGGAAAGCGCCGGCGTCGGCGTCGCCGATGTCCCGAGCCAGATCCCGCAGATGCTGAAACGTCTCTCCATTGCCGCCTGACGCGGCTCCGCGGAGGCGCGTCAGCACCTGCAAATCCACCACGATCACGGCGTGCGCCACGCCGCCCGAAAATGTCACTGTGTCGAACGCACACATACGAGAAGGAATACTGAGCCATGCGCATGACCACTGAGGAAGCATTCGTGAAAGTGCTTCAGATGCACGGCATCGAGCATGCATTCGGCATCATTGGGTCGGCGATGATGCCGATCTCGGACCTCTTTCCCAAGGCCGGTATCACGTTCTGGGACTGCGCGCACGAATGCAACGCCGGCATGATGGCCGATGGCTACACGCGCTCCACGGGCAAGATGTCGATGATGGTTGCTCAGAACGGCCCCGGCATCACCAACTTCGTCACGCCGGTAAAAACCGCCTACTGGAACCACACGCCGCTGCTGCTCGTCACGCCGCAAGCCGCCAACAAAACGATCGGTCAGGGCGGCTTTCAGGAAATCGAGCAGATGAGGCTTTTCGCCGACATGGTCTGCTATCAGGAGGAGGTGCGCGACCCCAGCCGCATCGCGGAAGTCCTGAACCGCGTCATCGAAAAGGCCTGGCGCGGCTCGGCCCCTGCGCAGATCAACATCCCGCGCGATTACTGGACACAAGTTATCGACATCGATCTGCCGCAGATCGTCCGCCTGGAACGCTCGCCTGGCGGCCAGCAGGCGATTTCTGATGCCGCAAAGCTTCTCGCTGGCGCCGAGTTCCCAGTAATTCTCAACGGCGCCGGCGTGGTTCTGTCAGGCGCGATCCCCGCGTCCGCATCGCTCGCCGAGAAGCTCATGGCGCCGGTTTGCTGCAACTATCAGCACAACGACGCCTTCCCCGGCTCTCACAAGCTTTCGGTCGGACCGCTCGGCTACAACGGCTCCAAGGCGGCAATGGAGCTGATCTCCAAGGCCGATGTCGTGCTAGCGCTCGGCACCCGTCTCAATCCGTTCTCGACGCTGCCCGGCTATGGCATCGACTACTGGCCGAAGAACGCCAAGCTCATCCAGGTGGACATCAACAGCGACCGCATCGGTCTCACAAAGAAGGTGACCGTCGGCATCCAGGGCGATGCCAAGGCGGTGGCCGAGCAGATTCTCGCTCAACTTCCCGACGACGCCGCCAGCAAGGGCCGCAAGGAGCGTGAGGCGCTGATCCACACCACCAAGTCGGCATGGCTCCAGCAGCTTTCATCGATGGACCACGAGGATGACGATCCCGGCACCACGTGGAACGAACGCGCCCGCAATCGCGAGCCGCAAAAGATGTCGCCGCGCATGGCATGGCGTGCCATCCAGTCCGCGTTGCCCAAGGATGCGATTATCTCCTCCGATATCGGCAACAACTGCGCCATCGGCAACGCCTACCCGACGTTCGAGCTAGGCCGCAAGTACCTGTCGCCCGGCTTGTTCGGCCCGTGCGGCTACGGCTTCCCCGCGATCGTCGGCGCCAAGATCGGCAATGCCGCTACGCCTGTCATCGGTTTCGCAGGCGATGGAGCGTTCGGCATCTCCATGAATGAGATGACGGCCTGCGGCCGCGAGCATTGGCCGGCGATCACCATGATTATTTTCCGCAACTATCAGTGGGGCGCGGAAAAGCGCAATACGACGCTTTGGTTCGACGACAACTTCGTCGGCACCGAACTCGACCTCGACGTCAACTACGCCAAGATTGCTGAAGCATGCGGCGTCAAGGGCGTGCAGGTTCGCACCATGGATGAGCTTCGCGACAAGCTCGCACAGGCCGTCGAAGCGCAGATGGAGCGCAAGGAGACGACGTTTATCGAAGTCCTCCTCAACCAGGAACTCGGCGAGCCGTTCCGCCGCGACGCCATGAAGAAGCCCGTTGCAGTTGCAGGTATCGATCCCGCCGACATGCGGCCGCAGCAACCGCTCTAAAGGCACGCGTCGAACGCGTGAGTGCTCGACCCCAGCGAGTGCGTTACGCGTGACGCTCAGGCCTCTACGAGAGACGTCGCGGCGCGTGCCGCCGCGACGATCCGCATTACTTCTGTGCGGCACGACCCACAGTTGGTGCCAGCCTTCAAGATGGCGCCGACCTCGGCCACATTCCGGCAGTGTCCAGATGCGACCGCATCCGTGATTTCGCTGGCTCCCACATCGAAGCACGAGCATACGATCGGCCCGCGATCGACAACGCCGTTACCCGCACGACCAGCCAGCAAGCGCAAGCGCTGCTCGGGTGCGAGCGCATCACCCAGTTGATCAGCCGCCCAGGAGCGCGACACCGCAACCGGATCGCGGCTCGCAAAGAAGAGCCCGACACAACGGTTCTTCTCGAACGCAGCAAATCGCCAATCTCCCCGACGCCTGTCTTCGTAGGCAATGAGCTCGACACCGCCGTTTTCTTCTGGATCGAGCATCCGTTCCGCCAGTTCGCGCCACGAGGCCGGTTCAGCGAGGTCCGCAAACTCCATGCGCATGCCGTTCCGCGTCGGAGCAAGCGCGGCATAATCGAATTGCGCGATGCGCGGCCTACCCCGCATGACTGCAAACCCGAACCAGGCCGCAGCAAATCGCGTTAGCTTCACCGGCGTAAACTTCAGCTCCGGTTGACCCGAAACCGGGTCCATGTTGGCCGCAATGATCGAGCCGACCCGCGCGTGGCGTGCCAGTTGATCGTTCCAGTGCATCGGCATGAACACAGTGCCGCGCCGCTGCTGCTCGCTCACCGCCACCCGCGCCAGAACGTTGCCCAGAGGACTCGAGATTTCCGCAATCGCCGCCGGCTGCATCCCGAGCACCAATGCATCATCGGGATGCACCTCGACGAACGGCTCCGAGATATGACTGAGCAATCGCGGCGTCTTCGCAGTCCGCGTCATCGTGTGCCACTGGTCGCGTATGCGTCCCGTATTGAGAACAAGAGGATAGGCGCGCTCCGGCTGCATTACCGCCGGTCGATAAGGCGTCGAAACGAAACGCGCCCGCCGGTCAGGAGTGAAAAAATCACCTTCGGCGAAGAAGCGCTTTTCTTCGATATCCTGACCGACTGTCTGGTTATGGCCGCCTGCCTGCGGCCACTGAAACGGCGCGAGAACGTCATAGGCCTGCGCATCGATTTCGGCATAGGCCGAAATGTCGAGATCGCGCCTACCTTCATTGCGATAGCCGGTAAGTGCCGCGTATTCCGCGAAGATGTCGCGTGGGCTGTGGTACGCGAAGGCTGCGCCATAACCCAGCCTGCGCGCCACCTCGGCGAACTGCCACCAGTCCGGTCGCGCAACGCCCGGCGTATCGAGGAACGCCCGCTGCCGCGAGATGCGCCGCTCCGAGTTGGTAACTGTACCGTCCTTCTCGCCCCATGCCGCAGCCGGCAACAGCACGTCGGCATGGGCTGTCGTATCCGTGCATTCGACCACGTCCGACACGACAACGAACGGACAGACCTCGAGCGCCCGACGCACGAAATCGGCATCCGGCAGGCTGTCGACCGGATTGGTCGCCACGATCCACAGCGCCTTGATTTCCCCAGCCGCGACTGCGCGAAACAGATCAACCGCCTTTAGACCGGGAGACTCTGGTAGCCGCTCCGACTGCCAGAAATCAGCAACGATGGCGCGATGCGCTTCGTTCTCGATGTCCATATGCGCGGCGAGCATATTCGCAAGACCGCCTGCCTCGCGACCACCCATCGCATTGGGTTGGCCTGTGACCGAGAAGGGGCCCATCCCTGGGCGTCCGATCCGCCCCGTCGCCAGATGGCAATTGATGATTGCGTTGACCTTGTCGGTGCCTGCCGACGACTGGTTGACACCCTGACTGTAGACCGTGACGACGCGCTCCGTATCGGCGAACATCTGATAGAAATCGTAGAGTTCCGCGTGCGTCAATCCGGTGATCTTCGCGACATCGTCGATCTCCAGTCGCCCGGCCACAGCCAAGGCGACATCGAGACCAGCCGTGTGGTTGACGACATATTCCCTGTCGAATGCCCCGGCATAACCAAGCGACGCAAACAGTCCATTGAACAGCGCCACGTCGGTCCCCGGAGCGATCGCCAGATGCAGGTCCGCAATTTCGCATGTCATCGTGCGGCGCGGATCAATGACGACAATCCGCGCCCCGCGCGCCTCTTTTGCTGCCGCCAACCGCTGGAATAGCACCGGGTGGCACCACGCCAGATTGGAACCGACCAGAACCACAAGGTCCGCCTCCTCCAGATCGCGGTAGGTTCCGGGCACGGTATCGGACCCGAATGCCCGCTTGTGTCCCGCCACCGACGACGCCATGCAAAGGCGTGAGTTGGTATCGATGTTGGCCGTGCCGATGAACCCCTTCATCAGCTTGTTGGCAACGTAATAGTCTTCCGTCAGGATCTGGCCCGACACGTACATCGCGACGCTGTCGGGACCGAAATCCGCAACAGTGTCCCTGAAACGGTTCGCCACGAGATCGAGTGCTTCATCCCAGCTCGCCGCACGTCCCCCGATCTGCGGAGCCAGCAGGCGCCCCTCAAGGGAGAGCGTTTCACCCAACGCCGAACCCTTGGAGCACAAGCGTCCGAAGTTCGCCGGGTGATCCGGATCGCCTTTGATATCCGCCGTTCCGTCCGCCTTGGGCCGTGCCAGCACGCCGCAACCGACACCGCAGTAGGGGCATGTCGTCTTTGTCCAACGTTCACCTGACATGCCAACCTCACGCGACATCTCTGGCGCTCAGAGCCGTACCGTCAATAAAGATGCGACCGTTCTTGACCATCACGCCATAAGTCCTCACCCGCCCCTCGTCCGCACCCATAGCCGATCCGCTTTCGAGACTGATCACCCAGTTGTGCAGCGGGCATGTCACCGCTGTCCCATGAACGATGCCTTGGCTGAGCGGACCGCCCTTGTGCGGACATTTGTCGTCGATCGCGAACACCTCATCGTCAGCGGTGCGAAAGACAGCGACGCAACCGGTCCTCGTCTTCACAATACGCGCGCCCTGCCTTGGCACGTCTTCGAGCGCACCGATCTCGATCCACGTCTTCTCCATCATGGTCATTCGGCCGCCTCCGCAACGGTGAGATCACGAATCGGCACGAACTCGTGTCCATCCTTGCCGCGCGCGCGTTGTGCCCATGGGTCGATCTGCGCAAATTTCTGCGACCGCACGAACCGATCGAGCAGCGCCTTGCGTTTGGTGACGTCCTCTACGACGTGTGCCTTGATGCTGTCACTGCCGACACGCCTAGCCCATTTGTAGATGCGCTCCAGATAGCGGCCCTGTTCGCGATAAAGCTGAATCAGCGCCGCGGTCACCTCGATCGCCTCTTCTTGTGTCGCAAGATGGCACAGCACTTCTGTGCCCTTGATGTCGAGACCGGCAGCACCCGCGAAGTGGATCTCGTAGCCGCTGTCGACACAGATAATGCCGACATCCTTGCACGTTGCTTCCGCGCAGTTCCTCGGACACCCCGACACAGCCAGCTTTACTTTCGCAGGCGTCCACGAGCCCCACAGAAATTTCTCCAGCTTAACGCCCAGGCCCGTCGAATCCTGCGTGCCAAACCGGCACCACTCCTTGCCGACACAGGTTTTCACCGTTCTCAGGCCCTTGGCATAGGCCGCGCCCGACACCAGGCCCGCCGCATTGAGATCGGCCCAGACTGCAGGCAGATCTTCCTTCGCCACGCCCAACATGTCGATGCGCTGTCCGCCGGTGACCTTGACTGTCGGTATCTTGAACTTGTCGACCACATCCGCGATCGCGCGCAGCTCTCCTGCCGTCGTCAGACCGCCCCACATACGCGGCACGACTGAGAACCGACCATCCTTCTGGATGTTGGCGTGAACGCGCTCGTTGATGAAGCGTGACTGTTGATCGTCCTCATATTCTCCGGGCCACGTCGACAGCATGTAGTAGTTGAGCGCCGGTCTGCACTTGGCGCAGCCTCCCGAACTTCTCCATTCGAACTCCTGCATCAGCTGTGGAATGCACTTGAGCGACTTGGCCACGATAAGACGGCGCACCTCGTCATGCCCCAGGTCCGTACATCCGCACATGGGTTGAACAGCCGCCGGGTTGTAGGAGCTGCCAAGCGTGGTCTGCAAAAGCTGCTCGACGAGCCCCGTGCACGTACCGCACGAAGCAGACGCCTTCGTATGCGCGCGCACGTCGTCGAGGGTCTTCAATCCCTTTTCCGAAATGGCATTGACGATCCGGCCCTTGCAAACGCCGTTGCAGCCGCAGATTTCCGCTTCATCCGGCAATGCTGCAACGGCCGCCGTAGGGTCCAGCGGCGAACCTCCCGCGTAGCTTTGCCCAAAGATCAAGGTTTCGCGCAGATCGGTGATACCGATGCCACGCCTGATCAGATCGAAAAACCATGCGCCGTCGGATGTCTCACCATACATGACGACGCCGATCAGCGTGTTGTCCTTGATCACAAGCCGCTTGTAGACGCTGCGCGCAGCGTCTCTGAGAACGATCTCTTCGCGATCCGGGCCATCTGCGAAATCACCCGCTGAAAACAGATTGATGCCGGTCACCTTGAGTTTCGTCGCGGTAGCGCTCGGATGAAACGCAGAACCACAATCTCCCGTGAGCTGTGCTGCGACCACATTCGCCATTTCGTAAAGGGGTGCGACGAGACCGAAAACCTGACCTGAGGCTTCCGCACATTCGCCCAACGCAAAGATGTCGGGGTCGCTCGTTCGCATGTCGGGCGAGACGACGATGCCGCGATTGACGCTAAGCCCCGCTTCTTTCGCGATGCCGGCATTGGGGCGGATTCCTACCGCCATGATTACCATGTCGCACGGAATCTCAGTGCCATCGTCAAGACGCACCGCCTTGACGCGCGGCGGTCCGAGCACCGGATCGCTGCCCACGATCTGGTGTGTGTTGGCCTTGGTGATCACATCGATGCCGCGTGATTCCACCGCCGACTTGAGCAGATAGCCGGCAGCCGGATCGAGCTGCCGTTCCATAAGCGTCGGCATCAAATGCAGAACTGTAACATCCATACCCTGCTCTCGCAGACCCGCGGCCGCCTCCAAACCCAGAAGACCGCCACCGATCACCACCGCGCGTCCGCCGGATTTCGCGGTAAGCAGCATTGCGTTCACGTCGTCGAGATCGCGATAAGTCAGCACACCGGCAAGATCATGTCCCGGAACCGGAATGACGACCGGCAACGAGCCGGTTGCAATAATGAGCTTGTCATACGACACGGTGACGCCGTGCACTGATGTGACGGTCTTTGCCGCCCTGTCGATGTGCGTGACCTTGTGCCCCTTGTAGAGTGTCACGCCATGCTCGATGTACCAGCCGTCACCATGGATCACGATCTCTTCAAACGATTTTTCGCCCGACAGCATTGGCGACAGCATGATCCGGTCATAGTTGACGCGCGGCTCGGCATTGAAAATCGTCACCTCATAGGCATCCGGCGCCTGCTCGAACAGACGCTCAAGCGCACGCCCCGGTGCCATGCCGTTGCCGATCACAACGAGTTTCTGCTTCATCGCTTCGTCTCCGTGACTCAGGCCGCGGCGCTGTTTTGGGGCACGTCATCAACCGGGCGCGCCCGCCGCGCCTTGATGGCCGCAATCGTCTCCGGTGCCGGATTGGCGCCGCCTTCGTAGGCTTCCAGGAATTCCAGAAGCTCCTCGCGATAGGCGTAGTAGTCGGGATGGTCGAGCAATGCCGTGCGGGTGCGCGGCCGCGGCAGCTTCACGTCCATGATGTTACCGATCGTCGCATTAGGCCCGTTCGACATCATGACCACGCGGTCGGCGAGAAGGATTGCCTCATCGACATCGTGGGTAACGCATATTGCCGTCACCTTGGTTCGGCTCCACACCTCCATCAACACGTCTTGAAGTTCCCAGCGCGTCAGGCTGTCGAGCATGCCAAACGGCTCGTCCAGCAACAGGAGTTTCGGCGAAAGCGCAAATGCGCGCGCAATGCCGACGCGCTGCCGCATGCCGTTGGACATCTCAGAACCGAGCTTGTCCATTGCATCGCCCAGGCCGACCCGGTCGATATAGTATTCGACGATTTCCTCGCGTTCCGCCTTACTTGCATGTGGATAGACGCGATCCACGCCGAGCCCGACGTTGTCGCGCGCGCTGAGCCAGGGAAACAGCGACGGCGCCTGAAACACGACGGCGCGATCCGGCCCTGCCATCGTCACCTCCTTGCCGTCGAGAATGATGCCGCCGCCGGAGATTTCGTTGAGCCCGGCCGCCATCGACAGCACCGTTGACTTGCCGCAGCCCGAGTGGCCGATTAGCGAAATGAACTCGCCCTTCTTGACCTTCAGGTCGAATTTCTCGACCACGGTGAGCGGGCCCTTCGGCGTAGGGTAGATCTTGTCGAGCTGCGAGAACTCCAGATACCGCTCCTCATTGAGCGCGGCCGACGCCTCGACATAGGCCTTGGGCAAACGATCGCGGCGCGACTTCAACGTGATCGGAGCCACGTTGGGGAGCCGCAGATGCTCATTCGAGCGGGACGCCCGCCCTGCCGCGATCTGCGTCAGATAGGCGGTGATGTCGTGTCGCAGCGTCTTGAAGGAATCGAGATCGCTCAATGTTGCGTGATCGCGCGGACGCGGTAGATCGACCTTGAACTCGCGACCAAGTCTCGCATCGGGGCCGGGCATCAGAGGGATGATGCGATCGGCAAGAAGAATTGCCTCGTCCACGTCGTTGGTGATGAGAACCACCGTGCGCTTGTCCTCGTTCCAGATGCGTTCGATTTCCCCCTGGAGCTTCGATCGCGTTAGAGCGTCGAGTGCGGACAACGGCTCGTCGAGCAGCAGGATTTGCGGATTCATGGCAAGTGCCCGCGCCACCGAGACGCGCTGACGCATGCCGCCCGACAACTCCGCCGGGCGGCGGTCCACAGCATGAGATAATCCGACCAGCTCGATGTAGCGCAGGGTTCGCGCTTTGCGCTCCGCCCGGCTGTCGCTCTTGAACACCTCGTCAACCGCCAGCGCCACGTTTCCAAAGACCGTCAACCACGGCAGCAGCGAATAGGACTGGAACACGATGCCTCGGTCCGGCCCAGGCTCTGTGATCGGCTTGCCCTTGAGTAGCACCTCCCCGCGATCGGGCGCCACGAGACCTGCAATCGTCGAGATCAACGTCGTCTTGCCGGAACCCGAGAACCCCACAATCGCAATAAATTCGCCTTCGTTCACCGTTAGATCTATGCCACCGAGCACATCGGTCTTCTGTTCGCCCTGCCCGTAGGACTTGGCAACGTCCTTCAATTCTAGAAATGCCATGTGCCTCACTCCCTCAACGGTTGGCAGAGTAGGTGAACGCCGACTGAAGCGCATACATGACCCGGTCGAGAAGGAAGCCGATGACACCGATCGTGAGGACGGCCACCATGATCTTGGCGAGCGATTGCGATGAGCCGTTCTGGAACTCGTCCCAGACGAACTTGCCGAGCCCGGGGTTCTGCGCCAGCATCTCGGCGGCGATCAAAACCATCCAGCCCACGCCCAGCGACAGGCGCAGGCCGGTGAAGATCAGAGGCAGCGCCGAAGGCAGCACCAGCTTGGTGATCGTCCGGCTGGTCGGCAGGCGCAGAACCCGGCCTACATTCAAAAGGTCCTTGTCGATAGAAGCGACACCCAGCGCAGTGTTGATCAGCGTCGGCCAAAGCGAGCACAGCGTCACTGTGATTGCGGATATGACGAGGGATTTCGGAAGCCAATCGGATGTATCGACGTACAGCGCCGACACGACCATCGTCACGATCGGAAGCCAGGCCAGAGGCGAAACCGGCTTGAAGATCTGGATGAGCGGATTGAGCGCTCCGTTCACCGTCGGGAAGAGACCGCACATGATGCCGAGAGGAATGGCCAAGACCGCGCCGATCAGAAAGCCAAGTGCTACTGTTTTCAGGCTCGTGTAGATCTGATCGACGAACGTCGGCTTTCCCGTATAGCTGCGACGCTTGACGAGATCAGCCTTGCCGTCAGCAACAAGCTTTGCATTCCGCGTGTCCTGCCGCTCGTAGAATGCCGCCTCTTTTTCGCGCTCCGCCAGATGATCGGAATAAAGATTGCCGGCCTGTTGCCACACCTGCACCGGTCCAGGCACGGCGCCGAGCGAGGTTTCAACCTTCGGTGCCGCCCACGCCCAGAGTGCCAGAAATACGCAGATACCGAGCAAGGGTACGACAAGCTGCTGCCACAGCGTCTTCATCTGCGCCTTAGGAGTGTCGCCTGCGGCAATCTTCAAAAGCGCCACCAGAAAGCCAAGCCCGAACACGTTGAGCGTCGCGCTGGCCTTGTTGATCCAGTGATGCATCTGCTGGGCTCGCGCCTCGCGTTTCTCTTGCCGCTTCAAGTCGACGAATTCGGTTGCCGTGCTCATGCCTCGTCCCCTTTGGGTCTGTCGGTGCGAGCGGAAGAGCGCCGCGGTGCCCTCCGCCAAGTTCACTCAATTCATCCGCCGACGATGTGCGCGCCATCGATCTTCTGCGGTCCCTTCAGACCGATCGGAAGGCTGTCGATGTAGGCGTTCGGCGACTTTCCATCGAAGGGGATGCCGTCGATGACGTCCTCGGCAGGGGTCGGTGCGCGATAGCCGTTGCTCTCCCAGGGGAAGTCCTCCTGCTTCGCCTTGCCCTCGTCCACGAGTAGCTTTGCGGCCTTGAGGTAAAGGTCGGGCCGATAGATCTTCTTCGCCGTCGCCGCGTACCAGGCGTCATCCTTCGCCTCCGCGATCTGTCCCCAGCGGCGCATCTGCGTGAGATACCAGACCGCATCCGAGTAGTAGGGATAGGTTGCGAAGTAACGGAAGAAGACGTTGAAGTCGGGGATGTCGCGTTTATCGCCCTTCTCGAACTCGAAGGTGCCGGTCATCGAATTGGCGATCACCGCCTTGTCCGCACCGACATACTCGGATTTGGACAGCATCTCGACGGCCTTCATGCGGTTCGCATTGTTGTCTGCGTCGAGCCATATCGCGGCACGGATCAATGCCTTCGTCAGCGCCAGCGTCGTGTTGGGATATTTCGCGGCGAACTCTGCCGTAATGCCGAAGACCTTCTCGGGATTGTTCTTCCAGATCTGGTGATCTGTGATGACGGGAACGCCGATGCCCTTGAACACAGCCGCCTGATTCCAGGGCTCTCCCACACAATAGCCATTGATCGTGCCGGCCTCGAGCGTCGCTGGCATCTGCGGCGGCGGCGTCACCGAGAGTAGTGCCTGCGCCTGGATCGTGCCGGTGACATCGCTCGGCGAGTAAAGACCCGGATGAACGCCTCCCGCTGCAAGCCAGTAGCGCAGCTCGTAATTGTGCGTTGAGACGGGAAACACCATGCCCATCTTGAACGGCTTGCCCTCGGCCTTCAGCTTGTTGATCGCAGGGATCAGGGCTTTCGCCGAGATCGGATGCTTCGGCTTGCCGCCTGCATCCTTCTCAAGCGCCGGCTTCATCAACTCCCATACCTCGTTGGATACGGTGATGCCGTTGCCGTTCAAGTCCATCGAAAACGGCGTGACGATGTGGGCCTTGGTTCCGAACCCGATCGTCGCCGCCAGCGGTTGACCCGCCAGCATATGTGCGCCGTCAAGCTCGCCTGTGATGACCCGATCGAGCAGGACCTTCCAGTTCGCCTGCGCCTCGAGCGTCACGAACAATCCCTCATCCTCGAAGTAACCAAGTTCCTTGGCGACCGCGAGGGGCGCCATGTCGGTAAGCTTGATGAAGCCGAACTTGAGTTCGTCCTTCTCCACCGCAAGCGGTTCTGCCACGGCAGGCAGCAGCGCTGCCGACAACATTGCTGCCGCTGCACATGTCCACGCCAATACGCCCGCTTTACTCTTCTTCACCCGTTCGTCGTGGAGGCTCATGCATCCTCTCCTTTCATTCCCGACTGTCGTAGCCAGGCTCTGACGCTTTCCATCAATCCCTCTTCGGCAGACACGCGGCGCACTCAAAAAAGAACGCTGCGCGATACGCTTCATCGTCGTCGCAATTGACCTTGAAGCGCATCGGCAGCGTTGCCAGTTCCCACCGCTGGGAGACGTATGACAGCGAGATCGCCATGGCCTCGGTTACGTCAATCGCAAGCTGCGTGCCAATTCACGCAAGCTGAAATTCCCATATTGTTTTCAATTGATTGCTTGGTTTTGCCCCGAACTGCGGCGCCAGCGGCCGAGGCGGAAGTTGCTGCGACTTTGTGCAAACGCTTTGGCTGATTGCACCGCAGCAATGCAGTTATCAAGTGCTTCGCGCGGAGATTTCGAATCCACACACGTAGCCCATAACAAAGTCCGGATCGAACGAGCGACCATCGAAAAAGCCATCGGGACCCAGCACCAGAAATCCCTTCGTCGCACCGACTGGTTTAAGTGATGACAGCGAGCCCTTGATCTTCGCGTTGGCGCTAGAGCAGGTCAGGTTTTGATTGAATCACCTCAGGCCGTTGTGGCCTGCTCTATCTTTTTGTTTGAGAGCCTCAATCACGGCCTCGATGGAAGCACGACTGCTTCCATCTCAGCCGATCAGGCTTCACCGCCTCGATCTCCAACCGCATCGCTCGTTCACGTTGAAACGCTTTATCGCCACGTCGAGGACTGGCTTGACCCGCTCTTTCTTGAGACCATCGACGAACATCACTACTTGTCGTTCACGCGCCATTTATGACACGCGCCATCGGCCGCGCAGCCGCGATATGCATCACAAGACCGCTTTGATGGCCAGCGACACGATCCCCAAAACCGCAACTCCGGCCAGCCACAAGGCCGCGAACCAGGCCAGCTTGCTGAGCGTGCTGCGCTGTTCTCCGTGCATCAGTGGTAGCCTTCGCCTTCCCGCACCTTGCCACGGAAAACCCAATAGGCGTGCGCCGTGTACGCAAGGATAATCGGCACGAGAACGAGCGCTCCGACCAGCAGGAATGCAAGACTGTCGTCCGGTGCCGCCGCATCCCATATCGTTATCGATGGCGGTACGATATGCGGATAGAAGCTGATGCCAAGCCCGATGAAGCACAGTACGAACAGCGCCAGCGCCGAGCCAAACGGCAGATAATCGCGCCGCTCGTTCAGCCCGCGGTAGAGCGCGTACGCAGCCACGAGAACCAGGAACGGCACCGGGGCAACATAGAGGATCGCCGGGAATGAGAACCATCTCTGCATGAAGACCGGATCGAGGAACGGCGTCCATAAGCTCACTGCACCGATCATTGCCAGCATGCCGATCGCCGTGGGCCACGCCAGGCGGAATGCACGATCCTGCAGTTCTCCTTCGGTCTTCATCACAAGCCAGGTCGCGCCGAGGAGTGCGTATCCGATGACCACCGCAATTCCCGTGAGCAGGCTGAAAGGTGTGAGCCAATCCCACCAACCGCCCGCATATGCGCGGTTCGCCACCGGAATCCCCTGGAGAAGCGCACCCAGCGCCACCCCCTGCGAGAGCGCGGCCGCCAGCGACCCGAAGGTGAACGACCAGTCCCAGAGCCACTGGTTGCGCTCCGATCGCCAGCGGTATTCGAATGCAACGCCGCGGAAGATAAGACCGAGAAGCATGATCGTGATCGGCGCGTAGAGCGCGGGCATGATGACCGCGTAGGCAAGCGGAAACACGGCGAACAATCCTCCGCCACCCAGGATGAGCCACGTTTCGTTGCCGTCCCAGACCGGTGCCACGGTATTCATCGCGGTGTCACGTTCCTCCTTTCGCTTGAGCAGCGGAAAAAGCAATCCAATGCCGAGGTCAAAACCGTCGAGGATGACGTAGGCAAGGATCGCGAACGCGATCAGCATGGCCCAGATGAAGGCAAGATCGAATTCCATGACTTGAACCTCCATCTATCTCGTTGCCGAATGTGCGCCGCGTCCGCCCGCGCTGGCCGCGGGCGTGATACCGGCAGAGCGAATGGGCTTGCCCGTTTCCGGGCCCGGTTCACCGGCGTGCGGCGTCCCGCCCATCAGACGAAGCAGATAAAACGTTCCTGCGCCGAACAAGATGAAATAAATCACGACGAATGCAGTCAGCGACGTGGCCACGGCCGGCGCATCGATCGGCGAGACGGACTGAGACGTGCGCAACAATCCGTAGACCGTGTATGGCTGCCGCCCTACCTCGGTCGTGATCCATCCCGCCAGCACGGCGATAAAACCTGCTGGCCCCATCAGTAATGCCGCCACGTGCAGGGGTCGCGAACCGAACAGCGACCCCTTCCAGCGGTGCCAGAGCGACCAAAGTCCAAGTCCTGCCATCAAGAATCCGATCATGAGCATGACACGGAAGCTCCAGAAGACGATGGCCGCGTTGGGCCTGTCGTCAGGTGGCCATTCCTTCAGCCCTTTCACCTCGCCATCCAGGCTGTGGGTGAGAATGATGCTGCCGAGCTTCGGGATCTCGAGCGCATACTTGGTGCGCTCTTCCTTCATGTCAGGCATCCCGAACAGGATCAGCGGCGCACCTTTGCGCGTTTCAAAGTGTCCCTCCATTGCCGCGATCTTCGCCGGCTGATGCTCCAGCGTATTGAGTCCGTGGAAATCCCCGGCCACGATTTGCACCGGCGCCACCAGAGCGGCCATCCACATCGCCATAGAGAACATCACGCGCGCACAGTCGTTGTTCCGGTCGCGCATCAAATGCCATGCGCCGACTGCCCCGACGACGAATGCCGTCGTGAGATAGGCTGCAAGCACCATGTGCACGAGACGATAGGGAAACGAGGGATTGAAGATGATCGCGAACCAGTTCGCCGGAACGAACTGACCGACGTCGTTCACGCCGTAGCCCGCCGGGGTCTGCATCCAGCTGTTGGCGGAGAGAATCCAGAACGCTGAGAAGAATGTGCCGAACGCCACCATCAGCGTGGCGAAGAAATGCAGCTTCCGGCCTACGCGCTCCATCCCGAACAGCATGATGCCGAGGAAGCCCGCTTCCAGAAAGAAGGCCGACAGAACCTCATATCCCATCAGTGGCCCGACCACTGGACCGGCCTTGTCAGAAAAAACGCTCCAGTTGGTGCCGAACTGGTAGCTCATCACGATGCCGGACACGACACCCATCGCGAAGACCACCGCGAAGATCTTCAGCCAGTACTTGAAAGTGTCGAGATAGACCTGCCGTCCCGTCCACAGCCACAGCGCCTCCAGCACCGCCAGATAAGACGCCAGCCCAATCGAGAATGCCGGAAAAATGATATGGAGCGAGATCGTGAACGCAAACTGGAACCGTGCAAGATCGACGGCCAAAGAGTGATCCATGCCTAAATCCTCCTTGCTCAGACAGCGTGCTGAGACGGTGTAATTCCCGCGCGCAGACTGGACGCGCTGAGGTCGCCCAGGCGACCCGCTACAGCAACCGGCGTGATCAGTTCAGTTGATCTACATCAACAGCGAAACCTCTCCACCGCAATAGCGGTTCGTCCGTTCTCGTTTTTCAGGCCGCCGCCAGCATGGGGAGCACGCATCAGGACTTGCGAATTCGCGTAACTGGCCAAGCGTCGCGACGCGTGACCTCTGAACTGGACAAGAAAGAAGAAAATTCCTTCTTTTGGTTTGTCTTGAAATGAAATTCCGTATTTATTTTGTTCTATCGAGTCATGCGAACAAATTTTTCTATTATATTGCACCGCATCTCGAACGGAGCGTGCGATGCAAACAGAGCTGACCGGCCTCATTGGCCGCCAAGATAATGAAGACGAAGCCCCCCTTCTGCGACTCGCGGTACGCCTGACGGACGGCATCCGCCGCGAGCATGACGCCATCGCCGGGCTACATCTCGTCGAGTTGATGCGCGCCCACGGCCTGCCGGTCAAAGCCGAGTGCGGTGGTGCCGGCGCCTGCGCCACCTGCCACGTTCGCATTCCGGCAGAGTGGCAGGACCTTCTGCCACCACCCAACGACGACGAATTGGCCAAGCTCGATGAGATCCCCGGAGCCGACGAATCCTCCCGGCTCGCATGCCAGATCGTGATGAGCGAGGCGGTTGACGGCCTTGAGATCGCGTTGCAGCCCGACAGCCAGTTGCCGCGGCCAGCCGCCAAATCCGCCGCATAAGCCGACGCGGCAAAACAACCGAAAACCGGAAAAAATCACCCGATGCCCGAAGTCGTTACTGCCAACAAGCTGCACACCGGCACCGTCGTCTATCTCGATGGAGAGGGCTTCTGGGTCGAAGAAATTCGACACGCCGCTGTCGCTGGCGACACGGAAGCGCTCAAGCGCCTGGAAGCGATTGCTGCTCGATCGGCCGCCCGCAACGAGGTCACGTCGGTCTACGCGTTTGCTGTCCGCGTCGTCGACGGATGCGCCGAACCGCTTTCCGTCCGCGAGAAAATTCGCGCCGCGCACACACCAACAGTTTGAAGGAAACCGCCATGTATCGCTATGACGAATTCGATTTCGGTTTCATCGGCGATCGCGCCCGGCAGTTCCGCGACCAGGTAGCGCGGCGCCTCGCCGGCGAACTGACCGAGGAGCAGTTCCGCCCGTTACGCCTGCAGAACGGATTGTACCTGCAGTTGCACGCCTACATGCTCCGCATCGCCATACCCTACGGTGTCCTGTCGGCACGCCAGTTGCGCCAGCTCGCCGCCATCACGCGCCGCTGGGATAAAGGCCTCGGCCACTTCACCACCCGCCAGAACCTGCAGCTCAACTGGATTCGGCTGGAGGACGCGCCCGACATCATCGATGCACTGGCCGATGTCGGCATGCACGCCATCCAGACGAGCGGCAACTGCATTCGCAATGTCACCACCGATCCCTATGCCGGCGTCGCCAACGACGAGATCGAGGATCCGCGCATCTGGGCCGAGGCTCTGCGGCAGTGGTCCACCGTGCACCCCGAGTTCACCTTTTTGCCGCGCAAGTTCAAGATCGCCATTACAGGAGCTGCAGAGGATCGTGCTGCGACGCTCTTCCACGACATCGGCCTGAAGATGGTGCGCGCGCCCGGCGGTCATCTCGGCTTCCGCGTGCTGGTCGGCGGCGGACAGGGGCGCACGCCCTATCTTGCACAAGAGATTGCAAGCTTCGTACCCCACGAGCACCTACTCTCCTATCTGGAGTCGATCCTGCGCGTCTATAATCTGCATGGCCGGCGCGACAATCTCTTCAAGGCTCGCATCAAGATCCTCGTCAACGCGCTCGGCATTGATGAGATGCGCCGCCAGGTCGAAGCTGAGTGGGCGCTCATCGACAAGCCGTCCATCGACCTGCCCGCCGATGAGCTGGAGCGCATCCGAGCCCGATTCGTGCCGGTTGCTCTTGAGCCGGCCCCGGTTCGTAATGCCATGATAGATGCGCGTCGTCGCAACGATCCGGCTTTCGACCGCTGGCTGCGCCACAATACCTTGCCCCATCGCACTCCCGGCTACACGATCGTCAACATCTCGCTGAAGGAGCCCGGTAAGATTCCAGGCGACGCAAGCGCTGAGCAGATGGACGTCGTCGCGGACCTCGCCGCACGCTACTCCCACAACGAGTTGCGCGTGACGTATCAGCAGAACCTGGTTCTGCCGTATGTCGCGATCACCGAGCTCGCTGCCGTCTACGAGCAGCTTGTCGCCGCTAATCTCCACACGGCCAATACTGAGCTCATCACGGACATCATCGCCTGCCCCGGTCTCGACTACTGCAACCTTGCAAACGCGCGCTCGATACCGATCGCGCAGCAGATCGCGACGCGGTTCTCTGATCCCGCCCGCGCCGAACTGATTGGACCATTGCGGCTCAATATTTCGGGTTGCATCAACGCTTGCGGGCATCACCATGTCGGCAACATCGGCATACTCGGCGTCGACAAGAAAGGCACCGAGCACTACCAGATCACGCTCGGCGGCAGTCCCAGGGAAGACGGAAGCATCGGCGACATACTGGGGCCGAGCTTTGCCGCCGAAGACGTGCCCGACGCCATCGAAGCGATCATCGACACATACCTCCGCCTGCGCATCGCGCCTTCCGAGACGTTTCTCGATGCCTACCGCAGGCTCGGAAAGAAGCCGTTCCACCACGCGCTCTACGGACCACGCAAGGCTGGCGCGCGCGGCTACGAAAATCATCTGGAGGCACAACATGCCTAAGCAAACGAACCCATCCGCCGTTGGAACCTCGTCTCCCGGCACGACTCGGATTTGGAACGGTCAGGCATTCGAGCAGGATCTGTGGCAACGGTTGCCGGACGACGAAGCACCGCCTGCCGAAGGCTTCGCTCTTGTTACGCTTGAACGCTGGCGCAGACAGAAATCCGAATTGGATGGCACCACGAACGTTACCTTCGGTATTTGCCTCGCACCGAACGACGAGATCGACCCGCAAAGCGATGAGATCCATCGTCTCGCGCTCATCGCGCTCGCGTTCCCGAAGTTCACCGACGGCCGCAGCTATTCGACGGCACGGCGTCTCCGCGAGCTATGGGGTTACAGAAATGACCTGCGCGCAACCGGCGACGTTCTTCTCGACCAGATTGCGCTGATGTCGCGCTGCGGCTTCACGTCCTTCGAGATTGTCGATCCCGCAACGATCCGCGCACTGGAGCGCGCCGAACCTACCCGAATGCACCGAATGTACCAGTCGCCAACGCTTCACGGAGACCTCAGACGCAGCGCGACATCACCGCGCGTGCTCGTAGCAGCCGAATGAACGAATGACAGGACATTCACCATGAGCTTCACCGCTTACAACAACGCCACCAACCACAACAACGATGTGCTCGCAGCGCGTCTGGCCGCGGCCGGATCGCTGGAGGAACGCATCGTTCTTGTCGGCGACAGCACAAAAGGCCGGATTGCATTTTCCACCAGCCTTGGATTGGAGGATCAGGCGATCCTCCACGCGATCGCCGCGACGCAGGTTCCCGTCGACATCTTTACGCTCGACACCGGTCGCCTGTTCCCCGAGACACTCGACACGATCGCCGCATCCGAGAAGCGCTATGGCCTGAAGATCCGCGTCATCGCGCCTGACTCGATCAGCATCGAGAACCTTCTCGCGCGCGACGGCGTCCACGGCTTCCGCTTTTCCGTAGTGGCGCGCAAATCGTGCTGCGAGGTGCGCAAGATTGAGCCACTGCGCCGGGCGCTGGCGGGTGCATCATCCTGGGTCACAGGCTTACGGCGTGAACAGTCGAACGGGCGCGCCGACGTGCCCTTCACGTCACGCGACTTCGATCTTGGCGTGTTGAAGATCAACCCGCTGGCCGACTGGTCGCTCGCTCGGCTTAAGACCTACATCCGCGACAACGAGGTGCCGGCCAATGCACTGCATGCACGCGGCTATCCGTCCATCGGATGCCAGCCGTGCACACGCGCCGTTTTGCCTGGAGAGGACATTCGCTCAGGTCGCTGGTGGTGGGAGAGCCCCGACCACAAGGAATGCGGCCTGCACACGAGACCGCGCCCGGCGGAGGCCGCTGAATGACGGATCTACCCTCCCATCTCGACCTGCTCGAGGCCGAGGCGATTCATATCTTCCGCGAGGTTGCGGCACAGTTCCGAAGGCCCGTGCTGCTCTATTCGATCGGCAAGGACTCGACGGTGCTGCTGCATCTCGCGCGTAAGGCATTCTATCCCCAGCGCGTGCCGTTTCCGGTTCTGCATGTGGATACGACATGGAAATTTCACGACATGATCGCCTTCCGTGATCGCACCGCGAGAGAGCTCGGCCTCGATCTCATCGTGCACGTGAACACGGAAGGCGTTGCACGCGGCATAAATCCATTCGACTTTGCACCTTCGCTCTATACCGACGTGATGAAAACCGCCGGCCTCAAGCAGGCGCTCGATCACCACAGGTTCGATGCGGCCGTCGGTGGTGCACGACGCGACGAGGAAGCGAGCCGTGCCAAGGAGCGCGTCTTTTCTTTCCGTAGCTCCGGGCATCGCTGGGATCCGCGCCGCCAACGCCCCGAAATGTGGCGTTTGCTCAACGGCCGACTTGGAACGGGCGAGACGGCGCGCATATTTCCTCTTTCCAATTGGACCGAAAGAGATGTGTGGCGCTACATCCTGCGCGAGAAGCTCGACGTCGTGTCGCTCTACATTGCCGCCGAGCGCCCGACCGTCGAGCGCGACGGCCAGATCCTGGTGCGCGACGATGACCGCATGTCGCTTCTACCCGGAGAGCAGGTCGTTGACCGGTTCGTACGTTTCCGCACGCTCGGCTGCTGGCCGCTCACCGCTGCCGTTGCCTCTGACGCAACCGATCTGGAGAGCGTAGTCGCTGAAACGCTGGCTGCCCGCTCATCGGAGCGCAGCGGCCGCCTCATCGATCACGATCAGTCGGGAGCTATGGAGCGTAAGAAGCAGGAGGGCTATTTCTGATGACCGCCGCCGCTGTCTTGAAGAGCGCCACGTCGCAGAGCGCGGCCGATACGAGTGTTCGCAAAGCCGCTCCCAGCCACACGCCCCACCTCGCTGACATCGTTCATATCCTGACCTGCGGTTCAGTCGATGACGGCAAGTCGACCCTGATCGGCCGTCTGCTCTGGGATGCATCGGACTTGCCGGACGACGCGCGCGCAAGCCTTCTGGCATCAGCCGGCTCCGACGGCGTGCCGGATCTGAGCCTTCTCGTCGACGGGCTCGTCGCCGAACGCGAGCAGGGCATCACGATCGACATAGCGTGGCGCTATTTCGATGCGCGATCGCGACGCCACGTCATCATCGACAGTCCGGGTCACGAGCAGTACACGCGTAACATGGCGTCCGGCGCATCGCATGCCGATGTCGCCATCATGCTGGTCGACGCACGCCATGGCGTGAAACGGCAGACACGCCGTCACGCCGCAATTCTCGATCTCGTCGGATTGCGACGCGTCATTCTCGCAGTCAACAAGATGGACCTCGTGGACTGGAGTGAGCAGTCCTTCCGCGCCATAGAATTGGAGTTCCGCGAGTTGGCCGCACGGTTCCATTTCGAGGACGCCGTAGCCGTGCCCGTCGCGGCAAAGCCTGGCGACAATGTTGCAAGCCAGTCCGCCCGCATGCCGTGGTACGCAGGCCCCACGCTGATCGAGCAATTGTCAAATGTACCGGAACGCCAACGCCGCCGCTCCGATAGATTCCGCATGCCCGTGCAGATGGTGCTGCGCGACGGAAGCGATTTCCGTGGCCTCGCCGGTACGGTCAGCACCGGCGGTATTGCAATCGGCGCACCAGTGCAGGACGCCCTCACCGGACGGGTGGCCGGCGTGCGCCGCATCGTCTCCATGGATCATGACAAACGCACCGCGCACCGTGGCGAGGCGATCGTCATTGAGCTCGATGCAGATCTCGACATTGCCCGCGGCACGGTTCTCGTCGATCCAGCCGACCCGCCGCAGTTGACCCGCCGCCTGAGCGCACGGCTTGTCTGGCTTGCCGACGAGCCACTCGGTGGGGCCAACGGTGTGCTGCTGCGGACGGCAACGGACATCGTTCCGGTTTCCAGTCTGGAGATCAACGCGCTGCTCGATCTCGATACAATGGTGGAGATTGCCGCCGATGGCTGCGCTGTCAACGACATTGCCGCGGCCACCATCACACTGGCCCGGCCGGCCGTGATCGAGGCCTTCGCGGATCACCCCGAACTGGGCAGTTTCGTCCTGGTCGATGCGTTGAGCGGTGCCACGCTGGCGGGCGGCGTCGTCCACACCGTGTTCGAAATGGCAGGCAGTCAGGACCGGCAGCCAGACGTATTCCGCCTCACCACCGAGATGCTCGAGCGCAGCATCTGCTCCGACCTGATCAGTGGATCGGCAGAGTTCCGCCGCCGCGCAGAGCACGTCGCAACGATCCTCGCGTCGGCTGGCGTCCGTGTCGAAATCGAGGAGAACGCGGCATAGAGCCTGATCGATCTCGATGGAAGCAGCCATGCTTCCATCGAAACCTGAAACAGTCTCTCAAACAAAGAGACAGAGAAGCGACCAAGGCCAAAGGCGATTCAATTGAACGTGCCCAGCTCTGACCCGGGATCCATTGGTCCGTCACGGCGACGTCGCCTCGATGGCAACGGTCGCCGCATCCTCGGCCGCGTCATCCGCCATGGTGTCGAGGTTCGTGTTCTTCGTCTCGCGGCTCAGCACGAGTGACAACAGTGTCATCGAGGCAAGAAAGGCGAGGTAATACCCCACCGCCGTGACCCCGAAATTGATGACGAGCCATGTGGCCGCGAACGGCGTCAATGCCGCGCCGATGATCGACGACAGGTTGTAGGCAACCCCCGAACCGGTATAGCGCGCATTGGTCGGGAACATTTCCGGCAGCAGCGCTGACATCGGCCCGAACGTCAAACCCATCAGGATCATGCCGATCGTCAGGAATGCCAGCATGAGCCATAGGTTTGCATCCGCGCCTGATCCCATGACCTGGGGGGACAGGAACCAGCCGAACGAAAGCCCGAACGCGATGATCGCGGCCGTCACCGCGATCAGAAATGAGCGGCGTCCGAGTTTGTCCGCCAGATAGCCCGAGACGGGAATGAATGCGGCGAAGAACAGCACCGATACGAGCTGCAACACCAGGAAGTCGCGATAGCCAATGCCAAGAAACCCAAGCTCCCGCTTTCCGATTGCATAGGAGAGCACCCACGTCGTCATCAGATAGAAGAGACAATAGGTAGCCACCATGGCGAAGGTGCCGAGCACCAGCTCGCGTCGATTATTGCGCAGCACCGCCGCCAGCGGCGACTTGAGCGTTTCCCCGCGCTCCACCGCACGGGCAAACACAGGCGTCTCGTTGAGCTTCAATCGCACGTAAAGCCCGACCAGAACCAGCGCGATCGACGCCAGAAATGGAATGCGCCAACCCCATGCAACGAAGCTGTCACTTTGTTGCGCGGCACCGGAATTGAAACCGAATGCCAAGGTGAGCACGAGAAAGAAACCATTGGCCAGCAGGAAACCGAAGGGTGCACCGAGCTGCGGCCACATGGCAGCCCGCGCACGTTTGCCTTGCTCCGCCGTCTCCAGCGCGAGAAGCGCCGCACCCGACCATTCGCCACCCAGTCCCAATCCCTGGCAGAAGCGCAGGACGGTCAGGATCGCCGGCGCGAAGAGCCCGATCTGATAGTAGGTCGGCAGCAGGCCGATAAGGAACGTCGCAAGTCCCATCATCACAAGCGAGCCCACCAGCGTCGCCTTGCGACCTACACGATCCCCAAAATGCCCAAACACCATCGAGCCGATCGGTCGCGCGACGAATGCAACGCCGAACGTCGCCATCGAGGCGAGCAGCGCCGCCGTGCCTTCGCCCTTGGGAAAGAAGAGCAGCGGGAACACGGACACGGCTGCGGTCGCGTAGATATAGAAATCGTAAAATTCGATTGTCGTGCCGATGACACTGGCGAAGATGATCCGCCGTCGCTCGTACGCCCCGATGTCCGAGGCACTGTGATCTATCGTTTCGCGCATCATCCCCCGCACCCAATACTTGTTTACGCCCGGTCTCCTGCCCATGAGGCACAAACCGCCGAGCAGCATCTCCCGCTTGCCAGACCCGCCCGCCATGCCGAACCCACTTGTAGATGCTGCCGCAGATCGCAGTCGATCCGGCATTAGGACGAGGGTATGTCGTCACCAGCCTTGGCACGTGCTGATACCCGGGACGTTCCGACAATCGCAAACGGCGTCTTGGCCGTCAAAGGCATCACCGGCTAGGGCATGTTTAGCTGAAGTGCAGCGGTTCAGCGTGAAAAACATGCTCGAAACAAGGTGCTGGATTGAGTTCATGTTTCCGTCAAACATGAACGCGATCTAGTCAAGCCGAACACCGCGCGCGGATTCCAAACTGAGCCGAAATAAAATAAGCGGGACGACCTTGAGCCGCCCCGCCCTATTCCTCGTTATGCGCTCATCACGGCACTGCTGCCGGTGGCTTCACCGCTCAACCCTTGCCGAAGCGCTGCTCGGATGCTTCCAGCACGTCCTCGTAGGTCCGCAGGCCCGTGGTCGGAGCCGACACCAGCACCGCCATATTGCCCGGCTTATGCTGGTTGCGCAGCATGCGCATGTGCGCCTTGGGGATCTGCTGCCAGGGGAACACCTCCGACATGCACGGATCGATGCGGCGCTCCACGACCAGCTTGTTGGCTTGGCTCGCCTGCATCAGGTTGGCGAAATGCGAACCCTGTACGCGCTTCTGATGCATCCACAGATAACGCGCATCCATGGTGAGATTGTAGCCCGTGGTGCCCGCGCAGATGACGACCATGCCACCGCGCTTCACGACGTTCACAGAGACCGGGAACGTCGCCTCACCCGGATGCTCGAATACGCAGTCGACGTTGACGCCCTTTCCGGTGATGTCCCAGATGGCCTTGCCGAACTTGCGCATCTCCTTCATCCAATCGTTGAACTCGGGCGTGTTGACCTTCGGCAACTGCCCCCAGCAGTTGAAGTCTTTGCGATTGATGACGCCCTTGGCACCAAGCTGCATGACGAAATCGCGCTTGTCCTCTTCCGACACGATACCGACGGCATTGGCACCCGAAGTCGCGCACAGCTGCACGGCGAAAGAGCCCAAACCTCCCGAAGCGCCCCACACCAGAACGTTATGGCCTGGACGCAGCACGTGCGGACGATGGCCGAACAGCATGCGGTAGGCGGTGGCGAGAGTAAGCGTGTAGCAGGCGCTCTCTTCCCACGTCAGGTGTTTTGGCCGCTCCAGACACTGCCGGTCCTGAACGCGCGCGAACTGAGCGAACGAACCGTCGGGAGTCTCGTAGCCCCAGATGCGCTGCGACGTCGAGAACATCGGATCGCCGCCGTTGCACTCCTCATCGTCGCCGTCGTCCTGGTTGCAGTGGATGACAACCTCGTCGCCAACCTTCCAGCGCTTCACCTTCGAGCCGACGGCCCAGACAATGCCAGCGGCATCCGAACCGGCAATGTGATACGGGTTCTTGTGCACGTCGCGGATTGGCGAGATCGGCGTGCCGAGCGCTGCCCATACGCCGTTGTAGTTGACACCAGCCGCCATCACCAGAACGAGCACTTCGTGGCTGTCGAGTTCCCATGTCGGCAGAACCTCGACCTGCATTGCAGTGTCGGGTTCACCGTGGCGTTCTTCACGGATGGCCCAGGCATACATGTTCTTGGGCACGTGCCCGAGCGGCGGAATCTCACCGACCTCATAAAGGTCTTTTTTGGCGGTTCCGATGGCCGGGGCGCTGAGCCCGGCTTCGTCGTCGGTTTTCTTGGCGGCGCTTAGGCTCGACATGATGGCTTCGTCTCCCGGCACGATCTGGTGGTGGATCCGGTTCGATCCGGATGTCTGTTTCGACC
Organism: Hyphomicrobiaceae bacterium; assembly: GCA_036768475.1. Classification (GTDB taxonomy): domain Bacteria; phylum Pseudomonadota; class Alphaproteobacteria; order Rhizobiales; family Hyphomicrobiaceae; genus JAEUMD01. The sequence continues at coordinate 132,642 of DAIPMW010000005.1, read as the reverse complement.
GCTTCCACACGCCCGCCCCCTTAGACGATGCAGCGCAGCATAGCGGCCTGAGGCCGGAGAGAAGCACGTTTTTGCGCTGCAATAAAGTCCCCGCAGGCAACCCGTCGCAGCCTTTGCACGAATTGTTAAGAATGTGAAACTAATCTGAAACGAGTTATTGCGACGCACACTCGGCTGAAAGCAGCACAAGCAGCCCTTTGGGACGCCCGGAACATGAGTAATTTCTATACGTATATCAGTACGTTAAACATGTCGACGTGGATGATCATCGTGTCGCTGGTCGCGGTTGCTGGCTACATCATGCAGCAGATCGTCGAATCGCGCATGCTGACCGCATTGTTCATGCTGGCATTCCAGATCGGTGCGCTCTTTATCAACTTCATGAGCTACGAGTTCGAGGTGATCCCGCTACCCGAGCCGGAAGTGAACCTGATCGCGCTGAGCACCGTCGGCATGGTTATCGCGCTGCTCGTCTCCCTGCTCCTCATGCGCGTCATAAATGCCATTGCGGACGCCAGCCGGCAGAAGGTCGAGCGCCGCCCTGGTTCTCGCTAGCCGCGTCTTCGCCGAACCCCAATACGCTCCGTCTCCACCGCATCGCAGCATCACGGCGCATGCCCCAATCGCCCATGCGATCCACGGGCGAGCCCGGCTGGCCGCCCTTCGCTATGCTGCAGGCCAACAACTCGCTGCTGCAATCGCAACCAACCCAAGCCCAAGGACGCTTTTGCTTTGCAGCATGCGCTCTTGTAGCTTAGAGCATTGTCGGGCTGAACTTTGCTTCAGTTCGGCACCAAAACACGCTCAAACTGCAAGATTGGATCGTCGACGTATTTCCATGAAACTTGAACGCGATCCAGGCACCGGCATCAGCTCGGGGCGGCGCTCAATCGGGGGCAGAATGGCCGAGGATTGCGTCGAGTCGGGGCCTCACACGTCCCTCTAAAACGATACCGAAGAACCAAGGGAACCGGCATGGCCGACAAGACAAGCGCCACCTCGGAGAAGACCGCAGCCAACGCCAACGCTCCCGCAAAGGACAAGCCCTGGCTCTTCCGCACTTACGCGGGCCATTCCACCGCCGCCAAATCGAACGCACTCTACAAGACGAACCTGGCCAAAGGACAGACCGGCCTGTCGATCGCTTTCGATCTTCCCACCCAGACCGGTTACGACAGCGACCACGAACTGGCCCGCGGCGAAGTGGGCAAGGTCGGCGTCCCTGTCTCCCATCTCGGTGACATGCGGACCTTGCTCGACGGCATCCCGCTCGAGCAGATGAATACGTCCATGACCATCAACGCCACCGCGGCCTGGCTCTTGTCACTTTACATCGCGGTTGCCGACGAGCAGGGCGCCGACCGCAAGAGACTGACCGGCACCATACAGAACGACATCATCAAGGAATATCTCTCGCGCGGCACCTACGTGTTCCCGCCCGAGCCATCGTTGAAGCTCATCAAGGACACCATCGTTTTCTCCACCGCGAACGTGCCGAAGTGGAACCCGACCAACGTCTGCTCCTATCACCTGCAGGAAGCAGGCGCGACGCCGGTGCAGGAACTGGCGTTTGCACTGGCAACGGCGATTGCGGTGCTCGACACGGTCAAGGCATCCGGCGAAGTCCCCGCAGATCGTTTCGGCAACGTATTCGGGCGCGTCTCCTTCTTCGTCAACGCCGGCCTCAAGTTTGTCACCGAGGTCTGCAAGATGCGCGCCTTCACCGAGCTTTGGGACGAGATTGCCCGCGAGCGCTATAGCGTTGCAGATCCCAAGAACCGCATGTTCCGATATGGTGTGCAGGTCAATTCTCTGGGGCTGACGGAACAACAGCCGGAGAATAATATCTACCGCATCCTCATTGCCGCCCTTGGCGTCACACTCTCGAAGAACGCGCGCTGCCGTGCCCTGCAGCTGCCGGCCTGGAACGAGGCGCTCGGCCTGCCGCGCCCGTGGGATCAGCAATGGTCCCTGCGCATGCAGCAGATCCTGAGCTATGAGACCGACCTCCTCGAGTACGCCGATATCTTCGATGGTTCGAGCGAGATCACGCGCAAGGTCGAGGCGCTGAAGGAAGAAGCCCGCGCCGAGCTCTCTGCCATCGAGAAGATGGGTGGTGCGGTGGCCTCCATCGACTACATGAAGCGCAAGCTCGTCGAGAGCAACACCGCGCGCCTCGCCGCGATCGAAAGTGGCGAGCAGGTCGTCGTCGGCGTCAATCGCTGGACCGAGACGGAAGCCTCTCCACTGTCAGGCGGCGACGGCGCCATTCAGGTCGTCGATCCCGCGGTGGAGGCCGAGCAGATCGAGCGTTTGCAGTCCTGGCGCACTGCCCGCGACCAGAAAGCTGTTAAAGATGCGCTCGCTGAGCTGGAACGCGCCGCACGAGAAGGCCGCAACGTCATGGAACCTTCGATTGCCTGTGCGAAGGCCGGTGTGACGTCTGGTGAATGGGGTGGCCTGTTGCGCCAGATCTTCGGCGAGTACCGCGCGCCGACCGGCGTTGCTGCAGCCGCTGTCCAACGTGAGAACACGGCGCTCGATGCCGTACGCGCGTCCGTTGAGACCGTCTCCGACAAGCTCGGTCGCCGCATCAAGTTTCTCGTCGGCAAGCCGGGACTTGACGGTCACTCCAACGGAGCCGAGCAGATCGCCGTGCGCGCGCGCGATTGTGGCATGGAGGTTGTCTACGAGGGAATCCGTCTCACACCCGCGCAGATCGTTCGTGCCGCAGTGGATGAAAGCGTCCACGTCGTCGGCCTGTCGATCCTCTCGGGCAGCCATGTGCCGCTCGTCAAGGAAGTGATGGAGCGCATGCGCACAGAGGGTCTGGACGACGTCCCCGTCATCGTCGGCGGCATCATCCCGCCCGAGGACGAAAAGACGTTGAAGGCATTTGGCGTCGCCGCCGTCTACACCCCTAAGAACTTTCAGCTGAACGACATCATGGCCGACATCGTCCGCCTTGTCGCCGGCGAAGCCAAAGCGGCCTGATTTTTAGGACCACGCTATGAGACACGAGACCCGCGCGCGGCTTGACCGCGAAATTCGTATGCGCCGGCTGCGCTTGGCTGGCATCGCCGCGTCCATCCTGGCAACAGTCGTCGGCGGTTTCCTTCTCGTCGACCTCGACGCCCACGAGAATAAGCTCAAGATTGCCGGCACGGTGGATAAGGTCACCACGTACGCCGGCAAGGGCGCCATGGATGGCCTTGAGATCGGTGTGAAGCTGGACGACGGCCGTCGCGTCACCGTGCTCGCCAACCGCACCCGTGATCCCCATATCGGCGACCGGATCGACGTGACCGAGCACCATCATTTGACGGGCCGCACCACCTTCACGCTGCGGTAAAGAGCGATTGGCTGAGATCGAGCCGCTTGCTGCCCCCGCGAAGATCTGCATCAATCTCTCGATTTCGAACACGGAATAGGTCCCGCCGGGTATATTCCCGCAACCGGCGCCGAGATCTTGCACTTTTGACCGCCAGAGGCTCGAATGGCTCCCGGCGCGACTTCGCGGACGATAAGGCATGGCCCCAAGCACGAGAACTTCCTGGCGCACAGCGCTAATGGCGAGTGGCGCGGCCCTGCTCATCGTTGCTGCACTCTCCGCATGGCTGATGCACAAGCCGGCTGAGAACAATCCGCGCGATTGTGCCTTGACCCCATCCGCCCACCACATCGGAACTTTCCAGCACTGGCGTTTGTCGATGAGCCCCGGCGAAGGGATGTCGGGTGAAGTATCTGCCGTGGTTCAGCTCCCGGATGGTCGCGAGATCATCGCCTACAACGTCACGCAGGCCGCAGGCCTGTCGGCAGGCGACAAGGTGACGGTGGCGGAAATCCAGTGCATCCACCGCCGTGTGTTCCTGATCCAGAGCGGTGGCGGTTGAGTTGCAGCACCTCCCGGGCACGCGCTTGTGCCCGAACTGCTTTCGCGCGTTGACGAAGGCCCTGCACTGGATATTATGCGCGCCTTCGAACCGATCCAAGCTTGCCTCTGTGGCGGAACCGGTAGACGCGGCAGACTCAAAATCTGTTGTCAGCAATGACGTGCCCGTTCGAGTCGGGCCAGGGGCACCATTGACTTCGGCGCGAGCGGCGAGGGTAGCTAGATCGCGTTCATGTTTGACGGAAACATGAACGCAATCCAGCACCTTGTTTCGAGCATGTTTTTCACGCCGAACCGCTGCACACTTCAGCTCAACATGCTCTATGTCATCGCCCGGCTCGTCGGTGAAATCCGGCTATCGGCCGAGGACGAACCGGTACCACACCATCGCACGACCTGCTCCCGCTGCACGTTGGATCGCGCCGCCAAATCGCGGAACGACCGTCGCGCGTGGCCCCACTCAATCTTTAAGCCGGCTCCTGCTGCGTAATGCAGTGGAACGAGCCGCCGCCAGCAGCGCCCGCGCCCAGCACGCCCTTCGACGGCACGCCCACCACCTTGCGGTCCGGGAAAACCGCCTGCAGCGCCGCAATCGCCGCGTCCTCAGTCGTCGTGCCGTAAACCGGCACCACCACCACACCGTTGGCAATGATGAAGTTCATGTGCGACGCGGGGCCCACCTCACCCAACACGTTGCGGTAAAGCCCGACGCCGGGGATGCGGATCACCTCCAGCTTACGTCCCGCCGCATCAGTGGCTGCCGAAAGCGTTGCCGCAATCTGGTCGAGCGTCGCCGCATTGGGATCGTCGGCACCGGCCGCCGCCTGGCATACGACGCGCCCAGGTCCGACGAACCGGGCGATGTTGTCGATATGCCCATCGGTATGGTCGTTTTTCAGACCCTCGTCGATCCAGATGATCTTCTTCGCGCCAAGCGCATTCGACAGCGCAATCTCCGCCTGCAGCTTGGACCAGCCGTTTCTGTTCGGATTGAGCAGCGTCTGCCGCGTCGTCAGGACCGTGCCCTCGCCGTCGTGATCGACCGCACCGCCTTCCAGTACGAACTCGAACCTTCGAACCGGGGTATCAGACAGACGCGCGATCTCGTCACCGACCGTGGCATCGTCTGGCAGATCGTATTTGCCGCCCCAGCTGTTGGTCGCAAAACGCAACGCCACCCGCTCCGCCCCGGACCGCGCGAAGATCGGTCCTGTATCCCGCAGCCAGATGTCGCCGTACCGTGCAGGAATGATCTCCGCTAATCCCGAGAGCGCGGCGCGCGCAGAGGCCACCGCCTCTTCACCGTTGGCCAGAATGCGAACCCGGTTGCCTGAGGCATGCAGCACGCCGACCAGTTGAGCGATATCCCGGCGTGGCGCCTCTAAATCGCCGTTCCACTCGCCTGGATCGGCCGGCCAGGCAGTCCAGATCGCGCGTTGCGGAGCCCATTCCGCCGGCACGACGATCGCTTGTGCGGTTACGGTCATGTCTTTCATCGCTATAGCAGCCGAAGTTTGATGGGCGGGCGGCCCCCGAACCGTGTCCGCGGCTTGGTCGCGACCCGCCCGATCCGAGCGCTGCAGCCAGACTCGAGGGCCATCAGATAGTGCGCCTTTCCGGCGCTGAATACCCCCACGGGACCACCTTGGCCGGATTTCGTCGCGAACTGACTCCAAGGCAACTCATTGTGCAGATGCACAAATTATATTCACCCTGGCGAATTTTCTGAAATTATCCCATACGATCAATGCATAGCACCCATGCAAAGTCACGTCTGGCTTGATTTTCAAACTTGGCATACCAGATGTTTATCGCAGCGCACAAAAAACAAATCCGGCGCTGCACTCATCGGAGTTGTCCGATGATCATGAGCACGAAAGGATAATATCCATGGCCACCTCTGTGATCGGAAACGGCGTCTACCAGAGCACGTCCCATCAGCCCGCCGCAACGCTTCCCGCGGTCGTGACTGGCATTAAGGCGGTTCTTCGCCTGACCCGCGCGGCATTCCATCAGGCGAATGCCGCCCGCCACATCTACGACGGTTTTCTGGCCTGCGATCTGCCGCGCGACGTGGCCGCGCGCCGCACTTTCGAGATTCTCTACTCCAAGCCCGCAGCGCACTGAGCTGGAGCATGTTGAGCTGAAGTGTGCTGCGGTTCAGCGCGTAAAGCATGCTCGAAACAAGGTGCTGGATCGCGTTCATGTTTCCCCTCAAACATGAGCGCGATCGAGGGCCACTGAGTTTACCGCGCCATCCTGGCGTTTTCTCCCCGACTGCCCTGTCAGGCGATCGCCCGGCAGGGCATTTTCTTTGCGTTCGCCCCTCGTGCGCCAGTCTCCCCTCGTGCGCCTCACGCAACGAATCTTCAATAGATCTTGTTTGGTTCAGATCGAGAACCTGACGCCCGGAGCGAGAACAGTGCTGCGGGCTTTTCGATCACCGCATCAGGGCAAGGAATCGAGCCAAATGATCGCGGCTCTGACGCCCCCCCTTGACGCCGGACAGTGGTGACCGCTTTGTAATTGGCATGCCAGAAAACAAGAATACTTAGGGAGGGTACATACAATGAAAGTCTGCATCTATGGCGCCGGTGCGATCGGCGCCCATGTCGGCGTGCTCATGAAACTGGCCGGTATAGATGTTTCGGTCGTAGCGCGCGGCGCGACGCTGGAATCGATCAACACGAATGGCTGGAAACTCATCATCAACGGCGAAGAGAAGGTGGCCCGCCTGCCTGCCGCGCAAAACCCCGCCGATCTGGGCCCGCAGGACTATGTGATTGTCGCTCTGAAATCCCACCAGGCATGGGAGGCAGCCGAAAACATGGTGCCGCTGCTTGGTCCCGACACCGCCATCGTCACCGCTCAGAACGGCATTCCCTGGTGGTATTTCCACGGCTTCGAAGGCCAGTACGCAAACCTTCAGCTGGAAAGCGTCGACCCGGATGGCCGCCAGTGGAACACCCTCGGCCCTGAGCGCGCAATCGGCTGCACCGTATATCCGGCCGCCGAGATCATTTCCCCCGGCGTAATCAAACACACCTACGGCGACCGCTACGGCCTCGGCGAGCCGACGCGCCAGGAAACACCGCGCGTCAAGCGCCTTGCAGAAGCGTTCGAGGCCGCCGGCCTGAAGCCGAAGATCTACCCCGAGATCCGCAACGATATCTGGCTGAAGCTGTGGGGCAATCTCTGCTTCAACCCCATTTCCGCCCTGACCCACGCGACGCTCGACGTGGTTGCCACCGATCCGGGCACGCGCGGTGTCGCCCGCAAGATGATGGAGGAGGCGGAGATCATCGCCCGCCGCATCGGCGCACACTTCCGCGTCGATATCGAACGCCGCATCAATGGCGCCGCTTCCGTCGGCGCTCACCGCACGAGCATGCTGCAGGACCTCGAAAAAGGCCGGCAGATTGAACTCGACGCACTGTTGACCGTGGTTCAGGAGATGGGCCGACTCGTCGATGTTGCCACGCCGACGATCGACACGGTGCTGGCGTTGACTCAACAGATGGGACGTGTTGCGGGCGTCTACCCGGTCTTCCCCGAAAGTGCTCTGGAGGACGAGCCCGGCGAAACCGTGGTCGACTGAGTGTGATCGCCCGGGCGCTTGCTCACAGCCCTGGAACATTCTGCAAGACTAATCAATTAACAGCGCTGCCACCGTGCAGCGCTGTTTTCATTTTCTTGTGGCATACGCGGCACATTGCATCGCAACGTAGAGGTGTAGGGCAGACTGGTACAACACATGAGGTTCGTCGCCCGCATCGATTGCGCTGTCATGCGCACGACATTGATCACCGGATTCACGTGTCAATTCCCGCTCGGATTGGACGATCAGGAACATGAAGCACGCTCACGCGTGTAACGTCTTCATCGTCGCGATTCCCGCATCGGTCGTGAGCCAAATAAGAAACGGTTGTTCATGACCAATCGACGCTTGCAAAGCCGCGCGGGCGGGTTCAGCTTTCCGGCCGCTCGAGTCCGCTGCGGGGTAGAATTTTGCGGGTAGCTTTGCAGGCTCACGATGTATCGGTGCCTGTGGTCGAGCCAGAACCAGAGCCGGAAGCCGCACACGCGGCGGGTTGCGACGCCTTCGCGCCACAACCATCCAAACGGACGTCAAAGGGGCAAATAATTTGCTGGCCTGCGGGCCAGCATTTTTTTTGGCACCTACCCAACATGCTCTGGTACGCCGCGCATTCAACCGAGTTCCGCTCTCTCCTTCTCGCGAACCACGACCGCTTCGCGCCTGACAATATAGAGACCGGCGGCAAAAATGATGAATGCTCCGACCCAGGTCGTGACCGCGATTGTTTCCGCGAAAAAAAGGTAGCCGAGGAGCACCGCGAATGGCAGCCTTGAGAATTTCAACGTCATGACCAACGACGCGTCCGTCGCGACGTAACCGCGGACCAGCGTCATGTGCCCTAGCACTGTGAAAAAACCGAGCAGGATCAGCAAAAGCCACTGCTCGATCGTCGGCCACCCCCAGAAAAACAACGCTGGAACGAGCGATATGGGAGTCATCATTACCGACGATATGAACACGATGCGGTCCGCATCGTCCGCACCGGTCAACTGCTTCACCAACGGTCCGATGATGCCGACGCACATCGCGGAGAAAAGTGCGGCCATCTCACCGCCACCAAATCCTGTGCCCGCACCTCCGTTCCAACCCTCCCACGGGCGCAGCATGACCATCGCTCCGGCAAACCCGATAATCAGCGCAGTCCAGCGCCTGAGCCGCACCACCTCGCCCAGCAGGATAATGGCGAACAGCGTACCAAACAGCGGTGACAGGAAACTGATCGCCGTGGCCTCGCCGACGGTGATTTTGGACAGCGCGTAGAAGAAGGCTGAAACCGATGCGAAGCTCACGGCCACACGCAGGATGTAAAGCCGCGGCTGCTGCGTCGCCACCAGCGAACGCCCGCGCACTGCGAGCAGTGGCAACATCCACATGACGCAGAAGAAGTTGCGCCAGAAGAATGCAACCTGCGAATCCATTCCCATCATCGTGAGTTTGCGCACGATTGTGGCGATGCCGGCAAGAAGGGCCATTGACACCGTGACCCAGAAGATTGCCGCAACGGGATCGTCGGCCACAGCTCGCCGGCCGCTGACCGAGAACAACCGCACGGTGCGCGCCCAGCGGCCACGAAGCTGTCCGTCGTATTCCTGCACGCCACCCCCTTGGCTGGTCTTTCTCATACATCCTTGTCCATGGACTGATTTCGCCCAGGTTTTCCCCCTCGTGTGGTCAAACGTCTGGCATCGCGCAAGCTGTTTTTATGCTTTGCTATGGGGGCGATACGGTGCCGCCACAGCGCATCAAATCGGCATGCGGTTACCGTGTCGTGCCTCGGCCTGCCTTGATCATGCCACTGAGGTTGTGGCATTGGCGGCCCGAGGACCGCATACGCAGGCCCACCGCCGCCTCGCCTAGCAATAAAAAGAGACGCACGTGAGCACCGCCACCAACTCCAAGCATGCCCCCAGGTTGGCGATCGCGCGCATCCGTCATCGCGTCTACGAGATCATCGAAATGGGCAGCGGCGATGACAGGGCGTCCAAGGCGTTCGATATATTCATCGTAACGCTCATCCTACTCAATGTCGCAGCGTTCGCCGCGGAGACAGTACCTTCACTCGAACAGGCGTATCATGATCGGTTCTTCGTCTTTGAAGTCTTTTCCGTGGCGGTATTCACTGTGGAGTACCTGGCGCGCCTGTGGGTTGCGGTCGATGTCCCGTTCCTCAAGCGCCTGTCGCCTGCGCGCGCCCGCGTTGCGATGTCGCTTCGCCCCGCCCTGATCATCGACCTTCTGGCCATTCTGCCTTTCTATCTCGGTCATCTTTTTGCGATCGACCTGCGCGTGCTGCGCATTCTTCGCCTGCTGCGCTTCCTCAAGCTCTCCCGCTATTCGCCCGCCATGCACACGCTGATCCGCGTGCTCTCCAACGAGCGGCGCGCGCTGACAGGTGCTGTCCTGCTGTTGGCGGCGGCGGTGCTGTTTGCCGCTTCGGGAATGTACTACCTCGAGCACGCCACCCAGCCCGACAAGTTCGGTACCGTACCCGATTCCATGTGGTGGGCGATCACTACGCTGACCACCGTGGGGTACGGCGACGTCACGCCGATCACGCCTTTGGGACGCATGTTCGGCGGAATCGTCATGGTGGTCGGACTTTGCATCCTGGCCTTGCCCGTCGCCATCATTTCATCGGGCTTTGCCCAGGAGCTCAACCGGCATGACTTCGTCATCAACTGGTCGCTCATGTCGCGCATCCCGATGCTGGCTGAATTGGACGCCCCTGCCGTCGCGGCAATCATCCCGATGCTACATGCCCACAACTATCCACCCAACATGCAGATCGTCGATGACGGCAGCCCTGGCGATGCCGTCTGGTTTGTGGCCTCGGGGCGCGTCGTCCGCCGCACCGCGCAGGGAACCCGCGCTTATGGCACTGGAGATGTTTTCGGCACCGTCGCCATGATCCAGGGCGACATCCACCGCGCCGCATTCCATACCGGTTCCAAGTGCCGCCTGCTCAAGTTGCATCGCGAAGATTTCCTGCGCCTTGAAATGACTCACCCCACAATCACCGGTCACATCCGCAAACTGGCGCAGGAGCGTAGCTCCGGCGATGGCGATTGATCGCTTCCCAGGTGACAGGCTGGCAGCCTGCACCGGGTCACCCTGTCTCATTGGACCGCTTGACCCGCCACCATTTCCCGGCGATGTCCCTGTTAGGCTTGATCTGTTCACCCAACCGCAACCTCGCGGATGATTAAATCGGGCCAATAGTTCTTCCATCCGGCGGCTGCACACCGCCCCAAACGGAGTGTCTCAGTTGGCCGGCGCCCTTTTCAACACATTGCGGCTCGCGCGCGCCGGTTTCGTGCTCGCCCAGCATGGCGTACATCTGGTGCCTCAGGGCATAGCGGTACCGCCGCTGTTGAAGGCCGCGCTGATCGCCACCGCACCGATTCGCTGGCTGACCGCACCATTTCGCGCCGGAACACCTCAGGAAAAGCGCATCTCCAGCGCCATCGCGGCGCTTGGCCCGTCCTACATCAAGCTCGGTCAGTTCCTGGCAACGCGCGCCGATGTCATCGGCCCCGAGCTTGCGCGCGATCTCTCGCACCTGCAGGATCGGTTGCCGCCCTTTTCCATGGCGGAAGCGCGCAGCGCGATTGAGACGGCCCTCGGCGGACGTCTCGAAGACCATTACACGAGCTTCGGTCAGCCGGTCGCGGCCGCATCCATCGCGCAGGTCCACAAAGCCACGATTGAGGAGCCCGGCGGACAAACCCACGCCGTTGCGGTCAAAGTGCTGCGCCCAGGCGTTGAGCGCCGCTTCAAGGCCGACCTCGACAGCTACTATTTCGTTGCCCGTCAGATCGAGCGTTTCCACCCGCCATCGCGGCGTCTGAAACCCGTCGCCGTCGTCGACACCTTGAAGCGTACGACAGAACTGGAAATGGACCTCCGGCTCGAAGCCGCCGCCATCTCCGAGATGGCCGAGAACATCGTCGGCGACGAAGGGTTCCGCGTGCCAAGCGTCGACTGGAAGCGAACCTCGCGCCGCATCCTCACGCTCGACTGGATCGACGGCACGCCGATTTCGGATCATGCAGCGCTCGATGCGCGCGGTCTCGACAAGAAGGAACTCGGATTGGTCGTCATCCGTTCGTTCCTGAAGCACGCCATGCGCGACGGCTTCTTTCATGCCGACATGCATCAGGGCAATCTGTTTATCGACCCGCAGGGCCGCGTAACCGCAGTTGACTTCGGCATCATGGGCCGCCTGGGCCCGAAGGAGCGCCGCTTCCTCGCAGAGATCCTGCACGGCCTGATCACACGCGATTATCGCCGAGCGGCCTGGGTGCATTTCTGGGCGGGCTATGTGCCTCCGCATCACCCCGTTGACGTTTTTGCACAGGCACTGCGCGCGATCGGCGAACCGATCCACGGCCGCACCGCCAATGAGATCTCGATGGCCGACCTCCTGGGCCAGCTCTTCGCCTACACCGAGGTCTTCGACATGCAGACTCGTCCCGAACTGATCATGCTACAAAAGAGCATGGTCATCGTCGAAGGCGTTGCCCGCTCGCTCAATCCTGAACTCAACATGTGGACGGCCGCCGAGCCGGTTGCCCGCGAGTGGATGCAGCAGAACCTCGGCGTCGGCGGCCGCCTGAAAGACGTTGGCGAGGGCGCCACGACGATCGCTCACGTCCTGGCAGACGTGCCCGAGCTGGTGACGCAGGCGCAAGGCACCTTGAACGCCCTCGCCGCCATGTCGCGCGACGGCTTGAGGCTCGATCCCGAAACGGTGACGAACATCGCCAAGGCGGAGAACCGCGGCGTCATCTGGACCCGGCTAGCACTCTGGATCGGCGCAGCGAGTCTGGTCGCCATGGCCGCGCATCAGCTCGGCCTGTTGCCCTGACGTTTCGACATGTTCGATTGCGCGTAAGGGATGTTTGTCGCTACGCCTTGGACTTTTCGATGAATGTGCTTGCAATCATCGAGCACAGCCGCTTCATCACCAGGAAGCCTGCCTGCGGATTGTTGGAGAGGATCTCCATGATGCGATCGCCGTTCATCACCAGAACGGTCGACGCCTCCATGCACGTCGCGCTGCCGAGCCGGCGCGGATGTTCTGGAACCAGTGCCGCCCAGCCGAAAATCATGTGGCGCTTCATCAGCGTTTCCACGAACAAGTGCCCGACACCCCTGGGCGTCTTGAAACTGACGAGACCGTGCAAGAGCACGAACATATCGAGAGCCTGCTCACCGGCCTCGTAAATCACCTCACCCTTCGGGCATTCGCGCTCCTTGGCAACCGCAGCAAGCGAATCGAGCACCTCGGCAGAGCAACCGGCAAAGAGCGGGATTTCATTGAGAATGTCGTGAATTTGTGTCTGATCAAGCATTCTGCACCTCACAATCCGCACTCAGCTTGCTCCAATTTTGCGCAAGGGACCAATTAACAGACACTATTCCTCATAAGGAATCCCCTGACGACGATTCCGGAGGATTTCGCGCTGCACATAGCGTTTCGCCTCGGGTTCGGTCATGCCGCCCGCTCGTTGGCTGGGCTGGCCAGGCGCGATGACGTGTTTTCTCCCAGTGAAAAGGGGCGGTGACGAGTTCGATCAAGGCCCTGTAGCCGGCAAGTGATATTGCAAGCCAGTAGACCGGCACCAGCGGCAAATGCATGATCAAGTGCTGCCGCCCGCGGCGCCACACCGCCACGGCACCGATCATCAAAACCGACAGGTAGCCAAGGACGAGGTTCGCCAGCGCCAGCCACAACAACACGCGCGCGTTCTCCGAGACCGGGTCGGCCAGCAGCGCACCCTTGGAAATCTCGTAGCCGAGTAGAACGTAGAACCAGGGATGCACGAGCGCCGACGCGATCATGGCACCCATGAGGACTTGCAGCCCCAGGAACGGCCACCAGCCAATCTCACAGACGAGCTTCGCAGGGCGACGCATATGAACGAGATAGGTCTGCATCCAGCCTTTGAGCCAGCGGGTGCGTTGACCGAGCCAGATACGAAATGTGGGTGGAGCCTCTTCCCACGTCGTCGAGCCGATGACCCCGACACGCATGCCGAAGCGCGCAATCCTCACGCCCAGATCCGCATCCTCGGTAACATTATAGGGATCCCACGCCAGCACATCATGCAGTGCGGCGCGACGAAAATGGTTCGAGGTGCCGCCAAGCGGCAGTGGTAACCCGCATCGCAGCAGCGCCGGTAGAATCAGGTCGAAAAGTGCCGAATATTCGATCGTGAACTGCCGCGTTAACCATGTCTCGTCCGGGTTGAAGGTGTTGAGACATGCCTGCAGGCAAGCTAGCTCTTCCGGCGCATGGAGGAACACATTTGCCGCTGCCCGCAACTGGTCTGGCTCCGGCCGATCCTCCGCATCGAACACCACGACAAGCTCGCCAGGGGTCTGCTCAAGCGCGACGACCAACGCCCGCGGCTTTGTCCTCGGCGCCCCGCGCGGCACCTCCAGCACGCACATGTGCGCCGGCAGCTCGACACAGGACAGTGCTGCATGCGTGCACCGGTCGTCCTCCTCCACCACAAGACGGATTGCCAGCCGATCCTCCGGGTAGTCGATGGCCGACAGAGCCGCTACCAGCCCCGGTACGATCTCCGCCTCGTCGTAGAGGGGAACGAGAACGGCATAGGCCGGGCAGTCCGCATCCGCCAGTCGTCTCTCCGGTATGGTTCCGCCGGCCACGCGGGCCCGTTCCCGCCACGCCATGAAGAGCGCTGCGAAACGCAGCAGGTAGACCGAGAAGAACGGCGCCGCGAGCAGGAGCGTCAGCACGACGGCAAGGCCCGCCGGCGCCAGCACCAGGCCCATCAGCAGCGCGACCGCCAGCACCCCCAGCGCCTGGCGCTGCCATCGCCACGAGCTCGTTGCCGCAGACAGGTCCGGCCGTAGCCTGGCCAGCCGCGAGACCGCCCTTGCCGTATCCGGGTAGGACACCGTCACCCAGGCATCCGCGGGCTTTATCAAGCACGGCCCTGCCGCGCCAGCGGACAGGTCATCACCCGCCCATCTGCGACAGCCCCGCTCGCCGATGGTGTCGTCAATCAGTGCCATACCCCATCTCCCCGGCACGAATTATCGGACCAAGGAGGTTGCGCCGCCAGCCCAAAAAGATGCGAGCAACGCTCGCTCATGCATTGCTGAACAAAACCGCCCGTCGGACAGCCCGGGAACACGCCGCAATTCCACCCAATCGGCGCGTGACACATGCCCGACTTGGTACCAACATGCGCGCACCCAACCCGAATCAATGCGGAGCCAGAGCCGCCCGATGCCAGTTCCGGCCTTGAGCCCGTCCCAATTGACACCCGGATACGTGGACATGCGTCCGCAGCCAGTTTCAGCCTCCGGCGCCTTGAAGCGGATCTGCCTGAACGCGGTCATGGTGGCGGTGTTTTGCGTCGCTGCATTCTTCGCCGCTTCCGTCCCCGTCACAGCCCAGGATGACGCGCCCCAACTTGGCGACGAGGAGGCCGCCGGCCTTCCCCGCCGCCTTGTGCTTCGCTTCGTGACCGAGGGCGACTTTCCGCCCTTCAACTTCTATGATGAGGAAGGCCAACTAACCGGCTTCAATGTCGACCTCGCCCGCTCCATCTGTCTGGAGGCGCGAGCTGCATGCGACGTTCAGGTCAAGCCGTGGGACGAATTGCTGCTCGCATTGCGCCGCGGTGAAGCCGATGCCGCCATTGCAGGCCATCGCGTCACAGCCAAAGCTGTCGAGCAAGTCGACTTCTCAATGCCCTATCTGTTCACGCCCGGCCGATTTGCGGCAAGGCGCACAGCGCCGAAGCGCGAGATGACACCAGAAGGACTCGAAGGTCAGCGCATCGCCGTTATCCGCGGCAGCGCCCATGAAGCGTTCCTGAAGACCTTCTTCCGCGACAGCCGGATCGAGGTTCATCCGTCCTCCGACAGCGCGCGTGAGGCACTCACCGACGGTAAGATCGATTATCTTTTCGATGACGGCATCAGCCTCTCGTTCTGGATCAACGGCACACTCTCCAATCAGTGTTGCGAGTTTCGCGGCGGTCCGTACCTTGAAGCGAAGTTCTTCGGCGACGGCATCGCCGTGGCGGTCAAGAAGAACGATCGCCAGATGAAAGAGCTCATCGACCGCTCGATTGCCAACCTGCGCGAGAGCGGCCGGTTCGAAGAGCTCGTCGGCCGCTATTTCCCCTATCGCATCTACTGACGCAACGATTGACGCCACGCCGTTGACCGACCGACACTTCATGCACGCGGCGGATATACGATGCGGGACGCATCGGGCCGGCCGTTCAAACCGGCGATGATGTTGTCGGCCATCTCAAGCCCCATCCGGCGCGATGCCTCGCGTGTATTGCCCGCGCTGTGCGGTGTCACGATAAGATTGTTGAGATCCGCCGCAAGCAGCGGGTTGTCCGGCGCTGGCGGCTCTGCCTCGAACACATCAATCCCGGCGCCGGCCAGCCGGTTCAGTCTCAGCGCTTCAGCCAGCGCGGTTTCATCGACCAGTCCGCCGCGCGCGCAATTGACCAGGAATGCCCCCTCGCGCATGGCCGCAATCTCACTCGCGCCGAGAAGCGGGCGCGAGGCGTGGGCACGCGGGGTGTGCAGGGAAACGAAATCAGCCGATGCCAATGCCTCGTTGAGACTTGTAACCACACGTACACCGAGCCGAGCCGCGACGGCCCTGTCAACCGAGCGGCCCCACGCAACCAGCGACATGTCGAACGCCGCGGCTCGGCGCGCCAGTTCCTGGCCGCTCCGACCGAAACCGAGAATGGACAGGCTGCGCCCTGCCAGCTCCTCCGCCACCAGCAGGTCGCGGAAACTCCAATCGCCCGCCCGCAACGCAGCGTCATAGATCGCCAGGCGTTTCACCAGTGCCAGCATCATCGCCATGGCGTGCTCGGCGACGGCGATCTTGTTCGCATCGGGTGTATTGAGAACGACAATCCTCCGCGCTGACGCCGCGGCAAGATCGATGTTGTCGGTGCCGACGCCGTGTTTGGCGATGACCCTCAGGCGAGGAGCCCTTTCCATCACCGACGCGTCGATGCGTTGAATGCGGACTCCGATCGCATCCACGCGGGCAAGAGCATCACGAGCGCTAGCTGAGTCGCCGACGGCCTCGACAACCTCGAAACCCGGTTCTTGGCCCAGCCGCGCGAGCGCGTCGGGATGCACATGCTCGGTGATAAGGATCGTCGGCATGGAGCAGCCTCACAACGGTTTTCTTTCGACCTGGAAGAACGACGCGGCCCGAAAAATCAGCCGCCGTATGGCCCGGTCAGTATTTCGGGCTCACGGCTCGGGTACCTGCGACGTTTCCTCAGACGGAACTATCTGCACGCACCATCGTTTTCCCCTGTGCGCCATCAAATACGCCATCAAACATCCACAAAGGTTCAATTCCGTCGCAGTGACGGCAATGATGCCCACGAGGACTGCATGAACACCAGAAATTCCCACCGCCCCGCCCGGGCTGCACTGACAGCCGGACTTGCCCTGACCGCGTCGACCCTGGCGCTTGCATCCGCTGCCACCGCAGAGCCGGCGGCCGGAGCGCGGTTCGAACTGGCCCAACGAGGACCCAACGCTGGCCAGCAACAGCCGGCCGACGAGAATGATCAGCGCAAGGATAAGAACAAAGGCAAGCAGGAAGGTAAACAGGACAGAGATGCCGGCCCGAAAAACCGGGGTGGCGATGCCGGTGGAGACCGCGGCCCGAAGACCTTTCGCGGCGACGATGGCGGTGAGCGCGGTCCCAAAGGCCGACGCGGCGACACCGGCGATGATCGCGGCCCGAAGGCCTTTCGCGGCGACGATGGCGGTGAGCGCGGTCCCAAAGGTCGGCGCGGCGACACCGGCGATGATCGCGGCCCAAAAGCCAAGGACCGGGACGACGGCGACGAGCGGGGACAACGTTTCAGAAAGGTTCAACCGCAACCTCAGCCCCAGCAACAGCCGCCACCACAGCAGCAGCAACAGGCCCCGCAGACCATTCAGCCGGGCGCGCAACCCAAGTCATTTTCCAAAGAACCGAATGAGACAGATCGGCGCGACAGATCCGGCGAGCGTCGCTTTCGCAGAGACGTGGAGCGCCCCGCAGCCCCGGACTCTCAAGCCCCGGACTCCCGTCGGCGCCAGGGTGTCGACACAGCTCCTCCCACGTTCAAGAAGCCCGGCGACGGGACGGCTGATCGCCGCGACAAGGGCGACCGTGAATTCTTCGGCCGTGGCAACGCCGACAACGCACGCACCGATCGCAAGCGTTGGCGTCGTGAGCAGCGTGACGCGGAGCGGAGCGGCGGCTTTGCAAACATCGAGGCACTGAAGCGAAGCCGCAAGGAACGCCGCTTGGAGGGCGGCGGCACGATCATCGAGGAGCCCGATGCCCGCCGCATCATTCGCAGCGGCGATCGGTCGTTCATCATTCGCGACGAGACGCGCCGGCTGAAGCGCTTCGGAAAGGTGACGGACACCCATCGTCGTCCCGGCGGCGGCGACATTACCACCATCGTCCGGCCCGACGGTGCACGCATCATTACCGAGACCTCACCGGACGGAAGGCTGATCCGCCGCTACCGCAAAACACGTGACGGTCGCACCATCATCCTCATCGACAACCGCCGTACTTGGCGCAAATGGGGCGCCATCGGTGCTGGTGCCGCGCTGGCGACCGGCCTGCTTCTCTCACTCGATCCGCCGCACTACCGGATGCCGCGCGAGCGCTACATCATTGAGTACGACGATGCCAGTTACGACGATATCTACGATGCACTGATGGCCCCGCCGATCGACGATATCGGCCCCCGCTATACGCTCGATCAGGTGCTGTTCAATTACAATCTGCGAGAGCGCATGCGCCGCATCGATCTCGATTCGATCAACTTCGAAACGGGGTCCTGGGACATCGATGAAAGCCAGTACGACAAGTTGGAGCGCTTGGCGCGAGCCATCGACAGGATACTCGAACGCAATTCCGACGAGGTGTTCCTGATCGAGGGCCACACGGATGCGGTGGGTGATTCGGTGAGCAACCGCTCGCTGTCCGATCGTCGCGCCGAGGAAGTCGCCAACATCCTTACTGATGAGTTCAACGTCCCGCCGGAAAATCTGGTCATCCAGGGCTACGGCGAGGAATTCCTGAAGGTCAATACCGAGGGCCCCTCACGTGCTAACCGCCGCGTGACCGTGCGCCGCATCACGCCGCTGCTGGATCGCCGGGACGCGGGTTACCGCGACTGATCGAAGGATCATGCAGCACGAAAACCGAAAGGCGCTCCACCGGGTGGAGCGCCTTTCTTAATTCGGGTGGGACGCGGATGTCGTTTGAACGGCGACGCTGATTTCAGGTCTCGTTAGACCCGCCGCGCATGTCGGCGGCGAACTCGGCTTCGAGGGCTGCCTCAAGCTTGATGAGATCCTCCGGCAGCGGCATGCCGAAGGCCTTCAGCTCGTTGAGCTTCTCCATCACCATCATATAGATTTCATGACGATCTTCCGGCTCATTCTGCATCCGCGTCATGAGAATACCGAGCTCGGCCGTGACGTCGTCGATGTCCATTGGATCGCTCCTGATGCTCTCGCGCTTCATACCGGACGACTATATGCGCCGCCGCGCCATGTGTGCCAGAAAAAGCGACCAATACATATGGCGATCGACCATCGGTTGGCGCGCAAAACATCGACCCGCGCAACACGCATCCGCTCTTCGCGCTTGCTGCAGCGGACACGCAGACGCTCATCTGCTTGCTACTTGAGCCCGCGCTCGACCTTCCATAACTCCTCTTTGACGCGGATGTCAGCCAGCATGCGGTCGATCAGCAGGCAGGTGCGCTTGAATAGTTCCGATCCGCGCCGATAGTCCGCGGCAGCGAAGAAATCGATGCGCCCCGCCTTGAACAGGTTAACGCATTTCTCCCTCGCCTTGCCTGGCGGATGCACCGCGATCGCATGTCCGCCATTCTTTCGCATGACCGCCATCGAGGGAACATCCGTCTCGCCATCGCCGAAATAGATCATGTTGGAAAACGGGATCGGCCGCTCCGCCTCCGGCATGTGCTGGTTGATCGTCTCGCCCAGATCCTCCACACCCTTGTTGATGCGAAACAGATACTGCGTCTTGCCGGTATCGGTGATGACCCGTTTCGGGTACGGCAGGTCATAGGCGTCGAACCAGTATTCCGACGCGAACACGTTATGGAAGCGATCGTAAATCGGCGTGCCCTCGATGATCTCGGTAAGACCCGACGATATCATGTAGTGGCGAACCGTGACGCCCTGGCTCTCAGATCTCAGCGCCACATAAGAGCCGATCTCGTCGAACCATTCGATCACACCGGGAAACAGCTCCACCGCCCGTCCCTGCGCGACCAGATCGTCGCGATCGATGCGGATCCGGGCCTCCTTGGCCTTCTTGTAGAGAAGGTGCATGTAGGTGATGAGCGGATCGGCCTCCTGCTCGCGCGCGACCCGGTTGGTCTCTTTCCAGAATTGCGCGGCATCGACACCGACCTGCGGCAGGAACGCATACTCCTGCATCGGCCGCGGCGAGAGCGTGCCATCGAAATCATATACGAGCGCAATCACCTTCTTGTCGAAGGCCGCACGCGATGACGACGCCTTTCCCTTGCGGGCCTTCGTCGGCTTGCCGCTGGATCGGACCGCACGCAACATCGGCACGTCGTCGTTGGCCGCTTTCACCGTTCGTCGACCGCGCCGTCCGGTATCCCCTCCGGTCATGGGTATCCCTCGCTCGCCTCAGCCGGTCGGTCCCGACACGCAGCACCGCCGCAGGCGTGGTGAGTTTCATTCACCCGAGATTCAGCGATTCGCCTCGCTGATAGA
This sequence comes from Hyphomicrobiaceae bacterium, assembly GCA_036768475.1. Classification (GTDB taxonomy): domain Bacteria; phylum Pseudomonadota; class Alphaproteobacteria; order Rhizobiales; family Hyphomicrobiaceae; genus JAEUMD01. The sequence goes on along the minus strand of DAIPMW010000005.1, from coordinate 112,324 downwards.
AGGCGGCCAGTGGACAAAGTCCACCGCGGGTCGTCCGCATCGACCGTCCGACCCCACCGTCCGGCCCGCCTCAGTGCTTGCAGCCGCAGCCACCCTCACTCTTGTCGTCGTGGCTATGCCCGTGGCCGTGGCCATGCTCGTGGGAATGTGCGTGATCGTGACCGCCGCCGCAGCAGCCGCCTTCGTGGTCGTGGTGATGGTGATGACCGTGGTCATGACCGCCGCAGCAACCGCCCTCGTGCTCGTGCTGGTGATCGTTTGGATCGACCAGGACAGCCGCCAGCCGCCGCTCCAGTGCGATCGACTGCTCACGCGGCGCATCGCGCGCCTCGATCGTCAGCGCCATCACCTCGGCAGCGACCCGGATGTCGTCGACCTGTCCCAGGTAATGCCGGCGCAAACGCCCCTGCCGGTCGAAGATCAGCAGTGTCGGCGTTCCCTGAAGCTCATAGGCATCCATCGTTTCTGGCAGCGCCCCGCCGTTCTGCTTGTCGATCGCCACCGGGAAACCGAAATGATGTTCCTCCAGGAACGCCTCCAGCTGCGCCGGGGTCTGCGCGTCGGCCTGCTCGAACACCGTATGCAGACCGATCACCTCGACCTCGTCGTCCTGGAACTGAGCATGGAGCCGCGCCAACTGCGGCAGCAGATGCCGTACCGACCCCGGACAATGCATCTGGAATGCCCCGAGCACCACCACCTTGCCCTTGGACTGGGCCAGCGTCGGGGGCGATTCCTTATCGGAATTGAACCACTTGGCTATAACCAGCTCCGGTGGCGATTCGGGATTGAGCATGTCGGACCCTTTCATCCGCTGATCTTTGCGAGGCTGATCTATACCGTTTTTCTGCATCTGCCGAAATGAGACATCTCCGACGAGCAATACGGCGAAGGCTTCATTGCTCCTCGTCCGCACCGTCGGCTGGCAGGCTCGATCGCGACGTCGCGCCGCCGCCCTCGTAAACCCTCAAGCGTCGCTGCAGGTCTTCGATCTGATCGAGCAGGTCGAGCGCCAGCGCGACGCCCGCTACATTGAGGCCCAGATCGCGCTCCAGCCGCTTGGCTCTGGCGACATGAACGATGCTGATCTGCGTAAAGCGCCACTGGTTTCGTGTTCTACCTGCCGGTTCGAGCGCGCCATGCTCGACCAGCTCGGCCACAAAATCGGCTTCCACTTTGCAGGCGAGGCAAACGTCTTCCAAGGTGCACGCGCCATCCCGGCCGACGATCTCGGTGGCGGCGTTGCCGCTTGCAGAACCTTTTCGAGCATTGTTGGTCATCACCCGGCTCCGAGTTTCGCGCGCGGATCGAATGCCAGATCGCGCGCCATAGCGCGATAGGCTTCCTTGGCATTTTCGCTGTCAGCGGGCGGCAGCACGATCTTGAGGACGGCGTAAAGGTCGCCCGGGTTTCGCGCCGGCAAACCGCGACCCTTGAGACGCAGTTCGCGGCCGCCGAAGGACCCCGGCGGAATTTTCATCATGATGGCGCCCGATGGCGTAGGCACCTTGACGCTGGCGCCCAGCGCCGCCTCCCACGGAGCAACCGGCAGGTCAAAATAAACGTCTTTGCCCGAGGCGCGGTAAAGCGGATCGGGATTAAATGCCACTTCGAGGTACAGGTCTCCCGCCGCGCCGCGCCCGAGCCCTGGCGTCCCCTGCCCCTTCAGGCGGATAGTCTGGCCTTCCTGGATGCCCTTGGGAATTTCGACGTTAAGCGTGCGCTCACGCAGCACGACGTGACCTTGCGGATCGATTTCGGGAGCCCGCATCGTGATGGTGCGCTTTGCTCCCTCGTAGCTGTCCCTCAGATCGATGTAGATGCGTGCATAGTGGTCCTCTCCGCTGGCATGAAACCCCCCGGTGCGGAAATCTCTCTCGCCGCCCTGATGACGCCGCTGGCTGCGAAACAGCGTCTCGAAAAACTCGCTATAATCGTCACCGCCGCCAGGCGCTCCCGATCGCATCTCGGAGAATTCGAAGCCCTGATCCCAATGCGGAGGCGGCCTGAAGTCCTGACCCGGCTTGGCGGCTTTGCCAAGATCATCGTAGGCGGCGCGCTTTTCCGGATCGCCGAGCACTTCGTAGGCTTCGCCGATTTCCTTGAAACGCTCTTCCGCACCGCCATCCTTGTTGATATCCGGATGGAACTGCCGGGCAAGCTTGCGGTAAGCACGCTTCACTTCGTCCTGCGTTGCCGATTTCTCGACTCCGAGAACCTTGTAGTAATCCTTGAATTCCATATCTCGGATACCCGTTGCGGACCGGTCGTATCGGGCGGCATGCCACGCCTCACGAGATCTTTGCGATCCAACGGGAATTTTCAAGTGCCAAGGCCCGAGCGGAGCCAAACTTGGGCAGGAGTAGCCGGAACTGGGGAAGCGATGGTCCTGGCGGCTTGACGCGGGGGCCGGCAAGCCTCTCAAGTGCCGGGCTTGACGCATTCAACAGGCTGCTACAGGGCTCAGACCATGACCAAGACCAAGACCGAACTCAAACAGGCACTCGTCGCTCTCATCAAGCAGCGTTCATTTCAGTCCGGCGGTGAAATCAAGCTGGCCTCAGGACGGACCTCGTCATTCTATTTCAATATGAAGCCGACCATGCTGAACCCGATGGGCGCCCACCTCATAGCAACGCTCATTCTCGATCAGCTCGCCCAAGACGGTATCGAGGCCGACATGATCGGTGGGCTGGAAATGGGTGCCGTGCCGCTCGCCTCTGCCGTAGCCGCGATCAGCGCCGCCGGGCCCCGTCCTTTGCATGCATTCTTCGTCCGCAAGCAGGCCAAGGAGCACGGCACCCAGAGCCTCGTGGAGGGGCTCGCCAAGGGTGAAACGCTGACTGGCAAGAAAGTCGTGATTGTCGAGGACGTAACGACGACAGGCGGCTCTGCCATCAAGGCGGCCGAAGCCGTTGCCCGGGACGGCGGCGAGGTCGTCCGTGTCATTACCATCGTCGACCGCCGCGAAGGCGCTACCGAAGCGTTCGCCAACGCCAAGCTCGACTTCAGGCCACTCCTCACCATCACCGATTTCGTCGGCTAAGCAGCCGGCTCTGGCTCCGCAGAAGCGATCACACACCCTTGCTGATATCAGAGCGAATGACGGCCCCGGATCGGCTGATCCGGGGCCGTCATCGTTTATCGAACGGGAGCCGCTCTGCAGCGTTCTACTGAGCAGCAGCCTGCTGCATCGTCGGGCCGGCCGCACGCACGTCTGCGTCCACATGCGACTCGAACTTCTCGAAGTTCTTGTTGAACATTTCCACGAGTGCCGCAGCCATCGCGTCGTAGCTCTTGGGATCAGCCCACGTCTCGCGCGGATTGAGGATCTTAGCGTCGACGCCCTCAAGCGCGGTTGGCACCTGGAATCCGAAGATCGGGTCGGTGCGCATCGGCTGGCCCTTGAGCTTTCCCGACAGCGCAGCGTTGAGCAGCGCCCGGGTCGCCTTGATCGGCATGCGCGAACCGACACCGAACTTGCCGCCGGTCCAGCCCGTGTTGACAAGCCAGCAATCGACGCCGTGCTCCGCGATCAGCCTGCGCAGCAGGTTGCCATAGACGGAAGGGTGCCGCGGCATAAAGGGCGCGCCGAAACACGTCGAGAATGTTGGCTGCGGCTCGTTGCCCATGCCCTTTTCGGTGCCCGCCACCTTGGCGGTGAAGCCCGACAGGAAGTGGTACATGGCCTGACTCGGCGTCAGCTTCGCGATCGGCGGGAGAATGCCGAAGGCATCAGCCGTCAACATGACGATGTTGTTGGGATGGCCGGCCGTACCGGTCTCCGATGCATTCGAGATGAAGTCGAGCGGATAGCACGAGCGCGTGTTCTCCGTCAGACTTCCGTCATCGAAGTCTGGTGCATGAGTCTTCTCGTCGAGAATGACGTTCTCAAGAACGGTGCCGAAGCGATTCGATGCTTGCCAGATCTCCGGTTCAGCCTCCTGCGCGAGGCGGATCGTCTTGGCATAGCAGCCTCCTTCGAAGTTGAATATGCCAGCCTGCGACCAGCCGTGCTCGTCATCGCCCAGGAGGATGCGGTTGGGGTCAGCCGACAGCGTCGTCTTGCCGGTGCCGGACAAGCCGAAGAACACAGCCGAGTTCTTGAGGTCCGTGGAGACGTTCGCCGAGCAGTGCATCGGCATCACGTCCTTGGCCGGCAGGATGTAGTTGAGGAATGAGAACACGCTCTTCTTGGTTTCGCCGGCATATGAAGATCCGCCGATCAACACGATGCGGCGGGTGAAATCGCAGGCGATCACTGTGTCGGTTCGCGTCCCGTGTTTGTTGGGATCCGCCTTGAAACTCGGCATGTTCACCACCGTGAACTCCGGTGCGAACCCGACGAGTTCTGCGTCCATTGGACGGCGCAGCATGTGCCGGATGAACAGCGAGTGCCAGGCGAACTCGGTGAAGACACGGGTAGCCAGCCGATGCTTTGCGTCAGCGCCGGCGAACAAGTCCTGAACGTACAGCTCCTTGTCCTTGGCGAAAGCGATGAAGTCGGCGAGCAGCACATCGAACTGCTCGCGCGTCATTGCCTTGGAGTTGTCCCACCAGATCTGACCGTCCGTATCGGCATCGCGAACGACGAACTTGTCATTCGGAGAGCGGCCGGTGTGCTGCCCCGTCTCCGCGCAGAACGCGCCCGACTTGGCCAGCTTGCCTTCGCCGTTGCGCACCGCATCTTCGATCAGGATCGTCTCGCGCACATTGTGATGAATTTTGCACGCCGCACTCAGTGGAAAAAGTTCATTCGCCATGGGATCTACCGCTCCAGCATTACGGTTCAGAACGAGGCGGCCCCGCGCATCGCATATCATGCAGCGCACCCGTCTCCGCTTACTCGTGTCTCGAGCCTGCGTCAGTCAAAGGGGACACACGCGAGAAAAGGGCCAGAAACAAAAAATCTGGCGGCCGGTCTTCTCTCACACAAACCAGCTCCACGGCATCGTGCAGGCAGAGAACGGTTGAGTAGGCCCCGCAAAACGCTCTCACAAGTGGCCCAAAGTCGTAAACCATCAATAATTCATGACAGATCTGCCCATATGGTTTCCACCCTTTGATGCAAACAGGCCGGATCTGGCGTGGACAAAGAACCACATAGGATGATTGGGCCTGTGCATCAGGTGGCACCAGCCCTGGCTGCTTTTGCCATCCGCACGAATTCCGCACGTGCATGATCGGGATTTATCACGGGGTTCGCAAATTCGATTCGCACAGCCCGCTCGCCATTGACGAGGTCGAAGCCCGCCGGATCGACGCCGCTTATCCGCCAGGCGCCCGGCGCGGCGCCCGCAAGCCGCGTGGCATAGAGCTGGACCGCATCCGCATGATCATCGTTCATGTGCTCGACGATTTCGGCTTCGGCCGCGATCAGTTCGTGCGCTTCGGACAAATTGGAAAGCAGTTCCGCCGCCTTCAGATCGACGATGCGGCCGAAACCGCCGATGTAGTGGGCGCGTTCGACAGCGAGCTGCCAGAAACCGAAGTCCGAAAAATCCACATACATTCCGGCGCCCGGGTGACGGGCCAGAAAGCGGCGGCGGACGATTTCGTCAGATGTGACCGGCTTCATGCTGCCGATCACTGTAACCCGACCGCCCGCCAACGGATCGCCTGCACCATCGCTCGCATCGAACAGAAGGCTGGCCCGATGGTCGGCCTGCAGATTACGAGTGTGCAGGGCAAGACGCGACAACAGCAGCAGTGGCGTTCCGTCCGGAAGGAATGCTACGGTGACAAGCGATGCATAGGGAAAACCTGTGCCGCTTTCGAGGGTTGCGAGCGACGCCTTGAGCGCCGAGCGGATGATCGACCTTGCCGCTTCCGCTGCGGTGGGCTCTTGCCTCGGTTGCTCGTCCTGTCGCATTCGTCATCTTTCCTGGGGATGCACCGGGTCGTGGACCGCATGCTGGAAGCAGCCGCTGCGTCACCGGATACGACCGGTCTTACCGTTATCGCGGCGCCAACTGCGCACCGCAGTCGACCCAGACCGCGCAGCGGTTCACTTGCCGGATACCGATGCGTCGCCTATTCAGTTGGGGTTCAGATCGGGTATTGCACAGTCCTGCTGCCACATTTGATACACGAAGCGACCATAAAGCCCGTCATTACCGAGTACCAACCGGGCCGGCTGGCAGGGGCAAGAGGCGACTATGAAAGAGAAAAGTTCAATTGCGCTGGTCGATGACGAGCGCAACATTCTGACCTCGCTGAGGATGGCGCTGGAAGCGGAAGGCTACAGGGTTCGCACCTACTCCGACGGCGTCTCCGCGCTTGAGGCGCTGACCGAGGAGCCAGCCGATCTCGGCATCTTCGACATCAAGATGCCGCGCATGGACGGCATGGAACTGTTGCGCAAGGTCCGCCAGCAATCGGACATGCCGGTCATCTTCCTTACCTCTAAGGACGAGGAGATCGACGAGTTGTTCGGCCTCAAGATGGGCGCCGACGACTACATTGCCAAACCCTTCTCGCAGCGACTTGTCGTCGAGCGCGTTCGCACGATCCTGCGCCGCCTGACGCCCAAGGACGGGCAGCCGCCGGTGACCGAGGCAGCTCGTGTTCTTGAACGAGGCAAGTTGAAGCTTGATCCCGAGCGCCACACCTGCCACTGGGATGGCAAGGCAGTGACGCTGACCGTCACCGAGTTCCTGATCCTGCAGGCGCTGGCGCAGCGTCCTGGCGTCGTCAAGACGCGCGATTCGCTGATGGATGCGGCCTACGACGATCAGGTCTACGTGGACGATCGCACGATCGACAGCCACATCAAGCGGCTGCGCAAGAAATTCAAGAACGTCGATGATGATTTCGACGTCATCGAGACGCTATACGGCGTCGGCTACCGCTTCAAGGAAGTCTGATCGGCCGCGGCACTTCCACCGCTCCCGGCGACTTCGATATGAATGCGACACCGGCGGCAACCTTTCCGTTGCCGCCGGCGCTCGTTGGAGGCCCCATGGCATTCGGAGTTGAGCGATCGCCCGCGCATGCCGGACTCGAGAAATCGGAGGATGCTGCACGCATGGGGCCTGCGATTGCCCGCTGGTGGAGAAATCAGCCGATCCCGCGCTTTTTATCCGGCACCCTGCTGCGCCGGATTCTGTTCTCCAACCTGATCGGCCTCGTCATCTTCAGCGTCGGCATTCTTGTGCTGTCGAACTCGCGCGGCTGGCTGATCGACGCAAAACGCGAATCGCTGAGGGTCCAGGGTGAGATCATCGCCGCCGCCATCGCCGGTGACGCCAAGGTCGAGACGGAAAGGCTCACACTCGACCCCACCAAGCTGCCCGAATCCGCCGATGCCCGCATACCGTTCCGCGACGACGGCTTTGCTGCGCTGGAACTGTCGATCAGGCCCGAGCGCGTTGCACCGATCCTCCGGCGTCTCATCCAGCCGACCAATACGCGTGCGCGCATCTATGCCCGCGACGGAACACTGATCGTCGATAGTGACAAGCTGCTGCACCGCGGCTCCATCATCCCGCCCGAAGGAAGCAACACGGACAACGACGATACAGACAACGGCCGCATCAAGACGAAGAACTTCTGGACCCGGATGACGCGTTGGTTCCTCGATAAAAAGCTGCCCGTCTATCGCGAGATCGACAGTGGCCTTGGGACCAACTATCCGGAAGTGCGCATCGCCATGGCTGGCGGCACCCCGACGACGATGCTGTTGCTGTCCGAGGACTACAAGCAGATCGTATCCATGGCCGTGCCGATCCAGCGCATGAAGGCGGTCCACGGCGTGCTCCTGCTGTCCACCCGCCCCGGAGAGATCGACGAGATCGCAGCCGAAGACCGCGACAAGATACTGCTGATGGCGGTGCTGGCTCTCGTCACCACCGTCTCCACCTCGTTGCTGCTGGCGCGCACCGTGGCAGGCCCGATCAAGCATCTGGCCGACACGGCCGAGGTGGTGTCGAACGATATCAACGCACGCCACGAGCTGCCTGAGATGGCCGACCGCCGCGACGAGGTCGGCCAACTCGCCCAGGCATTCTCGAAAATGACCGCGGCGTTGTTCCGCCGCCTTGAGGCGAGTGACCGGTTCGCCGCCGATATCGCCCACGAATTGAAAAATCCACTCACCGCTGCCAGATCCACGGCGGAATCGCTCGCATATGCCAAGAGCGAGGAGCAGCGAAGCCATCTGATGGAGCAGATTCAGCTCGAGCTGAAACGCCTCAACAAAATGATCACTGAGATCTCCAGTGCCTCCCGACTCGATGCAGAACTCGCCCGTCAGCAGCGCGAGCCCGTTGTACTGGTGGAATTGCTGGAAAACGTCACCTCGTCACTATTCAAGGACAAGGCGAGCGAGCAAGGCATCGATCTCGAACTCAGGATCCCGCCGGCCGCTTCGCCCGACACCTACACCATCTTCGGTAACGACAGCCGGATTGCGCAGGTCGTCACGAACCTGGTCGACAACGCCCTTTCGTTCTCCCCGAAGGGCGGCAAGGTCGTGATTTCTCTGGTCCGCGACGGCCCGGAAGTCGAGCTGCGGGTTGACGACGAGGGTCCGGGTATCGACGAGGAGAACCTGGAAAAGGTATTCGCGCGATTCTGGACCTACCGGCCAACAGCAGAAAGCAGCCGCGGCAACAACTCGGGCCTTGGCCTCAACATAACGCGCGAGATCGTCACCGCTTACGGCGGCACCATCCGCGCCGAAAATCGCTTCGGCACACCGCGTTCGCCCGAATCAAGGCGCATCGGTGCCCGCTTTGTCGTGCGCCTTCCGGCAACACCGGCGCGCCGAAAAGGGGCCTGACATGCGCCCGCCTGAAGTGCTCATGCACGCAACCGCGGTCGAAAGCGCCGGGCAATGTATCCTGATCACTGGTCCGCCGGGCGCCGGCAAATCCGACCTCGCTCTTCGGCTTATTGGCTGGCCGCCCTCAGGGCTGGACCTTCCCCCATTTTCACTTGTATCGGATGATCAGGTGCTGCTCGCACGCGACGGCGGGCGCGTGATCGCACGCGCTCCCGCAACGATCGCAGGCCGTATCGAGGTCCGCGGCCTGGGACTTCTCGATGTGCCCCACACCGGCTCCGCCGAGGTGCGCCTCGTCATCCGGTTGACGCCAGCCGAAACGGTCGAGCGCATGCCCGAACCTCAGATGGTCCAACTGGCCGGCATCGATTTCCCGGTAATTCACCTGTATCCGTTCGAAGCTAGCACACCTCTCAAGGTGGCCTTGGCTCTGCGGGCGACGCTATCCTCTCCACGTGAATGAAATGTGGAACCTGCACCGCGGTCCCGGTCGTGCTTCCGCCAACGAAAAGCCCCTTGCATGCCAGCCGAACACTTGTCACCCTGCGCACCCGACTGAAGAGTGGCATCGCCGCCAATCGTACGAGGACATCCGGCGGGGCAAAATGGATGGACGCGACGTCATGACAATCTGGCTTTGGGGAGCGCCCCGATCTGCACTGGCCGCGAATGAGACAGGCAATATGAATTCATGATCGGACTCGTCATCGTTACGCATGGCGGCCTCGCACGTGAGTTCCGCTCCGCTCTTGAGCACATCGTAGGGCCGCAGGAACGGCTGGAGACCATATCCATCGGGCCGGAGGACGACATGGTCGCCCGGCGCCGCGAGATCCTGGATGCCGTCACCCGAACGGATCAGGGACAGGGCGTCATCCTACTGACCGACATGTTTGGCGGCACCCCAGCAAACCTAGCAATCTCGATCCTCGACGAAGCCAATGTCGAGGTCATTGCAGGCATCAATCTGCCCATCCTGGTCAAACTTGCGAGCGTGCGCACCGAGGTGCCCCTGAGCGAAGCCGTCGCCATCGCGCGCGACGCCGGTCGCAAATACATCAAGGTTGCGGGACAGCAGTTGACGGGCGACGGTTGAGCAGGCCCGATGCCAATCAGCTCGGCGTGAAAATATGCTCAAAACAAGGACACGGATCGTGTACGTGTTTTCATCGAACATGAGCACGCTCTAAAAGACAGCGCACAAAGCGTCTCCTATCCCGACCGCACGAGCCCAGCACGCCCGCACATCCCATGCCCGAAATCGATTCAAGCGATCGGCCAGAAGCCCTCGTAACCATCCGAAACCGTAAGGGCCTGCATGCGCGCGCCTCGGCCAAGTTCGTCAAGTGCGCGGAGCAATTCAACGCCCACGTCAGCGTCACTCGCGACAATCAGACCGTCGAGGGGACCTCGATCATGGGCCTCATGATGCTAGCGGCCGGACCAGGCTCCTTGCTTCACCTCGTGGCCACCGGTCCCGAAGGCCCGGAAGCGCTTGCCGCCCTTGTCCAGCTCATCGAGAACGGCTTTGACGAGGACGTGGTCGAAGGCGGTTGAAACGCTTGTCGCAGTCACGTGACCAATGCCTTCTTCGACACCTGTCTGCGTGAACGCGATCCAGCACCTTGTTTTGTGAATGTTTTTCACGCTGAACCACTGCACACTTCAGCTCAACATGCTCCAGCAGAACATATAACGAGTTGCTTATATGTAGTTGCGGGCATGCCCCTACTTCGCTATAGCAGCCACATCTCGGGCTCCACCGCCAACCGGCGGTAAGCGATAACCCGCCCGGAGAGCTGCGCAGGCGGTGCGACGACGGCGCCCGGCTCCTGAACGAAGAGCGGCGGCTGGCGCGTGGACGCCCATAGTCGCCCACCAATGAGGATTTCTGTTTATGACCGCGAGCACGGACTACATCATCAAGGACATCAGCCTTGCCGACTGGGGCCGCAAGGAGATCGCCATCGCCGAAACCGAGATGCCGGGCCTCATGGCGACGCGCGAGGAATATGGTGCCAGCCAACCCCTCAAGGGCGCCCGGATCGCCGGCTCGCTGCACATGACCATCCAGACGGCCGTGCTGATCGAAACGCTTGCAGCTCTGGGTGCCGACATCCGCTGGGCTTCCTGCAATATCTATTCGACGCAGGACCACGCAGCGGCAGCCATTGCGGCGCGCGGCATTCCCGTTTTCGCTGTCAAAGGCGAGAGCCTCAAGGACTATTGGGAATACACCCGTAAGATCCTCGAGTGGAACGACGGCGGCACGCCGAACATGATCCTCGATGACGGTGGAGACGCTACCCTTCTCGTCCATCTCGGCCTGCGCGCCGAGCAGGGCGACACGGCCTTCCTCGACAAGGCGGGCTCGGAGGAGGAGGAGATTCTCTTCGCCCTCATCAAGCGCACGCTGAAGGAGAAGCCGGGCTGGTTCGCGGAGCTTGCCAGGAACATCCGCGGCGTCTCCGAAGAAACCACCACGGGCGTGCATCGCCTCTACATCATGGAGAAGGAAGGCAAGCTCCTGTTCCCCGCGATCAACGTCAATGACTCGGTGACGAAGTCGAAGTTCGACAATCTTTACGGCTGCCGCGAGAGCCTCGTTGACGGCATCCGCCGCGGCACCGACGTCATGATGGCCGGCAAGGTCGCGATGATTGCAGGCTTCGGCGACGTCGGCAAAGGCTCGGCTGCCTCGCTGCGCAACGCCGGCTGCCGCGTTATGGTCTCCGAGATCGATCCGATCTGCGCACTTCAGGCCGCCATGGAGGGCTACGAGGTCGTGACGATGGAGGACGCCGCCCCGCGCGCCGATATCTTCGTGACAGCCACGGGCAACAAGGACATCATCACGGCAGACCACATGCGCGCCATGAAGGACCGCGCCATCGTTTGCAACATCGGCCACTTCGACAATGAGATCGACGTTGCGGGCATCCGCAACTACAAGTGGCACAACATCAAGCCTCAGGTCGACGAGATCGAGTTCACCGATGGTCATCGCATCATTCTGCTCTCCGAGGGCCGCCTGGTGAACCTCGGCAATGCCATGGGCCATCCCTCGTTCGTCATGTCAGCATCGTTCACCAACCAGACGCTGGCCCAGATCGAACTGTGGCAAAACCGCGATAACGGCATGTACGAGCGGAAAGTCTACACGTTGCCCAAGCATCTCGACGAAAAGGTCGCCAAGCTGCACCTGGAGAAGATCGGCGTGAAGCTCACCAAGCTGCGCCCCGATCAGGCATCCTACATCGGCGTGTCGCCCGAAGGCCCTTACAAGCCGGATCACTACCGCTACTGAGCGTCAGCGGGAAGCTGCTGCCAAAGACATGCAACCATCTGAGCGAGGCGGACGCAAAACGTCCGCCTCGTTGCTGTTGGCCATCCCACCGGGAGGGACGCACTATCCCCATTCCCGTCGCGTTGCTGCCGCAATGCGTCAATTGGCCTGACCAAATCCGGTGGCGGATAAAGCGCATGGCTGCACTGGCCAAGTCGCCTCGCGGCACCGCATAATCGCCAATGATTCGCTGAGCTATTCGCTCCGGCGATTCATACAGCCTTCGACTTGTCGCACGCGTTCCGACGGCTGTTGAGCCCGCTGGCTGTTCAGGCCGGTGTTTGGCGGCAGCCGCCGATTCGGGTTGTCCCGCAATATTTCTGGGAACGCGATGCGCACTTTCGTTCTCAAGTCCCGGGCCCGCAACGCCCGCAACGAACTCGTCATGCTTCTGCTGGCGAGTATGGCCGTCGTGGCCGCGTTGACGGCTGCATTGACCGGTCACAGTGCCGAAGCTTCCGCCGGCGTCCAGAAGCTGCTGCTGATCGCTGGCATCACGATGGGCGCCCTCTTCGCGAGCCTTCTCGTGTGGCGCTCGGTGCGCACGGCACGTCACTTTTCCAGGCGCGCGCGTGACGAGAATGCAGAGTTGCGTCGTACCCTCACGATGGCCGAGTCGGTGATACAGGCCGAGCCACAGATCCTGCTTTACTGGGACAATGACCACGCGGCGCACCTCGTTGCGAGAACGCTCAATGTGGCCAGCCTGCCGACGCGGCGCGAAGATATTCTGAAATTCGGGCGCTGGCTCGATCCGCGCTCGGCCGGACAGCTCAAGTCGAGCCTCGACGCCCTGTTCCAGACTGGCAAGTCGTTCAACATCATTCTGCGGACCATCGCCGCCGATCATCTCGAGGCCGAGGGACGCGCCAGTTCGGGCCGCGCCATCCTGCGCCTGAGTGAAGTGGCGGGCTACAAGCGCGATCTCGCGCGCATCATCGATCAGCACCAGTGGCTCGCCCGAGACATCCGCTCCATGCGCGCACTGCTCAACTCAGTACCCATGCCGGCCTGGCTCAAGACACGCGACGGCCGCCTCACCTGGGTCAACAGGGCGTACGTTCAGGCCGTGGAATCGGAGAGCGAGGACGAGGTCCTTTCGCGCCAGATCGAGCTTCTCGATTCCCGCGAGCGCCAATGCGCACTGAAATCGATTGCGAAAGGCGACGAGTTCCGCCAACGCATGCAGATCGTTATCGGTGCCGAGCGCAAGGCCCACGACGTCATTATGTTGCCGCTCGGCGACACCATTGCCGGCGCCGCGATCGACGTCGCCGCGATCGCCACGGCCAAAGGCGAGCTGGAGCGGCAGATTGCGGCCTACGTCCGCACCCTCGACCATGTCGCCACCGCGGTCGCCATGTTTGACAAGGACCAGAGGCTCAAGTTCTTCAACGAGGCTTTCGAAAAGCTCTGGCCGCTCGACGACGACTGGCTGGAGTCCAATCCTACCGCTGGCGGCGTGCTCGATCGGCTGCGCGAGCGCGGCATGCTTCCCGAGACCACCAATTACCGCGAGTGGAAGGCGCACACGCTCTCCAGCTTTGCGACCGGCGCCGAGCTCGAGGACTGGTGGCTGCTGCCCGACCACAGAATCATTCACGTCCGTACCGAGCAGCAACCCGATAGCGGTGTCACCTTCCTCTTCTCCGACGATTCCGAGAAGCTCGAACTGGAAAGTCGCTACAAGACTCTTATCAACGCCCAGCGCGAGACGCTCGACAGCCTCAAGGAAGGCGTTGCCGTGTTCGCCACGGACGGCCGCCTGAAGCTGCACAACTCGTCTTTCGCCAGCATTTGGAAGCTGGATCGCGATGACCTCAATCAGTCGCCATTCATTGACGATCTTATCGCGAAGGTCGCCCGCGAGCCCGACGAGGTAGATGCCTGGAGCTTGATCCGCACCGTCATCACCTCCTACCTCGATACGCGCCAGCAACGTTCCGGCCAGATGGTGCGCGGCGACATGAGCGTGATCGATTATGCGACGACGCCGCTTCCGGACGGCGGCACGCTGGTCACGTTCGCCGACGTCACCGTTTCGAAGCGCTACGAACGCGCGCTTGTCGAGCGCAATGAGGCACTCGAGGTCGCCGACCGGCTGAAGAACGAGTTCATCAGCCACGTCTCCTACGAATTGCGCACCCCGCTGACCACCATTATCGGTTACTCTGAGATGCTGGCCAGCGATCAGCGCGATACGCTCAATGACAGGCAACGCGGCTACCTTGAGAACATCACTTCGTCGTCGAATACGCTGCTGGCCATTATCAACGACATTCTGGATCTCACCACGATCGATGCCGGCGCGATGGAGCTGCGCCGCGATACCATCGATGTTGCCAGGGTAATCGATGACGCCATCCAGGGCGTCCGCGATCGCGCAGCACGATCTGCGCTGACCATCGACATCGGCATAGCTGACGGGATGACCACTTTCGTTGCCGACGAGCAGCGGGTTCGGCAAGTGCTTTACAATCTGCTCTCCAATGCTGTCGGATTTTCGCACGAGGGAGGAACGGTTCGCATCGATTGCTGGCACGAGAAGGATGCGACCTGTTTCGAGATCGAAGACCAGGGCGTGGGCATACCTGCCGACCAGCAGTCGAGAATCTTCGATCGCTTCGTCAGCCGCAGCCACGGCGCCCGGCATCGCGGCGCCGGTCTCGGCCTTTCGATTTCCCGCAGCTTGGTCGAACTGCATGGCGGCACACTGGAGCTACACTCCGCCGAAGGACACGGCACGCGCATTACCGTCCGCTTCCCTGATGCCTTCGCCACGCCAGCGCACAAGGAAGAAGACCTGCACGCAGAAGAGACCAGCCGCAAAACCACAACAAGCTGACCGCTTGCAAATGTCGGTTTGCGCCACCCTGCCTGTCGCTCACCGGGCAAACCGTATTGACGCGCGCAGTCCGCGCCATCAGGCTGCTTCCGCGCCACGTCAGCATGGCCGCCCTCGCCATATATTCCTTCAGCAGATTGTGATCTCATGACCGACAGTGATCACCGGTTCCAGCGCAACGCGATCGACGAGAACGGCCTTGCCTATTTGGCTGCACTGATTGCCGCAACGGCGCGCCCTGGCGACATGATCGCGCTGCACGGCGATCTGGGAGCTGGCAAGACGACGTTCGCGCGGGCGCTGATCCGTAATCTCGCCGTCAATCCAGAGGAGGAAATACCGAGCCCGACGTTCACGCTCGTGCAGACTTATGCAACGCCCCGCATGAACGTCGCTCATTTCGATCTCTATCGCCTCGCTGATCCTGAAGAGATGATCGAGCTTGGTCTGGACGAACTTCTTTCATCGGGGATTGCGCTTGTCGAGTGGCCGGAGCGCGGAGGCGACCTGTTGCCTACCGAACGGCTGACTGTCGCAATTGGCGATGCCGCCGACCGCGATCCCCACCATCGGGACGTGGACATCATTGGAACGGGTTCGTTCGCGGCCCGTGCCAGGCGGCTCGAAGCGACGCTCGCGCTCCTCGACAGCGCCGGCTGGAGCAAGCCGGACACCGCCGTCGCCTACCTGCAGGGCGATGCATCGACCCGGCGATATGCACGTCTGATACGTCGAGGCGCAAGCGCAGCCACGGAGCCTGCCGTCCTGATGGACTGGCCACGCCAGCCCGACGGACCGCCGATCCGCAATGGCCTGCCCTACTGCCGCATTGCACATCTGGCGGAGGACGTGCGCCCGTTCGTCGCCATTGCTGATGCGTTGCGCCGCGGTGGCATCAGCGCGCCGCAGATTCTGGCAGCTGATCTCGAAAACGGACTGCTGATCATCGAGGATTTCGGGGATCGCGTTTACGGGCGCGAGTTGGCGGCTGGCGCTGACCAGAAGTTGCTTTGGCAGGCCGCTCTCGATGTGCTCGTGCACATGCGATCGCTCGCCGCGGACAAGCCATTGCCCGTACCCGGCGGCCAAGCGTGGACGTTGCCCTATTACGATAAGGATGCAATGGCGATCGAGGTTGCCCTGCTGGCCGATTGGCTATGGCCCTTCGCCACCGGAAGCGAGATGCCCGCCGACGTGCGCGACGAATACATGCACCTGTGGGATACGCTCATCGCCGAGCTGCAAGCGTTGCCGAGAGGATGGACATTGCGCGACTTTCACTCGCCCAACCTGATCTGGCGCCCTGATGAGATCGGGCTCGCACGTGTCGGCGTGATCGACTTCCAGGACGCCATGCAGGGCCCGTTGGCCTACGATGTCGTCTCCCTCATTGAGGATGCACGCGTGGACGTTTCAGCCAGTCTTGAGACCGCCCTGCTCGACAGCTATTGCCGGCAAGCCGAAAGCACCGATGTAACCTTCGATGAAAGCAGCTTCCGCTTCGCATACGCAGCACTCAGCACCCAGCGCAATACCAAAATATTGGGCATATTCGCGCGCCTCGCGCGACGTGACGGCAAGCCGCAATATGTCGCCCATATGCCGCGCATCTGGGGATATCTGCGACGCAGCCTGCAACATCCACGCCTTGCCGCCGTCAAGGCGTTCTACGATACCCACGTTTTTGCCCTGGCCGAACGGCGAAGGTGAGACCACGTGAGGTCCCCGGCCTGTGCGCGTCGCAAAGAGCGCACCTCGTCGGGGCCGCGAAGAGGACTTAAGACACGCATGAGCCGACCGACCACCGCAATGGTTCTCGCCGCCGGCCTCGGCAAACGCATGTCGCCGCTGACCGACGTCGTACCCAAACCATTGGTGCGCCTCGCCGGGCGCGCGCTGATCGATCACGTGCTGGACCGCCTTGCCCTTGTCGGCATCGAGCGCGCGATTGTTAACGTTCACTACATGGCAGACGCATTGGAGCGCCACCTTGCGGGCCGCACTGCCCCCCGTATCGTAATCTCCGACGAGCGTGACGTGCTGCTCGATACGGGCGGTGGACTTGTGCGCGCCTTGCCGCTGCTCGGTCCCGAGCCGTTCCTCATCCACAATTCCGATTCGGTCTGGCAGGAAGGTCCGCACGCCAACCTCGACACGCTGATCGAGGCATGGGACCCTGACCGAATGGACAGCCTGCTGCTGCTCGCCGCCTCAGCCCGCTCGCTCGGTTACGAAGGTTCAGGCGACTTCACCATGGCCGCGGACGGACGCCTCTCCAGGCGCACGCCGGGCAGCATCGCGCCATTTGTCTATGCCGGCGTCTCCATTGCGCATCCGCGCCTGTTCGAAGGTGCACGCGAAGAAGTTTTCTCGCTCAACGTCCTGTGGAACCAGGCCATCGCCCGTGCCCGCCTCTATGGTGTGCGGCTTGACGGGCTCTGGATGCACGTCGGCACCCCTGAAGCACTTGCGGAAGCGGAAAGCGCGCTCATTCATGGGGAACCACGCCCGGCATGACGATCAAAGCCGAGAAGCATCAAGGCGTCAGCGCAGCCGGCCAGCGGCACCGGCCGCGCGTTTATACTGTCCCCCCGGGAAGACCGTTCCTCGATGTGCTGGCGAAGGCCATTCTCAATGGTACGCTCGGCACTTTCGGCGAAGATCAGCCGGGCGCGCTTGCACCCACCGACATCACATTGTTGCTCCCGACGCGCCGTGCCACACGCGCCTTGCAGGACGCATTCCTGCGCAACACGTCCCACCGCGCTGTCCTGTTGCCGCGGATCCGTCCCATCTCCGAAGATGACGAGGACTTGTCGCTGCTGACCGGCCTTGCAGGTCTCACCACACTGCCTGACAGTGAGGTGGACACGCGCCCGCCGATCTCCGAGATGGAGCGCCGCATTGTCCTGACCCAGTTCGTCCTCCGCTGGGCGCAGGCCACGCGCGCACCCGCACCGGCAGGTGAGCTCGACAGCGCACGCCCGGTCGCGGCCGGCAGCGAGACCCCGGCGCAGGCCGCGCACCTCGCGGCCGAGCTTGCCGGCCTCATGGACATGGTCGAGACGGAAAATGCCAGCCTCGCCGATCTGGCAAAGCTAGTGCCCGACCTGTTTTCCGAGCACTGGCAGAAGACCATCGGGTTCCTCGACATTCTGAACAGCAATTGGCCCGCATACTTGGAAGCATGCGGCCTCTCCGCCCCCGCCGCCGAGCGCAACCGCAGGATTCTGGCCGACGCGCGCCGCCTGACCGAGGCGCCACCGAAGGGCCCCGTTATCGTCGCCGGTGTGACTGGTTCGGTCCCGGCGACTGCCGAATTGATGCGCGCTGTGGCCGCACTGCCCAATGGATCGATCGTGCTTCCCAACCTCGATCTGACGCTGGACGAGGAGAGCTGGCAGCAGATCCGCCCCCGCGACGGACAAGGTGAACGCCATCCCGAACATCCCCAGTATGGCTTGAAGATGCTGCTCGATCGCCTTGGCATCGACCGCAAAGATGTACGCCCTCTGGGCTCAGAGCTCGGTGCACCCGAAGAAAACCGCCTTGCTTTTATCGCCGAGGCGATGCGACCCGCCGCCACCACCGCCCATTGGCACACGTACGCAGAGACTGTGGATCGCGAAGCGCTGACCGAAGGGCTGGCCGGCATCAATCTGGTCGATGCCCCCACCGCTCATGACGAAGCCGAAGCCGTGGCATTAATCCTGCGCGAGGCGCTCGAGACACCCGGCCAGACCGCCGCCCTCGTCTCACCCGATCGTCTGCTTGCCCGCCGTGTCGCCACGCGCCTGGAAAGCTGGGGCATCCGCGTCGACGATTCCGCCGGCCGCCCTTTTGCAAAGACCGTGCCCGGCGCTTTTCTTGATCTCGTCATCGAGGCGGTACATCGCGACTTCGCCCCCCCGCAATTGACCGCGCTATTGAAGCATCCCCTCACGCGACTAGGCCTCGGCCCGTTCGAGGTTCGCCGCGCGGCGCGTGCGTTGGAGCTGGCCGCATTCCGCGCGGATTATTTCGGTAATGGACTCGACGGCGTCATGACAGCTCTCGCCGAGGCACGCACCGACACCAAGGCAAAAGATCGCCGGGACCGCCGCAGCCACGCCGTGCAACATCTTTGGGATGAGGACTGGGATGGCGCACATGACCTCGTAGAGCGTTTACAGGCAGCCTGTGAGCCGTTGCATGCGCTATACCGCCGTGGCGAGCCAGCATCGCTTCGAGAGCTTGCCGCCGCCCACGTCGCCGCCGCCGAAGCGCTGGCCGCCCTGCCTGCCGAAACGGATGCAGAAAAGGTCCCGGACCAGGCAACATCCGCGACCGCAAGGCAGGACGCTTCGTCAATTATCGTAGCGCCGGCTGCGGCCGGAGCTGATAGCGGTGGCGATGGCGCGCGTGAGATCGCTTCGCCGCTTTACCGCGGCGAAGCTGGCGAAGCCGCATCAAGCCTATTCACCGGGCTCATCGATCCCAATCTGCCGCAATTAACCATCGCGGCGGCCGACTATGCCGATCTCTATCGCAGCCTCATCGTCGGCCTTAACGTGCGCCCGCGCGTCCCGGTCCACCCGCGACTGTCCATATGGGGTCCGTTCGAGGCCCGCCTTCAGCAACCTGACATCGTCGTTCTGGGCTCGTTGAACGATGGCACCTGGCCTGAGGCTGCCGACCCCGGCGCCTGGCTCAACCGCCCGATGCGCAGCGCCCTCGGCCTGCCCGCGCCCGAAGAGAGGATCGGCCACGCCGCGCACGATTTCACTTCGCTCTTGGGCGCCAAGAAGGTCTACCTCACCCGCGCGGAAAAAATCGACGGTGTACCGACCGTACCCTCGCGCTGGCTGATGCGCATTGTCGCGCTCCTCGACGGCATGAAACTGCGCGACGCGATTGCGATGGATCGTACCTGGCTCGGTTGGGCACGCGCCCGCGATCGATTGGACCAGCACCGTCCCGTCAAGCCGCCGTCCCCTCGCCCACCCGTCGTAATGCGTCCGCGCCGCCTGTCGGTGTCGGCCGTCGAGCAATGGATCGCGAACCCGTACGCAACGTTTGCAAGCCGTATCCTCGGTCTCGATCCGCTTCCCCCCCTCGGCAAACTGCCCGACGCGAGCCTCAAAGGGTCTGTCATTCACGACGTGCTGGCGACATTCGCGAAGCAGCATCAAGCGTCTCTGCCCGATGATATTGAACGAACGCTCGTCGATATCGCCCGCCAACGACTGGCCCCCTATTTGTCCAACCCCCGCATCCGCGCGTTCTGGCTGCCGCGCTTCGAGCGCTTCGCCCGCTGGTTCGCCCAGACCGAAGCAGAACGGCGTCAGGACACCACGAGCACCCTTGCCGAGATCTCCGGATCGATGGTCCTCGAAGCGCCCGCCGGCCCCTTCACGCTCGTCGCGCGTGCCGACCGCATCGATACGACGCCTGACGGCCTCGTCATCACCGACTACAAGACCGGCCAGGTTCCAACCGACCAGAAGGTGATGTCCGGCCAGGCGCCGCAGCTGCCCCTGGAGGCGGCAATTGCCATGGCCGGAGGCTTTACGGGCCTCGACGCCATGTCTGTCGCCATCCTCCGTTACATTCGTTCCACCGGCGGCACGCCACCGGGCGAGTCTCGAACGGTCAATTCTGGCGATGTCGCCCAGCTTGCAGCTGATCAGATCGATGGCCTCAAGCGGATGATTGCTCTTTTTGACGACGTCGCGACGCCCTATTCAGCGTTGCGGCGGCCCGGATTCTCGTATGATTACGACGACTTCGCCCAATTGGCCCGCGTCGCCGAATGGTCGGCCCCGACCGAGAACGGGGGGGAGCCCTGATCCCTGTCCGCTCTGCCTCTACCCGCTGTGTCGCCTATCACGTGTGGCCAGGCCATGCAGGCTTGCCCCTCGAGCGCCCTGGAAGGCCGCGTCACTGGCAAGACTTGCGGCATGGCTCATTTCACCCCATTTTGCCGTTGCCGCCGGCGCCGTATGACTTTGGTCAAGGTGCCCCTTACCCTCAGCGCCGCCACAGAAGCCGCGATTGGAAATCCAGAGGAATCCCCTGCCGATGAGCCCCACTCCCCGCGACAGTCACTATGCCGCAGCCAAAGCCGCCGCGGAGGCCGCTGCCAAGAAAGGCATGCCGAGCCGCGCGGAGGTCGAGGAGGCCGTGCGCACAATCCTGCGTTGGGCCGGCGAGGACCCCTCTCGCGATGGCTTGATCGAGACACCCGGGCGCGTCGTGAAAGCCTACAGCGAATATTTCACAGGCTACGGCATGGACCCTCAGGAGATCCTCTCCAAGACGTTCGAGGAGATCGAGGGTTACGACGAGATGATCTCGCTTCGCGGCATACGCTTCGAGAGCCATTGCGAGCACCACATGGCGCCGATCATCGGCAAGGCGTGGGTGGCCTACATCCCCAATGGCCGCGTCGTCGGTATTTCCAAGCTCGCCCGTGTCGTCCAGGTCTATGCCAAGCGCCTGCAGATCCAGGAGAAGATGACCGCGCAGATTGCCAACGTCATCGAAGAGGTACTGCAGCCCCAGGGGGTCGCCGTGCTTCTCAAGGCCGAGCATCACTGCATGACGTCACGCGGCGTCATGAAGCCCGGCACCGATCTCGTGACGAGCCGCATGCTGGGCGTTTTCCGCGACAGCGCCATCACGCGCCAGGAGTTCCTGTCGCTCGTTGACGAGTGATGGGCCACGCGTACGCAGGGCCCGCAGCCCTTCCCTACCTCGTCAGCTCTTCGATCTGCCGATAAAGGAGCTCCAGGTCCTGCTGCCGCGACATGCGGTGTTCGCCGTCCGCCACCTCGATCAGCTTGGCCCAGCCACCCGTGAGGAACCCTGCGAGCTTGCGCGCATGCTCCACCGGCACATCCCGGTCCATGACACCTTGGAGAATGACGACTGGCCGCCCGGGATCGAAAGGCAAAGCCTTGAACAGGTGGTTGCGCCCCTCCTCGATGAACCGCCGCGTAATGGCATAAGGCTCGCCATACTCGGACGGTTGCAGATAAACACCTTTTTCCATCAGATCGCGGCGGGCGTCGTCATTGAATTTGTTCCACATCAGCTCTTCGGTGAGGTCCCAGGCCGGCGCGATCAGCACCAGCGCCTTGATGCGCCCGGCATGCTCCGATGCGGTCCGCATAAGGTCCCGCAGCAGAAGCAGACCGATATGCCCGCCCGTGGACGATCCAACCACGATTTGAGGCCCCTTGGTAAGCGCCGTGAAGACCGCGCGCGCCTCGCCGAGCCAGTCGCCGATCGTCGCCTCCTCGAAGATGCCATCCGAGCGGCCGTGCCCCGAGTAGTCGAATCGGGTCATCGCGAGGCCTCGCGGCCCGGCCCACTCCGCCAGCGCCGCCGCCTTGGTCGAGATCATGTCGGATTTCAAACCCGGCAGCCACATCAGGCCGAGCCCATCCTCACGCGTGCCCTTTCCCAGCATGTAGGCGATGCGCCGCGCCGTTCCACCGCTGCCGACGTTCAGGAATTGCAGTTCCGCGTCCACCATCCTATGACACCTCGTCCCCATCCTGACGGAGCCCGTATTGGCTGAAAAGCGCCCGACCATACTCCAGATCATCCCCGAACTCGACACAGGCGGCGCCGAGCGCACCACCGTCGAGATGGCCGAAGCGATCGTCAAAGGAGGCGGACGCGCTATCGTTCTGGCGAACGGCGGACGAATGTGCAGCGAAGTGGAGGCCGTTGGGGGCGAAATGATCCGCTTTCCGGCTGCCACGAAGAACCCTTTGCGCATCCTGACGAACGCAGCCGCCATCGCCCGTATGATCCGTCACGAGAATGTCGATCTCGTCCACGCCCGCAGCCGCGCGCCGGCCTGGAGCGCATTTATCGCCGCGCGTCTTGCAGGCGCTCGCTTCGTCACCACCTACCATGGCATCTATAACGAGAAGGGACGCCTCAAGCGCACCTACAATTCGGTGATGGCGCGCGGCGACGTCATCATCGCCAATTCCGACTATACCGCCGCAATCGTGCGCGAGCGTTACGCTATCGATCCCGCCCGCATTGTCGTCGTCAACCGCGGTGTGGATATCAACCGCTTCGAGCGCGCCAACGTCGCCGCCGACCGCCTGGCTGCCTTGCGCAAAGCCTGGGGCATCGCACCGGGACGCCGCATCATTCTGCATCCGGCACGGCTGACGCGCTGGAAGGGTCAGATTACCGTTGTCGAAGCCGCCGCGATCCTCATGCGCCGCCCGGGTTACGAGGATGTCGTCATCGTTTTTGCCGGCGATGCGCAAGGCCGCCAGTCCTATGTCGAAGAGCTCGAAGCCCGCTCAACCGCCGCCGGTATTGCCGATCGGGTACGCCTCGTCGGTCACGTCGCGGATATGCCTGCAGCACTTGCCGCGAGCGAGATCGTTCTCATTGCCTCCATCGAGCCTGAAGCCTTCGGCCGCACATCGGTCGAGGCGCAGGCAATGGGAGTGCCGGTCATCGCCACCTCGATTGGTGCACCGCCGTTCACGGTGCTGGCCCCGCCGCGCCACCCGCTGGACGCGGCAACTGGCCGTCACGTGCCGCCCGGTGATGCCGCCGCACTCGCCGCCGCAATCGAAGACTTGCTGTCACTCAAAGGCGAGGACCGCCGAGCCATCTCGGAGCGCGCTCGCACGCATGCGCGACGCAACTATGCGACTGGCACGCTTCAACGCGCCACCTTGAGCGTCTACGATTCTCTGCTGGGCACAAGGCTTGCCGGTCGATTCGCCGAGATGGCCATGGACTCTGAAACGCCCAACGCCTGATCGGCTGAGAGGAAGAACATGTTTAGCTGAAGTGCGCAGCGGTTCAGCGTGAAAAACATGACCCAAGACAAAAGACTCGATCGTGGACGTATTTCCATGAAACATGAACACCATCCAGCCTCGCCACCAGAACACAATAGCAGCTCGGAACTGATCATCGACGTGGACATGAAGGACGCAGCATCCAGCACGGGACTAGGCCAGAGCGATACCCGCCCACCCGGGCCGGACGCAGCCTCGGCGCTGCCGATCTCATGTTTCATCATCGCTCAGAACGAAGCCGATCGCATCGGCCGCACCATCGCGTCCATCGCCGGTATTGCTTCCGAAATCGTCGTTATCGATTCCGGCAGCACCGACGATACGGTCGCAATCGCCGAGGCCGCCGGCGCACGCGTCATCTACAATCCCTGGCCCGGCTTCGGACAGCAGAAGCGTTTCGGCGAGAAACAATGCCGTCACGACTGGCTTCTAAATCTCGATGCCGACGAGGTGGTGAGTCCTGACCTCGCAGCCGACATCCGCACGCTCTTCGCTGGCGGCAAGACGCCGCCGTTGGCGGTCTATGGCATGCACGTTTCGCTCGTCTACCCAGGCTGGTCGAAGCCCCGTCCGTTTGCCCGCGACCATTACTGTCTTCGCCTGTATGACCGCCGGCGCTGCCGCTTCAAGAATTCCACGCTGTTCGATTCGGTCGATCCCGGCGCTGAAACGGTCGGCCACCTGCCCGGCGTCTTGCATCACCACTCCGTTCGCTCTCTGGCCGATCTGGCCCGCAAAGCGGACGAGCGCGCAACCTACAACGCCCTGCATTCCAGGCCCAAACCAAGACCGGTCCTGCTGGCACGCGCGGCCGTCGAGCTCCCCTGGACCGTCTTCAAGTATGCTTTCCTTCGAACTCACATTCTCGGCGGCTGGACAGGCCTGCGGTACGCCTGGATCACGGCTTATTACCGTTGGCAGCGCATCGTCCGAATGCTGAAGTAAAAACACATTGCGTGGCTTCCCAGTGTAGCCGTGACGCCTGCAATCCAGCGCCGGCTGCAGGGCTACAGCCGCAAATCCGGCCGAAAACATCCATTCCTGACAGTGATGTCTTGACTTCGAACCCGTTTTCACTTCCCTTTTCGGGGCTGCGAATTCCTGCGCCGCCGCTTCGGCTCTGTCGAGCCGGCGTGCGGCGTTTGGCGTATGCATTCGCGTAACGGTGGCGTTTTGCACCCGGAAGCGTTATTCGGCCGGCTACCCGGCCACATCCAATTGACCTGAGGCGACCAAGGGAGAGACCAACATCCGCCGCCCAATGCGAGCCGCGCCTGAGCGCGAGCAATCCGGCCCGAGGATCAACGACCAGATCCGGGTTCGTGAAGTCCGTCTTATCGACGAGAATGGCGACAACGTCGGTGTCGTCAGCCGTTTCGATGCCATGCAGCGTGCCGAGCAGACCGGGCTCGATCTCGTCGAGATCTCGCCTGATGCCGAGCCCCCCGTCTGCAAGATCATGGACTACGGGAAATTCAAGTTCGAGCAGCAGAAAAAGGCTGCCGAAGCCCGTAAGAAGCAGAAGATCGTCGAAATCAAAGAGATCAAGATGCGTCCGGCGATCGACGATCACGACTATGACGTGAAGCTGCGCGCCATCAAACGCTTCTTCGAGGAAGGCGACAAGGTCAAGGTGACACTGCGCTTCCGCGGCCGCGAGATGGCCCACCAGGAGCTTGGCATGGCTGTGCTCCAGCGCGTCAAGGCTGAGGTCGAAGGCATCGCCAAGGTCGAAAGCGAGCCGCGTCTGGAAGGCCGCCAGATGGTGATGGTGCTCGCGCCGCGGTGAGGGGTGGTGCGACACAACAACCGTTGTGCGCGGCTCCAACCCAGCAATCTCATGATCTTGCAACGGCACCGACCACCGCATGAACAATGCGGGTCGGTGCATCGTTGCATAGGCGACAGCGGGCAGTCCTGATTGATCAAGACCTGATTTGCTCTGCGCGCATAGCCGGCTATGTCCGCCATTGGGGTCTACTTATAATGGTTGCCCCGGAGATCTGCGCCGGACACGTCTGCTGCCCGGATGCCGTGAACCCTTGCGCCCCGCCCGACTTCCCCGTATAACCCGCACGTCGAGCCGTCCGGCGGGGCATGCCGTGGCGGCTCATAATGCTTTGATCCTAAAAGCGAAATGCCCCCAAAGCACCTCTCCGCCGGCGTCTGTCGGTCCGGAGCCGTCAGGCCATCGCTTCATGCCGATGGTCGATCGAGCACCGAGGGGAGACGCCGCAAAGCGCTCTGGCGAGCGCCTGGCAGGGGCATCAGCGCATCCAGTTCGAGGAGAGCAAAATGCCCAAGCAGAAGACCAAAAGCGGCGCCAAGAAGCGCTTCAAGTTCACCGCCTCAGGCAAGGTCAAGGTCGCAGCCGCCGGCAAGCGCCACGGCATGATCAAGCGCACGACGAAGTTCATTCGCAACGCGCGCGGCACCATGGTGCTGAAAGATTGCGACGAAGGCATCGTCAAGAAGTACATGCCCTACAACCGCTGAGCATGACCGGGGCGATTGCCCCAGTTCGGCCGGACCGGCGTCCCTTCTGACAACGAACGACCACCTGTAATTCAGCGGAGCATTCTCATGGCACGCGTCAAGCGCGGCGTAACCGCCCACGCAAAGCACAAGAAAGTCCTCAAGGCCGCCAAGGGCTACTATGGCCGCCGCAAGAACACGATCCGGGTTGCCAAGCAGGCTGTCGAAAAGGCGATGCAGTACGCCTATCGCGACCGCAAGGCGAACAAGCGCAACTTCCGCGCCCTCTGGATTCAGCGCATCAACGCTGCGGTCCGCGAGGCGACGGAAAACTCCATGACCTATGCGCGATTTATCGACGGTCTCACCAAGGCCGGCATCCAGATCGATCGCAAGGTTCTCGCCGACATCGCCGTGCGCGATGAGGCCGCGTTCAAAGCGCTCGTCGATCAGGCTGCCGCCGCCGTAAAGAAGGCGGCCTGACGCGCCGCCCCTCGCGCAGCGCGCGGGGACCAGCCAGCGCAGAGATCGGTTAAAGCTCCCGCTTCCACGGCGGGGCCTCTGCGCGGCAGCCCTGCCCGCGCGGAGGTCCTGTGTCCGGGCTCACCTCCTTTCCGCCAGCGAACCGAATACATCGCCAGCGACACGGACGGGATCGAGCACGGTCGTCACCCGATGACATGCGGAACCGATCGACATGACCAACAATGACCTCAACGCCCTCGAGCAGGGCCTTTTGTCCGAAATCGAGAATGCCGCGACGCTCGACGCGCTCGAGCAGGTACGCATCTCCGCGCTCGGTAAGAAGGGCCGCGTCCCCGAGCTGATGCAAACTCTGGGCAAGCTACCACCCGAACAGCGCAAGTCGTTCGGCCAGTCGGTCAATGCCGTCAAGTCGCGTGTCAGCGCGGCTCTTGATACGCGAAAGGGCGCCCTTGAGGAGGCTGCGCTCGAACAGCGCCTCGCCACCGAGCGCGCCGATATTACGCTGCCCGTCCGCCGCAGCCCGGAGGCCGAAGGGCGCATCCATCCCGTCTCGCAGGTGATGGACGAGCTTGCCGAGATCTTCGCAGACATGGGCTTTTCAATCGCCGAGGGGCCCGACATCGAGACGGACGACTACAACTTCACGAAGCTCAACATTCCGGCGGAACATCCCTCGCGCCAGGACCACGACACGTTCTATTTCGATGCGCGCGACTCCGGCGAGCGCCTGCTGCTGCGCACGCACACCTCGCCGGTGCAGATCCGCACCATGCTGAAGCAGAAGCCGCCGATCCGGATCATCGCGCCCGGCCGCGTCTATCGCTGCGACAGCGACCAGACGCACACGCCGATGTTCCACCAGATCGAAGCACTGGTGATCGATGAAGCCACACACATGGGCCACCTCAAGTGGACCATTGAGGAGATGTGCCGCGCCTTCTTCGAGACCGATGTAAAGATGCGCCTGCGCGCCTCCTACTTCCCCTTCACCGAACCGTCTGCCGAGATCGATATCGCTGCCGATGTTATCGGCAAGCCCGGCCAATGGCTGGAGATCGGCGGTTGCGGCATGGTTCATCCCAATGTGCTGCGCAACTGCGGCATCGATCCTGAAAAGTATCAGGGGTTCGCCTTTGGCATGGGCATCGACCGTATGGCGATGCTCAAGTACGGGCCGCCGGATCTGCGCGCATTCTTCAACGGCGACCTGAAATGGCTCAAGCACTATGGATTCTCGGTGCTCGACATTCCCGGCATCGCCGCAGGTTTGTCGTCCTGAAGCGTATTTCGGAAAGCGCGTTATGCAAGGAGTTTTTCCAATGGGATCGACAGCACGCATCACCACCGTGATCGCCGTCGTGACTGCGATGACGTTCGCCGCAGGTACGCAGGTTTCGGACGTTATCGCCGAGCAGAGTGGCGATGCGCGCCAGGAGATTGTTCTCGATGCCGCCGAGCGCGCGTTCGTTCTTGCCGAAATGCGCGGCTTCCTGCAGAGCGTCGAGGGCATTGTTGCCGCGCTGGCGAGCGAGCGGGTGGCCGATGCCAAGGCTCCGGCGGCCAAGAGCGGGATGGGCGCGATGCACGCCGTACCGCCGACGCTGCCCAAAAAGCTTCCCAACGAGTTCAAGATGATGGGGCGCGCAACACATCAAGCGTTCGACGCGATCGCTCAGGAAGCAGCGGGCATGGCAGACACAACCGTCGTGCTCAAACAGCTCGAGCAGATCCTCAACACCTGCAACACCTGCCATTCCTCCTACCGCCTTTCTGGCGGTTAAGAAGGCGGAGCCGAAGCTCAGTGCGAGCGATGTCACATCATGCTGCTCATGAACATGACGATTCCTGTGATCTTTTGCATCGCACTGACGATCGCCATGACTGCCGCCGCCGTCTGGACCTGGTTTTATCACGACAGCAAGCATCGCGATCTGAACAGCTGGATCGCGTACGGCTTCTCGCGCGAAACCTTGCGCCACGTCCTTATCTACTACCGCTCGATGGGCATCTCGATGCTCGTCTTCTACATCCTGTTCGTGCTGAGCTGCCTGCTGTTGCAGGCGGAAGGCAAGGAGATCTTCGTCAACGCCCGCGGCCAGCCGGTCAGCGGCGGTCCCATAGCGACCGCATTTTTCGCACTCGACCTCGTCCTGCGTGGCGGCTTTTTCGACATCATGGAGCACTTCGAACTGGCGGTCAGCGCGGTCTACATGAACCGCGCCATGCGATGGTTCGTCTGGTACAGTTTCGTGTTCCGCATCTACTACGGCCTTACTCTGATCCGCATCGCTGTATCCTTCATCTGGATATGGGCCAGGCTCTACGCCGTGCGCAAACAGCAGGGCACAGACCACAACCCAACGTGAGACTGCCGCAAGTGCGATCGACATCGGCCGCGCCTGATATGGATTTGAATGCAAATGGTCCGGCACCGCCGGACAGCAACAGGGAACTCGCCAGATGAAATTCACGCTCTCCTGGCTCAAGGACCACCTGGAAACCGATGCCTCCCTGGAGGAGATCGAACGCGCGTTATCCGCCATCGGTCTCGAAGTCGAAGGCATCGAGGACCCTGCGGCAAAGCTCGGCGCCTTCACCATCGCCCGCGTCGTTGAGGCCAAGCAGCACCCCAATGCGGACCGCCTGCGCGTCCTTCAGGTTGAGATCGAGAAGGGCAAGCCAACGATGGAAGTCGTCTGCGGCGCCCCCAATGCGCGGGCCGGCATGCTCGGCGTATTCGCCCCTCTCGGCACCTACATTCCCGGCTCTGATATGACGCTGGAGAAAAAGCCCGTGCGCGGCATCATCTCCAACGGCATGATGTGCTCGGCCGCCGAGCTGGAGCTTGCCAACGACAGTGAAGGCATCATCGAGGTGGACGCCAAGCTCGTCGATAGGATTGGCACGCGCTACATCGACGCCATCGGGCTGGATGATCCCGTCATAGACGTCTCTCTGACACCCAACCGCCCCGACTGCACGGGAATCCGGGGCATTGCCCGCGATCTTGCCGCCGCCGGCCTCGGTCAGCTCAAGCCACCGCGCAAGCTCGGCAAGGTCGAAGGCTCTGATCCCTGTCCGGTCGAAATAAGGCTCGAATTCGCAAGCGACTCGGCCGACACCTGCCCGGTTTTCGCCGGACGTTATGTCAAGGGTGTCAGGAACGGGTCGTCCCCAGCATGGATGCAGCAGCGTCTCAAGGCCGTTGGCGTTCGCCCCATCAATGCACTCGTCGATGTCACCAACTACATATCCTACGATCTTGGCCGCCCGCTGCACGTCTATGACGCCGACCGGCTCAAGGGTGCCGTCCGCGCCCGATTGGGCAAAACCGGCGAGAGCTTCCTTGGCCTCGACGGCAAGACCTACGCGACGGACGAGACGATGTGCGTCATCGCCGATGACAGTGGTCCGCTCGGTCTCGGTGGCATTATGGGCGGAGAGGATTCAGGCTCCACCGCGCAGACAACCAACGTCCTGATCGAAAGCGCATGGTTCGACCCGGTGCGCACCACCATGACCGGCCGCAAGACCGGACTGCTCACCGATGCGCGCTATCGCTTCGAGCGTGGCGTTGATCCTCAATCCGTCATGCCCGGTCTCGATCTCGCAACGGATCTGATCGTTCAGATTTGCGGCGGGACGCCCTCAAAGGCCAAGGTGGCAGGTGAAGCGCCCGACCCCCGGCACATGATCGCCTTCGATCTGGGGCGCGTCGCAGGACTTTCCGGACTTGACGTCCCGGCGACAGAAATAAAGCGCATCCTGCAGGCCCTGGGCTTCACGCTCGAAGCGAAGGGCAATAACGGCAGGCTTGATGTCACCGTGCCGAGCTGGCGGCCGGACGTTCATGGCCCCGCCGACCTCGTCGAGGAGATCGTGCGTATTGTCGGTATCGACAATGTGCCCTCTACACCGCTACCACGCCCTGCAGGCGTCGCGCGTCCGGTGTTGACCGAGTTGCAGCGACGTGTCCGCCGCGCACGCCGCACGCTCGCAGCCCGCGGGCTCGTCGAGGCCGTCACGTACTCATTCATCCCCAAGCACGAGGCGGAACTGTTCGGCGGTGGCAACGATGCGCTCGATCTGTCGAACCCGATCTCCGTCGAGATGTCCTCGATGCGGCCGTCGCTGTTGCCGGGACTGCTGTCCGCGGCGCAGCGCAACGCGAACCGCGGCATCACGGACATCGCGCTGTTCGAGCTGGGCCAAGCCTACCGCGGCACAAAACCCACAGACCAGTATGTCGCCGCGTCCGCAATCCGGACCGGCACCGCGCGTGCCACAGGAGCCGGCCGTCACTGGTCGGGCCATGCCGCACGCGTCGATCTCTTTGATGCCAAGGCCGATGCCGTTGCCGCTCTCGAGGCGCTCGGCATCGACGCCGGAAAGGCGCAGGTCACGCGCGACGCCCCGGCCTTCTATCATCCAGGTCGCTCGGGCACCCTTCGGATGGGCCCGAAGTTGGTGCTCGCTGAATTTGGCGAATTGCATCCGCGCACGCTTGCCGCGCTCGACATGGAAGGACCGGCAGTCGCCTTCGAGGTCTTCCTCGATAACCTGCCGCCCGAAAAGCGCAAGTCCCGCGCCCGGTCACTACTCGAAGAAAGCGACTTGATGGCGCTCACACGCGACTTTGCATTCGTCATCGATCGCGCAGTTGCCGCCGCCGATGTCGTGCGCGCGGCGCAAGGTGCGGATAAGGCGCTCATCCGCAACGTCGTGGTGTTCGATATGTTTGAGGGCGGAAATCTTGCAGAGGAAGGCAAGAAATCGCTGGCCATCGAGGTCACGCTGCAGCCGACGACACAAACGCTGACGGACAAAGAGATCGAGGCCGTTTCCGACAAGATCATCGCCGCTGTGTCCAAGGCGACCGGTGGGGAGATCCGCGGCTGATATCGTCGCCGCTGCGCACACGGACGCACTATTGCCCTGCAACGCGGCAAAGCCGATACGGTGATCCTCGGACGTTGTTGTGGGCGCAGGCGACCGAAAGTGCTATGTCCCGACGAACGGGACTCTGCTGATTTTCTTGGAGTCCCGCCCCAAGAAGAAGAAAGACGGCCATGGCACGCGTGCAAAAACGTCCCGATCCGGCTCTTCCCTCCATTTCCGATCCGGGCCTGCACCAGATCGTTGTCGTCGGCGGCGGCGCCGGCGGACTGGAGCTTGTCACCCAGCTCGGCAAGAAGCTCGGCCGCAAGGGCAAGGCCGGCATCACCTTGATCGACAAGGCCCGCACGCACATCTGGAAGCCGTTGCTGCACGAGATCGCCGCCGGCTCGATGGATGTGGGGCGTCACGAGCTCGATTATCTTGCCCAGGCCCATTGGCACGGCTTTCGCTATCGCTATGGCGAACTGACCGGCCTCGACCGCGCACAAAAGCTCGTTCACCTGGCAGCCACGTTCGATGAGGACGGCCGCCCGATCACGCCCGAGCGATCGATCAGGTACGATACGCTCGTCATCGCCATCGGCAGCGTCTCCAATGATTTCGGCACGCCCGGCGTGAAAGAGTATGCCGTCATGCTCGACACTCCGGATCAAGCGGAACGCTTCAACCGCCGCCTCATCAACGCGTGCATACGCGCCCATTCACAGGCCGAGCCGATCCGCCCGGGCCAGTTGCACGTCACCATCATCGGCGCAGGCGCAACCGGCACCGAATTGTCGGCCGAGCTGCACCGCACCGTGCGTGGCGTGATCGCCTACGGCCTCGACCGCATCGACACAGAGAAAGACATCAAGATCACTCTGATTGAAGCCGCCTCACGCATCGTGCCAGCCTTGCCTGAGCGGCTGTCTCAGTCGACCGCCAAGATCCTGACCGACCTGGGCGTCGACATCCGCACCAATGCCCGCGTCACCGAGGTCAGCCCGGAAGGCGTCAAGCTTGCGTCGGGCGACTTCATTCCCTCCGAGCTGGTCGTCTGGGCAGCCGGCGTCAAGGGTCCATCGGTCCTCGTCAATCTCAACGGCCTCGAGGTCAGCCGCTCCAATCAGCTCATCGTCCGCCCGACGCTCCAGACAACGACGGACGACAGTATATTTGCACTTGGTGACTGCGCATATCTCATCCCTGAGGGGGCCGGCGCTCCAATCCCGCCGCGCGCGCAGGCGGCCCACCAGATGGCCTCGCACCTGCTGATCAACATTCCTCGCCGCATGCGAGGCGAACCACTCAAGGATTTCAAATATCGCGATTTCGGCTCGCTGGTCTCGCTCGGACACTACTCGACCGTCGGAAGCCTCATGGGCTTTGTCTCGGGTCGCTCGATGATGATCGAGGGTCTGTTCGCAAAGCTGATGTACCGCTCACTCTACAAGATGCACGAGGTGGCTCTGCACGGCTTCACCAAAGTCGCGCTCGACACACTCTCGCGAACCATCACGCGCCGCACCGAGCCTCACGTCAAGCTGCACTGACCGGCACACCGCAACGACCACAAACACGGCATGGCTCACCGGATCACGGCGCGGGTGATCTCGACAGCCAGCGGAATGGTAAGAAAACACAAAAGCGTCTGGATCGTCACGATCGTTGCGGCAAGCGGTGCATCCCCACCCATTTGCCGGGCAAGTGCATAAGACGACGTGGCCGTTGCCGCCGCCCCGTAGATCATTGCCACGCTGGCCGGCACGAGACCGAGCCCGAACAACTGCGCCAGCACCAGGATCACGAGCGGGAAAACAATCATCTTGCCCGCTGTCGACACCGCTACCGGCGGAATAGATGCCCGTAAGCCGTCCAAACGGATCGCCGCACCGATCGACAGCAGCACCATCGGCAGAGCGGCGCGGCCGAGCAGGTCGGTCATGTCGTGCAGTACCGGTACCTTGCCGACACCGGCGAAGTTGAACGCCAGCCCAACGACGACCGCGACCAGCAGCGGATTGCGGACGATGTCGCGCACGATAGCGCGGCCGAGACTGGGAGAGGTGGATTTGTTCCGGTGCAGCATCACCATCGCCACCACCACCGCGATGTTGGTGATGGGAATGAGGATCGACGATGCGAGATAGGCGCTCGCTTGTCCTGCGGCACCGAACAGCCGTTCAGTCGTGGCCAACGCGATGAACGTATTGTGACGCGATGCACCCTGCACGACCGAGCTCGCCACCGGCCCTGGAAAGCCCA
Source organism: Hyphomicrobiaceae bacterium (assembly GCA_036768475.1). Lineage (GTDB taxonomy): Bacteria > Pseudomonadota > Alphaproteobacteria > Rhizobiales > Hyphomicrobiaceae > JAEUMD01. The sequence continues at coordinate 78,419 of DAIPMW010000005.1, read as the reverse complement.
TCAGCAACGAAACGACAAGCGCGAACACAAAGGCGCCGACAAACCCGCCCGTCACCACAATGGCATATGGTCCCACGAACCCCGCCGACAGCTCCATTGTCGAGATCTTGTTGAATAGAAGTGAGGGCAGCAGAACCCAATACGCCACACGGTCCACACCACCCCAGAACTCGGCATGGTCGACCACGGTGCGGCGTATGACATGTCCAGCGAGGACCAGCGCGAAGACCGGTGCAATGGCGGCAAATACGGTTGTCAGAGGTGCGCCCCTTGATGTGCTGGTGAGATTTTGTGGTGGGATTCGGGCTGGCGCGGCGATCCTACGCCGCGCCAGCCCGAATGGGAAGGCAACGGATGGTGCGTCCTCGTGCGATGCCAATTCGCGGGTTAATGAAGAGACACGATCCAGCACCTTGTTTTGAGCATGTTGAGCTGAACCGCTGCACACTTCAGCTCAACATGCTCTAACCGCCGCGCAGACGATCGAGCAGCTCCGGCGTTGGATAGCTGTCCGCCGGCAACCTGAATTTGATTTGCATCTGCTTGATTGCCGCACGCGTCTTCTCGCCCACCAGCCCGTCGATCGTGCCCACATCGAAGCCGCGCCGCGTCAGCAGAAGCTGGAGGTCCTTCGTCTCCTCGCCGCTGAGCACCGGGATACCGTCACGCCCCGGACTCATCTTCGGCGCGCCGGCAATTCGCGTCGCCAGATAAGCTGCCGTCGTCGCGTAGTTCAGCGACTGGTTCCACTGCAGATAGACGCCGAAATTCTCGTACGCGAGAAACGCCACGCCATATCGTCCCATCGGCAGCAGCAGCGACGCCTTGAGCTTGTCGCCCGGCAAAGCGCTGCCATCAATTCGCTGCACGCCCCATTTCGCCCATTGCGCCCGCGAATGCTGGATCGCGAGGTCCGCCTCCTGCCATGGCAGCTCGCCCGTCACGACAACTTCCTCGATCCACGGCTCGCCCCGCTTCCATCCCAGGTGCTTCATATAGTTTGCGGTCGAACCGATAATATCGGCGTCGGACTTGAAGAGGTTGGCGTGCTTGTCGCCATCATAGTCGATGGCATATTCGACATAGCGCGTCGGCAGGAACTGCGTCTGTCCAAGCTCGCCGGCCCACGAGCCGATCATCTCAGCCGGCTCCAGATCACCACGGTCGATGATTTTTATGGCCGCCTTGAGTTCTTCGGTGAACATTTCGCCACGGCGACAGTCATAGGCAAGCGTGACGAGCGAACGCAGCACAGAAAGCTCGCCCATGCCCTTGCCGAAGTCGCTCTCCAGCGCCCAGAAACCGGTGATGACCTCGGCTGGCACGCCGAACTCTTTTCCCGCTCTCTCGAATGCCTGTTTGTTGGCAGCGATCTTCTTGCGGCCGGCGACGACGCGCGAATCGGTCGCCAGCTTCTTCTGGAACGAGATGAAGCTCTGCGCAAAGAAGCCTTGCTTGCGGTCGCGCCTGATGACGTTGGGATCGAACTCGATCCCGTTCAACGCCTTATGGAGGGCACCCTTCGAAATGCCTGCAGCCACGGCCTCCTGCTTGAAGTGTTCGAGCCACGTTTCGAATTCTGTCGTGTTCCTGCAGTCGCGCGGATTCTCCTTGAAGCCTGTGGGAGCGGCTGCAAAAGCGGGCGACCCGAGCATCAGGCCGCAAAGCACGACAGCAGAAAGACAGCAAAGGACGTTGCGCATCAAAACCTCTCGTTGGGCAGGGAAGGGCATGGCGGGCGGGAGTTTGCCGCTGAAGCACGACGCGTCAAGCGCCGCCGTCATATTCACGCCCAAGAGGGCTCAATTTTGACAATAGGCTGTCGCTGGAACTGATGCAGGCCAACATCGCTGCCCGCCGTCATTACGGCCGATGCGAAATACGCTGCCACCGGACCGAAGGAGAGCACGCTCGACACCGCCCGTGCCGCTAGCGGCACCGATCGAGCCCAAGCGAGCGACCGGCTCGCCCATGCGACCGGCAGTGGCGATCCTCGATCACACTTTGCCCGGGCTGCGCCGGTGAGGTGCTAGCGAAGTCCTCTACAATCTTCCCGGCGTGCGCGTAAGGCGGACCACTCAGTCTGAACGACACGAAAATGATAGAGTTGGCCCGTGTCGCCCAGATTGCGAAATTCCTTCGATGCCCGCAGCAAAATGTGACGAATTTCGCAATTACAACCCTAGTTCGCCTTTCGACCGCACCTTAATCGGGTCACGTCCGAAACGCTCAGCGCCCACCCATTTCGCGGCGCATCTGCTCCATCATTTCGGCCAGTCCCGACGGGCCCTTCATCCAAAGCGACATGGCCGATGCCCAGTTCTTCTGCCACATCTCCGCAGCCTGCATCCAGAACTGGAACGGTGCCGCCGCCATACCACCCAGATCGCCCATGCCCTTGCTGAAGTCTGGCATACCCGGAATGTTGGGCATCTGCGACATCTGGAACGACGCGCCGGGATTGCGCAGCTGCATCTTCCAGGCATCCATCACTTGATCCATCATCTGAAGCTGCATGCGTGAGGCGTTCTGCAACTGTTGACGTGTCGCGTTGACCACATCGTCGGGCCAGCCCATCGCACGCGTCGCCTCGGTCATCTGGTCGAAGACCTTAGAGGAATAGCGCTCGCTGGCGGTCGCCATGTCGTTGCGCCAGTCGTTGAGCGCATCGAACGCTGCATTGACCGCCCTGCGCGCTTCCTCGTTCAGTTCTTTCATTTGCTGGGATCCATAATCTGCTGCCATGAGACTGTTCTCCCTTTTGCGGGCCAGAAGTCGTCTATCGACCATGTGGGCCATTGTCTGGAATGGCGTCAAGGAAAATGACCGCAGTTTCAATGTTCGCGCCCTGCAACATTCTCCTTGGAACCAACGCCTGATATCTACCCGGAGCACAGGAACGGAATGGCAACCGCCGTTATTGGCCATCCGCCGGTGCGACCCCTTCGACCGGCTGGAAAAACCGCTCTTTCCCACGCTCACGGCCAGTGGTAAGAGCCGCGCATGACCGACACATCCCTGATCCGAAACTTCTCGATCATCGCCCACATCGACCACGGTAAGTCGACCTTGTCCGACAGGCTGATACAGCTTTGCGGCAACGTCACCGAACGTGAGATGAAGGAGCAGCTCCTCGACTCGATGGACATCGAGCGAGAGCGCGGCATCACGATCAAGGCCCAGACCGTCCGCCTGGACTATAAGGCAGCGGACGGCAAAACCTATCAGCTCAATCTGATGGACACGCCAGGCCACGTCGATTTCGCTTACGAGGTTTCCCGTTCGCTCGCCGCCTGCGAGGGTGCGATTCTCGTTGTCGATGCCTCCCAGGGAGTCGAGGCACAGACACTGGCGAACGTTTACACCGCGCTCGACAACAATCTTGAGATCCTTCCCGTTCTGAACAAGGTTGACTTGCCGGCCGCCGACGTCGACCGCGTCAAGGCTCAGATCGAGGACGTGATCGGATTGGATGCATCGGACGCTGTCCCTATCTCCGCCAAGACCGGCCTCAACGTCGCCGCCGTCCTGGAAGCAATCGTGAAGCGTCTGCCGCCACCCAAGGGCGAGCGCAACAAGCCGCTGAAGGCGATGCTCGTCGATAGCTGGTACGATGCCTACCTCGGCGTCATTGTTCTTGTTCGCATCATCGACGGCGTTTTGAAGAAGGGCCAGAAGGTCCGCCTCATGTCCACGGGCGCCGTCCACCCGGTCGAGCGCGTCGGCGTGTTCCGCCCCAAGCAGGAGATGCTGAGCGAGCTAGGGCCCGGCGAGATCGGCTTCTTCACCGCCGCCATTAAAGAGGTGGCCGACACGCGCGTCGGCGACACCGTGACCGATGACAGGAACCCGACGTCCGAGCCACTGCCCGGATTCAAGCCCGCGCAGCCGGTTGTATTCTGCGGCCTCTTCCCCGTCGATGCCGCCGATTTCGAGGACCTGCGCGATGCGATGGCCAAGCTGCGTTTGAACGACGCCAGCTTCTCCTTCGAAACCGAAAGCTCCGCTGCTCTAGGCTTCGGCTTCCGCTGCGGCTTCCTGGGGCTTCTGCATCTGGAAATCATCACCGAGCGGCTGGAACGCGAGTTCAACCTCGACCTCATCACCACCGCCCCGTCCGTCGTCTATCACATTCACATGAACGACGGCACGATGATCGAGATGCACAACCCGGCCGACATGCCCGACCCGACCCGCATCGACCGCATCGAGGAGCCGTGGATCACTGCGACGATCATGGTGCCCGACGAATATCTGGGTGCCGTGTTGAAGCTCTGCCAGGATCGCCGCGGACGCCAGAAGAATCTCACCTACGCCGGCAGCCGGGCCATGCTCGTCTACGAGTTGCCTTTGAACGAGGTGGTGTTCGACTTCTACGACCGCCTGAAATCCATCAGCCGCGGCTATGCGTCGTTCGATTATCAGATCCTGGGCTATGAGCCTGAAGACCTCGTCAAGCTGCAGATCCTCGTCAATGGCGAATCGGTCGATGCGCTCTCCATCATCGTCCACCGCACGCGCGCGGAATCCCGCGGTCGCGTCATGTGCGAGAAGCTGAAGGACCTGATCCCGCAGCACATGTTCGTCATTCCGATTCAGGCGGCGATCGGCGGACGCATCATCGCCCGTGAGACGATCCGCGCGCTGCGCAAGGACGTGCTCGCCAAGTGCTACGGTGGCGACATCACCCGCAAGAGAAAGCTGTTGGAGAAACAGAAGGCGGGCAAGAAGAAGATGCGCCAGTTCGGCAAGGTTGAGATCCCTCAGGAAGCCTTCATCAACGCACTCAAGATGGATGAGTGAAGAGCAACATTCAGCTCGCCCCGCTTCCGTGGCCTACAGCATGTTGAGCTGAAGCATGCAGCGGTTCAGCTCAACATGCTCGAAGGACGGTGTTGTATCCACCGAGATGGAAGCAGTCGTGCTTCCTTCGAGGCCGTGACCGGGGCTCTCAAACAAACAGATCAGGCCCCAGTTCCACCCACAAGGGGTCATCGCGCGCATGAAGTACGCAATCCATGCGCCCGCTAGGAAAGCCCGTCCGTTCCATCGAAGCCCAGCAACATCGAGGATCGGCTGTGCCCGGTTGTCACCGGCTGGGTCGCATGACCAGCATGAAACTAATCTCACGAACGGCAAAGCTTCGGCCGGTCGAAGCCGCGGCTCCTCCCCCCATCCTCACTTGGTTGACGGCCGCCGAGCCCCACGCGCAACCAAATGAACCGTTCAGGCGTTTATATCGACAAACAGGCGGTTCCGCTTTTTCTGTCGGAGGACAACGCCATGACCTCGCCCGTAACCCGCCAGCATCTTTCCGATCGCCTCACTGAGGCAACACTCCGCCATGCCCAACCGCATGACAGCGCACGCATTCTGGCCTTCCAGGCCGCCGCGCTGCGGATCCATGCCAAGCACGATTACAACCGCGACCTGATCGATCGCTATATCGCCGAGAGCGGTACCATGCCGCGGGACATGCTGAGCGAAGGCCGCTTCTTCGTGCTCGAATATCACGGCGACATCATCGCCACCGGTGGCTGGCGCTGGCGGACGAACGACGCCTCACCCGCCAACGGACTCGAGATGAACGAACCCGGCGCTATCGGGCCACTCGAGGGAACCTATGCCGAGATCGCTGCACTCTACGTCGATCCTTTCTTCGCACGCGTCGGCCTCGCCTCATGGCTTCTCGACACCCTTGAAGCCGACATCCGTCGTACCGGACTGACGGAAGTGCGAATCGCAGCCACCCTCACAGCTCTGCCGCTTTGCCAAAAGAGCGGCTATCGGCCGTTCCGCCTCATCCTCATCTCGCTGACTGATGGCTCCGAATTTCAAACCATTGCCCTCGCCAAGTCACTGACGAGAGCCACCCGGACGAAACCGATGGAGGCCCAAGCCCTCGCCATCTAATCCATGTCGGCGCAGACTTCATCGACACGGTCGTCTACCGCGGCGGCGATGCGCATCGGGATGGGTATTCAATGCGATGGGCAAGGGATTGGTATTCCGGCGCCCTCGTCGCACTGACCGCCGTGCCCGCAGCACTTGCCAGGCTCCATCTGAGCTTCTCCCTCGCACGCCAGATCACAGCACGTACGCCCGCCCGCACCGAGCCCGGCGATCAAAACCCGTAGACGGTCCGCGCCGCCCTGAAGGTCGCCAGATAAGCATCGACCGTGATTGAAATGGGCTCTGCGTATCCGCCGCCGACCGCGATTGAAATCGGCAATCGCCGCGATCTGGCGAACTTGAAAACTGTCGTATCGCGAAGGGCCAGTCCCTGGCACGTCAACGCCAGGCGCCCCAGCCTGTCAGCGCCCAAAGCATCCGCACCTGACAGATAGAACAGAATGTCTGGCTTGAAGGATTCGACGGCCGCAAGCGCGGTCTCCAGCGCCACCAGATATTCCAAATCCCCTGTGCCGTCCGGCAGTGCGATGTCGAGATCGGATGCGAATTTCCGGAACGGAAAATTCTTCTCGCCGTGCAGCGAGATCGTCTGCACCGCATCGATCCCTTGGAGTATCGCAGCCGTCCCGTCGCCCTGGTGCACGTCGCAATCGAGAATGCTGACACAGCGCACGCACCCACTGGAAACGAGCGCCAGTGCGGCCACGGCAAGATCATTGAAGACGCAAAAACCCGAGCCGAAATCGCGATGCGCGTGATGCGTGCCGCCCGCAAGCTGCCCTGCAATGCCATCCCTCAACGCATCGTGAGCAGCCGCAAGCGATCCGCCCACCGTCGCCAGCGAGCGCGCCACTAGGATCTCACTCCAAGGAATTCCAATCCGCCGCATCGCCTCTTCAGAGAGCGTCCCGCTCAACACGCTTCGGACGTAAGCCCCCTGATGAGCGCGCCGAAGATCGCCCTGGCTGACCGCGGGCGAAGCCAGCAACCCAGCGCGCGCGAACAGCCCTTCGACCGCACAGCGCTCGCGCAGCAGCCGGTACTTGGTCGCCGGGAACCGGTGGCCCGGCGGCAGCGGCAGATCCGGGGCATCGGGAAAGTAGAATGCCATCGTGCGCCCGCGCCGATTACCTCGTTCAGGGTCTGAGGACGCGGAACCACCGCATCACGTCGAGCAGACTCATCGCTGCCGCCGCAACGTAGGTCAACGCCGCCGCCTTCAGGATGCGCCGCGCTGCCGCCATATCCGCAGGACCGATGTAGCGCCCCGCTTCCAGCACCGGCAGCGCACGCCGGAAGCTCGCATCGAACTCCACCGGCAGCGTCGTCAGGTGCATCAGGATCGTCGATGCAAGAATGAGCAAGCCCGCCCCGATCTGCACGATCACCAGCGCCGGCGCCTTGACGATCGCCATCACCAATGGCGCAGAAAGCATCACGATGGCCCCGATCCGTTCGACATTATGCGCCTGCGTCGCAAGTCGCGTGCGCGTTTGCAGCGGCTTATAGTCCGTGGCGTCCTGCATGGCATGGCCAACCTCGTGCGCAGCCACAACCACCGCGGCGAGCGAACGGCCATTCATGTGCTGCGGCAGCAGACGCACCACCTTCGCCAGCGGATCATAGTGATCACCGGCCTTCGTCTCTTCGACCTTGACGTCGCCGAGTTTCATCTCATCGAGCAGGTGTCGCGCGAACTCGCCGCCCGTGCCGGGAAAGTCCGAGCGCTCGCGCGAATTCTCTTCGAGCACCCGCTTGACCCACATCTGCGGGAGCATCGCGAGTCCAAGCACCGCCAGAATAACGATCAGTCCGATTGCCAATTGAGTTCGCCGCTCCCAACGGTCCAACGCTTGGTGGCTGAGGCCGTCGCGTGGACGCTCCACACCTCACGCTACGTCACATGATGTTACGTCATATGTGCACACAAGTCGCGACGCACCAGGGAACCTCGAAATTCTGTCCATGGCGTGAGTTGTCATGGCGTTGAGCGACCATGACAGCGAAGAAAAAATCGCAGTCGCGACCTATTCGCCGAGATAGCGCATGTTCACCCAGCCCACCATGCCCCGCCACGCGATGCGGCACCATTTTCCCTTGCATGGCCCTTTGCACGCAATGCCCGAGGCGGTTGCTGAAATCGAGCCGACGATAGCGCTGCCCGTGCCGGCGCCTGAGCGGACGTTCAGCCGATCCCATGACGGAACGTTACGCACGCGATAGCTGTCAGGCCCATGCGCACAATCGAAACCCTTTTGGGCGAGCGCGGACGAGGGTCCGATACCGGTCCCACACGCCACCGCCAGCAGCGCGGCAGCAAGTCCTGAAATGGTCTTCATCAAAGAGCTCCGCTTTCGGCAAATTCTGTTCCCCGGACGCTCATCCTGCAAAGTGCGCCACCAGTTCCTGACGGGCTGCCACTGCCGGATTTTCCTGATCGAGGGCAACGTCATCCTGCCGGATGACCGCACCTTCCTCGACGTCGCGAACCAATCGCACACGGTGCGCAAGCCCCATCGGCAGTGCATTCGCCGCACGTGAAGCCGAAGCCGGCATCTGCCGCCCCCACACTGTAAAGCCGCCCTCGCCATCGAGCGTTTCACCCGCCTTGAGCGTGCGCTTCGCGATGGCCGCGACATCCGAGTTCCAGACACGCGCCGTCCCCGTAGGCTCCTTGCGCAACGCCACGGACGCAACCGACACACCCAGCTCCAGCCCGATCATGTGCGTCGGCCGGTACAGCGCCGCGTATGTGCCGCTCGTGTCGGGCAGCGTGTTGTACTCACTGAAGCAGCGCCGCGCGTAGGCGCTTTCGGAGGTGATGACGACGTATGTTCCCATGGCGAGATGATGCGGCACATCGCGCCCGTCGCGATGGAGCGACGATACGACCTCCGTCACACCCTTCTTTTCCACAAGGCCGCCATCGCTCTTCGGCTTGAGAAGCTCGGCAAGCTCGAACCGCGTCGCCGGAGGGAATGTCAAGCCGCCGCTCTGTGGCACCAGGTTGCAGGCGTTGCAGACGGCCGTCATCTCGATTGCCGACTTCGTACCATCGATGAACGAGTTGAACATCTGCAGATTGACTTTGTCCCGATCGACTTTGAGATACCCCGAGATGATGTCCCAAACGGTCGCTGGCGTCGAAGCGTGATAGCTCGGCAGATAGCGTGTCCCCTTGCCTGCCGTCACCACCTCGAAACCGCAAGTGCGCGCCCAGTCGACATGCTCGGCGATGAGTGCGGGTTGATCGCCCCACGCCAAAGAATAGACGACACCGGCCTTGCGGGCTTCCGCCGCCAGCAGCGGACCCACCAGAGCATCGGCCTCGACGTTGACCATGACCACCGACTTGCCGTGACGGAACGCTTCGCGCGCCAACCGCACGCCGGTCACCGGGTCGCCCGTCGCCTCGATCACGACCTCCACGCGTGGATCGCGGATCAGCGCCAGGGCGTCGTCGGTTACGAGGGTTGACCCATTGGCGAAGGCCTCGTCGAGATCACGGGCGCCGAAACGTTCCGCTTCCCAGCCGGCCTCGGCCAGCCGTTGCCGCGCCCGCCCTGGGTCAAGGTCGGCAAGTCCGACAACGTGAATTCCGGGCGTCATCCGTGCCTGCGACAGGAACATGGTCCCGAATTTGCCCGCACCGACCTGCACGACCCGTATCGGCGATTGTGCTTCAGATCGCGCTACCAGCATTGGAAAAAGGTTCATTTTTCCTCCCCTTGCTCTTGCGTCCTCGTGTGTTGCCGGAAAGACTAGAGACCGGCTGAGCGGCCGGTGCAAGACGCAAAAGACGTTCGTATCCAGGCTGCTCTGCGGGAGGATCATGATGGAGATGCGGCGCCTGGGCATGTTTGGCCCACACGTCTCGAGCGTCAGTCTTGGCGCCATGGGTGTATCGGGCACCTATGGCCCATCGACCGAGGCCGAGACGATGCGCCTGTTCGCCCGCGCAGTCGATCTCGGCGTCAACCATTTCGACACCGCCGACATCTACGGCATGGGCCTGAGCGAGGAGCTGATCGGCCGCTTTCTGAAGCAGTCCAAGGCCCGTGTCGTCGTCGCAACCAAGGCCGGCATCCGCTTCATTCCCGCCACCGGCGAGCGGCGCGTCGACAACAGTGCCGCTTATCTGCGGGGCGCGCTGGAGAAATCGTTGAAGCGGCTCGGCCGCGACCACATCGAGCTGTTCTACCTCGGTCGCCGCGATCCCAACCGGCCGATCGAGGAGGTGATGGAAATACTGGTTGGGTTGAAGCGCGAAGGCAAGATTGGCGCCATCGGTTTGAGCGAGGTCTCACCGGAGACGCTGCGCAAGGCCGACAAAGTCCACCGCATCGCAGCCGTACAAAGCGAATTCTCGCTGTGGACCCGCGACGTCGAGCGCAGCCTTCTCAAGACCTGCGCTGACTTGCGAACGGCCTTCGTTGCCTTCTCGCCGCTCGGACGCGGCATGCTGACCGATCTGACCCCCGACCCCTCAAGCTTCTCGAACGGCGATTTCCGTCGCACCCTCCCGCGCTTCCAGGAGCCGGCATTCTCGCAGAACCGCGCAGCGATCGACGCCTACAAGACTCTGTGCGAGCGGCTGGGGGCATCGCCGGTTGCGGTGGCTCTTGCCTGGATCCTGTCGGCAGGCGACCACGTCATCGCCATTCCTGGAACACGTTCAGCAGAGCATCTCGAGGCCAACGTCGCCGCAGTTGGTCTCAAGCTCACCGAGCAGCAGCGCCACGAGACCGCCGCGGTCTTTCCGCCTGGTTTCCCGTGGGGCGAGCGCTTCAACGAGAACCAGAAGATTGGTGTTGAGCCATCAGCGTAGGCCCGCAAGCTATGACTCCCCCGCAAGAGCCGGGCCGCCGGAGATGTACCGGGGATCGGCCGGCATAGCAGGCGCATCCCCACGGTTGCAGATCAATCACACCGGTTTTGCATTCGTTTCCCAGCCCTCGTGTTGCCGGTCGATGGCCACATTTGAACGCGAAGACGAGCATGTTCGGCTGCCGTCGCAGACGCCGGACGCTTCGCCGAATCGGCCTGTGCCACCCGGCGCGTGCTCACCGCGGCCGGCGAACGGGTAATTGCGGGATTGAATGGGGGACATACGTGAAGCATGCGTTGAAGCCGGCGCGGCGCGCCGCTGTCGTCGTCCTGCTCGCTTCTCTGGCAGCAAGTGTGCAAGAGCCCGCCAGTTTCGCCCAATCCGCTGGCGATGGGATAGCACCCGCCATCATCACCGACATGCCCGGCCGGTCTGGACCCGGACCATCAAGAGACCCTCAGGCGGGCGCCTACGATGCTGATGCCCCGGTTCGGCCGCACTGGTGCAACAAGACCAGCGCTCTGGTTGAAGATATTCACAGGCTCGGCGGCTATTCGGTGATGCGCACCGACATCGGCGAGGGCCGCACTCTGGAGCGCTACTGGAATGCCAGCGAAGAAGTCGTCATCGAACACGGGGCCGACGGCACGAGTTGCCTCGTCGATCTGCGCCGCCGGCGATAGATTTGACGGGCCACGAAGGTAGTATTTCCTCAGATAGCCGCAGCTCAGCGCAATTCGCCTCTCCATGTTATGGCGGCAGAACCCTTGCTGTTGAAAACTTATACCCATCGGCGACACAATTCCGCGCTACCTTGTACTGTGAGCTGCAGCGTCATGTAGCTTGAATGGCTTGAGGATACTTGTTCAGGCTGGGAGCAGCGCAGGGGGTGCACGCATTGACCGCTCGCCTTTCGTGTGCCCGTCCTGCCCTTGCCAATGTTGCCGCGTATTGACCGCAACGCGATAAACCCGCCGGCGGGCTCATGCTGCCGACCGACACGATGACCGCAGAGGCTTGAATGACAAACGGCCAGCCCCCGCGCCGACCACCACCACTGCCGCCACCGCTCAACCAGGTCCGCCCGATCGAGGAGCGGTATGCGCCACCACCAGGGCAGCGCACAGCGCCGCGCCATCCGGGCCAGCCGCCCCAACATGCGCCGCCGGCGCACGATCCAGGCCAACAGCCCCATCATCCGGCGCACCGCCATTCGGGCAGACCCGGCACGCCTAGCCGCCCGCCAATGCCTCCCGCTGGCCGTCGCCCCCCGCCATCGCCCCCGCGCTCGGGCCTGGGCGGAACATTGCTCGTCGCCTCGATCGGCATCGGTGTCATCGCCGCTGCCGGCGCAGCGTTTGTCCTTCTGTCGCCTCCGACCGATCTCATCCGCGAGCAGGCGATTGCCCTGGTGAAAGAGCGCACCGGTCGCGACCTCGCCATCCGCGGGCCCGCCAGTTTCACGTTTTACCCCTCTGTGGGCGTCAGCTTGAAGGACGTCACCCTGTCAGCGCCGCCGGGCATGAACGGACCGCCCACGGTTGCCATGGAAAGCCTCGAAATTTCCGTGAGGCTCATGCCGCTGCTTTCGCGCCGCGTAGAAGTCCGCCGACTTGTGCTGACGCGCCCCACGTTCGATCTGCGTGTCGATAAGGCCGGCCGCCGGAGCTGGGACCTTGCGGCCCATATCGGCGGCTCCGGCTCTGTGCGTCTTGCTCAAGCTGCCGGCAGCGCCACCACGCTCTCGGACGCGCAAGCCGATGCCCCGCTGCTCGTGGCCCAGAATGCGGCGCCCTCCTCCAGGAGCCAAGCCGGGCACGATAGGCTCGCCGCGCTCAAGGATGTCGTACTTCGCGATGTGCGCGTCATCGACGGCAGCCTCACCTATAGCGATGCGCGCACCGCAGCAGTCCACAATGCCAGCGTCATCAACATGGCTATGAACGCTCCCACGCTGTCGAGCCCGATGACGGCCAAGGGAGACCTGCAGTGGCAGGGCCAGACGATCCGCTTCGATGGCACGCTCACCAGTCTCTATGAGGTGCTGACGGAAACTCCTGCCAAGATCGCCTTGAGCGTCTCCTCCGCACCGCTGAAAGCCGACTATACCGGCGCCATCGATTTGAGGCAGGGCGCCAGTCTCGACGGTACAGTTGCCGCCAGATCCAATTCGCTGCGCGCACTGGCTCTTTGGCTTGGCAAGCCCCTTCCGGAGAACGACGGCTTCGGCCCGTTGAACCTCACAGGCCGGTTGAAGACCCGCCAAGGCACGTTCCAGCTCGCCAATGCCGACATCAGCCTCGACCAGATGCGCGTCACCGGCAGCATCGATGGCACAACCTCGGGCGCACGCCCCCACGTGAAGGCGGATCTCAAGATCTCCGAGCTCAACCTGAACACCTACCTTGGAGGAAGTGCGACGGCCTCGTCGCATCGGCCGTCATTGCAACCGCCCGCCGCCGACGGCGGCAACGCCTCCACACGCCCGATCAAAGAATCGGAGCGGGCCCCGCCTCAGAGTATCGAAGACCTGCTGGAGCGCCAGCAATCTGGACCGCGCGTCAAGGGCTACACTGCGCGCAGCGGCTGGAGTGACGAGCCCATCGACGTCGCCTTGCTGAACATCATCGATGCCGACGCCAAGCTTTCGATCGGTCGCCTCATCGTCCGCGACATCAAGGTCGATCAGGCGAGCCTCACGCTGGCTCTGAAGAACGCCGTGGCGAAGACCCTGTTCGACCGGGTCGACCTGTACGGCGGCACCGGCCGCGGTCAGATCGACATCGATGCAAGCACCAGGGCGCCGACGATTGCTGCGAGACTGGTTGTCGATGGCGTATCCGCCGAGCCGCTTTTGCAGGACGCCGCCTCGGTCGACTGGTTGTCGGGTAAAGGCAAGCTGACGCTGGCCACGACCAGCAGCGGCGCGACCCAGCGCCAACTCGTCTCGGCGCTGCACGGAAAGGCAGACTTTGAATTCACGGATGGCGCGGTAAGAGGCTTTAACGTCGCCAAGGCCATACGCGGCCTCCAGCAGGGTCGGCTCACCGGCCTGTCGTCCACCCCATCCGAGAAGACCGATTTCAGCCAGCTCACTGCGAGCTTCGATATCGTCAACGGTGTGGCGACCAATCAGGACCTGACGATGGTGAGCCCGCTCCTGCGCATCACCGGCCACGGCAGCGTGATGCTCCCGGACCGAAATATCGATTATACGTTCAATCCCAAGCTGGTCGCCGATCTCTCCGGCCAGGGCGGTAATACGGGGCTAACGGGCATTCAGGTTCCAATCCGTATTGTCGGACCTTGGGACAGGCCCAATATTGCCCCCGATCTCTCTAAGATAGACGCCAAAGAGGCGGCCGAGGCGGTTGAACAGATCGGCAAGCGCTTTAAGGGCAAGAATGCAGACGAGGTAGTGGACGAACTGCTCGGCAAGGACACCAAGGAAGGTCAGAAAGCAAAGAAATTCCTCGACAAGTTCTTCCGTTGAGGCGGCGCGCTGGCCGGCTATCCGGTTGCGCACCGCATGTGCAACAGCCCTCACGCGCTCGCCCGCCCAGCCTCCATACCGAGCGTGGCGGTGCGCATTAACAACGCGTGAAACTCTGCAGGAATTTTTTTCGGCCTCACCGCGATTTTTTCTTGCATAGGGGGGGTGTCTGCCTCATATGGGGTCTTCCGTTCGTCCACCTGCCCTGAAGGTAAGGTTTTCCTAGACCCCAAAGGTAAGGAGCGCGGTCACATCTATCTGCTGGTTGGGGAGGGTCACATGGCCTTTGATGACGCCCTCTTCCAATTGGGGATGGACTTGACTCGTTCAAGCACCGCCCAAAAGGAAGATCATAACGAAACGGTTCACGCGTACGCGTTCGAGGAGCGAAGTGAAATCCTCAGTGATCGTGACAGCGTGAAGTTCGCAGGCACCCATCTCATATTGGACCTGTTCGGCGCCCGTAATCTCGATGACATGAAGCACATCGAGCGGACGCTGAAGCGGTGCGTCGAGGTGGCGGGAGCGACAATCCTTCATTGCCATTTGCACCGGTTCGCGGGCAATGGCGGCGTTTCCGGCGTCGTCGTGTTCGATTCGGGCCATGCCAGCATCCGCACCTGGCCGGACCGGGATTTTGCCGCGGTGGACCTGATGTTCATGGCCCGCAACGGCACCCGCCGCGAGCGCCTGGTCAAGGCAATCGAACAGGCCTTCTCGCCCGACGCGCTGGAAACCACGGTGTGCCGCCGCGCCAACGACGAGCGCCGCACCGCTGCGAAGGCAAAGACCGAGCTTGCCGCAGCACCCGTCGAGCTGGCCGCGCCACGCAAGTCGGCACAGCGGCGTATGAAGCGCGCCGCCTGATCGGCTGAACCGACGTCACACACACAAATTGAAGCTCACGCCTCCGGTAAACCGGATGGCGTGAGTTCGTGCGCCTTTTGCAGCAAGAGCTTGATGGAGTTGCTCGACCCGCGCACACCGCGCCGTCACATGCTACCCCAACCTCTCCCGGAACTGCTGGTAGCCGAAGGCGCGGATCACACGATAGCTGCCGTCCTCATCCAGCATGGCGAGGTCGGGGAGCGGCGTACCGTTGAAGGTCGTGTTTTTCACGAACGAATATTGCATCATGTCGGTGAAGACGAGCCGGTCGCCGGGCTTCAGCGGCAGATCGAACGAATACGTGCCGATCACGTCGCCCGTCATGCACGTCTTGCCGCCCAGGATGTAGGTATGCGCTTTCTTTCCGGGCTTTCCCGCACCGATGATTTCCGGCGTGTAGGGGACCTCGAGCACATCCGGCATGTGCGTTGAAGCAGACGTATCCAGAATCGCGATGTCCACCCCGTTGCGCATCGTGTCGAGCACGGTGGCGACGAGGTAGCCCGTATCGACGACGAGCCCCGCGCCCGGCTCCAGAATGACCTCCAGGTGCGGAAATTGCGCACGGAACTCGTTGAGTGCGCCAATCAGCTTGGAAACGTCGTAGCCCGGCTTGTTGACGAAATGTCCGCCGCCGAAGTTCACCGCCTTCACACGACTGAGATAGGGTGCAAAGTTCTTGGCGACATGCGCGATAAGCCCCGCCGAGCCTTCATGGGTTGCCTCGCAAAGCGCATGTGCATGCAAGGTGTGGATGTCCTCCCACGGCACCTCGCCAAGCTGGTCGGCCGGTGTACCGAAGCGCGAGCCCGGCGCGCAAGGGTTGTAGAGATCGCCGCCAAGCGTTGCCATCGAGAAGCCCGGATTGATGCGAATACCAGCGTGACGGCCCGCCGCCTTCACCGCAGGCATGAAGCGCTGAATCTGCGAAGGCGTATTGAAATAGATATGGTCGGCGATGAATGTCAGCTCGTCCAATTCCTCTGCCGAATACGACGGAGCATAGACATGCACCTCCTTGCCGAACTCCTCGCGCCCCATGCGTGCTTCGTAAAGCCCACTGGCGGTGGTGCCATCGAGCGTATCGCGCATGAGCGGGAATGCAGCGGGCATCGCCCACGCCTTGGTGGCGAGCAGCATTTTGATGCCGGTCTCGCTCTTGATGCGCTGAGCCGTTTTCAAATTCCGCTTCAGCAGCGCGACGTCGAGCACATAGACCGGCGTCGCAATACCGTCCGGCAGCTCTGGCGACGACGGGTGGCGGTGCGTTTGCGAATGGGGCGTCGGTGCAGTCATGAACGGCTCCAGGTCGGCGCGGCGAGCGCGAGAACCTCGCCAGCGCTTATTCCGCAATATGGACGGAGAAGTCACGTGTCATCGTCTCGCCGCTGGCAAGCCGCGCCGTGACCGTAAAGCTGTCAGCGCCCGATGTGCCCTCGCGAGCGGTATAGTAGACGCCCGTGCCCGTAGCTTTTGTGCCGATGCACGTGCCCGAAGCGGTCGCGGCGAGTTTCGTCGTCTGGCCGGGACGGAACGAGACGTCACCCTTGGCGGGAGGCTTCATCACCGTCAATGCGGGCTCCGGCAGGCTTGTGCAATCCTTGTCCACACCTGCGAAAATGAAGACGCGCGCCGCGCGGCCTGGAACGATGGCCGAGTTTCTGACGCCCGGCACTGGATTGCCCGCTGCTGGCGCCGGTTCGTTCGTCACCGTTGCGGGTGCGCTGTCCTGCGCAGCAATGCCCTCGACGTTCGGCCCCGCCGGGGTGCATGAAGCAAGCGCAAGACCGGCAGCGAGGCCCGCAATGGCAATATAGGCACGCCGTCGCATGGGTCTCACTCCCTTGCTCTCGCCGCAGCCTGTACCGCTGACCGCTGCGCACCCTGGCAACCCAAGCCTCATGTCTTGACCTTGAAGAGGTCTTCCTGATCCTTCTTCTTGATCTCCTTGACGTGCCAGGGCAGCCCCTGCTTGGCCAGCTCTTCGAGGAACGGCTCGGGCGGCAACTGCTCGACGTTGTAGACGCCTTTGCCCTTCCAGATCCCTTTGAACATCATCATTGCGCCAACGACCGGCGGCACACCCGTCGTATAGGACACCGCCTGTGCGCCGACCTCCTTGAAGGTCTCGGCGTGATCGCACACGTTCCAGATGATGTACTTTTTCTTCTTGCCGTCTTTGACGCCGGTGAAGACGCAGCCGATCGACGTTTTGCCCGTATAGCCTTCGGCCAGCGACGACGGCGCCGGCAGCAGGTGCTTCAGGAATTCCATAGGTATGACGTCGACGCCTTTGTACTTGACCGGGTCGATCCGCGTCATGCCGACGTTGGAGAGCACCTCGAGGTGCTTGATGTAGTTGTCCGAGAACGTCATCCAGAAACGGATCCGCTCCAGCCCCTTGATGTGCTTGACGAGGCTTTCCTCTTCCTCATGATAGATTAGGTAGGACTTGACCGGCCCCACTTCCGGATAGTCGATCATGGTCGAGATCGAGAGCGGATCGATCTCGATCCACTTGCCGTCCTTCCAGTATTTGCCCCGCTGCGTCACCTCGCGCAGGTTGATCTCCGGATTGAAGTTGGTCGCGAATGCCTTGCCGTGCTGACCCGCGTTGCAGTCGATGATATCGATAGTGTGAATCTCGTCGTAGAGCTTCTCCTGCGCATATGCACAGAACACGTTGGTCACACCGGGATCAAAACCGCAGCCGAGCACAGCCATAAGGCCGGCCTTCTTGTAGTCCTTGTTGTAGGGCCACTGGTATTTGTAGGTGAACTTGGCCTCGTCGCGCGGCTCGTAATTGGCGGTATCCATGTAGTGCACACCGGCCTTCAGGCACGCGTCCATAATTGGCAGGTCCTGGTAGGGCAGGGCCATGTTGATGACGAGATCTGGCTTCACCTTTTCGATCAGCTTCACAGTCGCATCGACGTCATCGGCATCGACCTGCGAGATATCGATCTTGGAGACGACCTCTTTCTGCACCTTCTTGCAGCTTTCCAGACGTCGCGAAGCAAGGTGGATCTTCTTGAAGACATCGCGGTTCATCGCACACTTCTTGGCGACGACGGAGCCGGCGGCTCCTGCTCCGATGATGAGAACGTTGTCCAATCTTGTCTCCTTGGGACTGCGCGAATGGGGCGGTGGGCGGACCGGGACCTCCATGTCCCTGTCTTGCCGGCGCGGCCGGCGCCGGTTACGGCAAGCCATCGAACTAGCCGATTAGTCTGTCGCGTTCAACAGATCCGCGGTGGAACAGCGACCGGCGAGACTGAAGGGTGCCTCCGGATCGGCTCATGGATCGGTGATATTCATAGTTGCTGAGCTGTCACGCTGAGCAACAAGTTGCCCGGCAAACCCCGACTGCGGCGTCGCTGCCATTGTCCATGCGTTCACGGCCCGCCTATAGTTCTTCCGAAGGCTGCGCTCAGATGGCGTTGAAGCCTGAAGAATAAGTGCCGGATCCAATGCGCACCTTGGTCGCCAAACTTCTGATACTGCTGATGACCCTGCACATTCTTGTGCCGGCGGGGTTCATGCTGGGTCGGTCCGGCGACGATGCTGCCGGCCCCACCATCGTCATGTGCAAGGGCGATGTATTCGGACCGCTTCGTGTTTCTCCCTCCGGTAGCACTACCGATCCCGCCGATGAGCACGGGCTACAATCGTTGTGCCCGTATAGCTCGTTCGGCGCCACCGCCCTGGACGCCACGGCGCCGAAGCCGATTGCTCTTCCTGTCGCATATCACGCCATCGCGTTCCCGGCGCCTCCCCCACTGCGCCTTGTCGGTACGCCATGGCGGCGGCCTTCGGCGCGTGCGCCCCCTTTCCCGACCTGACTTTGATTGAGGAAACTTCCCCCGGGCAGCGTCGCGGATAAAACTTCCGCAGCGCCGGCGGAAACAGGTCGCACTCCAATCGAGCCAGAAGTAAATGACATTCCCAACTCGCCTTCTCGCGAGCCGCACCGCGCTGTTCTCAGCGATTGCGGTTTCAACCCCATTGTCAGCCGCACATGCGCAGCAAACGCCGGCTTCGGCATCGACCGAGCTGCCGCCGTTGGTGGTCGAGCAACCGACGCAACACGCGCCAAAGCCCAAGACGTCAGTCTCGCAAACCGCCAAGCCTTCGGCCGGAGGCGCATCGCCAAAGGCGGTCGCCAAGACATCACCAGCCAATCCGGCGCCGTCAGCCGGTCCAGATGATGCGGCCCCCGCCCTCTTGTCCGACAACACGAGCATCCATCCGCATGGCGACGATTCTGGTGTTGGCACGAGCGGCCTAGCGAGACCCGCAACCACGACCGCCATACGCGAGCAGTCCATCGCGCCCGAGCGTATCCGCACCAGCGATACGGCCAGCCTCCTCACTGCGGCCCCAGGCGTCAGCATTTTCCAGGCGGGCGGCGTTTCCGGCCTTCCCACGATCAACGGTCTTGGCGATGACCGCGTCAAGATCATGCTCAACGGTATGGCGGTGACGTCGGCCTGCGCCAATCACATGAACCCACCCTTGTCGTACATCGATCCCGCACAGGTCGGAAAGATCGAGGTCGTCGGCGGCGTCACGCCAGTCTCGAAAGGTGGCGACAGCATCGCTGGAACCGTTGTCATCGAGAGCCCCCCGCCGCACTTCACAACAGCCGTTGAAGGTGTCCACACCGCTGGCAGCATTTCGGGTTTTTATCGCTCGAACGGCGATGCGGTCGGCACGTCGGGACATGCGCACGCAGCGACGGAGAATTTCTCGATCGACTATACTGGTGCCTGGGTGCGCTCGGACAATTACCAGGATGGACATGGCAACGAGGTTCGCGCCTCGCTTTACCAGTCTCAAAATCACGATGTTCGTGTTGCCGTCCGCAATGGCGGCGATCTCTTTGTCGTCCAGGGCGGACTTCAATACATTCCCTACCAGGGCTTCGTGAACCAGCGCATGGACATGGTCGACAATGAATCCTGGTATCTCAATACCCGTTACCTCGCCACCTACAGCTGGGGCAGACTCGACGCCAAGGCCTTCTACCGGCACGTCGACCACATGATGGATTTCGTGCCGGACAAGAAATTCAGCCGCAATCCGCCGCGCGAAATGCCCATGCGCACCGACGCAGCCGATGCCGGATACACGATTGCTGCCGAGATTCCCGTTGGCGACAAAGATCTGCTCCGCATCGGCAGCGAGCTTCACCACTCGGCTCTCGACGATTGGTGGCCACCCGTCGACGGCATGATGATGATGTGCTGCGACCCCTACATCACGGTCAACGACGGCAAGCGCACGCGGCTCGGCACCTTCATCGAATGGGAACGCCAGTGGAACCGCGCCTGGTCCACCCTTCTCGGCGTTCGCAACGACATGGTCTGGATGAACGCAGGCGACGTACACGGCTACAACGGCAGTATGATGTATGGTCCGGACGCCGCGACCTTCAATACCCGCAGCCACCAGCGCACCGACGCCAACTTCGACGTGACTGCACTTGGCCGGTACACGCCTGATGCCACAAGCATCTTTGAGATCGGCTATGCCATGAAGACCCGTTCGCCGAACTTCTATGAGCGCTATGCCTGGAGCACCAGTTCGCAGATGGCCATGAACATGATCACCTGGTTCGGCGACGGCAACGGTTATACCGGCAACCTCGATCTCGATCCCGAGCGCGCCCACACCATCAGCTTCACGACAGGCTGGCATTCTTCCGACAAGTCGTGGCGCCTGAAAGTTACGCCATACTACACGTATGTTGAGGACTACATCGGCGTCAGGAAGATCGGCAATCAGGTGGGCGGCGAATTCGTCAATCTTCAGTTCGTCAACCACGACGCCGAACTCTATGGTGTCAACCTGTCCGGCGCCATGCCGCTCGTGACCGACTCCGACGTCGGCAGCTTCGCCCTGACTGCGGTCGCAGGCTACGTCCACGGCGAGAACGCCGACACCGGTATCAGCCTCTATCGTATGATGCCATTCAACACGCGCCTCGCCCTCACACATCGCCTCGGTGCTTGGTCCAGCGCCATCGAGCTCGATCTCGTAGCCGGCAAGCACAATGTCGATACGGTGCGCAACGAGCTGGAAACGTCCGCCTACGCCCTCGTCAACCTGCGCACGAGCTACGAGTGGCTCAACTGGCGCCTCGATTTTTCCGTCGAGAACGTGCTGGACACCTACTATGAGCATCCGCTCGGCGGCATAAACTTAGAGGAGGTGATCCGCGGCCTGCCCAAGAGCAACGTCGCCGGTTATGGCCGCTCGATCAATGTGGGCGCAACACTGAAATTCTAAAGCATGCGAGGTGAAATGCGCGGCAGTTCAGCGTGACAAACATGCTCAAAACAAGGCACTGGATCGCGTTCATGTTGCCGTCAAACATGAACGCGATCTAGGTTCTCGTATCGCTTCGCCGCGCCATGAGCAGGAAGGGGAAGACATGCGTCTTCTGATTGCCGGCTGGCAAGGGCAGTTGGCACGCGCCCTTGTCGAGACTGCAAGCTCGCGCACGGACATCTCTGCGCTGGCACTCGGCCGCCCGGCACTGGATCTATGCGAGGTTCGCGCCATCGAGCGCGCACTAACCGAAAACCGGCCGGACGTTGTGATCAACACCGCCGGTTACACTGCGATCGATGCGGCCGAAGATGAACCGGGCCGTGCCTTCGCCTTGAATCGCGACGGCGCCCGCCTCCTCGCCGAGGTCGCCGCAAGGCGCGGCGTACCCGTCATTCACATGTCGACGGTGAACGTCTTTGACGGCAGCAAGCCTGCGCCATACGCCGAGACCGACAAAGCTTCCCCTGTCAACGTCTATGGCGCCTCCAAGCTCGCCGGCGAATCCGACGTTCAGGAGGCCAACCCGTGTCACGTCATTCTCCGCACGAGCTGGATCATTAGCCCCTACCGCAACCACTTCATTGCAAGCGTGCTTCAGAAAATGCGCAGCGGCGACGTGCTGCGCATGGTCACCGACCAGCGTGGCAGCCCTACGTATGCGCCGGATCTGTCGGTCGCGGTTTTCGACATCGCAGCCCGCGCACACACCGCACGCGGCAACCTCAGTTCGTCACTTTGGGGCACCTACCACATTGCCAACGCCGGCGAGCCCGCGACATGGCACGATCTTGCCTCGCAAGTCCTTTGCGCCGCGGGACATCAGGCCGCCGCAATCGACATCGAACGGATCGCCACCAGGAACTTCGCAACACGCGCCTCGCGCCCCGCCAACGCAGCTCTCGACACGAGCCGCCTAGCCGCCACCCTCGGCGTCACGCTGCGGGATTGGCGCGCGGCGACGTCCGATGCCGTCCAGCGCCTCACCACGCATCCGTGACTTAGATCGCGCTCATGCTTGACGGAAACATGAACGCAATCCAGTGCCTTGTTGCGAGCATGTTCTTCACGCTGACCCGCTCCACACTTCAGCTAAACATGCTCTGGGGTCGTTGCGCCACAACCTTGTGCTCGACCTGACCTGCTCTGTGACCAACGTATGCAAACCGTTCAAAGCTTCTTCGCGCACGGATACTTGAGGGCAAGCGCCTTCTTCACGAGCCCCGCCGCACCAAAGTCGAGAAGCTCCGCATTATCCTGAAGAAAATTGACAATACTTGCCTGCAGGTCTGCCAGCACCACATCTTCAGGCATGCAGACTTCATTCTCAGCGGGATCCGATAGCACATCGTGAACACCGCTGATGTAGCCATTGCAGAACATCGCTCCGGTGTCGCTTCCTTGCTCACCCGCAGTACAGATTTCGAGAAGCTTGGCGCCCGAGAAAAACTCATCCGCCGACCCGGCTGGTGCTACGGCGACGAACAGCACAAACACAGCGCCGGCATGCGCAAGAAATTTCATAAATCCTCCCGCAAAGTCTCCCGATACTGCTGCACACAGCGGGAACGCGGGTCAATCGACATCTACCAAGAGGACCTAGCATCCCCTTTTTTTCAGTTCTGAGAACTGTCGCGACAACAACACTGCGTCAAAAACCAAGACCAGGGCTCGGCGATACTGGCACTGTTCAACCCGGCTCTGGGGCGTTCCGAGTTCAGCTTGAAAGCCCGTGATGCGAAGGCGTGGCCGGATTTCGAGGCTGATCAGGCTCTAGTAAACCTTCTTGACGTAGAGGCGCTGAGGCAGAACCTTGCGTTCGTAATTCGGATTGAACACGCGTTCCGGCAACGCGACGGACTCGTGCGGAATATCTTCGTAGGGCACCTGCTGTAGCAGATGCTGGATGCAGTTCAGTCGGGCGCGCTTTTTGTCGTTGCCCTCTACGATGTACCAGGGCGCCTCGGGAATGTTGGTCCGTTCCAGCATCTCTTCCTTGGCCTTGGTGTACTGCTCCCAGCGCACGCGGCTTTGCAGATCCATCGGCGAAAGCTTCCATTGCTTCATGGGATCGTGGATGCGCATCATGAAGCGCAATTGCTGCTCCTCGTCAGTGATCGAGAACCAGTATTTGATGAGCTTGGTGCCGGAGCGCGCCAGCATCCGCTCGAACTCGGGCACATCGTGGAAGAATTCTTCCACCTGTGAGGGTGAGGCAAACTCCATCACACGCTCAACGCCGGCGCGGTTGTACCAGGAGCGGTCGAATAGCACCATCTCGCCTGCGGCTGGCAGATGCGGAACGTAGCGCTGAAAGTACCACTGGTTTTTTTCACGCTCCGTCGGCGCTGGCAGCGCGACGACACGGCACACGCGCGGATTGAGTCGCTGCGTGATGCGCTTGATGACGCCGCCCTTGCCAGCCGCGTCGCGACCCTCGAAGACGACGACAAGACGATAGCCGGTAAACTGTACCCAGTCCTGCAGTTTAATCAGCTCAGTCTGTAACCGAAAAAGCTCGCGAAAATAAGTCTTGCGATCGATCTCGGATTTCTTGCGCTTGGCAACCAGTGCCTTGACGTCGAAGGGCGCGCGGTGATCGTCGATCTCCAGCTCCAACTCCTCGTCAAAGGCATCCTCCAGCTCCGCGTCGATCCAATCACGCCCACCTTGCGTGGCTTGCGACGCCTGCGATGCCTTGCGGCTGCCTTTCTCGTTACGCTGTGCTTGCGTCTGTTTCTTCGTCATGTGCCCCTGCGGTTCCGATTTTGCTACTGTGCGGGTATTGAGTACGCGTTTCTGGCGCGGTGACAATTGCTCTACAGCATTCCGGCCGGGAACGAAGCAATCCCACATTGCAGATATGCGACATGCCAGACCCTTCTCCCAGGATATTTCATGGTACGACGCTGGCGAACCGTCTCGCTACGTGGCTAGCCGCCACCCGACCGGCCTTCCTTCAGGTTTCGCTGCTGCCCGTGCTGGTTGCGGGCACTCTTGCCGATTGGCGCGCCACTCCGGCCTGGACTGCCATGCTGCTTGCCGCATCCGCGACAGCGATTGCGATGATCCATGCCGGCGCCAACGTCCTCAATGACTATTTCGATGCGGCGAGTGGCGCCGATGAAATGAATTCCGCACGCATCCATCCCTTCACGGGGGGCAGTCGCTTCATTCAGAACGACATTTTGACCCCTCCCGCGGTTTTTCGACTCGGCACGGCCCTTCTGGCGGTTGGCAGCCTCATCGGCCTCTGCCTGCTGGCGGTGGCGCCTCCTGGGCTGCTTCCGATCGGTATCCTTGGTGTCGCGCTGGCGGTTTTCTACACCGCCCCGCCCTGCCTCACATGCCGTGGCCTTGGCGATGTTGTCGTCGCCACCGCTTTCGGCATCTTGCCAGTCATCGGCACAACGCTCATCCTGACCGGGCGAATTCCTGTTGAATCCTGGTGGCTAGGTTTTGGCCTGGGTCTCTTCGCCGCCGCAATTCTTTGGATCAACGGCATCCCGGACATTCCTGCCGACCGGGCAGCCGGCAAGTTGACGCTACCGGCACGCCTGGGTGCCGCGCGTTCGGCGCGATTGCTCTCGCTATGGTTCGTTGCGGGCTTTGCAAGCCTTCTCGCCGCGCCGCTTCCGGCAACGGTTTGGATCATACTCGTCGCGGCCATCCCGGCTGGCATGGCGGCGAGCGCCGCACGCAACGGGCAGCTTCGCTCCGCCATAAGGTGGACCATCGCTACCCATGCTAGCGTCGCAGTCCTTCTGATTGTCGGACTGCTTACCGCGCGCTACGGCGTGCTTCGTTGAAGAACCCATCCTGGATGACCGCACGACCCGATCCCGTTGTACGACGGATCCCCCGACCCGAATACGAGAGGACGGCTGCGCGTGGACAATATTTGCATGCGTGGCGAGGTTTGCCTCTAACGTCATCTCGGTCTCGCGCCACGTGTCCTTCTCCCTCGCGTGAGAGCAGCGAACCGTTCCGCGAGATTGAAGTCCACATCAGTAAAGGTTCTTGTTCAGTCGCTCCTGCAGCTCGGCATCGTAGGCCGCTCCATCGAATGCGCCCTTCGAGATCGACTGCAACATATCGCCGATGCTGGGCAGCGAGAGAACATTTCCATCTTGCGAGTGCGCCCAAAGCCGCGATCTCTTCAATGCACGCGCGCATTGGAAATAGACGCACTCCACGGAAATGACGAGAACCGTTCGCGGCAGCTTTCCATCCATGCTGCACCGTTCCAGCAGATCGGGATCGGTGGAAATAACGGCGCGCCCGTTGATGCGGATCGATTCGTCCCGGCCCGGAACCAGGAACAGCAGTGCCACGCGCGGATCCCGAATGAGATTGCGCAATGAATCGATGCGATTGTTGCCCGGACGATCAGGCAACAGCAGCGTCCGTTCGTCAACGACTTGGACGATGCCCGTCGCGTCCCCGCGCGGCGTGCAGTCGAGCCCGTCTTCGCCGGCGCTCGCCAAAACAGCGAATGGCGACGCCTCGACCCACGCCCTGTACTCCGGCGTGAGTTGGCCGACCTCCTTCAGAAGCGATTGGGGGCGTGGCGCCCCGTAGATCGCTTCCAGCTCACCGAGCGTCGTGATCTCGTGGCGCCCGCTCATATCCCTATCCGCGGCTCAGACCCTTCTTAGAAAGCTCAGCCTCGTAGGAGGCCCAGCGGCTATCTTTCTCGCGACCCAGCGCATCGAGATAGGTCCATGCATAAAGACCGGTCGAATGGCCATCGTCGAAAATGATCTTCGCGGCGTAGTTTCCGGTTGGCTCGATCTTGGAGATCTTCACGTTCCGCTTGCCCGCCACCGTGATGCGCTGATCCGGCGAATGCCCCTGGACCTCGGCAGACGGGCTCATCACCCGCAGCATCTCCGCCGAGAGGTCATAGGCCCGCCCGTCCTCGAAGCGAACCGCCAGCATACGCCCGCTATCGACGACATCAAGCTTCGGCGGCGGCGTGCGCCTGCCCTGTGCAGCCTCGATCTCACCCCAGACTCGCGCGGCAAGATCTCGGAACGTCTGGGCATGGATCGAATCGGGCTCCGTCGCCGTGATTGGCTGGCCGGCATCCGAGCGCTCGCGGATCTTGATATCGAGCGGGATGCCGCCGAGGAACGGCAGCCCAAGTTTCTCCGCCTCGATCTTCGCCCCTCCGTGGCCGAAAATCTCGTGGCGTTCGCCGCATTTGGTGCATACGAAGTAGCTCATATTCTCGATGATGCCGAGCACCGGCACATCCACCTTGCGGAACATGTTGAGGCCCTTGCGCGCGTCGATCAGCGCCAAGTCCTGTGGCGTCGAGACGATCACCGCCCCCGAAAGCGGCACCTGCTGTGCCATCGACAATTGCACGTCACCCGTCCCCGGCGGCATGTCGATCACCAGCACATCAAGATCGCCGTCGATGTTCCAGGCGACGTCGCGCAGCATCTGGTTGAGTGCTGAAACCAGCATCGGCCCGCGCCATACGACCGGCGTGCCCTCGTCGACGAGGAAGCCCATCGACATGGTTTTGAGACCATAGCCTTCCATGGGCTTCAGCGTATTCGTGTTCGGAATCGGCTGCGGCTGACCCGACAAACCCAGCAGCCGGGGCTGCGATGGACCGTAGATGTCCGCATCGAGCACGCCCGCCTTCAGGCCATTGGCGAGAAAGCCGAGCGCAAGATTAACCGCGGTCGTCGACTTGCCAACGCCGCCTTTGCCCGACGCAACGGCGATCAGATGCTTCACGCCCGAAACGCCAGCCGTTGCGCGCGGCCTGGGTGCGCCATCGCCTGCCGCACCACGCGCCCGTGCTTCCGTAACCCGTGCATGCTCACTCGCGCCGCCGTTTGCTTTCGGCACCGCGGCTGTGCCGCGTGGAGCCTCGGCCGTCAGCACGGCCGTAGCACCCGAGACGCCCTCGATTTCCTCCACGACCTTCTGTGCTGCCTGCCGCAGCGGCTCGAGTTCCTCCGCCTTGCTGGCCGGAACAGTGATAGAGAAGTAGACGCGACCATCCTTGATCAGGATCTCGGAAACGAGGCCGAGTTCGACGATATTGCTTTCAAGTTCAGGGCCCTTGACCCGTTGCAAGGCTTCGAGGACCTGCGTCTTCGAAACGTTCATTTGGTTCTCCTGCGCATGCCGCGTTTTTGGCAACGGCTGCGACGCGACCGAACGTCGACAGACCGTGCTGCACCACATCTGGTGTCGATTGCTGGAGCCCGCAACGGGAACGTTTAAGAAGAAGTCCGTGCAGGCAATGGCGTGATTACCGCACTCGATGCCAGACGACGCGCCTTTGATCAAGCACCAATCTTGACTTCACAACTCAGTAATAAGCCCGGTGCCGTGCGCCGTACGATGAATACATTCAGCGCCACAATATTCCTGGTTGAGAAGTGAAGAGTGATAGATTTCTCCAATTTATATGTAGACGCAGTCAAAGCAGTATGATTTTCTCAATCGGCCCCCCTGGCTGGACGCTGGTCTGCTGAGATGGAAGCGCTGAAACTTCCGCGAAGGCGTGAACCAGACTCTCGATCAAGGAGTTAGGGCAGGCCACAGTGGTTGATGTGAAACCGCCTGAGCCGGACCTGCTTTTTGGGGCCGCAGGCTTGCCCGTCGGGCCACGAGTACCGATCGCCGCGGCTTCACTCTCGGCACACCCGAATGCCTGCATTGCACTTGCGACTTTCGCGTGAACACGGGAGCCCCAATGACAGGCTATGCGCCCGAGACACTGCTCCAGATGATGGCCGGAGGTGGCCTGGTCGGCTTTCTCGTCGGCCTTACCGGCGTGGGCGGCGGCGCCCTGTTGACGCCGATGCTGATTTCGGGATTTGGCGTCAGCCCGGCGGTTGCCGTCGGCACCGACTTGTTGTTCGCCTCCATCACCAAGGCCTCGGCGGCCGTGCGCCATCACAAATATGGCAATGTCAACTGGCCGATCCTGCGCTGGCTTTGTGCCGGCAGCATTAGCGCATCCGCAGTGACAATCACGTGGCTTTACGTTGCTGCCCCCGACACCGAACGTCTCGGTGAGATCATTCGCGGCCTGCTCGCAATACTGCTCGTTGCCAGCGCGATCATCATTCCCCTCTGCCCCTGGGTCTTGCGCGACCGGCGCGAGGGCGCCAGCGCGCTGGATGTACCGGTACGCCACCGCACGACGCTGGCGTTCGGACTTGTGCTCGGCGTATTGGTAACTCTCACGTCGGTCGGTGCCGGCGCAATTGGCGTCGCCGTCCTCTCCGCGCTTTACCCAGCGTTGATGGCCCGACGCATCATTGGCACGGATATCGTTCACGCCATACCGCTGGCATTCATCTCCGGTCTCGGTCATGTGGGATTAGGCAATGTCGATTGGCTGATCCTCGCCGCACTCTTGAGTGGCTCGATACCCGGCATCGCGCTCGGCTCACGTCTCACCGGCCATTTGCCAGATTGGCTGCTCCGCATCGCTCTTTGTGCTGTCCTGCTCTATGCCGCCTATTTGTTGTCGCCCTACCTGGTGCGGCTGGTCCCCAACTTATGAAACAGTCCCTGAAGCGGCATTGAACCCAAACGCATTTGACCACGACAAACTCGGTGAATGCTCAAACGAAGGCGGACGTCCCGCCCTGCCCCACCGTACGCTGAGACGATGTCGTCCAATTGCTTACTTGAGCCGTTGACCAACAATGCCCCAGCCGCCACCTCGCGACTGGCGGCAGTCCCGCGTGAGGGCTACACTTCATCCACTTTATTCCATGTCCTGAAGCAGACCTCCGCCTACACTGGATTAACATCAGGCCGGGGCCCGAACCTTGATCGAGTCGAGTTTCCGATGCCGTCCAGCGGCTGCCCACCGAGGAGTGAAGGCGTAAGCCGATGGCGCTTGCACCGCGACGCAGGCGGCAAGAACGCGCTTAGGCTCTGGCAGGCGGCTGTAATGGCTCTCGCCGTTCTCGTCGGACTGGGCACCAGCGTGGCCGCAGCGACACCACTAGGGCAGGCTCCACACGGCAGCCCGGCGAACGGGCGACAGAACACTCAGCCGCTCGTTGTCGCCCAGGCCTGTCCATCGCAATTGCAGAAACTCGGCCTTTGCGGGCCTGTCAAACGGGCGCGCAAGTCCAACCCCCGGCCAGGCCGTCCAAACAGAGACTCCGGCGTCAAGTGCATCAACGGCACGCGTGTCGGATCGCATTGCATTTGTCCCGGCGGCGGCAAGCTTCGCCGCGTCGGTGCACGGACCTACAAATGCACCAGTGGCCCGCGGCCTTGCCCTGGCGGCAAGAAACGCGTCGGCAAGCTGTGCCTGCCCTCCGGCCCTCTGCCTGGATCGGGTAATGTGACCGTCTGCATCAATGGCAAGCGCGCCGGAACGCGATGTCTTTGCCCGCATGGCGCGCAACCCTTGCGCATTGGCCGCAATCGTTACAGATGCACTCATGTGCAGCCGCCATGTGGCAAAGGTGAGAAACGAATCGCAGGTAAATGCGTGGACATCCCCCCGGCAACTCCGCCAGGCGGAAGTTCTGGTAATGGTACTGGCCCCAGCCGCTGCTTTGGCGGCACGATGCTTCGCGGCGTCTGCCGATGCCCGCCGCCATCCCAGCCGAAACGCATTTCGCAAAAGGCCTATCGCTGCGTGACCCCGCCGTGCCCCGGCGGCACCGTGCGCAAAGGTCGCCTCTGCGTTGCCACCGACGATGAAAACCGTGAAACGCCGCCTGCCGGGCCGGGCTGTTTGCCGGGCTGGCACCTCCACAACGGCAAGTGCCGGCGCATCGCCGGTACGGGATGCCCTGATGGAACGTATCGCACCGACGGACGCTGCGTTCCCTTGCCTCCACCGCCCGGCAGCCCCGCGCTACCGGCCCCTCAGCGCGCCGCCGCGGCGGACGACGACAGCCCATATGAGCCAGACGAGGTTCTGGTCGAGATACCAGGCACATCACCGCAGCAAGTCGCAAACCGATTGATCAACGCTTTCGGTCTCGTCACACTCTCACAGACGCGCCTCGACATCTTGGGCACCAGCCTTTTTCGCTTCCGCATTCCTGCGAACCGCACCGTGGAGGACGTAGTCGCCTCCCTCTCGCGCGAGCCGGGCGTGGAAACCAGTCAACCCAACTGGCGCTACACCTTGAACGATGGCGCCACCGCGGCCGTGCCGCTTGATGCGGCCCGGTCCTCACCCGCATCTACGCGCACTACTCTGCCGCAATATGCTCTCGACCTCATCGATGCGCGCAAGGCGAATGCGATCTCGAGAGGCACCGACGTCCTCATTGCCGTGATCGACACCGGCATTGAGGAGGATCATCCCGAAATCGCAGGTAGCATAGCCGGACAGTTCAATACGTTCCCTTCAAAGGATATCATTCCCGACACCCACGCCACTGCCATCGCCAGCATCATGACGGCGAAGCGGGAACTGGCCGGCATCGCCCCCGGCGCGCGCATTCTCTCCGTGCAGGCATTTACACCGACCGTTGGGAAATCGGCCGCAGCAGACAGGCCGTCAAAACCGCAGCAGAAAATGAACGGCGGCAGAGGAACGTCACAACGTATCGTTGCTGGCCTCAACTGGTCACTGTTGAAAGGCGCACGCATCGTCAACATGAGCTTCAGCGGTCCGCCGCTCGATACGCTCGCGGGCAAGATGATCGCCAAGGGCAGCGAAGCCGGCGTGATCTTCATCGCTGCCGCCGGAAACGGCGGCCCCGAGGCGCCGCCTGCATACCCGGCCGCCGATCCGGCCGTGATCGCAGTCACCGCCATCGACGCCCACAAGAACCTCTATGCCAATGCCAACGTCGGCACCTATATCGACATTGCCGCCCCCGGCGTCGATGTCATGGCGGCAGCCAAAGGTGGCACCTATGACCTGGCGAGCGGCACTTCCTTCGCCGCTGCCCACGTCTCTGCAGTGACCGCACTCGTCCTTGGCCACGCCTCCGGCCTTGGCCGCGACCGGGTTGTCGCACAACTGAAGGAAACGGCATCAGATCTCGGTCCGCCCGGCGAGGACGAGCAGTTCGGCGCGGGGTGCATCAATGCCCTGCGCGCGCTCATCGGCATGTCTGTCGAAACCTCCGTCGGCCAGCAATGAGGTGTCGACGCCTCATCCGTGGATCGCTCGCAACAGGATTGCGCGAGCCAGGCGCACAATAGTTAACGGCATCGAACGCTTTGCTGCCGCTTTCCCACCTGACACTCGCTGCTGGCGTCTGCTTCAAAAGAGCGCCCGCGGAACCTTAACCGGTCTATGATATGGCTTAGGCTTAGGCTTCTGCCTTAAACCGTAACCGGATAAGTCAGCCGATAGAATTTGCAACCAGGACGACGCCTCGTGAGCCGCCCCGCCCGAAAAGAACCGACCGACACCGCGCCGGAAGCGGATGTCACCGGGTTGGATCGGACCGTATCATTCGCCCACGCCGGACGCCGGCCAGCCGGACAGGACGCCGCCACCACATCCACCACGCCAACCTCTCCGATGGCTCACGATGGCTCGTCGCAAACACGCGGATCCGGGACATTGATCCGCTTCGGTCGCGGCCTTCTCAAGACACTCCTGCCTCTGGCCGTGATTGCGCTCGGCATTGCCGGCTACAAGTACCTGAAGGCCACGCGTCCCGAGGCGCCGAAACAGGCACAGTCGGAGCGTGCATTCGCTGTCGAGACGGTCACCGCGACTCGCACGAGCGCCCAGCCCACCCTCACGCTCTACGGCAACACCGTTGCCGGCCGGCAGGTGGATATTCGGGCTCTTGTCGCAGGCCGAGTCATCAAGACACACGACGAGCTGCGCGAGGGCGGACGGATCAAAGCCGGCGAGACGCTGCTTGTCGTCGATCCCTTCGATTACAAGGCCGCGCGCGATGAGGCAAAGGCACAGCGCGCCGAGACCGCCGCCCGTCTCGCCGAGCAGCAGGCCTCGCTTGCGGCAGAGAAAACCTCGCTCGCGCATGCCCGCGCACAACTTGCGCTCGCCAAAGCCGATGTGGAGCGCGCCGAGCAGCTTGTGGCGCGCGGCAACCTGCCGGAACGCTCCCTCGACGACCGCCGCCAGATCGTTCTGCAGCGCCAGCAGACAGCCGACCAGCTCGCAAACTCGATCGGCGTTTGGAATGCGCGCATCGCCCAGACCAATTCCGCGGCAGAGCGCCTCGATGTCATCATCGCACGCGCCGAGCGGCGATTGGTCGAGACTGAATTGCTGGCGCCGTTCGATGCCTACGTCACCGAGGTCGGCGCTCAGGTCGGCCGCATGATGTCGGTCAACGACAAGGTCGCCACGCTGATCGACCAGAGCTGGATCGAGGCGCAGTTCTCGCTCACCGACAGTCAGTTCGGCCGCATCGTCGCCCATGACGGCAAGCTGGAGGGGCGCCCGGTCAAGGTGCACTGGACATTGGGCGGCGAGACCTTCACTTACCACGCCACCATTGCGCGCATTGCCGCTCGCATTACCTCGGCGAGCGGTGGCGTCGACGTCTTCGCCCGCATCCTCGATCCTTTCGCGCGCGTACCGCTGAGGCCTGGCGCATTCGTCGAGCTGAGCCTTGAGGACGTGAAGTTCAACGATGTGATACGGATCCCCAATACCGCGCTCTACGAGGGTGACACCGTCTATGCCGTCGTCGATAGCCGACTGGATCCGCGCAAGGTCGAGATCATCGGTACCGCCGGCAGCGATCTGCTCGTACGCGGGCCTTTCGAGGACGGCGATGAAATCGTCACGACCCGCATGTCGACTCCCGGCAAAGGCGTTCTTATCAAGAGCCTGACGCGCCCGGCGAAGCCGACCGCCATCCGCGAGAGCAAGGCGCCATGACCCAGCACCGTCCGCCAATCGGCGGCGGTGGCCCCGTCGCACCGGCACCAGGCCCCTCGCAAAACCTCATTTCCATCTTCGTGCGTCACGGCACCGCGCCCAACCTGTTGATGATGACGCTGGTCCTGATCGGCATTTTTGCCATCGCCAAGCTCAATCGGCAGTTCTTCCCGACCATTGAGATTCCCATCATCACCGTGACGGTGCCATGGCCCGGCGCCAGCGCCGAGGATGTCGAAAGCAACATCCTCGACGTGCTTGAGCCCGAGCTGCGTTTCCTTGACGACGTCAACGAGGTGACGGCGATTGCCCGCGAAGGCTCAGCCGTGATTTCCATCGAGCTCATGACGGGAGCCGATTCGCAAAAGGCGCAAAGCGACGTCGAGCAGGCCGTCGCACGCGTCACCACACTGCCTGAGACAATAGAACGTCCCATCATCTCGCGGGCTGCCTTCTTCGACAACGTCGCCAAGATCTCCATCTCCGGCCCGTTCACAGAGAAGGTGCTCAAGACCTACGCCAAGCAGTTTCGCGATGGCCTTCTCGGCGCCGGTATCGACCGCGTCACCTTCGGCGGCTACCGCAGTGAGGAAATCTGGATCAGCATCGCCGAGACCGACTTGCGACGCCTGGGTCTCACCCTTGACGGAATTGCGCGCCTCGTGCGCGAGAACACACAGGATATACCCGCCGGAAAGCTCGAGGGTGCCGTGGATGTGCTCTTGCGCTCCAAGTCCCAGCGCCGCACGCCCGAGCTGATCGGCGAAATCGAGATCCGCTCGACAGTCACCGGCGAGAAGATCCGGCTCAAGGACATCGCCCGGATCGGCACCGCGTTCGACCGGGAGGGACGCCAGGGTTTCTTCCATGGCGAGCGCGGCGTGGAGCTGCAGGTGCAGCGCGCCATCAGCGCCGACACGCTCCATACCATGCGCATCATGAATGACTATCTCGACAAGCTGCGCCCGACGCTGCCGCCGACGCTGAAAGTCAATGTCTACGATGTTGCGGGCAAGCTCGTCGTCCAGCGATTAAGTGTGTTGACCGAAAATGGTCTGCAGGGCCTCGCGCTAGTGCTGACCATGCTCTTCATCTTCCTCAACTCGCGCATTGCCTTCTGGGTTGCCGCAGGCATTCCCGTGTCACTGCTTGCCGCTCTCGGCGTCATGTTCGCAACGGGCCAGACCATTAACATGGTCTCGATGTTCGCCCTCATCATGATGCTCGGCATCATCGTCGACGACGCAATCGTCGTCGGCGAACAGGCCGCGACGAATGAAGAATTGGGCATGTCGCAACTCGAAGCTGCCGAGCAGGGCGCCTTGAAGATGCTGGCTCCCGTGATCGCCGCAACGCTCACCACCGCATGCGCATTCATGCCCATAATGTTCATATCCGACCGCATCGGCGACATCATGGGTGCGATCCCGCTGGTGGTGTTGTCTGTGCTCGCGGCGAGCACCATCGAGTGCTTCCTGATCCTGCCTGGCCACTTGCGCCACAGCTATTTCGGCAAGGTCCGCCAGCCCAGCCGCGCCCGCAAGGCATTCGATCGCCGCTTCGCCCATTTCCGCGATCATAGCTTCAATTCCGTGATCACGCTTACCTACCGCTGGCGCTACACGACCGTCGCGGCGATGATCGCCTTCTTCATTCTCTCTGTCGGCATGCTGGCCGGCGGCCGGGTTGGCTTCGAGTTCTTCCCCTCGCCAGAGCCCGAGAACATTTCCGCCTATGTCACCTTCGCGCCCGGCATGCCGCGCGACGATCAGATCGCCGCCGCCGCTCGCATCGAGACAGCGCTTTATGCGGCTGAGCGCCGGCTGCTCGACCAGGCCGCAACAGACAGGGGCAGCGCGACGGCAAGCGGCGCCACAGATGCTCCAACAGTCGAACCGAAAAAGGAACGCAAGAGCGCCACTGACGCTCATCCAACGGACACCGGCAAGACAAGGCTGGTCGAAGCGGTCTTCACCACCATCGGGCAGGCCGGCCGTACGCAGGGCGACAATCTCGCTGAAATCGACGTACAGCTCACACCGAGCGAGGAGCGTACGATCCCGACCAAGCGCATTGTCGCCGCCTGGCAGAAAGCCCGGACTGCAATTGCCGGCGTTGAGCGTGTCTCCATCTTTGGTCGCCGCGGTGGCCCGCCTGGACGCGACGTCGACGTGCGCTTGCAGAATGGCCCCATCGACAAGCTCAAGAGCGCCGCTGATGAGGTAAAGCTCGCCCTGACCGGCTTCCCCGGCGTCTCCGGCATTGACGATGATTTGCCGTACGGCAAGCAGGAATTCGTATTCGAGCTGACAGCGCGAGGCCTCGCCCTCGGTTTCACCGGGCAGAGCATTGGACAACAGATCCGCAACGCCTTCGAAGGCAATATCGCTACGCGCTTTGCTCGCGACGACGAAGAAATCATCGTTCGTGTCAAACGAACACAGGAACTCGCCGGGCGCGCCGACCTGGAGCGCCTTTACCTGACCACACCGCGCGGCGAGCGCGTACCGCTCACAGAGGCTGTGAGCATCACCGAGCGGCGCAGCTTCTCCATCATCCAGCGCAAGGATGGCATCCGCACCGTTGCCGTTACCGCTGATATCGACAGCGACGTGACCAAGTCTCAGGACGTGCTCGACCGTCTCGCTGCCGAGGTGCTGCCGCCGATCATCGAGAAATACGGCATCGGCTACACATT
This sequence comes from Hyphomicrobiaceae bacterium, assembly GCA_036768475.1. Classification (GTDB taxonomy): domain Bacteria; phylum Pseudomonadota; class Alphaproteobacteria; order Rhizobiales; family Hyphomicrobiaceae; genus JAEUMD01. The sequence continues at coordinate 42,430 of DAIPMW010000005.1, read as the reverse complement.
CAAGGGCCGAGCCGACGAAACGCAGAAGTCGTTCAAGGATCTCAAGCTTGGCGCGCTTCTCGCCCTGTCACTCATCTACATCGTGCTCGGCTGGGTCTTCGCCAGTTACTGGAAGCCGCTTGCCGTAATGGCGATCATCCCGTTCGGCTTCGTGGGGGCCGTGATCGGCCACTACGTGATGGGCTACAGCCTGACCGTCATCAGCCTTGTTGGCCTGCTCGGCCTGTCGGGCATTCTCGTCAATGACTCGATCGTGCTGGTGACCCGTATCCGCGAGCGCATCATGCTCGGCGAAAGCCTGGAGGAGGCCGCCATCGGCGGCGCCCGCGACCGCTTGCGCGCCGTTTTGCTCACGTCGCTCACGACGATTGGCGGCCTCCTGCCGCTTATCTTCGAAACGAGCCGACAGGCCCAGTTCCTTATCCCGATGGCGCTGACACTTGTTTTCGGATTGGCGACCGCAACCGTACTTGTGCTCCTCCTGGTGCCTAGTCTTATCGGCATCGGAGGCGACGTCGCACGTGTATTGGGTCACCGCGGCCGCGATGCAGTTGGCGGAACCGGAATTGCGTCGGATGATGACGCTGCGCCTGAGTTCGCGCCATAGCATCACATGGTACGCCGGCTGGTCTGCCCAAATCCTGCGAGAACGTTCAAGACAATAAGATTCCTGCAACCAAAAGTGATCCGGCGATCGTCGATCGTGATCAAGCAACGTGCAATTGTTGCAAAATGCCCACTGCGCCATGAAGAACAGTGGCCAAGCGAGGGCCAATTGCGGGCGAAATGTTGCGTGCGTCGGTGTGAGGCTGCAAGTTCATCAACGTTTTGTTGAGCATATACGCCGACTATTTTTGTTCGGGCTCCACACCGCGTGGACCCGACGTTTGTATTTCGCCCAACGTACACTCGATCGCAGTCGAAGAGGATCTTGGAACGATGTCCCCCACCACTCCCCTGCTTCGCCGCGTTGCTCTTGCTGCGCTTGCTCTAGTTTTCCTCGCACCAGGCACAAAGCCTGCCGCAGCGCAGGACTTCTTCTCGTTTCTGTGGAGCGGTGGATCGCGCGACACCGTATCGTTCTCCCCCAGGTACAACCCCGGCCAGATCATCGTCTCGTTCGGAGATCGCAAGCTCTACTGGATCTATAAACGCGGTGAGGCGATCAGCTACCCGATTGCCGTGCCCCGCCAACAGAGCAGGTGGTCCGGTGTGACAAACGTGTCCGCAAAGCGCGTCAACCCATCTTGGACGCCAACACCCGAGATGCGCCGCGAAAACCCGAAGCTGCCCGCTTTCGTGCCTGGCGGCCATAAACTCAATCCACTTGGTGTGCGCGCGCTCTATCTGGGCTCCTCGTTGTATCGCATTCACGGTACCGATGCGCCTTGGACCATTGGTACCGCCGTGTCCAAGGGTTGCATCCGCATGTACAATGAGGACGTCCTCGATCTCTATCCGCGCGTACCCGTCGGAGCCAAGGTCACCGTCACCTGGAAGCGCTTCATGTAGCTTCATAAGCCGCTGCGAATGCTGGAAGCGCCGCCCATGAGGCGGCGCTTTTCGTTTGAACTTATGGGCGCAGCCAACCAAGCGGACAAACGACCCGACGTCCCAGCCCCCACGAGTTCCGGTTGCCGTGGGTCATTGCTGTGTTATATTATTACAAAATTCAGAGTTTACACGTCGCCGCAGGCCCTCTCCATGAGGTGGGTAATGTGCTGCAAACAAGGAGCCATCATGCGAACGAACGTTCCGGCTGCACTGCTCATGACACTTGCCGCATCACTGCTTGCAGTCGCTCCGGCGTCTGGCCAGTCCGGCCTGCTAAAGAAGAAGACCAGGCTTGAGCCGATCACCTTGGCGGCGGGAAAGCCGCTTGCAGCCAAGCCGTATGAGCTGGAGGCCGGAAAATACTATTCGATCGACATCATTGCCGACGGCTCGCAGGAACTTGGCATCGCCGGCCCCGACTTCTTCCGCAACGTTTGGGTAAACGAGATCGTTATCAATGACATCGAAGTGCGCCCCTTGGGCGTCGACTCTCTCGAATTCGACGGTGAGGGCAAGGCGACCATCAGCTTCATCCCCATCCGTCCCGGCACGTTCGAGTTGAAAATTCCGAAAACGTCCGGCGATACACAAAAGGCCGTTTTCAACGTTAAGGGCTGAACTGCCAATTCTCCGACGCTTCCGAGCACCGCAAGGGTTTTGAATTCGACAGCAAGGATCGGGATGCGCGGAGCACCACGACAGCGTAGCCTTTGCTCATGAGCACATCGCACAACCGAATCGCAGCCCGTTTTCCAAGCGAGCGTGAGGGCAACGCCGGCGCATCGATGCCGAACGAGGCATCCTGCTGGCGCGCCGTGGCCGAACGCGACCATTTCGCCGACGGTCTCTTTGTCTACGCCGTCGGCACGACAGGCATATATTGCCGGCCATCATGTCCCGCGCGTCGGCCGCACCGCCGAAACGTCCATTTTTTTGCGAGCCCCGCCGAAGCGAGCGCGGCAGGCTTCCGTCCCTGCAAGCGCTGCCGGCCAGACGACGCCACGCAATCCGACGGCCATCAAACCCGCGTCGCGCGCATGATAGCGGTCTGCCGCCGCATCGAGACGGCGGAGGACATGCCCTGCCTCGCTGACCTAGCGCGGGAGGCCGGCCTCAGCCCGTCGCATTTTCATCGCACCTTCAAGGCGCTCGTCGGCGTCACACCGAAGGAATATGCACGAAGTGTACGTGCCGAACGGCTCCGCCGCGCCCTGCCGACCTCACCAACAATAACCGCTGCCGTTCATGAGGCGGGCTACACATCCAATACGCGCTTCTATGCGGAAGCCGAGGAGGTGCTTGGCATGAGCCCGAAAACATACCGTACCGGCGGCGCCGGCGAGCGCATCCATTTCGTGAATGCGCGATCGTCGCTGGGCCACGTCCTGATTGCGACAAGCGCAAAAGGCATATGCGCCGTTCTGATCGGTGACGACATCCATATGCTGCGCGCCGATCTGGCCCGGAGATTTTCGAAAGCCGATCTGATCGAAGGAGACCGTGCCCTTGCAGCAAGTGTCGATCAGGTCATCGCTCACATAGATCAGCCCGCTCGCCATGCCCCCGATCTGCCCGTCGATCTCAGAGGCACAGCCTTCCAACTGCGCGTCTGGGAGGCACTGCGCCGAATCCCTGCGGGACACACGACGAGCTACGGCGCCCTCGCCCGCAGTATCGGTGCACCGCGCGCTGTTCGTGCCGTCGCTCAGGCGTGCGGAGCCAATCCCGTCGCTGTCCTGGTCCCATGCCATCGCGTGGTCGGAGCGAATGGCGCGCCCACCGGGTATCGCTGGGGCATTGAGCGCAAGAAGGCGCTGCTTGAGAATGAGGCCGCGGCAGACGGAAAGAAAAACCGCTGCGATGAGCCGCGCAAAACTCCACGTTCGCGCAGAACACACGCACGAGAACAGCTCGATAGAAAGTGAAAAATGACGAATGACGACGCGGCGCAATCAAGAGATTGAAGACAAGGTCCGACATGCGCACGTCCGCCTGCACAATGGCGAGCAATCGGCGACAATAGTTCCTGCGATTTGAATGATGGCTGTGGCGCGCGTCAAAGAGCGCAACATTCCTTCTTCGACTTGCGGCCTTTCGCATTCCGTTGCCCCGGCGTGTCCGCATTTGCGCTCTGCAGCTTCTCTTTCGCCTTATGGGTTGCCTGCCGGAAGACCATGTTGCTGACATAACTTCGAAAATCATGACTCGCCGCGAGTTTGGCCACTTGGCCATTCATCGAAATCAGCCCGTACTTTGCGATGTACATCCATGCCTCCTGCCGAATTGACTAAACCTTCTCATTTGCAGGTTTCCAAACACAGGTATTGAGCACGAAGTCTTGATAAAAATTGCAACGTGAGGATTTACAAAAAGTAAGGCATCTGCATCGATTCCGATCGTTCGGCTTGAGCCATGACTCCCTCCATCGGCATGAATACGAGCCAGCGGATCGATGGGGATCGGCGCTCCGCCCATTGGCGAACTCGCGATTGCAGTCGGATAGACGGTGGAGCGGTTCAGGATCGCAAAGCAGGCCGCACGGGAAATTTGAGAGCGATCCTTTGCAGGCTTCTCCTCCCGGTTATGACGGCACTCCATGCCGAGGAGGTAATGGCCTCGACAACGTCACAAAAAGCTGGACACCTCGTCTCAATAACTGCAATCCTCCCAGTGCGCAAAAAATTTTCAGGAGGAAACGTTCGTCATGGACGCCAATAAAAACAATGGCTTAAATCGAAGAGACGTACTTGCTGGGGCGAGTGCTGCAGCTGGAATCCTAGCTGTTGCGGGAACGAGCGGGCGCGCGCTTGCTGGTGGCGCATCAGCCGGGAAAGATGGTCTTCCGAAGTCTGTCGTTGAAGCCGGAAAACTCTTCCGTTCCGGCTCTCTGACATCGAAGCAGCTCACAGAAGCCTACCTCAGCGGCATCGAAAAGCTTGAGCCGCAGTTGAACGCATTCATCTCGGTGCTCAACGAGGAAGCACTCCGCACCGCTGCGGAACGCGATGAAGAGCTCAAGAATGGCAAAGACCGCGGCCCTCTGCATGGCATTCCGATCGTTATCAAGGACCTCATGGATGTCGAGGGAACCAAGACAACAGTCGGTTCCGAGGCATTCAAGGATCGCCAGTCGACGTCAGACGCCACCGTGGTTCGCAAACTGAAGGAGGCCGGGTGCATCCTCCTCGGAAAGACGAACATGAACGCCTTTGCTGCGGGCGTTTCGGGAACAAACTCAACATTCGGCGATACCCACAACCCCTGGGATTTAGATCGTTCGCCGGGCGGGTCATCGAGTGGAACCGGCGCTGCCATCGCCGCCAATCTCTGCCTTGGCGGACCTGGCACCGATACCGGTGGATCGATCCGCGTGCCGGCTTCTTGGCTTGGCATAGCAGGTATCCGTCCAACGTTCGGCCTTGTCAGCCTGAAAGGCCTTTATCCGCGCTCGCTCAGCCTCGACACCACGGGACCACTTGCACACAACGTGCGCGACCTCGCGATCTTTCTGGACGCAATGGCGGGGTTCGATCCTGAAGACAAGAACTCGGCGCTTGCGCAGCCTCGTGTTAGCTATACAGCGGCATTAAAGGATGGGGTGAAAGGCCTCCGTATCGGCATCGTTGACAACTACACCTATGCGAATGTCGACGAACCCGTCGCCGCTGCGGTCAAGGAAGCAGCAAAGACGTTCAAGGATCTCGGCGCCGAGATCGTGCCCATCAAGGTCAAACCTCTTGAGGGCCAACTCGATTACGCAAAACTCTTCAGTGAAATCCTCCTGTATGAATTCAATCAGATCCTTGGCGATCAGTTTCGGTCCACGCCCGACGCGGAAAGGCTCTTTGGACCGATCGTCACCGACAACATCGCGAAAGGATCAAAGGTTACAACCGAGCAATATGAAAGCCGGATTCGCGAGCGTCCCTTTGTGATCGCGGAAGTGAAAGAGGCATTCCGATCAGTAGATGCACTTCTGACGCCGTCACTACCCACAACCGCCCCATTGCTCAAAGCTGCGGCGAAGGACTTCGGACGTGGACGCCAATTCACGATCCCCTTTAGCTACACAGCTCTGCCATCGGTCGCTATTCCTTGCGGCTTCTCGCCGGAGGGACTTCCCATCGGCATGCAACTCGTCGGCAATCACTTCCAGGAAGCGCTGCTGCTCAGGATGGCTGCAGCGTTCGAAGATGCCACTGAGTTTCACAAGCGCCGACCACCCATCTTCTTTGAAGCTTGAGTGGAATTTTTCTCGACGCGTCCATGCTTTAGCCAGCGGCATTGTAAGGGCAGCTCATGAAGGATCTTTAGTCACATCGAACTTCGGACGGGGTAGCATTCTGTTGCCCCGTTCCAATCCCGCGTAGCTCTTTAAAACGATTGAAAGCAGCCCCTCGACAACCCGTTCGGCACGAGGGTTGTCACCCATGTCTTGAGAGCGATCTGTTACCGATGTGTTCGGTATGGACAGAAAGGCTGATGGTGCAGGTTCGAGGACAATCCTCGAACCGAAACCCGCGCGATAGGCTGGCCGGCGGCGTCACGCAAATGAATGTGGTGCCCAGGGGCGGAATTGAACCACCGACACTGCGATTTTCAGTCGCATGCTCTACCAACTGAGCTACCTGGGCAAAGCTCCAACCCGGCACTGGCCTGGACCGAAGCTCGGCCCTTATAGTGAGTTGGCAGGGTCGTGTCCAGCGGACATGGCGAGGCTTGGAAAAACGGCGAAATGCCCTCCCAACCGCACGGCAGCCGCCCAAGGATCAACCGGCGCATGAGCACCCCCGGCATGGCACCCCCCGCGACGGCCCGCGGCATCGAGGCGATCACGGACGAAACCAACCAGTTCCAGGCCCGTGCGGCGGACCCGGCCACCTCCGCGTGGGTCAGCGCCAACGCAGGCACGGGCAAGACCCACGTACTGACGCGCCGCGTGCTCCGTCTGCTTCTCGCGGGCACTGCTCCAGAGCGGATCTTGTGCCTCACGTACACGAAAGCTGCGGCTGCGGAGATGTCGACGCGCGTTTTCAGGGAACTGGGCTTCTGGGTGACCAAGTCCGCAGACGAACTCCTTGATGCGCTCGTCAAGCTCCTTGGTCGATCACCGACGGCGGAGGAAACGCGCCGCGCACGCACCCTGTTCGCCCGCGCCATTGAGACGCCCGGCGGACTCAAGGTGCAGACGATCCACGCGTTCGCCGAGCGCCTTCTGCAGCGCTTCCCGCTCGAGGCCGGTGTGACGCCGGGTTTCACAATTCTGGATGACGTGATCTCACGCCAGCTCATGCGCGAATCGATCGACGATACGTTGAGCGAGGCCACCGACGATACCGACAAGCCACTCGGCCGCGCGTTGCGGTCCGCCGTCGCCTTCGCCGCCGATGAAAGCTTTGATGACCTGCTGCGCGCGGCACTCAATAGAAAGGATTGGCTTGAGCATGTCGTGCGGCATTACGGCGACGACGGAGACGGCAACCTGCGCGATCCGTTCGCTGCGATAGCCCCCCTCTATCGGAGAGCTTTTTCTATAAACCCCGTTGCAACGCATGCGACGATCGACGCAGAGCGCGCGCAAATTCTGGCTCCACATGCCGCCGAACACGCAGCGCAGATATTGGCAGCCAGTGACAAGAGCACGGACAATGAACTCGCAGAGATACTTGTAAGGGCCATGCGAAGCGCAGGCGATGCTGAGCGCATTGCCTGCTTCGCCGAAGCGCTCCTTACCAAGGACGGCAATCCGCGCTCCGACAAACGCTTCGTGACGAAAAGCGTACGCAAGGCCGAGCCCGGCCTGACCGACCAGTTGTGCCGCGCGCGCGATCGTTTTGCGGAGCTGACGGCAAATCACCGCGCGCTCGACGCCATCGACGCTACGCTGGCTTTGATGCGCCTCGCCGATGCGGTGCTGACGCGCTATGCGCGGCTGAAGGCGCGTCGCGCGGCGCTCGACTTCGAAGATCTTATTCGCCACACCGTCAGTCTTTTGCGTGTTTCAGGATCGGCGCAGTGGGTGCTCTACAAGCTTGATGGCGGTCTCGACCACATTCTCGTCGACGAAAGCCAGGATACGAGCCCCGAGCAGTGGCGCATCGTCGAGGCGCTGGCGACAGAATTTTTTGCCGGCGCCGGCGCACGCGAAACCCAAGACGGCGCGACGTCAGGCGAAATGTCGCCGCAGCAGCGCACGTTGTTTGCGGTCGGTGACGAGAAGCAGTCGATCTACAGCTTCCAGGGCGCTCGCCCCGAAGAGTTCGCCCGCATGGGTCGCACATTCCGTGAGCGTGCCGAGGCCGCGCGCGTGACCTGGCAGGATATCCCACTCACCTTGTCGTTCCGCACGGTAGCCCCGGTTCTCGAGGCCGTTGACCGCGTGTTCGCCGATCACCAGCGCACGCCGGGCCTCACTGCGAAGACCGCGCACGATCTGGCCGGTGATCCATCCGCATCGCGTGTCGTTCACGCAGCCCATCGTATCGGCCATGCTGGCCTCGTCGAAGTGTGGGACGTGGAGCAGGTCGCCGAAGCGCAAAAGCATGACCCCTGGGTACCCGCGGACGCCGAGAGCGCCGAAGACACGCCCCCCGCAGTACGCCTTGCGAACCGTATTGCTGAGCGCATTCAGCAGATGGTGGCAGGGCGCGAAATGCTCTTGTCGCAAGGCCGCCCCATCACGCCCGGCGACATCCTCATACTCGTGCGCAAGCGCCACCCCTTCGCGCGACCGATGGTGGCCGCGTTGAAGGCCCGCCACATTCCCGTCGCCGGGGCTGATCGCCTCTCGCTTACCGATCAGATCGCCGTGCAGGATCTCGTTGCTCTCGGCGATTTTCTCACCCTCCCCGAGGACGACTTGGCACTCGCCAACGTTCTCAAGAGCCCGCTCTTCGGCTTTGACGATGACCAGTTGCTCGCCATCGCCCATCGCCGTCACGGCACATTGTGGAAAGCGCTGCTCGAACAGCGCAGCGCCAGTCCCGCATTCGAGGAGGCAGCGGCGCTGCTGCGCGAATGGCGCAGGCGCGCCGACTTCCTGCCGCCCTTCGAGTTCCTGGCCGGCGTCCTCGATCGCGACGGAATGCGCCAGCGCCTTTTGACACGGCTAGGTGCCGAGGCCGCCGACAGCATCGACGAGTTGCTGAACCTTGCCATCGCGTTCGATGATTCCGCGCCGCCGTCTCTCACGGGATTTCTCACGTGGTTGCGCGAAGCCAACCGTGAGATCAAACGCGACATGGAGCATGGCCGCGACGAGGTGCGCATCATGACCGTGCATGGCGCCAAGGGCCTCGAAGCGCCCGTCGTCTTCTTGCCCGATACCTGCTCGACCAACAGCATCGGCGGCGCAGCGAGTCTTTACCCTCTCGCCATGCCACCAGCGCCGAAGGAGACGCCGCCCGCCTTCATCTGGCAAACCAAGGGATCGGGCCAGTTGGCCCCGATCGCCGCCGGGCGTGATGCAATCAAAGAGCGTGAACGCGAGGAGCGCAATCGCCTGCTCTACGTCGCCATGACGCGTGCCCGCGACCGGTTGTATATCGCCGGATTCGACGGCAAGCAGACCCGCTCGCCCGACAGTTGGTACGATCTTGTCCGCAATGGCATTGAGGGCATGCTCGAACCCGTTGACGACGGCGCCGGCCGTAGTGTCCTGCGCTATGCATCACCACAGACTGCGCCGGCCAAAGCACCCGATACGAAGCTGACGCAGGCGCACCCTGCCGTACCGCTTGAGGCGTGGGCTAAGTCCGCGGCACCGCGCGAACCCCAGCTCACCATGCCACTCGCCCCCTCGCGTCTCGCACCATATGACGTCGACGAGGCCGGTGAGCCTGTGACACCGTCGCCGACAGCCCTGACCGAGGCTGACGAGCCGCCCGCGACGCGCCCGTCAGCCCGCACCGCCGGAAATCGCTTCCTGCGCGGCACCTTGACCCACACCCTGCTCGAGTATCTGCCCACCATCCCGGCCGACACCTGGGAAAAGGCCGCTGCGGCGTTTGTGGACACCCGCGGGCGCGAGCTGCCGCCGACAGTCCGCAAGAGCATCGTGCACGAGACGCTGGCCATTCTCACCGCCAGCGACTTTGCGCCCCTGTTCGGTCCACAAAGCCGCGCCGAGGTCGCCATCGCCGCCGAGATACCAAGACCCGATGGCCGCGGCCCGGCCTTGAAGCTCAACGGCCATATCGACCGCCTCGCCGTGCAGGCGGACACCGTTTACGTTATCGATTACAAGACAAACCGGCCGCCGCCGAGCGAAGCATCACAGGTTGCAGACGCATACCTGTTGCAGCTTGCGGCCTATCGCCTCGCACTCGCCCAAATGTTCCCGCATAAGGCCATGAAGGCGGCGCTCCTGTGGACCGACGGTCCGCGGCTTATGGAGATTTCGGACGCCATGCTGGCGACTTACGAGCGCAGGCTCTGGGATCTGGGTGCAACCAACCTTGACGTGCTCTAGGCCGCTCCCTACCTTGCCGGACAATCACGTTACAATGCGAATCAGGCGCCGCGACCCGGCACCCGCTGAAGGAGACAAGCGATGACGCATGCCGTATCGGACAAGACGTTCGAGGAAGAGGTTTTGAAGTCCGCCGAGCCGGTGGTCGTCGACTTCTTTGCCGAATGGTGCGGCCCCTGCAAAGCCATGGCCCCGGCGCTCGATCAGGTCGCGCAGGAACTGAAGGGCAAGGTCAAGGTCGTCAAGCTCGACGTCGACCAGAACCCGCAGATCACCACCCGTTATGGCATCCGCGCCATGCCGACTCTGATGATCTTCCAGGGCGGCCAGGTCGCAGCCTCGCACACCGGCGCTCTGGTGCAGAAGAAGCGCCTTGAGGACTGGATCCACGGCTCGATCAATATCTGAGCCGTTTGACTCTGGTCGATTGACCTTGTGACATCAGGGCTGCCGGACGCGGCAGCCCTTTTCGTTGGCGTATACGAGCGCCCTCGGCTCCACAGGCAACGACCACGGAATCGGTGCATCGAACGCATAGGATGGCAAGTGTCATGTCGAAGCCAAGCATCGTCATTCTCGGAGCCGGTGGCGTCGGCGGCTATTTCGGCGCCCGCCTCATCGAGAACGACGCGGCCGACGTGACCTTTCTCGTCCGCGAAACGCGCAAGACCATCCTGATGCGCGATGGCCTGTCGGTGAAAAGCCCGCACGGCAACATCCAGGGAATGCCGGTTACCGCCTGCACGGCCCCCGAGATCGCTGGCACCGCTCCCGACTATCTGTTGCTGACCTGCAAGGCCTATGACCTCGACGCGGCAATGGAGACAATTTCGCCGGTCGTCGGACCAGCTACCGCCATCGTCCCACTGCTGAACGGTCTGGCCCATATCGAACGCCTCAATCGAAGATTTTCGCGTGCACAGGTCCTTCCCGGCAGCGTGAGCCTTCAGGTTCGCCAGAATGCGGATGGCTCGATCGAGCACCTCAACGATTGGCAGTTCTTCACCGTTGGCGAGCAGGACGGAGGCATTACGGAGCGCGTCTCGAGGCTCGTTTCCGCTCTCGAACGCGCTAAGACGACTCCGACGGCCAGCCCCGACATCATGCAGCAGATGTGGGAAAAGATTGTAATGCTTGCGAATCTGGCGGCGATGACGACGTTGATGCGTGCCCCGGTAGGTGCCATTGCCAGCGCACCCGGCGGCGCGGAACTCTCCCGCCGCATGCTGGATCTCAATGCAGCCACCGCCGCACATGCGGGCCACCCGGTCCCCGCGTTACAACTCGACCAGTGGCGCCGCATGTTCTCCGACACCAGCTCCACCTTTGCCGCCTCGATGCTGGGCGACATGGAGCGTGGCGGGCCGGTCGAAGCGGACCACATCGTTGGTGATATGCTCGAGCGCGTGCGTGCGGCCGGCCTCGACACCACGCTGCACGACATTTGCTATGCGAACCTCAAGGTCTACGAGGCCGGGCGCAAGGCGCGCTGACCCACCCCGGTCCGAGCCACCGCTATCTCTGCTCGGCTTGATCCCGGCCCTCAACTATTGTTCATTCGGCGCTCAATTCGAGGCGCACGACGCAAACAATGACCTGGAAGCATCTATTCTTCGGCTTCGATGGACGCATAAGCCGCCGACAGTGGTGGCTGGCCATGCTGCCACTGATGCTGGCCTCGATGGCCATGTCTTTCCTGGCCAATCCGATGGCGTGGTATTCCGACATGATCGCCCAGCGTGGCCCGAACCTGGCGGAAACCCTTTTCAACCTCGCATTGCTCATTCCCGAGACGGCGGTAACGGTGAAGCGGTTCAACGATCGCAACTGGCCGCAGTGGCTGCCATATAGCTATGCGGCAGCGTTCCTCCTCTACATCATTCTCACTCACAACCGGCTGATCCTGTCGAGCCACGTTCCAACGATGTTCGAGCTGGCCTTCGTCTCCGGTATGGCGGCAAGCATGCTGGTCATCATTATCGACAATGGCTTCCTGCCCGGTACCGCTGGGTCAAACCGATATGGCCCCGATCCACTCGCTGGAGTTGGCAACGCCCCACCAGAACCCGTGCATAGGACGCAAGATGACGCTTGATGCCAAAGACCCGGTCGCGCTGACGCAGGCGCTGATCCGCTGCCCCAGCGTCACACCCCACGAGGGTGGCGCATTGACGCTCCTGCACGAGATCCTCGCTCCGGCAGGCTTCGAGTGTCACCGCATGACCTTCATAGAAATGGGAACACCCGACGTCGAGAACCTCTACGCAAGATTTGGTAAGGATGGCCCCAACCTTTGCTTCGCCGGTCATACCGACGTCGTTCCCCCCGGCCATCTCGATGCCTGGACGGTTCCGCCGTTCGCTGCCGAGATCCGCGACGGGATCCTGTACGGCCGCGGCGCTGTCGATATGAAGGGGGGGATCGGTTGCTTCCTCGCCGCCACAATGCGCTACCTCGCGAAGACGGGCGGCAAGCTGCCTGGCGCCATTTCCTTCCTCATAACGGGCGATGAAGAAGGCCCATCCATCAACGGCACCGCCAAGGTTCTCGAATGGATGCGCGGCAAAAGCGAACGAATCGATGCCTGCATCGTCGGCGAGCCGTCCAATCCCGAAGCGCTCGGCGATGAGATCAAGATCGGCCGGCGCGGTTCGCTCAACGGCCATATCGTCGTCCACGGCAAACAGGGACACGCCGCCTATCCCAGCAAGGCAGAAAACCCCGTGCCGAAGCTGGCGCGCATCATTGACCGCCTCTCGGCCACCGTGCTCGACGCCGGCACCGGCAATTTCGAGCCCTCGCATCTCGTGGTGACAGTTATTTCCGTTCCCAACACGGCGACCAACGTCATCCCCAGCCGCGCCGAGGCGCACTTCAATGTCCGCTACAACGATGCCTGGACACGCCCGCGCCTGGAGAGCCACGTGCGCGGGATCTGCGAGTCGGCGGCTTCCGAGCTTGCCGCGCGCATCGAACTTTCGTTCTCAGGTACTGGTGACGTCTTCCTCACCAAGCCCGGTCCGCTCGTCGATACAATGGTGGGCGCGGTCGAAGCAGCCACCGGACGCCGTCCCGCGCTCACCACCGGTGGCGGAACGTCGGATGCACGCTTCATCAAGCATCATTGTCCGGTGATCGAGTTCGGTCTGGTCAACAAGACGATCCATCAGGTCGACGAGCATGTAAGCATTGCCGACCTTGAAACCCTGACGCGCATCTATGAAGGCTTCATCACCCGGTACTTTGCCAGCGCATGAGAATGCGCAAACAATGCCACGGATGAGGCCGCAGTCCTCGATGCGCTGTCGCTGGCTCTCACCTTTTCGTAATCAGGCGTCGGGTATCACCGCGCGCCCGCTTCCAGCCCAGCAGGTGCTGGCAGAGACGGAATCATCCTTGGCCCGAATTTCGTGCCAGCCTTCGCCGCACTCTTCCATGGTTCGGATTTGGTCCATGCCACGAGCCACGCGACACAGGCCATCACGGTGATGCCAAGCACATTGACAAAAATCGCGGCGAAGAACCCGCCGCCGAGCCGCTGCAATAGGTAGCCACACGTCACCGACAACCACAGTCCCGTCAGAAAAACCGCCAGTGATTGTTGTCCCGCAAGGCGGCAAAGATCGACTACCCACCCTTTCAATCGCCGTCCACCCTCGCCCGCCAGCACGAAAGCGACATAGGCCAGAGCCAGAAAGTGAACGTAGCGCAGCATACCCATATGGGTCTTGTCACTGAGTTCCGCCACCGCGATCGACAGCGCTTGCGGATACGCGATGCGCGACGCCAGAGGTTGCCAGTGCAGCAGCACTCCCATCACGAGCACGCCCACCGCAAGCATCATCAAGCGCCGGTCGTAATGCGGCACGGGAAGCCAGCCCCGGGCAAAGGCAAAGCCAGTGAAGAAAACAAGCTGCCAGGCGAATGGATTGAAGAACCAGCTGCGCTGGCCCCAGGGCTCCGCGGGCAACTCCAGCAGCCGGGCAGTCGCCACCACCCAAAGGCCGATGACCACAGCTGCAATTGCGCCCACGCCGAAACGGGACAGCGCCATCACCACGGCCACGAGAGCCAATAGCACCATGTACATTGGCAGGATGTCGAAATAGTTGGGCACATATGTGAGTGTCAGCAGTCCGGTCACGGCCGCGCCCCCGTCGGGACTGAAAACGCGGCCAAGATTGAACCCATCGACGTAGTTTGTTCCGCCTCCCGCCCAGCGATCGAACATCACGTTCGTTGCCAGAACCAGCAGAAAAATTGCGATGTGCGCCCAATAGAGCTGCCACACGCGCAACGCCACGCGCGCCGAGCCGATGAGCATGCCATGTGTGTCGAACACGCGCGCAAACGCGAGCGCCGCCGCAGCGCCTGAGCAGAACACGAAGATCTCAGCCGAGTCGGAGAAGCCGAAGCGTCCCGGCGTGATCATCGCCAGCGGATTCATCGGCATGTGCGCAACGAAGATCACGAACAGTGCAAACCCGCGCGCGACATCCAAGCGCGCGTCGCGGTTCGTTGAGACGGAAGAAGCCCGACCCGAAAGCATGCAACGTAGACTTTCTATTTTAGAGAAGTTGTGGCCCGTTCTTTCCGTGGCGAAGCGGGCCTGCCGCGCCACGAGCTCACGCAGAACTTCACCGCAGTGCTTGCTGGAGCCGACCCCGCTTCAGCGGGGTCGGGTTGCGTCGCCCGAGATTACGCCACGAATCACGGCAAATGGAAGGCGACAGAAGCGTGATCTCACCGCACTGAAAAAAAATACAACACGTCAATGTGTGCTTTAAGAATGCAGCACGCACCGTTCAACTCAGCGCATCCAAGGTTGCGGATTGTGCGTTGGATCACGCGGGTCGATTTTTCGCACGTCGAAAGAAATGGCCCCGCATCGAGGCACTCATGTTCACTTGAAGTGCTTGGACAGCTTCAGGCCCTGCGCCTGATAGTTGGAGCCGAGGTCCAGCCCGTAGAGCTTGTCGGGTTTAGCGGCCATGCGCTCATAGATAAGTCGTCCGATGATCTGCCCATCCTCCAGGATGAACGGCACCTTGTGGCTTCGCACCTCCAGAACCACCCGCGCGCCCGAGCCGCCGGCCTCGGCATGACCGAAACCCGGATCCATGAAGCCCGCGTAATGCACGCGGAACTCGCCCACAAGCGGATTGAACGGCATCATCTCGGCCGCATACATCGGCGGCACGTGTACCGCTTCTTTCGAGGCAAGAATATAGAATTGGTCCGGGTCGAGTATAAGCCTGTTGCCGCCGCGCACGTGGATCGGCTCCCAGTAATCGAGCAGAGCGCACGATCCTGGCGCATCGACGTCGACGAGACCGGTATGCCGTTTCGCGCGATAGCCCACCAATCCCGTCTTGTCTCCGATGAGATCGACGGAAAGCGCGATGCCGCCCTGAATGTCGGCCCCCGCTCCGCCGGATACGAGCGTGTCGCGAGCGTGCAGATCGGCCAGTTGAGCATCGCTCATCGCCGGCTGCCCGCGCCGGAAGCGGAGCTGCGACAACGTCGAGCCGCGCCGCACGACAATTGGAAACGTCTGGGGACAGATCTCGGCGTAGAGCGCACCGCTGTAGCGCTCGGGTATCGTATCGAAAGACGCCACGCCATCGGCGATCACACGCGTGAAGACGTCGAGCCTTCCCGTCGAGCTTTTCGGATTGGCCGCGGCCGACAGCCCCATTGGCAGCGCCAGCGACTCCAGCAGCGGGACGACGTAGACACAGCCGGTCTCCAGAACCGCACTCTCCCTGAGATCGATCTCGTGGAGCGAAAGCTGTGCCAGGCGCTCCCGGACAGAAACCCCCGGCCCCGGCAAAAAGCTCGCGCGCACCCGAAAGGCGACATCGCCGAGACGCAGATCAAGGCTCGCCGGCTGCACCTGCCGCGCACCGAACGGCTCGGCAGGCGTGATCTCGCCGGTATCGGCCAGCGCTCGGATGGCCTGCGCCGGCAGGATGCCCTCGCGCGCCCCCTCCGAGCCGGCCGCCGCACTATGCACCGATGCTTGCGATCTCACCTGGGTTTTCGCCTTGACCATGATCTCCCCTCCGCCCTCCGCTCTACCCCATGGCCCCCTTGACGCCAAGTCTGGCGGGGTCTAATCCCCATTCCATCATTCGTGGCGATTTGGCCGGCCGGCTTGCAGTCACGTTAAACAACTCGCTAAAAGGCCGTGCGCAAGACCCGGATTGCACCGCAATCCCGAGCGCCGGGCCAACCGGCAGCTCAGGATCGGGCGCCGGGTTTTTTGATGCGCGGTGGGCTTTCCGGCTCACGCACAAAAAAGAAGGAGCAGCCGCACCATGGCGTCCGACAAGACCCACAGAGCCGTTTCATCCGATCCCGCCACTTGGGCGCCCGAGACCCGCCTCGTCCATGGCGGGACGCTGCGCTCCCAGTTCGGCGAGACATCCGAGGCGATCTTCCTCACACAAGGGTACGTCTACAAGAGTGCCGAACAGGCTGAGGCGCGCTTCAAGAACGAGGATCCCGGCTACCAGTATTCGCGTTTTTCCAACCCCACCGTATCGATGCTGGAGGAGCGCATCCGCCTTCTGGAGGGCGAAGGGGCCGAAGAAGCACGCGGGACTGCCACAGGAATGGCTGCCGTCACCGCAGCAATCCTCGCCGGCGTCCGTGCCGGCGATCACGTCGTTTCCGCCCGCGCCCTGTTCGGTTCCTGCCGCTACATCGTCGAGGATCTGTGCCCGCGCTTCGGCATCCAGTCGACGTTAGTGGACGGGCGCGACCTCGATGCCTGGAAAGCTGCGGTACGCCCCAACACCAAGGCTTTCTTCTTCGAGACGCCCACAAATCCGACGATGGAGCTGGTCGACATCGCCGCAGTTTCTAAGATCGCGCACGCCGTTGGCGCCAAGGTCATCGTCGACAATGTATTCGCCACACCGCTGCTGCAACGTCCCATGCAGTACGGCGCCGACATTGTCGTCTATTCAGCGACCAAGCACATTGACGGCCAGGGCCGCTGCCTGGGCGGTCTGGTGCTGTGCTCGTCCCAGTTCCTCAAGGACCATCTGCAGGATTACATCCGTCAGACCGGCCCCTCGATCAGCCCGTTCAACGCCTGGATCATGCTGAAAGGCCTGGAAACGCTCTCGGTACGCGTTCAGGCGCAATGCGATAGCGCGGCCAAGATCGCGGATGCCTTGGCCGGCCACGCCCGCATCAAGCGCGTGCTCTACCCCTTCCGCGCCGACCATCCTCAGTATGAACTGGCCAGACGCCAGATGACCGGTGGCGGCCAGATGGTCACCTTCGACGTCGACGGTGGCAAGCCTGAGACCTTCCGTTTCCTCAATGCACTGAGGATTGTGAGGATCTCCAACAACCTGGGTGATGCCAAGAGCCTCGTTACCCACCCGGCGACGACCACGCACCAGCGCTTGAAGCCGGAAGCGCGCTCTGAGCTGGGCATCACAGAGGGAACGGTGCGCCTGTCTGTCGGCCTTGAGGCCGTGGACGATCTCGTCGCCGACCTCGAAGGGGCGCTGGCTGCGGCCTACGCGTGAGCGCCCAGGCCGTTAATGCAGCTTGACCCACGCCGTCCGCACCATACACTCCGCGCCAGAGAAATCTCCGGCGCGCCCGGAAAGTCGCTACTTCTGAGGAGCCGTCCTCCCATGTACGAAGCCGTCACCCGCGGCATCCGCGTCCGCGTCGAGCCCCAGTACGTGGAGGACCAGTCCTCCCCCGATGAGAACCACTTCTTCTGGTCCTACTCGGTCACCATCTCCAATGAGGGGGACGAAGCCGTCCAGTTGCGCTCCCGGCTCTGGCGCATCACCAATGCCATCGGCATGACGCAGGAGGTGCGCGGCCCAGGCGTCGTCGGTCTCACGCCGACCATCGCGCCGGGTGAAAGCTTCTCCTACACCTCAGGTTGCCCGCTCGAGACTCCCTCCGGTATCATGGTCGGCAGCTACCAGATGGAGGATGCGATCGGCCAGTTGTTCGATGTGGCCATTCCGGCCTTCTCGCTCGACAGTCCGTTCGCTATGCGCAGCCTGAACTGAGAGCGCCAAACTCCCGATGGTGCTACCAAAACCTCTTGCGGGGGCTGGTTCCAGGCTGAGTTCAATTCGAGGCGAAGCATCAATGCACGGCCCGACTTACGGCACGAAGGAGCTGCTCGCACGGCTTGTCGCCTTCGATACCACCAGTCACAAGAGCAACGTTGCCATTCAACGTTTTATCGAGGACTACCTGGCCCAGCACGGTGTCGCCTCGGATTTGATTTTCACCGAGGATGGCGAGAAGGCGAACCTCTTCGCCACCATCGGTCCCCGTGACAAGCCCGGCGTTGCCTTGTCAGGACACACCGACGTCGTTCCCGTCGCCGGCCAGTCGTGGGACACCGACCCCTTCCAGATGGTCAAGAAGGACGGACGTCTTTATGGCCGCGGCACGGCCGATATGAAGGGCTTCCTCGCCTGTGTCCTTGCCGCCGTTCCTGACTTCAAGCGCCGCAGACTGAAGACGCCGATCCATATTGCGTTCTCCTACGACGAGGAGATCGGCTGTGTCGGCGTGCGGCCGATGATTGCGCAACTCGGCCAGTCATTGCCCCGACCGCGCATGGTCTTCGTCGGTGAGCCGACCTCGATGACGGTCGTCGACGCCCACAAGGGTCCCGTGCGCTGGCACATCAACGTATCGGGCCGCGCGGCGCATTCGAGTATGGCCCCGCTCGGCGTCAACGCCATCCACTATGCGAGCCTCGTGATCGAGGAGCTGATGCGTATCGAGGAGGAGTTGAAATCCACCACCCGCGACGCACGCTTCGACCCGCCCTACGCGACACTTCAAGTCACCGAGATCAGCGGCGGCACGGCCTCCAACATCGTACCTGTCAACTGCGGTCTCGGCTTCGAGATCCGTGCCACGCCCGGCCTCGATATCGATGCGATCGAAGCAAGGCTCGACCGCTTTTTGAAACAGATTTGCCTGCCGCGGATGCGTGCCGTCGCACCGGAATCCGATATCGCTATCAGGCTGTCGAACCGCGTCCCGCCGTTCGGCGCAGACCGCAGCGCGGAGGTGGTCAGCCTCGCCATGAAGCTAGCCGGCCAGAACGATACGCATGCCGTTTCCTATGCCACCGAGGCGGGTCTCTTCCAGCACGCCGGCGCGCCCTCTGTCGTCTGCGGGCCCGGCAACATTGCTCAAGCGCACACCGCCAACGAATGGATCGCGGAAAGCGAGCTTGAAAAGTGCATGGGCTTCCTGGAGCGTCTGGCCGATTGGGCCGAGACCTGAGGGCTTGTCCGAATAACCAGCGCGATGTCGGGCGATGATGCGGCGGGTTCAGCGCGTCGCTGCATCCATGTTGAGCGCCGCATCGAGCCCGATCGCCGTATCGAGCCCCCTCGCCCCCCGGAGATTGACACGCGTGAAATCGGCTCCCGTGACGTCGGCGCCCGAAAGGTTGGCGCCCTCGAGATTGGCTCCAACGAGTTCCGCATTGCGCAAATTTGCCCCGGTCAGATCCGCGCCGCGCATATCGGCGAACCGCATGACAGCGCGCGCAAAGTTCGCCTTCGTCATCCGCGCATTGACGAACTTCGCATTCATCAACTCGTTGCGCGGCACCGTCGTGATCGTGCCCTCTCCTGCGCGCCTCTCGTAGGGGCTGAAGTCGGCTTCCGTGAGATCCGCATTCGAAAAATCCGCTCCGTCCATGCGCGCCTGCACGCGCACGCGCTGCATCATCGCCCCGCGGAACGACGGCGCGTCATCCTGATCGAAACTCATGTCGGAAAAGACCGTGGGGCGCAGAATCGTCGCATCGGCGAGGTTAGCACCTGAGAAGTCCGCGCGGATCAAAACGGATCGGTCAAGGCGCGTGAACGAGAGGTCGGCGTTAGCGAGATTCGCACCCGTGAAGTCGGTGCCGTAAAGATCGGCGTCCGACATCTTGGCGCCTTTGAAATCAAGCGACGAGAGATCAAGGTAGGTGAGATCGTGGCCGGAGAAGTCCGCCGGCGTCTCTCGGCTCGCCTTGACGAGCGCCTCGGTCACTTCGCGCGCACCCATGTCCGCCGCGAGCGCCGACAAGCCTTGTAGCTCGACGGCCAGCACGGCGACCACACAGGCAAACACGGCAGGCAGAACGCGAGGCCATGCACGCGAAGCAAAAATACGGTGACAGGCTCTAGCCGCTGAATGGCTCATGTGCATCTTTGTTGCCCAGCGTGCCTTCCGGGTGCGAACGATCATGGCGCTATGATGCCGACGGGCTCGCTATTTGGCAACGCCTGCCGCAACGCGGCTATTCCAGCTCCGCGGGGTCGAAGACGTATCGCGTCGAGCAGAATTCGCACGTCACCGAGATCGATCCGTCCGGCTCGTGCATGTCGGCGAGATCCGCCTTGCCGAAACGCTTGAGAAAGCCAAACACGCGTTCGCGCGAGCAGGTGCAGTATTCGCTCATGGGACGCGCCGCCTGGACCCGCACACCTTCTTCGTGAAAGAGCCGATACAGCAGGCGTTCCGGCGACAACGTTGGATCGACCAGCTCGTGATCCTCCACGGTCGCCGCCAGCATGGTGACGCGCCGCCAGTGATCGTCATCCTCGCCGAGCATCGCTCCGCGCTCTTCTGCCGCCGCCAGCTCTTCGGCTGCCCGGCCTCCCTCATGCGCGACGTGTTGCAGCATGATCCCGCCGGCCCGCCAGCGCCAGGCGTCATTCGAGTCGTGCCCGCCACCGGTGCGTTCCCGCGCAACCGCAAGCCGGATGAATGTCGGCAACTGCTCTGACTGGCGGAAGTAGGTGTCTGCCGCCTCCGTCAGCGTCGTATTATCGAGCGGCACCAATCCTTGATAGCGGTCCATGTCACCGCCCGGATCGATCGTCATGGCAAGATGCCCTGCACCGAGCAGGGCACGCTCGCCGCCGCCGGAGGCCTGCTCACAGCGCACTCTGTCGAAGCTCGCATAGCCGCGCAGCGATCCGGGCGTGGCGAAGTCGGCAACCAGGAAGTCGAGCGGACCATCGGTCTTAGTCTGCAGGATCAACCGCCCGTCGAACTTGAGGCCGACACCGATCAGCGCCGTCAATGCAAGCGCTTCGCCGAGCGTCTCGCTGACGCCGTCGGGATAGTCGTGCCTCTTTAGAATCCGATCGACCGTCGGGCCGAGCCGCACGAGGCGCCCTGTCACGCGAGAGCGCACGGTCTGGAACGGCAGGACGATATCGTCCACACCGGCGGCAGCGACTGTGAAACGCTCACTCTCGCTCATTTCGCCCTGCCCTTTCAGACCATGTTGAGCTGAAGCGCGCAGCGCTTCAGCGTGAAAAACATGCTCGAAACAAGGTTCTGGATTGCGTTCATGGTTCCATCAAACATCAACGCGACCTAGAGCCTGATCGGTTGAGATGGAAGCGCAGCTGCTTCCGTCGAGCCTTGATTGAGGTTCTCGCCACAACGGCCTCAGGTGATTCAATCAAAACCTGACCTGCTCTAGTCGACTCCGAGGCACCACGCCAAGATCGCCTTTTGCGCATGCAGCCTGTTCTCTGCCTCGTCAAGAACGACAGACGCCGGCCCATCGATCACCGAGGCGGTAACTTCAAGCCCGCGGTACGCCGGCAGGCAATGCATGAAAATCGCGTCCTTGTGCGCACGCTTCATCAGCGCGTCGTCCACTGCATAAGGCTTCAGCAGCTTCTTGCGCCGTGCGGCATCCGACTGGCCCATCGAGACCCATGTATCGGTTACGACGCAATCAGCCCCGTCCACGGCTTTCTGCGCGTCCGTGGTGATGGTGAGATCGCCACCGTTGGCGCGCACCCAGTCGACGATCGCCTTCTCCGGCTTCAGCGTCGGGGGGCTGGCGATGCGAATGGAGAACCCGAACTGGACCGCCGCCTGCATCCACGACACCGCCACGTTATTACCGTCGCCGACCCACGCCACCGTCTTGCCGCCAATCGGTCCGCGATGCTCCTCGAAGGTCATGATATCCGCCATCACTTGGCACGGATGGCTTTTGTCTGTCAGACCGTTAATGACCGGAACGCTGGCATGCTCGGCCAATGTCAGCAGCGTGTCATGAGAGTTTGCACGGATCATGATGGCGTCGATATATCTCGACACGACCTGTGCGGTATCCGATATGGATTCGCCGCGGCCGAGCTGCAAATCCGTATGATTGAGCATGATTGTCTGGCCGCCGAGCTGGCGCATGGCAACATCGAACGAAATGCGCGTGCGCGTCGACGGTTTCTCGAAGATCATCACCAGGACGGCGTCCGCGATCCCCTTCGGCTTCAGCTTCGCTGGCGTGCGGCGCCCCGCTTTCTTCATTGCGTGTGCATTGTCGATAATGCGCCGCAGCGTTTGCGCGGGGAGCAGGTTGAGATCCAGGAAATGTCTGAGAGCCATATCGAAGGCCTTCTTGGATGGAAAAACGTCGTAAGCGCGGCCCAAAACCGCTGGTGTCGTTATCCTGTGTGCTTTGTTCAGGTACCCGCGCCGGAGAGATCGGATATCGCCTGCGCGAAGCGATCAACAGCCTCGGCGATCTCGTCGTCGCTTATGTTGAGCGGCGGCAACAGGCGGACCACGTTGTCGCCCGCGCCGACCACGAGAAGTTTCCGGCCGATTGCCGACTTGACGACAGCCGGCGGCGCCAGCGATGGCGCCAGCCGCATGCCCATCAGAAGCCCGCGCCCGCGCACCTCGACGATTTTGTCCGGGAAACGGTCGCGCACGCTCTCCAAGGCTTGCTTGAAACGGAGCGCCTTCTGCTGCACCTGCCCAAGGAACTGAGGTTCGCTGACCACATCGAGCACCGCATCGGCCACCGCCATGGCCAGCGGATTGCCGCCGAATGTGGACCCATGCGTTCCCGCCGTCATGCCCTTGGCCGCTTCCTCAGTTGCCAGAAACGCGCCGACTGGAAAGCCGCCGCCGATGCCCTTGGCGATTGCCATGATGTCGGGCGTGACCCCGGCCCACTCGTGCGCAAAAAGCCGCCCTGTGCGGCCGACACCTGACTGCACCTCGTCGAAGATGAGCAAAAGCCCCTTCTCGTCGCACAGATCGCGAAGGCCCTTGAGACACTGGTCCGGAACCGTGCGAACGCCGCCCTCGCCCTGCACCGGCTCGATCATGATGGCCGCTGTCTCAGGCCCCACAGCACGCTCGAGCGCCTCGTGATCACCGAAGGAAACATGATCAAAGCCCTGCGCCTCGGGGCCGAACCCTTCCAGGTATTTCGGATTGCCACCGGCAGCCAGCATGGCGATCGTGCGCCCGTGGAATGCGCCATCGAACGTGATGATGCGCCAGCGCTCAGGCGCACCGTTCACATAATGGTATCGCCTCGCCGTCTTGACGGCGCCTTCACAGGCCTCTGCCCCGGAATTGCAGAAGAAGACGCGGTCCGCGAACGTCATCTCCACCAGTCGCTCCGCAACGCGCTCCTGACCTTCGACGCGATAGAGATTGGAGGTGTGCCAAAGCTTCTGCGCCTGCGCGCTCAGCGCCGCGACAAGACGGGGATGCGCGTGTCCCAGCGCATTGACAGCCACGCCGGAGGCAAGATCGAGGAAGCGATCTCCCGCCTCGGTAATGAGCCAGCAGCCTTCTCCGCGATCGAAGACGAGATCCTGGCGTGCATACGTCGCCATGACCGCGGGCGAGGGACCGGAGCCGTGCGCATCCGTCGCCGCAGTTGCCGATGCAACGGAGGCCGGGGCACCCTGCCGTGAGGTCGGACCGTTTTCGGCCATCTCTCACATTCCTTCCCGGAAACCCGCAAAACCAAAAAAGCCGCCTGATTTCGGCGGCCGCGAAGCCACCGTTGATAATCGGCAACAGGCATCCTGTCAACGCGGACCAAGGTGCCGCACATTTGGAACAAACCTGTGGGCTCCGCAGGCGGGCAGGCGCTCCATGCATGGAATTACGGAGGCCAGCGAATCAAGCTGTTGCGGTTGCGCAACTTCGATCTGTCAACACCCCGCATCAAGACACGCTTCGTCTTGTAGGCACGAAACAGGATATTGTAGGCTCCTTCTTGTCGCCAACGAGATGTCGGCCAAAACATGCTGATCGGCACTCGTTTGAAGCGGAACAGGTGCGAACATTTTTATCGCACGACTCATTTCCGCCGTCTCGGCATGCCTCTGTACGAGTTGTCTGTTCGCGTTTGCCCCTCGTTGGGCGTGTCTGTGCGCATCAGCGTCCGAGTATTCCCCCAGTAAGCGTCCGTATCCAAGTCCGGTCTGACCCCAGGTCCCGACGACGCTCTTGTGCGTCCGTTGAGGTCTCGTGTGGCAGCCGAAGCAAGAATGAGTCTGGCCGCGTGATGCGGGCCAGCCAAAGACATTATGTCAGGGAGCCGCATTATGGCCTGGACCGACGAACGCGTTGAGCTTCTCAAGAAGCTCTGGTCGGAGGGATTGAGCGCGAGCCAGATCGCTGGACGCATTGGCGGAGTTTCGCGCAACGCCGTGATCGGCAAGGTACATCGCCTTGGCCTGTCGGGCCGCGCCACCACGACCCGCATGAAATCGCACCGTCCGCGCCCGCGCATGGCGCAGACCACGGCCAAGCGACCGCAAAAGCCCCGGTTTGCCCAGGTTGGCAACCCCGCCGTCCGCGCCCTTTATCAACCCGACGCCGAGCCGTTCGTGCCTGCTCAGGAGGAGCCCGTCATTCCGGTGAAGGAGCGCAAGAGCATCCAGACTCTCGCCGAGTGCAACTGCCGCTGGCCGATCGGTGATCCCCAGCACGCCGACTTCCATTTCTGCGGCAAGACCAAGGTTGCCGGCCTGCCCTATTGCGAGTTCCATGCGCGCCGCGCCTATCAGCCGCCGCAGGTCCGTCGCCGCGACACAACCCCGGCACCTGCCACTGTGGAAGCAATTTCGAGTGGATCCAAGGTGGACGCCTGAACAATTCATATCGATTGCGCCGCGGCAACGCCGCCGGCAGCGGGGAGGCCGGAGCGAGCGGGGGGCAGCTCCGGCCCTTTTTTGTCTTAGAGCATGTTTTTCACGCTGAACCACTGCACACTTCAGCTCAACCTGCTCTAGGCACGGCCGCCGCAGAGCCACAAATCACGCGCCACAGCCTGATCGGCCAGTTCACTCCACGGCGTCGAACGAGGCGGCAAAGGTCGAGCCATGGCCGAGTTGCGATTGAATCTCCAGATCGCCTCGGTGTCGGGCCACGATGTGCTTGACAATCGCAAGCCCGAGCCCCGTTCCCCCTTTTGAGCGGCTGGCGCTGACGGAGGGCCGGTAGAAACGCTCCGTCAGACGTGGAAGGTGCTGCTTTGGAATGCCCGGGCCGTTGTCACTGACCGCGACCCGCACCCGCTCAGCATGACCGCCCTGTGCCGGAACCCGCGTCACCGACAACCGCACCTCCGCCCCCGCACCGCCATAGGTGATCGCGTTATGGACGAGGTTGGAGATCACCTGAACGATCTCATCACGCTCGCCGCGAAACCGTGTTGGCGTCGGGCCGAGCTCGATATGCAGGTGAGCCCCGGCTGCCATCGCCATCGGTTGAAGCGTCTCGACTACGTAGGCCGCCACTTCGTTGAGATCGATGATCGAGCGCGGCATCACATGGGCCCGCATCTCCACACGACTGAGAGAAAGCAGGTCGTCGATGAGGCGGGTCATGCGCTCCGCCTGCCCCGCCATCAATGCCAGGAAGCGATCGCGCGCTCCCGCGTCGTCACGCGCCGGACCTTGCAGCGTTTCAATGAAACCGCGCAGCGAGGCAAGCGGTGTGCGAAGCTCATGGCTTGCATTGGCGATGAAGTCCTCGCGCATCTGGGCAAGCTTGTCCTGCTCGGTGAGATCGCGGAACGTCACGAGATAGAACGGTGCGAGGCGACGGGCCTCATCGGCCGGCATATCGCCAAGACGCACGACGCGCGCCGCGATCCGCCTTTCGACCGGCAGGCGATGAATCAAGGTCACCACCTCCGGCTGACCTCCTGCCGCATTCTCGATGGCTTGGAACAGGTCTGGATTGCGCAGCCACCGGCTGAGCGGCTGGCCTGAGCGCACATCCGGATAGAGCTCCTTGAAGGGCGCATTGAGCTCCAGCACGCGTGCTGAGCTATCGAGTACGACCGCCGCATCCGGCATCGCAGACAGCATCACTCTCCAATCCATTTCCTGCCCGAGCCGCGAGCCGCGGGTCGCACGGGCGACCCTGCCAGGTATTCCAATACGTCCCCGCAAGATCGATTTCAGCCGTATGCGCATCGCATCGTCCGCTTCGCGTTCCTCATCACCGCCATCCCCTTGTCGCCCGGGGCGTCGTGACATCGTCATCTACACCGCCTTGTATCAACCAAATGAGGGAATTTCCCAAGCCAATCCCGATGCCCGCTCGCTTCGAGCATGGCATCATGGTTAGAACGAATGTGGTGATTGCGTCGTCCGCAGCATGTCTCTCGACTGGATGGCGAGTCGGACGTCTCGCTCACCACATTAGGCCGCGCGAGCACGACACTATCATGACACCATGGACGGGAGATCGGGATGCCTGGAGCGAAAAAGTCGTCGGGTGCTGCAAAAGGCGTCAAAGGCAATGCCAAGCCATCCCTCGACGAGGTACAAATTCCTTTTGATATCGACAACCCCAAGCTACCGGGCGAAATCGAGGAGAAGGCCCTGACCGGGGATGGCTACCCTTACGCAAGGAAGATGAAACGCAAAGCGTACGAGCGCGATCTGGTTGCCCTTCAGTTCGAACTCGTCAAGCTGCAGAGCCATATTCAGGAGAAGGGCGAACGCTTGGTCGTCCTGTTCGAGGGCCGCGACAGTGCGGGTAAAGGTGGCTGCATCGCCCGCTTCATGCACCATCTCAATCCGCGCCATGCCCGCTCCGTTGCGCTCTCCAAGCCGACCGAGACCGAGCGCGGCCAGTGGTACTTCCAGCGCTACATTGCGCACATGCCGACTGCCGGCGACATCGCTCTGTTCGACCGCTCCTGGTACAACCGCGCCGGCGTCGAACGCGTCATGGGCTTTTGCACCGAGGACCAGCTTGCAGATTTCTTCCGCGATGCGCCCGAGTTCGAGAACCTGCTGCTCCAGGACGGCATCAGACTTTTCAAGGTCTACCTGACGATCGCGCGCGAAACACAAATGTTGCGCTTTCACGAACGCCGCCACAATCCCATGAAGCAATGGAAGCTGACCGATATTGATTTGGCCGCCATATCCAAATGGGACGACTATACGGCCGCACAGCACGACATGTTCCGCTTCACCCACACGCCCACATCACCGTGGACCGTCGTGCGCGCCAACGACCAGCGTCGCGCGCGGCTCGAATCGATCCGCCTCGTGCTCAACGCATTCGACTATGCCGGAAAGGACACGAGCATTGCATGCCCCCCCGATCCCAAGATCGTCGGATCGAGCGATGCGTTCTTGTTTGGCACCTGACGCAGTAACGCGAGCCTGACGGTCCGGGCCCGAGTAGCCTCCGTTGTGCAAAAAAGCGCACGTCTGACGGGCGAAACCCGGCTCTTGAGCGGCCCCGATGCCCATGATTGCGATCGCGCTGCCCTGCACCTGCCGGGAGGATCAGCGCACGACAAGCAGCGGGCAAGACAGTGCTGCTCCGAGCGGCCTCAGTTCCCCAGTGTGCGGCACCAGAAGCCCACCATGCTCGGCGATGACGAAGCCAGGGCGGAGCTGACGCAACGCCTCTGCCAGAACCGCCGTGCCCCCTCCTGCGCGCCCCAGTTCGACGACGCCCGCCATGTGCCCGCTGGCAACGACACGGATCACCTCGTCTTTCAGCCACGCCTGCGCTGCCCGGCTCACTCCTGCCACCGCGAGAATGACGTCGCTGCCGTTGACACTCGCTAGCCGTTCGGCGGTGCGCAGCATGCCCGTCACCCGCTCCAGATCTTCGATAACCGCGACAACCGGTCCTTGCATCGCCGTGGCCCGTGGCCCCACCAGAACGACGCCGGTCATTCCCGTAACCCGCTCAAACAGCATGTCGAGACGCGCCAGGGACTCCGCGGTGAAGGGTTCCGCCAGCGCCACCACATTCCAGGGTCCCGACATCTGGCAGGCCACACTCAATGCGCGCAGCGGCGTATCCTGGACGATGCGGCCATGCACCGGCACGTCCTCCTGCAGCGCCATCTCGCAGACCCACCGTTGCAGTCTGCGGGCCATCAGATCGAATTGCCGGGCGATTCCGGCAACGTCGATGGCTGCGGGTCTCTCCGTCGCCTCCGTGCTTGTAGGATGCCCGATCATTCGCCCGCCCTGCGCCCTACCGATCTCGCGAACGAAGCTGTAGCCCGCAGCATCGAAGATCTGCCGGTCGTAGACGAACAGGCTTTCGATCTCCGAGTGGAACGCCTTGGCTATCCGTATCGCGGCGCGGACTGCGTGCTCGTTCGCCGCATGCGTGCCCGTCAGACGCAGCACGACGCGCCCACGCCCTTCGCCTCGCTCCGCCACATGCGCCGTCACGGCGTTTCTCCCTTGTCCTGCACCGACGCCATCATCGCATCGCCACTGCGCATCCCGCTCGGTAATGACTTCAGCCGCTGCGCAAACAGATCGAGCTTATCCTCGACCAACCGGTTGATGGTTCCTTCGGGAAAATGCCCAGCACCGTCACGCTCTCCTGCCTGCATTCCCGTCAGCAGCGCGATCCCTTCATCGACCGTTGCAACCGGATAGATCGAGAACCGCCCTTCTCGTGCAGCTGCCACGACATCCTCGCGCAGCATCAGATGCTGAACATTGGCTGCCGGAACGAGAACACCCTGATCGCCGGTGAGACCGCGCGCGTTGCATACGTCGAAAAAGCCTTCGACCTTCTCATTGACGCCGCCGATCGCCTGGACCTCGCCCCACTGGTTGACCGAACCGGTCACGGCAAGCCCCTGCCGTATTGGCACTTCGGCCAGTGCTGATATGAGCGCGTAAAGCTCCGCCGAAGAGGCGCTGTCGCCTTCCACGCCGCCATAGCTCTGCTCGAAGACGAGGCTGGCTGCCAGAGCCAGCGGCTGATCAAGCGCATAACGCCCGGCGAGATACCCCCACAGGATCATCACGCCCTTGGAGTGAAGCGGCCCACCGAGCTTCGCTTCCCGCTCGATATCGGTGACACGGCCCGCGCCAAACCGCACCCGCGCACTGATCCGGCTCGGCTTGCCGAACGCGAAGCCTCCGAGCTGTAGCACTGAAAGCCCGTTGACCTGCCCCACCTTGGCGCCTTCCGTATCGATCAACACGATGTTGCGCTGGATCGTCTCTTGCGCCCTGTCACGCAAACGGTCGGCGCGCTGGATACGTCCTTCGACGGCGCGCGCCACGTCATCGGCTTCGGTCGACTCCCGCCCCGCCTTGCTGGACCAGTAGTCCGCTTCGCGCAACAGATCGGCAATGCGCCCGACCTCGATCGATACCTTGTCGCGATCGTCCGCCATGCGCGAGGCTTCCTCGATCACGCGGGCCACGCCTGATGCGGTGACGGGCTTCAGCTTGTGCGTCGCCACGACAGACGCGACCAGCTCAGCGAACGAGCGGTTGTTTTCCTCAGTGCATGAAATCGAATCATCGAAGTCCGCCTGCACCTTGAAGAGTCGCGTGAAATCGGGATCGAGTGCGGACAGCAGGTAATAGATCTCGCGATCGCCGAACAGAATGACCTTCACGTCGAGTGGAATCGGCTCCGGCTCCAGCGTCTGCGTGGACAAAATCCCATACATTTCGGACGGCTGCTCGATACGGATCTCGCCTGACTTCAATGTACGCTTGAGCGCTTCCCACGCGAACGGAAAAGTAAGCAGCTTGCGGGCATCGACAAGCAGGAAGCCGCCGTTGGCGCGATGCAGCGCTCCTGCCGAGACGAGCAGGAAATCGGTGACCAGCGCGCCCATTTGCGCCAGATGCTCGATACGCCCGATCACATTGGTGTAGGTGGGATTGAGCTCCTCGTAGATGGGTGCCCCCACCGGGGCAGCCTCATTTGCCGTACTTGCATCAGAACCGTCCTCTTCGCGCGCGACCAGAACGTTGACCAGATAGCGCCGGAAGCGCGCGTCGCGTCCCGGATCGAGCGGCTGGCGCACGATCTCCTCGTCCTCGTTCTGCGTCAGGAACAATCCGATGGAGCGAACGAGATCGATCTCGATCGCATCGATATGCGCCAGCACTTTGGTGAGGTCGCCGACCATTTCGCGCACGTCGTCGAGCGCATTGGCGACGACGACCCGTGCAACCTCCTCGTTGAGTTCGGCAAGCCGCTGGCGCCGCACCTTCTCCGCCCTCGGCGCCTGCGACAGGATGTTCTGCAGATCCTTCTGCAGCCCCTCGATGCGCTTCGCAACATCCTCGCGATAGCTTTCGGGCAAGGTGTTGAACGTCTCCGGCTTCACCACCTCGCCATCGTGCATCGGCGCCATGACGAACCCTGTCGGCGTCTTGAGGATGGCAACGTTCTGTTCCTCCGCCTTGCGATTGAGGGCGGCCAATGCCTCCTCAGCTTCCGCCCGGAACTCCTCGTCGATCGCACGCCGCCTTGTCTGGTAGTCTTCGCCCTCGAACAAGGAAGGCACCGTTCCGCTGAGTTCGTCGAGCGCGGCGATCATCGCCTTGGCGAATGGGCGCGCGCGCCCCGGCGGCAGCCGCAGAGCGCGCGGCCGGTTCGGCGTCTCGAAATTGTTCACATAGATCCAATCGTCCGGCACCGGTTGACCGCTTGCGCGATCCGCGAGGAACGATTTCACCGCCGTACTCTTGCCGGCAGCTGCCGGCCCCAGCACGAACACGTTGAAGTCGAGCGCCTTCATGTCGGTGCCGAAGGCGAGCGCCTCCAGCGCGCGGTCCTGCCCGATGAGGCCGGATGCCGCCGTAAGCTCCGCCGTCGTCGAAAACCCCAGCGATAGTGGGTCGACCATCCGTCGCAAGGCGGCCGGCGCGAGCGCTTGCGGCAACCCCGTTCCGGCCGCCGTCTGCGCATCTTCCGCCGCGACCGGCGCTGGTTCGCTTGCCGCAATTTGCTCCGCATCCGGCTCGTTCTTGTCGGCCTTGGCGGACTTGTCTCTTTGCAGGTACTTGAAGATCATGGCATCCGGAATAATGAGCAATCTGCAACGGGGCGCAACATAGCAGCGCATCGGGTCGACCCACGTTGCTACCGCCCGGCCCCTGGGCCTGACCGCCGCCCGCTGAAACGCATTATGTTTCA
Organism: Hyphomicrobiaceae bacterium; assembly: GCA_036768475.1. Taxonomy (GTDB): domain Bacteria; phylum Pseudomonadota; class Alphaproteobacteria; order Rhizobiales; family Hyphomicrobiaceae; genus JAEUMD01. The sequence continues at coordinate 11,163 of DAIPMW010000005.1, read as the reverse complement.
CCTGACGGCGTGGACCAGCCTCCCGAATGCGAACGTGGAGCACGCCAAGCCGGACCCGAGGCATCCGGTCAGACTTGAACCTGCTCCGGCCCAAGTCGTACCTTGTCCTTCGCATCCCATCGCGTGATGGCGTTACAATGACCGAAGAGACCAAAACAATCGACTCTCAAAACCTTCATGCACTCCAGGCCGCACTGGCCGACGGCCGTCAGTCGGAAGCTGCTTTGGCCATTGCGCGCGGCACCGGTCGCATGCTGCGGCGGCTGGGCCATGCCCACATCTCCGAGTTGCCGCTGGCCAACGGCCGCCGGGCCGACGTCACCGCGCTCACCCGCCAGGGCGAAATCTGGATCATAGAGATCAAATCGTGCCTGCAGGATTTCCGCGCCGATCAGAAATGGCCAGAGTATTGGGATTACGCCGATCACGTGCTGTTCGCCGTTGCGCCAGATTTCCCGGTCGCGATCCTGCCTGACGAAACCGGACTTATCCTCGCCGACCGTTATGATGCCGAGATCATACGCATGCCCGAGTTGCGAAGGCTGGCGCCCGCACGCCGCCGCCTGATGCAACTGTCGTTCGCACGCACCGCCGCACTGCGGCTTGCCTATGCGCTCGATCCTCACTGAATGATCTACGCGCTATATCTCGAAACTAGGCGCGCCGGCAGTTTTTCCGAGAGCAATCCTGGTGAAGCCGCTTCTGGCGGCTCCGACGAGGCCGACGATTTGCCCGCGCGTTGGACCTACTTTGGCGCGCGCTTGGCCAGGATGCGTTGCAGCGTACGCCGATGCATGTTGAGACGCCGCGCCGTCTCCGAGACGTTGCGGTTGCATAGCTCATAGACACGTTGGATGTGCTCCCACCGCACGCGGTCCGCCGACATCGGGTTCTCCGGCGGTGGTGCCTTGGAGTTCGCAGGGGCGAGCAGCGCATCCGTGATCTCGTCGGCATCCGCCGGCTTGGCCAGATAATCGACCGCGCCGAGCTTCACCGCCGTCACCGCCGTCGCGATATTGCCGTAACCGGTGAGGATGATACCGCGCGCATTCGGGCGCAGCCGGCCCAGCTCCGCGATCACGTCGAGGCCGCTACCGTCTTCCAGGCGCATGTCCACCACGGCGAACGCCGGCGCATGCTGGCGAATGAGATCGACACCATCACTGACCGACCCAGCCGCACGGACCTCAAAGCCGCGTCCTTCCATGGCGCGGACGAGACGCTGCAGGAACGCCTTGTCATCGTCCACGATCAGCAGCGTGCGGTCCTCGGGCAGTTCGTCTTGACGGAAAGAGAGATCTTCGTTCACAGCAATTCCTCCCGAGGGAACTCTTATATAGCCGATTGCGCATATGTTCCAAGCATTTCCGCCGCGCACGAGGTTTCAAAAGGGAAGCGACGCCGCCACGTTAACCATTCCGCGCACGGCCTTCCCGTCCATGTCTGAGCACGCTGCATATCAGGCCGTCGCGTTGGCGTCCTGCCGCTCGAACGAATGGCGCGGCCAAGTTATGGTGACCATGGCGCCACGGGCTGACTCTGGCTTGTTTTCCAACGAGATTGCAGCGCCAGACCGCTCAAGCAGCGTTTTGGCGATGAAGAATCCGAGCCCGAGCCCGCCGGCCTTGCCCTCCTTCTGCAAGGCATTCTGCCGCCGTGTCGAGACATAAGGCTCACCCAGCGTCTCGATCAATTCCGGGGCGAAGCCCGGCCCATCGTCCGCAATCGTGATTGTCACCGCCGTCTGCGACCAGTGAGCGCCGATCTCGACTTTGGAGCGCGCGAAATCGACCGCGTTCTCGATGATGTTGCCGAGCCCGTAGATCATGCCCGGCCGACGCAGCATCACCGGCTCCAGCACGCCAGCGCCCGACGCGAACGTATCAGGACCCGCGTTAACCACCACCACGACCGGGCCGCTGCGATAGGGCTGCGAGGCTTCGTCAACGAGTTCCCGAACGGTGAGCCGCGCATACCAGGCATCCTGCTCGCCTGGCGTGCGCGTCAGCTTCTGCAGGATTTCGCGGCAGCGGATTGCCTGATCCCTCAGAAGCTCCACGTCCTCCACTTGCGGCGTACCCTTGAGATCGCGTGCCAGCTCCGATGTAACGAGCACAATGGTCGACAGGGGCGTGCCAAGCTCGTGCGCCGCAGCCGCTGCAAGACCATCGAGCGCGTGAAGTTTCTGCTCGCGTGCCAGGATCTGCTCGGTCGCAGCGAGCGCCTGCGACATCAGCTCAGCTTCTTTCGCCAGACGCCACACGTAGAATGCAATGAACACCATCCCGGCGCCGATCGCCGACAGCAGCCCGATCTTGTAGGGCAGCGGCATCTCGTAGCGCATGCCCTGATACCATGGCAGAGGCCAGTAATAGTAGACGAGCAGGTACGTCGAAATGAGCGCGATGAGGCCCAGCACGATCGTGCTAGCAACCGGCAGCGTCGCCGCCGAGACCGTAACAGGCGCCATCAGCAGCAACGCAAACGGGTTCTGAATTCCGCCTGTGAGATAAAGCAGCGCCGAGAGCTGCAGCACATCGTAAGCGAGCAGCGCCGTGGCTGAGCGGATGCTGAGACGGTGACGCGCTGGATACTTCACCGCCAGCGCCACGTTGACCCAGGCCGACAGCGCAACGAACCCAAGGCAGTAGCCGACCGGCATAGGGAACTGCATGACCAGCCAGATAACAAGCACGGCGGTGAGCTGGCCGAGAACGGCAATCCACCGTAGCCAGACGATCGTCATGAGCCTCAAACGGCTGGCGACGGCGCCGACGAAAAGATCGGAATTGAAAATGCTGGATTGGGTTGAAGGCACCTGCGGCGGGTCCCATGCTGCTCAACTTTGCAGCGCAAGATAGCCGCCAGTAACATGCCAGAACAAGGCAGTGCCCGCCGTTTGCTTGACGCCAGCCTTCTTGACCCGCATGAGAGGGCCTCAATGGACGACCTAGACGACAGCCCTCAACCACCCGCCCGGCCGCGCCGACCGCACTTTGCGGCCGTCATGCTGGCCGTTGTTGTGATCGCTGGCGCATCGATCGCATTCAACGAGACGATGCGGCGTTCCGATCTGGCAGACGGTTCCATCCCCCTGACGCAAGTGCACGTGGGCGCTCCCTTCCGTCTCGTCGACCAGAACGGCCGGCAGGTCAGCGACACCACTTTTGCGGGCCGCAAACGTCTGATGATTTTTGCCGCCGCATCCGAACGCGACCGCATTCTTGCAACCCTGCAGGTTCTCAACAGCGCACGCGATCTTGCGGGTCCCAAAGCGGCTGACCTCGCATACATTTGGATCACCACCGATCCCGACAATGATGAGCCCGCCAAGCTTGCATCCGTGCTCGCTGAGGCCGGTGGCAAGTGGGCCGCTCTGACCGGCAACAACGAGGCGATCCGCTCGCTGATGCATGCCTATTTCGTCCCCGACGCTAAAGTGCCGACATCCCCTTCGCACGCCAAAGGAGCGCCGCCGACCGCCGTCACCATTGCCTACCTGATGGACGAGAACGGAGCATTTCTCTCGCACCGCACAGTCCCGCCCGATCCGGCCGCCGTCGCCCAGTGGCTTAGCCAAAGTCTCTGATTGCTTTCCAACTTTCGTCAACTTGCGAATCAGTGCAGCCTGCATGTTTACCGCACTGCGCAATCGTTGCTGGCAGGTCGCTGCCAGCGAGAGGGGTATGTTCGTTCGCGCCGTGTGCCGTCGGGTCAGGTTTTCAGTCCACACTGGGGGATAACAATTCCGAGGGGGAGCGCGTGCTCTACCATTGGTATGAATTTGGCCACGCGGCGGTGAAACCGGCCCGCGTTGCGGCCAATAATTTCAAGCTGTTCTTCAACTACCCCTTGAACCCGCTCACCCACACGCCCGTCGGGCGCCAGGCTGCAGCGGCCTGCGAAGTATTTGAGCGTACCACCAGGCGATATGAGAAGCCCTCGTTCGGCCTCGCCACAACCCGTGTCGATGGCCGCGACGTAGCCGTCCGTGAGGAGGTCGTCTGGTCGAAACCGTTCTGCAACCTGGTTCACTTCGTCCGAGACATCCCGCGCCAGCGCGCCGCCCATGATCCGCGCATCCTTCTCGTGGCTCCCATGTCGGGGCACTTCGCCACGCTGCTTCGCGGCACTGTCGCTGCATTGCTGCCCGACCACGAGGTCTATGTCACCGACTGGCAGGACCCGCGCGACATTCCACTGATCGCTGGTCGTTTCGATCTCGACGACTACATCGACTATCTCCGCGACATGCTGCGTCACCTTGATGGCGATGTGCATGCATTCGCCGTCTGCCAGCCGTCCGTGCCGATGCTCGCTGCCGTGGCACTGATGGAGCAGGACAACGACCCCTGTGTGCCTCACACGGTCACGCTGGCCGGCGGCCCAGTCGACACGCGCATCAATCCCACTGAGGTGAACCGGCTCGCCCAGGAAAAGGGCACCCAGTGGTTCCGCAATAACGTGATAACGACCGTGCCCTGGCCTGCGATCGGCTATGGCCGCGCCGTTTATCCCGGCTTTTTACAATTGACAGGGTTCATGACCATGAACCTCGATCGCCATCTGACCGCCCATAAGGACCTGTTCCTGCACCTCGTGCATGGCGACGGTGACAGCGCTGAAAAGCACCGCGAGTTCTACGATGAGTATCTCGCCGTCATGGACCTCACCGCCGAGTTCTATCTGCAAACCATTGATACGGTGTTCGTTCGCCACGCACTGCCGAAAGGCGAGTTCACACATCGCGGGCAGCGCATCGATGTCGCTGACATTCGCCGCGTTGCAATCATGACGATCGAGGGCGAGAAGGACGACATCACCGGCCTTGGCCAGTGCCGTGCTGCGCTCGACCTTGCACGCAACGTGCCCGCCGAAATGAAGCGCCATTACGAATGCCCGCGTGTCGGGCACTACGGCATCTTCAACGGTTCACGTTTCCGTGCCGACATCGCACCGCGCATTGCTCAGTTCATGCGCTCATTCGACCCGCGGCGCGAATGCATCCCCGTCGAGCATCACGTAAGCAATGACGAGGCCGTTGCCCGCGCAGACGCCTCCAGGGCATCGCGAACCGCTGATCCCTCGTCGGCGGCTTTCACATTTGCAAAACAAGCCAGCATTGCCGCGCGCTAAATGCGGTGCGAATAGTCTCTGAACCCGCATTTCCGCGAAATTGCACTGCGCCTATGCACGATTGGGAACAGCCCGCGAGGGCGCACGCCTTTCCGTGAGTTCCAATCGTCACAATCCAATCCCAACTCTATAGAACACTGAACTCTCACGCTTCGCGCAACTGATCGCCTGGGGCGATTGCGCCACAGCGGCTGTTTATCGCGCACGTCTGCCTGCAATGACGCTGGTCGAACGCATCGCGATATTGGTAGGTGATCAAAAAGCAGTCATATGCAGGGCAATGCCGCAGGGCGCAGAAATGGTCACGCTCGCTCAGAGGGCCACACCGAGCGCCTTTAGAAGCACGCTTCTTGCGTGCACCATGTTCGACCACAATACCGACGTCATCAGGGAATCCACATGGCCAAAGCGAAGGTCTCCACGCTTCGGAAGCTCGAGACCGCGGCGCTTTCCGATCTGGGCGCCGACGTTGAAGTTCGCCGCCATCCCGCGGCTCGCCGGTTGACGCTCAGGGTGTCGCAAACGCGACGCGCGGTCATCGTCACGGTTCCCATACAGTGCAATCTGCTCGAGGCAGGTTCCTTCCTAAATCGCAACATCGATTGGGTCCGCGAGCGGTTGGGATCAATTCCCGAGCCCATTGCTTTCGAAACCGGCGCGATTGTGCCGTTGCGAGGCGAGCCTCATACGCTGCAATTCACGGGCGTTCGCGGTCGCGGTCCCCGCGTCAGGCGCATTGCCGCATGCGAAACCACCGCCAGCTATGGATCGCCCGCCGCTTACGCAACCCTTCAGGTGTCGGGGCCGATCGAATATGCCGCCCAACGGCTCATCGATTGGTTGCTTGATGAAGCGCGGCGGGATCTCGACGACCGCGTCATGCACCATGCCGCCACCCTTGGTCTGACCGCCAAGCGCATCACCGTCCGCGACCAGTCGAGCCGCTGGGGTTCATGCTCCACGACGGGGACGCTATCCTTTTCCTGGCGCCTGATCCTCGCACCGCCCCTGATCCTCGACTACGTCGCCGCCCACGAGGTCTCCCATCTGAAGGAGATGAACCACGGGCCGCGCTTCTGGACACTGGTGCGCCGCACCATGCCGCAAATGGATGAAGCGCGCCAATGGCTGCACATCTATGGCATGGACCTGCACCGCTACGGGCCGAGCCTCATTACGCGCCGCCGCTGAGACCTATAGCCTCAAACGACCACGCGTCGACCGTCGTCACGGTGATAGACCGAACCATGATTGCAAGTGATGCGCCCCGCAGGTCGGTAACGCCGCACCAGGTTGCACAGCGCCCACACACTCAAGTACGCTTCCCCCGTCAATAAGCAAAAAACGCTGCCATCACGCGGACTTCTGGCATGCCAGAAGTCCGATTGAATGAGCGGCGATCCAGGGGAAGCGCCCAAGAATGAAGAACAAAGTCATCACCGCCGATGAAGCAATCGCGCTTATTCGCGACAACGACGTCATCACCACAACAGGCTTCGTTCAGAGCTGTATCCCCGAAGCGCTCCATGCAGCGCTGGAGAAACGCTTCGTCGAAACCGCACACCCAAAGGATCTCACGCTCGTCATGTGCGCGGGCGCCGGCGATAGCAAGGGATTGGGCACCGGCCGCTTTCATCACGAGGGCATGCTGAAGCGGGTCATCGCCGCCAACTTCGGCCGCATGCCGGGCGTCGCCAAGGCCGCCCAGGAGAACCGCATCTGCGGCTACAATCTACCCCAGGGGATCATCTCCCAACTCTACCGCGCATGTGCGGGTGGTCAGCCGGGCCTGTTCTCGAAAGTTGGCCTGCATACCTACGTCGACCCCCGCTTCGGTGGCGGCAAAGTTAACACCGTTACCGAAGAGGACATCGTCAAACTGCTCGAAGTCGAAGGCGAGGAGTGGCTGTTCTACAAGGCGACGCGGATTGACGTCGCGCTCATCCGCGGCACCAGCGCCGACCCGTTCGGCAACATTTCGATGGAGAAGGAGCCTCTCATCCTGGATGCCATGGCCCAGGCGATGGCTGCGCATTCCAACAAGGGCCTGGTCATCGCGCAGGTCGAACGCATTGTCGAGCACGGTTCCATTCCCCCCAAGAGTGTGAAGATTCCAGGCATTCTCGTCGACTGCGTGGTCGTCGCCGATCCGCCCGAGATGCATCGCATGAACTACGGCGTCATCTACAATCCCGCCCTCTCCGGCGAGATCCGTATCCCTGTCGAGGGCATGCCCAAGATGCCGTTGGACGAGCGCAAGATCATCGCCCGGCGCGCCGCCTTCGAGCTGCCGCCCAATGGCGTCATAAACCTCGGCGTCGGCGCGCCCGACGGCATCGCCTCGATTGCTAACGAAGAGAAGGTGACGCCACACATCACCATGACAACGGAGGCTGGCGCGGTCGGCGGCGTATTGGCCGGCGGTTCCAGCTTCGGATCTTCCGCCAACGCGCATTCGATTATCGATCAGAACCAGATGTTCGACTTCTACGACGGCGGCGGCCTCGACATGACGTGCCTCGGAATGGCCGAATGCGACGAGGCGGGCAACGTCAACACCTCCCGTTTCGCCGGACGCCTCAACGGGTGCGGTGGCTTCATCAACATTTCGCAGAACTCCCGCGCCGTCGTCTTCGCGGGCACCTTTACAGCCGGCGGACTTAAGGTCGCCATCGAAAGCGGCCGCCTGCGCATTCTCAAGGAGGGGACCACCCGCAAGTTCGTCAAGGCGGTCGAGCAGATCACATTCTCGGGCAGTTACGCCCAGATGAAGCACCAGCCCGTTATCTACGTCACCGAACGCTGCGTCTTCGCGCTGACGCCAGACGGCCTGGAACTCACCGAGGTGGCGCCCGGCATCAACATCGACCACGACATACTGGCGCACATGGACTTCGAGCCCATCGTCAACAAGCCGACACTCATGGATCAGCGCATCTTCATCGACGAGCCGATGAACCTTGGCGACGATCTCTTCAACGTCAAGCTTGCAGAGCGCATTACCTACGATGCAAATCGAAACACGCTGTTCATCAACCTCGAGGGCTGGAACGTCCGCAAACGCAGCGACATCGAGGACCTGAAAAAAGTTCTGGTGACTGCCTGCAAGGACGCCGGCCGGCGCGTGCATTCGATCATCAACCAGGACGAATTCCGGATCGCAGAGGACCTGTATGACGACTATGCGGCTATGGTCGATGAGATGTCGAAGAATTACTACGAGACGACCTCGCGCTATACGACAAGCGCTTTCATGCGCATGAAGATGCAGGATGCACTGAGTGAGCGTGGCCTTGCTCCCCACATCTTTTCCGGCAAGGAGCAGGCACAAGCGGCGCGCGAGGCCGCCGCCTTGAGAAAGCGGCTACAGCAGATCGAGCGGCTCGACTGACGCCCGCTCTGGCATGAGGCACCGGCCGCCATGACCTACTGGCCGGCGCCTAGAGCCATCAGACCGCGTCTTGAAACCGACGGTCCGGGAGCCTCGTCCGGTAATGCCTCAAGCTGTCGTTGGATGGCGTCCGCATCGAACGCGCTGCCCGCACTGGCGACCGCACGTCCCCCCGCGCCCTCGGTCTCGAGCACGCGCGCCAGAAAGTCCTCGCTGATCCGCTCGGATGGATAGGGTGTGGGCAACGGCCGATTGGTGTCGAGAGGCCTGACCTTGGGTGGCTCGATGATCAGGCGCTGGCCGATCACACGACTGCCGCCACGCGCGGTGGCAACCGAAACCGCGCGTGATCGGCCAACCGGCCGGGACGGCGCTGGTGCTGCGGCAGGCGCACTCCGTTTGGTACGTATATCGGCAATCACTCGCGATGCAGAGCGCCCCTCCCGCATCACGTATGAGTTCACAGCCAGCGGCCTCGACGCAAGCCACGGCAGCTGCTCTGGCCCGCTCGAGCGCGCCAGCGGCGGCAAACCGGCGCGATCAGCAACCGCATCGAGCGGTGCCGTTCCCGGCAGAGGCGTGGGTTGCAAATCCTTGTGTGCTTCGAGCATGACAGACCGCCACATGAGCGCTGGAAGGTTCCCGCCCATCACCTCCCGCATCGGCGTGCCATCATCGTTTCCGATCCACACACCGGTTGTCATGTGTGCGGTGTAGCCGACGAACCAGGCGTCGCGAAAATCCTGTGTTGTCCCGGTCTTGCCCGCCGCCGGATGTCTCGGCAGTGCGGCGCGCCGCCCGGTGCCCGCAATCAATGCTGAATTGAGCATATCGTTGAGCGCACCGACCGCGCTGATGCCGGCGACACGCCGCTGCGGCGTGCCTCCCCGCGCATAGAGCACGCGACCGGTATTCAGTCGCACCCGCCGGATGATGTGCGGCTCAACCTGGATCCCCCCGTCCGCAAACGCGCCATATGCGCCGACCATCTCCAGAAGCGTCGCCTCCGAGGTGCCCAGCGCCATGGATGCATCCTGGCGCAGCTCGGACCGCACGCCAAGCCGCCGTGCGGTGGCCGCGACAGCCGATAGGCCCACGTCCGTCGCCAACCTGACCGCAACGGTGTTGACCGATTGTGCGAGCGCCTGCCGCAGCGTCAAAGCACCCACATGAGTGCCGTTATCGTTGCGCGGCGACCAGCCGCCAATGGTGAGAGGAAGATCGTATGTGATCGTGTCCGGCTTCATGCCGCGTTCGAGCGCCGTGAGATAGACAAATGGCTTGAATACGGAGCCCGGCTGACGGCGCGCTTTCGTTGCCCGGTTGAATTGGCTGTCTGGATAGGAGCGCCCACCGATTAGAACGCGAATTGCTCCCTCGTGATCAAGGGATACGAGCGCAGCCTGACCGGCACCCATCTCCTTGCCCTTGCCATCGAGAAGCGAGATGAGTGCAGCATTGGCATGCTTCTGCAGCGCCGCATCGATCGTCGTTTCGACGATCATCTCTGAATATTCAGTGCCGAGGATGGGCGGCAGCTTATCCAGCGCCATGTCGATGGCATATTCGAAGCCTGTCCTGCCGCGCAGGTCTTTGAAATTGGCGAACCGTAGTCGCTCCAGCCAGGCCCTGCGGTAGGCCGCATGATCGATGACCCCCGCAGCCTCCATCTTCGCCAGAACCGAGCGGGTTCGCGAGATCGCCGCCCGCTTGCTCGTCGTCGGGGCATATTTTGATGGTGCCTTCAACAGGCCGGCAATAAGCGCCGCCTCCGCAACCGACAGCGCTCTCGCCGACTTGTCGAAGTAGCGTTGTGCCGCAGCCTCTATTCCGTATGCGCCACCGCCGAAATAGACGCGATTGAGATACAGCTCCAGTATTTCTCGTTTTGACAGCCTCACCTCGAGCCAGAAGGCAAGCGCCAGCTCGTCAAGCTTGCGCGACAGTGTCCGCTCCGATGTCAGGAACAGGTTCTTGGCCAGCTGCTGCGTCAGCGTCGAGCCACCCTGTACGAAGCGACCGGCACGCAGATTGGCGAAGACGGCGCGCGCCAGCCCCGCCGGATCGATACCCCAATGACTGAAGAAGCGCCGGTCCTCCGTTGCAACCACCGCATCGAGGACGTGCCGGGGCATCATGTCGATCGGCATGTAATCGTGAGCCGCGCCGCGTTTGGCGAGCAGCGTTCCATCGCGTGCGACGATCCGTATGATCGGTGCCGTCTCCTTGCCACGCACCGCGAGCGGATCGGGAAACGCAATCGTATAGTAGATCAGCATCGCGCCGAGCCACAGCGCGCATCCGAGTGCAGCAGAAAGCGTTGTATAGGCGGCAAGCTTCAGGGCGAACGGCGTGCGTTGTAGTTTACTTTTATGAGCGCGCGATCGTGTCCCCGGCACCTGCCCGTCCTGCGGGTACGGCAATACCGGATCTGCAATGGGTTTCGCGTCGTGGCGACGCCTGAAGAGACCCATACCACTGGCACCTTCATACTCACGGAATAGACACGGATCTACGGTGGCGCAGCACGTCGCACTGCACCCTGTCATACGAGATTATCTGAACACTTTCTAAGAGAGGGTTAAGGAACCTCTGAATAGCGGGCGCTTGCAGCGGCGGGAGCGTCGCTGATCACG
>DAIPMW010000025.1:0-44255 GCA_036768475.1 Hyphomicrobiaceae bacterium | reverse complement strand
TTTAGTTGGACGGGATTCTATATCGGTGGTCACCTTGGTGGAGCGTGGTCTGATTTAGACCAAATCAGAACCGGCGGCATTCAGCATTACTACACGCTAAATAAGACAATCGGCACCGAGAACAATGGATTATGGGGAGGAGCACATTTGGGTGCTCAATGGCAGTCGGGCCAGTTTGTCTTTGGTGCAGAAGTGAGTTGGTCGGACGGAGAACTTGAAGACACCCTGCGGACGTCAGGCCCCTTTGCCCTAAATACATATGACACAGACATCTCAGATATGTTCACCGCTGCAGTTCGCGTTGGATATGCCTTCGATCGCTGGCTTGCATATGTGAAAGGCGGCTATGCCACGGCTGATATCTCAACGCGTTCGACTGAAATACCCAGTTTTAACCATACGGGCACCTCAAGCGAGCGCCACGATGGTTGGACCATCGGTGGCGGTATCGAATATGCGCTCACGAATTCTATAGTTGTTGGAGTTGAGTACAGCTACGTCGACCTAAATTCAAAGATTCACCCTCTCGCCGATAATGCTCCGCAAGGGGGCATCGAGCGCGTCAATGTTGATCCACAAGGCCTTAGTTCGGTTGTGGGGCGTTTTAGCTTAAAGTTTTGAATGTGGTAGAAGATCGCTCCCCGATAATTTCGCTCCATCTTCTAAGTCTGATCGGCTTCGATGAAAGCACGACTGCTTTCATCGAAGCCGAAATTGATGCTCCCAAATAAAGAGATAGAGCAAGCCACAACGGCCAGACGTAATTCAATCAAAGCCTGACCTGATCCAGTTCGGAGGATGGTAATGTGCCGTCCTCCGAATGAGCGGACGCACGTTGCTCGTAAGAAATCCCTCGCCTCGCCGACTCGCCCCCGTCTTGCCAGAGCGCGAGGAAGGGTTTAGGCAACCCGTCACCTCAGCCCCGACGCTGCCTGACACCCCGGCGACCCGGATCCGCCGGCCGCATCGGCCTCGCGCCCCACCCGCCTGCCGCAGAAAGACACCACCCATGGCCGCCTCCGCCTTGATGAACGTGATGGTTGCCGCCGCCCGCAAGGCCGGCCGCAGCCTGACCCGCGACTTCGGCGAGGTCGAAAATCTCCAGGTTTCCGTCAAGGGTCCGGCCAATTTCGTCAGCGCCGCTGATCTGCGCGCCGAAGAGATCCTCTACAAGGAACTGTCCAAGGCTCGGCCCGACTACGGCTTCCTGATGGAGGAGCGCGGCACCGTCGAAGGCCGCGACAAGACCCACAGATGGATCGTCGACCCGCTCGACGGCACCACCAACTTTCTCCATGGCATCCCGCTGTTTTCAATCTCCATCGGGCTCGAGCGCGAGGGCCAGCTCGTCGCCGGCATCGTCTATAATCCGATCGCCGACGAGCTGTTCAGTGCCGAAAAAGGGCGTGGTGCCTTCCTCAACGACCAGCGCCGCCTGCGCGTCGCGGCCCGCAAGAGCCTAGCCGATGCTGTCGTTACAACCGGCATCCCGCATCGTGGGCGCGCCGGCCATTCCCGCTTCCTGAACGAGGCCGCCACCGTCATGAAGGAGGTGTCCGGATTGAGACGGACCGGCTCGGCCGCGCTCGATCTGGCCTGGACCGCAGCCGGCCGCTTCGACGCCTACTGGGAACACGGCATTCAGGCCTGGGACCTTGCCGCAGGCATCGTCATCTTGCGTGAGTCAGGTGGCATCTGTTCGGACCTTTCCGGCGGGGACGCCATGATCGACAAGGGCGAGATACTGGCCGCCAACAAGGATATTCACAAAGGCTTGCTGGGTCTGCTGGCCAACGGATAGGCCTGAAAAGTCCCCAATAGTAGCATCCGCCCTCCTGTGGCCAAAAAGCAGCGTAGCATGTTGCCGGTTTCCGGTGCTGCGCTGTAGGGTAGACGAGAGCATGTTTGTCTGAAGCAAGCCGTGTTTCAGCGCGAAGAACATGTTCAAAACAAAGAACTGGATCGTATGCGCGTTTCCATGAAACATGCGCGATCTGGCCTGCACGGCAACACACGACAGATGCAATCGAGAGGGCCCGCGATCCGCCACCGCCTGAGGCAGCCGCGGTCACCGTCGCGGCAAGAGGATGAGCATGGCACGCAAACGACAAGGCGACACCGCCTATGGCGGACATCGCGCCATCACTCCGCCCGGGCTTTTCCTCATCCGAATGTTGATCTTCCTGACTCTCGTCGGGTTCATCGGCGCCATCCTGCACGAGCAGTTGCAGCGCTCGATCATGACCAACCCCGGCCTCAATGGTCTCATCATCGCGGTACTCGGCTTTGGCATTCTCTACTCCTTCCGCCAGGTCATGCGCCTTTACCCCGAGATCCGCTGGGTCAACGCATTCCGCATAGCCGATCCCGGCCTCGCCATCTCTCACAAGCCGCGCCTGCTGCTGCCGATGGCAACCATGCTGCGCGACCGCACCGGCTCCATCTCGCTATCGACCGCCTCGATGTCGTCGATCATGGAGTCGCTGGGCTCCCGCCTCGACGAAGCCCGTGATACCGGCCGCTACATGGTCGGCCTGCTCGTATTTCTTGGCCTGTTGGGCACGTTCTGGGGCCTGCTCGACACCATCCAATCGGTTGGCAAGGCCATCGGTACGATCAGCACAGGCGGATCGGATACCGTTGCAATATTCGATGACCTCAAGAGCGGCCTTACCGCACCGTTGAAGGGCATGGGCACCGCCTTCTCGTCCTCGCTGCTCGGTCTCGCCGGATCGTTGATCCTCGGTTTCCTGGAGCTTCAGGCGAGCCACGCTCAGAACCGCTTCTACAACGAACTCGAGGAATGGCTGTCGGGGATCACGGAGCTGACGCCGGGGACCTCGTCAGGCTCAAGCGATATCGTCATGCGCCAGCTCGCCGCCACGCTCTACGACATGCAGCGAGTGCTCGAGGAGTTGAACGTTCGCCTCGGCGAAACAGCACCCAACCCCGAGTCGAGCGACCGGCAGGCCAAGGAGTTGCATGACCTGGCGCAAGGCGTTGGCCAGCTCATCACGCAGATGCGCTCCGAACAACAGATCGTTCGCGAATGGGTCGACGAGCAGGCGTCCCAGCAAGCGGAGGTCGCCAACGTGCTCAAGGATCTTGCCAATAATCTCGAACGGCAGGGAAGCTGAAGATGCCACGGGGACGTTCGCGGCGCGGTGGAGACTACGGCGAGTTCTGGCCAGGCTACGTCGACGTCCTCTCGACGCTGCTGCTCGTCGTCACCTTCCTCATGTCGATCTTCATGCTGGCGCAATATTTCGCGTCCCAGGAGGCCAGTGGCAAGGACAGCGCGCTCCAGCGCCTCAACCGCCAGATCGCCGAGCTGACCAGCCTCCTGTCGCTGGAGAAGAGCAAGGCGAAATCCGCATCCGACGAGCTTGCCGAATTGCAGGCGACGCTCGCTGCGCTGCGTGATGAGAACCAGCGCATTTCCGGATTTGCGGTTTCCGGCGACGAGCAGGCCAAGGCCCAGGCCGCCCGCATCGGTGCGCTCGAAAGCAGCCTCGATCAGCAGAAGAAGGTCTCCGACGACGCCCTGGCCAAAGTCGATCTGCTCAACCAGCAGCTGCTTGCCCTGCGCCGCCAGATCGCTGCCCTCAACGAGGCCCTCGAGGCGTCCGAGAAGAAGGACCAGGAATCCCAGGACCGCATCAAGGATCTCGGTTCTCGCCTCAACGCCGCGCTCGCTCGCCAGGTGCAGGAGCTGCAGCGCTACCGCTCCGACTTTTTCGGCCGCCTTCGCGAATTGCTGAAAGACCGCAAGGACATCCGCGTCGTCGGCGACCGTTTCGTTTTCGAGAGTGAGGTGCTTTTCCCCTCGGGCCAGGCAACCATGACGCCGGAAGGCCTCAGTGCGATGGATCAACTCGCCCAGGCAATCGTCGAGCTGTCGCATCAGATCCCGCCCGAGATCGACTGGGCGCTGCAGGTCGATGGCCACACGGACGCGCGGCCAATCAATTCGCCGCAGTTCCCCTCCAACTGGGAACTGTCCACCGCTCGCGCGGCATCCGTAGTCAAATATCTGATCAGCCGGGGCGTGCCCGCCAAACGTCTCGTTGCCGCCGGGCATGGCGAGTTCTCGCCAATCGAACCCGGCATTGATGAAGAAAGCCTTCGTAAGAACCGGCGCATCGAGCTGAAGCTGACCAATCGTTGAGAGCGGGCCTCCGTACCCCCCATCGAGCGTTTCTCTGGCTCGAACGTGACTGGCTAATAAAGACTTAAGAAGCAGGCCACGGTTGTCATTGTGATCGCCGCAATGGGGGACCTGTTCTGCAAGGGAGACCAGCGCCATTGGCGGCTTCGAACCCGCAAGTGCCAACATTCACCGTCGTTCGCAACCAATCGCCGACGCATGAAGACGCAACCGAACACTGACCCACGCCGGTCTGCGACAATCCCATGTTCAATACACGAAGATATCGCCTCAATTTGTACCTTTCCGCGAAACTGGGTTTTAGAGCCTAATCGCTAGAATGCACTTAGCCGTATTTCAGAGGTGCATCATGTATTGGTCATTTTTAATGCCCGCATTGGGGTTCGTTCGCGATCGGAAGGGATCGATCGGACTTAATTTCGGACTGCTCATCGTTCCGTTCATGGCCTTTGTCGGACTCGCCATCGACTACTCACAGGCGCTCAGCGCAAAGGACAAACTCCAGAAGATCGCCGACACCGCTGCGATCGCGGGAGCGCGTCTGCCGGCCACCTCGAGCGAGAATCGCAAAGAAGCCACGATGCACATGCTACAGGCGGCGCTGAATAACTCAGGTCTTCAGAACCTCACCTGGAAAGTCGACGCGACGAACGCCAATGTCGCTGTCGAGGTGAACCATGTCATGAAGACCAACTTCATGCGCGTCATGGGGATCGAGCAACTCGAAATCAAAGCCGCGACAGCCGCTCAAGCCCAGGTCGAGAACGGCGGTGTTGCATGCATCATCGCCTTGAACGAGACGACCAACGACGGACTGCACCTGCAGGGAATCAACAAGGTTTCGTCGCGCAATTGCTGGACATGGGTCAACTCCAACAGCCCAACCTCGATCAACGCCGTTGGCGCCTCGATGGGCACCGGCCAGGGCTTCTGCACACACGGCGGTGCAACAGGTGCCGAACACTTCGTGCCCCAACCCTACGTCGAGTGCGAAGTTATCGATGATCCCTTCGTGGAGCATCTCAATGCTTATCAGCCGGACGGTGTTTTCGGGACCTGCGACCACACCAGCCTGAATTTGAACAACGGCAGTCATACGCTGCGGCCCGGCGTCTACTGTGGCAACACGGTCTTCAAGCCGCAGGCCAACGTCACGCTCGAGCCCGGCACCTACATCTTCAAGAATGGCTATCTTGAGGTCCAGGCGCAAGCAAGCCTCAAGGGCGCGGGCGTGACGCTCTTCTTCGTCGGCTCCAACACGTACATGGCCGTCCGCGGCGGCGGCCATATCGATGTCAAGGCGCCCAAGGAGGGTGATCTTGCCGGCTTCGTCATCGTCGACCGCAAGTACTCCTGGAATACCATAACCGAATCGGAGATTCAGGGTGGCGGCCGCATCAAGATCGAAGGCATCGTCTACGTGCCGCAGTGGAAGCTCAACATCGGCGGCAACGGCGAAATGAACCAGGAGTCCAAGTACGTCGCGATGATCGCCGACAGCTTCTACATGGAAGGAAACGGCAGCCTGTACGTCAATGCCGACGCCAAAGCCGCCGACCTCCCAGACCTGATGCCGCGCATCAAGAATGGCCCTCGCCTTCTCTACTGATAAAAAAGCTCGGACTCCGCAGCAGCGAATCGAACCGGTCTTCCAGGCCGGCTCGATTCATTTCAGTTCTGTTGCGTCAGGCCGCTGATCCAGTCGAGACCATCTTCGGTTCGCCCGCGCGGCCGGTACTCGCAACCGACCCAGCCGTCGAAGCCGCTGGCATCGATGCGCCTGAAAAGATCGCCGACGTCGAGATCGCTCGGGATCGGCTCACCTCGGTCGGGAGGGCCCGCAATCTGGTAGTGCCTGACGATGCCCGCATGGCGTCGTATGGCACCCTCCACGTCGCCTTCCATGCGATGGCGATGATAGAGATCCAGTTGCAGCCCCAGGTTTGGCGCACCTACAGCCGCAATGATTTCGGCAGCTTCCCCCGTCCGCGTGAGGAAATAATCCGGCATGTCGAACGTATTGATCGGCTCGACAAGAATCTCGATGCCAGTCGATGCGGCTGCGCGCGAGGCCTTGTCGAGATTGGCTTCGAGCACATCACGGCACGCGCCCTGCCCGTTGAGACCGGACATCGCATGCAGGCGCGGGCAATGAAGGATCTCGGCATAGTTGAGCGCCTCGTCGAGCGCGCGCGCAAAATCATCCTCGCGCCCGGCCAATCCGGCAAGTCCCCGCTCCCCCGCGTCCCAATGACCAGGCGAAATGTTGAACAGCACCAGCCGCAATCCGGCGTCTTCGAGGCGTGCGCGAATGTCGGTGGCCGGCCAAGCGTAAGGAAAGAGGAACTCCACGCCTTTGAACCCCGCGCGCGCTGCCGCACCGAAACGGTCGAGAAATGCGAACTCTGTAAACATCAGGCTGAGGTTCGCAGCAAGACGCGGCATAATTCCCCCTGTTATGGATCGGTCTCACAGGATCGGCGGCACCGCCATTCCTTCATGGCCGGCAGCGGCAACCTCACACCGGACCTTAATCGAACGAGCGCACCGACCGGCCCCGCTTCACCTCACCACGGCGGGCCTTTTCATCAAGCCGACGCTTCTTCGACGACAGCGTCGGTTTTGTCTTGATGCGCGGCTTGGGCGGTACAGCAGCTTTTGCGATCAATTCGGTCAGGCGCGCGCGCGCGTCCTCGCGGTTGCGCTCCTGCGTTCGGAACCGGTCAGCCCGAATCACCAGAACGCCCTCGTCGTTAAGGCGCCGCCCGGCAAGCACCACGAGCCGTTTGCGTACATCATTGCTCAGCGACGCAGAGCCCCGCAAATTGAACCGCAGTTCGACTGCCGTGGAAACCTTGTTGACGTTTTGCCCGCCAGGTCCCGAAGCGCGTACGAAGCGCTCTTCGAGTTCGTCGTCGGGAATCGATATCCGGGACGTGATCTTGATCATGTCGCAACCGCTTCAGCGCTCGCCCAGGTTCCAATAGTCGCCGCGGAAGTAGAGCAACGGCTGAGCCTCAGAGCGGGTCGCGCCATCGACAGCCCGGCCGATGAAGATCGTATGCGTGGTAAAACCGTGGCTTTCGACCAGTTCACAGTCGAGCACCGCCAGGGCGTGATCGAGCACGGGAGCCCCCGTCGTGAGCCGGCCCCAGGCATGCCCGTCGAAACGCTCCGCGCCGCGCACGCCACTGTTGCCCGAGAAACGCACCGCCACGTCCTGCTGATCGGCAGCCAGAATGTTAATGGAAAACACCTTCGACTGCGCGATGAGGTCGTGCGCGCCCGCCTTGCGTTGCACACACACAAGAAGCGTCGGCGGCTGGTCGGATAGCGAGGAAAATGCCGTTGCCGTGAGACCAGCGCGCACGCCTTCCGAGACCGTTGCCACGATCGCAACGGCGCCTGCCTGATGCCGCATCAACGCCCTGTAGCTGCGCGCGGAAATCCCGCCGGCATCGCCTGGGTCTCGATCCATCAACGTCAATGAATGCTCCTCGTCATCTGCCCTGCTGCCTTGGCTCTCACAAGGCCGGTTGTTGCTGAGCGGTCGCCCGCGATTATGTCGCCGAGCCGCCTTAGAGCCAGAAAGGCTGAGAAGGAAGCATCGAAGCCGTGACTGAGGCTCTCAAGCCAACGTAGAGCAGGTATAATAGCCAGACATGATTCAAATCTGACCTGCTCTAGCATGAGATTTATGTTCGAGCGTGCGTATTTATAGGGTTTCACCGCTGGCGGCGCATGAAAATCGTCCCGATTGGCTCCTGTCGGGGCGGAACACTTGAGGTTCATGCTCGTCGGCCGGCCCGCTGACATGTCGTCGGCCGGTCGAGCTGACGGCACACGGATCGTCGTTAACGCAGCGCCCGGCCAAGCGGCAGACGCCGCCACACCGGCGTCAAATCCTTGAGGATTTCGCGCGCCGCATTACGTCCCGGCAAACCGGTCACGCCGCCTCCAGGATGCGCCCCGGCCCCGCAAAGATACAGGCCCGCGAGCGGCATCCGGTAATCGGCGTGGCCGAGCAATGGCCGCGCCGAATAGAGCTGGTCGAGCGTCAGCTGCCCGTGGAAGATATCGCCGCCGACGAGACCGAACCGTCGCTCCAGGTCGAGGGGCGAGAGCACTTGCCGCGCAATCACACTGTCCCTGAAATTTGGCGCATGCGCCGAAACCGTGTCGATGACGACGTCAGCGAACGCCTCACGCTCATACGGTTCGGCCCACGATCGCCCGCGGGGAAGCTCGGGTGCCACGTGTTGGACAAACAGGCTGGCGACATGCCGCCCGGCGGGCGCCAGCGAGGCGTCGAGCGTCGACGGAATGAGCATCTCCACCACGGGCCGTCGCGACCAGCCATCGCGACGCGCGTCGAGATATGCCTCTTCCAGATAGGTGAGCGTCGGTCCGATGATGATACCTGCCCCGTGGTGGGGTGCAGCCACATTGCCCGGCAGACAGGTGAAATCGGGAAGCTCGCTCAGCGCAACATTCATGCGGAACGTACCCGATCCTGTCTTGAAAGCACTGAGCCGTCGATGTGTCTCTCTATCGATCGCACCCTGCGGCACCATGTGGCCGAACAAGAGCCGCGGTCCGACGTTGGCTGCCACCGCACGCGCCCGCACTACTTCGCCGGTCTCCAGCACCACGCCCGCTGCCCGCTCGCGCTCGACGAGAACTTCGCGCACCGCAGCTTGCGTACGTATGACGCCGCCGGCCGCACGAACCGCTTGGCCCATCGCCTGTGTAATGGCACCCATGCCCCCGACGGCGTGTCCCCATACGCCGGGTTTGCCATTCACCTCACCGAAACAATGATGCAAAAGCACATATGCGGTACCGGGCGTGGAAGGTGCAGCATAGGCACCAACGATGCCATCGAAGGCGAATGCGGCCTTGACGATTTCGCTCTCGAACCAATCGCTCAGAAAATCGCTTGCGCTTTTGGTGAAGAGATCGAGCAGCAGCCGCTGGTCCGCACGCGACAAACGCATGATCGCACGCCCAACGCGTCCCCCCTTCAGCATCTCGACGATGCCGCCGCCGGCGTTGGGCGGCGCCTCCAGCACCAGCCCGCGCAAGACACTGGCAGCACGCTCCAGAGCCGCATCATAGTCGGCAAGCCGAGCCGCATCGCGCCTTGAGAATTGTGCGATTGCGGCCTGCCGCGCCGTAAGGCCATAGGGCATGACAAGGCCGCGCTCGGCATCGACCGGCCAGAAGTTGGCAACGGGACGCTCGATGATCTGCAGCCCGTGGCAACTGGTCAGTTCCAGGTCCTCGATCACGCGCGGGTTGAGCAAACTGACCGTGTAGGACGCAACCGAATTGCGAAACCCGGGGTGAAACTCTTCGGTGATCGCCGCACCGCCAATGACATCGTTTTTTTCAAGCACAACGACGCAAAGACCTGCACGCGCAAGATAACCCGCCGCCACCAGACCGTTGTGGCCACCGCCGATAATTGCCACGTCATAGACCAATGCAGGGCTGCGTATCGTCATCTGGCCTCAAATAGTCGCTCGTATTGTGCAATGCACCACCGCTGGCGGGCGTTTTTTCCTTCTCGTACAAGAGGTCGACTCGATCTTTCCCGAGCCAAAGAATTTTTTGCGTCCGATGCCGCCAATTTGGCTAACCCTGCAGCCAATCTTGAATATTATTTAGCGCGCAAGGCACTTACGGAAGAATAACCTGCACGATCGGCAAGCCTCACATCGATTGTTTGCTTTGCACTTCGTTAACCACGCGTTTTGTCGGCGTCGACGCAATATCCATCCGATTAGGCACTCGTAAACGACTCACTCATAGTGTCAAACGGTCCGCACGACGTGACATGCGTGTCTGACAACGAGGAGTGTCCCAATGCAGATGACGGAATCTTTCTCCGCAGGTCCACCGACCAGCACCCGCATCGCATCCGACTGCGCGACAGACTCGTCCGAGGGATCCTGGGGCGGGCGCATGATGGGCCTTCTCCTGGTTGCCGCAGTCCCGGCCCTCTTTTGGACGGCATTGCTCGCGCTGATCGCACCCCTTACCGGCTATATGCCATCGCCCGCGACCCTTCTCGCTGTCGCAATCGGCATCGGAGCGTTTCTGCTCGCGGTCTGCAGCGCGCTCACCAGCCCGGCTCGCTGAGCTTTTTGACCCGCCTTTCGCGTTTCACCCGGACGCAGCCAACTCAGCACGACGCAAAAATTCATCGCAGGATGCGTGTCGCCGAGCGTAAGCCACACGCAGTCACGCGCCCCAATCACAGACCAGTCGCTCGCAGACCCTGCGCCGTTCCCCGACCTGGCAACGGCTCTTGACGAACCGGCACTGACGACACGAGTACGACGACAGGCAACCGCGCACCGCGCCCTTACGGGTGAAATTACAGGTCAGAACCGTCTGGCAATCGCGATCAGGATTGATGGCACCGCCCGGGCCTTCCTGCGCGTGAGCAGATGAGATGGCTGCCGTTAATGCGGCCAGCATCATAGCCAAGCCGACACTGGCAGCTCCCAAACGCATCGTCATCGCCTCAACCCCGTGGTGAGCGGGTTTCACTTGTACGTACTCGGATGTGGCGTGGACAAACTTCAGCCACCGCCACAAGCACAATATGGCAGTGTCTGCCACATGTGTCCGGCGCGCAAGCCACCCCCGCCAGCATGGCAAACGCTCATGCCACCATGTGTTGCTGATGCCACGCATGGTGGCGCCGCACCTTACGGCAAATCTGACAGGGTGTGATTGACGCGGGGAGGCGTAATCGAATTGGCAGGCGACGCTATTCGGCAGCCGCCTTCGATTTTGGCTGCACCAGCGCCATGTAATCGTTGAGCAGAGTCTCGCAGATCTTGCCTGGTGTGAAGCGTGCCTCACCGATCTCGGAGACGGGCGTGACCTCGGCCGCAGTCCCGGTCAGGAAGCACTCGTCAAAGCTCGTCAGCTCCTCCGGCATGATGACGCGCTCGACCACATCGATTCCGCGGCCCCTGGCCAGACCGATGACCGTGCGCCGCGTTATGCCGTCCAGGAAGCAGTCGGGAACCGGCGTATGAATGACGCCGTCCTTGGTGAGGAAGATGTTTGCACCGGTACACTCGGCAACACGCCCGCGATAATCGAGCATCAGCGCGTCCGCGTATCCGGCACGCTCGGCGCGATGCTTCTCCAGCGTACAGATCATATAAAGGCCCGCAGCCTTGGTCTTGGCCGGTGCCGTCGCCGGATCGGGACGGCGATACTTCGCCATCGTCAGGCGGATGCCCTTCAGCCGCTGCTCCATCGGGAAATACGAGCCCCAATCCCACGCCGCGATACCCAGATGGATCTGGGCATGCTGCGCCGAAACACCCATCTGCTCACTGCCGCGCCATGCCAGTGGCCTGATGTATGCGTTGGTGAGGTTGTTGGCCTTGATGACCTCGCGGCACGCCGCATCGATCTCCTCGACGCTGAAGGGGATCTCAAAATCCATCGTGCGGGCACCCGCAACCAGGCGCTCGGTGTGCTCGGTCAGCTTGAAAATCTCGCCATCGTAAGCCCGCTCCCCTTCAAAAACGGCACTGGCGTAGTGCAGGGCGTGGGTCAGGAAATGGACGTTCGCCTCCCGCCATGGCACCATTTTTCCGTCGATCCAGATGACACCGTCGCGGTCGTGATAGGGAACGATTTCGGCCATGCCTTGCTTTCCTCAAACCCCGGGAGCACCTTCCGGCGGCGCGGTAGACCGCAGCAGTCCCTGCATATCCGCACCACAGACGCCGCCAACGGCAACACGGGCGGCAATTCCGATGCGAAGCCGCTCATTTCCTTGCTCAAAATGACTTGCCACGACTATCAATCAGTTGCAAATAAGTCAACATAACTGACGTAAATTTCAGGTCTTCCGTAGAGCCTCCGATGAGACAGCGAAATGGTGTCCCCCAAACCGGGGCCAATATGGACGATAAATTCGCAGCTGAGTACCGCGACCGCCTGATTGCCTGCGCGGAGCTGTTGTTCTTCGCCTACCGCGATTTCATCAACGATCCCGATAAGGTATTGGAGCAGTATGGCTTCGGTCGAGCACATCATCGCGTACTGCATTTCGTCAACCGCAACCCGGGCCTGCGCGTCGCCGACCTCCTGCACATCCTCAAGATCACCAAACAAAGCCTTGCGCGCGTCCTCAAGCAATTGATTGACGAGGGTTTCGTGACCCAGCGTTCCGGTAAGGAGGACCGCCGCCAGCGCCTGCTCTATGTCACTCCGAAGGGCATCAAGCTCGCTAATAAGCTCGCCAGTCTGCAGATCCGGCGCATCGAGGAGGCCCTGGAGCAGGCCGGACCTGGCGCCGACGCTGCAACGCAGCGATTTCTTTTCGCCATGATCGCAGAGAAGGATCGCGACCGCGTCCACGCGCTGATCCGCTGGCCGGAGGCGCGCGCGGCGTTTGGGCCAATCGAACAGCAACGACAGGATCGGACATGACCACCGCCCAGGAAACGGCGCGGGAACCGCTGCCCGACAATGCCCCGCACGTTTTGGTCGTCGACGACGATCAGAAGATCCGCGATCTCCTGCGGCGCTATCTCTCCGAACACGGCTTCCGGGTGACGCCGGCGGCCGATGCCGCGGCGGCGCGCGCGGCCATGCGCGGGCTGGCCTTCGACATTATTCTGCTCGATGTCATGATGCCCGGCGAGAACGGCCTCGATCTCGCCAGGGATTTGAAAACGTCTTTGAGCGTACCTATCCTGATGCTGACCGCCCGATCCGAATCGGAAGATCGCATCGCCGGTTTAGAGGCCGGTGTCGATGATTACCTGCCCAAGCCATTCGAGCCGCGGGAATTGCTGCTGCGGTTACAGAATATCCTGCGACGCGGGCGCGCACCTTCGCCTGGCGCCTCGGCCGACGAAGTGCGCATGGGATCCTACGTATTTTATGTTTCGCGCGGCGAGTTGAAACGTGACGACGAAACAATCAAGCTGACCGAGCGCGAACGCGATCTCCTGCGCCAGTTCGCCCAGCGGCCGGGGACACCGATCCAGCGCCACGAGCTTTCCAGCGACGATACGACAGGATCCGAGCGCGCCATCGACGTCCAGATCAACCGCCTGCGCCGCAAGATCGAGGCTGATCCCTCCAATCCGGTCTATCTTCAGACGGTTCGCGGAAAGGGCTATATCCTCTATACCGACTGAGGAGGCGGCGTCTCCGGCCATGCGGGGCGGAGCTGCCGGTCACACGCGTCGTGATGAACATGACGCCCTGCGACGGCCCCGCGAGCATGAGGCACCAAGAGCCCAACGATGGCGGTAACGCCGGACATATCTGATGAAAAGGCCCGCTCGCGCTACGGCATCCGCACCGCGGCATGGCTGCGCGCCGTTTCCGCGCGCTTGCGCCGTGCGCTGCGTGGACCCTCTCAATGGGTTGCGGACGCCATGCCCAAGGGCCTTTATGCCCGCGCCCTCATCATCATCATCGCGCCCATTGTCGTTCTCGAAGGCGTGATCGCTTTCGTCTTCATGGAGCGGCATTGGCAAGCCGTGACCCGCCGCCTGTCCGAGGCTACCGCACGCGACGTCGCCGCACTCATCCAGGTCTACGACCAGGCACCGACCGGCGAGGCAAGTCAGGCGAGCATCATTGAGCTGGCCCGCGACAAGCTCGGCTTGTCGCTTCAGTTCCTGCCTGCCGGAGACCTTCCTGAATCTCGTCCCAAGCCTTTCTTCGGCCTGCTCGATGCCGCCCTGTCCGACGAGATCAGAAGGCGCATCAACCGCCCGTTCTGGATCGATACGGTTGGCCAGTCGCGCCATGTCGAGATCCGCATCAAGCTCGACAACGCCATCCTGCGCATCATTGCCACGCGCACGCAGACCTACGCGTCGAACTCCCATATCTTCCTGCTCTGGATGGTCGGAACGTCGGTCATCCTGCTGACTGTTGCGATCCTGTTCCTGCGCAATCAAATCAGACCGATCCTTCGTCTGGCCGACGCGGCCGACGAGTTCGGCAAGGGCCGACCCATCCCCGAGGACTTCCGGCCGCGCGGCGCGCGCGAGGTGCGACAGGCTGCCCAGGCCTTCCTCGAAATGCGCGACCGTATCAAAACGCATGTCGATCAGCGCACGACGATGCTCGCCGGCGTCAGCCACGATCTGCGCACCGTTCTGACGCGCTTCAAGCTCGAATTGGCGCTGCTCGGCGATACGCCGGAAGCGCAGTCCCTGCGCGCCGACGTGAACGAAATGCAGCATATGCTGGAGGATTATCTCGCCTTCACCAAGGGGGACGGTGGCGAGGAGGCGCGCCCCACCAACGTGCGCGAGTTGCTGGAGGAGATCCAGACCGACGCCGATGCCTATGGCGCACCCGTCGAGCTGAAACTGAGAAAGCGAAGCCGCGACCTCATCGTGCCGTTGAAGCGAAACGCCTTCAAACGCGCGATTACGAACCTTGTCACCAATGCAGCACGCTACGGCGACCAGATCATCATCCGCGCCGCCACCGAAGGCCCGTGGCTGAGGGTCGAGGTGGACGACGATGGCCCGGGCGTTCCAGAGGCGGAACGCGACAACGTCTTCAAGCCGTTCTATCGCATCGACCACGCGCGCAACCAGGACAAGAGCAACACCGGCCTGGGGCTTGCAATCGCGCGCGACATCGCCAAGAGCCACGGCGGCGACATCACGCTCGGCGAGAGTTCACTTGGCGGCTTGCGCGCGATCATTTCCGTACCGCTTTAGAGCCTGATCGGCTGATTGGCGCGCACTCGGGCATCCGTCGAAGCCGGACAGCCGCGCAGCACTCAATGGCAAGCTCTCTTCAAACGTGCCTCGGCGCCTCGTCCGCAGCCGCCGATCCGTCATCGTGTGATCCCGATTCGGGGTCGCGCCGCTCCGGCCTTGACGAAGTGGCCGACGAACACATGGACACCACACGCCCGCCCATATCGCGCACCGCACGCGCCATGCCATCGAGCGACGCCAGCGTCCGCTCACCGCGCCGCAAGCGACGGTCGAGCGCCGCCATCGTTCGCGCCTGCCCCGGATCGTCGTCTGTGAGCCACGTCCGGTAGACGGAGGCATAGACCGTCGCCAGCCCCGCCACCCGCAGGCCGCCATCCAGACCGCCGGCACCGATACCGGCCGCCTCGAGCATCCACGCCTGCGATGCGACGAGCGCCTTGATGAGCGCCAGATCGGCGGATCCGTCCGCAGAGATCGATTTCAATGCCGTCTTGTATGGCGCCAGCGCATCGAACCGCGCCATCACGATTTCGAACAACTGGTCGCGCTTGGGATCGTCCGCCCCGTGCTCGGGTCGCGCGGCGAGCACCGCATCGTCGACGGCACGGACGAACGCCGCGAACACCTCACCCTTGCTGGCAAAATGATCACGCATCTCCACGAGGCCCATACCCGCGCGCTCAGCGATGTCGCGCAGCGACACCTTGCTCCACGACCGCTCTGTCGCCAGTGCCAGCGCTGCATCGATGATGCGTCCTTTGGGACCGCTAAGGTCGACCACTGCAACCGTCATTTCGGATCTCCTCTGGACACGACGAATTCGCGGTGGCCCGCTCCAGCCACCTTGTTATGCATTTGACGTAAGCGTTCTGGCGCCCGTTTGCCAGGGCGGCTGCTTCACGTCGTTTGTCGTGTTTGAATGAAGAAGGGCACCTGCAGCATGGGGAATCAACCCATGCGGGGCTTGGCCTTCTTCGCGGCTGCAGGCTTGCCAGCGGTCTTGCTCGACTTCGACTTACGCGCAGGTGTGCGTTTCCCCGCGATGGCTCCGGCCTTTTACTTGTCCAGCCTGGCTGCAACAGCCTTGCCCCCAACCACCTCGCCGTCCTCCTTGGTGAACGCGCCGATATCGGGGTTTTCGAGAATTTGCAGCACCACCTCCGATGGCCGGCACAATCGAGCGCCTTTTTTCGTTACCACGATCGGCCGGTTGATGAGGATCGGATGTTCCATCATCGCATCGATCAACTGTTCATCGCTGAGCGACATATCGCCGAGGCCCAGTTCGTCATAGGGCGTTCCCTTCTGGCGCAGGATGTCGCGCGGGCGTGCCTTCATTTTCTTGATGAGCTTGACCAGCGTCTCGCGCGATGGCGGATCCTTGAGATATTCTATCACCGTCGGCTCGATGCCCGAGGCGCGTATCATCGCCAGCGTGTTGCGTGATGTCCCGCACTTCGGGTTGTGATAGATCGTGACGCTCATGCCCTCTGATGCCTCAGCCACCTTGTTGCACCGATGCGATATGACGGCGCACCGCCACCCCGCTCTCGTACCATGTCTTCGTCCGATTGACGATCGCCACGACCGACAGCATCACCGGCACCTCGATCAGCACGCCGACGACGGTTGCCAGGGCTGCACCGGACTCGAAGCCGAACAGACTGATCGCCGCCGCCACGGCCAGCTCGAAAAAATTCGACGCGCCGATCAGGGCCGAGGGCGCCGCGACGCAATGCGCCTCACCTGCCGCACGGTTGAGAAGGTAGGCAAGCCCGGAATTGAAATAGACCTGGATCAGGATCGGAACGGCCAGCAGCGCGATCACCATCGGCTGGCGCAGGATCTGCTCCCCTTGGAAACCGAATAGCAGCACCAGCGTCGTTAGCAGCGCGACCAGAGACATAGGTTGCAGGCGCGAAAACACACGTTGCAACCCAGCCTCTCCACCGCTTGCAAGCACGCCGCGCCGCACCACCTGCGCGATGATCACCGGTACGACGATATAGAGCGCCACCGACAGCAGCAGGGTTTCCCACGGCACAGTGATGGCTGACAAGCCGAGCAGCAGCGCCACAATTGGTGCAAAGGCAAACACCATGATCACGTCGTTGAGCGCCACCTGGCTCAGCGTGAAATGCGGCTCTCCATCCGAGAGGTTGCTCCATACGAAGACCATCGCCGTGCACGGCGCCGCCGCAAGAAGAATGAGACCCGCGATATAGCTGTTGATCTGATCGGCCGGCAGCATGTCCGCGAACAGGTACCCGATGAACAGCCACCCGAGCAGCGCCATCGAGAACGGCTTCACCGCCCAGTTTATGAACAGCGTCACGCCGATACCGCGCCAATGCCGCCGCACCTCGCCGAGCGCGGCGAAATCGATCTTGATGAGCATTGGAATGATCATCAGCCAGATCAGCACCGCCACCGGCAAGTTGACCTGCGCCACCTCCGCGCGACCGATCGCCTGGAACAAACCGGGCATCGCGTGGCCAAGGGCGATACCCGCTGCAATACACAGTGCCACCCACAAAGTCAGATAGCGTTCGAAAGTGCTCATGATCGAACCTTGTTTGCCCTTATTGCGTTTCAATTGCTGCTGCGGCACCGCGCCCGATCCGTTTCAGCTCCCGCTGCAGCGATAGCTTGTCGAGTTCCCCGATCGGCAAGTTGGTGAAGATCGAGATGCGCTGATAGAGCATGCGGTGTGTGTCTGCGAACGCTGCCGCGATTTCCGCATCCGAGCCCTTCATCTCCGACGGGTCGGGCACGCCCCAGTGCGCGCTGATCGGCTGGCCCGGCCATACCGGACAGGTCTCGTTCGCCGCGTTGTCGCAGACCGTGAAGACGAAATCCATTCTCGCAGCGCCGGCCAAAGCGAATTCATCCCACGACTTGGAGCGAACCGCGCTCGTGTCGTAGTTGAGCTGCTCTAGCAACTGGATGGCGAATGGATTGACGTGTCCTTTAGGACTGGACCCCGCTGAGAACCCGCGGAAGCGACCCGCCCCCAATCGATTCATGATCGATTCTGCCAGTATCGAGCGCGCCGAATTGTGCGTGCACAAGAACAGCACGTTATAGACGCGCGAGCTATCTGCGTTTGATGCTGACATGAGGAGACCCTTTCGCCGGCGGCGGACAACAAGCGGCAGGTGATGCGGGAAGACCGCCGCAGAGTTCGGGGCGGCCACCGCAGCAGTCTTCGGTAAGGAACGTCAGCAGATCGCGCATCGCCGCGACTACGAGCCGGTAGCGGATGAAACGCCCTTCGCGCTCGGCGCTGACCAGACCGGCGCGCTCCAGCTCCTTGACGTGGAACGACAGGCCCTGCGCGGCGATGCCCACGGCTTCGGCAAGCTGCCCGGCAGTCTGGCCGGCGTCGCCCGCCGCCACGAGCCGACGGAATATCGCGAGCCGATGCTCCTGTGCGAGCGCTGCAAGCGTGCGGATGGTGGTGTCGTTGTCCATAGTTCAACTATACAAGAATAATTGTATTGTAAAGCGCGAGAGTGCAAAAACCGGGAGCCTGCGAAGTAGTGAGATGATGCGGTGAGGTCCACAATGCGGCCCGCGCTGCGGCAAGAAATTGCTCTGCCGCTGTTCCTCATCAACTGCGTGGTGAGCGCCGACAGGCCATCACGGCATACCAGTGCATGTCTAGCTGAAGTGCGCAGCGGTTCAGCGTGAAAAACATACTCGAAACAAAATGTTGGATCGGCGCTTATGTTTCCGCCAAACATGACGCGATCTGGGGGCTTGAGCGAAGTGGGCCCCGCTGCGTTGGGTCAGAAATGCACGTGGCACTACTTTGGCCTGCGCTTCTTTGGCTGCCTCGTTGCGGCAATCGCAAAATGCCTCGGTTACCCCGGTTGCCCTCACATTCCCGTGAGGCTGCAGCGCTCGCCCTTGCACTAGATGTAATAATATATCATAACGGGATCTGGAACAGACGCTTGCCACGTGTCAGCTCCCGTTGGGTTGGGTGCCGCATCTCACCTCCTGTGATGCCGCGCCTGACCTCTCATAGCGGTTCGGTAACGCCGGAGCCCGTATGGGTCGATTTCCCCAGTCGCCAGGGCTCGCCGCACCGTCGTAACTGAAGGCCGCGAGACCGCGCCGTTCACCCGGCCAGCTCGCGGCCTCTTTTCGTCGCCGCAGCAATCGCTTCGGCCATCAGGTCGGGCAACCCACTACCCTCCCGCATCAGCACCGACAGCGCCGCCGCCGTCGTGCCGCCCGGCGAGGTCACGTTCTGGCGTAACTGCGATGCGCTTTCGGACGACTGCCGCAGCAGTTCACCCGAACCCGACACGGTGACCCGCGCAAGCCGTGCCGAAAGTTCAGGATCGAGCCCTTGCGCGACGCCCGCCGCCGCCAGCACCTCTGCCAGCAGGAACACATAAGCAGGTCCCGATCCCGAAACAGCCGTCACCGCATCCATCAGCGCCTCGTCGTCCACCCAGCCCACTTCGCTCACTGCCTCTAAGAGCGATGTGGCAAGCGCGCGCTGCCCGGAACTGACATGACGATTGGCGACGCAGACGGTGATGCCACGACCGATGGCGGCAGGCGTATTGGGCATGGCCCGCACTACCGCGGCACCCGCGCCAAGATGCCGCTCGAAACTCTGAATTGTCTTGCCTGCGGCGATCGACAGCACCAGCGTCCTCGGCCCGGCAAGTCTGGCAAGGACAGGAAACACGGAATCCATCGCCTGCGGCTTCACCGCGACGACGATCACCGCAGGCGCAGCCTCGAGCGCATCCGCGATAGACGACGATGACAAGATGCCGTGGTCTTTGAGCAGTTGCGCCACCTCGGCCGGCGGTCCGGGGTCCTGCACGATGACATGAGCCGGATCGAGCCCGCGTTTCAGCCAGCCGGACAGCATCGCGCCGCCCATCTTGCCGGCGCCCGCAAGCAGCAACGGTCCATCGAGTGATAGGGTCATATGGTCCACCCTGCGATGAGGGAGGCCCTGGGCATCAGCAGGAAATGGAAGCAGATCGCCGGATGGGCCTCAAGCCTGGCCCTCAGTCTCGAACATCGCCGAGACGAGGGCTTCGCGGCTTTCCTTACCCGCCCAGACCACGAACTGGAAGGCCTGATAGTAGCGTTCGCAGGCTTCCAGAGCGACGCTCAGCAGCGTCTCGCACTGGCGCGGTGTGGCTAGCGCGCCATTGAGCAACAGGCCGTGGCGGAACATCACGAGCCCCTCCTGGGCCCATAGATCGAAGTGCCCGAGCCACAGTTGCTCGTTGATCTGCGCGATCAGCCGGTACATCTCGCCGAGACGATAGTCAGGCACCTTGAAATCAAACGAGCAGGCCAGATGCAGGGCTTCCAGATCCCCGCGCCAGTTGAGCGACACCTGATAATCAGTCCAGCTGCCTGTCACCACCAAAGTCAGCTCGTCGTCCATCACCCGCTCACAGGCCCAGCCATGCGCGCTGGCCAACTGCTCGATGAGGTCAATCGGATTCGCGCTGCCCCCGAAGCTGGAATTCACCGAGCCCATGCCTGCCCTTTCTGTCATCTGCGCCAGTTGGCTATGTAACCGCTGGCTGAGCGACGAAAACAGAAGCAGGCCATGAGTCGCAAGGACCCGCCCGGCTTGTCCACGTTGAAAGCGCAAATTCGTTGGATTTCGCGGCTTTGGAGCAAAATACACGGTCACGCTGTGGACGTTCGCCGAGAATCCTCGACAATGCGCAACAGAGACATAACGGGAATCGATTCACCGACCAGCAGCAGAGGCGCAGACGCCACACCTTACGCTGTGCGCCCCACCAGAGCCGCCTCAAGTGCTGCGATGCGTGCTGCCAGCACCTCATTCTCCGCACGCGCTTTCTCCGCCATCGCCTTGACCGCTTCGAACTCTTCGCGGGATACGACATCCATCTCGCGCAGGAACCGCTCGCCTTGCGAACGCATCAAGGTTTCCACCTCTCGCTTCATGCCCTGCGCGGCGCCGGCTGCATCCGTCATCATGCGCGCAAGCTCGTCGAAAAGCGGATTTGAAGTCTGGGTCATGGCAAAGCCTCATCAGGGCCCCGAACCGCGGAGCCTTCCGGCAGCGCCGTCACGCTGTTGTAATCGGCCCGGACTATGGCCCGCTGAGGCCGGTTGGATCAAGCGCGTCGGGACACAATTCGTCCGGCCACATCGGACCAGCGGCCGCACCTGCGTGGCTTGACATGAGTCCTGCACTGGCCAAAACGTGCCGCCGTCGGCGGATCGATGGACCGCACGCCCACCCGGTCGGCCTCTCGAAGCCCGTACCGGCAACCGGAGGACAGCGCGTGACGCTACTCGCAATTCCCTATCCCGATATCGATCCAGTCGCCATATCGCTCGGCCCACTGTCGGTCAAATGGTACGGCCTCGCATATATGGCAGGGCTCCTCATCGGCTGGTGGTACGTCAAACGCCTCGTCAGCACCGACAGACTGTGGCGCAACAATACATCGCCATTCTCCGCAACCATGATGGACGACGTGCTGCTGGTGGTAACGCTCGGCGTCGTCGTCGGCGGACGGCTCGGTCACGTGCTCTTTTACGAACCCACTTACTATTTGTCGCACCCCGTCGAGATCCTGAAAATCTGGCAGGGCGGCATGGCCTTCCACGGCGGCGCATTGGGCGTCACCATCGCCATGTGGCTGTTCTCGATCTGGCGCAGGGTCTCGATGCACTCGCTCGCCGATGTCGTGACGGCGGCCGTTCCGATCGGTCTATTCTTCGGTCGCATCGCCAACTTCATCAACTCCGAGGTTGTCGGCATCCCATCCGACGTGCCCTGGGCCATTGCCTTCCCCGGCTATGGACCTCAGCCTCGCCACCCCGCCATGCTCTACGAAGCCTTTCTTGAAGGCGCGGTGCTGTTCTCGATCCTCGCCTGGCTGATCTGGAAACGCGGCTCGTTGAGGATGCCTGGCTTTACCGTCGGCATGTTCCTGGCCGGTTATGGCGTCTTCCGCATGTTCTGCGAGATCTTCAAGATCGAGGAGTACGGCCTGCCCTTCGAGGGCGTGCCGATCACCCGCGGCATGCTCTACTCGATCCCGATGGTGCTGCTTGGGGCGTTCCTGATGTGGCGTGCCAAGGTCGTCGCCGCACGTGAGATCACGGCATCCGGCACGGGGACGCGATGAGCGACTTGCCCTACGATGCCAATGCCCGCCGCAACACGCCGCTAGCGCGGAAGCTGAAGGAGCAGATCCGCCGCGAGGGACCGATCACGGTCGTCGAATATATGCGGACCTGCCTCACTGATCCCGAGCACGGCTACTACGTCAACAAGCAGGCAATCGGTGCAAAAGGCGACTTCGTCACCGCACCGGAGATCAGCCAGATCTTCGGTGAGTTGATCGGACTATGGTCAGCGGTGGTCTGGCAGCAGATGGGATCGCCTGCACGCTTCAACCTCGTCGAGTTCGGACCAGGTCGCGGCACCATGATGGCGGATGCATTACGCGCGGCGCGCATCGTGCCGGGGTTTCTCGATGCGGCCTCGCTCATTCTCCTCGATGTCGTGCCGATGGATGACCTTGCTGAGAGCTTCACACCGTTCGTACCGCGCGAGCGCATCGCATTCAGCAAGCACATTCGCGATGTACCCACTGATGTCCCGATGATCCTTCTCGCCAACGAATTTCTCGATACATGTCCGGTGCAGCAGTATCTCGTCAAAAACAATGCAATCGAATTGCGTGCTGTCGGCCTGGAAGATGAACGTCTCGACTTTGTCTCGATATCTCCGACGGTCGGCGACGATGATAATAACGTCCGTAACGACGCAGAGTTGTTCGCTGCCAATCCGCAGCTTCGCGACAGCGATTGCTTCGAAGCGCAAGACCTGAGCGTCCTGCACATTCTGCGCATGTTCCGAAAAGCGCCGTGGGCGGGGCTGTTCCTGGACTATGGCCATTACGACCCGGCGCACCGCCAGCACCGGAAGGTGGCGTCTGAAACCCTCCAGGCCGTCCGCAATCACATGTACGAGCATCCCCTCACCTCCCCCGGCGAGGCGGACCTTACCTGCCAGGTGAACTTCAACGACGTGAAACTCTGGCTTGAGCAGGATGTATCTGACGATTGTCCGCCGGCCACCGTCGACGGCCCGGTCACGCAAGCGGAGTTCCTCGGCAGCCTCGGCATCATGGAGCGTGCCTCGCGCCTGATGAGCGCCAACCCGGCAATGGCCCACGAGATCGAAATGAGCGTTGCCCGCCTGATGGCCGTGCCCGGCATGGGCAGCCGCTTCAAGGTGATCGGCGTGCGCACGGCGGGCTTGCCTGCCCTGCCTGGATTTTGAGATCTGCTTGGGTTTAAATCGGTCGCCAGGGTTCGCGAATGATGTGCACGCGCCCGGGATGCGCGTGTTCGAGATCGGCTGCAGGCCCGGCGCTGCATGCCGCCAATTGTGCCACCACATCGGCAATGGCTTTATCCTGGGGATCGACCACTCTGCGAAGGCTATCGCCCTGGCAGAGAACGGATCGGTTGCTGAATTTTCAGCCGGCATGCTGGCGTTTCGACGCATGTCGGTTTCGCTAACGTACCCACGCCTTTGATCGGAGCTGCCATCAGTTGCATAGCGAACAAAAATCCAGTCCCATTGTTGCGCAGTCACTTGCAGGCGTGCCGGGCATTCGCCACGGCTTCTTCACCCGCGATGGGGGCGCATCGACCGGGCTTTACGCCGGCCTCAACTGCGGGCTTGGTTCCAATGACGACCGCGACAAGGTTCTGGAGAACCGCCGCCGCGTTGCCTCTGCACTGGGCGGACCCGAAGCGCCGGTCGTGACCCTCTACCAGACGCATTCGGCCACCGCCCATATCGTCACCGGGCCTCAGGACCCGGCCAACCTGCCCAAGGCCGATGCGGTCGTCACCGTGACGCCTGGCGTCGTCGTCGGTACACTGACCGCCGACTGCTGCCCCATCCTCTTCGCCGACCCGCAGGCCAGGATCGTCGCGGCCGCCCATGCCGGTTGGCGCGGCGCCGTCGGCGGCATCCTGGAAGCGACAGTCGCCACGATGGAGCAGGCCGGCGCCCGGCGGGAGCGCATCCTGGCGGCGATCGGCCCTTGCATCGGCCCCAGAGCCTATGAGGTCGGCCCCGAATTCGAAGCCGAACTCTTAGAACTCAGCCTTGATAATGCTCGTTTTTTCTCGAAACCTTCCACGCAGGCCAGATCGCGTTTCGACCTGCCCGGCTACGTCATGGCGCGCCTTGGCGGCCTCGGCTTGTTGTCTGCCGAGAGCGTGACCGCGTGCACCTACGAAAACGAATCGCGATTCTTCTCTTATCGTCGCTCATGCCACCGCAAAGAGCCCGATTACGGTCGCCAAATCTCCGCCATTCTCGTGGCTTAGTTGCACAATCCACAAACTTTCATGCCGGAACCGCGTTGCGAAGGCTCAGAATTGAGGACTCTCGTCGGCGGAGGGTGGACATCGGCCAAGCCGGCTGGCTAATTCATGAGCGGGTGCGTACCGGTTGTTCGAGGGATAATGATTTGGCCGCAAAGTAAGTACGACGGCCGCCGGATCAAACAGCGGGTCATAAATAAGGGGGACGTCGTCGTGACGACCATTTATGCTGCTGCAGCGGCGCGTCGGTATCTGAAATCCGTCGCGTTCGCCAGCATAATCACGATCTCTGGCCTGGGTCTCGCAGGCTGCGAGACAGGCACCAGCATCCTCGGTTCGGCAGGGTCCACATCGCCCGCGACCGAGTTGGCGTCACCGACTGCGCCCGCCACAGCCGCCAAACTCGCTGTGGCGCCGGTTATTGGAGCGCCTGAATCGGTTGCCAAACAGATGCAGTCCAGCTTGTCGGGCGCGCTGGCCAAACAGAATATCACTGTCGCCAAGGACGCCACTGACAAGACGGACTACACGCTGCGCGGCTACGTCGTCTCCGCACGCGAGAAGACTGGCGTGAAGGTGTCCTACATCTGGGACGTTACTGATCCGGCCGGCCAGCGCGTCAACCGTATCACCGGAGAGGAGATGGTCGCCGCCGGTGCCGACCGCGATCCATGGGCGTCCGTTTCTGCGCAGGTGATCGACACCATCTCCGGCAAGACGGCTTCGCAGATCGCAACCTGGCTGCCCAAGCAAGCCTCACCCTCCGCCGGTGCTGCACCGGCTGCCGCCACGCCGGTCGCGAATGCTCCTGCGACTCGCGCCGCGCCGCCGCGGACCATGGCGGCATTGCCGAATGGGCCGACCACGGGCAGCATCAGCAGCGGACCGACCAATGCGTTCGTGCCCAGCGTCACAGGCGCGCCCGGCGACGGCCGCATCTCGCTGACCAGTGCGCTGCAGCGTGAGCTGTCGAAGAACGGCGTTCCACTGGCCACGACTGCCGGGACCAGCTCCTATCGAGTCGAGGGCGTCGTCGACGTCGGACAGGCCAAGGACGGCAAGCAGCCGATCAAGATCGACTGGCACGTGAAGGATCCGACGGGTAAGTCCGTGGGCACCGTTTCTCAGAAGAACGAGATCGCTGCTGGCGCTCTGGACGGTGCCTGGGGTGCTACCGCCGATGCCGCCGCCGCCGCTGCTGCTCAGGGCATCCTGAAGCTGATACCGAAGACGAACTGACGATGCCCCCCTGGTGGGGCACGCGAACGATGCTTCACCAGACTCTATACATATCTCGACAGCCAATTGGGCCCGGGCCGTTTACACGCCCGGGCCCAATTGCTAGACACCGCGCAAATAACTGTCGTGGAGCGGTCATATGCCCTTTGACGCGCGTGGAGAAGGCAGAAGCGGTGGTCCGACCATGAAGCTCGTCGCGGGCAATTCAAACCGCCCTTTGGCCGAAGCGATCGCCGGCTACCTCAAGGTTCCCCTCGCCAAGACCCAGGTGAAGCGTTTCGCCGATATGGAGATCTTCGTCGAGGTTCAGGAAAATGTCCGTGGCCAGGACGTCTTCGTCATACAGTCGACCTCGTTCCCGGCAAATGACAACCTAATGGAGCTGCTGATCCTGATCGATGCGTTGAAGCGCTCCTCCGCGCGCCGCATCACCGCAGTGGTCCCCTATTACGGATATGCCCGCCAGGACCGCAAACCGGGCCCCCGCACCCCCATCTCCGCCAAGCTCGTCGCCAACCTCATCGAACGCGCCGGTGTCGATCGCGTCCTCACCCTCGATCTGCACGCCGGCCAGATCCAAGGCTTCTTCGACATCCCGACCGACAATCTGTTCGCAGCCCCGATCATCGCTCGCGACATTCAGGACCGCTTTCCCGAGAACCAGACTGTGGTGGTCTCTCCTGACGTCGGCGGCGTCGTCCGCGCCCGTGCGCTGGCCAAGCGCATCAATGCTCCCATTGCCATCTGCGACAAGCGCCGCGAGCGCCCCGGAGAATCGGAGGTCATGAACGTCATTGGCGCCGTCGATCGCATGCGCTGCATCCTGATCGATGACATCGTCGATTCTGGCGGCACGCTCTGCAACGCCGCTGAGGCGCTTTTGAAGAACGGCGCAACCGAGGTCCATGCCTACATCACGCATGGCGTGCTTTCTGGCGGTGCGGTGAGCCGCATCAAGAACTCGCGCCTGAAGTCCCTCGTCATCACCGATTCAATCGAGCCGACCGAGGCCGTACGCGCGACGAAAAACATCCGCGTCCTCCCGATCGCCTCGCTGATCGGAGAGGCGATCTTGCGCACCAGCCGCGAGGAAAGCGTATCCAGCCTGTTTTATTGAAGCTGTTCCCTCGATAAAGCCCCGGCGCGATGAGCCGCACCCGGTTGCCCAAATCGTCGCTTGCCCCTATAAGCAGGCCATCTCAGCACATCCGCTGAGGCACCGCTCGGCACCCTTGGAGGCCGGGGCGGATGGACATGGGCTCACCGGAGCCCTTTTTTAGTTGGAGAAACAAAGCCATGGCACAAGAGCCCGTAAAGCTCGACGCCACGGCGCGCGATCGTGTCGGCAAGGGGGCCGCACGCCAAGCACGCCGTGAAGGAAAGATCCCCGCCGTCATTTACGGCGCCAAGAAGCCGCCGGTGTCGATTTCGATCGACTCCAACACTCTGTGGAAGCAGTACCTGAAGGGTCACTTCACCTCCACCGTGTTCGAGATCAACGTCGGTTCCGACATGCACCGCGTGATCGCCCGCGACCTGCAGCTCGACCCCGTCCGCGACACCCCCGTGCATGCCGACTTCCTGCGCATCGCCGAAGATGGTCTGGTCCGCATCCACGTACCTGTGAAGTTCACCAACGATGCCCTCTCGCCGGGCCTGAAGCGCGGCGGCGTGCTGAACATCGTGCGCCACGACGTTGAGGTTTTCTGCCCTTACGACCGTATCCCGGCGTTCTTCGAGATCAACCTGGAAGGCTCGCGCATCGGTCAGTCGATCCACATCTCGGCCGTTTCGCTGCCCGAAGGCGTGACGCCGACGATCTCCGACCGCGACTTCACGATTGCCACCATCGCCGGCCGCCTCAAGGATGATGGCGGCGAGGAGGGCGAGGCCGCGGCTGCCGCAGCAACGGCCACGGACGCCAAGGCCCCCGCAGGCAAGGCCGCCGCTCCGGCTGCCAAGAAGTAACGACGATCAGGACGGCCGGCCATGTCCCCACGACGTGCGCCGGCCGGACGTTCGGGAGCCTGAGCCATGAAACTGTTCGTCGGTCTCGGCAACCCCGGCGCCCAGTACGCGGGCAACCGCCACAACGTTGGCTTCATGGCCATCGACGCCATCGCGTCCCAGTACGGCTTCAGTCCTTGGAAGAAGAAATTCCAGGCACTTGCTGCCGATGGCGAGATCTCGGGCGAACGCATTCTCCTGCTCAAGCCACAGACCTACATGAACGAAAGCGGCCGCTCGGTTGGCGAGGCCATGCGGTTCCTCAAGATTGCGCTGGCCGACACAGTCGTGTTTTACGACGAGATTGATCTTGCGCCCGGTAAGCTCAAAGTAAAGACCGGCGGCGGCAACGCCGGCCATAACGGTCTGCGCTCCATCACGGCGCATTGCGGCAACGACTATCAGCGCGTCCGTATTGGCGTCGGGCACCCCGGCCAGAAACACCTTGTCGCCAACTTCGTCCTCTCCGACTTTGCCAAAGCCGACCGCATCTGGGTCGAGCCGATGCTCGCCGCGATCGCCAAGGCCGCGCCCCGCCTCGCCCACGGCGATCATGCCCGCTTTTTGACCGATGTCGCAAAAGAGTTGCAGATCGAAGGGGGTGGCGACAACGGCTCATCCTCGGTAGTGTCGCCGCGCCCCGGAACGGGTCGTGCCGGAAAGCGGCCGGTGCCGGGCGCCGCAGATGATAACCAAACCAACCCCCGCGAGGTTGCATCGGAAACGCAACCCAATCGCCACCCTGCTGGTGAGCGCAATGCCAAGCGCAAAAGCGCACTGGCTGAAAATCTCGCCAAGTGGCTGTCGTCACGGAAAGGGGAAAGCTGAGCGGCAGGCAACGGGTGAACTGAACAACTAGCGGCGGAAAGGACGGCGACCGCGCAGATCCCCCGCCTTGCGCTGAGACCGGCCGGCGCAGGCAACACGGAGCAACGACGTGGCAAGGCATATCGACCGCCATAACGAGGAGCGCGATCGCCGCACTGGCGCGCTGGTCGCCTATCGATGGTGGGAACGGATCGGCTGGATGCGGAGGCTCTTTTCCCACGGTGGTGAATTGGCCGGCCGGATGCTCGCCACAGCCCTCATCGCCTCTGTAGGTGCCTGGGTCGCCTGGGACGCCTACGATGCCCGCGCGCGCAGCAAGTTCCTGAGACCGCTTATCTCCGCCGAGCGTCTGAGCCCATTTACCCGCGCGTACGTCGTAGCCGGCCTCGACAGCGCCGGCCGCCGTGCCGACTTCGATCTGATCGTTGCCGACAAGACTTTCACGTGGGAGCGCGGCTCCACGGAACGCCTGACCCGCAACGACCAGCCGCTGACCGGCGATGAGGTGCAAGACATCATCCTTGATCCGCACGTACGTGTGCGCCTGAAAAACGCCAAGCAGTTGATCGCTGTCGGCACGGCCAGCGAAGAAGGCGATCCCTCCGAGGAGAAGCATCGCGCCGGCCGGCGTGCCGAGCAGACCGCACGCTGGCTGTCCGCCATCTCAGAGGATCGGATGCCCTTGTGGACGCTCAATCTCGGCCAGTACCAGCAGCCATGCGAGGCCTGCGACACCAATGAGACCAGTTGGCAGCGCCCGTTCCTGGTCATCGCCGTGCGGCGGGCCGCCTGGGGAGTCGACCTCGCAGAGGCGCTGGCCGACGCGCTCAATTCGGCATCGAACCTGCCGTCGACCGAGCGCTATTCCGCCTTCGCGCTGGCCCGCTTCCGTTGAGCGGCAAATGACTTTATAGAGCCCGGGACAATCCTCGGAGCTTCGCCGCACGGGCGAGGCCCGCACCACTCCTGCCGCGCGAACCAGCCTGCCGCGGCGCGCACTACGGAAAGCAGTGATCACATGGGTTTTAAGATGGGCATCGTTGGCCTGCCGAACGTCGGCAAGTCGACCCTCTTCAATGCGCTGACGCAGACCGCCGCGGCGGAAGCTGCCAACTATCCCTTCTGCACCATTGAGCCCAACGTCGGCGAAGTGGGCGTTCCCGACGAGCGCCTGGAGAAGCTTGCGGCGATAGCCGGCTCCAAAGAGATCATCCCAACGCGCCTGACGTTCGTCGATATCGCCGGTCTCGTCCGCGGCGCGTCCAAGGGCGAAGGGCTCGGCAATCAGTTCCTGTCTCACATCCGCGAGGTCGATGCCGTCGCCTACGTCCTGCGCTGCTTCGAGGACGAAGACATCACCCATGTCGAAGGGCGCATCGACCCGCTCTCCGATGCCGAAACCGTCGAGACGGAGCTGATGCTGGCGGATCTGGAAAGCTGCGAGAAGCGTTTCACCAGCCTGGAGAAGCGTGCCAAGGGCGGCGACAAGGAAGCAAAGGCCCAGGCAGCGCTGATCGAGAAGGCTCTCGTGCTGTTGCGCGAGGGAAAGCCCGCACGCCTCGCGGACATCTCAGCGGAAGAGGAGCAGGCATGGCGCATGCTCCAGTTGCTGACCTCCAAGCCGGTCCTTTATGTGTGTAACGTCGATGAGGCCTCCGCCAAAGATGGCAACGCCTATTCCACGCGGGTCTTCGAGCGCGCCAGCGCCGAGGGAGCCGAGGCCGTCGTCATTTCCGCCAAGATCGAAAGCGAGCTTGCCGGTCTCGATCCGTCAGAGCGTGAAGCCTTCCTGTCCGATCTTGGCCTCGACGAGCCGGGGCTCAACCGGCTGATCCGCGCCGGCTACAAGCTGCTCGGCCTCGTCACCTATTTCACCGTCGGCCCGAAGGAGGCACGCGCCTGGACCATCACCCGCGGAACCAAAGCGCCGCAGGCCGCAGGCGTCATCCATACCGATTTCGAAAAGGGCTTCATCCGCGCCGAAACCATCGCCTACAACGACTACGTCACGCTGTCGGGTGAAGCCGGCGCCAAGGAAGCTGGCAAGATGCGGCTTGAGGGCAAGGAGTATGTGGTCCACGACGGCGACGTGATGCACTTCCGCTTCGCCAACTGACCCGTCCCGACTGCATTGAGCCATAAATCCAATTCGGGCCGCATGGGCTCGCCATGTTGAGGATCTGACAACGCCATGGCAGACGATCTTCCCGACCGCCTTTCTACCGATCCGGCGAGCCCTCACTACGATGAAGAGGTTCTTCGCCGCGACGTCGGCATCCGCTTCAACGGCATCGAGAAGACCAATGTCGAGGAATATTGCGTCTCGGAAGGCTGGATCAGGATTGCCGCCGGAAAGACACGAGACCGCAAGGGTAATCCTCTGACCATCAAGCTGAAGGGCCAGGTCGAGCCCTATTTCCGCGATGAGCCAGAGGCGTCCTGAGAGTCCCAGAAGTGCTCTTGTTTTCGAGGCCGCCCCGCGCCATTTCTAGCCCATGAGCCGGACTATTTCGAGAACGACAGCCTCCGCCCGAGCAGCCCTCGGCGCTCTGGCGCTCGTCTGCCTTTGTGCCTTTTCGGCAGGCGGCGTTCTGGCCGATAATCCATCCAAAAACCGGCCCCAGCGTCCGCTCGTCGATTCGGGAACCAATTTGCACCCGGTTCCCCAACCTCCCCGCAAAGCCCCTTCACCGGGCAACGCGGAGCCGGGCTCCCCCATCCACGACTATATCCATCGCGCACCTGCAGATAGCGGCTCCATCACCAATCGCCTGGTCCCGCCATCGACGCGCAGATAACGCCGTTCACGATCGAAAAAAAGGACCCGCACGAGAGCTCGCGCGGGTCTTAGACAATGGATCGCCTGGGAAGGTGAAATGCCGCGGCGAAGGGCACTCCAGTGCGGCTCGCGATGGGCCGACCCCCGGAAACTACTCCGCCGGAGTCTTGATCTTCTTGATATTCATCATCCCGAGCACGTATTTTTCATAAAATGGCTCGGTCGTACCCTTGCGGATCTTGCGCAGGAAGTATTTCTCGAAGGCGACCTTGGCGTAGTGCACCCATACGCCTTCCGCCGACCAGTTGACGTTGCGCGGCGGGATTTGCGGCTGGGCAACGAAAGCCGCACCCTTGTCGCCGAAGTCGGCGAGGCACAAGGCACTCCACGTTGGCACGTTGTGCGGCTGCCTGCCATGCACCAGGTCGTTGATGTTCTCCACTGCGGCCGTCACCATACTCTCGATCATGTAGCCGGTCTTCGGCACGCCGACGGGAACCGCAGTCTGTTCGTACGGCGGAATGGCGATGCACACGCCGACGGCGAAGATGTTGGGATACTTCGGATTACGCTGGTGCTTGTCGACAATGATGAAGCCGCGCGGATTGCCGAGCCCCTCGATGCCGCGGGTTGCAGGCACGCCGCGGAATGCCGGCAGCATCATTGAGTACTTGAACGGCAGTTCGTGTTTCTTTTTCTCGCTGCCGTCCTCGTTGAACTCGGTGACGTGCATGACGCCGCCTTCGACGCGATCCACCTTCGCGTTGACGATCCAGCGGATATGCCGCTCGCGCATTTCGGATTCGAGCATACCTTTCGTATCGCCGACGCCGCCGAGCCCCAGGTGCCCGATGTAAGGCTCCGAAGTCACGAACGTCATCGGAACCCGGTCGCGCAGACGGCGCTTTCTCAGATCCGTCTCCATGATCATTGCGTACTCGTAAGCTGGCCCATAACAGGACGCGCCCTGCACGGCGCCGACGACGACCGGGCCAGGATCCTTGCAGAACTCATCCCACTTTTCGTGGGCCTTCGTCGCATGATCGACCGTACAGACCGACTGCGTGTGTTGCTCGGGCCCGAGACCCGCGATCTCGTCGAATGCCAGCTCCGGGCCGGTCGCAATGATCAGGTAGTCGTAGTTGACCGTCGAGCCGTCGTTGAGCTCGATCGCATTCTGGTCGGGCTTGATCTGCTTGGCGCCGGCCGACGTGAACTTGATGCCATGTTTGGCCATCAGCGGTGCTAATTCGATGGTGATGTCAGACTTAACGCGCCAGCCCACACCGACCCATGGATTGGAGGGCGTGAACTGGAAGTACGGCAGGTTGGAAACCAGCGTGACCGTGTGGTTGCGGCCCAGCATGGCCCGGGCTTCATAGGCAGCCGACATGCCGCCGATTCCGCCGCCGAGTACGACGATATTGGCCATCTCAGGCACTCCCTTTGGTTGTTTCCTCTGATCGGATCATCTTTTCGGCCGCCCGGCATCGATCGCATGCGTCGGCGTACGAATTTATTTTCTTCTTTAGATGCATCAGGACATTGCAATATCGCAAAGTCAACAATATCGCAAAGTCAATGCGCCCAATGGCTCGAAAATGTAATGCCATGCCCTGATGGCGTTGCCGACAATGCGCGTGTGATGATCGAGCGGCGCGCTGCAGTCTTTGCGGCTGGTTCGCAATGCCGACATCGGTCTGAAACATACGAATTTCATAAAGTTAACCAGCATCGTTCAGATCGCGACGAAGTGATCGCATTAATGAGCTGAACGCCACAATGATAATACTAGGCGGGGAACTGGTACACACGCCTTGATTTCCATCAGTCACGCGTCCACCTCGCCACATCAGGCAAAATTGTCGCAACCTTCCTCTGCCTGGGATGGTTCAATCTGGATGGCAACCCGCGATCGCCTGCAACGCCGCCTGTCAGCGCCGCACTGCAACTCCCGATCTGCGTGAAAATTGAGTGCCCGCCGCATGTTTCCAATCCGCGACACACTGTCCTGGCAGCGCTTTCCCACGGTGGTGGTCGGGCTCATTGCCATCAATATACTGACGTTCCTTTACGAATTGAGCCTGGATGCCGGCGAGCTGCAGCGATTCCTGTTTGAGCATGCCCTCGTCCCGCGCCGCTATTTCTATCCATCCTGGGGAGCGCAGGCCGGCCTCAATCCGGCAGACATCTCGCCGTTCCTTACCAACACGTTCCTCCATGGCGGTCTTTTCCACATCGCGACCAACCTTTGGACTCTATGGATTTTCGGCCCCGCGCTGGAGGAGCGCCTCGGCAGCATGCGTTTTATCGTGCTTTATCTGAGCTCCGGGATCGTCGCCAGCATCGCCCATGCGGTCTTCAACGCCACCTCGCCAATCCCTGTCTTGGGCGCTTCCGGCGCCATTGCCGGCGTCATTGCGGCCTATGCCACGCGCTTTCCCTACGCCTGGATCAAGGTCCTCGTGCTGCTCGTCATCATCCCCGTTTTCTTCTACGTCCCAGCGCTCGTCTTCGCCGGAATCTGGTTTTTCATCCAGGTGCTTCAGGGAACCTCGCAACTGTTCGTGCCCGGCGCCGGCCACAA
The DNA here is from genome assembly GCA_036768475.1 of Hyphomicrobiaceae bacterium. Lineage (GTDB taxonomy): Bacteria > Pseudomonadota > Alphaproteobacteria > Rhizobiales > Hyphomicrobiaceae > JAEUMD01. The sequence continues at coordinate 10,524 of DAIPMW010000025.1, read as the reverse complement.
CGTCGCCTGGTGGGCGCACATTGGCGGCTTCATTGCCGGCTGGCTGCTCCTGCGCAGCCTCGACCCTGGCAATTCAAGTCACCCGGGTCCATGGTCCCGCTCGAATGGCCATTGGCAAAGCGGCTATCGAAACCGGCACATATCGAGCCTTCTGAACCGGCGACGTTGAGACAGGAACGCAGCTCACGCGCCCCCTTCTCGATTCGCCGCTCAGCGCCTGTCCGTCCAAGCCTGTGCATTGCGGCCGTAAGCGCGGAACCTCTCCACCATCCGCTCCATCTCGTCATCGGCCAGCAGCACCGGCTCGCCCAGCAAAAGGACCTTGATGTACTGAGCCGCCAGTGCCTCCACCTCCAACGCCAGCTCCAGCGCCGCATCGAGCGAAACGCCGACTGCGATCTGTCCATGATTGGCCATGAGACACGCCGCGCGACGTGACAGGCCATCCGCCACATGCCGGGCAAGATCCGCCGTTCCGAACGTCGCGTATGGCACAAGCGGAATGTCGTTCCCGCCAGCAAGGGCCACCATGTAGTGGAAGGCCGGTATGGACCTGCCCGCACAAGCGAGCGCCGTGGCATTGAGCGAGTGCGTGTGCACCACCGCATGCATATCCGGCCGCGCCGCATATGCCGCCAGATGAAACCGCCACTCGCTCGAAGGCAGCGGCGCATCCTTTTCCGCCATGCCGTTCGCCGCCACGAACACGATCTCACGCGGCGTTAGCGTCTCGTAGGCGAGGCCTGACGGCGTTACCAGCATGCCGTCCTCGAACCGGCACGACACATTGCCTGAGCGTCCTGGCGACAGCCCGGAACGGCTCATTGTCAGCGCGGTGGTGATCACGGCCTCGCGCAGTGCCATCTCGTCATCCGTTCGAGCCGGAGCTGTTCCGCGTCGCGACGCGTTCATGACGATGCTCCGCGCTGTTCCGGATAGAGATGCAACAAGCCCTCACGTGTCGATGGCGTGATGCCGCGCTCGGTGATGAGACCGGTGACGAGCCGCGCTGGCGTAACGTCGAAGGCCGGATTGGCGGCTGGTGATCCGGGAGCCGCGATATCGACGGTCTCGACGCCTCCGCCGACGCGCCGTCCCGCCATCTGCAGCACCTCGCTCGCGGGCCGTTCCTCGATCTCGATCTTGGCGCCATCATCACATGACCAATCGATCGTCGAGGCCGGGAGCGCTACGTAGAACGGCACGCCCGTGTCGTGGGCTGCAAGCGCTTTCAGATAGGTTCCGATCTTGTTGGCCACATCACCGTTGGCTGCAACGCGATCGGTCCCGACGATCACGAGATCGACCGCGCCGCGCTGCATCAAGTGCCCTCCCGCGTTGTCGACGATGATCGTATGCGCCACCCCGTGCGCGCCAAGCTCATAGGCGGTGAGCGCGGCTCCCTGGTTGCGCGGGCGCGTCTCGTCCACCCACACATGCACGGGCAGCCCCGCATCATGCGCGTGATAGATCGGAGAGGTCGCCGTTCCCCAATCGACGCACGCCAGCCACCCCGCGTTGCAGTGCGTGAGGATGTTGACGCGCTCGCCGGGGGCCTTGCGTTTGGCAATTTCCTCGATCAGCGCCAGACCGTTGATGCCGATCAGCCGGCATGCCTCCACATCATCATCCGAAATTCTGCCCGCGTGCGCCCAGGCCGCCGCAGAACGATCGCCCGGCGCCAGAGGTTTCAGAACGCGCGACATCTCGTCGAGCGCCCACCGCAGGTTGACGGCCGTCGGCCGCTGCGCCAGCAGGTGTGCACAGGCGCGCGTCATGGCTTCGTCGGAAGCGTTCTGCAACAACGCGATTGCCAATCCGTAAGCCGCCGTCGCACCTATCAACGGCGCACCGCGCACCTGCATCGTCCTGATCGCCACACCGGCCTGCTCGAGTGTGTCGATCCGGGCGATCTCGAACACGTGCGGCAACTTCGTCTGATCTATGATCTCCACGGAGCGCCCGTCGGCACCCGGCCAGATCGTGCGCATTGCCTTGCCATCGATCTTCATGTCAGCCTCTTCAGGATGCGATGCATGAGGCTCGTCTCGCCCTCTGTCTCGCCGGCCGCACCGCCGTTGACCTTGCATGCACCTTCGCCGAGCGGCAGCGCAACAGGTCTCAAGCGCGATATCGTAAATACCGGCACCGGGCTGCCAAGACTGCACGAGCTGGCATTGCGCGGATCGAACACCTTGATGAGCCGCGGCAAGATCTTGTCGTCGACATAGACGAAACCACAGTAGTCAGCCTTGTGATTCCGGCGCAGGAACTGCTCGATCTCATCGATGCGTTTTGCCAGACGTTCTGCATGCTCGGGTTCTTCCGGCAGGGTCGCGCGCGTATCGTAGATCCACCAGCAGGCAGGAGCTGTTCGCACGGCATTAAAAACACCGGTCGCGTCTTCCCAGGCAAGGAGCCCCACAAAACTGCCTCTATATGCCGTGCGAAATGCCGAACCGTCGTCTTGATCCGCTTCGCCTGCTAATAGCTTGGTACGCGTCGCAGTATCATCAGTCATGGTGCAGCCTCGCCAGCACTGGTGCGTGTATATTGGTGCCGACAACTCACGCCAAGAGCCTGATCGCTTGTGACTGAAGCGGTCGCGCGTCCGTCGAAGCCGCGATTGAGGCTCTCAAACACGATGATGGAGCAGGCCACTACGGCCAGACGTTACTCAATCAACATCCGGCCCGATCTAGGCAGGTGGTCGATGCGAGACCATCGGAATCTGGATCGCATCATCCAGGCCGCATGCCGCGCATTTCATCACGTACCACTCGGCGTGCGGACGTGCGGACCGGTCCCTGATCTTCAATCCCGGCGCGTCGCAGTTGGGGCACGTGAAATCGCCTTCCTGGTCCATCTGCCACGCACGTAACCGTTCCATCGCACTTTGCATCAGCTCCGGCGTGACCAGTTTGATTTTTTTCTTCTTTGCTTTCTTGACGCTCTTGTCGTCCATCAATGTCCCTCGAACGCCATCAGCGCCTGGGCAGTCACACCCAGAGCCGCGAGCTTCGCCATCCCGCCCAGATCGGGCAGGTCGATAATGAAAGTGGCACCAAGAACTTCGCCTTTGGAGCGGCGAACGAGCTTCACTGCAGCCTCGGCTGTCCCCCCCGTCGCAATAAGATCATCGACGACCAGAATGCGTTCACCCTCGCGACACGCATCCTCATGCATTTCGATGACGTCGACACCGTATTCGAGCGCATAGTCCTGCCCGATGGTCTTCCACGGCAGCTTCCCCTTCTTGCGAATTGGAATGAAGCCGCATCCGAGCCTGTCGGCGATCGCTCCGCCCAGGATGAACCCACGCGCCTCGATCCCAGCGACCGCATCGACTGGCCGGTTACGCCACGGCTCGGCCATCTGCGCGATGGCAGCCTTAAACCCTTGCGCATCGCCCAGCAGCGTCGTCACGTCTCGGAACAGAATTCCGGGCCTTGGATAGTCCGGAATTGTCCGAACCAGCCCCTTCAATTCGGTCAAAAGCACCTCCACGTCAAAATCGCGGCGCAAATTGGCAATACCAGCAGTGTCAGGGTACGTTTGCAGTGAGGCGCGGGGAGCGATTCGTTCCCCGCTTGGCAGGATGCAGGGACATTAGAACAGTATTGCTTCCGTGGGAAATACTTCGATTACCCATGGCGAAACACCAAGTCCCTAACGAAAGATTTTGCCATAACCTCCCAGCGACGGTGGGCGGCGCGACAGCGACAACGGAACGTCACGAACGTGGAGATCGTGTTGACGGCCGATGCGTATACGGAACCGCGAGGGATCAGAATTATGAGCTATCCGTTGACAGCAGATGACGGACCCGACGACCTGCCGCGCACGCTACGGCGTGAAAAGGAGGCACGCGAACGCGAAGCGCGTGAACGTGAAGCAGCCGATCGTGCCCAGGCGGAGCGCGAGAAATTGCCGATAGGACATGCGCGCATGGCCGAGCCTGCAATGGCAGGTCCGATACCCGCGCAGCAGAAGCAGCAGAATGGAACAACCCTCTATGCCATGCCTGACAGCGCATACATTCCCCTAGCCGAACCCCTGATGCCCGCCTCCGTCCAGCGCTTCGACGTCCCGTTCTTACATCTCGTCAGCTTCTTTCTGAAGGCGGTCATCGCGGCGATACCAGCACTCATTCTCCTGACGGCGGTGATGTGGATTGGCGGCCAGATCCTGAAGATTTTCTTCCCGTGGTTGCTGAAGGCGCAGATCCTCATCCACTTCCCGAACTAGGGCATGTTTGGCTGAAGTGTGCAGCGGTTCAGCGTGCAAAACATGCTGGAAACGAGGTACTGGATCGCATTCATGTTTCCGCCAAACATGAACGCGATCTCGGGCCGATCAGGCTGTGGTATCGGCTACTCCGCAGGCACCAATCGCGTTGCCGCAGGTATGGGCGCACCTATCGGCGCGGCACCTGAGACAACATGCGAGACGCCACCAACGAACACCGGACGTGCGGCGGCGATTTCGCCCGCCTTGCGGTTATCTGGCTCGCACGCCGCCTCCGCCGGCGCCATCTCGCCGGCCTGATCGACGAGCCAGTCGGTCACACCTGCGCCGACCCACATCGAGAAAAGTGCGAGCCACGCTGTCAATGCGAATACGGCTCCGCCGGTCAAACCCGCGCCGACGGCGCAGCCGCCCGCCAGCATCGATCCGAACCCCATCAGCGTCGCACCGGTGATGTAGCGCGCCATCGACTGGCCGCCATGATAGCCTTGCAGCTTGAAGTCCCCGAACAGCAGGGCTGCGATCAGCGACCCGGTGAACACGCCCGGCACCAGGCCCACATCGAAACCGAGCGGAATGCTCGGCGCATTGATGAGACCCATCAGCGTATCCGCCGACGAACCGGTGAAGCTGATTGATTTGACCGTGATGGGTTCAAAGGAAACCTGCGATATCGCGTATGTTGCCGCCCAGCCAACCGCAACCATCACACCGACGCCGACCGCGCCGGTACCGCTCCAGATACTCACCTGGTTGCGGCGAGCGAGGTAGACCCCGTAGCCAAGCCATGCCGCGCCGAGCGCGATGCCGAGCCCCGCTCCCCCATCCATCCACGAAAGCAGGTTACGCGACGGTCCGCCCTCGATGGTCCAAAGGTTCGCCAGCCATTCACGTGCCGGCGACAGCACACCGCGCAGCGAGGCCTGAGCGACTAGCGTCAGAATCAGGCCGGACACCAGCGCCCGCAGGTTGCCGGTCGCGGAAAGCACCAGAAGCCGACTTGCGCAGCCGCGCGCCAGCACCATGCCCACGCCGAACATCAAGCCGCCGATGACCGCCCCCGACAAAGAGCCACGCGAGGCAAGCTGCCGCGCCTGCGAGACATCGAGCAGGCCCGAGCCGATCAAAAGTTGTGTCCCCAGGACGGCGCCTGCAAACGCCAGCAACCAGATCGCCACCTTCGGTCCAAGGCAGCAGCGCGAAAACTCCACGACAGCTGCCCGCAGACAAAAGCGGCTCCGCTGCGCGAACGCACCAAACACCAGACCGATAACAAGGCCCATCAGCGCCAGCACAGCGCCGTCGCCAAACTGTTCAATCAGAGATTCGATCCGCATGGCTCAGACCCCGCTCGTATTGCATCCTAAAGGCTGGCCCCGAATGCGTCGATCCGGCACGTCTTATGGAGCAACCACAGACTGCATCGCGGCTCGACGCACTGTCTGTGACATGTGCACATTCGGGCAGGATCAATTGCCGCGGTCTGGATGATCTAAATCAAACCCCGGACGGATCGCGTGTGCAGTCGTGCGTCCATCGAAGCCGTGACATGGCCTATTGGCCTGCTGCCGGGTTCGTGGACACCGAAATCAAGGTGTTTGGCGGAACCGGAGAATGGGCATGCGAATGGCCACCATGTCCGTGGTCGTGATGGACGCCGCTGAATGCGACCACCAGTGAGAAGACCCCCAGTAACATAAGGGAAACGCCGACGATCTGGCGAAGGATAGGCTTGCGAACCTGGCTGATGATCGCGTCAGCAGCGGCACCCATGAGAAGAAGCATGGGTAGAGTGCCCAAGCCAAAGCTGAGCATGATTACAATACCACTTGCCGGAGAACCCGACGCCGCCGCCAGAGCAAGCGCAGAGTAGACAAGTCCACAAGGCAGCCAACCCCACACCAATCCGAGTCCATAGGCGTGAAGTGGCGTACGGGCCGGCAGGAGCGATCTGCCAAGCGGTTCAATCTGCCGCCAGATACGGCTTCCCGCCGTTTCCAGAATGAGAATGGGCCTGCTCCAGCCAATAAAATACAGGCCAAGCGCAATCATCACTACCGCCGCAATCGATTGCCCGATCGGCAGGGCCGCCTGAAGCTGGGCCTGGGAGAGCATACCTGCAATGAGTGCCACCAGTGCTCCCGCAATCGTGTAGCTCGTTATGCGCCCCAAATTGTAGGTGATGCTATAAGCGGCCCGGCCGGAGAAAACCCGGCATCGTGAACCGGTGCCCGCATTGAGTGCGCCGACGATACCTCCACACATGCCAACACAGTGTGTGGAGCCGAGAAATCCGATCAAAAATGCGGTTAAAGTTGCTGGTTCCATTCAAGTCGCGTTGCCATGATATTGCGGATTTTCATTTTGCCTGCCCGATGTGACTTCGGCGGCAATTGCGGGAACCTCATCAACCGTATAGGGGCGCGATGAATTCCACACCACCAGCAGACTGCTCGACATCATGGTCAGTGCTGCAAAAAGCGGGTTGAGATTTCCTGTGAGTGCCAACGTTATCGCTGCGGTGTTGTAGAGCAGTGCCCAGCCCAGGTTTTGCCGTATACGGCGTCGCGTCGTATTGATGATGTCGAAGGCATCGAACACCCGCTCAAGCCGGTTTCCGGGAATAACCACATCCGCAGCTTGCGCCGCCAGCCCCGTTGGTGCGCCGAATGCTATGCCGAGATCGGCTTCTGCCAAAGCTGGCGCGTCGTTGCTTCCATCTCCGATCATCACCACCCTGCCGTTGCTTCGCAACCCACGAATGACAGCGGCCTTAGCCTCCGGCGGCACGCCTGCGTACACCTCATCAACATGCTTTTCATAGTTTCCGGGATGGGTCGCGCCGGTCAGCAATACGACACGGACCCGCTGACGGAGCCGCTCAACAGCCTTTTGCCATTCAGGTCTCGGTTCGTCAGAGGTAACGACAAGACCATGAGCAATCCCATTCCAACCAACATAGGAGATCACCCCCTCGCCAGCTTTGATGGAGGCAGCCATTTCGGCCACAGGGTCGGGGATACTCCAACCCAATTGCACAAATAGCCTGTGTGAGCCGACTGCAACGCGCTTGTTGCCGATGCTGCCTGTGGCGCCACTGCCTGGATAGCTGACAAAGTCATCCACGTCGCAACGGTCACCCAACGCTGCTATGGCACGCGCAATCGGGTGATCGGAATGGCGCTCGACAGCAGCTGCTAAGGCCAACACCTCCTCGTCGCCAAATGTCTTGGCGACTGCCATCTTGCCCGACGAAAGCGTTCCCGTCTTATCGATTGCGACAATGTCGATGCTCGGAGCCGTTTCGAAGACGTCCGCACTCGTGAATATGATCCCCCGCTTCAAAGCGGAACTCAGAGCCACCGCAGAAGCAAGTGGGTTTGCCAATCCAAAAGTACATGGGCACGACACAATAAGCGTTGTAAGGCCGACCAACAGGGCCGCCTCCAACGAACTGCCCCGGAAAAACATCCAGATCGCGATTGCTGCCGCCAACGCCAGCACCGCGGGCACAAACACGCGCGCGACTTGATCAGAATAGTGCCGCGCACCAGCGATTGAGCCCTGCGCATCCCACATTACACGCGCCAGTGTCGCGATCTGGCTCTCCACCTTTTCACCAACATCGAATTCGATCTCACCCTCGACCAGGATCACGCCTCCCAAAACGGCATTACCCACGCCGCGACTAACCGGAAATGGTTCCCCGGTCATGAGGCTTTCGTCGACCGAACCAAATCCTCTTATGATTGTTCCATCTATTGGAACGGTCTCCCCGCTGCGAACAACAACCCGATCTCCGGGGCGAAGATCGGAAATATCCTTCGCGACAAGCGCATGGCCTTTGCGCACCTGAGCCTTGGTTGATACGGCGTCGAGCCGCTTCGAAAGCTCACGCGTCGCTTCTCCGCGAGCGCCACGTTCGAAATACCTGCCAATAGTGACAACGGTGACGATCGTCGCCGCAACATCGAAATAAAGATCAATTCCGCCTCTGAAAAGTTCCGCCACACTATAGAAATATGCCGCCAGAATGGCAATCGCCAACAGGTTATCCATATTGAGTACGGCACTTCTTATGCCGATCCATGCGCCACGAAATATCTCCGCACCGGGAACTACAATCAAAATGGTTGTAAGAATAAAAATAAAAATTGGCACCGCGACGAATACGATGTTTCGCAATGGCTCGAAATCCGCATAGTCGACAAGACCCAAATGAGTGGGATAATAAAAGGCGAGATATGCCATCATAATAACAGAAGCCAGAGACCCCGCCGCAATCGCGCGCAACAGCGAAATCCGGTCATCACTCGACGCATTCGCCTGATCGCGCAGCCGCGTCTTATATCCGTAGCAACTGAGAAGCGCTGGAACTTGGGTTTCTTCGAGCTTTGCCGGATCGTAGACAATGCGAGCCGAAGATGTTGCGTAGCTGCTCGCAACGGACAACACACCGTCTATTCTGCGAGCCACCTTTTCAATGAGGAACTCGCACGACGAGCAGTGCATTCCATCAATGTGCAAAAACAGCTCCGCACCGATTGGCGCCAATGCGGAATCAACCGCCACATTTTCATTTTCGGATTGAACAAGAGCTGTGCGTCCGAAGCTGTTATAAACTTCTCGACATCCAATACAGCAAAAGCGATGCCCCCCACCTTCCGTTGGAGGTGACGGCAATGGGCGCGCGCAAAGATGGCAGACCATATTACCCACACATGCCGTTGCCGGCCTTGACCAAAGTCAACCAGATCAGAGAAAGTATTATCAAACACCCTTCAACGCTGATACTGAGAGTCAGAGCAAAAAAAACGTCAAAGCACAAGCCTGCACATGGATATTCTGAATATATTCGAGATCGCTATGGATGATATTGTAAATAAATATTTATCACGCGCCCATATGTGCCGTATCGTCTACATAGAACGTCTTAGATAAGTGGCTTGGTACTGCGCGCCGGGATGGCAAATCGGAGGATGAGGCGCGGCATGCTGGGAAGCTAGAAAATGGCTCAACCGCAACGCCTCGCTACCACTCCCAACCCGATCATTGACGGCGCGAAGGTCATCTTCTCCATCAAGCCGGAATTTAAAAAGACTGGAAGGAGCCGCATACGCACGAGGCCACGAAGCTAACCAATTTGGCGACTTTGCCCGCACACGTCGCGCCCGGCCATAGCTGGTGATCTTGCTGCAAATAATCCAATGGTTCCTCCGCTCTAACCAAACTTGCCGCCCAACCGCATTGCGGTTGGGCGGACGCGGCAATGCAATTATGGAGAGGAAACTGCCAATGCTAGACTCACTATTTGAAAGCGGATGGGGCGCCTTTGCAGTTTTATTACTTCTTCAACTGCCATTCATGCTCGTATTTCTGTTTATCGTGGCCAGTAGAACGCGATCAGTTGCCAAACCGAATCCATCCAGTATTTCTTTTGCAAAGACATCATGGCTTTCGGTTGTGGTCATATTGTTTGTCGCAATCAACCTGGCCAGTATCAATTATATACCCGCCGTTGCGACGGCCTGGATGCAAGCCAATGAGAAGAACATCACAAACGTCGATGTAACGGCCCAGTCCTGGTATTATGAAATGAGCCAGCGGGAATTCGAAGTCGGTCAACCGGTTCGCTTCACTGCTCATTCGGTCGATACCGTTCACGGCTTTGCCATTTATGAGCCCGGCGGCGGCGTTGTCTTCACGATGATGCTCGTGCCCGGTGCCGGCAAATCCTCATTGATCCACAAATTCGAGAAACCTGGCGTCTATAAAATTCGCTGCCTGGAATATTGCGGTGTTTCGCATCATGAAATGAATGACACCATCACCGTCAAAGAGAAATCGAGCTAGTCATCTGGGAGGATGAATGCCATGCACTTTGCGGCAAAATTGGTCGAAAAGACACCGTATTTCGGACGAATGATGGCGCCCGATGAGAGTACTGGCCTGGGCGAACTCAATTTGTGGCCAGCCTTGTTGATCATGTCTTCGTTCGTGTGGCTTGCGATCGCGATCTCATTCGGGCTGTCGATGCCGGTGGCCCAGATTCTCGGTCTCGATCCCAATCTCTTTTATGCGGCACTTACGGTTCATGGAGCGCTCATGGCGTTCCCAGTCGTGTTTCAGCTCATGGCCGGTGTCGGCATGCACCGAGCAGGTGGCTGCTTGGGCACTCCGGTCACGGGCTTTTTGCCGGCGGCGTTCTTCGTGTGCATGAATGGTGGCGGAGTATTGCTTTCCATCGCCGCATTAAGTGGTCTCAAAATCTCGTAT
>DAIPMW010000024.1:0-44287 GCA_036768475.1 Hyphomicrobiaceae bacterium | reverse complement strand
GCACCATTTTTGTTTGCGCGATGCCACCCGCCAACCTATCGCGCGGGCTTCGGTTCGAGGATTGTGCTCGAACCTGCACCAACAATCTGACTTCACGAGAGAAATAGAATTTCTGCACCGTGGGATCTAGAGGTCCTGCGACTGCCACTCGGTGGCGAACTGCGCCCCGATGGCCAGCGCCTCGTCTCGCATCAGCTGATTGAACGCGTCGAGCGATACCTCGGTGTGCCGGCGGCCAAGCTCGCTTGCCATGAACGCCTTCAAGGTGCCCAGATCGGTGAGGCTTAGCTGCTCGTACAACATCTCGTGTTGTGTCACGACGACCGCATCGAGATGCTGCCACATCTGCTGGCGATGCTGTTCGACAATTGCAGCGATCTCCGCGGGCGAATGGCGTGGCTGCCCGGCCGGCTTGATAGCCTCCGCACCGATCGACGCGCTGACGGAAATGTTGATGAGAGCGTCCGTCAGCGCCTTGGTGCCACCACCGAGTTCCGCAATCGCCTCGATCAGCGCCTTGCGATCCCGGTCCTGCTCCAGCCGCGCCGCTGCATCGATCATCCATGCCATGCTCCGTTGCGTATCGCTCGTTCGCGCATGGAACGACCGCTCGCTAAGGGAGATTCTCTCACCCACCGGTGTATGTCGCAAGGCGATGAGGTCCTTGAGCTCGCTCATCTTGAAGCGTTCGGCATAGAGCGCGGCCAGTTTCTGCTCTGCTGCCTTTATATCGAAGGATTTGAGAACTGCGCGGCGCCAACACGACATGAGCCGCGCCTGCGTTTCCTTGCCGAGCCCGTACTGCCCGAAATCGGACGACTGCGCCAGCGTTTCACGCCAGCCCGCCAGCACCGGTGACATGTTCGACAGCCCGAGAAGCTCTTGCGCGAGTGCGACTTTCGCATCCGCGGGGGCCTTGGCGCTGGCACCATGTCCCGCAATCTCTGCGGCAGGCACAGGCACGCTTGGCATGATCGTCGTGACCATGACGAGGGCTGCGACAAACCCGGCACCAGATCTGTGGACCGCGAAACGATCATGAATACGCATGCGCCAGCCTCATCCGTTGTGTCCGTACGTCAGTCTACGAAGGAGCCGCTTTAGCCGCGGCTAAAGCATTCGCTAAAATGCCGATCATTTGGTGCAATTGCCGTAGATTTGCCCTCACGTTCATCTGCCGTTGCCGCAATTCCTCAATTCGGCCGTTCCGTGAGCCCGCTTCCGCCCGATCGGTGGCTTACTCCTTTCCCAGTTTTCGGAGGAGGAGATATGTCTGCACCAAGGAAATTTGACCGTTACGTTGCCGCGATTGCCGGCGCACTTGGCCTCGCAGCGTTAGGTGCTGCGCACGCGCTGGCGGCATCTGCGCCTGGCCCAGCACTCGAGCTTGATGCGGAACTGGGACAGTCGGTTCTCCCGCTAGGAAAATCAGGCAAAGTCTATTTGCGCCTATCGCTCAAGGGGATGCCGATTACCAGTCGAAAGGAACGCCCGCCCGTCAACGTGGCGCTCGTTCTCGATCGTTCGGGTTCCATGAAGGGCGAGCGCATCGCTTCCGCCAAGGCCGCTGCCAATGTCGCGCTCGAACGCCTGTCGGCGCAGGACATGGTGTCGATTGTCGCCTACAACCACGAGGTCGCTGTGCTGCAGCCCGCAGCGCAGCTTGGCGACGGCCGCTCACTGGCTCAAAAGATCGACAGACTTACCGCAGATGGGCGCACAGCGCTTCATGCCGGTGTCGTATCTGGTGCAGCCGAGGTTGAACGAAACCTCGACGAGGCGCGCGTCAACCGCGTCATACTGCTTTCCGATGGCCTGGCAAACGTCGGCCCCTCGAGCCCGCGCGAGCTAGGCGAGTTGGGACGCAAGCTCGGCGCAAAGGGAATATCCGTCAGCACCATCGGCCTCGGTCTCGATTACAACGAGGATCTGATGCAACGCCTGGCCGCTGCCAGCGATGGCAACCATGCCTTCGTGGAGGACCCCGAGGATCTGGCGGGAATCTTCGCCTCCGAGTTTGGCGATGCGCTGTCCATCACCGCCAAGGACATCGAGATCATCATCGAATGCCGCATCGGCTTCAAACCGGTGCGCGTGCTCGGCCGCGAGGCGCAGGTCGAAGGCAATCGTATCCGACTGAAGCTGAACCAGTTGCAAGGCGCCAATGAGCGCTATTTCATCGTCGAGTTGGAACAGCCCGAAATCCGCACGCCAGGCGATGCCGTGGTGGCAAGCATTGCTGTCGACTATCTGGATCTGGCCTCCGGCGCACGTCGCCAGGCCGCGGCAAAGGCGACGGCACGCTATTCTGAGTCCAGCGAGGCAGTGGAACAGAGCATCAACAAGGCCGTCATGAGTCAGGTGTCGACACAGGTTGCCACCGAGACCAGCGAGGCGGCGGTGGAGCTGCGCGACAAGGGTGACATTGCCGGTGCGCGCAAGCTTCTGGAAAGAAACGCCTCATATCTGAAGAACGCACGCGAGCTGTATGGCGTCGGCGTGAACAGGGCTTCGGATGCGGCGGTGAAGGAGCTGCAGGAGCTGGAGAAGAGACAGAACGAGGCGGCCGCCAATCTCGACGCTCAGGCGTGGGAGAAGACCCGCAAATCGATGCGCTACGACCAGCACAAGTCGAAGATGCAGCAAAGTTACTGATGGCGCCGGTCTCGCCGTTTGTGTCGGGTCTCCCGGCGCATTGCCTCTCGACTGTCGTCCCGCGGATCGCGGGACGACCTGGTCGAGACACAGCGCCTTAGAGCTTGAACGCGACGATCTTCGAGCGCTGCTCGCCGAGCTTCTCGATGCCCAGCGTTACGACGTCGCCCACTTGCAGCCACTTGGGCTCCTTCATGCCGAGCGCCACGCCCGGCGGCGTGCCTGTTGCGACAACGTCGCCCGGCTCCAGCACCATGAAGCGCGTCATATAGGACAGGATGTAGGGGATTTTAAAAATCATCGTCGCGGTATTGCCGGTCTGGCGCCGCTCGCCGTTCACGTCGAGCCACATCGCGAGATTATCGACGTCGCCCACTTCGTCCGGTGTCACCAGCCAAGGTCCGAGCGGTCCGAACGTCTCCGCCGCCTTGCCCTTCACCCACTGACCGGATCGCTCGGTCTGGAAGTGGCGCTCCGAAACGTCATTGCAGACGAGATATCCGGCAATGTAATCGGCGGCGTCCTTCTCCTCGACATAACGGGCGCGTTTTGAGATCACGAAGCCGATTTCGACCTCGTAGTCGAGCTTCTGTGCGTCGCGCGGCATCATGATATCGTCAGTCGATCCGACGATGCAGTTGCCGATCTTGTTGAAGATGACCGGCTCGCGCGGGACGCGCAGCCCCGCCTCGGCTGCGTGATCGGCATAGTTAAGCCCGATGGCCATGTAGTTTCGCACGGACCCGACCGGCGCACCGAGACGCACACCTTGCGGCGCGAGGGGAAGCGTCGATGGATCGATTTTCTTCAGCTTGGCGATCGTATCGGCCCCGAGCATGTGCCCGTCAATGTCGGTGATATGTTGTGAGAGGTCGCGAATGGCACCCTGGGAATCGATCAGTCCTGGTTTCTCTTCACCAGCGGCTCCAAATCGCACGAGTTTCATGTGGGCGTCCTCTCGCTGCCTTTAGGGCATGTTGTGCTGCAGTGTGCAGCGGTTCAGCGTGAAAAACATGCTCGAAACAAGAGTTCGATCACCCTCATGTTTCCGTTGAACATGAACGCGATCGAGCGGTTTCTTGTCGGTTGTTCGGCCGTCCTTATAGCCTGCCCACGAGCGCAGGGGCATCCCTCTGGCCAAAAAGAAAAAGCCGCGCGCCCGATTGGCGCGCGGCTCGTGCAGTTTGGAAGGGGCAGACCGAATGCCGCCGTATCCCCCGCGGCCGCTCGTGGCGCTCCCCCTTTGTTGCTTTGTGCCGTTTCAGGCACCCGGACCCTGGTCGAAGCCGACCTTGTCCATGATCTCCGAAGCCTGCTTGCGATATTTGGCGACCTCGATCAGCGGCAGCTTGTCCGGCGTTAGCGTGCCCCACGCAGCAACGCGATCCGAAACCGGGACGTCGGGGTCCAGTGGGTACTCATTCACCTTCTCGGCGTAGATGTGCTGGCCTTCGTGGGAGACGAGGAAGTCAATAAAGAGCTTTGCATTGTCCTTGTGGGGCGCATGCTTGGCCAGGATGGCGCCGGAAATGTTGACGTGCGTGCCGCGGGTATCGGCATTCGGGAACAGCAGCTTTACGGACTTCGCCCATTCGCGCTGCTCGGGCTTGTCGCTCGTTTCCATTGCGGCCATGTAATAGGTGTTGCCAACAGCGATGTCGCACTCGCCGGCGTAAATGGCTTTGACCTGATCGCGGTCACCGCCTGCGGGTTTGCGAGCAAGGTTGTTCTTCACACCCATTGCCCACTTCTCGGCCTTTTCTGGCCCGTCATGAGCGATGATCGAAGCCAGTAGACCGATGTTGTAGGTGTGCTGGCCCGAGCGCATGCAGATCTTGCCCTTCCATTTCGGATCCGCCAACTCCTCGTAGCTGATCTTGTCTTGGCCGACCCGCTCCTTCGATGCGTAGATGACGCGAGCGCGTTGTGAAAGGCCGACCCAGGCGCCATCGGGGTCGCGATAGGCAGCCGGAATTTCCTCGTCCACGAGCTGTGATTTGATCGGCTGGGTGATGCCGCTCTGCTTTGCTTCGTCGAGACGGCCGATGTCGACGCTCAACAATACGTCGACCGGGGAGTTGGCGCCCTCGGCCAGGATGCGCTCGGTCAGGCCGTCCTTGGCATAGACGATGTTGACCTTGACGCCGTACTCCTTGGAAAAGGTTTCGACCAGCGGCGCAATGAGGCCGGGCTCACGGTACGAATAGATGTTGATCTCACCGGCAGCACCGGGAACCGGGCTCGGGATCGAAAGCTTCTTGACCTTGAGATTTTTCTCACCTTCGCCCGAAGCAAGGACGGGTGCGGCGATCGCCAGAGCGGCAGAGGAGAGGGTAATAGCGAGCGTGAAGAAACGGCGCGTGACCGCGCGACTATCAGGCATGATGTCCTCCAAAGACCGGGGTTCAAGGCCCCGACAAGGATGTTTGCGATTATGGACGCTGTGGTGCGCCCGGTCATGAGGAAGCCGTGTCCCAGGCACGATGTCAACCCGCGTGCGTGAGCAGAAAAATCAATAGAATCATTCCAATGTAGGCACGCACGCACGTCGTCGGCGTGCAGCACCCGCGCCTTTCAAGAGCTTGCGCGTGGCGTCTGGCATGGATGGCGGCAAACGACCGGCGGCGACCACAAGCCCTTGCGACGGCGTGTCGCGTCTTCAGGCGGTTGTTTCAAGAACAACCGTGGCGGCGCCGTCTGCCTCATAGCCCTGCGCGAGAAACCGTCCGCTCTTCGCGTCGGCGATCATCACCAGCCGCGTCGTCGGGTTGAGGATCGGTTCTGCAAGCCAGGGCAACGCCGGGTCGAGCGCGGTGGAGACGTGCGCCATCTGGCAGGCTCGCCCGCCGCTGTCGTTGCCGCGCGCATGCCCCGTCCAACCGATTGCGTGCCAATGATTGGCTGCAACCTGCGATCCGGGGTGAACGCGCGCGTCTGTCTCCTGGCGCTCGATGACACACGTTTCATGTGCCTCTACGCCTGCCAGCGAGAAGATCGCCGGCGAGCTGATCGGCGTCTTCGTGAGCATGTCTTTTGCGTGGTGATAGGTCTCGGCCCGCTCGAACACGGAGCGCAGGAGGTGGGCCGGCGTTGCGTGCGGCATCGTCCAGACGCGACGGCGGTTCGCTGCCCAGTCGAGATAGTAATTCCCCATGGCCTTGCGCATCGGTGCCTGGTTCAGCGCCCCGGCGAAACGTCCCGGCGCCACCGCTTGTAAGACGCCTGTGTAGCCGGGCCATGTCAGAGTGACGAACGGCCCGGTGTGGCCAGCAACACGGGCGGCGAGCACGTTGCGGCCAAGTCCGTCAGTACGCCAGTCGAGCACCCGCACGAGGCGGGCCGATCCACCGTCCGGCGATGGCGCCACCCGGCTGGTGCAACCCCATTCGTAATTGACCGATAGGAAATACGCGCCGGGTCGGGCGAGCAGGCGTGCGATCTCGTCGATTTCCGGCAGATGCGCGTTCTCCCAGCGGGCGAGCCAGCGGCGGGAAATGCGGTCGAGCGATGCCAGCGCCTGCCGCGGGACGATCCGCGTGGCCGCGTCGAGAAGCCGGTGCGCCCGGTCGAGTTCGCGCTTCAATGTCTCCATCGGGAAATCGGGCCCGACGTCCAGGATGGGAATTTCGACGAGCCCCAGGTTGTCGGAGCGGGCTTGGTCTTGTGAGGCTGGCATCATCGCCGCTTTCCAGTGTGGGGCTAAAAATCAGGCCATACGATCAGCAGTATTAACAACTAGACAGATCAAGGCATCGGCTGGTTTCGGCTCGTTATAGTCTGACAGCCATGAACAAACTGCCTGTTTGCCGAACCCTCCCCGACGGCCTACTGGTTTGGGCTCCGAGAAAATGACGCGGTGAACTGATCTGCGCCTGCGTGCCGTTGACATTTCGGTGCTGAGCGAACATAAACCCGTCCAACGCGTTCGGTGCCGCCGAGCGCGCCTAATGCGCTGCCCGAGGCTCTCCTGCGACCATTTCCGTCGCGAAAGGCTCGAAAGTCCCCTCTGCAACTTGAGGCCCGCTGGGCCGCCTGCACGGAGGGGCGCCACAGGGCGCGGCCAACGAGAGAAGGGCAAGAGCCATGTACGCTGTCATCAAGACAGGCGGCAAGCAGTACCGTGTCGCCACGGACGATATCATCATCATCGAGAAGCTCGACGGCGAGGCTGGAGCCTCCGTTGAATTCGGCGAGGTCCTCATGGTCGGTGAAGGCGCATCCGTGAAGGTCGGCGCACCGACCGTCGCAGGTGCCAAGGTCACCGCCGAGCTTGTCGAGCAGACGCGCGGTCCGAAGGTCATTGCCTTCAAGAAGCGCCGCCGCAAGAATTCTCGCCGCAAGCGCGGCCATCGCCAGGATCTGACCAAGGTCCGCATCACGTCCATCGTCGGCGCCTGACGGCAGCCGGACGGACCAGCAAGTTAAGGATACCAAGTCATGGCACAGAAAAAGGCCGGCGGCTCTTCGAAGAACGGTCGCGACAGCAATCCCAAGATGCTCGGCGTGAAACGCTACGGCGGCGAGCACGTCATTGCCGGCAACATCCTCGTCCGTCAGCGCGGCACGAAGGTTCATCCGGGAGACAACGTCGGCATGGGCACCGACCACACGCTGTTTGCCAAAGTGGAAGGTGCGGTCGAGTTCCGCACCCGTCGCAATGGCCGCGTGTTCGTCTCCATACGCCCGGCAACAGTTGAGGCTGCGGAATAGCCGGCCACCGGCTCTGTTCCCGTAGCAGGTTTCTGAACTGGTGAAGGGGAGGCGTTTGCGTCTCCCCTTCGTCATCTCGGGAGAGCGGCATGGCACGTTTGTCGCAATTGCTCCGGCGCAGGTCCGTCGGCGACGGCCCGATCCGCACCGCGCGGCTCGTACTGCGACCTTTGAGCGAGGCTGATCTGCTCGATATTACGCGACTGGCCGGCGATTGGGCCGTTGCCTCGATGACGGCGCGCATTCCATATCCCTACACACCCGATGACGCCCGCCAGTGGCTCGACGGGCTTGAGAAGGGTGAGTTCGTGCGCGCTATCACCATGGCTGATGAAGACAGCCTGCTCGGCATCACGGGCTATCTTCCTTCGCTGGATGGCCGTTCTGCGGAAATTGGCTATTGGGTCGGCAAACCCTCCTGGGGGCGGGGGATTGCAACGGAAGCAGCGTACGCGCTGATCGCGCACTGTTTTGCCAGTGCGGAGTTCGAAAAGCTCACCTGCTGCCATTTCGCCGATAATCCCGCGTCCGCGAGGGTCATAGAGAAGCTGGGCTTCACGTCTACAGGGTCTTGCAGTCACTGGTGCGAAGCGCGCCGTCTCGAAGTCGCGGCAGAGCAGTACGAGTTGGAGCGTCGAAACTGGCAGACATTGCGCCGGCGCAGCCTGTGAGGAACAGGACATGGCCCAGCTTGTGCTCCAATCCTCACGACTGACCCTGCGTGCAGCGCGTCCGGAGGAAAAGCTTGGGTTCGTAGTGGCCGGTCCCTGTCGGCTCAAATTCAATTCGCGTGGTGCAGACCAGGCGGGTATGCAAACACTGCTCACGCGCGACGCCTTTGAGGCACGTTTCCAATGAAATTTCTCGATCAGGCGAAAATCTATATCAAGGCCGGCAATGGCGGCGCGGGATCCATAAGCTTCCGTCGCGAGAAGTTCATCGAGTTCGGCGGGCCCGACGGCGGCGATGGTGGCAAGGGCGGCAATGTCATTGCCGAGTGCGTCGCCAACCTCAACACCTTGATCGATTATCGCTATCAGCAGCACTTCAAGGCGAAGAGCGGCACGCCGGGCATGGGGCGCAACCGCGCTGGCCCCTCAGGTGGCGACATCGTCATAAAGGTTCCGCCTGGCACCGAGATCTACGCCGAGGACAACGAGACGCTGATTGCTGATCTGCAGGAGCCCGGTCAGCGCGTCATACTCGCCAAGGGCGGTAACGGCGGCTTCGGCAACGCGCACTTCAAGTCGGCCACAAATCAGGCGCCACGCCACGCCAATCCGGGTCTTCCGGGCGATGAGCTGACCATCTGGCTGAGGCTGAAGCTCATAGCGGACGCCGGCCTCGTCGGGCTGCCCAATGCCGGCAAATCGACATTCCTGGCTGCCGTCTCGGCCGCCAAGCCGAAGATCGCCGACTATCCTTTCACCACGCTGCATCCCAACCTTGGCGTCGTGCGCGCCGGTGACGTTGATTTCGTGCTGGCCGACATCCCCGGCCTGATCGAGGGCGCCCACGAAGGTGCAGGGCTCGGCACCCGCTTCCTGGGTCACGTCGAGCGCTGCCGGGTCCTGCTGCATCTGGTTGACGCCACCACCGACGACATCGCCGGCGCCTATCGCACGGTTCGCCGCGAGTTGAAGGCCTATGGCCACGATCTGGCCGCCAAGAAAGAGATCGTCGCGCTCTCCAAGATCGATGCGCTGGATGAGGCGGCACGCGCTGAGAAGGCAGAGATCCTGCACAAGGCCGCGCGTAAAAAGCCGCTGCTCCTGTCGGCCGTTTCTGGTGAGGGAATCCCGCAGACCCTCTACGCCTTGACGCGCGAGATCGGCCGGGCCGAAAAAAGGGAGGAGGATGAAAGCTCCGAACCGGCCAAGCCTTGGCAGCCGTGAGCGGATCGCCTTGTGGGAAACTCTGGAAGGGAGAATGAGATAGCAATGCCCGACGTCCGCTCCATGTGCGCCATCGGCTTGCGCGGCCAGCTGGGTTTGAACGGCTGGCTGCCGTGGGAGGGCGACGAGCGGCCCGAGTTCCGCGCCGATGTCGAGCGTTTCTTCTACAAGACCAAGGGACACGTCCTGCTTGCTGGCCCGACGACCATTAGCGCGGTGCCGGAATGGGCATTTCTCGACCGGACGATCGCGGTCATCCGCTCCCACGAGAACCCCGAGGACGTGCTGGCGCGCTACAAAGGCCGTCGGGTGTTCATAGGCGGCGGGCCGCCGGTTTGGGACGTCTACGCACCCTACATTCGCCACTGGGATATCACACGGCTGCCCTACGATGGTCCGGCCGACCGCTGGTTCGATCCCAAGTGGCTGCTGGGAACTGGCGGCGGCGGATAGAACAACGATTTCGGCACGCCACAAAGGCCATACGTAATTCAATCAAAATCTGAACGGATCTAGAGCATGTTTAGCTGAAGTGTGCAGCGGTTCAGCGTGACAAACGGGCTCGAAACAAGATGCTGGATTGCGTTCACCGAACGCCGCCAGCGCCGGGCAACGCGCCCAGCGGCCAGATGCCGCGCGGCGACAAGCTGGATCCGTAGGGATAGCTACCCGCCCAGGGTGTGGTCTGCCACGGCGATTGCCACGGGGGCGTCCATCCCATCGGTGAGTACCCGGGCGGGCCGTAGCCGTAAGCGTTGTAGGGATAAGGCGCGCTTGCCGGTCCCTGCCACGGACGCTCCCATCCGCCCCAGGGACCTCCATAACCGCCGTATCCAGCGCCGGGATAATCCACGCTCGGCCCATACCACGGACCAAACGGGCTCGACGGCGCCCAGTAGGAGTAGCGTGGTCCCCCGCCGATCTGGAACGAGAAGCAGAAGAACGCCTCCGCCGTACGCGGAAAAGCGGCCAACGCCAGCACCGTCAAGGCGAGCACGGCAGCGATACGCGAACTATTGGCTTTCGGCGGCATGCGAATGGGCCTCGCATCGAGTAGGACGCGAGGCCCAGTTTGGCGCGACCATTCCTACAGGTAAAGCGCGAGCCTACGCTAGGCTTTCCAGATGCTTTAACGGTTACCGTCCGCGCTTCAGTCCCTGAGTAACTCGTTGATAGAGGTCTTTGATCGCGTCCTCTCGTCGACGCGCTTGACGATCACCGCACAGTAAAGACCCGGACCCGCCGAGCCGTCCGGCAGCGGTTTGCCCGGCATGGTTCCCGATACAACCACAGAGTAGGGAGGTACGTGTCCGAAGAATTTCTCGCCCGTTGCCCGGTCGATGATCGTGGTGGACGCGCCGATATAGACACCCATGGACAACACCGATCCTTCGCCCACGCGAACACCTTCCGCCACCTCGGCGCGCGCGCCGATGAAGCAGTTGTCCTCGATCACCACAGGTCCTGCCTGCAGTGGCTCAAGCACTCCGCCAATCCCCGCGCCCCCCGAGATGTGGCAATTCTTGCCGATCTGCGCGCAGCTGCCGACCGTCGCCCAGGTGTCGACCATTGTCCCACTGTCGACATATGCACCCAGGTTGACGAACGACGGCATCAGCACGACGCCCGGTGCGATATAGGCCGAGTGCCGCACGATGGCGCCCGGAACGGCGCGGAACCCTGCGTCCCTGAATGCCTGTGTGCTCCAGTCGCCGTACTTCAGGGGCACCTTGTCGAAGCCGTGCACGCGGCTGGCGTAGGTGCCACTCTTCTGGAATGGAATGATTTCGTTGTCGTTCAAGCGGAACGAGAGCAGCACCGCCTTTTTCAGCCATTGGTTGACGACCCATTCGCCGTCCTTCTTCTCCGCCACCCGCGCCTGGCCGCTGTCGAGAAGGTTGAGCGCACTCTCTACTGCATCGCGGACCGCACCCTTGGTCGCGGTGTTGATGGTGTCGCGAGCCTCGAAGGCGGCTTCAACGGTGTCTTTGAGGTCGGCGTGCGACATCGGCAGCGGCTCCTTGGAAAAGTCATGTTCGTTTCGGCTGGGCCGAGGTTGTGGCGTTTCGTGCCTGTGGTGTCAATCTCGCGCCCGCCACCCCCGCGCGTTCACCCGACCAGCACAGGGCATGGCTCTGACCGGCTACACCCGCACATCATTTCCGGATCCGGCTGCAGATTTGTGTTTGCGAGGCAACGAATCCCAGTAGCTTCAATTCGCCGCACGAGGGGTGCGGTTTTCCAAGCGAGAAACGGCCATGGCCAAGAAACCGGCAAGCGAGAAAACGAGCGCCAAGGTCGCCTCCGCGGCGGCGAAGGTTCTCAAAGACCCCAAGGCATCTAAAAGCGCCAAGGCGGCTGCGGCGTCGACTTTGACCCAGAAGGGATCGGACGAGAAGACGAGCGCGGCGGTTGCGTCCAAGGCTGCCAAGGTTCTGAAGGATCCCAAGGCATCGAAGGCTGAGAAGACCGTCGCCGCATCTGCGCTGACGCAGAAGGCAGGTAAGGCTCCGGCCAAGAAAGCTGCCCCGGCCAAGAAAGCCCCTGGCAAGAAAAAATAGCTGTTCCGGGGTTGGTGCGCACGCACCATGCGGCTCGGCAATCGGACCTGCAGCAATGGGTGGAGCCTTTGGGCTTCGCCCATTTTGATTTTTTCACTTCACGCCGGGCAGGGACCACTGTCATAGAAGTCTGGCGCAGACTGAATTGATCGCCTGGGGCGCCGTCGTGATGAGGGACGCAAGTCGCGCGGTGCTGATGCGCGGCATAGAGTCTGCTGGAATGGAAGCACGATGGCGTCCATCGTGGCCGTGATTGAGGCTCCCAAACAAAGAGATAGAGCAAGCCCAAATGGCCAGACGCAATTCAATCAAAACCTGACCTGCTCTTAGAACATGAGGTGAGTAATGGCACTTGAGCGTTGTGTGACGGAAATGGGCATGGGGGTGGATGTGCATGGGCGCGACTACACCCGCGCCGCGCGGCGGGCTGTCAGCGATGCGATACGCCATTCCAGCCTCAGCCTCTTTCGCGCCGTCGGTAAGTCGCGTGACGATATGCGCATTCAGGTGGTGATCGGTGTGCCTCAGCCGGATCGCGTCGACCTCGATGCGGTAGCCAAAGAGCTGCCCTATGGGCAGGTCACTGTGAGCGCTGAAATGGGCGGCCTCGAAGTGCCCAACGCGAACGACACAGATGCGATCGTTATCGCAAATGCTGCGGTGCTGGTGCATTTCGACTTGCCGTGAGACTGCCCTGAGCTTGGCCCGTCGTCTTGCGCCATGACGCGGCCACTTCAGCTCAACATGCTCTAGCAGGCCGTCGAATGCGGTGAGGGAGATGCTACAACTCGCCCGTCAGAAACTGCGCACGCCCGTGCCCGAACGACCAGTCTTCGTCCGAGTTTTCGACAACCGACACCATCACATCGGTCGGCAGGATACCTGCATTTTTCTGCAACTCCTCACAGAGCAGTCGGTAGAAGATCTCCTTCTGCTCGCGTGGCCGCGGCCGCGTGATCACATGGATCATGATGCGGTTGTCGGTGCGCGGGATGTCCAATCCGGTATCCTCCATGACGAGGTGTCCGGGCTTGTGCTCGGTGATGATCTGATAACGGTCGCGCTCGGGCACCTTGAACGCAGCTAGCATCGCGGCATGCACCGCCTGGGAGATGGCGCGGACCTGATCCGCACCGCGACCTTCGACAAGATCGATGCGCATCAGCGGCATTTTCGCGTCCTCCCCCTGAGCGAGCCCGCTCGCCAATACATTTGCATTCGATTACGTTATCTGAGAGCTGCTTCGATGAGACGCTTTGCGTCGGGCGAATCCCACTCCGCCGGTCCCATCAGCCGCCCGATCTCGCGACCTTCCGCATCGACCAGTAGCGTCGCGGGCATGCCGATGGCTTTCACATGCGATGCTGCCCGCGCCGTGGGGTCGGCATAGAAGGCAAGCGACTTGATGTCGATCCCCTTGAGGAAGTCGCGTGCCTTGTCGAACCCGTTCTTATCGACGCTGACGGCCACCACCTCGAACCTGTCCGAGCCCATCTCATTTTGCAGCCGGTCGAGCGCCGGCATCTCCTCGCGGCATGGGCTGCACCAGGTTGCCCACAGGTTCAGGAGCACCACCTTGCCCTTGAACGCTTCGATGGACTTCGTCTGCTGCGTGGCATCAAAGAACGAGAAGTCCGGAACCGGCTCGGGGTCGGTCTTATAGACGAAAGCCGCCACCTTGCCCGTGTTGAGCCGCGCCCCGACAGCCACCGGTGAGGGGGCCTGTGGAGCAGCTTCTGCTTTCTGCGATACGGACTTGCCCGTTGGAGCGTTGTCAGGCCCGCGTCCGCTGACGTATACCGCCGCGAGCAATCCGCCTGCGGCCAGGAGTCCGACGACTGGCAGTGAAACGCGCATTCTAAACCTTTCTTTTGATCCAAGCCCAACTGGCCGAGCCTGGGAGCCAATGCCCGTGACCGAAAAATCAGCCAACAAGATGTGGGGTGGCCGTTTCCAGATGTCACCGGACGAACTCATGGTGCGAATAAATGCCTCGATCGGCTTCGACCAGGCCCTGGCTCCCCAGGATATTCGCGGCTCGAAGGCACACGCTGCGATGTTGGCGGAAACCGGCATCATTTCCAAATCAGATGCCCGTGAGATCGCCAAAGGGCTCGATCAGATAGCGGAGGAGATTGCCGCCGGCAGGTTCAGCTTCTCCGAGGAGCTGGAAGACATCCACATGAACGTGGAGGCCCGGCTAAAGGAGATCATCGGACCGGCGGCAGGTCGCCTGCACACGGCACGTTCGCGCAATGATCAGGTGGCCCTCGATTTCCGCATGTATGTGCGCGACGCCGTCGAATCCTTCGACCAGGCGTTGGCCGGGCTGCAGTACGCCCTCGCAGAAAAGGCGCTCGAGCATGCCGGCGTGATCATGCCGGGCTTCACGCACCTGCAACCTGCCCAACCGGTCACGTTCGGCCATCATCTGCTTGCCTATGTCGAGATGTTCGCCCGCGATCGCTCGCGCTTCGCCGACGCCTGGAAGCGCATGAACGAATGCCCGCTCGGTGCGGCAGCCCTTGCGGGAACGTCCTTCTCGATCGACCGCCACATGACGGCCAAGGCGCTGGGCTTCGACCGCCCGACCTCAAACTCACTCGACAGCGTTGCCGATCGCGATTTTGCGTTGGAGGCGCTGGCGGCGGCCACGATTTCGGCCACGCATCTGTCGCGCCTTGCCGAGGAGATCGTCATTTGGATGACGCCGCAGTTCGGCTTCGTGAAGCTCTCCGACAAGTGGACGACGGGCTCATCCATCATGCCGCAGAAGCGCAATCCGGATGCCGCCGAGTTGTGCCGTGCCAAGGTGGGCCGCATCGCCGCCGCTTTCCAGGGCCTGACGATGGTCATGAAGGGCCTTCCGCTGACCTATTCGAAGGATATGCAGGAGGACAAGGAACAGACCTTCGACGCCCTGCAGAACTATGCGGTCGCCGTCGCTGCCATGGCTGGCATGGTCGCCGACCTTAGGCCGGTGCCCGAGCGTATGGCAGCGGCCGCCGGAAGTGGATATTCAACCGCCACCGATCTGGCCGATTGGCTCGTGCGCACCCTGAAGATGCCGTTCCGGGAGGCCCACCACGTCACCGGAGCAATCGTTAAAGCGGCCGAGGAGCGGGGTGTCGAGCTGACGGACCTGCCGCTATCGGTGATGCAACGGATCGAGAAACGCATAACAAACGACATTTTTTCGGTGCTTTCCGTGGAGAATTCAGTCAAGAGCCGCAAAAGCCATGGGGGAACCGCGCCACAGAATGTCGCGAAAATGGCCAGGTCCTGGCTCAAGCGGTTGGAAAAGACCAGCAAGCCGGGCTAGAAACACATCAAGGGTCTGCGTCGGACGGGGCGGGCCTGATCGGTGTTGATCCGCGCTTCTAACTCCGCTTTCGAGGGTAGGGGCTGGTCCGGCAGGCCTTACGCCGATGCACGGGGGTGCGAGGGAAAAGAATGTCTCAGGCTCTGCGAAAGGCCGCTGTCATTGCTCTGCTGCCGCTCTTGCTGGCAGGGTGCGGCGTGCGCGGATCGTTGGAGGCCCCCAAGGAGGCCAAGCAGAAAGGCACAGCCACGTCGCCTGACGCGGCCGACAGCGGTCCGAATTCTTCAGCCCCGGCAAAGCCGCATCGCGATTTCCTGCTCGACCCGCTGCTGCGTTGATCGCAGCCCGCCTTGATCCGCATCACCAAGCCGGCCCTTCGCATCTCACGCCCGTCTCAGCGTCAATATCGTGATATCCACAGTCTCGCCCGCCCGCACCTGGTGAATGGCGTCGATCCGGTGCGTCACTTGTCGCACGTCCCAACCCGCCGCGCACATGTCGCGCACGAAAAGCGGAGTTGCCGTGCGCCCCGGGTCGCTCAGAACCACTATCCCGCCGTCGGCAAGGCTCGCCTCCAGCACGCCTGCAATCGGTGCATGAGCCGAGCCGTCATAAAGGATATCCGAACCCACGATGAGGTCGAACCGCCCTGGCACATCCCATTGCGCCCAATCGGCGACTGTCTGCGTGATGCCGTCGATTCCATTGAGTAAAGCGTTGCGTCGGGCAAGCTCAAGCGCTTCGGGCGCATGATCGGTCTGCACGACGCTGCCCCCAAGATGCCGCGCCGCGAGGCCGGTCAAACCCACGCCCGCACCGAGTTCAAGTACGCTGCGGCCGTCTAATGGTCCCATGCTGGCGAGCGCATCGGCAAGCACCACGCCCGCATCCCACAACAGCAGGCCATAGGGGAAGGCTTCGAAGTGATCCGCCGCCTCCAGCAAGCGGTCCTGATCCCTGACCGCATCGATCAGCCAGGAACGCCCTGCGGCTATCAGCGTATGCTGGTGAAGGGCGACACGGGCGAGCCGTTCCTCGATCGTTGCTGCCGTCATGTCTTTCTCTTTCAAACCAGTTCAGGCCAGGTCCAGTCGCGCCAAGTCTGGCCTGCCTCTGCGCGCAAATCGCCGGCGCCCGCATCAAATAAGCTCGATGGTGACGGCTGGTCCTTACGGTGACACCGGTTTGCCGTCGACAGGCGTTGCGCTTCGCCCGCTGCTCCCCTAATAGCTCATGCCAGCGCCCGCGTCCCCGCAGCCCTGGCATCGGACCATCCATGCATCACTTCACCTACAAGAACGGCATCTTGCATGCCGAGGACGTTTCGCTCGTGGAGATCGCGGAGGCGGTGGGCACGCCGTTCTACTGTTACTCCACGGCGACGCTTGAGCGGCACTACCGCGTCCTGAGCGAGGCATTCCGCGATCAAAGCGCGCTCATCTGTTTTGCTGTGAAGGCCAATTCCAATCAGGCCGTGCTGGCGACGATGGCGCGCATGGGCGCCGGCATGGACGTCGTCTCGGAGGGCGAACTTCGCCGGGCCCGCATGGCCGGGGTGCCTGCGGACAAGATCATCTTTGCCGGCGTCGGCAAGACGCGTGATGAGATGGCCTATGCGCTGGCTGAAGGCATCCTCGGTTTCAATGTGGAGAGCGAGCCGGAGCTGCGCGCGCTGAGCGAGGTTGCGACTGCCACAGGCAGAACCGCGCGCGTCGCCCTGCGCGTCAATCCCGACGTGGATGCGAAAACGCATGCCAAGATCTCCACCGGCAAGTCGGAGAACAAGTTCGGCATACCATACGACGACGCAGCCGAGCTTTATGCGGAGGCGCGCAGACTGCCCGGCATCGCCGCCACAGGCATTCATATGCACATCGGTAGCCAGATCACCGATTTGCAGCCGTTCCGCGATGCGTTCCGCCTGATGCGCGATCTGGTGCTCGAATTGCGCGCCGCCGGCCACGAGCTTGAGCATCTCGATCTCGGCGGCGGTCTGGGCGTCCCCTATCGTCATCATGCCGAGGCGCCGCCGTCGCCCGATCTCTATGCAGGCGTCGTCAAGGAGACGCTGGGCGATCTTGGAATGAGGATTATTCTCGAACCTGGCCGAATGATTGTTGGCAACGCTGGAATCCTCGTCACCCGTGTCGTGTACGTGAAGGAGGGCGTCGACCGCACCTTCACCATCGTCGATGGCGCCATGAATGATCTCATCCGCCCGACCCTGTACGAAGCGCATCACGACATCCTGCCCCTCAACGAGGAACTGCTCAGTACGCCGCCCTTGCAGCAGGATATCGTCGGCCCGGTTTGCGAGACGGGCGATTATCTGGCGCTCGACCGCAACTTGCCGCCCTTCCAGCAGGGCGACCTGATGGCGGTGATGACGGCTGGTGCCTATGGGGCCGTCATGGCGTCGACCTACAACACGCGCCCTCTCGTCCCGGAGATTCTGGTGCGCGGAGAAGAGCTTGCCATCGTGCGCCCCCGCCAGGATTACCAAGATTTAATCGGGTTGGACCGTTTGCCGCCTTGGCTTGCGGACACCTGAGTTTCCGATCACATTATGAATATTTTGCCGGTAAATCAGGTCATTTTCCACCTTTTGGCGCTGCTGGCCGACGCCGCGCGCGCCATCTGCTCACGCAACCAAACGTGAAGTGAGAAGACGGATTGGCCGATGCATGGCCACATGCTCATGCTAGATTTCATTCCATGAGACATGCCGAACACGCACCCGACGACACCCGGGCATCCTTGGAGCGCGCCTTCGAGCGCAAGGTGCGGCGGAGCCGCTGGGCATTGCTGTTCGAACGCTTCTGGCCGCGCCTGTGGGTTGTCGTTGGCATCGTCACTGTCTTCATCGCCGTCTCCGTATCCGGCATCTGGCCGCATCTGGGTGACGGTGGCCATTACGCTTTGCTTGCATTCTTCGCCGCGGCTCTGCTTGCCGCGCTCGTCTTTGCTGCACGTACGCCGTGGCCGTCGCGCGACGAGGCCGTGCGCCGCATCGAGCGGGTATCGCGCGCTGTGCACCGGCCTGCGTCGTCCTATGAAGACACCATGTCGGCGGTGTCGCCCGATGGTGTCGCAGAAAAGCTCTGGCGCGCTCATCGCGTTCGCCTGGCCAAGGCGATGAAGGCACTGCGCGTTGGCCAGCCTGCCCCGCGCACGCACCGCTTCGACCCCTATGCGCTGCGGGTCCTCGCTCTACTGGCTCTGGTTGTGATCGGTGTCGGTACGGGTAGCCAGCTCTGGCCGCAGCTCAGGGAAGCGTTCCGCTTTTCGGACGCGCGCATGCTGGCGGCCGCGCGTCTGGATGCCTGGGTCACGCCGCCGGGCTACACCGGCAAGGCGCCGATCATGCTGGCGGACGGCGCACGTGATCCTGCCGCCGGACCGCTACCCGCCGCGACAGGAGCGCTCGTCGTCCCGGCCCGCAGCATCCTCATCGTCCGTTCATCGGGTGCGCGCAGCCTGTCTCCCGAGCTGGAGGTTCTCGGTCAGGGTAGCGAGATGCCGGAGCGTATCTCTGCGGCCAGTTCCAAGACTGCGGCAGGTGCGACGGATCTGTCTTCACAATCTGCGGTGACCGAACTTCGCTACGAGCTGACCCATGCTGCGCGTGTGCGTGTCGTTGCCAAGGGCTCGGAGATGGCAGCTTGGACCTTCGACGTCACGCCGGATCTGCCCCCCGAGATCACGCTGGCCAAGACGCCGGAGCGTTCTGCGCGCGGTTCGCTGAAGCTTACCTACAAGGTGAAGGACGATTATGGCGTGACCGCAGCCGAGGCGCGTGTCGCCAAGCTGCCGCCCAAGCCCGACGAGCTTGAAAAATCGGTCGGCACCTGGGCAACGAAGAAACTGACCGGGCCGCGCCCACCGCACGAGCGCCCGCCCGTTCTGGCGCTGAAGCTGCCGCGCGCGGGGGCCACCGAGGCGGAAACGTTTTCGCATCTGGAGCTGGGTTCGCACCCTTGGGCCGGGATCAAGGTGGAGATGTGGCTGGAGGCCAAGGATGTCGCGGGTCAGACCGGCAAGAGCGAGAAGTTCGAAATCGTCCTGCCGCAGCGCCGCTTCGACAATCCGATCGCACGTGCCGTCATCGAGCAGCGCCGCAAGCTGGCGGAGGATCCGCGCTACCGGCCGGACGTCCTGAAGGCCATCGAAGCGCTGACGCTGGAGCCCGAAGGTTTTCTCGATGACGTTCCCGCCTACCTCGGCCTGCGCATGGCCTATCACCGTTTGAAGCGCTCTGCCTCGCGCGATGTGCGCAATAGCGTGATCGAGCAGCTATGGGACGTAGCTGTGCGTATCGAAGACGGCGATCTGTCCGACGCCGAACGCCGTCTCCGCGAGGCGCAGGATAAGCTCTCCAAGCTCCTCGAAAAGGGCGCCTCGGACCAGGAGATTGCCGATGCGATGAAGGAGCTGCGCGAGGCGCTCAACGACTATATGAGTGAGCTGGCCCAGCAGAATCAGGAGCCGGAGAATTACGTCGATGGCCAGAATAAAGACCAGCAGTTCCTCAGCTCTCGCGATCTCGAACAGATGATGAAGAACATCGAGGAGATGGCCAAGAACGGCTCGCGCGAGCAGGCCCAGCAGATGCTGAGCGAGCTGCGCGATCTTCTCGACCGACTCCAATCGTCCAGGCAATCGGCGCAGCAGAATCAGAAAAGCCGCGAGATGATGGAGAAGATGGACGAGTTGGGCGATCTCGTCGGCAAGCAGCAGCAGTTGATGGACGATACGTTCGGCCAGATGCGCAAGGACGGCGATAACGGCCGGCGCGGCGAACGCGGCCAGCAGCGCGAGGGTCGGCAGGGCCAGCAGCAGGGTGAGCAGGGTCGGCGCGGTCAGCAAGGGCGACGTGGCGAGCAGGGCCAGGGCGGCGAAGGCCAGAAAGGCCAGCGCGGTCAGGGGCAGGCGGGCCAGGGAGGGCTCGGAGAGCGCCAGCGCGCGTTGCGCGAGGAGCTTGATCGGCTGCAGCGCGGACTCGACGAGTTGGGGCTCGGCCGTTCCGATCAGCTTGATACGGCGCGCGAGGCGATGGAGAATGCCGAAAAGGCGCTCGGCGGAGAGGACTATGAGACCGCCACCGACGAGCAGGGGCGCGCGCTCGACCAGATGCGCAAGGGCGCGCAGGAAATGGCCAAGCAGATGCTGCAGAACATGCCGCAGCGCTATGGTCAGAACGGCGATACGCCGCGCGATCCCTTGGGCCGTCCTCAGCGCTCGCAAGGTCCTGACCTCGGCACTTCGGTCAAGGTTCCCGATGAGATCGACCGCCAGCGTGCGCGAGAGATCCTGGAGGAGCTTCGCCGACGCATCGGCGAACAGACACGCCCGCCCACCGAGCTCGACTACATCGAACGCCTCTTGCGGCGGTTCTGAGCAGCGCCGCGTGGCTTGGGGTTGCGGTTTTGTCGTTGTTTCGATTGATCGAAGGGGAGTAGAGCAGGGGGAGGTTTTGATTAATCACCCACGTCGTTGTGGCCTGCTCTATCTCTTTGTTTGAGAGCCTCAATCACGGCCTCTATGGAAGCAGTCGTGCTTCCATCTCAGGCCCTGCTTGCCGGCCGCCGCCACTTCGCCCAGCACGCTCAGTGCCTCAAGTCGCGTCAGCCTCTCTGGCATAGGATCGGCGAGCGTGCGTGTCGATGCCAGCTTGCGGCAGTAATCGCCCGGCAGCGTTGCGCGCTGGGCGCCGTGTACCACGAGGTCGAGATACCACTGGAAGGGTGCGAGCGTTGGATCGATGTAATTCGTTTCCGCGATATAGGTCGTCACATCGATGATCTGCCCGTTCGGCAGGCGCGCCGTTCCGGTTATCTCGATGCGCTCATATCCACGCCCCCGGCCCTCGACCCGGTCGAGCGCATCGAGGTCTGACTGTACCATGTCGAACAAGACGCCGTGGACGCAGCTTTCGGACTGGTCGCAGAAATGAAGCGTCGCCTTGCCTGAGCCGTCCTGCCCGGTCTTCGAGAACGAGAGCCGAAATCCAGCAAGCGCTGCAATGCCGCGCGGTCGCGCTGATGCACAGCGTCGCCACAGCCGCTCGACAAGCATGTTCGAGCCATACGCGAAATAGAGCGTCTTCATCGCATCACACGTATCGCAGGTCGTGGCCGGGTCACAGCCGGAACCGATCACGCCGTTTGGCATCCGCAGCGCTGCTACGGCGCGGCAACCGGTGTCGGCGTCAGGCGCCAGCCGATACCACCGACGGCCTGATGCGCACTCAGTGTCGTCGAGAATGTGCCGTACGCCGGTACATCGTTCTTCCACCAGCTCCGCAACTGACGCAGGAGATCGCCCGGCAGGTTGAAGTTCTTCCAGCTCTCATTGCCGGTTAATAGTCCCGAGATCGACGCCCAGGACCATTTGTATTCCAGGTAATAGGACATGCGGCCGAAACGGAATTCGATACCGGCGATCGCGCTCGCGGCAGGGCCTGCATATTGGTATTCGTTGGTGCGGTTTTCGAGCTTCTCGCCCTTGAACCAGACCTCCACGTGCGGAACCGCGAAGCCGACACCAAGGCCGGCATAAGGCCGAATGCGTGGTGATAATCCGGAGAAGCGCAGCACGCCGCCGAACAGCAGCATGTTCTGTCCGTGCGTGAATTCGAAACGATCGAACAGTTCGGTCAGCTTCAACGTGTGGGGAGCCGGATTCCCCTTCAACGTGCCTTCGGTCTCGACCGTCTCGATCACCGGCTTCGAAATTTTGCGCCCGTGCGCGCCTTTGCCGAGCCGTGCGACCGCCTTGTTGTGGAGGAAGTCGATCATGAAGCCGGCGGGGCCGAACCAGTCGATGTAGCGCACGCCACCGTCGATCGGAGGCATCAGCATGTCGCCATCCCAGCCCATGTTTTTGAGCGTGATGTCGGTGCCGTCATTGCGCTGCAATTTCGTGTTGCTGGGGTAGTACCACGGCTGCGCGAGATAAAAGCTCGCAACCTTCTCGCGATCGAGGAACTGGGAGCGCGGCGCACTGTCGGTGCTGCTCGCGCCAGCGCCGCTGCCGGCCGGTGTGTCGACGCTCTCGCTCATCGGCATGGTATTCAATGCACCCGACAACACCACCATGACCATTGCCGCAAGACCCATCGCCATGTCGGCCCAACACGTCGTACGGCGATGGCCATCAGCCAGCGGCCAAGCTGCGGTCTGTAATAGGTTCATGAATAGCGTACCCTGATCGGCTCCACGGCGTCCCGGCGTCTCGAAGTTGAGCTACAAGATGTGGTCCTCGCTGTCCAGCTTCCCCCCAAAGGCGTGATGGGACAGGAAAAAAAATCCTCGTCTGTCCTGGGCATGATGCGCCGAAGAGGCCAAAGCGGCCGTCCCTCATGATGGCCGATCAAGTGCCGTCAACTGCATCAGCATCCGTTGCACGGCTATGATTTGCGGCGCTTGCCGTGTCAGGTAGCTGCGACCGGTGTAACCCCACCAGTCCCAGCAGCCTTGCGGATTGAATGGGCTTGTCGCAGCCTGTGGAAAAAGCACGATTAAGCGATTGCTGTCGGCCCAGCGGGCAAACCCTGTTCCGCGGACAAAGGCATCTCCCATCAGGACGCGATTCTGCGAGCATCCGTGGAAGGCAATGTGGACCCGACACCTGGGTGTCGTCGGGTCCCTGCCATCGCGGCACGCAGCAGGCACATAGACGACACCGCTGGTTTCCATCCCGTGCGTTGGAAGATCCCGGGTGAAGGGCCGCTGATCGAAGATGATGTACTCGCCCGTGGCTTGCGCGGCAGCCGGCTTCAGCGGTCCGTAAATGAAGGACAGGAGATCGCCGGCTTGATCGTAGTCGCAGTCAACCACGTAGGGCTTGCTCGTTTCATCACAGGCAAGATCCGCGCTCTCGGTCACAAACGCATGCCCGGCATTGATGTCGCTGACAAGCTTGATTTGCTCGGTCGGCACGCCAAGATCGCGGTAGAAGGCGGCGGCGGAGATGACGATCGCAGGCACGACCGTGTGGTCCGACTTGCCGGTGAACAGGTAGACGCGGTCTGTGATTGCCGATTCTATCGGCGCTATGTCCCCTCTCTGTGCCAGGCTTCGCGCTCGATCGGCCAGCATTTGCGGATTTGGCACGCCCCAGATCTGCATGGCGTTGAGCATGCAGCCATTGATCGCCTTGTTGACATTGAGGAATGCCGAGCCGGGCCCGGGCAACATGTCGGCGTAGACGCTTTCCGCACAGCCATATGGCCCGCCCGCGATTATGGCCGCGCCTACGACGTCACGCCCGTGCGCCAGTTGGAACTGCCCGGCCATGTAGGCACCCGACGAAATTCCGGAGACGGATGTTTCATCTGCCGTGGCACCGAGCGCGGGAAGGGGAACGGACTTTTCCGAGTCGCAACCGGAAATCCCGATCGCGGTGAGGAGCACTGCAACCAGTCGGGCGACGCGCCAACTTTCAAGCGCCGCACGTCGAGCGCCTCTTTGGGGGGTCGTTGAAGATCGAAGGCGCCGTCGCATGTCCACCGTAAGATGAGGTTGCCGATGGGGGAGGCCGAATCTATCCCGATCGCCGCAGAGGCGAAACCCTGGCTGGCCATCGACCAGGTGCGGATTTCTGTTGCCGGCGGTGTGGTGCTCGTTCCGATCGGCGCCATGCCTATTTGAGGCGCACGCTCACCCGGTCGACTTGGCCCTTGGCGTCGATCACCGACAGTTTGAAGAAACCGCGCGACTGCGGCTGCCAGACGAGGTCGCGTCGATGGGTGGTGGTGCCGATGGGCCGGCCATCGGCAAGCCAGGTGAACGGCAGTGTTCCGCCCTCGGCTTTCAACAGCAGGGGATCGAGGCCCTGGGCATCGAGGCTTTCTGCAACCTCAACGTCCGCGCGGTCGGGCGGGAAGGCGATCGCCAGGGAGCGCTGCAGATAAGGTCCCACCATACGCGGCTGGCCCGGCTCCGCGAAGCGCTTGAGCGGCGCAGGCAGATCATTGCCCGATACGTTGAGTACGCCCGCCGGCTGGGGCGGCAGAGGAGCGCGGCGCGCGCTGATGCGCGCAAAGGCATCGAACAGGATTGGCGCGGCTGTCCCGTGACCCATTAGCCCTGGCGTCGAAGCGTTATCTGGCCGCCCAACCCACACAGCTACGACATACCGGCCATCGTAGCCGATCGCCCACGCGTCGCGATAGCCGTACGAGGTTCCCGTCTTGTAGGCGATGCGTCCGCCGCGCGCGCTCGCCGGCGGCGGTGCATCCTTTAGAATATCTGTGACGTACCACGCAGCAATCGGTGACAGCAGGTGGCGCGGCCGCTGCTCGGCGTGGCCGCGTCTCAGGCGCAAGGCTGCGCCATCCAGATCCTTTTTCCGGTGAACGAGCGTAATCGGGCTGCCGCCGCGCGCAAGGCCTGCATATAGGCCTGCCATATCCTTCAAGGTGAAGCCGACGCCGCCCAGTGCGACAGCGAGCGAAGGCTCGGTGCTTTCGGCGAACTGCGGAGAAAAGCCGCCGCGCTTGAGACGTGCGACGAATCGTGCAGGACCGACACGGTCCAGCACTTTCACCGCTGGAATGTTGAGAGAATGCG
Source organism: Hyphomicrobiaceae bacterium (assembly GCA_036768475.1). Lineage (GTDB taxonomy): Bacteria > Pseudomonadota > Alphaproteobacteria > Rhizobiales > Hyphomicrobiaceae > JAEUMD01. Next base: position 19,572 of record DAIPMW010000024.1, on the reverse strand, counting down.
CCAGCGCCGAGCGGATCGTCACGGTGCCACGGAAATCCTCGTCGAAGTTCTTCGGTGTGTAGGCGCCGAAGCGCACCGGCCGATCGTCGATCAGCGTTTCGGGATGCGCTAATCCTAGTTCGAATGAAAGGCCATAGACGAATGGCTTCAGCGTCGAGCCGGGCGAACGAACGGCTGTCACCATATCGATGGCTCCGAAACGCGTCTGGTCGAGATAATCGGCAGCACCGACATATGCGAGGATCTCGCCAGTCTGATGGTCCGCCACCAGGATTGCCGACGATAGCCGCTCGCCGATAAGTGCGGTTTGCTCCCGGGCCAGTTGGTCAAGGCTCTGCTGCAGCGATCGGTCGAGCGTCAGTTGGTGCACGCGCTGCGCAGGTGCGGCGGCCACCTCGGCCTCGGTCAGGTGTGGCGCGAGCATCGGGAAGGCCCGGCGCCCAGTCGGTATCGGCTCGTTCTTTGCGCGATCGGCCTCCGCAGGGCTGATGACGCCGGCGGCAACGGCACGGTCGAGCACACGTGCGCGCGCACTCCTGGCGGCCTGCGGATGCCGGTCCGGTCGCCGTGCCTCGGGGGACTGCGGCAGAGCAACGAGCAGCGCAGCCTCGCCCACCGACAGACGTTTGGGTTCTTTGCCGAAGTAGGCAAGCGTGGCCGCGCGAACGCCTTCCAGATTGCCACCGAACGGTGCGAAGCGCAGGTAAAGCTCTAGGATCTCGTCCTTCGACAGCCGCTCCTCGATCTGCAACGCGCGCACCATCTGCCGGAGCTTGCCCGAAGCGGTGCGCTCGTGCCGCTCTTCGATGAGCCGCGCCACCTGCATCGTTAGCGTGGACGCACCCGAGACGAGCCGTCTGTGACGTATGAGTTGGGCGGCAGCCCGCAGCACGGCACGCAGGTCGATACCGGAATGTGTGCGAAAGTTTTTGTCCTCGAACGCGAACAACATGGACAGATAGCGCTGGTCCACGTCACGCGTGCCGACGGGCAGTCGCCAGCGATCGCTGGTTGTCGTGAATGCGCGCACGAGCTGCCCTCGGCGATCAAGCACCACCGTCGAAAGGTCGTCAGCGACGTCGAGCGGCGGCGGCCCGAGACGTGATTTTGCAACGTCAATTGCGGCCCACGGCACGGTGACCGACAGAGTGGCGGCGACCGTCAACGCCAGAGCCGCGCGCGCGACAAGGCGTAGACGGCGCCGCCCCTGCACTCCCTCGGCAGCGGGGGATGCCGCCGGGGGAGCCGAACAGGGCGCAGAACTGGGATCGGGTGTGCCGATTGAAGTCATGGGCTTGCGAGCCTCAGCCATGACAGCCGATTACTCCTTTGTCGTGATGGACAATGTACCAGCCGCAGTCCGCGCGTAGAGTTCGGGGCGATACATATCTTCCACCGTGGCCGCCGGGTGGACGAACTTGCCCGGTGTCACCGCGCGCACGACATAAGCAGCCGTTGCCGTGCGCAATGGTCCTTCTGTTTCGCCTGTGCTGTCTGCACTGCCGCTCTGCTGCTGTTGCACGTTGAACAGGTTGAACGAGGCAACGAAGCGGTCATCGCGGAACTCGGAATGCTCGGGCGTTAGGGTTCCTGCAAGCCAGGCAAGCGATTTTATGTCGCCGGACTGAACCAGTCGCGGATTTTCGATCTCCAGACCCGCCGGCAGACGGTCGACAAGCAGGATACGGCCGCCGGCTTCGCGCGTCTCTACCTTGACGACCGCAACCAGGCGCTCGTTCTGCGCAAGGTTTGCCGTGCCGCCCGTCGCACTGCCGAGGTCGATCTGACGGCCATCAAGCGTGTAATACGTTCGCGTCACGGTGAAGCCCTTGGATACCGCAGGCTCCGGCGTCATCGCGGCACCGATCACAGATACCACGACGTCGATCGCCGCTTCGCCCTCGTTGGAGAGGACGAGCCCGTTGCCCTCGCTGATCTGCGCCGGCGTTAGCGGCCGGAAGATCGGAGCCTGTAGCGGTGCGCCGCCGAGTGTCAGGCGAGCCGCAGCGGCTTCGTCGGCAAGAGCGTTGGCGGCGAGCAGCAACCACGCCTGCTCCTGCGTCGAGGTGTAGCCGCGTTCCGTATAAGCCTTAGCGATCACATCGACGAGGCGTGGGGCCTCCTCCTTTGCCATTCCGACCTCGGCTGCGAGCGCCACAAGAGCCGCGCCGTCGCGCAACGCCGAGCCGTAATCTCCACGCGACACGTTCGCGTTGGGCATGTCGAGCGCTGCAATGGCCGCCGAGAACGCCCGCTCCGCGCGCGTCTTGTCTCCCATCATGGCCAGCGCTGCGCCGAGCTGCGCCTTGGCAAGCGGCGTTGAGAACCTCTCCAGACGCGTGTCGGCGTAGTAGCGCAGCTCACCGATCGGCGCGCGGCCGTTGCGGGCGAGCACATAGAGCGCATAAGCGCGATCTTCGCCGCCGTTCTCAAAGTCCTGAGCATAGGCGATGAAGTTCTGCAGCCGGTCGATCGCCTGGCCATAGGCATCGGCCCGGACCTCGAAGCCTGCCTCCCTCGTGCGCGTCAGGAAGTCAGTGACGTACGCCGTCAGCCACAGGTCCGGTTCCGAAGGGCCCCAGATGCCGAACGCACCCGAGCTGTCCTGCATCGAGAAGACGTGGTTGATCGCCTTCTGCACGCGCTCCTTGAGCGCCTTGTCGGTGCCGATACCGATGCGACTTGCAACGGCATTCGCATAGACAAGTGGCAGCGCGCGGGAGACCGTCTGTTCGGCACAACCATAAGGATAACGGTCGAGCGAGGTGAGCAGCCCCGGCACGTCGAAGCGCGCCTGCGGACCAGCCGAAAGATTGATCCGCGTACGGCTTTCGATGAGATCCGCGATGAGATCCTTGGACAACGTAAGGCTGCCGCCTTTCGCCGCAATTCTTGCGACCGTGGTCCGCTTGATGTCACCGGCAGGCGGCTTGACGTCGATCGTGAGGCGGCGCTTGACATCAATACCGTTCGGCCCGGCAACGCGCACGTCATAGGTGAAGAGCCCGACGTCCGTCGGCTTGAGTGCAACGCGCTCGACATGCCGTGCGCCGGCCTTGAGATCAAGCGTCTTGTCCGCGATACGCTGCTTTGGCGCATCCTCAATATCCGCGGGCGAACGCTCGACGGTGAGCTGATAGAGAGCGGTGGGCCCCTCGACGTTGTGCAGATCGAGCGTGAGGCGCGCTTCGTCGCCCAGCGTCAGGAATCGCGGCGTCGTCAGCGTCACCGCGACTTCATCGCGCACGATCACCATCTTGTCCGCAGAGCCGACCTTGTCGCCGCTCCAGGCCACTGCCATCAGACGCACCGCGCCATTGAAGTCGGGCATGTCGAAAGAAGCGATCGCCTTTCCATTAGCATCGACGCTGACGATGCCGGAGAACAGCGACAAGATTTCCTCGGTCGGAGGTGCACCTTGAATTTCAGGTCCGCCGCCGTCGCCGCCCGAGCGCAGCGAACCGCGCTCCGCCCGCATGCCGTCGATCAGTCGTCCATAGAAGTCGCGGATCTCGGTGCCGAGCTTGCGCTGCTGATAGAACCAATCCTGCGGTGCGGGCGTCTTGTATCGCGTTACGTTGAGCACCCCGACATCGACGGCGGCAACGGTGACGCGCGCCGCTTCGCCCGGTTGCAGTCCGCTAAGCGACACCGGCACCTCGAGCTTGCTGCCAGATTTCACCTTCTCCGGCGCATCGATGGTGATGGAAAGCGTGCGCGGCTTGGGGTCGATGCCGAGCCAGGCAAGGCCGAGCGCGCGCGAGGGCATACGCTTCAGAGCTTCGTCCATCGGCCGGTACATGAGCGCCGTCACGTAGACGCCGGCTCCCCAGTCCTTGCCGACTTCGAGCGTTACCTCGTTGTCACCCTTGGCGACCTGAACCTCGCGCACGTCGTGAAGATCGGCGCTGAGCACGGCGACGAGCGCCCTACCCGCATACTTCGATGCAACGCGCAGCCTGGCTGTCTCGCCGGGATTGTAGGTTGCCTTGTCGAGTGCCACGTCGAGCACTTCAGGGCTGTCGGGATTATCGCCGCTGACGAACCAGCCGGCACTGAAGGCGTAGCTCGATGCGGTGGCGTCCGCGCCCGCGGTGGTCACTTCGAGGCGGTAGCGACCAAAGCCGACCGCGGCAGAGATCGCCGCCGGCGCGTCCGCACCGATGTCGATCGTGCCGCTCGCCACCTTCCGCGTGAAAGTCACGGCCTCGTAGCTCCACAGGCCATCGCGCGCATACCATTGCCAGCTCGTCTCGAGGCGCACCAGTTGCCACTTGGCGCCCGTGATGGCGCTGCGATTGCCGTCGCTGCCGAGATGGATCACGTCGAACGCGGCTTCCTTGCCGGTTTCGTCGCCAAGGTCCTGCGCCTTGAACATCGGCTTGATGCCGATGCGGCTGCGCGGAGTCATGACGGGCATGGTGAGGCTGCGTTCGATGCTGCGCCCGCCGGGTTCCCTGAGCCGCAACAGTACCTGCGCTTCGAGCGGGCGCGCCGTCTCGGGGATTGCGGGCAGCAGCACCGGAACGTCCGCCGTGCCGTCAGCTGTCGTGTTGACGAGATGTTCGAGCGGCTGGCGCACGGGATTTATGGCTTCGTCGGCAAGCCCGAACTGGTAGCCGTCAAATCCGGCAAGGCCGCCGGCCGATGGCTTCACGATAATATCGCCCTCAAGAGCGAGGTCGGCCGCCGGAGGTCCGTAAAGATACTTGCCCGCGACCTTGATCGATTTCGTCACCTCCGGCCGCAGCGCCCCCTCGGGTGCCGTCAGTGTCATGTCGAGGCGCTCCGGCGTGAAGTCTTCCACGAGGAACGAAACCTGGGCAAGCGCAGCTGCGGTCGGGTCGGCATGCAGCCGCGCGCGCCAGGTGCCGGTCTGTGCGGCGCTCGTCAAGGCGAGTTCGGTCGTCCGCCCTCCGAGTCCTTGGTCGGTGACGGCGATGCTGCGATGCGTGACGCCATCAGGTCGCGTCACGATCAGTGTCATTGGCGTCGTTACCGCGTTGCCCGTGCCGTCGCGCACGATGCCGGCCAGATGTACGGTTTCGCCGGGGCGATAGACGCCGCGCTCGGTGTAGAGATAAGCGTCGAGTGCGCCTGGCGCGTCACGACCCTTGACGCCGCGGTCTGACAGGTCGAATGCAGCCGTCGTGAGGTCGAGGAAGGCGTATTCGGCGCCGCCAGCCTTTTCTGCGATGAGGATCGCCGGCGCCAGCCCGCCTTCGCCCTTGGCAAGGCTTGCAGCGAACCGCACGTATCCCTTCGCATCAGTCTCACTCGTGGCCAGAACTTCGTTGTTGCGCGCGACGAGACGAACCTTTGTCCCCGCGACGGGGGACGTGTCGGCCAGCGAGCGCACGAAGGCATGGATGCCGTCACTGCCGCTGAATGCCGTCAGTCCCAGATCGGAGACGATGAACCATTGCGTCGCCACCTGGTTCTCATGCCCCGCGCTTTTGAGCAGCGGCTTGGCAACCATCACGTAGGCGCCAGGCTTCAGTGTGCCCACCGCATCGCCGACCGGAACGGCTGTCGTCACCTCAGCATTGAGCTTGGATGTCACGGGCAACTCGCCCGCATAGATCTTTTCGCCATTCCGGTTCTGGATGGTCTCGACGTCCCAAACCGAAAGCTGCCGCGAAAGATCGTCGTTCTGCAGGGTCTGCGCCAGGTTGCGGTCGCCGATGCGATAGATTTCGATCGAGACGGCCGCGGTATTGATCGAAACCAGCGGAATGCCCTGCTGGCCACGGCTCGGCAACACGTATGCGCGCCCCGTGAAGCGTACCGCCGGCTTGCGGTCGGGAACATAGATCGCAACGTCGATAGTCTTCGTCAGCTTCTCGCCGATGTCGGAGGGAAGTCCCGCTTTGAGCTGGATTTCATAGCGCTCGCCGTGTTTCAGACCCTCGATGCATAACTGCTTGTTCTCGGTCGAGATGCCGGCCGGGTCCTGACCGCCGACCATGACGTACTTAGAAAAATCGATTGCACCGCGTGCAAGGGTCTCGGAGAACTGGAGGCAGACGCGCGGGCTGGCCGCTTCGCTGTCGGTGCGGTAGTCGGTCATCCGGAATCCATGTTCCGCCGTCAGCTTTTCCAGCTCCGCCCGCGTTTGCGCGTCGTCAACGAGTGCCACGCTCAACTTCAGAGTTTCAATGGCAGGACGCCAGAACGCGCGCCGTTTGAGCGCATCGCTGAGCACGGCCAGTGCCTTCGCCCGTTGGGTTTTGTTGGTCGCGCGTTCCTGCGCGACGTAGGCCGCGCCAGAAGCGTTCACAGGAAGGTCGAAGCGTTCGCTGCCCTTGTTGGGGTCGGGCGTGATCGCGAGTAGCGCCTGCGCCAGCCCGATCCAGGCGCCAGCGTCACGAGGTTCGGCTACGACGGCCAGGGCGAAATTGCGAGCAGCCTCCCGTGCGTCCTTTGTGAGTGCACGGCTGCCCGCCTCAACCAGCTGTGACGCCTTTTGCCGGCCGGGTTTCCAATGCGATTTCAGGTAGGTCTCGTAGCGCTCTCCATCCTGGGAAAGTCCTTTGTGGACGAACTGGGCGGTCTGCGCTTGTGCCCGCGCCACGTCGAAGGCCATCACGGCCAGCGCACAAGCGCTCATCATCGCGAGCCCGATGAGGACGGCGGAAAATAGTTTTTCGAAATGTGTCATGGGACCTGACCTTGGATTCCGGCGGATGGATGCGCCCGATTGCAATACGGGACGACGTGGCACCATGATCCGCGCACGAGGGGAATTCGTGAAGCCAATCACGCGGGAATGACGGAACCGCGGCGATAGCAATCGTCTTGCCGGAATTTTCCTCTCGCTTTCCCATTTTTGCGTCTGCTTTCCGGTGTCCTGGAACGTTGGCCATTTCGGATTGTCATTTGCCACATGTCCGCCGCCTTGCTCGCACCCGTGAGGGTTGCAACCGCGGCACACGTCACCAGCTCTGTTTCCGCCGGAACAGCGCCGATATTCGCCCTGCCGCATGGTCACTCCAGGCGCTCCTCATTGGAGCTTCCAAATTGAGGAGAGACGCAATGCAGATCCAAGGCGAGATCACAAAGTTCCGCGAGGACATCGGCTTCGGCGTCATCGTCGCCGATAACGGTCGTAAGTATCGGTTTACCAAATCCGACGTCATCAATTCCGCCAGCCGGCTCGTTGGCCTAACCGTCGATTTCGTTGTCGTCGCAAACCGGCCGACCGACATCATCCTTCTCAACGGCTCGCCGTGGACCGTTTTCGGCTCCGCTGGCCGTTCTTGAGCAACAAAAAGAAAGAGCCGGAGACGAAAGCCATGAGCTCTACCATCGACCTTACCGACCTGCCCATGGCCGCGCCTGAAGCGCTGGCGCTGGCGATGCGGCTGCTGATCGAGGATGGCCGCGCACTGATCCTGTTGCGCGGCGCGACATCTGAAGATCGCGCCCGCCTGGAGGAACGCTTCTGGCAGCGCTTCGACGGCACGACAACGGAGGGTGTCGTGGCTCTCTTGCGCCTGTGGAGCCTTGTCGAGGTGTTCAAGGCACGCCGCCTGCGCGCGCTCCTGCTCGATCGCGGTTATGCGCTTCTGGCCGACGCTGCCCGGGTCGCTTCGGAACACCGCGTCAACGTGAATTGGGGTTTCAATCCGCAACGCATACTCGACGCGCTGAGCAGCCGTCGCCCCGGCTTGCGCCTTGTCACCGACAATGTCGGGCGCGCGGCGGCAAATACAACCGCAATCGCCGCGTGACGACGCCCCTGAAGGCAGCGCGGAACGGCGGTGAAACCTCTCTAATCGATCTGCATATCGAAGAAGCGAGCTCGGCCCGAAGGGACTATTCTGCCGGTGCCGCCTGTCCTGCGCCAGCTCCGCCGCCTTTGAGCTGGTCATCGAGCTTGCGCTGCACATCGCCCGGCGATCCCGTGCGCCGCGCGATGAGGCTGTAGGCAACCGGCACGACATACAGCGTCATGATTGTCGCAACCGATACGCCGGCCATTACCACCACGCCGATCACCATGCGTGTTTCCGCCCCCGCCCCGAACGACAGCATCAGCGGTACCGCACCGGCAACCGTCGTGATGCCCGTCATCAGGATCGGCCGCAATCGCACCCGCGAGGCCTCGATCAGCGCGTCGTCGAAGGATAAGCCTTCATCGCGTAGCTGGTTGGCGAACTCCACGATCAGAATGCCGTTCTTGGCCGCCAGTCCGACGAGCGCGATGAGACCGACCTGGCTGTAGATGTTGAGTGTGGTTCCCGTGAAATAGAGGCCCGCCAGTCCGCCGGCCATCGCCAGCGGCACCGACAGCATGATCACCAATGGATGCACCCAGCTCTCGAACTGCGCTGCGAGCACCAGGAACACGATCAACACGCCGAGTATGAAGGCGAACAGGATCGACGAGGATGACGACTTGAAGTCGCGCGATTGCCCCTTGTAATCGACGATCGCTGTCTCCGGAAGGTTCTCCTTGACTAGGTTTTCCAGGTAGCTGAGGGCATCACCCAAAGAGAGGTTGTCGGCGAGGTTGGCTTCGAGCGTAACAGCCCGCACACGATTGTAACGGTTGAGCGTGCCCGAATCTGCCCGTTCCACCAGCTTGACGATGTTGGAAAGCGGAATGAGTTCGTTGCTGCGGCTGGAGCGGACATAGATGTTTTCGATATCGGTGGGCGTTTGCTGCGCGCTGCGCTCACCTTCAAGCACGACGTCATATTCCTGACCGCGGTCGATGTAGGTTGTGACTTTGCGCGAGCCGAGCATCGTCTCGAGTGTCCGGCCGATGTCGCTGATCGACACACCCAGCTCGGCGGCGCGATCATAGTCGATCTGGACGTCGAGCTGCGGTTTGGTCTCCTTGTAATCCCAATCTACGCCTTCCAGCCCGGGGTTCGTCTGGGCGATTTTCTCGTCCAGCACGTCGCGCCAGCGCACGAGTTCCTCGTACGTGCCACCACCGACCACGAATTGCACGGGTTTTTGCACCGCGCGACCGAACCCCTGGCGCATCACCGGGAACGCCCGCACGCCGGGCAGGTCCGTCAGCTTGCCGCGAACCTCCTTCATGATCTCGAATGCGGATCGGCGCTTGCTCCAGTCGTCCAGAAGAACAATGGCAATTCCTGAGTTGAAGCTCGAAAGGGTGCCGAACCCCCGGGGTGTGCGCACGAGCATGCGCGTCGCCTCGCCGCTCTCGATGTAGGTCAGGAGGCGTCGCTCGATCTCGTCCATATAAGGCTTCATGTAGTCGTGCGTGGCGCCTTCGGGACCGTTGACAAGAACAAAGAACGCACCGCGATCCTCTCTCGGCGCGTACTCGGAGGGAACGCGCTCCAGCAGCCAGTAGATCGATCCGCATATTGCCGCATAGACCACGATCGGCAGGATCGAGAAACGGATCACCCACTTCAGACTGCGCGCGTAGATCCAGGCAAGCCCATTGAACACACGATCGATGGCGTGGTTGATAATCCCTCGGTTGGTATTGGGACGCAGAAGCTTCGATGCGAGCATCGGCGAAAGCGACAATGCGACGATGCTCGAGAAGCCAACCGCCGCAGACATCGTCATCGCGAACTCTGCAAAGAGCCGCCCGATATCGCCCTCCAGAAAGGCGATGGGGGCAAATACCGCCATGAGTACGAGTGTCGTCGCGATCACCGCGAAGCCGACTTGCCGCGTGCCGATAAAGGCAGCCACCAGCGGCGTTTCATTGAGTTCATCCATTCGCCTGTAAATGTTTTCCAGAACGACGATCGCGTCATCGACCACCATGCCGATGGCCAAGACCAGAGCGAGCAGCGTCAGCAGGTTGATGGAGTAGCCAAGCATGTAGAGGACGATGAACGTCGCGATGATGGAGATCGGAACGGTCACAGCCGGCACTACCATCGCCCGCCAGCTGCCGAGGAAGATGAGAATGACCGTAACGACAAGTCCGATGGCGATGAACAGCGTCTTATAGACTTCCTCGATTGCGCCCTCGATGAAGACGGATGTGTCGTAGCTGTCGGCGATCATCATGCCGTCAGGCAGGTTGGTCACGATCTTGTCCCGCTCTGCCCGGGCCGCGCGCGCCACCGCAATCGTATTGGCAGTTGACTGCTTGATGATTCCAAGCCCGACCATGGGCACGCCGTTGCCGCGGAAGAACGTGCGATCTTCGAGCGATGTCCTGATCACCCGCGCAACGTCCCCCAGCCGCACGAGGTAGCCGTTGGCTCCGCGTGTGAGCACCAATTTGGCGAAATCGTCTGCGGTCTTGAAGTTGCGGTCGATCCGCACGGTGAACTGCCGTTTCATCGACTGTATGGAGCCTGCCGGCAACTCCACGTTCTCCGCGCGCAGCGCCCGCTCGACATCGGCTACTGTAAGAGCGCGGGCAGCAAGCGCCTGCCGGTCGATCCAGATGCGCATGGCGAACTGCTGTTGCCCGCCGATTCGAACCCGCGCGACACCGTCGAGCACCGAAAACCGGTCGACCAGATAGCGCTCCGCATAGTCCGTTAGCTCAGGAACGGTCATTCTGTCGGAGGCCAAGTTGAACCATACGATCACGTCATCGTTGGTATCAACCTTCTGGATCTCCGGAGGATCGGCTTCGACCGGCAGGTCGTCGAGAATGGTCGAGACGCGGTCGCGAATGTCGTTAGCCGCCGCGTCGACGTCACGGCCAACCTTGAACTCGATGTTGACCCGGGATCGTCCATCCTGGCTCGATGAAGAGATGAATCTGATGCCCTCAATGCCCGCGATCCGCTCCTCGATCAGTTCCGTGATGCGGTTTTCCACGACCTTTGCCGAGGCGCCACGGTAGCTGACGTCGATGGAGACAACGGGCGGATCGATATCGGGATACTGCCGCAGTGGCAGCCGCTCGAATGCAACGAGACCGAAGACGACGAGCAGTAGCGCGAGAACACTGGCGAACACAGGACGCGTAACGGAAAGATCCGATAACTTCACGAGCGCCCCGCTGGTTTGTCCGGCGTCCTCTGTCCCGTGGTAGACGGTTGCGCTCCGGCCTCGTCCGGCATCATCTCGTCTGAGCGTAGGATGGTCACTGCCGATCCCGGCCGAAGCTTGAGGTTGCCATCGCCAACGACGATTTCGCCCGCTTTCAGCTCCGATGTAACCTCGACGATACCCGGACGCCGCGCGCCGGTCTCGATGCGACGGCGCTCGGCAACCATTTTCTGTTTGTCGACAACGAAGATGTACGTGTCCGTTCCCATCGGCACGAGCGCTTCCTCCTTGACCGCAACAGACTCCCGTGGAGCCTTGAAGAGGTCGACGTTCATGAGCAAGCCCGGGACGAGCCGCCGGTCGGGATTGGGGAGTATCGCGCGAACTCTTATTGTACGCGTGATATCATCGACCCTGTTGTCGATGCTGGCCACCTTGCCACGAAAAACCTCCTCGCCGAAGCCGCGCGCCTTCGCGGCGATCTCCAGACCGGGTTTCAAGGTCGCGATGAAGGTTGATGGCACCGAGAAATCGAGCTTCATGACGCTGTCGTCCTCGATCCGCGCGATCACGTCTCCGGGGTTGATGAGACTGCCTGCCGAAATATTACGCAGACCCATGCGGCCTGGGAACGGTGCGCGCAGGATGCGGTCTGAGAGCCGGGCCTCCATGGCCGCAGTACGCGCCGCTGTGACATGATAATCGCGGCGCCGTTGATCGAAAACTGTCTCGGGTGTCAGGCGCCTGTCGGTGAGACTCTTGGACCGCTCATACTGGGCCTTTGCTTCCTCCAGCGCCGAACGCGCTTCTTCCAACAGGGCGGTTTCCTCGGCGGTGGTCATCTCCACCAGGATCTGCCCTTTCTCCACGCGGTCACCGTCCTCGAACTTGATCGATGTGATCTTGTCCGCCACAACCGCAGTGAGTGCGACACTTTCGTTGGAACGCAATGTGCCGAGCGCTTCGACGCGGTCGCGAAACGGCAACACGCGCGCTTCGAAGACAACGACCGGGATAGCCGCGTTGGTGTCCTGAGCCACCGCCGGGCCCCCGAGAGCGCTGATCAGGCTGGCGGCAATCACCAGCATTTTGAAGTGCCGCATGTTGTGACCGATCTGCTGTGCCACCGCGTGAGGTCGTTCGGACACGCGGTTATGGGCCAAGGTTGCGCCCGTTGAACTCCAAATTATTATCTTGTCGCCGTCTGGTTTTAGTGTGGCCATGCGCCGGATTGTTCGGAGACAGCAGCTGTTACGTCGGCCCGGAGCCGAATTCGCACCTTCCGGCCGCCGACGGGCATTTCTCCAGCCATCGTAGCGGCGAACACGGGCGCACGGAAGCTGATTTGGATCAGGAAATTGGAGGTTGCAACCCCGCTGGCAGAGATTTGTGGGCGGCAATATTCGTATCGGGCAGCTATGCCGCTCATGCCACTATCATGTCGTCTCGCCTGTTTGCGGACCCTGGTTGGGTCCGGTCGGGTCGCGTAGGGCAAGAGCCGTCGAAAGTACCCATTGGGTGATGCGCGGCCGGACCTCCCGGCGGAAACGTGACCCATTGAACACACCGTAATGGCCCACGCCGGGTTGCACGTAGGCCAGTTTCATATGCGCGGGAATATTCGGACACAATCGGTGCGCAGCAGAGGTCTGCCCCACGCCGCAGATATCGTCACGCTCACCCTCGATGGTGAACAGCGCCGTCTTTCTGATCTGCGTGCAGTCCACAAGTCGCCCGCGATGACGAAACCGTCCCTCCGGCAGCGCGTGCTGGAGAAAAACCCGGTCCACGGTCTCCAGGTAGAACTTGGCGGGCAGATCCATCACTGCCAGATATTCCTCATAAAAATCGTTGTGCTGACGCACCGAGTCCTCGTCGCCTTTGATCAGCTTGTGGAACAGGTCGACGTGCGCGGAAGCATGCCGCTCGAGGTTCATGGTCATGAAGCCGGTGAGTTGCAGAAAGCCCGGGTAGACGCGGCGCATGAAGCCGGCATTGGGGAAGGGAACCCGTGCGATAATACTGTGCTCGAACCAGGCGAGCGAGCGCTTCTCGGCCAGACGATTGACAACCGTCGGGTTGACCCGCGTATCGATCGGGCCACCTATCAAAGTGAGTGACGCAGGCTGGCATGGGTCGTCGTCAGCCGCCATCAGCGCGGTCGTGGCGAGAGCCGGGACGGACGGCTGGCAGACCGCAATGACATGGGCGCCGCGACCGACAAACGTTATGAAGGCCCGCACATAGTCGATGAAATCGTCGAGGCCGAAATCGCCCTCATGCAGCGGCACGTCTCGCGCATCGACCCAGTCCGTAATGTAGACGTCGTGGTGAGCGAGCAGGTCGCGTACGGTACCGCGCAGAAGCGTGGCGTAATGGCCCGACAGAGGCGATATGACCAGAACCGGTGGGGCGGTCAAAGGCCGGCCCGGCAGTGCTTGGCGCGCGAAGTGGACTAAATTACAGAACGTCCGGCGCTGCACGATCGACTGCACGACAGGCACGCTCCGGCCGTCGATTTCCACAGAGTTTATGGCGAACTCAGGCTTGCCATAGCGCCGCGTCAGGCTCTCGAAGACCCCACAGGCTGCCGAAAGCGCGCGCGCGGGCAGCGTTGATGAAAATGGGTTCAACGGCATGTCGAGCCCGGTCCTGAGTGCAAAGTTGAAGAGGCGCAGGGGCGCCATCATCACGTGGGCCATCTCGTAGGCGTGGTAGTGCATGATGCCTTCCATGGTGGCGGAGTAATCCGCACGCCACCCCTGTTGCGCTTCCGGTTCCGGCTCAGTCGCCATCCCTAACGTCGCTGAAGCGCACGTCGGAGTGCGTAGGGGAAGGCTTTGCCGCGCTTCCCTGCGTTGCGCAGCCGATCGTCGTATTTCAAGTGATGGTGCACCCATTGACCAGCGCGTCAAGCACGATTCATCCGATCGGTGAATGTTTTGCGCTACGGCGGCACGGCGGCCGCAGACGTCCATTCAATCGAGATCCTGCTGCCAATGACGTCTGCGAACGCCCGCAGGTGTCTTACAGGCCAAGTATTTTATCTCAGTCCGCGGCCTGTCGCGTCAGCGCTTTCGTCTGCGGGAATAAGAGATCGATGAATCTTTCCGCCGTCGGCGCCGGTTCGTGGTTGGCGAGCCCAGGCCGCTCGTTGGCTTCGATGAATCTATACTCGGGTTTGTCTGGCGCCGCGACGATCAAGTCGAAGCCGACCACCGGCATGTCGAGAACGCTGGCTCCCTTTGTTGCCGCCTCCGCAAGCCTCGGGTGCAACTGTTCGGTGACGTCGTGAATGGTGCCGCCGGTATGCAGGTTTGCTGTCTTGCGCACGACCAGGAGTTCGCCATCGGCCAGCACATCGTGCATCGAATGCCCGGCCTGGCGTACACAGCGCTCCGTTTCTGCATCGAGCGGAATGCGGCTTTCGCCCTTTGTCGCAGCCGACCGACGCCGCGACTGTTTGTCGATCAGCGACATGATCGAATGCCTGCCATCGCCGGCGATGCTTGCGGGTTTGCGGACGGCGGCGGCTACAACCTCTCCAGCGATGACGATGATCCGCAGATCTTCGCCCTTCACGAACTCCTCCGCGAGCACCCGCTCGCACAGATCGCGCGCCTGGCGGAACGCGGCCGCCACGCTGCGTTCCGAACGCAGGTCCACTGCGACACCCGAACCCTGCTCGCCCCGTGCCGGCTTGATCACCACGCGGCTGTATTGGTTGAGGAAGTCGATCGCGTCCGCTTCGCTGGCAACGGTCTTCTGGCGAGGCACGTCGAGGCCTGCCGCAGCCAGTAACCGGTGTGTCAGCGCCTTGTCGTCGCAGCGGCTCATGGCCACCGCGGTGGTGAGATCGCTGAGCGATTCCCGGCAATGGATCGAGCGGCCGCCGAGCGACAGCTTGAACAGTCCGGCCTCGGCATCCTCGATGTCGACAGCGATGCCCCGACGCCGCGCTTCGTCGGTGATAATCGTCGCATAGATGTTGAGCTCGTCGTTCGGCTCCGGGCCGATGAATAGCAACTCGTTGATCTGATTCTTCATCTTGACGGAGAATACGGGAACCTGCGCAAACCCGAGCTTATGGTAGAGCGCGATGGCCTCGGTGTTGTCGTGCATGACCGAAAGGTCCATGTAGCTGCGCCCAGCCGCCTGATGTGCTGCGGCAAGTCCCGCCACCAGCTTCTGGCCGATGCCGGGGAGCGCGGTGCGGGCGTCGACGGCGAGAGCCCACAGGCTTGCACCATTGTCGGGATCATCGAACGCAACCTTGTGATCGACGCCCATCACCACGCCGGCCACACGCTTGGCGGCCTTGTCCTCCGCGACCAAGATTCTTACCGGACCATCCGCAGCGAGATCCGCGATATAGCCGGCACGTAGGGGCACCATTCCGTGGCTCGCGTAGATCGCGTTGATTCCGGCTTCGTCGCTTCGCCGCGCCTTGCGAATGACGACACCGGCAGTCGCCGAGCGTTTGATCCGCGCTCCCGTCAGATCGAGCCGGAACGTGTGTGAGGGATCGAGGAACAGTGCCTGCGGCGCCTGCGCCAGCACCAGATGAGGCTCTGATACATAGAACGCGATATCGCGCCGCCCCTGTTCCTCGTCCTGCAAGGTCCTCGCGATGCGGCTTGGATCATCAAACGTCTGGCCAAAGATCAGCCGGCCCCAGCCGCAATCGACCACTGCCGTCCGGCCACTGGATTGTTTCTTGGACTTGCGCATGCCTGCGGCCGGCAACTTCTGCCGGCGGGCTTCCGGTTTTTCCGATTTGACTGACTGCACGGTTGTCATGGCGTGCTCTCCTCATCGTGGCACTGCAAGCGTGCGATTTCGTGTTTCAAATGGCCTGCGCCCTGCCGGAGGAGATCACCGTTCTGCGGCGGCAATCAAATTCCGTGCGTCTGCAGCCACATCTCGAGCAATGACACCTGCCAAAGTTTCGAACCTCTGAGCGGCGTGATGTGCGCCTTGGGGTCGTCGAGCAGGCGGTCGATATACGTTTTGCGATAGAGCCCGCGTTCGCGTGCTGTCTGCGAATTGAGTGCGTCACGCACCATGTCGAGCGTCGTGCCTTCGATGTATTTCAGGGCCGGCACGGGAAAATAGCCCTTCGGCCGGTCGATCACCTCGGCGGGGATTACCTCGCGCGCCACGTCCTTCAGGATTCCCTTGCCGCCATCCTTGAGCTTCTCCTCCGGCGGAATCGTCGCTGCCAGTTCCACCAGTTCGTGGTCGAGAAACGGAACGCGCGCCTCCAGCCCCCACGCCATCGTCATGTTATCGACGCGCTTCACCGGATCGTCGACCAGCATGACCGTGGTGTCGAGTCTCAACGCACGATCGACCGGTGTGGCAGCGCCCGGACGGCCAAAGTGCTCCACGACGTAACGCAGAGCATGGTCAGCCGCCTCGCCCGCCTCCGGTATATAGGTATCAGCAATGAGCTCCCGGTAGTCAGTGAGGTCGCGATCGAAGAAAGCGCGTTTGTAGTCGCCGACCGGATCATTTGTGTCCGCCAGCGGCGGATACCAGTGATAGCCCGCGAACACTTCGTCGGCGCCCTGTCCGCTTTGTACGACTTTGACATGTTGGGATACGGCCTCGGAGAGCAGGTAGAAGCCGACGTTGTCATGGCTGACCATCGGTTCCGACATGGCTGCGATCACATCGGGCAGAGTCGAGAGCAACCGTTTGGAATTGATCATCAGCTTATGATGATCGGTAGCGAAGTGCGCGGCGATGAGATCGGAATACTGGAACTCGTCGCCCTGCTCGCCGTTGACCGCCTCGAATCCGATCGAGAAAGTCTTGAGACCTTTCTGGCCGGCCTCGGCGAGCAGGCCGACGATAAGGCTTGAATCCACGCCACCCGACAGCAGCACGCCCACCGGCACATCGGCGATCATGCGGCGCGCGACAGCTTTGCGGAGTGCCTCGTGGACGCGCGCACGCCAATCGGCCGCACTCAGCTCCACGTCGGACGCCGTGCGTTCGAAGCGCGGCGTCCAGTATGTCCAGTCTTTCGAGCGGCCGTCCGGGTCATAGGTCCGCACAGTTGCCGGCGGCAATTTCCGGATACCTCGCACCATAGTATAGGGCGGCGGGACAACCGCATGAAATGACATGTAAAAATTGAGCGCCACCGGGTCGATTGCGGTGTCGATGTCCCCCGCCTTCAGGAGCGCCGGCAAGGATGAGGCAAAACGCAGCATCTTGCCGCCTCTGCCCTCTGAGATATATAGAGGCTTGATCCCGAGGCGATCGCGCGCCAGGACCACCCGTCCGGTGTCGCGTTCGTGAATGGCAAAGGCGAACATGCCGTTGAATCGCTCAACGGCGCCTATGCCCCAGGCATGATACGCCTTAAGGATCGTTTCGGTGTCGCTGTTGGAGAAGAATTCGTAGCCCAGGGTGGCGAGTTCGGAGCGCAGGTTGGCATAGTTATAAATGCAGCCGTTGAAAGCGATGCTCAAGCCGAGCTTGGCATCCACCATCGGCTGCGAGCCCCTAGCTGACAAATCGATGATGCTTAGCCGTCGGTGCCCAAAACCGACCGTGCCATAGGTCACAACACCGGTCGAATCAGGGCCGCGCCGCTCCATCGCGCGCGTCATAGCTTGCAAGGAGGTCAACGAGACTTCGCTGCTGTCGAAGCGAAGTTCGCCGCAAATACCGCACATATCCTGAAGATCCTCGTGTCGGGCAGGGCGCGCAACGTGAAACGCGCCAATGCGTTTCCGGGCCAGCAAGGTACTCCCGGACACTGATCGATGATGAACGTTGTAATTGGCTTCGATCTGTTCGTGCGCAGTTACGTAGGGAAGGAAATCATTGATGTCAAACGAACAGCCCCAAGGGGTATTGGCATCGCAGATCTCACCGGCAGCGAATCCAGCGGCGAAAGAGCCCGATCCGCAGCCTGACAAAGTCGGTCAGATCCTGCGCCTTTTACGCAGGATCAATCACGCAACGGACCTGCATTCCAAGCGCCTGATCAAGGCAACCGGCTTGACGACACCGCAGTTGGTCGTACTGAAGACGATCCAGGAACTAGGCGAGGTTACCGCCGGCACGATCGCCGCGCACGTCAGCCTCAGCGCCGGAACAGTGTCTATTCTGCTCGACCGCCTTGAGGCTCACGGCCTGATCGAGCGCTACCGCAGCACCAGGGATCGGCGGATCGCTCACGCCCAGTTGACGCAGAAGGGAATGGACGTCGTTGCGCGTGCGCCGGCCCTCTTGCGTGACAAATTCATCGAGCGCTTCTCGCTTCTCAACGGTGCCGCGCAGGAGCAGTCCGTGGCGGTCCTCAAGCAACTCGCCGACATGATGGATGCTGAGGACGTCGAAGCGCCGATGATCTGAAGTCCGTGAGGCAGGCTGCGCACATGCATATATTGCGCTGGCCTGTGCTTCTTTCTCGCTGGCGCGCAACGGCAGACTTACGAACGAAACAAAAAGAAAGGCCGCCCGAGGGCGGCCTTTCCTGTGTCCTGCTGTCTGTTTGGGGACAGCTTAGAACTTGATGCGTGCGCCGGTGTAGACCGTCTCGACGTCGTCAGCGGGGATGCCGACGCAACCCTCGCCGCATACTGTCAAATCAGCCTCGAAGTGACGCCAGCCGGCATAAATCTCCATGGCGGCCGCATCGATCTCCTGCTGGATGCCGATGCCGTAGAACGTGCCTTCTTTATCCTGGAGGTTTACGACAGTTGCCTGAGCGGAGCCCTCGGCCTCGCCGTACTCGCCGAAGATCGAGGTCTTACCAAGAGCATTCCACTTCCGGTAGATACCAGGGCGGATGTACCAGAAGGTGAAGTCTTCGAGCCCGGAGACATCAAACTCGCGACGGACATAACCCGCATCGACGAACAGGCCGGTCGGAACGTGCAGGATGCCGCCAGCAGCACGAATTTCGTTGTAGTCAACCGGCTGGCCCTGCTCAGGCTCGGTGTCCTCGTGGTAGCCGACACCAGCGGCGATCTTGATGCCGTTGAATTCGCCCGCATAACGCAACGCGACGTCCCAGCGATCATCCTCGCCCCAGGCGGCGGAGAAGACGAAACCGGCGATCGACGGCGAGTCGTAGCGAACGATGTTGCCGCGATCGACGTCACGGATGTCGAAGATGTGCTTAACCTGGACGTTGGTACCGCCGAACGCGATGCCCATGCCCGGTGCACCATCGTAGTTGCCCTGCGCGGCTGTCGCCGTGCCGCCAACGCCGATGCTCGACAGGATGTCGTCAGTTGCGAACGAGTACAGACCCATGGAGATCTGACCCAGCCGCTTGCTCTTCAAGTACCACATCGAGTGGCGCAGAGCGATGGCGGCGCCGCCGTCATCGTTATCGACGGTCTGCGAGTTGACCTGCGCGCCCTTGGTCTCGATTTCGATGTAGTAGCCGGCCGACCAGTCGTCATTGATCTTGGCCGAGCCCTTGAACCGGAAGCGCGAGGACGAGAAGCCGCTCGTGCCCTGGTAGACGTTCGACTCATCGCCGTTGTCCCACCAGTAGACCAGTTCGTTCACCTGACCGGAAATTTCGAGAGAAACCTTACGGTTGCCCTTGCGTGCCGTGGTCGCCTCGAGTTCGGCGACCCGCTCTTC
>DAIPMW010000035.1:0-10464 GCA_036768475.1 Hyphomicrobiaceae bacterium | reverse complement strand
GCCTGATCCTGCCGGGCGGCCGTTCCATCGTCCTTGAGCGCCTGCCGGGTGCGGATGTTTCCGGCTACGCCGGGCTTGAGGATGGCGTGGATTACCACTGGTGGGATCTGATGCGGGCCGCCGGCCTCTCGACCCTGCTTGCGGTCGGCGCGGAACTCGCCAGCAGCGACGAGGACCGGCTGATCCGCGCCATCCGCGATGGTGCACAGGATACCATCAACCAGGCGGGTCAGCAGATCGTCCAGCGTCAGTTGCAGGTCGCACCGACGCTGACGATCCGTCCGGGCTACCCGGTCAGGATCCTCGTGACCCGCGACCTTGTATTCGAGCCGACTGGAGGCTGACCATGACCAAGCTGAAACTCGGCCCGCTGCCGGACGACAAGCCCGTGAAGGTTACGGTGGAGCTGCCCGCGTCGCTTCACCGCGATCTGATCGCCTATGCCGAGGTACTGGCCCGCGAGAGCGGCCAGTCCGCCGCCGATCCCGTCAGGCTTATCGTGCCGATGTTGGAGCGGTTCATCGCCACGGATCGTGGCTTTGCAAAGGCGCGAAAGATCCGCTCATGACGTGATCGGGTGTTTGGCCGGGCCGGTTGCCGCGATCATCTCCATGAGCGCGTCTATCACGCTCTGCGTCGAGTCCCACTTCGCCGCGTGGTCCAGCAGGCGGTTCTGAATGTTCAGACTGACCGCACCATGGATCGTTGACCAGAACATGAAGCCGTAGCGTTGCAGGTCAGCGCCCGGCAAGTAACCATGCTCCTGAGATGAGCGAAGGCCGGTCAGCAGCAGACTCAGGACCTGACGACCCGCTTCGCTTGACCACGGATCATCGCTCACCCCAAGCTTCGGGGGCGGTGAGAACATCAGCCGGTACAGAGTGGGGTTCTCCAGGGCGAAGCGCGCATAGGCATAGCTGCCATCGCGCAAATAGCCGAACGGATCGCCTCGCATCTGTTCGAAAACCGTGAACTTCTCATTGTAGAGCCGTCCAAAGCCTTCATCGCGCGCCGCGCGCAGCAAAGCATTCTTGTTGCGGAAATGGCCGTAAAGAGCCGGCGCCGTGCATCCCACGGCTTGTGCCACCGCCGTCAGTGGAACACCGAAGTCGCCCTGCTGTGCCAGCAAGCGGATCGTTTCCTCGACCGCGCGGCGAGGAATATCAAGTTCCTGCTCCTTCCTGGGCCGAGCCATCGGGACCCCTGCTGCAACTGTCCGTGAAAACTGAATGCGATTTATTTTTTTCGTTGACGGAGCCGATGTCAAGCAGCACCATCCCAAGAACTGAATGGTATTAAGTTTGAAGCGGAGAGGAGGGGACATGGTCGCGTACGAATCTGGGCATCATGGCGCGCGCCTCTCCCGTCGCACGCGCCGTCGCCTTCGCCGGCAGGCCGCGACCGAACGCCGGCCAGAAGCCAACTGCGGTTCGGGATGATGCGTCATGCCTGCGCGCCGGAACAGGGACGCCCCATCTGGTAGCTCCGTCCTCGCGCATATTGTCGAGGGCAGCGCCGGTAAGAGCACAATCCGGTTGCGCCAGCTGCGGCATTTCCTTGCAGCGGCGGACCACGGGAGTTTCCGCAAGGCAGCAATCGCGCTCGTCATCAATGAATCATCCGTCAGCCGCCAGATCCGCGACCTTGAGGATGAATTGGGTGCTTCTCTTTTCATACGACATTCGGGCGGGGTGCGGCTGACAGTCGCCGGGCAGGAGTTTCTGCGCAGCGCCCGGCATGCCCTTCGGCAGATCGACATCGGCGTGACAAAAGTCGCTGCGGTTGGCCGGGCTGACCAGGGACTGCTCAAGGTCGGAATTTTCTCGTCGCTGGCGTCGGGGTTTCTGTTTGACCTCCTGCGGAAGTTCGGGAGGCACCATCCGACGGTTCAGATCGACCTCATGGACGGAAATCCTGCCGAGCATGTCGCGGCTGTCCGGAAGCTAGACCTGGACATCGCCTTCATTACCGGAACCGCTCGCTGGGATGGCTGCGAAACGGAGCATCTCTGGTGCGAACGGGTCTTTGTCGTGCTGCCGACCAACCATCCGTTGGTTGCCAAAGCCCAACTCGGATGGCCTGATCTGACAGGTGAACGCTTCATCGTGAGCGATGTCGCACCGGGCCAGGAGATCCACGACTATCTGGTCGCTCACCTTGCCGGTCTCGGTCATCACCCTGACATTCACTCCCAGCATGTGGGCCGCGACAACATCCTGTCGCTGGTCGCGGTCGGTCGTGGCCTCACCTTGACGAGCGAAGCCACCACCGTCGGGCAATTTCCGGGGATCGCATTCCGGCAACTGGCGGACGAAGTGTTGCCGTTCAGCGTGGTCTGGTCTGATCAAAACGATAACCCGGCCTGCCGACGCTTGTTGAGCATGGCTCGCGCGATGGGGAAAGCTTCTGTGCTGTCACAACCACCTCCCTGAGGATGGCAACCCTCGAAGCAAGAATGTCGTGGGGTTTCCCCATGGCTCGCTTGCCCTCGAACAGCACCCATCTTCAGGTCCGACGGATTGCCGATTCCGACGAAACCGCGTCACGAGAACCCGTGCGCTCGCCTCCGTCAGACGACATCTGCAGTGGAACAAATATCAGGATCCTTTGTTTCGATCATGCCGGGCAGCGATCCACTGGCCGAGGCTCTTCAACTCCGTTGCGCTAAAGCCCGTGGCCATCGCATCGGCAACGCGCTGCGTCATCGCCCGTTCATCCGGGGTCATGGCCTTCGCGGGCCAGGACGATCGAAATTGCCCGCAGGCATAGCTGAACCCGGCCGCCCAGTCCCGCATGGCCATCTGGCTACGTCCGGACATCGCGCCCGTGAATTCCGCAGGCTCGTTCGCCTGGTCCACGCAGGCATTCGCGCGCATCAGGATCAGATCGGCGAAGCGCTGGATACTGTCCGGCGCCAGGTTTCCAATGGCGCTGCCGAGGATTTCGGGCAGCCACCTGTTGGGCGCGATCACCTTCGGCGCGATTGTGACGGACATCAGGAACCCGTCGATCCAGTCCGCCGTGATCGCCGAGCCTTTCACGAGGCGTGCCAGCTCACCCTTCCGCTCCGGCTTTGGCGCCTCTGCCTCCGCCTCTTCCGCCCATTCCCCGAGCGTGGCGCCCGGATTCACGTTCGGGTCGTCGAATAACCATGCCTCGATTGTCTGGTCGTGGACATCGGTCATGACCGGGATCTTCTTCAGATCGCGTCCTTCGAGGAGCGCCATCGCCGTGGCCGTGAAGCTGTTGGCATCCGGGTGGTCGGCTGCCGCCAGCACATCGGCCGCCCGCGCGACAAGCCGCGCCCAGAAGTCGCGCCGGGTCTCGAGCCATCGCCACGGCGCCGAGTCCAGCGCGCGCGGGCTGTGGCGGCCCTCGAGCACCTCATGCGCATGATCGCTTTCCTCGAACCAGCTCTGGACGATCTCATGGCGATCCCACCAGCCCTCGCTGGCATTGATCAGCTTGCCTCGCGCCTGCGCCGAGAGACCGCGTATGCGATCCGACGCGGGCAAGGCAGAGATCAGGGCTTCGGTCGTGACGGCTTCAGGTCGCAGCTTGTCGAGGCCGCAGAGTTCCGCCACCTCGATGAGCCCCGGGGCGGGGGGCAGCCCTGCTGCCAGGGCATCAGCCAGCGCCATGGCGAGGTTGCCTTCGAGCCAGGAGAGGGGCACCTTGACCGCGCCGGTCTCCTGGCTGATGCGGCTGATCAGCGCCTTCTGTTCGCTCGCCGACTTGCAGGGCACGGTATAGGCGTCCTTGACCCCGTGGCCCTGCTTGAAGAGCAGCATTGCGGTCTTGCGGCTTCCGCCCGATTGCAGCGCGATCATGACGCTTTGCGCGCCGCCGCCATCGGGCAGTGTGGCCATGACCGAATGGATGGTCCACGGCCTGGCTGAGCCGCCGGTCGCCAGACCCGACCGCATGGCGAGTTTCAATGCCTTGTCCACCGAGGCGCGGGCCTCGTCCTGAGGCATCCAGCTGCGCAGGATCACCATCTTGCCTGCAACCTCTTCCGACAGCGTGCCGGCGGTGGCGCGTTCGCTCAGCGCCCATGCAGCCGCAGCGCGGATCTGCGCTGACGGATCGAGCAGCCAGAAACATGCCAGCTTCACGTGGATCGGCTCCGATCGTCCAACCGACCATGCAATGACGTGCTGACGCATTGCCGACGGCATTGCCGGGAACGTCTCGGTCAGCGCTGCATGCAGCGCGAGCGCATCGCCCTCGGTCTGCTCGATCAGACTGCGGAACAGATCTTCCAGCGCCGCCTCCGCCGCGATAAAATCCTGCGGGGCAGGATCGGGCGCTGCGCGCATCATATCGGCGGAAGAAACCTCCAGAGATGCGGGTGCGGGCAGTCCGTTCCTCGTCCATGCGCTTGCAAGAAGCAGGCAGTGGAAGGGGCTCAGGCGCCCCTGGCCAGAAGCCAGTTCGACCGCGTCCGCCACCGCCTCAAGAAAGGCATCGCCGCGCTTCTTTCGGTTCTCCTTGGCGATACGCGCGGCACTCAGTGCCGATGCCAGCAATTCGGTGAGTGGCTCCAGCTCCGGGGCACTCTCCTCCGTGGCGCAGAGCTTCGCGACCAGACGCCCACCCAATGCAGGCCGATGCAGCATCGTAAAGCTTGCGCGGTCGAGAATCTCGCCGCGCGCGTTATCATCGTCCCGCAGCCGCGACAGTTCCGCCAATGCTGTCTCGATCGGTCCTTCCGACACGTATCCCTACTTTCTGAATCACGCCACCGCTGCCGTGGCCAATTTGTACCATCATTCTTACCTGCGGGACGACGAGCAACCCATCTCGACTATTCGACCGACTTTTCGATGAACCCGAGTGTGTTGGCGTTTTCGACCAGCGTTCTGACCTTTGCCCGATCGAGGCCAGAAGGGACCTCGGCTTCGATTTCGAGCCTCAACTTCACATCGCTACCGGGAATGATGGTGAGTTGTTCGACGATGGCCTCAACGATCTGGTGCATGTCCCGCGCCGGCCTGTCGGCAGATACCATCACCGTTCCGGCAAATCGGGTCGGCCTCTTTTCCGTGGTGGTGGATTCTGATGTACCGCCGGTGTTCTGGCTAACGCTAGTTTCCCCTGAGGTCTCGGTCGCCTCGTCGGGATTACCGGTCGGCTCAGGCGGCACTGGCGACGGTCTATGTGTTTCCGCAACATCCGGTTTCACAATAATGCTGTCGCTATCGATGACCACAACGGCGTTGCCAGCGTGTGAGATCGCGAGACCCAGATAGGTGCCTGTCTTCTCGTCCCACCGCTCGGCATAGGCAAAGGGGCCGGGCAGAATGCCGCTCACGGCAGCCTGCACGGCCTTGATCAGCACCTCCTGGCTTTTGATGCGCGGAAGATAGATGTAGCGATTGAGAAACTCTCGCAGTTCCTTCAGGGACAGATGGGGCTTGCCGTTCCAGATGTATTTCTGGAGATCACGGTCGAGGCGAGACGGCCCCAGTTCCACGAGCAAGCCTTCTTCGGCGACCAGCTTCTTGCTGGCGCGCGCCAGCAGCCCGTCCTGCGCCGGAATTTTGCCCGACACCCATTCCCAGTCAGCCTGGGCGCTCTCCTGGGTCGGATAGTGCAGATAGCACCATGCCTCTTTCAGGCGCGTCTTCATCGTCTCGTTGGCCTCCGACAGTTTTGTCTTGGCCAGCGCACTGTCGCTCTGGGTGAGGTTGAGCCGCTCGGTGTCACGGACGATCTCGCCCCAGGCAAGGGAGGCGCGCACGGCATCCTTCAGATTATCGAGTTGCCGACTTTCCGCAGCGATGAATACCAGCATGTTGCGATAGACGCGCGGCGTGCTGCCGCGCTGCATCAAGATGTCTTTCGCCTCGACCAGCGCGTCCGAACCGTCGCGCCCGTTATGCGGATGCTGGACCCCCAGCACAACGGCACGCACGCCGCCCGCCTCATCGGGGACTTCGGCTGACGAGGCCGGCGCGACCTGAACCGCGTCGAAATGCCCGCGATCGGCGAGGCCATTCACATATTTCCCGAGTTCCGCGTCGATTGTCACATCGACCAGTGCCGCTTCAATCTGTGCCGCCTTATCCGCTGCGATACGGTTGAGGCTCGCCGACATCGAGTACCAGTAGCGGCCAAGATCGGCGTGCATGAACTTGGCCTGATTGGTCAGCCGCCGCAACGCATCGCCGAAGATCGCCGGGCGTTCGCCGGGCTGAACGACCCCGAGATTGATCT
The DNA here is from genome assembly GCA_036768475.1 of Hyphomicrobiaceae bacterium. GTDB lineage: Bacteria > Pseudomonadota > Alphaproteobacteria > Rhizobiales > Hyphomicrobiaceae > JAEUMD01. Next base: position 4,245 of record DAIPMW010000035.1, on the reverse strand, counting down.
GCTTGTCGTCGAGGCCGGTGTTCTGCTGCTGGTGTGTCGGCGCCGTGCCCATGAAAATTGCGCGGGCAACGCGCCGGGTCGCCGAGTAGCGGTTCAAATTCGGCGCCGACTGGTCGATCTTGTATGGCGTGGATGCCGTGCCATCGACATCGCCGGCGATGATCGACTGCCAGGTCACGTCGAGATAGTGTAGCAACTCCGGTTCAACGCGCGGTGAACTGACCGCCACACTGCCCGGCATGATCATCACCGATGGGTCGCCGCTCATCCAAAGCTCGTGAATGGCCTGTGCCATCAGGCGTAGCACGCCGCGCGTGCGCTGGAACTTTTCCAGCGATCCCCAACTCGTGTAAAGCTGGTCGAACAGCTCGGGATGGATCGGATAGGCCTTTTCCAGCTTGCGCCGGTAGTCCTCGTCGGCGCAGCCATGCGGGAAATCGTTGGCGTTCTCCCGATATAGCTTCGCAAACTGCTTCAGCGTGTTGTCGCGGTGGTGGAACTTGTCGCCGGAGATTTCCTTGAACAGCCGCCGCCGGACGATTTCGTAGCTTTCCTCTTGGCTTGCTGGCCGCCAAGACGATTCTACGCGGCTGAAGGTCTGCTTGAGGCGGGCCAGCGCCTCCTGACCACCTTCACCGCCGACTTCGATCTGCGACGCAGGAAGCGAGGCGACCAGCAGTGTGCCCGGACTGGCTTTGACCGCCTCGGTCAGCGACTGGACGAAGGACAGGTTCGCGTCGAACGAACCGGACGGCAGCCCCTCGACCTTGTAGATTTGCCGCAGATAGGCGACCCATTCGTCGATCAGGATCAGGCACGGCGCGTATGTCTTGAACAGCGTCTCAAGCAGGTTCGAGCCCGGCGCAATGCCGTTGGCGTCATTCTCCGCCACCATGTCGAAACCTTCCGGCCCGCCAAGCTGCCATGCCAACTCGCCCCAGGTCGTGCGGATCTTCCGGCCACCCTCGGCGTTCAGCACGTCCTGCGGCCCCCGCGATGTGCCGACCAGCACCGCGCGGCGGATAGCCTTCGGGACGCTCAGCCCCTGCTTGTCGAGCAACTGGTCAAGACCCGACAGGTCTTGCACCGGCGTCGGCCCCGCCATGTGGTAGAGCGCCAGCATCGAGTGCGTCTTGCCGCCACCGAAATTCGTCTGCAACTCGACAACCGGATCGCCGCCAGCACCCGCAAGGCGCTTGGCCGCACCGATCAGCAGCGTGCTCAAGCCTTCGGTCAGATAGGTCCGGCTGAAAAACTGTCGTGGGTCGCGATATTCGGGCGGGGCGCTGCCACTATGCACCTTGGCGAGGTCTGCCGCGAACTCGGCTTGCTGGAACTCTCCCGTCGCCACATCCTGATGCGGCTCGACCACCTCGCGCCACGGCAGCAGACCCGCCACCGTCTCGACCGAAATCTCAAGCCGCTGGCTTTTCCGCCGCTCTTCGTTGCGCGCCAGTTCGGTGAATTTCGTGCGCAGGATGGTGTCGCGCATCTTGCCAAGCTGGTCCGCCGCCTCGCCGGCACTGATCGCCTCCATCAGGCGGCGCATCGAATCCAGCGCGCGCTCGGCATCATCATAGGTGAAGGTCTCGTTGTGCGAGAGCTTGTTGCGCACATCCAGCAGTTCCGACACATAGGACCGCTCGGGGTGCCCAAGGACCGTGGCGAACGCCTCCTTCCAGAAGGCCATCATGGTCTTGAGCAGCCCCTGCTGATCCCAGCCCACATTCCCGGTCGAGTTCGGACGCAACCCCTGAACCCGCTGGACCACCTCAAGCTGCCAATGCCCCTTGATCGCGGTTTCCAGCCGCTTCTCGACGAACGGAACCAGCGCCACAGGGATCAGCTCCATCCCCTCGAATACATATTGCCGCGTGCTTTTGGCCATGTCCCGGCTCCCCTCACAATCCCATGCGGATCTGGCGATCCCCGCTTGTGTCGTGGATGGCGGCCGCGGCCCTGGTCAGTTCGGCCCAATCGGCGATCAGGGCGTTGTAGGCCGTGGCCTCCTTCGCATCCTTCCGCTTGTTGGCGCTGATGTCGTAGAGGCAGTAGGCGAGATCCTTCACGGCCTCGGCCTGACTGCCGATCTTTTTCAGCAACACGGCGGTATCATGCGAGATGCCATCTCTCTCATGCGCCTTGACGAGGTGCTGGAGGCATTCCCACACCGTCAGGTGGCCATCGCTTTCCGGCTCCCAATCCCCGGCAAGCTCATCACGCATCAGGATGCGGACCTTGCCCGCCGCGCTTTCCACGATCCCGGAATGTTTCACGCTTTCGACCGAGATGCCGCGCGCGCGGGCGAGGTTGTCGGCCACGCCGTAATCGCCCTTGCCGTTGCCGTTCTGCTGGAACCAGGTGATGGCAAAGCGGGTGTCGGCGTCGAACTCGCCCTCGATGCCGCCCAGATATTCGTCAAGCTCGCGGTTGATGAGTTGCAGCGCGGTTTTCACGCTCATCGGGCTGTCGTCGGATTCGAGCACCGCCTTGTAGCGCGAGAATACACCCATGCCGGGGCCGATGGCCGATTGCGGCATGTCGGCGGGGGCGATGTTGGCGGCCTGCAACTCGGCGATGGCCGGGGGCAGTTCGCGCTTCAGGGCGCGGATGAACTCGGCGCGGGTGATGACCTCGGCCGTGGCGTCCTTCTTGCGGCAGACGAGGACGACCGAATTGGCGAGGGCGTTGGTGCCCGAGGCAATCATCCGGTTCGCCATTTCAGTGCGCATGGGCCATGTGCCAACGACGGCGTAACCGGCCTCGACCACGGCTTGCAGGAAGGTGGCCCAGCCAGTGGAGCTGATGCCTTCTTGGTCGATCTCGCTCTGTTTGAAGGCGTAATAGATCGTGGCAGGAAACGCATCGGACGACTGTTGTGCCATATTTGCGATGGCCTTCCCCATTCCGTCCATAAAGAATGCCTCGGCTTTATCCTTTCCACCATGCCGGTAAGGCGTTGCAACCAGTTCTTCTGTCTTTGGTGTTGCGAGTATCCCGAAGATATCAGGATAAACTGGCTTCAATGCTGGTTTCATCCAGCAGAAAAAGAAATCCGACAGGTCGGCATAGCCTATATTGTCGTAGTAGGGTGGATCCGTGGAGATGACAGTTTCGGCTGGATAATCGACAGTTTGCGCATCATGATTGCGTTCCACTCCACTGGCGGCAGGGCTGAACCGTTCTATGACTTTTACAATGCTACCGAGACTGGTGCGGTAATCTCCTGCGGCATCGGCAAAGGCGTTATTCTCGCCAAAGTCCCAGATCATTGGAATCGCTTGTCTGCCGAACAGGTTCCGCACTTGTGTCTTTGATGTTTCCCATCGGCAGAGTGCATTTTGAATGTCGGACAGTCGGCTAACGCCAAATCCAAGATACACACTCACTGCCTCAGCATAAGCCTTTGCACCCCTGCCGCCGTCACGGAGTGGGGTTTCATCATTAGCGACTCCGGAGACAAGCGCATCGGCCTCGATTTGTGCCCGTGCTTCATGCACAAGATCGCTAAAAGTATTTAGCGTGACAAGTTGGCGGTCAGCGAATAGGTCGCCGAAATTGCTCAACCCATACTCGACAACGTTTGTTCGGCCCGGCCAATGGCTGATGCCGAGGTTAGGTTTAGTATCTGGAGTTACGGAATTCGCTATTTCTTCGTGTTCTTTCGTTGGCGAAAGAAATACCCGGCCCCTTTTACCCTCAGCCACTATTGCCATGAGGCGCTGAGACATAGCGCCGTCTTTGGCGGATTGGCGAATATATTTAAACGGCATCGCGGCTTTTGATACAATGCAAACGCCACCGGATCTATTGACCGTTCCTTCGGGGCCACCTTTCACGCAGCCTTTTGCTCTGTGGCGAACCTCAAAGCTATAGTTTCCATTTTCAACAATGGGTTCAACCCAAGCTTCCTGCCCTTTTTTAGTCGAAAGGTCGAAGCTGCGAACCAGCGGCACCTGCACATCCGAAAATGCCGGGTCCGGGCTGGGCACCGTGCGCGCCCAGATCCAGGCGATCACCGTCGCGCTTCCCCCACCGAGTTCCTTTGGCAGGTCCACCTGCGGGTAAAGATGCCCGATGCGTTCAAACGCCCGCTCACGCATCCATTCGCCGTAGTGCTTCACATCCTCGGCCAGCCCTTCGGCATTGCGATAGAACTGCCGCGCCTTGATACCGGGATGAATGGGGGCCATGTCCTTGAACTTCGGCGGGATCTCGATCATCGCCTTGCCGATCATCACCGCC
>DAIPMW010000023.1:0-57389 GCA_036768475.1 Hyphomicrobiaceae bacterium | reverse complement strand
GCCTCGCGGCGCTGCTACCTGAAAGCAGTGCGTCTACCAATTCCGCCATCTGGGCCAGCACGATAATCATGCCGAGGCGCTTCAACTAGTCGGCGCCGCCAGAATTGTCAATGACCGGCTTGGCCGGCCATGCTGGCGTGCAGCAAGGCGCAATTCTGGGTGTTGGGGCCGTACAGGACTTCTGGCGCACTTCACACGGGGCCACAGGTCCTTATAGTGCGGACAACTACGCCGAGGTGGTTGGAGGGCGGACGTGACGACCTTGCGGGAGTGCTCGCATTGCTGAGCAGATTACGGCTGGGCGACAGGTGATGCTCCGTGCCGACGTGACCTCTCCCCCGACGCACACCAACACGTCGATTGCGACCCAAACAACAAGGATGAACCCATGAGATCCAAACTGTTGCACGGTGGTCTGGCGACGGTTTTCGGCGGGCCGGGCTTTGTCGGCCGCCATGTCGTCCGGGAGCTCGCCAACCGGGGCTGGCGGGTGCGCGCTGCGTCGCGCCGGCCCGACTTGGCGGGACACCTGCAACCGATGGGGGCGGTCGGCCAGATCCACGCTGTACAGGCCAACCTTCGATATGCCCAGTCCTGCAGCGTCGCGATCGAGGGCGCCGAGGTGGTGATCAACACGGTTGCCATCATGTCGAACAGCGGCAAGCAAAAGCTGCATTCCGTCAACGTCGAAGGTGCGCGGGCGGTGGCGCGGGCGGCGCGCGAGGCTGGTGTGAAACGCCTTGTACATGTCTCGGCGATCGGGGCAGACAAGAACTCCAGCGCTGCTTATGCGCGCTCCAAGGCCGAAGGCGAAGCTGCGATCCTAGCGGAGTTCCCAGACGCCATCATCGTGCGGCCGTCGATCGTTTTCGGTCCGGAAGACGAGTTCTTCAACCGGTTTGCGAGCATGGCGCGTTCGTCACCGCTGATGCCGCTCGTCGGCGGGGGTAAGACGAGATTCCAGCCGGTGTTCGTGGGCGATCTCGCAACCGCCATCGTCAATGCCGCCGAAGGGGCCGGCAAGCCTGGCACCATCTATGAGATCGGCGGACCGGAGGTCGCCACGTTTCGCAGCCTCCTCGACGATACCCAGAGGTGGGCAGGCCGCAACCGCCCTTACTTCCCCTTGCCGTTCTGGCTGGCGAAGCTGCAGGCTCTGCTGACATGGCCGCTGCCCAACAGCCTGCGCCCGATCACCGTTGATCAAGTCCGCATGCTGCAATCCGATAACGTGGTCAGCCAAGCCGCAATGTCGGAGGAACGCACGATTGTGGCGCTCGGCGTCGCACATCCCAAGGCGGCGGGCGTTGTGGTTCCGGAATACCTGGAGCGGTTCAAGCCGCGCGGCCAGTTCGCGCATTATCGCGGTTGAAGCCCCGCGGTGTGATGGTGCGAGATGGTACCACTCAGGCTCGCGCCGCCGCAGAAACGTTCCCAGCAAATCCAAAAAGCCACGGCTTGCGAAGCCGTGGCTTTTTACATTCGGCCGTCTCAAATGAATTCTTCGCGGCGTCGGTTGACAACTCACCGCACCGCAACAAATAGGCCTCGCAGCGACCGATTATCGGGCTGTCAAGCGAGGACCAGCGCCGCACACCTATCGGTCAACGGCGCTGCGCCCTTGCCAGCTTAATGCAAGCTGGCGATCTCCAACTCGTCACCGAGAGCGTGTCCGACCGCGGCAGAGCGCGTATCGGTCAACGCCAGCGGCGTGCCGTCGGCGCCATGCAGCGCAAACAGGTTAATGCCCTGCGGTAGACCTTCGACAGTCGGGAACAGGCGGCTCGCCTCCTCCGAAGTCATGGTCTTGATGTAAGCAACGTGGCCATCACCGAGCTTTGCGAATTCCAGCTCGCTCATGATCGGCAGCACACGCTCTTCGGTGTCCCCGTGGGGCTTCAGCGTGTTTTTCATGGTCATGACGGAACTCCTCGGTTGGGTGAGGCTCGGGACGCGTCATGCGGACCCTAGTGCCGGGCCGTGACCGTATAATGGCCCCAGCACGCGGTTCCGACACCACATCATCCGCGATTCGTTTTTAATTTGGGCGAAAAAGCGAAGTTTAGGTTTTCGATTTCTCACCGATGTCGATCCTGCGCACCATTCGCTCCGGCTCGTGGCGCATGAGATCGATCTGCAAAAGGCCATTCGAAAGGTCTGCTGAGCGAACCTCGATGCCATCGGCCAAGACGAAAGTGCGCTGGAACTGTCGTGCTGCGATGCCGCGATAAAGGTACTCGCGGCCCGTGTCCTCGGCCTGTTTGCCACGCACGACGAGCTGGTTGTCCTCCACCACAATGTCGAGTTGGTCGCGGGTGAACCCGGCGACGGCCAAAGTGATGCGCAAGCGCTCTTTGCTGCTTTCGCTGCTCGCAATGCGTTCGATATTGTAGGGGGGATAGCCGTCACCGCCCTTAGAGGCACGATCGATCAGACGTTCAATCTGATCGAACCCCAGCAGAAGCGGGTTAGATAACAGAGACATACGATTCATTGGCCCAAAGCCCTTTCACGAAGCGACTTCAGCGGGTCCGAGGACCCTGCAGCGACCTGATACCCACGCGCCCGAAGGCCGCGCCGGCTGGGGGTTCCTCCAAGCGAGGCGACCCACAAGGCCTTGGCCTTGATATGGGATGGCGCGTGCGTGTTTCAAGAAGAGCGCGAAGGCTGGGCCGGCCCCCTCGGAACCGGAAAAATGTCCGCGCAATCGGGAAAATAGCGCTGCGCGTGTCGGCCCGCCGAGGGACGTGCAAGCCGGCCTCAGTTCCGCACCAATTGGCGGCTTCAAGACAGCTGGATTGCAGCACGTGACGCCAAACGAGCGATGGCTTGTAGGGCGGGCAGCCGCAATCCTCCACCGAGCCGAACCCATCCACAAGGAGCGCCCATGACGCGCCGTTCGTTCCGTGCATTCCATGCCCTGGCGACCGCATCGACAGCGGCAAGCCTCTGTCTCCTCCTGCCGCTTACAGGTCCGACCGCCAGCCCCCGGGCCCACGCCGAGGAGAAGACCTCCATCGTATCCGGTCTGACGGAAGCCGAGCTGACACCGGAGGAAAAGGCGGAGCGGGATGCGCGCAAATCCTGCAAGGTGGAACTGTGCAGGGCCTTCCGCAATCCCGGAGACGCCAGCGGCAAGATTACCTGCTCCATACCGAAATCCTGGCGCAAATCGCAGCTCGACAAGATGGTCTCAAAAGCAAAGGTCTCCTGGCCATGGGGGCCGGTGCATTGCAACGCCGACATCGACATCGAACGCGGCATGCTGGTGCAGGCCATGAACGAGGCCAAATACGATCTGAAGCTCAAGACGCATCATGTTTCATGCACGGTCAGCCGCGAAAAGAAAGAGGATGCCAAAATCGATATCGACTTCGCTCCGACGGTTGCGTTCGAAAACGGCAAAGCGGTGAAGGCGAAGATCAATTGGGGCGAACTGTCGGCACCCACGCTGCTCAAAGGCGTGATGTGGACGGCAACCGGCACCGACAACACGTTGAATGTTTTGCAATCGACGCTCGTCGAGGACATCAACGACTTCATCTCCAAGAAGTGCGATGAGGTGAAGGAAGACTGGTCGAAGCCGAAGCCGGCGCAATAGGGGGTCGCGCAGCCAAACCCCCCAAGGGAAAAACGAACGTTTCGAAAAAAGAAGAAAGGGCGCAGTCCCTCCCCGGGCTGCGCCCTTGTGAACCGGCCGATCACTTGGGGGGAAAGCGAGGGCCGGTGTCAGGAAAGGCAATGCATGAGCGTATGAAGCCACATCGTGCATGGATGGCATCTGAACGCGCCGTTCATTCTGTGTTCATCTTGCATGCTGCGGATTTTTGTCATGCAATCCAATGCGATGGCCGCAGAATTAAGCTCGTGCACGTCACGTTTTGATTGAATTACGTCTGGCGGTTGTGACTGAGATTTGGCCTGCCGGCACCATTCATCCCCGCGCCTCGAACTCCTCGCGCAGCAATTCCAGTTCGAGCCAGCGGCCTTCCTTTTCGCCGAGTTCGGCGTGTGCCGCAGCAAGACGAGCGGTGGCGGCGGCGAAAGCGTCCGGATCCCTGGTGAACTGATCCGGCGCAGCGATCCTTGCTTCAAGGGTCGCAATCTCTTTCTCCAGGCGCGCGATCTCGATGGGAAGCTGCTCAAGCGCATGCTTCTCCTTGAAGGACAGCTTGCGTCTGGCTTGCGCGCTTGCTGCGGCTGGTGCAAACGCAGCCGTTGCAACCATATCCTTGGATGTCTTCGTCTGCTTTTTATCGCGCGCGGGCGCGTCGGGTGGCTCCGCACCGCGCTGCGCAAGCATATCGGAGTAGCCACCGGCATATTCGATCCAGCGGCCTTCGCCCTCGAATGCAATTGTCGACGTGACGACGCGATCCAGAAAATCACGGTCATGGCTGACGAGAAGCACAGTGCCCGGGTAGTCGGCCAGCAACTCCTGCAGGAGATCGAGCGTTTCCAGGTCCAGATCGTTGGTCGGCTCGTCGAGAACCAGGAGATTGGACGGCAATGCCAGCGCCCGCGCCAGCAACAAGCGCGCACGTTCGCCGCCGGAGAGCACCGAAACGGGCGAGCGTGCCTGCTCGGGCAGGAACAGAAAGTCCTTCATGTAGCTCGCCACGTGGCGTGGCTTGCCATTGACGATGACCTGATCACCGCGGCCGCGTGTCAGAGCCTCGGCCACGGTCCATGCCGGATCCAGATCGTCGCGCTTTTGATCGAGCACGACCATGTCGAGCCCCGTCCCCAGCCGCACCGTGCCGCTGTCGGGCGCAAGCGCACCCGTCAGCAGTTTTATGAGCGTCGTCTTGCCGGCGCCGTTCGGACCAACGAAACCGATGCGGTCGCCGCGCATGATACGCGTGGAGAAGCGGTCCACCGCCGCCCGCTCGGGGAACGCTTTTACGAGATCGACAGCCTCGATCACGAGTCGGCCCGAGATCTGTGCATCGGAGGCCTCCAGCTTGACATTCCCCTCAATGCGGCGGCGATCGCGACGCTCCTGTCGCAGGGCAGCGAGTTCGCGGACGCGGCGCACGTTGCGCTTGCGGCGCGCTGTGACGCCGCCGTGCATCCACTTCTCTTCGCGCACGATCTTGCGGTCTAGCTTGTGCGCGTCGCGTTCCTCCTCGGCGAGAAGATCGTCGCGCCAGGCTTCGAAACCTGCAAATCCCGATTCCAGCCGTCGCGTCACGCCGCGGTCGAGCCAGACCGTGGTGCGCGAAAGATTCTCCAGAAAACGACGGTCATGACTGATCAGCAGGATCGCTGCGCGCAGGCCCGACAGCGTGCGCTCAAGCCATTCGATCGCCGGCAGGTCGAGATGGTTGGTGGGCTCATCGAGCAGCAGAACGTCAGGGCGCGCTGCAATGGCCTGCGCCAGCGCGGCACGGCGCGCCTCGCCGCCGGAAAGGCGAGCTATCTTCTCATTTCCGGCTAGACCCAAGTCCGACAAGGCTTGCCGAGCGAGGTAGGGATCGTCAGTCGGCTTCAGGCCGGCCTCGACAAAGTGCAGCGTGGTTTCAAAGCCCGTGAAATCGGTCTCCTGGGCGAGATAGCGAACCACCGCACTTGGATGAATGAAGCGCTCACCCGAATCCGGCTTCACCTGCCCTGCCGCAATCCGCAACAGCGTCGACTTTCCCGAGCCGTTTCTACCGACAAGCGCGATGCGATCTCCGGGGGCAACGATGAGATCGGCCCGCGTCAGCAGGGGCGTACCGCCAAAGGTCAGGGCGATTGCCTGGAGTGTCAGAAGCGGGGTCGCCATGCTCAAGCCTCCCAGAGGGCCGGCGAGAGGCTAGCGGCATCGGGTAGATACGGTGCCTTGCGGACTCCATCGCGCGGGTTCAAGAACGGGTTCATGATTTTCCGGTGCTGTCTCTTTTGGCCTACGCCATGGCAAACCGCACCGCACTGCGGGATCGCGAACGGCACGGCGCACGTTCTAGACCAGCTCGCGCGCGTTGTGAAAGGCTCCTTCGCCGCGCGGGTTTTTGTGAGAACCGAAGGCGGGCGTGCCGATGGCCCACCACGGCGGATGCGAAGCGCATCTACCAGCACAGGGACAAACGACCTGCGGCCCCTACGATCGCTTGCCTCACGCTGCCGTTCGACACGATAATGCGGGAAACGCGAGATATAATGTAAGCTTGCGACAACGCCCGTGGAGGATACGATGAGCCAATCGCCGGATCTCACCTGTGACGCCTGCAAAATGGCACCTTACCCGGCGAATGCGCCTCGCGACGCCGCAACCGGGTTGCCGCAAAGCTGGGTCGTACGGCGTATCAATGGCCGAACCTACACATTGTGCGACTGCTGCGGAAGCATCCGCCATTTCAAAGGCGGCATTTCGAGCTATCTACAGGAAAGCCTCGGCGTGCCAGAATATGCGCAGTGCGATTTCGGTGAGCAAGAAGGTGGCGGCTTGCATCGCAACCGCGTAAGACGCTGAGGCACCGACGCCAGCAGCGCGGTACTCGATGGCCCACTACCTGCGGCTGCGCCGGCCAACCGGAGGGTTTTTGATGAAAATTCGCTGCGAGGCCTGTCAGACCGAACACGAGATCGCCGTCACCGCACCGACCCTGCTGAAAAATGCGATGCCGAAGGGCTGGCGGCCGCGCCGCATCGACGGTCGGGTCTACATCCTGTGCGATGTATGCGGAAATCTACGACAATTCGTCGGCGGTCTATCGCCCTATTTGAAGGATCGTCTCGGGCTTATCGGTCAGCAGTTCGAGGTCGAAACGCCCGAATATACCGACATTCCGGACGATTGGTTCGATCACTGCCGTGGCAACCCTTTGCGGCGCTCCCCGCCCGACAAGTAGCCGGCCGGCGATCCCTCGCGCGGCAGAACAATGCGCGCCGACTGATCGGGAGCGGTTGATTTTCGCGCACGGCGGATTCAACACTGCCTGCGACATTTCGCATAAGGGGACCAACGACGGAGGAAACCTGATGACCAATATCGACATCAACAAAGTTATCGAAGCCGAGCAGGGCGCAGACATCGACAAAGCGGCACGAGCCCACGAGATCGGCGGCTGGTCGAAGGACTCCGCCAGCCAATTGGCGAAGGACGAAGGAATCGAACTCGCCGATGCGCATTGGAAGGTCATCGAGCTTCTGCGCTCCATTTATGTCGAGCGCGGACGGGCGCCAAATGCGCGCTATCTGGCTGGCCTTCTCAACGATGCCTTCGCGGCGCAAGGGGGCAGCAAATACCTCTATCTGCTGTTTCCCGGCGGTCCGGTTTCGCAGGGCTCACGGCTGGCAGGCGTGCCTGCGCCACACGACGCGCGCGATCTGTCGTTCGGGTCGAGCTTCTGAGCGGATAACATGGGGACGCCGGGCAGTGGCGCGCAGGCCGTCTGGCGCGCTCAGCATCGCTCACAACTTCCAATGCCGCCGATGCCCGGATGCCCATCCCTGCGTGGCGCGGGAGCCCAACCCAAGCCACTTGCCTGATACCCGAGCTTCCTGATGCCGCATCTCATACCCCTGAGCCGCCTTGCCCGTCTCGTAGGCCAACCGCGCTCGGTTCTGCAGCGCATGGCCCAGTCGGGCGAACTCAAGACGTTCGATGGCCAGATCGACCTTGAGGATGCGCTGCGGCACTTTCCAGACGTAAAGCTGGAGGACGAGGCAGAGCTGCGCCGCGTAGAGGAAATCAAGGAGCAGGCCATCAACAAAGCGCCCACCCGGCTGGACCTGCCGTCTCCCGAGGTGATGCAGCAACGACTTTTGCAGCTTGGGCGCGACTATGCTGCGGCGCGTGGCAGACTCATGCATTATGAACGCGTCGTCGGCTGGATCAGCGACAAGATCGCCGAGGCGGAGGAGGAGGGACGCACTGAAAAGGGTTTCTCCAACGCCATCATGCAGTGGCTCATGCGCGAGCTGCAGACGACGCCCGCCGACATGGCGCGGTGGGAAGCCTTTCTCGCCAGGGAGCGCATTATGCGTGTGATGACAGCCCAAGTAACGCTGATACCCAAGGGGCAGACCTTCGAGGTCATGGGCAGCGAATCGATCCTCGAAGCCGGCCTCAGGGCCGGCCTGCCGATGCCTTATGGATGCTCGAATGGCACCTGCGGCGACTGCAAATGCCGCATCGCGTCCGGTGAGGCCGTCAAGATGCGCCCACACGACTACCAGTTGAGCGGTGCGGACAAAGCGCAGGGCTACGTTCTGGCGTGCTGCTACACTGCCGTGAGCGACCTCACCGTGGAGGTGCCGCTGGCCGGTGCCACCGACATCCCCGAGCAAACGATCAAGGCGCGCGTGCGCGAGGTGGAGCTGCTTGGCGGGCGGCGCATAGCGCTGCATCTGATCACGTCGCGGGCCGAACGCATGCGCTATCTTGCCGGGCAGAGACTGGAAATCACAGTCAATGGCGAAAGCCGCATGGTGCCGGCGGCAAGTTGCCCCTGCGATGAGCGGCGCATCGAGGCACACGTGCTGTGCGATGCCCCTGCGGAAACGGCGCAGGGACCATACTCGTCGCTGCTGGTGAATACTGAGGTTTCAGTGCGCGGTCCGTTCGGCGAATTCGTTCTCGATGACAGCTCCGAGCGGCCGATCGTACTGGTTGCGGAGGGCGCAGGATTCGCGCAGATCAAGAGCGTCCTGCAGCACGCGCTATCGCTTGAGCATGCTCCATCCATCACGCTCGTTCGGCAAGCGTCCGCCGAGGGACTCTATCAGGAGAACCTACTGAAGTCGTACGCCAGCGCACTGGACAATTTCCGCCACGTGACGTTCGCGGCAGATAGCTCTCGCGCTGCCGTTCTCGATGCCGTTGTCGCGGAGGCGGGCGGGATCTCGGGCTACGACATCTATGCCGTCGGCTCCCGGGATTTCATTGACGCGTTGCACGCGCGTTGCCGCGATGCCGGACTTCCGGACTCACAATGGCGATCGGACATTGCCGCGTAGTGTACAGCCGCAATACACCGCGACGTGGCTGAGATCATCATCGCACAAATCAAAAATCGGCGGGGACGATGGGGCCCCGCCGATCGAACGGTTTTCTCAACCGCGGCTCAAGCCCTTGGCGGCCAGATCCTCAAGGTAGCCCTTCCACTTTGAGTCCTTGTTCTGACCCAGATCGAGCAGATAGGACCAGGAATAAAGCCCGGTGTCGTGACCATCGTCGAAGGAGATCTTGGTCGCATACTTGCCGACGGGCTGCATCGTCTTGATCTTGACGTTGCGCTTGCCGGGCACGGTCACGCGCTGCTCCGCGGAATGACCCTGCACTTCCGCCGACGGGCTCATTACACGCAGCATCTCGGCGGAGAGATCGTAGGAGTAGCCATCCTTGAATGTAACTTTGAGGCTGTCACGATCCGGCGAAAGTCTGACGATGGGAGCTTCGATGCCCTTTGACGACTGGACGGCCTCCCAGACTTTGACCGCGATATCCTTGAACACGGCTGCTTCGGGTCCGTCCGGACGGACGGCGGTGACCGGCGTGCCAGCATCGGACAGCTCGCGTATATCCATGTGCAGGGGAACGCCGCCGAGGAACTTCAGGCCCAGCTTCTGAGCCTCTCGTTCCGCGCCGCCATGGCCGAAGATGTCGTAGCGCTTGCCCGTATCAGGAGCGATAAAATAGCTCATGTTCTCGATGATGCCGATCACCGGCACGTCGACCTTGCGGAACATGTTGAGACCCTTGCGGGCGTCGATCAAAGCGAGGTCCTGCGGCGTTGAGACAATGACGGCGCCCGACATCGGAACCTGCTGCGCCATGGTCAACTGCACATCGCCGGTGCCGGGAGGCATGTCGATGATGAGCACATCAAGATCGCCATCGCGGTTCCACGCAACATCAAACAGCATCTGGTTGAGCGCCTGTGTGACCATCGGACCGCGCCAAACGATCGGCAAGTCCTCCTCGACAAGGAATCCCATGGACATCACCGCGAGACCGAATGCCTTCAGCGGGATCAGCTTCTGCTGGTCTTCGGTGGCGGAGGGATGTTCACCGGTCAATCCAAGAAGCCGCGGCTGAGAGGGACCATAGATGTCGGCATCGAAGATGCCGACGCGCATGCCCATGGCCTGAAGGCCGAGCGCCAAATTGACAGCGGTTGTCGATTTGCCAACACCGCCCTTGCCCGATGCGACCGCGACGATGTGCTTGACGCCAGGAAGACCCGGCATATGGCTCAGTGCAGAGGTACCCGCTCCAGGAACGTTGCCCAACTTCGGCGCGCCCGATCCGTTGGAACCAGTGCTCCTGCCAGCGGTGCCCTTCGGAGCTTCGGCTGTCAGGACGGCGGTTGTGGCATTGACCCCATCCAGTTCCGCAACCGCCTTCTCCGCCGCCTGGCGCATGGGCTCCAGTTCACCAGCGCGATCCATCGGTACCGTGATCGAAAAATAAACCCGATCCTCCTTGATGATGATCTCCGACACGAGACCCTGATCGACGATGTTGTTGTCGCCATCGAGCCCCTTGATGTTGCGCAGGCGTTCCATCACCTGGCTTTTCGTTACGCTCATTGCTGATCTCTCCTCAACCTCTCCTGGCCCCGGCGACTCACGACCGCTATCAGCAGGGCATCATTGTTCTTTGCGACCACCGAACCGCTTCAGTCGAGCGAGACTGCGGCGAGCTTGGCCAGTGTATCCTTCTCGCGCTCCACTGCCTTCAAGATCAGATCGCGAGTGCGCTCCGGCAGGTCGAGCGAAAGCGCCGCCTGATGGCCCTTGGGTGACATCTTACGCAGGGTCTTGCCAACAATATCGATAATCTTGTCCTCGTCGTACCGGGAGTACTTGCCGAGGAACTCGTCGAAGTAGTGCTCGACGAAAACGACATCGACGACATTCTCCAGGGCCTGCGACTCGCGGTCCTTCTTCAACTGTTCCTTCTTGATCAGCATCACCGCACGATCGATGTCATCCTCGCTGTAGCCATGCTGCGACATGATCTTCGTGACCACCTCGCCATGATGTTCGCGGCAGGCTTTGCGCCAGTCGTTGTAGCCATTGCGGCCTTCCGGATACCTGCTGCGCGGGATGTCCCAGCGGCGAATGTGCTGGGCGCGCGCGGCAATCCTCAGAACCTCCGAGGCATCGGGATACATATCGGCCATCCGTGCCGTCATCCGCTCCGAGTAAACGATTTCATAAGGGCGCGCCTTGCCATTGACCTCGCTCGTGCGTGGGTCATCGGCATTGGCGGCGTCAATGGCTGCAATGACCGCATCGAAACGGTTCGTTTCGTTGGTCATGTGTCGTGTTCCTCCACTTGAATCCTTATTTCCTTTTGCGCGTTGTCAGTGATCGACTTTCTTATGGCGACGGTCCAGCGGCTGCGGGCGAGGCATTGTGAACCCTGCCCGCTTCACCGCCTGCGTGCGCGCGGATTGCCTTAACGTGACGCACGAATGCAACGAAGCGCGCGGCCCATGGGTTGGCGTCGGTCGCGCGCTGATGGGCGAAACATGCGAGCGCATTATGGACGACGACGCCGTCGTGGCGGCCGTCGATACCGGTGCCACGCCGCATGTCGAATCCGAACGTGGTATCTTCCGGCAAATCGACAAGAGCCGCATGGTGGAACTCGTGCGCTTTGACACCGTCCGCACGCAGCACAACGTCAGGCAACGACGGCCAGGGAAACGCTGCGGTTTCGGCTATGACGATCTGGCCGCGTCCCTGCGGCTTCTCATGCATGACGGCTTCGGCATCGATGACACCAACCATCTCCGCGCGATGGGAGCCCCAGCGGATTGCACGCGACAAATACATGAGGCCACCGCATTCCGCATACGTTGGCAAACCTTTCTCAATCGCCACGCGAATTGCGACCCGCAGAGTTGCATTGGCTTCGAGTGCCGGCATGTGCGTCTCGGGGAAACCGCCGCCGATGAAGAGCCCGTCTGCGGGCGGCAGATCAGCGTCGCGCATCGTGTCGAAGAAAACGAGGTCAGCGCCGGCGCGGTGCATCGCCTCGAAATCGTCGGGATAATAGAAGCCGAACGCGGCGTCTCTGGCGACGGCGATACGGACGCGCTGTCCGCCTTTGGAACTGGCTGGCGATGGGGCGTTGCGCGGCGGTGGCAGGGGCATCGCCATGTGCGCGATGCCCTTCAGGGTCGCAAGATCGAAGCGCTCGGCGACGCGGGCCGCGATCCGGGCAATGAAGGACTCGACAGCGTCGATTTCCGTCGGCGTCGTCAGGCCAAGATGGCGCTCAGGCAGCATCAGGGCTTCTTCCCGCGGGAGGACGCCGATAACCGGCATTTCAGTGTATCGCTCGACGGCGGCGCGCAACTTCTCCTCGTGACGCGCACCGGCCACGCGATTCAGCACGACACCGGCGATATGAACTTCGGGATCGAAAACGCGGTAGCCCAACAGGAGCGGTGCAATGCCGCGGGTCATGCCCTCGGTGTCGACGACGAGGACAACCGGCGCCCCAACAAGCTTTGCCAGCGCAGCGTTACCGTCGCGGCCTTCGATGTCGACGCCATCGTAAAGGCCCATGTTGGCTTCGATGAAGGAGATGTCTGCACCGGCTGCCTTGGCCGCCAGCATGTCGCAAATCTCGGTCGGGGACTGTGTGTTGAAATCGAGATTGTAGGCGCGTCGGCCAGTCGCGCGGGCGTGCCACATCGGATCGATATAGTCAGGGCCCTTCTTGAACGTCTGTACGGCAAGGCCCGCATCACGGAGCGCACGCGCAAGCCCCAGGGTTACGGTTGTCTTGCCGGACGACTTGTGCGCAGCTGCAATCAAGACATGGGCCACGTGAGGGCAACTCCACCATGGATGCGGTCGCCGGGGCTTCCCCACTCCGGCCACCCGTTCGTTATCTGTCCCCGTCGTAACCTGCTCGCAGTACCACGCCTGCTGCGTCTGAAATTAGCTTAGCCCTCTGCCTCGACGCCGCGCGGCAGGAACGGCAGCACCTTCAGTGCAACGCCGGTTGCCAGCATTGCGATCGAGATGCCGGCAAGACCAAGCAGCACCTCCGGCAGGGACGGCGTGTAGCTTGCGACCTGGCCATCGAGGAACGAGCTTTCGACCTTCATGCCCGGTAGCAGGTCGAGCGGATAGGCCTGACCGCCGATGATGGTCACGTACATGAAGGCAAGGCCGCCGATCAGTGCCAGCACGGACGCAACCGCCAGTCCCTGGCGTCCGGTGAGTGGTTTGCCATCACCAGAAAGGAAGGCCGCAATCATGATTGGGATCACATTGCCGATCAGCACATGACCGAACCAGAAAAGCAGCGTGTAGATGCCGCCATCACGCAGAATGAACGCTTCAACGCCATGATGCTCGCTGGCATAGAGCGCCGTCAGATGCTTGACGGCAGTGAAATAGAGCACGGCCAGAGCAAAGATGACAACGAGGTTCAGGAACTTGGAGACGATCTCCTCGCTCATCAGTTGCTGGCCGGTCTCGCGGCAAATGGTGAGCAGCACCAGCACCGTGAAGGCGAGGCCATACAGGAACGAGGCGGCAATGAAGAGCGGAGCCATGATCGCCGAGTCATAAGCCTCGCGGGCAACCAGGAACCCGAAGATGGAACCGGTACCGGTGGTGAGCGCCAGTCGCCACACGAAAGCGAACCACCCCATGAACTTCGTCGACTTTCCCGACTTTGCGATGGAGCGATCCATCATCGTGAAGAGGTAGGCAGCGACGATCACCAGGAAGCCCGTATAGAGGTAGATGTTCCAGGCGAAAATCGACTTGAAATTATAGGTCGTCATCGCAACGGTGAGACGCTCGGGGCGACCGAGATCGAGAACCAGAACCATGAGGCCGCCGACCAGCAGCGCAATCGCAAGGATACCGGAAAGCCGCGCGAAGGGCTTATAGGCCAGATTGTTGAACACCGAGGAGATGGACGCGACGTTGAGAGCACCCGACGCCGCGACGATCAGGAACACCGCGAACACGTGCGGGGTGCCCCAGACGATGGCGTTGTTCATCCCGGTGACGATGTGACCGTGATGCTCCATGTAAAAGAACGCGCCCAAACCAACTGCAATCACCAGGGCATGCAGCGCCAGCAGGCCCCAGAAGAAGGGGCTGTGGTCTTCAAGCTTCTGAAACGTGATGCGCGCCATCGCTCTTGCCTCTGTGGCCGGATCTCAGTCCGGCCCTCGTTCAAATGTTCTGGTAATAGACGCCGGGATCGGTGCCCAGATCGGCGCGCACGCGCGTGGTGCGGTAGGTCGCGATCCGCTTGGCGATCTCGGAAGTTTTGTCGTTCAAGTCCCCAAAGATCATGGCGGCGTGGCCGGCCTTGGCACAGGCTTCGACGCATGCAGGCGTTCGGCCCGCGTCAACGCGATGCACGCACATCGTGCAGCTTTCGACACAACCCTTGCCGCGCGGCGCGTAGGGCTTCTGGTCCTGCAACGGCTCATGAACGAAGGAGCGCGCCTTGTAAGGGCACGCCATCATGCAGTAGCGACAGCCGATACAGATGTGGCGGTCAACCAGGACTATGCCGTCAGCGCGTCTGAACGATGCGCCGGTTGGGCACACATCGACGCACGGCGGCTCGGCACAGTGCTGGCACATGAAAGGCATCTGGAAGGTCGAACCGTCCTTCGGACTCGTTACCTTGAGCATGCGGATCCACTGCGAATCGGTAGCAAGGTTCCTGGGTGCAGCGATACCGTTCTCCACACCGCAGGCCGTGACACAGTCATTGCAGCCCTCCTGGCACTTGCCGGCGTCGATCAGCAAGCCCCAGCGCTGCTTGGACGAAACAGGCTGATCAGCAGGCTTGGCATCGACTGCATCGATCTCGCCGAATGCCATCAGGGTTACGCCCGGAGCGAGCACCGTTGTCGTGAAGGCGGCGGCGGTCTTGAGAAACCAGCGGCGGCCCACCTCGACCGGATCGGCGGTGACAAGATCGGCAAGCGGCAACGTGGCGGCTTGGGCGGCCTCGTCCGTGGGACGGCGCCCCGCAGTCCTGCAACCGCAGGCGCCACCATCGTCACACGTCTCGGGGAACTCGAACTTCATGCTCATTGGTTCGCTCCCTCCAGATAGCGGTTGAGGGTGGCGACATCGCCGGAGGCCGTAGCGGTATGGGGATTATCCATTGCGCTTCCAGTTTGGGTCTTCTCACCGGGGCGCGAAGCATGACAATCGAAGCAGTCGATGCGGACGGCTGCGTAGTCGTGGCAGGTTCGACAGAAATGCTTGGGGTCGGCAACCGACACGGCCTTTCCGTCCGCGCCCTTCACCTGATGGCATTCGATGCAGCCATTGAGGCTGAACCGCGGCGTGCGAATACCCTCATGAACAGTCTCGTCGCGCTGGTGCGTGAGCGTCATCATGTGGTAACGGCGCATCCAGTCGGTCGGAGCGACACACTTTTCGCCCTTCCCTTTCGCCGGCTGCGGCGGGCCGGCAAACGCCGATCCCGTCACGAGCCCAGCGACGACGGAGGCCAAAACGGCCACCGCGATCGCAAGCCTCGTCCAATGCCGCGTCATGTGCATGGTGTTGCTCTGCTCGTCCTTACTCACCGAGGCCCATCTGGATGTAGCCGGTGGGGCAGACATCCGCGCAAATATGGCAGCCAATGCACATCGAATACTCGGTGTAAACGTAGCGGCCAACCGCACGCTCCTTCTTTGGCACACGCTTCACCGCTGTCTGCGGGCAGAAGATCACGCAGTTGTCGCACTCGAAGCACATGCCACAGGACATGCACCGCTTGCCCTCGTTGATCGCTTGCTCCTCGGTGAGACCCTTGATGCGTTCGTTAAAGTTGCCGAGAACCTGATCGGCCTGGATGTGCACTTCCTCGCGCTTACCGCGGCCTTCATACTTGAAGTGGCCCTTGAAGAGGTCAGAGTGCGGGATGATCTGGTTCGATGAACGGTCCTCGTAGTTGTGAACCGCGAACTTGGCCGCAGACGTGCCGCGAGTTTGCGTATGATCGTAGGGCGAGGGATCGAGCGCACGCTGATGCAGCTCGCGCAGCAGGTTGAAGTGATGCACGTCAACCTTGGGGCGCTTATCGACCGGTGAGCCGTTAAGGAAGTGGTCGATGCTCTCCGCAGCGATGCGGCCATGGCCGATCGCGGTCGTCAGCAAGTGCGGCCGCACGATGTCGCCACCAGCGAAGTGCTTGGGTTTGCCCTTCACGCGGTACATGGGGTCGGTAGCTATATAGCCTTTGCCGTTGTCGAGCTCTTGCAGGCCATCGCCAAGCTCACCCATCTGGCCGATGGCCGAGATGATGATGTCACCCTCGATCTCGAACTCGGTGCCTTCGATTACTTCGGGCGTCATGCCCTTCATCTTGCATTCCGCCATCCTGAGACCGCGAGCGCGGCCCTTGTCGTCGCGCAGCACCTCGAGCGGTATGACGCCACCCATGATGGTGACGCCTTCGCGCATGGCATCCTCGCGCTCGCGCTCGGATGCGGTCATTTTCTCAAGCGGGAAGAGCGAGGTCAGCGTTGCTTGCAATCCCTCGCGACGCATCGCGCCGGCGACGTCGTGGGCTGTGAAGCCCAGCGCATTGTGCGGATCGATGTCCTTTTCTGCTTTGTGGGTAATGTGGCCAAGACGGCGGGCCACCGACGCGACGTCGATCGAGGTATCACCACCGCCGACCACGATGACCTTCTTGGCGGTGCCGACAACCCAGCCCTGGTTGAAGGCATCAAGGAATTCGACGCCCGTGATGCAGTTTTCCGTACCGTCCCAGCCGGGCACGGGAAGGCCGCGGCCTTTCTGCGCGCCGACCGCCCAGAAGATCGCGTCAAACTCCCCCTCAAGCGCCTCGACGGACACATCGGCTCCGACCTTGGTATTGAGGCGGACATCGACACCCATATCGAGGATGCGGCCGATCTCGGTTTCAAGCATATCGCGCGGCGTGCGATAGCCGGGAATGCCGTAGCGCATCATGCCGCCGAGATGATCGTGGGCCTCGAAGATCGAAACGGCGTGGCCGATGCGGCGCAGGAAATAGGCTGCGGCAAGTCCGGCAGGGCCACCGCCGATGACGGCCACCTTCTTGCCGGTGAATTCGCCAGCCTCGGGCAGCTTCAGCGAATTGTCGTTGGCCCAATCGCCGACGTACTGCTCGACGGCGTTGATGCCAACGAAGTCGTCGACCTCGTTGCGGTTGCAGCCATCCTCGCACGGAGCCGGGCAAACGCGGCCCATGGTGGCCGGGAAAGGGTTTGCCTCGACCATGCGCTGGAAGGCGTACTCCTGCCACGTCATGTCCTTTGTCGGCGGCTTGTCCATCTGGCGTGCGATGGCGAGCCAGCCGCGGATCTCGTGACCCGACGGACACGAGCCCTGGCAAGGCGGCGTACGGTGCACATACGTCGGACACTTATAGGAGTGATCCGCCTGAAAGATCTTTTCGGTGAGATCGTCCCAGCCCGTCCACATGTTGTCGCCGTTCGTGAAGCGGCGGAATGTCAGCTTCGTGTCATCTCCGGCCGGCGCGTTCCCGGACTTCGGCTTGTTGGCCACGTCGTTCATGGGTCGTTTACCTCCGTTATGCTGCCTGGCCTGCGGCGGCGGCTGCGTCAGTTTTCTGTTCCAGCTGCTTTTCCTGCAGCTCCTTCTCCTGGGTCGAGCCAGTCATCACGATCGCATTGGCAACCATCTGATGAACGGACAGGATCGAATCCATGTCGAACCCATAATGGGGCATCACCTTCGTGAATTGCGCCTTGCAGATCGCGCAGATCGCAGCCATGTGCGTCACTCCGTGATCCTCGCGTACCTGCTGCAAGGCTCGCATGCGCGGCTGGGCACCTTTTATGCGGATGTCCATTAAGTCGTCGGTCAAGAGACCGCCACCACCACCGCAGCAGAATGTCGACTCCTTTATGGTATCGGCGGCCATATCGAAGAAGTGATTGCAAGTCGCGCGCAGGATCGCGCGCGGGATCTCGAATTGGCCACCCGGCATGTCGCCCATGCGCGAAGCGCGCGCGACGTTGCAGCTGTCGTGGAAGGTGAGTCGGTAGGCATCGTTCTTCGACTTGTCGAAGCGAAGCTTGCCTTCCTTCATCAAGTCATATGTGAACTCGCAGATGTGCTGGGGCGCGGGATAGCGCGGGTCGAGAAAATCGAAGGGACCAGCAAGTGTGTTGAGGAACGAGTAGGCGACGCGCCAGGCGTGACCGCACTCCCCGAACACGATGCGTTTCACGCCCAGATCCTGCGCGGCCTTGCGGATGCGCAACGAGACCTCGCGCATATTCTCATAAGAGCCGATGAACATGCCGAAGTTGGCGGCCTCGGAGGCATACGAGGAGAGCGTCCATGTGACACCCGCCTCATGAAACACCTTGGCGTAGCCCATCAGGCCCTGAATGTGCGGCTCTGCGAAGAGGTCGGCCGACGGCGTGACCAGCAGCACCTCGCATCCCGGCTCGTCGATAGGCATGCGGATCTTGAGGCCGGTCTCCTCCTCAAGCTCCTCCTCAAGACCTTCCAGCGTCGACTCGATCGCCTTCTTGGGTAGGCCGAGGTTGTTGCCGATCTTGTAGACCTTGCCGATGATCTCGTTGCAGTACTTCTGACCCTTGCCGACAGTGTCCATGATCTCGCGCGCGGCCATGGAGACTTCTGCCGTGTCGATGCCGTATGGGCAATACACCGAGCAACGCCGACACTGCGAGCACTGGTGGAAATAGCTGTACCACTCGTCCAGCACGTCCTCTGTGAGGTCGCGGGCGCCAACGAGTTTGGGGAAGTACTTGCCAGCGAACGTGAAGTAGCGGCGATAGACGGAGCGCAGCAGATCCTGACGTGCAACCGGCATGTTCTTGGGAT
The DNA here is from genome assembly GCA_036768475.1 of Hyphomicrobiaceae bacterium. GTDB lineage: Bacteria > Pseudomonadota > Alphaproteobacteria > Rhizobiales > Hyphomicrobiaceae > JAEUMD01. Next base: position 38,570 of record DAIPMW010000023.1, on the reverse strand, counting down.
CGCCGGTGCCGAGGAAGTAGTGACACTTGTCGGTGCAGGCACCGCACTTGACACAGCTGTCGAGATAGACCTGGAGCGAGCGGTACTTACCCAGCAGCTCGCCCATCTTGTCGATGGCCTTCTCCTGCCAGTTGTCGACCAGCTCGCCGGGGAAGCCGAGTGCCGCCTGATGATCCGGCTTGGCAACGAATGGCTTCAAGCCTTCCATCGCGCCGCACTTGATGTCCGGTATCTCGAGTGGGTCAGGAACGTTGCTCTCGTCGATCAGAAAATCGCTCATCTCAGCCACGGCACACCTCCTTGCGCGACAAAGCCTCGATGAAAAGGGGCGATACGATCATTTCGACCCTCCACCGGTTTCAAGCTTTGCTGCCCAGGGCGCGAGATGGCGCTTCTCGCGCGGATTGTCAGCCTGGTTGCGGGTCGGTGAAAAGAACAGCCCCACGCCATGCAGAAGCTTGGAGAAGGGGAAGATGATCATCAACAGTGCGACCAGCGTCAGATGCACGAGCAGCACGGGATCGGACGGGAGCGGCTGCCAGCTGAACGTCATCAGTCCGATAAAGAACGCCTTCACCGCGACGATGTCCGTATGCGCCACGAACGTCATGGCGAGGCCGGAAAGTCCGATGCCCATCAGCAGCGCAAGCATGAGGTGATCGGAGGGTGCGGAGATATAGCGCACGCGCGGCACGAGGAAGCGGCGCGCCCAGAGCCCGGCAAGACCGGCGACCATGGCGAACGCAGCATAGATACCGAACGGCTGCATCATGGCCAATACGTCGGGCACGGGATTGATGAAATAGCGCAGGTGGCGCACCAGCACGATCAGGAGTCCGAAGTGGAAAATCCAACCGAACACCCAGATCCATTTGTTCGCCTTGAACAGGCTCTCGAAGAACACGACCTCACGCGCCAGGCGGAAAGCGACGCCGGCCTGCGTCGTGGGCGCGGGCGTGGTCGGAATCTTGAGCGGTGCGGGGGTCGCCCAATACAGGCGGATGCGATACGCCAATCCGCCGATCAGAACGGCCGTCGCCACGTAGAACAAGAGTGCATAAAGTCCCGTTAGCACGGGCACGCCTCCTTAACGGTGTTTCCCCCGAGGATCCCCCCGCGCGCACGGTGCGGTTCGCGTCCGACACTTCTCAGTCGCGCGGAGGTAAAGCTTTCAAGCGATGGTTCGGCCGATCAGATGCAGCCCGTGGGCTTGGGCAGACCGGCGATCATGCACGCCTGCTTGGCGGGCCCATACGGGAACAGCTCGTAGAGATACTTGTTGTTGCCCTTCTCCGGGCCCATCGTCTTTGCAAGCGCCTTCGTGAGCACGCGGATCGCGGGGGCAACCTGGTACTCGTCGTAGTAGTTGCGAAGGAAGTTGACGACCTCCCAGCGCTCCTCGTTCATCTCGAGATGCTGCGCCTTGGCGATCTCAAGAGCGATGTCCTCGCTCCACTCGTTGATGTCAGTGAGGTAGCCTTCCTCATCATGCTCAATCGTCGTACCATTCACAGTGTATGCCATCGCTTGTCTCCCTGTAGGTTCGCGAATTTGGTTGGCCCCAATGCGGAGCGCGTTACATGGCGAATGCCATTCACAGCCAGGACTGCGTCCTCTCGTGCGTCGTGACGAGATCGACGAAGCCCGGGTAATCCACGACGGTGACACCATCGACGATACGGCCGTCGGTGATTCCCCTCGCGGCAAGGTCTGGCCCGAGCACGTAGACTTTCACCGTGCCAGTCTTCTTCTCGATCAAACCCGTCACCGAACTGCCCTTGACCGCGCCGTAGACGCCGTCCTCGAACAGGATCACACCATCACCCTCCAGGGTGTGCTCGAGGCAACTCTGCATGGCGTTGCGCTCGAACGGTGACTTGTTGACCATGTGCAATGTCGACATTGCGCTAACCCTCAATATTTCCAACGTCAGAAGCTCAGGACAACATCCTGATCGCGCATCACGCGCGCCATCTCGGCTCGATCCACGAAGATCAGGGACGGTTTCTCGGCGAACCCGTCGTTCTCATCCTCGTAGGTGATGGGCATAAGATCGTCCTCGCCGAGGCCGCGCTCCGCGAGCGATTCCCTCTCGACATAGAACTTGGTCACGCCGTAGTCACCCAGAGCACGGAACGTGGGCGAAAAGTTCTTGACGCCGAGTCCCTTGGTGTCCTGTCCCTTGGCAAGCTGGAAGACTCCATCGTCGATGAATGCCAGGCTGACGGCCTGATCGAAGGCCGCGCCGATCAGCACAACTTCGAGACTTTCCAGAGCGTAGATCGTGCCGTAGGGCGCCCTGCGGTTGACGTAGAGGAATTTCTTCGCTTCCGACATTCCGATCCCTCCTCAGTCGCCGAACACGACGAGGCGGTCTGCCTCGATGCCGGCCTCGATCAATTGACCGAGGCCTGAAATACGGAAGCCGGGCGCAATATTGGCCGCGCCTTCACCCTTGCCGTGACGCTTGGCCTCTCCCTCATCCAGGATGCCGCGACGCTGCGCGGCGGCGATGCAGACGACAAGATCGAGCTTGTACTTCTCTCCGAGCTCCGACCAGTTCTTCTGGATGTTGCGATCATCCTGCGGCGGCACCGTCAGGCGCGTGCCATTATTGACGCCATCGTTGTAGAAGAAGACGCGAAAGATCTCGTTGCCCTTTTCCAGAGCCGCCTTCGTGAACTGGTAGGCCGTATCCGACGCTTGGTGCGTGTACGGCCCCTCATTGACCAGGATGCTGAGCTTCACAGCCGCACCTCTCCCCTGTTTTATCATTCTTGTTCATGGCAGCGGCCGGCTGCCGACCCTCCACGAGCCGGAGCCATACGCGGCCACTGCCTGAATTATTCGCATGACGCGCCCCGCCCGCAGTGACATTGGTCACATGGGCGGGTTTGCATCCCACGTCAGAAGCGGACGTGCGCCGACATGTTCATCGTGTGGCGCGCGCCTGTCCACGTATCGAGGTGGTGCTTGGTGAAGGCCAAGCCCGTCTCATCGAAGAAGCGCGGCCAGCCGATGCGCTCGATCCACTCACCAAGACGTTCCCAATCCTTAGCGCCGTCCTTGTATGCGTAGAGGATCTTGCGAACGATCTCCTCGATCTCGGGCCAACGCGGCGGGTTGTTCGGCAGATTGGCGACCGCCAGCTTGTGGAAGGTGGGACGCGAACGGGCATTGGAGTGCTTGCCGCCCACCCAGATGGCGATCTTGGTCGATTCCGCACCGTTGATCTGCATGGGCGGGCACGGCGGATAGCAGGCGCCACAGCACACGCACTTCTTCTCATCGACCTCGAGCGAGGGCTTGCCGTTGACCATGGCCGGGCGGATCGCCGCCACCGGGCAACGCGCGACGACGGCCGGGCGCTCGCAAACGTTGGCAACGAGATCATGGTTGATCTTGGGCGGCTTGGTGTACTGCACGTTGATCGCAATATCACCTTGGCCGCCGCAGTTGATCTGACAGCAGGAGGTGGTGATGCGCACGCGGTTGGGCATGTCCTCCTGGACAAACTCATTGTGGAGCATGTCCATCAGGCTTTTCACGACACCCGAAGCGTCCGTGCCAGGAATGTCGCAGTGGAGGTAGCCCTGCGTGTGCGAGATCATCGACACCGAGTTGCCGGTACCGCCTACGGGGAAGCCCTTTTCGTTGAGCGCCTTGATAAGTGCGGGAACCTTCTCGAAGCTCGACGTCAGAAATTCGATGTTCGAGCGCGTAGTGAACCGCACGTAGCCGTCGCCAACATTGTCGGCGATGTCGCACAGCGTGCGGATCGTGTAGACGTCCATCTGGCGCTGCGTACCGGCGCGGACGGTGTAGATCTCATCGCCGCTTTTGGCGACGTGCTTCAAGACACCCGGGCGGGGACGCTCGTGATAAGCCCACTGGCCATAGTTCTTGACCATCACCGGATGCATGAACTGCTTGGAATCCGGAACACCCGACTCGATCGGCATGCGCCTCTTTGGCGGCGCCGTCGCTGCTCCTTGGCTCATCGTCTTTCCTCTCGACTAGCAATTATATCTTGCGCCCAGGCAAACAACGCCTTGGACCGGCTAAGTTGCGCGGCACCAAGCTGCCTTTCTGCCCACGTACGGCGGTAGATCTGGCGGGCCAGGATCATCGGAACCGGACCCGCAGATCTCGTTCGATCACTCGGCGGCGTCGCGTGCCGAGCCATCCTTGTTCATACCCTTGCGAGCGAAATACTTCTCGGCCTCATCCGTGAAGTCGTCGGTGCGGACGTAGCACGACGTACGCGGATGCTTGACCATGTTGGGATCGGGATCGATGCCCATCGCATTGAGGAATGCCGGTAGGCCGATACGATCAATCGTCTCGCCAACGCGCTCGTGCTCAAGGGCATTCTCGGCGAAGAATTCGATCATGCTGGTGCCAAACTCGCGCAGCTTCTCGAAGTCCTCGTCGCTATCGAGCTTCATGAACGGAATGACCATGGTGCCCATGAGATCGCCGATTTTGAGCGCGCGTTTGCCGCCGATCAGGATCGAGATGCCGCGGTCATCGCCGGGCGCCAGCGCCTTGTGCATAACGTTGATGCAGTGCATGCAGCGGACGCAGCTCTTGTTGTCGACCTCGAGCGTATCATCGTCGTTCAGCGAGATAGCGCGCGTCGGACACATGGCAACGACGTGGTCAATCGTGTACTTGCGGCCATGATCCACGACGTAGGCCTTGACTTCGTCCTGGTCGATCTTGATGTCGTCGCGCCATGTGCCAATCACGGCGAAGTCGGCGCGATGAATGGCGTTGACGCAGTCGTTGGCGCAGCCCGAGAACTTGAACTTGAACTTGTAGGGAAGCGCCGGACGGTGGATCTCCGAAACGTTCTCGTTGATGATCTCGCGATGAGCGCGCTGCTCATCGAACATGGACATCTCACAGCGCGCGTGGCCGACGCAGCTCGTCGAGGTGCGCAACGCAGGGCCGGCGCCGCCGAGATCGAAGCCGAGTTCGTTGAGCTCGTCGAACGCTGCCTGACAACCCTCAGTCGTGGTGCCCTGGAACATGATGTCGCCGGACTGGCCGTGGAAGGCGATCAGGCCGGAGCCATTGCGCTCCCAGATGTCGCACATCTTGCGCAGAATGTCGGTGGTGTAATGATAACCCGGAGGCGGCATGACGCGGAGCGTGTGAAACTCCTTCGACTTGGGGAACTTGTTGCCCACCTCGGAGAAGCGCGGGATGATGCCACCGCCGTAGCCGAACACCGAAACCGTACCGCCCTTCCAGAAGCCGAGACGTTCGGTATAGGAGTGCTCAAGCTGGCCGAGCAGATCGTTCATGTACTCGGCATAGGGCTTGTCCTTGGAATCACGGAGCCGCTTCAGGCCCGTCACGAAGCTCGGCCAGGGGCCGCCTTCCAACTCGTCAAGCTTTGGCGTCGCGCGGTTCTCGAACTCTGCACCGACCTTGCCAACGCCAGCAAATTTAGCCTCTTCCGCCATAGCGTTCTTCCCTTCGTTTTCCTCCCTGTCGAGAGGGCTGCGATTGCATTTCACGGACGCCGACCCAGTCGTCCGAGACGGACCCCTTTTCGAGCGCGGCAGGAGGTTAATCATCCCTGCCGAGACCGGACCGAGCGTTGGCCTCTTGGCCTTTCCGCATCGGCTCATTGAGTCGCGTGGCACTTGTCGTGGCGCTTATGATCACCCTGCTAGCTTCTGCCGATCCGGGCGATCGTCGCACTCTTGCATATTCGTAGGTTTGCATATTAGAACTGCAAGCATTGATCGCACAAGCCTAAAGTCGAACACCGGTGACTTTATGATCAAGCAACGCGCATGTTTGCAATTTCGTTCGCTTTTTACCGACCTGTCTAGTGGGATTTGACGGTGCAGCGCCGCAAAATGGGGGGAATTTTTTGTTTCCCAGGATCACGTGAACGGAGTTCAATCGGATGAACAGTCCTCCAACCACCACAGATGCGGTTCGCGCAGGCGTGGGATGGGTTGCAGCTAAGCCTTTCGATCTCAGCGATAATCTCGCCTACGGCGCTTGGCGGGCGCGGAAACTCGAAGAGTATCCACTCAGCATTGCGGACCTGCGCGTTCCTGTCGCAGACCTGGCTCGGCCTACTGCTGAGGAAAAGTCGGCGCTCATCGCCCGCTGCACGCGCACCAACATGGCGATCTACGCTACCGCACCCGACTCGGCATCGGCGGACGATGCCACGATGCGGAACAGCCTGAAACAATTCGGTCACGCGTTCGGGCTGGGCAGCGTGGAGGCGCACCGGTCGGCCGAAGATGACGGCATTGTCGCCATCGAGGTGACTGATAGCCAATCCAAGCGCGGCTTCATCCCCTACACCACCAAGCCGCTCTCATGGCATACGGACGGCTATTATAATGCGCCCGATTCACCGATCAGAGCGATGCTTCTGCACTGCGTACGCCCGGCACGCGAGGGCGGCATCAATGCGCTGCTCGATCCCGACATCGCATACATCCGATTGCGCGACGAAGGCCGGGCGCTGGTGGCGGCGATGATGCATCGGGAAGCCATGACGATTCCTGAAAGCGTCGAAGAGGACGGCAGCGTACGACCCGTCTCGACGGGGCCGGTGTTCCTGATCGATGCGGCAGGGCGGCTCACCATGCGCTACACGGCGCGGACACGGAATATCATCTGGCGCGATGATGAGGATACCCGTGCGGCCGTCGCGCTGTTGAACCGGCTCCTGACACATGAGGAAGAAGAGCTGATCATCAAATACAAGATGGGCGCGGGCGAGGGCCTTCTCTCCAACAACGTTCTGCACACCCGCACCGCGTTCGAAAACGACGACTCCGCTACCCGCTTGCTCTATCGTGTGCGCTACCGCGAGCGGATCGCGGGAACCTGACACGAAAGCAAGCAAGCTTCGCGCAACAGTTGGTTTGCTGCGCAAGATTATAAAGGCCAACGGCACATGCCGTCATAATGAGGAAACATCAAGTGGGTCACGAACTCGAGAGGGAGCCGGGGATGGTCAACCTCAGCGATCTCGTCATCTATAATCCCGATGTCCAGTCCTTCGAAGGGCTGTTGCGGCTCGTGGCAAAGTCAGCCGAAGAGGGCGCACGGTTCATCAACTTCGATGTCAAGCCGGACTACCCCGACACACCGCGTGCCTGGCAGACAGCCATCGAGCGCGTGTTCGCGCTCGGCGGTCGTTATCTCGGGGGGCGGACGTGAGCGAGGGCGGACAGGCAAACGACATCGGGCGCATCGACGCGCCATATCGGCGCGAGGTCGTGTTGCAGGATGTCGTGCACGAAAGCGGCATGCGCATGCTGCGTATCCGGATCCGCGAGGGTCGGCGATTCACGATCCTCGATATTGATGCACCGACAGCAGAGGCCTGGGCGGATATCATGACGAAGTGGGCGCGCGGCGAGTTGCCGGCAGTCGGTGCGGCAGAAGCCGGACCCACCACGTGAAGCAGGAATCGGCGGGCGCGCAACATGATTTGAGACTGGAGTAACCGCGATGGAGCAACTGCCCGTCTGTCTCAACCTCAAGGATCGGGCCGTGGTCGTCACAGGCAGCGCGCAACAAGCGGCGCGGCGCGCCTGCACGGCGCTGCGCGCAGGCGCAAAGGTAACGATCGTCGCCGAGACGCAAAGCACAGCGCTCGACGAAGTCCTACAGCAAGAAAACGTTACGATCCGCATCGGTCATCTCAACGATGACGACCTCGATGGCGTCTTCATCGTCTTCGCCACAAGCGAGGATGCCGGCGACAACGAGCGCGTTTGCAAGCTGGCGCGCGCCCGCGGAATCCTGATCTCCTCGGAGCACTGGGAAAATTGCGATTTCACGATGCCGTCGATCATCGATCGCTCGCCGCTTCTGGTGGCGATCTCCTCGGCAGGAACCTCGCCGTTGCTGGTGCGGCTCATCGCCCAGCGGCTCGAAGCAACCATTCCAGCCGCCTTCGGAAATCTCACACGATTCCTCGGCGAGGCACGCCACGCCATTGCCAGGCGAATTCCCGACAGATTGATGCGGCGGCATTTCCTCGAGACACTCGTCGATGGTCCTGTTGCCGATCTCGTACTGGCAGGCGACGAAGGTCGTGCCAGGACTCTGATGGAGCAACAGGCCGACAAGTTCTTCGCAAACGGCCCCTCCGATGTCGGCGAGGTCTATCTGGTCGGTGGCGGGCCGGGCGATCCTGATCTACTGACGTTTCGGGCGTTGCGCCTGATGCAACGCGCTGATGTCGTCGTCTACGACCGGCTGATCGGCAGCGCGATCATGGAGTTGGTCCGACCCAATGCAGAGCGAATCTACGTCGGCAAGAAGCGCAACGATCATGCCTTGCCACAAGAAGAGATCTCCAAGCTGCTCGTAACACTTGCGCGACAGGGCAAGCGCGTGCTGCGGTTGAAAGGCGGAGACCCCTTCATCTTCGGACGCGGTGGGGAAGAGATCGAGTTGCTCGCGTCCGAAGGAATTCCGTTCCAGATTGTGCCGGGCATTACAGCCGCGTCCGGATGCGCGAGCTTTGCTGGCATACCCCTGACACATCGCGACCATGCGCAAGCGTGCGTCTTCGTGACGGGGCACACGAAGACGGGGCGGCTTTCAGCAGACTGGGCCAGCCTGCTGCAACCGGGCCAGACCGTCGTCATCTATATGGGCCTTGCGTATCTTGACGAGTTGATGAGCGATTTCATGGCTCACGGCGCGGACCCAAAACTGCCCGTCGCCATCGTCGAGAACGGCACGCGACCGAACCAGAAGGTGGCGTCGGGAACTCTCTCGACGATCGCGGAGGTTGCCAAAAACGAGGGGATCACCGGCCCGGCGCTGACCATCATCGGCTCAGTGGTCACTCTGCGGGAAAAGCTTGCTTGGTATAATCCGCCGTCGGGCGGCGATGCCGCCGCCACGGCTGCCTTCGGACCATCCGACGAGATGAGGTACGTCCCCGACACCGCGGCGACGCGTTAGCAAGAGCAACATTTTTGGACAGGCGATGCCATCCGCATCTCCAGCCCCGCACATCAATCAACGACACATGCAATCAATGACACAAACGAGATAGGGAGACGACACTCATGGCGATCGAGTTCGACGGACGCGAAATCGAGACTAACGCGAACGGCTATCTGGAGAACCACGAGGACTGGAGCGAGGCGCTTGCCAAGCACATGGCTGGGCAGGATGGTCTGACGCTTTCGGATGACGCGATGGCGGTCATCAGCTACCTGCGCGACGAATACTTCAGCAACAACCAGACCCAGCCGAACACGCGCACGATCGTCAAGGCGATGTCCGAGGCATGGGGGCGATCAGTCGACCAGAAGGAACTTTACGACATGTTCGGCGGCGATCCCTCAAAGATCGCGGGACGACTTGCCGGCCTGCCGGAGAGCCGTCGTAAAGGCGGATATTGACCTTTTTTCCTCGAGTAGGCGTCCCGGCTGAACCGCTCCACACTTCAGCTAAACATTGCCGAACGGACACGAACGCAAAGAGCGCAGCAATTGCGTGCTGCGCTCTTTTCATCTGCTGCGTGATAACAGCAGTTCACCGCTTGCTCTGCTCCTGGTTGCCCTTCTCCTGGGCGCGACGCAAGGCAGCGGCAAGTGCGGATTCGCCTTCCGCATCGCTGCCACGTGGCTTGGCCGGTGCAGCCCCGCGATCACGTGGAGACGGCGGCGCAGATGTGGCGCGCGATGAGCCTGCGCCAGCGCTACTGCCACGCGTGTCTATGGTGCCCGACTTCATGGTCAGCGCAATACGCTTGCGACCAACATCAACGTCCTTGACGCGCACGCGCACGACATCACCGGCCTTCACCACCTCGCGCGGATCCTTGACGAAGCGGTCGGCCAGCTCCGAGACGTGGACGAGCCCATCCTGATGCACGCCGATATCGACGAACGCGCCGAACGCGGTCACGTTGGTCACGACGCCTTCCAATGCCATGCCCGGCTTCAGGTCCGATATCGTCTCGACGCCATCCAGGAACTCGGCCGTCTTGAACTCCGGGCGCGGATCGCGGCCGGGTTTCTCCAGCTCGGCGAGGATGTCTGTCACTGTCGGGACGCCGAAGCGCTCGTCGGCGAAGTCCCGCGGTGACAATGTCTTGAGGAATGCGCTGTCTCCAATCATTGACTTGATCGGCCGCTTCATGCGCTCTGCGATGCGCTCGACCACCTCGTAGGCCTCCGGGTGCACGGCGCTCGCATCAAGCGGATTAGCGCCGTTCATGATGCGCAGAAATCCCGCCGCCTGCTCGAATGCCTTGGGTCCCAACCGCATGACCTTCTTGATGTCGGAGCGCTTCTTGAACGGGCCGTTTTGGTTGCGGTGAATGACGATGTTCTGGGCGATCGTCTGATTGAGACCCGCCACGCGTGCGAGCAATGGGGCAGACGCCATGTTCACATCGACGCCGACCGAGTTGACGCAATCCTCAACCACGGCGTCGAGCGAGCGTGCAAGGGCGCTCTGGTTGACGTCATGCTGATACTGGCCGACGCCGATCGCCTTGGGTTCGATCTTGACGAGTTCGGCCAGCGGATCCTGGAGGCGGCGCGCAATGGAGACCGCGCCGCGCAGCGAGACGTCAAGATCGGGAAACTCGGACGCGGCCAGCTCGGAGGCCGAATAGACGGATGCGCCCGCCTCCGACACCATTACCTTGGTAAGCTTCGAGTCGGGCAGCTTCTTGATCAGTTCGGCCGCCAGCTTGTCGGTCTCGCGGCTCGCTGTTCCGTTACCGATGGCGACCACATCGACCTTGTGCCTGATGCACAGCGCGCCCAGCGTCGCCAATGCGCCAGCCCAATCGTTCCTCGGCTCGTGCGGGTAGATGGTGGCGGTGTCGAGCAGCTTGCCGGTCTGATCGACAATGGCGACCTTGACGCCCGTGCGAATGCCTGGATCAAGACCCATTGTCACGCGCGGACCAGCAGGCGCTGCAAGAAGCAGGTCCTTCAGGTTGGACTTGAAGACATCAATCGCCGCACTGTCGGAGCTTTCCTTCATGCGCAGCAGCAGATCGACGGCGAGCGAAATGTGCAGCTTTACCTTCCAGGCCAGTTTGACGGTGTCGATCAACCAGCGGTCGGAGAGGCGTCCGCGGTCGGCAATGTTGAACGCCGACATGATTTTAAGCTCGGCTGGATGGGGTCGGCCGGGCGCAACCTCAACATCCAGATCAAGTGTCAGGATGTCGTCGTTGCGCCCGCGCAAGAGCGCCAGAGCGCGATGCGACGGAATTTCCCGTATCGGCTGGCGGAAATCGAAATAGTCGGAGAACTTCGCGCCTTCGGTCTGCTTGCCTTTTGCTACCTTCGACGTGATGACGCCGGTCGCCCACAGCCATTCGCGCAAGTGGCCGACGAGCTTGGCATCCTCGCCGATGCGCTCGATCAAGATAGCGCGAGCACCATCGAGCGCCGCCTTGGCATCGGCTACACCTTTTTCGCCGTCGATGAATCTGGCGGCTTCGGATTCTGGGTTGAGTGCGGGATTGGCAAGCAGCGCATCGGCCAACGGCTCCAGCCCCGCCTCGCGCGCGATCTGCGCCTTGGTGCGGCGCTTGGGCTTATAGGGCGCGTAAAGGTCCTCCAGATCGACCTTGGTGGCGGCGGCGCGGATGGCGCGCTCCAATTCCGGCGTCAGCTTGCCCTGCTCGCTGATCGACTTCAACACCGTGCCGCGGCGATCCTCCAGTTCGCGCAAATATCCAAGCCGCTCCTCCAGCTTTCGCAACTGCGTGTCGTCAAGGCCACCGGTGCGTTCCTTGCGATAGCGCGCGATGAAGGGCACCGTTGCGCCCTCGCCCAGAAGCTCGACAGCGGCGGCGACCTGTTCGTGCTTCACGCCCAGCTCTGCGGCGATGCGGGTGGTGATCGTGTCCAAGGAAAACCTCGTGAATTCATATCTCGGCGATCCTGGAGGTAGCGCCAAGATGTGGGCGATGTCGAGACTCGGGCGTAATCCATCGACACATTGCCGGCAAGCGGGAACGGGTCCGTCACCGCTTCGCCACACCCCTCAAGTGGGCACTGCAATGCGCCAATGTTCTGAGCGCTGGATCGTATAATTCAACGCTCGATCTTCGCGATCCCGCTCATTCCTCGCAGCGCAACGCGGGGCCTCGTATGCGATCAAGCGATACGCGCATCTCATGCGAACTGAATGCGACCTGATCTTTCCCATCCTTGGCGCCGGGCCATCCCAAACAACCATCACGCGCTGCTCTTGAAAGGAACCGAATATGTCGAAAAAATTCGATGCGTTTTCATCATTTCTTTTCATGTTCATTTGGCGTTTTACTTGATCGCAATCAATAAATGAGAAGAGCCCCGCCGCTAGTGTGCAGGTGAATTGCACCGAGGAGCAGGCTAATGCACAAGGCGAATATCGAATCTGGTCCGGGTCGCGCGGAGATCGACGCCCCGCGTTGCGTTGGCGAAATGCTGGCTCGGTTCGAGCGGATTGCGCGTGCCTTGGAACAAGGTGCGGCGACCGGTCCGTATGCACTCGACGCGCTGTTGGACGATGTCGAATTCTGCCCGTCACTTCAGGAAGGACCGGCTGGCGCGCGCAGTCTATTTGCCCAACTCGAATTGGCCCTTACCGAAGCGCGCAACGCTGTGGCCGTCGCTAGAAGGCTGCCCGCCGCCGAGCGAGCGTGGGCTGTCGAACGCCTTGTCGGCGCGCTGGACCTGGCGCGGAAGCAACTCGATCTGCGTGTCGCTGAAGCGGCAGAACATGACCACTCCGCTTCGCTGTTCGGGCCACGGTGCGCGATGTGCACATTCAAATGAGGCGCCGGTGACTGATGGCGGCGCTTTCCACGTCCTGCGCTAGTTGTTGCTCAGGACTTCAGTCACCTCGCCTACCGGCGCCTGCGTTTCCCCGAGCCGAACTGCCCAGCCAATCCTCGATGACCTCGCTGGTATGCTCGCCAAGATGAGGCGGTGCCATGCGAACCGAGAACCGGTAGTCGGACATGGCAACCGGGAACGCCGTCGTCTTGGTCGCCACGCCATTGGGCAACGTCAACTCGTGCACCAGGTGCATCTCCGCGACCTGCGGGTCCGACAACACCTCAGCATAGGAGTTGATGGGTGAGGACGGAACGCCGCGACGGTCCATTTCCGCCAGCCATTCAGCAGCCGTTCGCGTCGCAAAGCGTTCTTCGAGCAGCCTTGCCAGTTCCACCTGGTTTTGAGCACGATCAGCTTGCCGGAGAAAGCGCGGGTCTTTGACAAGTTCGGGCCGGCCTACCGCTTCGGCAACCTCATTCCAAAGCGCATCGTTGCCAGCGGCGATTACGAAATAGTCATCACTGGCGCGGAACGCCTGATAGGGTGCGTTGCGCGGGTGTGCGGAGCCAAGCCGCCCGCCGCCCTTGCCGGTTCCGAAGAATTCGCTGGTTTGCAAGGCGCTCATACCGATGAGAGAGCCAAGCATTGAGCAGTCTATGTAGCTGCCCTTCCCCGTTTCGCGGGCCTTCAACAATGCGGCAAGGATCGTGTAGGCAGCATAAAGCCCGGCACCAAAATCCCCGACGGGGACGCCGCATTTGACAGGTGGGCGGCCTTCTTCACCCGTAGCGCTCATCAAGCCACTCATGGCCTGCACGGTGACGTCGAATGCGCCTTTCTTTGCGTATGGGCCGGTTTGGCCGTAACCGGAAATCGAACAATAGACGAGACGCGGATTGCGCACGGAAAGCTGGTCGTAGCCGAGGCCCAACCGCGGCAACACGCCGGCGCGGAAGTTTTCGACCACGATGTCGCAAGAATCGATCAGGTTCTTCAAGGTTTCCAGACTTGGCGCGTCCTTGAGATCGATTGCAATCGAGCGCTTGTTGCGGTTCAGCGAGGCGAAGTTCTCGCTGAACTCATCGCCATTCGCGTCGGGCGTCAGCGGTGGCCAGCTCCGCATGCCATCGCCGCCGGCGGGGTTCTCCACCTTGACGACATCGGCGCCGAGATCGGCCAGAAGCGAGCCGGTAAACGGACCGGCTGCAATCTGACCGAACTCCAATACACGAACGCCGGAAAGCGGGCCTACGAGATCGCCCGGCGTTTTCATTCAGCCGCCTCCGCATTGTTGAGAGCGGCAAGCTCCGCGCGATGCAGATCCTGGAAGATCTTGCGGGCGCGGCGCAGCGCCAGATCCGGCTTCAAAAAGACCTCCGAGTAACCGTCGTCAGGATAATCGAACATCTTCTGCTGCTCGGCTACCGCCCACAGGTCCTCTGCCGCAACCTCCGGGAACATCTCAGCGACCCGCGATGCCGTCGATTTTGTGCTGTCGCCTTTCGATCTGTGGTGAGCCGGACAGTTGACCAGAATCCGCCATGTGTGGTGGGTTTCGTCGATCGGCGTATGGGTATGGATCAGGACATAGCCGCGCTCGTCACCATCGACCTTGAGCTCGCCAGGGAATTCCTTCTCGACATTGCGCTTCTCCAGATTGCCCGGAGGTGCATTGCGCATCACAACTCGGGTGATGCCGGGGCTGACCAAGCAGTGCGTATGATGTCGGTCAACGGTGTCGAAGTGGAACCAGTCGATCAGATAGGGTGGCTGCTTGTACCCGGCGGTCTTGCGGATGGTCATGACGTAGTTGTTGCCGTCAGACTCACCTTCTTCCAGCTCGATGGGAATCTTGCTGTTCTCGATATCGCCGATGTTGCCGTCGTGGAGCGGATAGAAGTGCGTGATGTCGAGAAGGTTCTCAACCAAAAGCAAGTAGTTGGCATCGACCTTCATAGGACCGACAGTCACCGTTTCCCATCTGGAGTCACCAATTTCCGGCATCCGCGGCGGCTTTGCCGTGTCAGCGCGCTCCGGGTTGCCCGGCCAGATCCATACGAGACCGTCCTGCTCGATGATGGGGAATGCGCGAACTTGCGCCTGCGGTGAGATGGGACCGGTTGGATGCGAGGGGATCATCACGCACTTGCCCGAGGTGTCATAGCGCATGCCATGATACGCGCACTCAAGAGTCCCATCAGGCATCAGACGTCCCTTCGACAAGGGAAACCGCTTGTGAGAGCAGCGGTCGTCATACGCAACGACTTCACCGTCCTTCGTGCGCCAGATCACCATCGGCTTACCGGCGATGACGTGCCCCGTCAGTTCTTCTGCGGGAAACTCCTCAGACGTGCCAGCGACGTACCAGCAATCCTTGACGTAGAATTGTTCTGCCATTGGGTGTTACCTCATAAGATGAAGTTGTTGTTGTGGGGCGGATGTTGAAAGCTCGTCCTGGATCGCGTTCACGCTTGACGAAACATGAACGCGATCCAGCATCTTTTTTTCGAGCATGTTTTTCACGCTGAACCGCTGCGCACTTCAGCCCAACATGCTCTAGAGATCGAGTTCGAGCAGCGCCGATTTGGCGCGGCCGCAACAGACCATGATGTAGCTCTTGCGCTCTTTTTCGGAGAGCACCGTGTCGCGATGGTCGGGCGTGCCGGACAGATAGCGGGTGATGCAGGTGCCGCAGTATCCGTCCTTGCAATCAGTCTCGACAAAGACGCCAGCATCGGCCAGCACCTCAACGATGGTCTTCTCGGCGGGAACGTTAAGAACCTGCCCCGTACTCTTGACCTTGATGTCGAAGGCCTCGTTGGTCGCTTCGTTATCCGACTTTTCCGCCGCGGCGAAGTACTCGCGATGGATGGCATGCGGCGGCCAAGCCTCAACCGAATTGGCGCAGGCCGACATGAACCCTGGCGGACCACAATAATAGAGATGCGTTCCAATCTCGAAATTCTGCAACAACTTTGAAATGCCCGGCCCTTTGGCGGGATCGCCGTAGTCGTGGTGAATGGTCACCTTGTCTGCATCAACGTACGGCTTGAGCCGGTCAGCGAAAGCCGTGCGCGACGGCTCGCGGGTCAGATAATGCATGTGCCATTTTGCATTCCTGGCTTCCAACTCGGCGATCATGGCCATCATGGGGGTTACGCCGATGCCGCCTGCGAGCAGCAGGTGAGACCGGGCCTCCTTGCCCGCGAGCGCGAAGTGATTGATGGGCGCGGTAATTGTAAGGACATCGCCTTCGTTGACGCGCTCATGCATTGCAACCGAGCCGCCACGTCCTGAGCTTTCCTTCAAAACCGCAATCTCATAGCGGCGGCGATCGGACGGATCGCTCGAGAGTGAATACGAGCGAATCATGTCGGGCGCGATGTGGATTTCGATATGCGCACCGGCGGTGAATGGGGGTAGATCGGCGCCTGCCAGATCGACCAGCTCAAAGGCCGCGATGCCCTCGGCCTCGCGCCGGATGCGGTCCACGCGGACTTCAATCTTCTTTTTGAGTGATGTGGTTGCGCCGCTCATGGTCTCGTTTGTCATCTCATTGTCGAACATCGGTAGGTTATCGAGCATCACTGCCTTGCCTTTAAGCTTCGATCGGTCGATTTCTGCTGATGGTGCCGAGGATTTCACATTTACACAAACGATAAGATTTTTATGTTTTTCATCGATTTTTTTGATGATTTGATTGACGCGCCAACCCGAAGCGTGGACACGCAACGGGTTGGCTTTGGCTCATCAATCGCGGCAGCTCAGGCCGGCCACTTGTAGTCGAGCGAACGGGCGTGGAGGAAATCGGCCTCTGCCACGTCACTGTAGGCCTTCTGTTCACCGCGGAATTTGTTCATGCTGGTGAAGACCTTCTTGGCCATCGCATCGCGTCCGGTGATCTCCGTCAACACCTCTGCCGACGTCGCAGCGAGCTTTATGATCTGCTCGTCGGTAAGTTTCTTGATTTCGACGCCGTGCTTATTGACGAACTGGTCGAGCACCGGCCCTGAGCGCGCCTGGAATTCGCTCAGCATGATGACGTTCGTCGCCGCTGCGCATTGTTCGACGATTGCCTTGAGATCGGCTTCCAGACCGTCCCACTGCTGCTTGTTGACGAACAGCTCGAGACTGGTGCCCGGCTCATGCCAGCCTGGCGTATAGTAGTACTTGGCATGGCGCCAGAAGCCCATGGAGGCTTCACCATATGGATTGTTCCATTCGGCCCAATCGATCGCACCGGATGCCAGTGCTGTGGGTACTTCGCCGCCCGGAAGGTTGACGACCGTTGCGCCAACGCGCTTCATCACCTCGCCGCCAAGGCCGGGCATGCGGATCTTGAGGCCCTGGAAGTCAGCAAGAGTCTTCACCTCTTTGCGACTCCAACCAGGATGCTGCACGCCTGTGTTGCCGCAGAGCAAGAATTTGCAGCCAAAGGCGTCAGCATAAAGCTCGTCGCAAAGTTTATCGCCGCCACCGTAGTAGTACCAGCCATTGTACTCCTGAGCCGTCAAGCCGAAGGGGAAGTTGGACACGAACTCAGCAGCGGCAGCCTTACCCTTCCAATAATAGGGGCAGCCGTGACCCATCTCGACGGTCCCGGATTTGACGGCGTCTATCGACTCAAAGGCGGGAACAATCTCTCCGGCCGCGAACAGTTGTACCGTCAATCGTCCACCGGAGCACTTCGTGACCTGATCGGCGAAGTACTGTGCGCCGGTTCCCAGACCGGGCAAGTTCTTCGGCCAGGTCGTTACCATGCGCCACTTGCGAAGATTTTGCGACAACGCCGGCTTGGCCAGAGCTGCGGACGTTGCCGCGGCCGTCGTCAGAGCAGCAGACTTCAAGAATTTCCTGCGATGCATTTAAGAGTTCCTCCCAGACCAGTGGATACATGACCGATGATCATGCAATGTTGACGGCCACCGTTGCGATCCGACGGCTCATTCGCTGTTGAAGCTCTTCACGAGCTGCAAAAAACTATCTGGCAGCTCGGGCATCGTCACAAACGGTATTTTCCGATTGGAAAACTTCATGCAATCTGATGGGTGAAACTCACATAATGTGCGATACCGTGCGCATCAGTGCGGTTCACGGTCAGACTTAACGAGGAGTGGCGACATGGCGCGGGCCGCAGGCTGTGTGCGATCCGATATTCCCGATAGCCTGCATCAATTATGGGACAAGTTCACTGAACCCGGCAGCGACTTCAGCAATCAAGTCAGTGTCCTCGCCCAATCACCCGTTTCGTTCACGCACCTTTATGGGCTGGTTGAAGCGTTGCGATCACGCAGCGGACTGCCCCCCCGCCTCATCGAGGTTGCGGTCGTCACCGTCAGCCGTATCAACCAGTGCCCTTATTGCGTCGCACATCACGGCGCCACACTCGTTCGCCATGGTCTTGCACAAGAGACTGTCGAAAACATCCTCGAAGCGGACGTTCCAGGGCTCGATGAGCGTGAGCGTACGGTTCGCGACTATGCACGGTTCGTGACCGAACGGGCCTGGGGGATTCCAGAAGCCATGTTTTCGCGTCTGCGGCAACACTTCGATGACCAGGCGATCGTCGAGTTGACCGTGCGTATCTGCCTCACGGGCCTCTTCAACAAGTTCAATCAGGCGCTGGAAATAGACATCGAGCCGGTCCTTCAGGACGAAGATCCGATCATGCCGCGTGATGTCGGAGCCGCTGCGGAAGGTGCGCCATGAACCTCAAGCAGATCGAAACCTTTTACTGGGCCGCAAAACTCGGCAGCTTCAGCTCGGCTGCGCAGCGACTCAACGCGACCCAATCGACAATTTCGATGCGCATCATCGAACTCGAGCGCGACCTTGGCGTGGAACTGTTCGACCGCAGCCAGCGATCCGCCCGCCCCACTGCAAAAGGCCGCGAACTCATGGGGTATGCGGAGGAACTTTTGCGACTCACGCTGGAGATGCAGCAGCGCATCGCAGCAGAGGAGGCCACACCCGGCGTGTTACGGATGGGTGTCGCAGAGGTCGTCTCCGTGACGTGGTTGCCGACACTCATGCGGCGAATTCACGAGCGGTTTCCGCGCATGATCGTGGAGCTGGACGAGGCGCTCACACACGAGCTGATCGAACGGCTGAACCAGGGATCACTTGATCTGATCATGATCCCGGGGCGCGTCCCGGGCTATAGCGTGACGCCTCTGTCTCTGGGATTTGTGGAATTTGCCTGGATGGCGAGCCCATCGCTCGGTATCGGCGACGAAGTGCTGGCGCCAAAAGACATGCAGGCCTTCCCCGTCATCGCGCTTTCGCGTGAATCCTATCATCACACGTCAATTGAGGACTGGTTCCATTCGGGCGACGCATACTGCAAGCGAGTTGACACGTGCAAGAGCTTCGGCGTCGCGAGAACGCTGGCGGCGGCCGGCCTCGGCCTGACGCTCCTTCCGCCGCGCTGTCATCAGTCGGATATCGAATCCGGCCGGCTGCAAATCGTCAATACGAAGCCCGCATTTCCGCTCGTCGAGTTCACCGTGACGTGCGCCATCGAAAGCATGCAAGCCGCCGCGCCAGCCGTAGCGAAGATGGCTGCCGAAATCAGCGACTTCACAAAGCAACCTGCATTGGTATCGCCATAGGGTGGCGCAAGATCGAGAGCCTGATCGGCTGAGATGAAAGCACGGCTGCTTCCATCGAGGTCGTGATTGAGGCTCTCAAACAATGAAATAGAGCAGGCCAAAACGGCCAGACGTGATTCAATCAAAACCTGACCTGCTCAAGTTGCAGCGCCCGCCGAAATTCAAACGGCGGGCGCCCATTCGATGCACGTAGCATCCGCCGGCGAGCCGGGATGCTTCGGTTCAGGCTGGCGACCAGGCCTATTTGCGCAGAATGCCTGTCGCGAAGATGTTTTAACCGGGCAGAATGGCACGCGGCAGCCATGTCGCGATCTCGGGAAAGATCCACAGCATAGCCAGCATGAGTATCTGCAGAGCGATAAACGGCATCACGCCCCGATAGATGTCAGTGGTTGCGATACTCGGGGGAGCCACGCCGCGCATGTAGAACAGCGCCCATCCAAAAGGCGGAGTCAGAAAGCTCGTCTGCAGATTTAGGCCCATCATCACGCCGAGCCAGATAGGATCAACGTCGAAGCGAAACAGCGCCGGCGCAACGATTGGCACAACAATGAAGACGATCTCGATGAAATCCAGGACGAATCCCATGAGGAACATCACCAGCATGACCACCAGCATAGCGGTGACGAAGCCACCAGGCAGGCTGGAAAGGAACTCCTGCACGAGATGATCGCCGCCAAAGCCTCGAAACGTCAGCGAAAAGACAGAGGCGCCGATCAGGATCGCAAAGACCATGGCAGATATGCGCGTGGTCGAGCGGACAACATCGGTCAGAATTGAAAGCTTCAGATTACCCCGCACCACCGCCAGCAGAGTTGCGCCGACGCCGCCGAAAGAGGCTGCTTCCGTTGGCGTTGCCAAACCGCCGAGAATGGATCCGAGGACGGCGATGATCAGCAAGAACGGCGGCAACAGGGCCTTGATGACCTTGACCAACAGGTCCATTCCCGACGTGCCGTCGCTTTCAAGGGCCGGGCTGGTTTCCGGCTTCATGAATGCAACCACCGCCAGATAGATGATGTAGAGCACGCTCAGCATCAGCCCCGGAACGAGAGCGCCAGCGAAGAGATCGATCACACTGAACGGTTCAACAATGAAATTTCCCTTGGCGAGCTGGGATTCAGCGTAAATGCCAGAGAGCGCATCGCCGATGATGACCAGGGCGATCGAAGGCGGAATGATCTGCCCGAGCGTTCCCGAAGCGCAGATCGTGCCGCAAGCGATCTTGGGGTCGTAGCCGGCCTTGATCATGGTCGGCAAGCTCAACAGCCCCATCGTGACGACCGTGGCACCGACAATGCCCGTGGACGCAGCAAGGAGCATACCGACAATAGTGACGGATATGCCAAGCCCGCCACGAATGCTGCCAAAGCACAAACCCATCGTCGTCAACAGATCTTCGGCAATGCGTGAGCGCTCCAACATGACGCCCATGAAGACGAACAAGGGAACCGCAACGAGGACTTCGTTGCCCATAACGCCGAAGATGCGACCGGGGATGGCGTTGAGGAAGATCGGATCGAAGACGCCGAGCAGATAGCCAACGCCAGCGAACAACACGGAGATGCCGCCGAGCGTGAAGGCGACAGGATAGCCCATCATCATCGCAACGCAGACGGCGACGAGCAGCAGCACGCTCAAAAGTTCGTTCAGTGGCATGTCAGTTCTCGCTTCCCGGCCGGTTGAGACCGGGCACCCATTCGGCATTGCCCTTGAGTACGAGAATGCTTCGCAGGATCAGTGCCACGCCCTGGAGTGCGAGAACGGCGACGAAGACGAGCATGAAGCTTTTCAGGATGAAGAGGCCCGGCAGTCCGCCCGCTTCCTGGGAGGTTTCAAACCGCGACCAGGACAGCTCGACGTACGGCAACGAAACGGCGGAGATGACGGCAAGCATCGGGAAAAGGAGGAAGATCGTCCCGAGAATGTTGATCCAGGCCTTGGTCTTCAAACTTGCCGGTCCATAGACCACGTCAATGCGAACGTGCCCTTCGTGGAGCAGCGTGTATCCGGCTGCCGACAGGAAGATCACGGCGTGCATCCAGATGTAGAGTTCCTGCATCCAGACCCAACCGATGCTGAAACCGTATCGCAATACCGCGACGGCGCACGTCAGGAACACCAACAGCAGGGCGAGCCAGGATATAACGCGGCCGATGGCCTCGTTAATCCATTCAATGGTCGTGATGACCGATTCGGTTGATGACATGTTCCCCCAAGATCCGGAGCGTTTCTTCCCAGTTGGCCGGTGGCCATTGCGAGCCGATTTTTCGTTCTGGCTTCGCTTGTTTTTGCTTTTTGCGCCCGCACCCGACGACAGATCGTGTCAGCGAGTGCGCTGCGGCGGAAGATCGCAGAGGCGCGCTGCCGACACAAACCAAAACATCTAATGGCAATGCTCAAGAAATTCCGATGAGCCAAGTCATATTCGTCGCAACCCCAGCGCTGATGCTGCCGGACATACGACGGCGCAGCCGGGAATAGGGGAGTTCCCGGTTGGATTGAAATGCCGGTCCCCTTCGACGCAATCGTTCGAGATGCTGCACGCGCGAAGGCACAGTCAACCTGTCCGTATAGCGTCAAAGGCGCTGCGGCAAGGGCTCACTGTTCTGCGCCCCTGCCGTTCACCGGCAGCTTCACAGACGTACTCACGGCGAAAATGCTGCAGCGCTATTCAGCAGACTGCGCCTCCACCGTCTCGGCATCAGGTGCGATGTCCTTGCCGACCAGGCGGTGCGACCGTTCGCGGGCGTTCTGGAACAGAACGTACAAGCCGGGAATGAAGAAGATCGCAATGGAGCTCGACGCGATCATTCCGAAGAAGACCGACATGGCGACCGATTGCTGGGTCGCAGCACCGGCACCAGACGCGAGCACCAGCGGCACGAGCCCAAGAATGAATGCGAACGATGTCATCATGACAGCACGGAAACGCAGTTGCGCACCTGTCACCGCCGCGTCCCGGATGCTCTTGCCCTTTCGTCGCTCTTCCATTGCGTACTCGACGATGAGAATGGCGTTCTTCGCAGCAAGTGCGATCAAAACCACGATACCGATCTGCGCAAAGATGTTGTTGTCCATCCCCGTAATTTTGAGACCGAACATCGCGCCGCAGACACCTATCGTTACCGATGAGAGAACGGCGATGGGTATCGTCCAGCTTTCATAGAGCGCTACGAGGAACAGATAAGCGAAGGTCAAAGACAGCAGCAAAATGGATGCCGTCTGGCCGCTTGCCTTTTTTTCCTGCAGGGCCGTGCCAGTCCATTGATAGGAAAAGCCTTTCGGGAGGGTTGCGTCGGAGATCTGCTCCATTGCCTGGATCGCCTCACCTGAAGAGTGGCCGGGCGCAGGTCCGCCCTGGACCGTTACCGAGCGCAGGTTGTTGTAGCGCTGAATCGACGACGGAGCGATGATCACACGTGCTGAAGCAAAGGCCTGAAGAGGTATCAGGTCTCCCTTGTTCGAGCGCACGCGAACGTGGAAGATGTCATTGATGCTCATTCTTTCGGCGGCGTCGGCCTGCATGTTCACCTGCCAGGTGCGGCCGAATTTGTTGAAGTCATTAATATACGATCCGCCCATTGCGGTTTGCAGCGTCGAGAAAATATCGGTGACAGAGATACCGAGCGTCTGAGCCCGTTCGCGATCGATATCGAGATAGACCTGTGGCGTGCTGGCGCCGTACGTCGTGAATACACCGGCCAATCGTGAATCATTATGTGCGGCCAACATGATGCCGCGCGCGGTGGATGCCATTTCCTGCGGATCAGCGCCCGTCAGCGACTGGAGCTGATACTCGAAGCCGGCTCCGGTGCCCAAACCGCTGATCGGCGGCAGGTTGAATACAAAAATATTGGCCTTTGCGATCGACTGGAACGCCGCGTTCAGCTCCTTGAGTGCGCTGAAGACGCTCATGGAGGGGTCCTTGCGCTCTTCGAATGGCTTCAAGGTCGCAACGATCAGGCCGCGGTTTGGCAGCGCCATGCTGTCGAGAATGCTAAAGCCGCCAACCGTGAACAGGTCTTGCGTGTAGGGTTTTTCCAGGATCTGTTTTTCGACTTGCTCAATGACTTCCCTGGTGCGGCTGGTCGAGGCTGCATCGGGTAGCTGAATCTCGCCCATGAACGCGCCGCGGTCCTCATCGGGCAAGAAGCCCGTCGGCACCACGCCATTCAGCAAGTATGCGCCGATCGCAAAACCGGCGACAACCAGAGGCGTGACAACCATTCGATGGGCAATTCTACCGATGACCGACGTATATCCACCCGTGACCTTGTCAATTCCGCGCTGCAGAAAACCGATGATACGCCACGGCTTCATGCCCGGTTTGAGTAGAATTGAACAGAGTGCCGGCGACAGACTGAGCGCATTGATGGCAGAAATCACCATTGCGACCGACACCGCCACGGCGAATTGCTGGTATAGCTGACCGGTAATGCCCGGAATGAAGGCGGTCGGCACGAACACCGACAGAAGGACGAGCGTAATGGCGATAATCGGCCCGGTGATGTGGCGCATGGCCTGCTCGGTCGCTTCAGCAGCGGTCAGCTCCGGATGCTCATGAAGCTCATGCTCAACGGCCTCGACCACGACAATAGCGTCATCCACCACGATGCCGATTGCCAGAACGAGTGCGAGCAGCGAGATCGTGTTGGCCGAGAATCCGAGTGCCAGCATGACGGCAAAAGTGCCGATGAGAGCCACAGGCACCGCAATGATCGGGATAAGCGTCGCTCGTAGATTGCCGAGAAAGATGAAGACAACGATCGAGACCAGGATGAAGGCTTCGAACAGGGTATCCTGAACCGCCTCGATCATCTTTTCGACGAACGTCGTGCTGTCGTAGGCGATCTTTGCTTTCACATCGTCCGGGAACAGGGGTTCCAGCTCGCGCAACGTTTCGCGTACTTTTTCGGCAACACTGATCGCATTGGCACCCGGCGCTTGATAGACCCCGATACCCGCTCCCGGCTTGCCGTTGAATCTTGCAAAGGCGTCGCTCGATTTGGCTCCAAGCTCGACCCGACCGATGTCCTTGATGCGCAGCAGAGCACCGTCGTCCTGTGCGCGAACAACGATGTCTTCAAATTCCTCGGGCGTCGCCATGCGACCGCGCGTGGTGATGTTGAGCTGGAAATCGATATCCTTCGACAATGGCGCAGCGCCAACACGCCCGACTGCGGCCTGGATATTTTGCGATTGAACGGCGGCGATGACATCCTGTGTCGAGACGCCCAAGCTATTCATGCGCTCCAGGTTCAGCCAGATGCGCATCGAGTACTCGCGGGCACCGAACAGGCTCGCCTGACCGACACCAGGCACGCGGGCGAGGCGGTCTATGAGATTGATTGTCGCGAAGTTGGTGAGGAACAACTCGTCGTGTGTGCCATTCGGCGAATAAATAGCGATGACCTGCAGCAGCGAAGCCGACTTCTTCTGAACGGTAACACCCTGTCGCTGAACCTCTTGTGGCAACATTGCCAATGCCTGGTTCACGCGGTTCATCACATTGACGGTGTTGATGTCGGGATCGGAGCCAACCTCGAAGCTGACCGTCAGCGTGTAGCTGCCGTCACCGCCCGAGTTGGATTTCATGTAGATCATCTTATCGACGCCATTGACCTGGCTTTCGATGACCTGAGCGACACTGGCTTCAACCGCCGCGGCATTGGCACCCGGGTATATCGCTTCCACCGAGACCTGAGGCGGCACGATGTCAGGAAACTGATCCACAGGTATCGCCTGCATGGCGATGAGGCCCGCGAGGGTGATGACGATCGAGACGACAAAGGCGAAACGCGGGCGCCTAATGAATACTGACGAGATCATTGTGGGCGCCCCTGCTCTCCAGAGATCTCCTCGCTGACCTCGGCATTTACCTTCATGCCGTTGCGAACCTTCTGCTGGCCTTGCACGATCACGCGCTCACCCGCCTTCAGACCTTCGTTCACTACAGTCATGCCATCGCGCGAAATGCCGAGTTTCAATCGGCGCTGCTCGACCAGATTGTCGTTCGTAACGACAAACACGTACGGTCCCGCCTGATCCGTTGCCAAGGCCGCGGTAGGAAGGGCGATGACGAGGTCAGGATCCTTGCGTTCGATCACCAGCCTGACGGTCTGGCCGTCTGTCAGCAGGCCGTTCCCGTTCGGGAATATTGCGCGGACAAGCTGTCCGTCTGTTCGTGGATCGACCTTGACGTCGATGAAATCTATGACGCCCTTTTGCTCCGCCAGACTGCCGTCGGCAAGCCGCGCGCGAACCGTCAGGTTTGTGGAATTTCTTCCCTCTTTTCGAGCTTCGAGAAACTGTCGCTGGGTGACCGGAAAGATCACGTACATCTGGTCGGTTCTGACAAGTGTTGTCAGGACACCCGATTCAGGTCCCACCAGGTTTCCGGGGTCCACGCTGGTGCGGCCGATCGTGCCCGAAATGGGGGCTATGATCCTAGTGTACGAAAGCTTGATCTCGGCATCCTGGATCGCGGCCTTGGCCTCGGCGATGCTTGCCGTCGCGCGCTTTTCCTCGGCAATCCTTTCGTCCAGCTGAGCGGTCGAGGCGACCTGTTTGGCTTCAAGATCCTTATAGCGCTTGAGCGCCGCGATCGCGTTTTCCTGGGTCGCTTCCGCAGATACCAACTGCGCCCGGCGTTGCGCCAATGCAGCCTCAAATGGTTCCGGCTCGATAAGGTAGAGCACGTCACCCTTGGTGACCTTGGCACCAGCGTCGAACTTTTTCTCGCGGAGAAAACCGGAAACCCTTGCGCGAAGCTCAACCTTTTCAAGCGCCTGGACACGACCGACAAACTCGGTCTGCTCTCCTATCGCACGCTGCTGCGCCGTTGCGACAAGCACCGACGGCAGCGGCGCCGCAGCAGTCTTCTTCGCATCTTCAGACGCGGCGGCGGAGGGGATAAGCGTGCATGTAATGAGGAAGAGCAAGGCTGAGGAAGGGCACCGATGGTGCATGGGGACCTCTATGGATTTCGGCATTGATGAGCGGCACCTTACAAGGGCGATCGGTACCGCAGACCATGAGACTAAATTCGCAGACCGACGCTTTATACGTTGCCGCCTGTCGAATGATCAAGCAATGGTCAGCCATGGTAGTATTCGATGGATTGCACCCTCCACGGGTAGCGCCCGGTCAATACTGAGCGGTTAACTGTGCTTTGCGCTGTCGGACACATGCTCCTGACGTGATGGAATCGGGGCACGACCACCCCGCGCCAACGAGAATTGGCCGGCCCAAGCGTTGCTCTCCCGCAAGACTGCCGAGGTCTACCGGGCCTGCGCGCTCAGGCCATGGCCCGCGGAACGCGGATGGAACATCTCGATCTTGGGTTGTGAAGAAACACGCCTGCGCAGGTGAGACCCGATTTGGGTCGTTACCGTTTGGCAAAGGGCGCAGCAGCCATTTTGCGCAGCCATTGATGTCCTGGGTCGGCATGCATGCGCGGGTGCCATGACAACAGCATCTCGATGTCCATATTCGCGAACGGGACATCGAACGCGTCAAGCTCGTCAGACATGATGCCTGCCAACCCCCGAGGAATTGCGGCAACAAGGTCGCTCTGGGCGACAAGCACTGGAACCGAGAGAAACGACGGCAAAGACGCCACAATCCGGCGCCTCCTGCCGAGCTTCTCCAGTTCGTCGTCGATCAAGCCCCAAAGTGATCCTGCCTCCGTAGCGATCATGACGTGAGAGAGCTGGCAAAGCTCGGCGACACTCGGCTTCTTCTTTCCGCGCGGATGTTTCTTGCGCTGCACAAGGCAAAGCCGGTCAATAAAGATCGGCGCGGCGCGGGCATCGCCCGGCGCGTCCTGCTTCCAAACGATCAACAGGTCCGCGCTTGCATTTTCGAGCATCTGCCAGGCGGTTGCCCTGTCGTAGGGCAACAGGACGATCTGTACGTTCGGAGCGGTTCGGTTCACCTCACGAATGAGCGGCAGCGCCACCACCAGTTGCAGGTAATCGGCTGCGATAATTCGAAAGACGCGGGACGTCCTGCTCGGATCGAAGGATTCACTTTCCCTGATCAACTGGGCGAGCCTCACGAGGCTTCGATGGAGCGGTTCCTGCAATGACATGGCCCGCGCCGTCGGAACCATTTTCCGGCCCGACGAAACCAGCAGTGGATCATCGAAGAGATCGCGCAATCGAGCCAACTGGGCCGACATCGCGGGCTGCGAAATGTTCAGCCGCTCAGAGGCGCGCGTTACATTGCACTCCGAGAGCAATGCATCAAGCGCAAGAAGCAAACCCAGGTCAGATTGTCTAATATCCATAATATTGATGGTAGCAATAAGCACCATCGATTTCAATGATTGATCGCTGACAGCTATTTCAATCATTGAACGCTGACTCGGCAGCTTCCTCGCGGGCCGTTTCGCGAAGGCCTATTCCGGTACGGTTCAAGTGCGAAAACCCACGAGGGATTAGTTCGGTGGCCAGGGCGAAATTCGACCAAGTAACTTAGTCGGTGGCTGCGGCGAAATTCGACCAAGTAAAGTGACTTGACCCGACACGGCGACGCTGTCGCTGTGAATGTCTAAACAATATACATGCCGCCAGGCTCGTGAGGATGGCAGAGCATGGAGATGATCAAATGTCTGATTCTGCGCTCAAGAAGACAGGTTTAAACAAGTCCAACGGCATGTCGCATGCCATCGCACTCACCGTCGAGTCGCTTCTTTCGGGACATGCCAACATCGAACCACGAAAAAGTTCAGATGACCTGATCAAGCTGGCGGCTGGCCTTGAAGAGCTGCAATTGAAGCGGCTGGTGCTGGAATCGGCACGTGACGAAATGGAGGTGATCGGCACCCTTGCCGAAGAACAAGAAAAGGTCTTCCAGCGTCGCCTCGATGAAATCTCGGTATCGACGCTCGGCCTTGCCGATAGCGCTGCGATGCAGCCGGCCCGAACGATCGGGCAACTTCGAGCCAAAGCCAAATTCGTGCTCTCATTTGTCGATCCCGGTGAGAGTGCGGTTCTCGATCGGTTAATCTGGTCGCTCGCGACCGAGCTTATCGTCTATGCTGCACAAGTCATGCAGCAGGCAGCCGAAGATCCCGTGACTTAGCCCGCTGCAGCAACAGACACTCGCGTGTGAGATCGCCGATAATCGTGAGAATGCGGAACCGCCGGCCCATCGATGAGCCCGTCCGACGTTAAGCCTTCTCCAGCACCGCCACCGAACTTGGCCCTTCCATAGTAGATTGGCTGCGAGATCCCGTGTCAGCGGCAGATCTCAACACGAACGCGTCTTGTCGCCTCTCTCGGCACGCCGATTATGTTCGAAAATGTTGCGGGATATCCTGCGATTTCTTATTTTCCTGCTACGGGAATGGAAATTCCGGGTTAACCATGCCAACCATCAAGCTTGACGCAATCGATCTAAAGATTCTCGGTATCCTTCAGGAGGATGCCAGCCTCTCCAATGTCGAGCTCGCTGAACGGATCGGGCTATCGCAGTCGCCATGCCTGAGGCGGGTGAAAGCGCTGGAAGACGCCAGAATCATCCGCAAGCGCGTAACCCTGCTCGATCCTCGCTCCATTGACCTAAGCGTCAATGTGTTCGTGAGTGTGACACTCGAAAAACAGATTCGTGAACGGTTGCAGGATTTCGAGAAGGAGGTCTTGCGGCGGCCTGAAGTTCTCGAGTGCTATCTGATGACGGGTGAGGCCGACTATCTTCTTCGCGTAGTCGTGCAAGATCTCGACGCCTACGAGCGGTTCCTGAAGAACCATCTCACGCGCATCCCCGGTGTCGCGAGCATAAAATCCAGCTTCGCGCTTAACCAGGTGCAATACCGTACCGCACTGCCCCTCAACCATATCGAGGTCTAGAGTAGCCATTGGGCCAGCAGGCGGAATCGCTCTGTGCAGCGAACTAGCAACCGATTATCCAACACCCACAATATTGCCTTCCGACTGGCGTTGGTTTGGCAGATTCTGCCAAACATTTTGAGGCCGCTACATTCATTCGCAATTTCATATCGGGCCTCGTCTGCGATTTTTGCCTGCCACAGGGGCTTTGCGGAACGGCGTTCGCCGTGGTGGACAGTCCTGGCGCGTCACGAGATGTATGTGACAGTGGCTTACGCGAGCCTGAGGGACGCGGAATAATGCGGCAACACGCCGACCGCATGAACCGGTGATGGAGAGCAGCCATGGGCATTGACGCGGGCGCAACCGAGTTCGACGACGAGCAAGCCGAGTGGATCGAGGCACTCGATGCGGTGATTGCACATGAAGGACGCGAGAGCGCCGAGCAGTTGCTCAATGCGCTTGAACGTCATGCCGAGGATTGCGAGATCAAGCGGCGACCGTTGCCATATTCGCCCTACCGCAATTCCATTCCACTCGAAGAGCAGCCGCCCTATCCCGGCGACCTGCGAATCGAAGAACGCATAACGGCGATCCTGCGCTGGAATGCGCTGGCCATGGTCATGCGCGCCAACAAGGCTTACGGCGATCTGGGCGGACACATCGCCAGCTATGCCTCGGCTGCGGAGATTTTCGAGATCGGCTTCAATCACTTTTTCAGGGGCGGCGAGAGAAGCGACCTCGTCTACTTCCAGCCACACTCCGCACCTGGCGTTTATGCGCGTGCCTTTCTGGAGGGACGCCTGAGCGAGCAGCATGTCGCACGATATCGCCAGGAAGTTGGCGGTGGCGGCCTGTGCTCTTATCCCCATCCTTGGCTGATGCCGGACTTCTGGCAGTTTCCGACGGGTTCGATGGGGCTCGGTCCCATCAGCGCCATCTACAATGCGCGCTTCATGCGCTATCTGGAGGCGCGCGGGCTTGGCCAATGCAGCGACCGGTACGTCTGGGGCGTGTTCGGTGACGGAGAGATGGACGAGCCGGAATCGATTGGTGCGCTCGCGCTTGCGGCACGCGAGCGGCTCGACAACCTCACCTTCGTGATCAATTGCAATCTGCAGCGCCTCGATGGTCCGGTGCGGGGCAACGGACAGATCATCCGCGAATTGGAGGCACTGTTCCGTGGCGCCGGGTGGAACGTCATCAAGGTCCTGTGGGGCAGTGAGTGGGATGCGCTGTTTGCGCGCGATGAAAAGCACGCGCTGCTGCGCCGTTTTGCTGCAACGGTCGATGGCAAATACCAGACCTTGGGGGCGAAGGACGGCGCGTACAATCTCAGTCACTTTTTCCAGGAAGACCCCGAGACGGCGTCCCTGGTGCGGCACATGAGCGATGATGACATTGACCGGCTGCGCCGCGGTGGCCATGACTTCCGCAAGCTCTATGCGGCTTTCGCAGCAGCCAAGGCGCACAAGGGTGGGCCAACGGTCATTCTCGCAAAGACTAAAAAGGGCTTTGGCATGGGATCTGCGGGCGAATCCCGCATGACCGCGCATCAGGCAAAGAAGCTCGATGTCGATGCTCTGAAAGCGTTCCGCGACCGGTTTGCGCTGCCGCTTTCCGACACACAGGTGGAGTCGCTGGAGTTCATCAAGCCGGCTGCCGGGTGCGAAGAGTTGCGCTATCTTACCGAGCGGCGCACAGAACTGGGCGGCTATCTTCCGACACGGCGCCGCACATCCGATCCGGTGGCCGTGCCTGAGCTTGGCGCCTATGGGGCGTTCGCATTGTCCGCAGGCGGCAAGGAGATGTCGTCGACAATGGCGTTCGTGCGCATGCTGGGCGGCATGTTGCGCGACAAGACGCTAGGCCCGCGCATCGTGCCTGTCGTTGCTGATGAGGCGCGTACGTTCGGCATGGCGAACTTGTTCCGCCAGATCGGCATCTATGCGCCCGACGGCCAGCTCTACGAGCCGGAAGATGCCGAAAGCATGCTTTCCTACCGCGAGGCGAGGGACGGCCAACTGCTGGAGGAAGGCATCACTGAGGCGGGCGCTTTGGCCTCCTGGACATCGGCGGCGACTGCCTACAGCGTGCATGGAACAGCCATGCTGCCGGTCTATATCTATTATTCCATGTTCGGCTTCCAACGCGTCGGCGATCTCATCTGGGCGGCTGCCGATCAGCGTTCGCGCGGCTTCCTCGTTGGAGCAACCGCCGGGCGCACGACCTTGGGCGGCGAAGGTCTGCAACATCAGGACGGATCGAGTCACCTGATCGCTTCGACGATCCCGAACTGCCGCGCCTACGATCCCTGCTATGCCTACGAGGTGGCCATCATCCTCGATCACGGAGCGCGGCGCATGATGGAGAGCCAAGCTGACGAGTTCTATTATCTGACGGTGATGAACGAGACGTACGCGCATCCATCCATGCCCGACGGCATCGAGCAGGACGTCATCAAGGGGATGTATCGGTTGCGCGACGTAACACCTGCGCAAACGCCCAAGGCGCGCGTGCGTTTACTGGGCGCAGGCGCGATCCTGCGCGAGGTCGAAGCCGCAGCCGAGCTACTGGCAGCGGACTGGGGTATCGCTGCGGACGTGTTCAGCGTGACAAGCTTTTCCGAACTGGCGCGGGACGCTCAGCTCATTGAGCGGGCCAATCGTCTCAATCCGAACGCGGACGCGCAGGTGTCGCATGTGGAGCATCTGCTTGCCGGATCCGCTCCCGTCATCGCCGCCTCAGATTACGTGCGTGCGGTGCCGGGCCTCATTGCGCCTTACGTCAAGTCCGGGCTGACCGTGCTCGGGACCGATGGCTTCGGCCGGAGTGACACACGCGGGGCTCTGCGCCGCTTCTTCGAAGTCGATCGGCATTCGATCGTCGTCGCTGTGCTCGACCGGCTGTCGCGCGAAGGATCAGTCGGGCGTGAGAGCCTCGCTGCAGCGCTTGAAAAGTACACGATCGATAGCGCCGAGCCTGCGCCCTGGACAGTTTAGGAACTCAGGCGATGAGTGATACTCAAAAGATCGTCATTCCCGACATTGGCGACTACAGGCAGATCCCGGTCGTTGCCGTCCTCGTTACACCCGGCGCGACAATCGCCGAAGGTGACCCGTTGATCGAACTCGAGTCGGACAAGGCCACTATGGAGGTGCCATCACCGGTCGGCGGAGTCGTTTCAGAAATTCTCGTACAGGTCGGCGACAGGCTCTCGAAGGGTGATCCTATTCTGACAGTTCGGGCCGGGGCGGGTATCGGCACCGATAATCGATCGCTGCAGCCGGCGGTGCAGGGCACGGTTCTATCATCACCGCAGACGACGGGCGCGACCACACGTGAGATCGCTACTCCTCTCCGTTCATCTTTAGCCGATAACCCCATGCATACATCGCGTTCAGCGAACGAGACGGGCCGCGAAGCCGCTCCCGTCCATGCAGGGCCCGGCGTTCGCAAGTTTGCACGCGAGCTAGGCGTTGATCTTGGCGAAGTCCAGCCCAGCGGCGCCTATGGCCGCATCGTGCGGGAGGACGTGCTTCGTTTCGTCCAGTCAGCGGTTGCGCGCCCCGCCGTACATGCAGTGGAGCAGTCCGCATCAGCACACCCCTCTGCGCAGTCGGGTTTGAAGCTCGACCTGCCTCCCTGGCCCGAGCCCGACTATGCCAAGTTCGGGCCTGTCGCCCCGATCGAGCAATCACGCATCCAGAAGCTGGCTGCGGCCAATCTGGCGCGCAACTGGGTCATGATCCCGCACGTCACCAACTTCGATAAGTCCGACATCACGACCACCGAAGTGTTCCGCAAGGATCTCAACGCCCGGCATGGAAAGGACGGCACGAAGGTCACCATGCTCGCCTTCATGATCAAGGCGGCGGTTTCCGCGCTCAAAGCGCATCCGCATTTCAACGTCTCGTTTTCCGGTGGACGCATCATCAGAAAAAATTTCTACAACATCGGCTTCGCAGCCGACACACCGAACGGTCTCGTCGTCGCCGTCATCCAGAATTGCGATCGCAAGGGCCTGATCGAGATAGCGATCGAAGCACGCGATCTCGCAGCCAAGGCGCGTGCGGGAACGATATCTCCTAAGGACATGTCGGGCGGCTGTTTCACGGTCTCCTCGCTGGGCAGCATCGGCGGCACAGGCTTCACGCCGATCATCAACGCACCTGAAGTCGCAATTCTGGGCGCAGGAAAAGCCGAGATCCAACCGGTCTGGACTGGAGAGAGCTTTGCGCCTCGGCTCATTCAGCCGCTTTCACTGTCATGGGATCACCGCGCCGTCGACGGTGCCGCAGCCGCGCGCTTCCTCGGCCACATTGCGGAATGCCTCACTGACATCCGCAAGATATCTCTGTAGTAGGGGGCAGTGAGTCATCGCGCCCAGCACTGGCAGACTCATCCACGCATTGTAAATCGCGTGCGCCGTCTCCATTTAACTTCTCCCGCCAAATGACATCATCGGAAATAAATATCATGCCGCACCTTTTTGACCGACTGAAGATCGGCGCTCTTGAACTCGAGAACCGGATCGTCATCGCGCCAATGTGCCAATACTTCGCCGACGAGGGCAGCGCTACGGACTGGCATCTCATGCATCTGGGCAACCTGGCGCTATCGGGCGCCGGACTACTTATTACAGAGGCAACCGCGGTTTCTCCTGAGGGCCGAATCTCTCCTGATGATCTCGGCCTCTATTGCGACGCTAACGAGGCAGCGCTGGCGCGCGTACTTTCGGCCATTCGTACCTATTCGCCCATACCGGTGGTAGCGCAGCTTGCCCATGCAGGCCGCAAAGGCTCGAGCGAGTCGCCGTGGGCCGGCGGCAACCAGATTCCACCTGATGGACCGCGTGGCTATCACACTGTGGCGCCCTCGGCGTTGCCACACGCTGAGGGCGAGTATACACCGCATGCACTCGACGATGCAGGCCTGGCGCGCATCCGCGGCTGTTTCGCCGAGGCCGCGATCCGTGCTGCACGGCTCGGCTTCGATGGTATCGAGATCCATATGGCGCATGGTTATCTCCTGCACCAGTTTCTCTCACCGCTTGCCAACCAGCGCACAGATACCTACGGCGGCAGCCTGGAAAACCGCATGCGCTTTCCCGTGGAAATCTACGATGCCGTTCGCCAGGCATTCCCGGCCGACCGGCCCGTATGGGCGCGCATTTCAGCTACCGACTGGGTCGAGGGGGGCTGGGACATCGAGGGCAGCATTGCGCTTGCGAAGGTTCTTGAAGCGCGTGGCGCAGCGGCCATTCATGTCTCATCGGGCGGCGTATCTCCGCTACAGAAAATCTCACTCAAACCCGGATACCAGGTGCCCTTCGCAGAACAGATCAAGGCCGCAACCGCTCTGCCGACAATAGCCGTCGGGCTCATTACGGAGGCAGAACAGGCCGAGGAAATCATTACAAGCGGAAAGGCAGATGCAGTGGCTCTCGCGCGTGCCATGCTCTACGATCCGCGTTGGCCGTGGCATGCTGCGGCCGCTCTTGGCGCTCGCGTCGTCGCACCGCCACAGTATTGGCGCTGCCAGCCCCGCGAATTGAAGGATCTTTTCAAAGAAGCAGGTCACGGTCAGCGCTAGAGCATGTTTAGCTGAAATGTGCAGCGGTTCAGCGTGAAAGACATGCTCGAAACAAAAGCCGACACCGCTGTTGAGCGGCATTGCGCAATTGCACGGCGCCGAGAAGTCGTCAACCCGCCTCTTCTCCTCTGGCCTGTGGAAGGTCGGAGCGCGGGTTAAATCGCATCACGACTGACAAATTGTTCGCTGGCATCTCGATGATGATTGGCGCCGAAAATCCATGCGCGGCGGCCAGAGCGGTGACGTCATCAAGGTCGCGAACACCCCAGGACGGGTTGTGGCGACGAAGTTCCTGGTCGAAAGCCTCATTGCTCGCAGCGGTATGGCGGCCTGCCCTGCGAAACGGGCCGTAAAGAAAGAGTAGGCCATCTTCCGGCAGCACTCGCGCAGCGCCTTCAATCAGGCCGATGGCGGCGCCCCAGGGGGTAATATGAATCATGTTGATACATACGACCACGTCCGCCGAGGCAACCGGCCAGACATGAGAAGCAGCATCGAGAGCGATTGCCGGCAAGACGTTTGGCAATGACAGTGCTGCCGTCCACGCGTCTATACTGTCGCGCGCGTCAGGATCGGGATCACTGGGCTGGAAGACCAGCGCCTGATTGCATACCTGTGCGAAATACGTGATGTGCTCGCCAGTGCCACTTGCCACTTCGAGCACCAGACCGTGCTGTGGCAAATGCTGTTGCAGAACAGTGAGGATGAACGCCCTGTTGCGGGCTGCTGCGGGAGCATATCGTCTGGCATCGTCGTTCATGTCTTGCTCGTGGTCTTTGCGGCAAGAAGTGTCAAGTATGAGATAGGCCCAGCGTGATCCATCCGCCGGAGCGGCGCGTCACGATACCTCCATTGGCACCCAGTATAGACATCCGGTCCGCCATCGTGAAAAACTGGGGTTTATCGACACGCGAGATCGAGATGAGCCAGCACATGCCACAAGAGCTCGAGTCGAGCGGTGCCGCGTCATCCGGCGGGAAACGTATTGTCGTCGTCCTTCCGTGCCTCAATGAAGCGTCCACGGTGGGCAACACCGTCAGCCAATTCAAGGCTGCGCTCCCTGATGCCGCAACCTTCGTGATCGACAATGGATCGACTGACGCGACCGCTGATGTGGCCCGCGCGGCCGGCGCCGAGGTTCTCGTTGAAACATTGCGCGGCAAGGGAAATGCCGTGCGCCGAGCATTTTCCGCCATCGACGCCGACATATATGTGCTGGCGGACGGTGACGGCACCTACGACGCGTTCGCAACGCCGCGACTGGTCGAGTTACTTCTTTCGGAACGACTCGACATGGTCGTAGCAGCACGCCGCGGGACAAGCGCTGACGCGTTCCCACCAGGTCACAAATGGGGCAACCTGCTCTTCAACCGACTCCTGCGTGCACTTTTTGGAAGCAGGTTCGACGATTGCTTTTCAGGCTATCGTGTATTGTCACGACGCTACGTGAAGTCTTTCCCCATCCAGTCCGGCGGGTTTGAGATCGAAACAGAAATGACGGTTCACGCCGCGCTTCTCCGCATGCCAATGCGAGAGGTCGCATGCACCTATTCCGCGCGAGCGCCGGGTAGTCGGAGCAAGCTGAGCACTTATCGCGACGGATTCCGCATCCTGTGGATGATCGTCAACCTACTCCGCCTGCATCGCCCAATGTTGTTCTTCACCGTGACCTCGGGCGTCTTCCTGCTTGCCGCGCTGGCCCTTTTCGTTCCTGTGTTCACAGAATACATGCGAACGGGGCTTGTCCCTCGCTTTCCCACGCTCATCGCATCAATTGGTCTGGGCGTGTGTTCTTTGTTGCTGATGACGGCGGGTTTCATCCTCGATGCCATCGCACACATGCAGATCGAGGTGCGCAGGTTGATCTACCTGAATGCAGAGCATCTCTCTCACGATCGGTAGTTCGCGTTGGGGCGTTGCGGATTCACTGAATCTCTGCACACTTCAGCTAAGCATGCTTTACAGCGGTTCCGTAGGACACAAGCTCAGCGGGTGCTCCTCCAGGTTTGAAATGATCGGCTGACACGGCGTGGGGGCCAGTTGCAGATCGAAGTGCCTCAAGACATCGTCGAGCCTGTCTGAATCCGATTTGCCGACACGGACGATGAACTTTGGCGAGCCGGGCGTGCGCATGAGACGCCCGATCTCTGCGACCAACGCGTTATCCTGCGACAGTTTGAGGAAGTTGTTTTCAATGCCGAGGAAACGTGCCGTCGGCTCGGCGTAGGGTATGAAGTACGACGCCGGTTGTCCGGTGGCGAGCAGAACAATGCTATGTTTCGGAATTGGGGGGACGCGAATGTCGATGTACTTTCCGGTGTAGGGTGCGGGTCTGATGCCGCGAGATGCATGGGCGCCCCGCCCCCAATCGACATACTGGGTCGTGCCGACAGCAAGAAGGAGCAGTGTCAAGCCGCCGATCGCCCGGAGCGTGTTCCAACTTATCACAGATACAAGCACGCCGAAGACCATCACGCCTGTGAGCATTTCAAGCACCACCGCATACCTGTAGATGCCGAAGCCCGACACCCAGGCGAAATAGGAAACGACCACAAAGATTATAATCGAGCCGAGATTGCAGGTATCGGACCGTGATCCAGAAGCGAACTCTCTCCGTCTGCCATAACGCACGAGCAGCATGACACACCAAACGACAATGGCGACATAGGCCATCGCGCCGCGCCAATCGCGAAATGGCAGCTCCGAAACCACATGCACGTTTCTGACCGTCCAATAGAACGGATAAGTTATGGCCTGCAGTGTCGAGTCGGGCAGGAACTGGGGATCGCGCAACGACACGAATTCGTAGGCGGGCGATTTGAAAATATTGTTGAGCGACGGAAAAAACGGATTTTCAAAGAGGTTCCACAAAACCAGCATGTGATGTCCCGCTGTAATCAGAAGCCCGGCCAGCAGCAACGCTGCGAATGCGATGGCGCCAGACATGGTGCGCTGGCGTATCGCTGAAGCCACGGCGACGAGCGCAAGGCCGGGCATGAATATGGCGGCCGTATACTTCAGCCCGAGTCCGATGCCCGCGAGCAGGCCAGAAAGGGCGAAGCCTGCCGTGACTCGTGTGCCGGCTTCCACTTGGGACGTCTTCAAAATTGCCAGCAGCGCGGACAAAATAAAGATCGAATTGAGCAGATCGCCTGTTGTCAGGCCCAACAGTGAAATAAAGCCAGCTCCGGTCACTCCGAACAGAAAGGCCATGATCTGCAACGCCGTGCGTGCCGCGTCATGCGGAATGCGAATGACATGGCGTGCAATCTCGAAGATCAATGCCGCATTGATCCCGTGGACAGCGCCCATAATGAAAGCAATGACGCGGGGATAGTCATTGAGGGGGGACGAGACGAGACCGTAGAACAGAAAATCAAGCGTTGGATTAAAATAGCCCTGCAACTGGGCCGGTCCTATATCATAGGTGTACCGGTCTTGGAGGTAGGCCCAGGGCGCGTATAGATGATAGAAGCGAAGGTCCCAATTGTTGTCAGGACCAAGCACCATCGAGAGCAACCCGAAGCCCGCGCAGATGAAAGCAGCTAGCACCAGGGGGCGGCTCAACATATCTCACCATCGATTTTGGCACCGGGTCTCGATCATATATATGGGAGCCGCACGATCGCTGCCCGATGGCTGGTACTTGGCAATGTGATGCGTCCTTAGGGAACCTCTGAATAGCGGGCGCTTGCAGCGGCGGGAGCGTCGCTGATCAC
>DAIPMW010000022.1:0-58516 GCA_036768475.1 Hyphomicrobiaceae bacterium | reverse complement strand
GAAATCCTTGGTGAGCGGGGTGGGGATCGAACCCACGGCCATCTGATTAAAAGTCAGATGCTCTACCACTGAGCTACCCGCCCGAAAGTCCCTTCACGTAGCAACGTTGCGCCGCGGCTGTGACCACTACGCCACCCTTGTCGGAGGCCGGATTTCCGCCTCATCAGCGGGGGACTGCAAATCCGGCTCGGCCGGTCGGCAGACCGGAGCGGATTTCCTACACGGGTGCGCCCTCGCCTGCAACCGCGATCAACGCTCCAGCCATCGCACGGACCGCTGGGGCCAAAGCCGCGCATCCGGTTGCTATCGCCCGCGAAGTATTCAGGGTTCGCAGGTCCAGCACTAGATCGCGTTCATATTCTTCACGCTGAACCGTACACTTCAGCTAAACATGCTCTAAGTGCGATGCACGAATGCATGCCGCAAGGATCATCGGGCGCACCACACGTCAGCACGCACAAATGGCTCGTTACACGTTCCCGCGCGGGTCGTATGGCACACCGGTCAGACCGTTAGAGCCTGATCGGCTGAGATGGAAGCGCGACTGCTTCCATCGAGGGCGTGATTGAGGCTCTCAAACAAAGTGGTAGAGCAGGCCACAACGGCCAGACGTGATTCAATCAAAACCTGACCTGCTCTAGAGCCTGATCGGCCTCAAGGGTGACAGCGGATGTCGCAAGCATTCCATTCACCCACGTGTGCACGTGATAGATCGGACGCCGAAGGTAGATGTCGTCAACTTTTTCGCGACTCAGGTCGGCCGCTATGCTCGGTACGGTCGACAAAGTCACCTCTCCCAGAGGCACGGCGCGCGTTCGATGCACATGTCCTGTCACGACGCCGACAAGCCCGGGACACGCGTTCAGGCAATCGACCAGAAGAGCAGCCTCGGCGGCGTCGCGATATTGCAGCTCCGGCGCCTTCATGTCGGGAAGCGTCAGCGGAGGATGATGGGCGAAAACGAGCGTCGGCTTGCCGTGCGCTGCCGCGAGCAGACGGCGCAAATGGTTTGCACGCGCACTGCAGAAGCCGCCCAGCGCACTGTTGTGGTCCTGTGTGTCGACCGCAACGAGATAGAGCGCGCCGAGGTCCACCGCGTATTGGGCGAAACCGAAGTCCGGGTTGAGGTAGCCTTCTGCTCCGAACCACTGGAAATACGGTGCGCGGCGATCACGATTGCCGATAGTTGTATAGAGCGGTGCATTGAGCCGATCGAGTTCGGCGCGGGCGGCCGCATAATCTTCGGACGTCGCGTCGTGGGCAATGTCGCCAGAGTGCAGCACGACGTCCGGCGGCGCGGCCAATGCATTGATCGAATCGACGACGCGTGCGAGGTCCCCAATGCGGCCCTTTGCATCTGGGTTGGCGGCCTGGATGTGCGTGTCGGATAGGTGTGCAATGCGCATAGATACCGCCGATCCCCCTTGTTTTGATTTCAATGACGCGGGGCTGGCCGCGCCAACGATTAGCACATACTTTGAACGACGCTCGGTGCGCGCCCAAAGCCGCCCCGGTGCAGCGCAGCACCTCATGTGAGATTCTTGCGCGGCTGGCTGACCGTTTCGCAGGTTGAGGTCGACTGGTCCACGGGTGGCGTGGTCGCACGCGCGCCCGCGCCAGGCTCCGGTCATGCCCGCGCCGCGGCCCGCAGGACTGGCTTCGGTCTGGAAGATCGGCGGCCGCCGTTCGTGTCTCTCGATGTGTGACCAAGAAGAACATTCAAATGTGTGAATATCAAGTTATAACTGCCGGCCTCCTGGGCCCAACCCTGGCTCGACCGGCCCGTAATCCTGGCGCGGGCGAGGCGCCGGGTTCGAAGTCACCAAAAGCTTGCATGATCACCGGGGATCAGGTGTCAATCCGGCCGAGAGCGGACCAATAAACGAGACGATCAGGGAGATTAGGTGCATGGGAGCCGAAATGAAGGTGGACGATCGCGTCGATACCTCGGTGCCGCCGGCCGACGAGATCAAGACCACGACGTGCTACATGTGCGCCTGTCGCTGTGGCATCCGCGTCTATCTGAAGGATGGCAAGGTTCGTTACATCGAGGGCAACCGCGATCATCCAGTCAACAAAGGTGTGCTGTGCGGCAAAGGCTCGGCCGGCATCATGCAGCACTATTCTCCCGCGCGGCTCAAGGCGCCCCTCATTAGGACTGGCCCGCGCGGCTCGGGCCAGTTCAAGGAGATCAGCTGGGAGGAGGCGCTGGACATCGCCGCAGGCTGGCTCGGCCGTGTGCGCACGACGAACCCGCGCCGTCTCGCCTTTTTCACCGGCCGCGATCAATCACAGTCGCTGACCGGCTGGTGGGCGATCCAGTATGGCACGCCAAACTATGCCGCCCATGGCGGCTTCTGCTCGGTCAACATGGCTGCTGCCGGACTCTACACGTTCGGCGGCGCGTTCTGGGAGTTCGGCGAGCCCGACTGGGAGCATACCAAATATTTCATGTTGTTCGGCGTCGCCGAGGACCACGGCTCCAACCCGATCAAGATCGGTCTCGGCAAACTGAAGGGCCGCGGCGCGAAGGTGGTTGCGATCAATCCGGTACGCACAGGATATGGAGCCATCGCCGACGAATGGATCGGACTGAAGCCCGGCACGGACGGCATGTTCGTCGCTGCTCTCATCCATGAGCTGTTGCGCACCGAGAACGTCGATCTGGACTATCTTGTGCGCTATACGAACGCGCATTGGCTCGTGATCGACGATCCCGGCGCGGAGGATCATGGCCTGTTCGCGCGCTCCTTCAACAATGAGCCGATCGCCTTCGACAAGAAGACGGGCAAAATCGTCGATGCCAACGCACCCGACTCCGCACCGGCGCTTTCGGGCACATTCACGTTGCCGGACGGACGCCGGGGTATCCCCTCCTTCGAGCATCTGGCGAAGCGCTTCCTTTCCGACGAGTACACGCCAGAGCGCGCAGCTCAAGTCACCGGCATCTCAGCGGAAACCATCCGCCGCATCGCCGCTGAGCTGGCAAAAGTCGCCTTCGAGGAAGAGGTGGTTCTCGACATCCCCTGGACTGACTGGGCCGGCCGTCGGCAGGAGAAGATGATCGGCCGACCGATCTCGATGCACGCGATGCGAGGCATCTCGGCGCATTCGAACGGTTTTCATACGTGCCGTATGATTCACATTCTGCAGATTCTGCTCGGCACGATCGATTGCCCAGGCGGGTTCCGCTACAAGGCGCCCTACCCGAAATGCATTCCGCCGCGCATCAAGCCGACCGGTAAGATAAATCAGGTTACGCGAAATGAGCCGCTGGGCGGACCCCATCTCGGCTTCCCGGTTTCGCCACAAGACCTATTGATCGACACGCAGGGCAATCCGCAACGCATCGACAAGGCGTTCAGTTGGGACGCCCCGCTGGCGGCGCATGGCCTCATGCACATGGTGATCACCAACGCGGCCAACCAGGATCCCTATCCGATCGAGGTTCTGTTCCTCTACATGGCAAACATGGCGTGGAATTCATCCATGAATACGCCGGCTGTGATCGAGCATCTGACCGCGAAGGACGAGGCAACCGGCGAGTACAAGATCCCGAAAATCATTTATTCGGATGCCTACGATTCGGAGATGGTTGCGTATGCCGATCTGATCCTGCCCGACACCACGTATCTGGAGCGGTGGGATTGCATCTCGCTGCTCGACCGACCCATTTCGGAACCCGACGGTCCAGCCGATGCGATCCGCCACCCAGTTGTCGAGCCCGACCGTGATGTGCGCGGCTTCCAGACGGTGCTGATCGACCTGGGATGGCGGCTTGGGCTTCCCGCCTTCACCAATGCGGACGGTTCGCGCAAGTATCCCGGCGGCTATCCCGACTACATTGTCAACCACCAGCGCATGCCAGGCGTCGGCCCGCTGGCCGGCTGGCGCGGCAATGACGGGAAGAAATTCGGTAAGGGCGAGCCAAATCCGAACCAGCTCAAGGAA
This sequence comes from Hyphomicrobiaceae bacterium, assembly GCA_036768475.1. Taxonomy (GTDB): domain Bacteria; phylum Pseudomonadota; class Alphaproteobacteria; order Rhizobiales; family Hyphomicrobiaceae; genus JAEUMD01. The sequence goes on along the minus strand of DAIPMW010000022.1, from coordinate 54,565 downwards.
TACATCAAGAACGGCTCATTCTTCGTGCATCACCTGCCCGAGAACATGCGCTACTTCAAGCATGCCAATCGCGACTATCTGGATTGGGCAAACTCGGTCGGCTTCATCGCGGATGCCGAGCAACTGGTGTTCCAGCTCTACATGGAGCCGATGCAGCGCTTCCGGCTGTCCGCTCAGGGCAAGACAACAACATGCACGCCGCCTGCACACCATCGCGAGCGCATCGAGACATACTTTGACCCCCTCCCCTTCTGGTATCCGCCGATCGAAGGCGAGATGGTGGACGCGGACGAATATCCGATGTTTGCCATCACCCAGCGCCCCATGCACATGTACCATTCATGGGGTTCGCAGAACGCGTGGTTGCGGCAGATCACGGCTGAGAACCGCCTCTACATGAGTCGCAACAAGGCCAATGCGGTCGGCATCGCCGACGACGACTGGGTTTGGATCACGAGCCGCATCGGGCGGGTGCGCGCGCAGGTCCGCCTCATGGACGGCGTCAACGACGACACGGTGTGGACCTGGAACGCCATCGGCAAGCGCTCAGGTGCGTGGGGGCTGACGGACGATGCTCCCGAGAATACGCGCGGCTTCCTGCTCAACCACTTGATCGGCGAACTGCTGCCCGAGCGCGAGGGCGGTTACCGGTACTCCAACTCCGATCCGGTGACGGGACAGGCGGCGTGGTACGACTTGAAAGTGAAGATCGAGAAGGCAAAGCCCGACGAGCCGCACGAGACGTCGCCGCGGTTCGAGCCGCTGGGGCGTCCGCCAGGCAGCCCCGCGCCGATCACCGTATCGAACTTCGGCGCGGAGTTCCGCAAGAAGAGCTGAAGCGTGCCGCTTCGGCGTACTCTCGCGATATTGAAAAGCACAATGGCCGGACGCAGCGTCCGGCCATTCTTTCTTTCGGAATTTGTTTCTTCTGGCGCCGCATCTGACCCTGTGCGTCGCGCCCAATCCGATGCAGCCAGGCCGCCCGCCAGGTCAGGTTTCGATTGAATGACGTCTGGCGTTGTGGCCTGCTCTATCGCTTTGCTTGAGAGCGTCAAGAACGGCCTCGATGGGGCAGTCGTGCTCCCATCGAGACCGATCAGGTTATGGCTCTCAGCGCCGCGCAATCGAGATGTCGCGCATCACGGCGGCCGTCTGCTCCGCATTCTGGCGCAGCACATCGAGCGTATCGCGGATGGAGACGATACCGACCACCTTGCCGCCGTCACAGACCGGCAAGTGGCGGATCTTGTGCCGCTTCATCAGCGCCATCGCCTCAAGCACGGTATGCTCGGGCTTGCAGGTGATAACGTTCTTGGCCATCAGCTCGGAGACCAGCATCGATTCGATCTTGGGGAGGCGGTTGGCGAAGGCGCGGACGATATCACGTTCGCCGAACATGCCGACGAGCCGGTTGTTCTCATCCATGACCGGCAGGGCGCCGATATATTTGGAGTGCAGGATAACGGCTGCCGTTTGCACAGTATCCTCGGGCCGGCATACGACCAGCGGACCTTGATCACGGACGATATCGCGAACCAGCATATGCTTCTCCTTGTCGATCGATCGAGTGGTGCTTCCTCTAATTGCTCACGTCGTCTGCTGGACGTTCTTGTTGTCTTGTTCGATGTGCTGAGCGGTTCTTGTGTCCGCCTTGAAATGTACGTGCGCGACGTCGTACGTCGCGCCCGTGCGCATCTTCAGCCCTTCCGCTTGGCCATGCTGTCAAGCTTTTCGGACGAATTAGTATTGCGCTGGAGAGCAGCATCCTTTTCGCTGTCCATGCCGAAGGCCACTGCCATAAGCTGGCTGTAGAAGACGACCGGGATCTTGTAATCGGTGCCGAACTTGGCGTTGATCTGGTCCTGGTACATCTCCACATTGGTCTGACAGAGCGGGCAAGGCGTGGAGATCACGTCTGCACCGGCCTGCTTTGCATCTTCCAGAATGTTCTTGATGAGATGCAGCGTGCGATCCGGGCTCATCACCGCAACCGAGCCGCCGCAGCACGCCGTCTTGTGCTGGAAGGGCACGGCCGTCGCGCCACAAGCCTCAGTGAAGTCGTCGAGGAAGTTTGGATCGTCGTAGGTGTCGTACTCGCCGCCGGCCTGCGTCTGTGCGAAGGGCCGCACCGTCTGGCAGCCGACGTAGCCGGCGACCTTCAAGCCGCTGAGCGGATTCTTGACGCGATCCTTGATCTTGTCGACGCCGACGTCGTTGACGAGCACCTCGCAGACATGACGCACCTTGAGGTCGCCATCGTACTTGAGATCGCCCGCAGCCAGAGCCTCGTTGACCTGCGCCTTCTTTTTGACGTCGGCCTTGATCTTCTCGTTGCCGCCGTGGGTATTGAGATAGCAGGCGGCGCAGCCGGTGATGACGTCCTGGGTACCACGCTCGCGCGCCTTGGCGAGGTTGCGGCCCGTCAGCGACAGGTTCGGCAGCTGGCCACCGCCGATGTGTCCGACGGAGGCACCGCAGCAGTTCCAGTCCTCGATGTCGTCGATTTCCACGCCGATCTCGGGCAATACCGCCCGCAGGCTTTCGTCGAGATGCCGAGCCGATCCCTGCGAGGAGCAGCCCGGATAATAGGTCATACGAACTTTCTTGTCGTCGCTCATGCCATGTCCTCCTTTACCCGCGCTCTTCGATTTCGCGCGCCTTGTCGAGAATGGCCTTGAGGCCCTTCTTGTCCTTCACGGAGTGCGGCATACCGATGTGCATTCTACCCTTCTTGATGAAGCCCAATGCGATCTTCAGGTTGTCCATCGCACGCTTGAAACCTTCCTTCAGACCGAATGACAGATAATACTTTGCAGTGACCAGGCGCTCATCGGTGCGGCCGAAAGCGCGCGCGCTCCACCAGAACGACCGAGCGAACGCAATGTTCTCATGGTTGTCCTTGGCGCGGTAGCCGAGTTCGGCCTGCTTGGCGAGCAGGTCCTGCAGGATGTAGGTCACCGGCACAGAGCGTGGGCAGCGCACCACACAGCGATAGCAGCTCGTGCAATTCGCCGGCGTGTTGGAGGTCATCACCTCCTCCTGCATGCCGGCACGGATCATCATGAACAGCTTGCGCGGCCCATGATCCATGTTGGTGCCGATCGGGCACGAGCCCGAGCACACGCCGCACTGCATGCACATTGCAAGCTTGTCGCCGCCATTGACGTTGTCATAGACCCAGCGCGCAAAGGCCAGATCGTACTTCTTTCCAGGATTGGGAAGCGGTGCGGTCATCCGTCAGAAACCCTTCATCGGATTGGGGTCCATGCCCCCGATCAATTCCGCAAAATCGTTCAAGACCTTCGGCACCTTGTGGCTGTCGGCGATCGACACCTCGGCCATGGTGACGCGTTCCTTCTCCAGTGCGAGGCTCTTCAAGGTCTCGCCCACCTTGGACATGCGCTCCTTGGCGATTGCCGAGCCCTTGACGAAGTGGCACTGGTAATCGTCACCCGACTTGCAGCCCATCAGCATGATGCCGTCGTAGCCCTTCTGCAGCGCGGTGGAGACCCATTGCAGCGTGACCGAGCCGAGGCAGCGGACGGGAATGGTGCGCACGTAGGGCGATACAGACTCGCGGTTGATGCCCGCCATGTCGAGCGCCGGGTAGGCGTCGTTCTCGCAAGCGAGCACGAGGACACGAGGCTTTTCGGAGAACTCGTCGGGTATCTCGTTGGCCTCGATCATGGCGTTGACCATCTGCGGATTGTAGTTGTCGAACGTGATGGTCTGAACCGGGCAGGCACCCATGCAGGTGCCGCAACGGCGGCAACGGGCCGCGTTGATGATCGGACGCCCCTGTTCGTCCTCGTCGATGGCGCCGAACGGACATTCCACCGTGCAACGGCGGCACTTGGTGCATTTCTCGTGTCCGACCTTGGGGAAGGACAGATCGCCGACGCGCGGATGCATCGATGAGCCCATCTTCGAGCCCTCAATGGCCTGGATGGCCTTCAGGACTGCGCCTGTCGCGTCCTCCGCACTCTCGGCCATGTCCATCGGGCGGCGCACTGGGCCGGCGGTGTAGATGCCGGTGCGGCGCGTCTCGTAGGGGAAGCAGATGTAGTGGCTGTCGGAGAAGCCGTCGGCAAGTACCGGAATGTGCGGCCCTTGGCGGTATTGCAGATTGAGGATCGGACCGCCGTCCGGGATGCGATCGAGATGCGGCATAGCCGGTGGCGTCGGACCGTCGGCGCCGCCGGCCTTGTAGCCCGCAACGGGAATGGCGGAAAACGGATTGATGTCGTCTTTGAGTTGGATAGCGCTCTTTTCCTCCTCGACCACAGGCATATCCGGGTCGGTGGAGTTCGGCACCATGCCGGTCGCCAGCACGATCATATCAAGACCGCTGAGCGGAACGTCGGTGCCGAGCAGATCATCTTTATAGGTCACCTGCATTGAGCCGGCATCGACACCCGATACCTTACCCTTCATGAAGATGACGCCTTCGGACTGCGCCTGCCGATAGAACTCCTCGGCCGTGCCGGGCGTGCGCAGCTCCTCGTAGACGATATAGGCCGACGCGGTCGGATCGGACTTCGCCACCTGCAACGCCTGCTTGATGGAGACGCCGCAGCACACGCTCGAGCAGTAAGGCAAATGGTTGGGATCACGCGAGCCTGCGCATTGCACGAAGGCGACGTTCTTCACTGGCGCGCCGTTCGACTTGCGCTTCATCTCACCCGACTTAAGCATCGCCTCGAATTCGACACCGGTGACGATATCGGGCGAGGCGCCGTAGCCGAGATGGCCGAGCTTGGTCGCATCATATGGACGGAAGCCGGTCGCGACGACGATGGCGCCGACCGTTGCCTCGCTTTCCTGACCGGCGTGCGAGAGCGTAACGGCGAAAGAGCCCGGCTGCCCCGCCGTCTTCACCACACGCGTGTCCAGCTTGACCTCGATGCTCTTGTCGGCGTTGACCGCCGCAACGAGCTTGGCAATGTCCACGTCCTGCACATCGCGATAGGGCGGGCGATAGGGCATGCGTCCCGCCCACTTGTTGGCCCAGCCGCCAAGTTGATCTGTCTTTTCGACGAGCAGCACGGGATGACCAGCAGCAGCAGCCTCGCGCGCAGCGGTAAGGCCGGTGATGCCGCCGCCCAGCACCAGCACAGTGCGCGAATACTCCTGCACCTGCGAGGGCAACGGCGGCAATGTCGCCTTGATCTGCGTTATCGCCATGCGGACCTGATCGGCGGCCAGCAAGTCGGTGTCTTCTTCGCCCGCCGGCTGCGACCAGGCAACCTGCTCCCGCAGGTTGGCGCGCACGACGGGCGTACCGTTGAAACGGAAGCGGTCGGCCATCACGCGATGCGAGCAGGCGGCGACGACGACGCCGTCGACCGTGCCGGCCTCGACATCGCTCCTGATGGCGGCGACGCCCTCCTCCGAGCAACAAGCGTCATGGGTGCTCGAAGTCTCGATGCGGAACTCGCTCTTGGCAACGTTGACCAATCCGTCGGCGTCCATCGCCTCGCCGATGCCGCAACCCCTGCAGATGTAGACGCCGGGCTTTTTGGGCGGCGTTGCCTTGGGCTTTTCGGTGGCGGTTTCAGTGCTCATTTCACTCAGTCTCCTGATCCACGCGCTTTCACGATATGCGCGGGTTCGATCGGGTTGCTGGCGTGTCGCGTGCCTCACATCGAGGTTACGACGATTACGAAGTTACGAAGTCGGAAGCTTCCGCCCGCAGCGCGGACGGGGGCTCACTCAGGCAGACTGACGCACGGCCTGCACGGCCTTCAACGCCGCTGCCGTCGCCGACTGGACCGAAAGCGACACGTCGAGCGGACCAGCGGCGACACCGCACGAGAAGATGCCCTCGTTGGTATCCATGTCCTTCGGCACGACGAAACCGTACTCGTCGCTCATCAGACCGATCTGCGGCGCGTATCCCGCGACGGCCGACGGTTGCATTCCAGTCGCCAGCACGACGAGATCGTAGGGCTCCGAATAGATCTCGCGATCGATCGTCCGCTCGCCATGCAGAACGGGACGGCCATCGTCGCCAACGCGGATATGTCCGGGCTTGGACTTGATGAACGTCACCTGCGGATCAGCCTTCACCTTCTGATAGAAGCTCTCCAGCTTATCGTGGGCACGAATGTCGATGTAGTAGATGTGGACTTCGGCGTCCGCATACTGCTCGCGCACATAGGCGGCGTGTTTCAAAGAGCCCAGGCAGCAGATCCGCGAGCAATACGCCAGATGGTTGTTGTCGCGACTGCCGGCACACTGGATAAGCGCCACTTTCTTTGCCGGCTCACCGTTCGAGGGGCGCAGGATCTTGCCGTGCGTGGGGCCATCGTGCGCCGCCAAACGCTCCATCTCGACATTGGTGACGATGTCGGGCGAATGGGCGTAGCTGTAGAGGTCCAGATTGTTGGGATCGTAGGGCTGCCAGCCGGTCGCCCAGATGATGGCTCCAACGTTGAGCTCGAACGTCTCCTCCTTCTGGTCAGGCTCGACCGCGCCGTACTTGCATGCGGCCTTCAGCTTGTCGCCCTCACCTGCTGAAATCGCCTCGGGCGCGATGACGTAGCGCATCGGCATCGCATGCTCATGCGGCAGGTAGGCCGCTTTCACCTTATCCAACCCGTAGTTGTACGCGTTTGGCACCATCGTCTCGGTGGCGGCCGCGCAGTCGCCGCAAGCGGTGCATCGCTCGTTGACGAAGCGCGGGTGACGTTTGACCGTCACGGTGAATGCACCGCGCGTGCCCGATACGTTCACGGGCTCCGACATCGTCAGCACCTTGAGGCGCGGGTTCTTGCGGATGCGCTGGTAGTTGATCTCGAGCCCGCACGTCGGGTGGCACAGCTTGGGGAAGTAGCGGTTGAGCTTCGTCACGCGCCCGCCAAGGCTGGGCCCCTGCTCCAGAAGCACCACGTCATGACCGGTCTCGGCCGCCTCAAGTGCTGCAGATATGCCCGCGATGCCGCCGCCGACCACGAGAATGGTCTGGCTCGCGGGTCCCGCGCCTTTGCCGTCGAGTGGCATTCATTCCTCCCTGTCAGGTCACACATTTGGCCGCGGCCCCGCCGCAGCTTGTTTTTTCGCCCACGCTAGCGACGCTCGCTCCAGCGTCAACAAGGCAGCATCAATCTCCTTTTCGATGCAAACGACAAACCTTGGCGCGTGAGCGTGCTAGCCTGTCGTGAACCGACCCAATATTTCCGACAAGCCCCGCTTCCGACAAGCCCGACGCCCACGCGATGCAGAAAGACCTGCCGGCCCCCATACACGCATCGGTTCGACGACATGCCCCCCGGATTGGCACAGGTCGCTCCGCGTCAGCTTGCGCGCCCACGGCGTTGCACGGCGATGCGCTCGGCTGGGTCAAGGCGCGCGCCATGCTTGCGTCTGCTAGGTCATTATGCATCGAAACAAAAGAAAAGGCCCACCGCTCGATGCGGGATGCGGCAATTCTAATATTCGACTTTTCGAATAGAACACCTTTTAATCGCACAAGACAAGCCGTCTCGCATGTCTCCTGGGGGGTGTCGTTGACCGCTCTCTGGGATACCGCGTTGCGATAACGCCTTGTCCATCTCGGGAGGAACACAAAACACCATGTCGAAGCTCATCGCACCGCACGGGTCAGATTCGCTCAATCCGCTCTTCGTTTACGACGTCGCGGAAAATGAGCGCCTGCAGCACGAGGCCCGCTCCTTACCCTCTATTACCGTCAGCTCGGCGGCTGCCGCCAATGCTGTGATGATGGGGGCTGGATATTTCAATCCGCTCACGGGTTACATGAACAAGGCCGACGTTCTGTCGACGGCCGGAGACATGAAGACCACGACGGGACTGTTCTGGCCGGTTCCAGTGATGAATCTCGTCCAGGACGCTGGCGGCATCACGGCTGGAAAGCGCATCGCGCTCAAGGATCCCAACGTCGAGGGTCATCCCGTTCTCGCGATCATGGATGTGAAAGGCGTCGAGACGCTGTCGGACGATGACCTGGCGCTCATCATCGACAGGATTTACGGCACGTCCGATCCGAAGCATCCCGGCGTCGCCGCCCTTCTCGCGCAGGGCAAAACGCTGCTGTCGGGCCCGATCAAGGTCCTGAATTTCAGCTACTTCCTAACTGAGTTTCCCGATACGTTCCGTACCGCGGTTGAAATCCGCAACGAGATCGCCGAGCGCGGCTGGTCGAAGGTCGTCGCGTTCCAGACGCGTAACCCGATGCATCGGGCGCACGAAGAGTTGTGCCGTATGGCGATGGAGCGGCTCGAAGCGGACGGTCTCGTCATCCACATGCTGCTGGGTAAATTGAAGGCCGGCGACATTCCCGCCCCGGTGCGCGACGCTGCGATTCGCAAGATGGTCGAGATCTACTTCCCGCCGAACTCGGCGATGGTGACGGGCTACGGCTTCGACATGCTCTATGCGGGCCCGCGCGAGGCCCTTCTGCATGCGGTCTTCCGCCAGAACATGGGCGCCACGCACCTGATTCTCGGCCGAGACCATGCAGGTGTGGGCGACTACTACGGCCCGTTCGACGCGCAGACCATTTTCGACACCGTTCCCGAGGGTGCTCTGAAGATCGCCACGTTCCGCGCCGACAACACAGCTTACTCGAAAAAGCTCAACAAGGTCGTGATGATGCGCGAGGCTCCCGACCATACGAAGGAGGACTTCGTAGCGCTGTCCGGCACCGCGGTGCGCGAGATGCTGGGCAAAGGCATCGCGCCGCCGCCGGAGTTCTCGCGGCCGGAAGTTGCGAAAATCCTGATCGATTATTATCAGTCCCTCGACCGCGCCACCGCTGCGCAATAAATGGGGCTCTTATTCGCGACAATACGGCCGCTCGAATGGGCGGCCGTATTTCTTGAAATGTCACGAAATTCTGGGGTATCCGCCGATTGGCGCCATGTTGCTCAATACATTTTGCGCTTGCGAGATGAATTGTGCGCTGCAGCGCAGTGTTTGAAAAAGCGAAATCCGGATACCAGCAGCGCCTTGATCTGGCGGCGGCTCTGGCTATCTGAATATTTCGTGGTGCGATCAGCCAGTTCGCTGGACAACTGCGACTGCCCCGGCCGGCCAACACTGCCTATGCAATCCGGCAATAATCCAAAGACAGAGCAAACTGCCATGTCGTCCCCCCGCACCACTTATCGCTACTACATCCGGTCGCCAGACGGCCGCGCCATCTTCGGCGTCGACATCCTGGAAGCGGCACAAACCGTGGCGTTGGAATATGGCAAGGGTGCGCATCTCGTCGATACGCTGGCGCAAGCCTACCACCCGATGCTGCAAGAGGTTGTCGACGGCAAGGACGGCAAGATGCTCGTCTATGCGCCGATCGGCGGCTGGGACACGGGCCGTTTCACGCCCGAGCGCGATCTGATCGAGGCAATCAAGAAAGGCAGCGCCGCAATTGCTCACGCCTTTATCGCCAAGGGCGCGTCACCCAACGCCACGGACGCGAAGGGTGGTTCGGCTCTGCATTGGGCCGTGGGGCGCGGCAATTTGGACGTCGTCACCCTGCTCATCGCACAAGGGGCCGACGTGAACGTGCGCGATGCGAAGGCCCAGACACCGCTCGATGTGGCGGTCGCAAAGGGGCGGCTAGCGATCGCAGATCAGCTGCGGCAGGCCGGTGCAGACTGATACGGCACAAGAGCTTCGACTGGACCGCTGATCGCGAAGCGTGTGAAGTCAATGGAATAGCTTCACTATGCCGGCTCCCGCACGTGGTCGAAAGAAAATAACCGATCGGAAAGCTCAAGATTTCCAAGAACTACCGCGAATTCCCGGCTGTGCATCGTGATTTGATTGACGATCTCTATTCCTGCATTGCTAGCCAAGAATTTTCACTCACTCCACGACGCGATACACGAACCGTTGCGACCAGAATAATGCGCTGGACATTGCAACATTCGCGGGTATTGATATCCGGCACGGTTCCGGGACCTGTCCGATGAGTGTGCCGCCAGGGTGGCAAAGGACGCATGCGACGTGACATTAGATTTGCCGCGTGACACGCCCGCAACCAACGACATCTGATCCGGGAGGACTGAAATGCCAACATTTGTTCACACTGAGAAGTGCGATGGCTGTAAGGGCGGTGAAGTCACCGCCTGCATGTATATCTGCCCCAACGATCTCATGAAACTCGACGTCACACGGATGAAGGCGTTCAACCAGGAGCCCGACCAGTGCTGGGAGTGCCAGTGCTGCGTGAAGGCCTGCCCGCAGCAGGCTATCGAGGTTCGCGCATTCGCCGACTGGGTGCCGATGGGCGGCGCTGCTATTCCGCTGCGCACGGACAACGCGATCATGTGGACCATCAAGTTCCGTGACGGCGAGATCAAGCGCTTCAAGTTCCCGGTGCGCACGACGCCAGTCGGCTCGATCGATCCATACGGCAACAAGCCGCAGGCGGGCGACATCAACGATCAGCGCTACTTCACCGAAGAAGGCAAGACGCTGGCGACGCCGAGCGTTTAAGACGCGCCTCGCGCAGTCGATTGAGATCACAAGCATCAGAGTAGAACGAAACGGGCCTGAACCTGCGCATTCCGAGGAAGCGTGGGCAACGCCCGAAGGGAAGAGACACAATGGCAGGAACATTCGGTGATCCCGAAATTGTCGAGTATGAGACCGACATTCTCATCGTCGGTGGTGGCATGGCCGCATGCGGCGCGGCGTTCGAGGCCAAGCGTTGGGCCGGCAGCGATGTCAAGGTAACGCTCGTCGACAAGGCCGCAATGGATCGTTCGGGCGCGGTCGCGATGGGCCTCTCGGCCATCAACACCTATCTGGGCGAGAACACGCCTGAGGATTATTGCCGCTACGTTTCGGCAGACCTCATGGGCATTACCCGCGACGACCTCGTCTATGACGTCGGCCGTCACGTCGACGACTCGGTTCACCTCTTCGAGGAGTGGGGCCTTCCGATCTGGAAAGAGATGGAAGGCGGCAGCCGCGTCGACGGCGCCAGCTGGCAGAAGGCCGGCGGCAAGTCACTCAAGGACGGCGGCAAGCCCGTGCGTTCGGGCCGCTGGCAGATCATGATCAACGGCGAAGGCTACAAGACGATCGTCGCCGAGGCCGCCAAGAAGGCCCTGGGGATGGAGAACATCTTCGAGCGCGTCTTCATCGTGAAGTACATCCGTGACGCCAACGATCCCAACCGTGTCGCTGGTGCGGTCGGCTTCTCTGTGCGCGAGCACAAGCTCTATGTCTTCAAGGCGAAGGCGATCCTCAACGTGGCCGGCGGCGCAGTGAACGTGTTCCGTCCGCGCACCACGGGCGAAGGCATGGGCCGCGTCTGGTATCCGGTGTGGAACGCCGGCTCGACCTATGCCATGGCGGCCGAGGTCGGTGCCGAGCTCACCATGATGGAGAACCGCTTCGTCCCGACGCGCTTCAAGGACGGCTACGGCCCGGTCGGCGCCTGGTTCTTGCTCTTCAAGTCGAAGGCAACCAACGCGTTCGGTGAGGATTACGTCGTCAAGAACAAAGACATGCTTGCCGACTATGCGCCCTACGACAAGGCGTTCGTGGTGCCTTCGTGCCTGCGCAACCACGCCATGCTGAAGGAGATGAAGGAAGGCCGCGGCCCGATCCTCATGGATACGCCTTCGGCGATGAAGGCACTCGGCGAGAAGATGACGCCGAAGGAGGTCAAGCATCTCGAGGCCGAGGCCTGGGAAGACTTCCTCGACATGTGCATCGGCCAGGCCGGCGTCTGGGCGGGTCTCAACATCCGTCCCGAGCAGTCCGTCTCCGAGCTCATGCCGACCGAGCCTTACCTGCTTGGCTCGCACTCAGGCTGCTGCGGCATCTGGGTGTCGGGACCGGAGGACATCGCTCCGGCGGAGTGGCAGTGGGGCTACAACCGCATGACCACGGTGAAGGGTCTCTTCACCGCTGGCGACGGCGTCGGCGCCTCCGGCCATAAGTTCTCCTCGGGCTCCCATGCCGAAGGCCGCATCGCCGGCAAGTCGATGGTCAAGTTCGTCAAGGAGAACGGCTTCAATCCGACGTTCAAGGACGACATCAAGACCATCACCGAGGAAATCTATCGTCCGGTGCGCACCTACTTCGAGCACAAGGACAAGACCACGGCCGAGGACATCAACCCCAACTACATCACGCCCAGGATGCTGCAGATGCGTCTGCAAAAGATCATGGACGAGTACGTGGCTGGCGTTGCCACCTACTACCAGACCAACGGCAAGATGCTCGAGCGTGGCCTGCACTACCTCACGATGCTGAAGGAAGACAGCCTCAGCATGCGCGCCAAGGATCTGCACGAGCTGATGCGCGCCTGGGAGAACTACCACCGCATCTGGGCGGGCGAGGCGCATCTGCGTCACATCCTGTTCCGCGAGGAGACCCGCTATCCGGGCTTCTACTATCGTGCGGACTTCCTGCAGCTCGACGACGCGAACTGGAAGTGCTTCGTCAACTCGCGCTTCAACCCCGACACCAGGGAGTGGGAGCTGAAGAAGGTTCCGCACAAGGACATCGTTCCCAAGACCTACGGCGCCGCCAAGCACTGAGGCTCGCCGTTCGGTCAGACGACATCTTGGGGGGAGCGCCGGTATCGGCGCTCCCTCATTCATTGTGCCGGCCGCGACAAGCCACTAAATAGGGTATCTGAACCCGAACGCAGGTCGCCCGAACGCCTCGAACTTGAGAGCGCGACGCTAGTCCGCGACGGCGCTGATCCCGGTGTTTTGGCACTGCGTTGCCGGACGGGACTAAACTGCAAATTTCACATCTACCCGCGATGGCATGGTGCCTTGCCGGGTGGAAACCACATCAGGATCGCCCCAATGTCCGACCCCAAGCAGCCTTACAACCCCGATGACGAGACTGCGCCGCTCAGACCCGAGGACGAGGTTTACTCCGAGCAGGAGCGCCAGCGCCGCGAGGCCGAGGCCGACATGGAGGTGCAGATCATCGATGCCGTGCGCGGCAATTCCGGCCCCGTACAGCCCGTCCGCCTCACCAATGAAAGCTCATTCTGCTTTTCCTGTCACAAGGGCGTCTCGTGCTGGAACGAGTGCTGTCACAACACCGACATCACGCTGACGCCGCACGATATCCTGCGGCTCGCCAAGCACTTCGACACGCGCCCGTCCACCTTCACCAAGATGTTCACAGCACCCTCGATCCACGATGCTTCGGGCATGCCGATCGTGAAGCTGAAAATGATGGACAAGGAGGGCAACAAGAAGCCGTGCGTGTTCCTTGATGAGAAGGAAGGCTGCACGGTCTACAACGACCGGCCCGTGTCGTGCCGCTACTATCCGCTGGGCTTGGCTGCCGTGAAGATGAAGGGGCACGAGAACCCGGAGGACTTCTACTTCCTCGTCAAGGAACCGCATTGCAAGGGCCACGAGGAGAATAAGGAGCAAACCGTCGGCCAGTTCCGTGCGGAGCAAGGCGTGGAGGAGTACGACGAAAAGAACCGCGACTGGATCCACATCCTCATGAAGCTCGCGTCGTGGAAGTTCCTGGGTGGACCCTGGGGCAAGGAACCTGACGAGCGCACCAAGAAGATGTTCTTCATGGCGACGACCGACATCGATCAGTTCCGGCTGTTCGTGTTCAACTCCTCGTTCCTCGACAAGTACGCGATCGAGAGGGAGGCACGCGAGGATCTGGCGATGAACGACGAGGCGATGTTGAAGCTGGCGCTCGACTGGCTGCGCCATGTGCTCTTCAACGAGCCGACAATTTCGCTGCGCCCCGAGGTGTTACAGCACGCCATCGCGCAGGCGCGTGGCGGCACGGGCGGCACCTGAACCGTATTTGTTTGTCTGACGCCTGGAGCGGTTCAGCGCAATAAAGCATGTTCAGAACAGAGGGCTGGATCGTGTGCGTGTTTCTTTGAAACATGGCCACGATCAGGTCCACTGCCGCGCTATTTCAGGCAGAAGACTGCCGCTGCCTCGCTTGCGACGGTAGGATTGTCGCAACCCTGCCCGCGATAGGCCAGCGCTCTCAAAGCCGCTGATTGCCCGGGTTTGAATCGGCCGCCGCCTTGAAATGCTCGGCCAAACGCTCCGAGATCGGCCCGCCGGTGCCGGACGTGATGAAACCGTCACGCTCTGCCTCCAACGCCCATTTCAAGAGCGCTGTCGCCTTGCGTTTGCGGTTGCCGACGTACTCGAGCATCACCAGGAATGCGTGCCCATTCTTGCGCGGGCGCATGTCGGGGATGCCCTTCTCCCGATTGGAGGCGACTTCGACCTGCAGCGCCACCCAGTCGATCAGCTCGAGCTGCTCCAGCCCGCGCACCCTATCGAGGACGCTGCGCCACTGATCGGAGCGTTTCAGCCCCGCCCGGTCGCGGAACGGGGTCTTGTGCAGATAGCGCTGGATCGCCCGCCATGTCTCAAGCTGTGCCTGATAACGCGCGCTATCGGCTCCAGAAGTCTGGGCAATGACCTTTTGTTCGTTGCGGACGATCCGGCGCACATCTTCGGTCAGCGCGGCGAGCTCGGAGGGTGTCGGACGGCGCCGACCCTCCAGACGCTGCATCCGCCGTTCGCCATTATCGCAACTGAGATCGTTGTCCTCGTCCATCATCGCTGTCTTCCCGCCCGCGCACCAGCTAGAGCAGGTCAGGTTTTGATTGAATCACCTCAGGCCGTTGTGGCCTGCTCTTTCTCTTTGATTGAGAGGTCGATCAGACCCTAGGCCAGAACATTCTAGAGCAGGTCCGATTCTGAGGGAATCAGAAATGATCACCGACCTGCTCCAACTCCTTGATTGAGTGTCTGATTCACGGCTTTGCTGGAAGCTCGCGCATTGCCATCTCAACAGATCAAGCTGTCACCGGTTGTCTATTGAAATGGAATTGGCAAGGTCATGGGACAAGAGCGTAGCCGCTAGGCGCAAGCAATTATGTTGCTTGCCACCAGCGAGTGCTCAGGTCCACCGGGTATGCGCAGAGCGTCGGCAAGGCGTGCAGATTTGGACTGCCTTAGAAGGATGCGATCCTTTAAGAAGGCAGCCTTGTCCGCGATCCTCAATGCCTCGTGCGGCGCAAGCAACATATTCGCCCCTCTTGCTCTCCAGCATCACAACCCGCCGACTGCACGAGCCACATGCAAACGCCGTCCGACAGCGCCGCAACGACCGACCCCGCCCAGCGGACACGCGATGCCCAGCGTGCGCGGTTTGCCGCTATCGGTCTGATGCTTCTGGCGCTGGCGTTCTTCTCGATGCTCGATACGGCGGTGAAGTGGCTGGCGACGCGCGAGGGCATCCCCGTCATGCAACTCTCCTGGTTGCGCTTCCTGGTACAGTTTGCCGGCCTTCTGGTGCTGGTGCCCGTGTTTGGTCTCATGAGCCTGGAGCGTCTTTTCACAACAAGCCAGTTCACGAAGCAGATCATCCGCTCCACGTTGATGGCTGCAACCACCTTTTTCAACTTCCTGGCGCTGCAATACCTGAGGCTCGATCAGACGATCACGATCGTGTTTCTGGCGCCACTTGTCGTCGCAGCGCTTGCCGGTCCGCTACTTGGCGAATGGGTCGGCTGGCGGCGCGCCATCGCCATCATCGTCGGTTTCATCGGCGTGCTTATTGCGGTGCGGCCCGGCTTCGGGAATGTGCATCCGGCCGTCATCTACTCGTTTTTGGCGATGGCTGCCTATGCGCTCTTCATGCTGCTGACACGACACCTCGCTCCTTATGATCCGCCGCTGGTAACGCTGTTCTATTCGATGTTCGTCGGAACGCTGTTCGGTGCACCTGTCGCGTTCAGCCAGTGGGTGTGGCCGGAAGCCTGGACAACGTGGGCGCTGCTCTTGTCGCTCGGCGTGCTGGGCGGGACGGGGCACTTCTTGTTCATCCTCGCCTACAGCCGCGCGCCGGCGTCGGCCATCTCGCCGTTTCTCTATGCGCAGCTCATCACGATGGTTGCGCTCGGCTATCTCGTGTTCGGCGACCTTCCCGACCTGTGGACGCTTATGGGAGCCGTGGTGATCATCGCATCGGGCATCTACCTCATCCACCGCGAGCGGGCGACCAAGGGGCAGGAATAGCGCGCTCAGGCATGGCGTCATGGCGGTTGCAGGCGGCCCGCTCCGATCACTAGACGATGCTCACCCGTTCTTGCGCGCCAGTCGTTCCAGCGTTTCGCCGGCCCAGCTTTCGAAACGACCCTCGGCAATCGCCGTACGCATCGCCGCCATGAGTTGCTGATAGAAAGCCGTATTCGACCAGGACAGCAGCATCGAACCCAGATATTCGCCGGCGCGCACCAGATGATGCAGATAGGCGCGCGAATAATCGCGTGCAGCCGGACAGGTGCTTTCGGGATCGAGCGGTGAGAGGTCCTCGGCGTGGCGCGCGTTGCGCAGATTGACGCGACCATTCCATGTGAAAGCGAGCCCGTGACGCCCATTGCGGGTCGGCATCACGCAATCGAACATATCGATGCCGCGGCGGACCGCTTCGATCAGATCCTCGGGCGTGCCCACTCCCATCAGGTAGCGTGGCTTGTCATCTGGCAACTCCGGCAGCGTCTCTTCGAGCGTGGCGAGCATCGCCTCCTGCCCCTCGCCCACGGCCAAGCCACCTACGGCATATCCAGGGAAATCCATACCGACGAGCGCGCGCGCCGATACCTTGCGCAACGCGGCATCGGTTCCACCCTGGACAATTGCAAAAAGGGCCTGCCCTTCGCCCGCGCGTCCCCTCTGCTTTTCCGCCGCGAAGGCCCGTTGGGACCGCTCGGCCCAGCGCAACGAGAGTTGCATCGACCGCTCCACCTGCGCGCGCTCCGCAGGCAACTCGATACACTCGTCCATCTGCATCTGAATGTCGGAGCCCAACAGACACTGGATCTCGATCGACCGTTCCGGCGAAAGCATATGGCGCGAGCCATCGATATGCGACTGGAAAGCCGCTCCCTCTTCCGTGATTTTCCGGATCTGCGACAAACTCATGACCTGGAAGCCGCCGGAATCGGTGAGGATCGGTCCATCCCAGCGCATGAACGCGTGGAGCCCGCCGAGGCGATGAATGCGCTCAGCACCTGGCCTCAGCATCAGGTGATAGGTGTTGGCGAGAATGATGTCGGCGCCGGCTTGTTTCACCTGCTCGGGATAGAGGGCCTTGACGGTCGCGACGGTGCCCACCGGCATGAAGGCCGGCGTACGAATTTGCCCGCGCGGGGTTTCAATCTCGCCGACCCTGGCGAACCTATCCTGACAAATCAGGCGATAGCTAAACCGTGCTCCAAGTGTTCTCAGTTCCAATTGTTTTTTCCGCTGCACTGTCGACAGATGTTGAGTTTTGACGTAACGCCTTGAAATTCTGCAAAATCTGTGTTCTTAGAAAGGGTCTCGGTCTGCATTCATTTTTCGCAAACGTCGTTCAGCCCTTCCTAATGCACAGACTCGAATAATGGGCAAGATCTCTGTAGGCTCCCACGAGGTCTTACGCCTCGTGAAACACACCCTCGCCGCCTGGGCCTCAAGCGACATCGACCAGACGATGCGCTACATGGCTCCCAATATCGACTATTTCGTCAATGTGGATCCTAGTATCGCGCCGTTTGCGGCCTCGACCGACGGCGCGCCGGCCCTGCGGGCGCGCCTGCAAATTCTATTCGATACGTTCGACATCGAATCATTTCTCGCCGAGGACATAAGGATCTCGGAAGAAGACCCGAATGCGGCGCGGGTCAAGATCGCCTACTCCTATCGGGAACGAACCACCAAAGAACATCTTGATGGTCGCTTTCGTCTCAACGTCCGCACTGCCAAGGGCACGATCACGCGGATTGAGGAGATTCACGACAGCTCCTACGTCGAAGCTTTTGCGCGGCTCGTTTACGTGATGCGCGAAACGGTCGGGGACAAGGCGTAAGAGCGCTGCATGAGCGGCATCGCACCTAGGCGATGGTCAACCATCGGCGCGGAACAGCAGGCTGGCATCACCGTAGGAATAGAAGCGATAGCCATGCGAAACCGCGTGGGTATAGGCGGCCTTCATCGTTTCCAGGCCACTGAAGGCCGATACGAGCATGAACAACGTCGACCGTGGCAGGTGGAAGTTCGTCATCAACACGTCGACGGCACGGAAACGGTAACCGGGCGTGATGAAGATGCCAGTGCTGCCCGAGAATAGCTTAATCCGTCCCGTCTCGTCTGCCGCACTTTCCAAAAGACGCAACGAGGTCGTGCCGACGGCAACGATGCGCCCACCGGCGGCCCGCACCGCATTCAACGCGTCGGCGGTCGCTTGCGAAATCTCCCCCGACTCGACATGCATAACGTGATCGGCCGTATCCTCGACCTTGACGGGCAGAAAGGTGCCGGCGCCGACGTGCAGGGTGACAAAGTGGCGTGAGATACCGCGCGCGTCCAACGCTGCGAAGAGTTCAGGTGTGAAATGGAGCCCGGCCGTGGGCGCTGCGACAGCGCCTTCATTTGCAGCGTAGATCGTCTGGTAATCGGTCGTGTCCTGTTCGTCGGCCGCGCGTCGTCCGGCGATGTAGGGCGGCAGCGGCATGCGGCCGCGCTCGGCAATCGCTGAATCGAGAAACGCCGAATGGAGGTTGAAACGAAGCGTGACGATCCCGCTCTCATTCTTGGCCTCGACGGTGGCGTCGAGGACGTCCATGTAGCAGACCTTGCCCTCGCCGCCGAAGCGGATCAGGTCACCGGATTTCAACCTCTTTCCGGGTTTGGCAAATGCCTGCCAGCGGCATTCGTCGAGCCGTTCGATCAGTGTGGTCTCGATTTGGGCGGTGTGACCGTCTCGAGTCCGCGTGCCCGATAGCTGGGCGGAGATCACGCGGGTATCGTTGAAGACCAGTGCATCGCCAGGACGGAGAAGATCGACCAAATCTCGAACCCCACGGTCCTCAAACGGTTGGCTCGGCCGTATGACGAGTAGACGCGCAGCATCGCGCGGTCGCGTCGGATGCATCGCGATGAGCGTCTCGGGCAGGTCGAATTCGAACAGATCTGTGCGCATAATTTGCGCTGATGCGCTATTTTTCGCCGCCGCGCAAGCTCAACGCTGCAGCAATCGCGAGGAAGAGCCAGCCAGCGATCATGACGGACCCCCCTGTCGGGGCGGCCATCGGGAAGAGGCGAGACCCGCTCAGGCCGCGCATGGCAATGTCACCTGCAAACAGTGCGGCACCACCCAATAGCAGGGCTGCAGAAGGAACCCAGACCTTGGCAAACGGAGCGGGGCCGTGATGCACGCGTCGCACGTGCGCTGCCACCGCGACCGCAGCGGTCGCGTGCAGCAGCAACATCTGCGCGGCAGTGGCCAGCGAAGGATCGTCGACGCGGTGCGCTGCGAGCGCTGCCAATGACACGCCCGCCGCGCCAATCAGACCGGCTACTCCCACAATGATGCTTCGCGATTTCAACGTGCGCTCTCCTTGGGGTGCCGACAAAAAGCCGCGCGATGGAGGCAATGTCCGTCGCGCGGCTGTGGACGCCGGCCGGCGTCTCGTGCGGGTACAATCCTGGATGCGACTATGCGACGTCGGCCGCAACCTTCATCGACACCATCTTATCGGGATTGACGACAGGCTCACCACGCTTGATCTTGTCGACATTTTCCATGCCCTCGATCACCTTGCCCCAGACTGTGTACTGCTTGTCAAGAAAGCGGGCGTCGTCAAAGCAGATGAAGAACTGGCTGTTGGCCGAGTCGGGATTTTGAGCGCGTGCCATTGAAGCGGTGCCGCGCACGTGTGGCTCGGCGTTGAATTCGGCCGGCAGATTGGGGTACTTCGAGCCGCCGGTGCCGCGGCCTTGCGGGCAGCCGGTCTGCGCCATGAAACCCTCGATCACGCGATGGAAGACGATACCGTCATAGAAACCTTCGCGCGCGAGCTGCTTGATGCGCTCCACATGCTGGGGCGCGAGATCGGGACGCATCTCGATCACAACACGCCCCTGCGTCGTCTCGATGATCAGCGTGTTCTCGGGGTCCTTGATGTCGGCCATGCCGGCTCTCCTTCTGTCGTTGTCATTTGTTCCATAAACATGGGCGGATTTCGCCCACCCATATCCGCGTATCATTCATCGGAGCGGAGCGGCTCGCGCTATCGACACCACCTCGCGCAAAGCTCTTGCCGCTTATTTCAGGTCAGCCATAACGGAGAGCTTGATGATCTTGTCAGGATTGGAGACCGAACCGCTGTCGGGCGCCCCCTTCTTCACCTGATCGATGTGCTGCATGCCGTCGACCACCTGGCCCCATACCGTGTACTGGCCGTTGAGATGCGGGGTATGGGTGAAGCAGATGAAGAACTGGCTGTTGGCGCTGTCGGGGTTCTGGGTGCGGGCCGCGCCGATGGTTCCACGCTCGAATGGCGTGGGCGTGAACTCGGCCTTAAGGTCGGGATATTTGGAGCCACCCGCGCCGGTGCCGGTGGGATCGCCGGTCTGCGCCATGAAGCCGGCAATGACGCGATGGAAGACGATGCCATTGTAAAAGCCTTCTCGGGCCAACTTCTTGACGCGTTCGACATGCTTGGGCGCGAGGTCCGGGCGCAATTTGATCGTCACTTTTCCGGTTTTCAGCTCCATGATCAGCGTGTTCTCGGGATCGAGTGCGGGAGGAGCTGCCTGGGCAGTGGCAGCGAAGGTCAAAAGGGCCAGGGCAAAGGTCAGGACATGGCGCATGGGCAGAAGACCTCGTTGATGAATTTGTTGTGAAACCAGCGATTGTACTGACGCCTGTGGCAGGGCCGGGCGCAAAGCCAGTTCTGGCGGCCCTTATGGCGTTTTGAGGTCCACGGCGCAACCATGGAAGGCGCGCAGGCGCAGATTGGCCAGCGTTGAGCAGCAAAGCAGAAAGGCCCTGCGCTCAGGCGCGTTTTGCCCTGGCCATCAGGCGCTCGGCCACATGGGCCGAAACGAACGGGCGGACATCGCCCCCCATCGTGGCGATCTGGCGCACCAGATTGGCTGCGATATGACGGACTGCGGGGCTCGCTGCCACGAATACCGTCTGGATTTCCGGAGCCATCTCGCCGTTCATGCCCGCCATCTGCATCTCGTAGTCGAAGTCCGTGCCGTCACGGATGCCCCGGAAAATGACGTTGGCGCCAGCCCGGCGGGCGGCATCGACGGCCAAGTCATCGAACGTGGTGATCTCGATCACGGTTCCGGTCTTGCGGGTGAGCGCCTCGGTTTCCTTGGCCAACATGGCAATGCGCTCATCGCCCGAGAACATCGGTTTCTTGGCAGGATGAACGCCAATGCCGATCGCCAGGCGGTCGACCAATTGAGCGGCCCGAGCGATGACATCCATGTGGCCGAGGGTAACGGGGTCGAAGGAGCCGGAATAAAAACCGATTCTGGTCATGGGCGGAGCCTGCGATAGTCGGGACGGGAACGTTGCACCGATGAAGCGGGTTCAGGTTTGTGCGAACCCGGTTCTTCTAGCCCTCCAGTGGCCGCACAACAAGCGATCAGCGAGCCAATGGTCATGGCGCCCCCACGACTTGTGCCGTGTCGCCAGCATGCTAGGGTCCGGACTCAGCAACAATGGGGCCGCAATCGGAGGATGCACCATGATCAACCGACGTTCCGCCCTACTCGTGGGGGCTGGCGCTGCCGCAGGTCTTGCCCTGCCGCACGCTTTCGGATCAGCCCACGCGGACCCTGCCACGGTTAAGCTTACCGATGACGGGCTGCACGCCCAGCCCTGGTTCGAGCAGACGTTCCTCGACCTCAAAGAGGATGCGACCGACGCTCACGCTCAGGGAAAATCCCTGGTCATTTTCTTCGAGCAGCGCGGCTGCCCTTACTGCGCAGAGATGCACAAGGTCAATCTCGCGAAGCCCGAGATCGTCGATTACATCAAGAAGAACTTCTACGCGCTGCAGCTCAACATGTACGGCGCGCGCAAGGTGAAGGACTTCGACGGAACCGAGTTGGAGGAACGTGAGCTGGCGCAGCGCTGGAAAGTGAATTTCACGCCGACGCTCGTGTTCTTCCCCCCCGATCCCGCCGCGTCGGCCGGAAAGCCCGGTCAGGACGCCGAGGCGTGGCGTCTGTTGGGCTACTGGAAGCCGTTCCACTTCCTCGGCACGTTTGTCTACGTCAAGGAGGGTGGCTACGAGAGTGAGCCCAACTTCCAGCACTGGCTCAGCGAATACCGCGAGAAGCTGCGCGCCGAGGGCAAGGACGTTTCGCTGTGGTGACGGGGTGACGCGATCTGTTGCGATGAAAGCGCGTTGTTTGCCCTGCCCTCAAAAAAACGGCCCGGTCGAATGACCGAGCCTTAAGTCTACGATCCGGTTTCAGAACGTGAACCCCGATCGTACCAGAAGCCGAAATCTCTTATTTCAACGGCTCGGTATAACGCGGCCCGAACAAGTTGAAGCGGTAGCCGACGTTAGCGGAGACGATCCAGGGGTCGAGGTCGACGTCTGCGGTGTACGACGTACCTTTCCAGCTCGCGTCGGCATCGATGAAGGATTTCTTCACATCGAAATTGAGATACCAGCCGCTGCCGATCTCGACGTCGACACCAGCCTGCAGCGCGAAGCCGAAGGCATCATCAATATCGAGCTTTGCCCCGAGAGTGCTTGAACGGCCCTCGCTGAAGAAGTGTATCCACTGGACACCCGCGCCGACATACGGCTTGATGCGGCCCATTCCCGTGAAATGGTACTGCAGCGTGACGATCGGCGGGAAGATCCAGGTGTCGCCAAGGTCAGCCCCGGCAAGCGCCCCCTTGCCATCGACGTCGTGCTTCGAGAAACAACAGAACAGCTCCGCGGCGAGGTTCGGCGTGAAGAAGTAGGTCAGCGTCGCCGACGGAATCCACCTGTCGCTGACATCGGCATCAGCACCCGGCACAAGCGCACCCGCGGAATAGACCTTCGCATCCGTATCGGGCAGCACCACCGAAACACCCGCGCGCACCATGAAGTCGCCGTTGTAGTCCCCGGCCGCGGCGACGCTGGTCAGGCCAACCGCAGCGAACGCGAACGTTCCTGCTGCGGCGATTGCATTTTTGAGAACGTGCATTGCAACCCCCAAGTCTCATAAATCGCATCCGCCACGGGTCACCCCTTGATTCGGCAGATGTCCGATGGGTGGTTGTTACAGTATGTTGAAAAGCAGGCGAGTACCGTTCCCGCATTGCGACTGATAAGGGTCAGCCAACCATTGCAACCTCATCGGGTGTTGCGCTGATGCCCCATAGTTTTTTGATCCTGATCAATATGCAGACGACGAAGCAACACGCGACCGCACAGCCGGCCAGGGCGACATCTGTGACGTAGCGTGCGACAACTCACCGTGACGAAATGCGCCACACCGTTTGTTGATCGCCATCAAAGCCAAGGTCGGCGCGGCTGCCGATTGTATGAATGCCTTGGCGTTACACTGCATCTTCAGCTCGAACCGCGCCCTGACCATCGGATCCGCGCCGGGCGAGCGAAGATTCTTCTGTGGTCGAGGTTCTTCTTATGGCTGCGGAACAGGTGTTTTTCCGATGACGATTTGCGAAACCCTCAAGGCCGCGCCAGTGCAGTCGCTGCCGCCGGCCGAACTAGTCAAGCTCGGCGTGACGATCAATCTCAGGCCACGCCAGAGGCTGTCACTCGGGCCGGATTCGGAGCATGTCTACATCGTGCGCGAGGGCGTCCTGCTGCTGGAGAGCCTGCCGCAGCCGTCGACCAGGCAGATTATCGATATCTATTATCCCGGTGACGTCGTGCGCGGGATGCACATTCCGAAAGTTTCAGGCGTCAATCTTGTTGCGGCACGCCAAGGAGAGGTCGTGCGCATCGGAGTGGGACGACTTGAAAGCGCGGTGGCGGACGATCGCGAACTGCGCCGCTGGATCGATTGCGCGTTGGCCAATCAGTACCCGCGACGCCTTCTCCATCTGGCGACGATTGGATCACTGAGCGGTGAGGAACGTGTCGTTTCCATGCTCATCGAGCTTGCCTGGCGTGTCGGCGAACGCGGCTATGAAGGTGCAAGAACATTCGACCTTCCGCTGTCACGGACCGACATGGCCGACTATATGTCGCTCAATGCCGACACGCTGTCGCGTATCATGTCGCGACTGCGGCAGTCGGGCATGCTGGGGCTGGCCAGTCGCGGGCGCGGCTACGCGCCCAACTTCGCGGCTTTGTGCGCGATGTCACCACTGGCCGACGCGATCAAGTCGCTGCATGACATGGCTGAACCGGCGTCAGCAAGAAGCTGACGCCGGCCGTAGCGGCCTGCTCTATCTCTTTGTTTGAGAGCCTCAATCACGGCCTCGATGGAAGCAGTCGTGCTTCCATCGAGGCCGATCCAGAACCTTGTTGCGAGCCTATTTTTCACGCTGAAGTGCTGCACACTTCAGCTAAACATGCTCTAGGTGTCGCCCTGCTCGCCACCGTCCCCATCCGCGATTTCCGCTTCGCTCTCCTCGGGGATCCATTCGACGGAAACGACCCGCTCTTCCGCATCGGTCTTGAAGATGCGCACGCCCTGCGTGTTGCGCCCCGCGATCCGGATGTCGTGAACCGGGCAGCGGATAAGCTGACCAGCGTCGGTCACCAGCATGATCTGGTCAGCGTCCGAGATGGGGAAGGATGCCACCAGTGGCCCATTGCGCTCGTTGACGACCATGGCGACGATGCCCTTGCCGCCGCGACCGCTCGTCCGGTACTCGTAAGACGAGGATCGCTTTCCAAAGCCACGCTCCGAAATGGTCAGAACGAACTGCTCGGTTTCCGCCATCTGCTGGAACCGCTCGGCGGTCAGATCAGCCGCTGCGTCTGCTCCCTCCTCGGCCTCGGCGGGTTCAGCCGCTCCGTTCTCTTCGCCCTCCACGCTTTCGGTGCGGCGCAACACTGCGGCCTGCTTGAGGTAGGCGGCGCGTTCGGCTGGCGTCGCTGCGACGTGGCGCAGGATCGTCATGGAGATAACGTGGTCGCCAGCATCCAGGCGGATGCCGCGTACACCCGTGGAATCGCGACCCTTGAAGACGCGCACATCCTCGACCGGGAAACGGATACACTGGCCGTTGGCAGAGGTCAGCAGCACGTTGTCCTGGCTCGAGCAGATCGCAACCTTGACGATGCGGTCGCCCTCGTCGAGCTTCATCGCGATCTTGCCGTTGCGGTTGATGTTCTCGAAATCGGACAGAGCATTTCGCCGCACGCTGCCGGATTGCGTTGCAAACATCAGCTCCAGCGAACCCCACGTCGCGGTGTCCTCCGGCAGAGGCAGGATCGACGTGATCCATTCTCCCTGTTCCAGGGGCAGCAGATTGATGAGCGCCTTGCCGACCGATTGCGGGGTGGCCGCAGGCAGCCGCCACACCTTCATGCGGTAGACCATGCCGCGGGACGAGAAAAACAGCACAGGCGTGTGCGTGGAAGCCACGAACATCTGCGTGACGAAATCTTCCTCGCGCGTCGACGCACCCGAGCGCCCCTTGCCGCCGCGCCGCTGCGCTCGATAAGTGGAGAGCGGCACGCGCTTGATGTAGCCCTTGTGGGTAACGGTGACGACGACGTCCTCGCGCTGGATGAGGTCCTCGTCCTCGACCTCGCCCTCGATGTCGACGATCTCGGTGCGGCGCGGCACCGCGAACTCCGCTTTGATCGCCGACAGCTCACCCTTGACGATGTCGGTGATGCGGGCGCGTGAGGACAGGATTTCCAGATAGTCGCTGATGTCGACGCCGATCTTCTGCAGTTCATCGCCGATCTCGTCACGCCCGAGCGCGGTGAGGCGCTGCAGACGCAGATCGAGGATTGCGCGTGCCTGCTCCTCAGAGAGACGGTAGGTGCCGGTCGCCGATACCATGTGACGCGGATCGGCAATCAACTGGATCAGCGGCACCATGTCCTTGGCCGGCCAATCGCGTGCCATAAGGGCCTCGCGCGCCTCGGCCGGCGTCGGTGATGTTCGAATGAGGTGAATCACCTCGTCGATATTAGCGACGGCAATGGCAAGTCCCACCAACACGTGGGCGCGATCACGGGCCTTGCCGAGAAGATACTTGGTGCGCCGGCTCACGACCTCCTGACGGAAAGACGTGAAGGCCTCGATCATGTCTTTCAGGTTGAGCTGCTCGGGGCGTCCACCGTTGATCGCCAACATGTTGGCGCCGAACGAGGTCTGCAGGTCGGAGTAACGCCAGAGCTGGTTCAGAACGACCTCGGCCACCGCGTCGCGCTTCAACTCGATGACGATGCGCATGCCCTCGCGGTTGCTTTCGTCCCAGATGTTGGAGATGCCTTCGACCCGCTTGTCACGCACGAGGTCGGCGATCTTCTCAATCAGCACCCGCTTGTTGACCTGATAGGGAATGGCGGAGACGACGAGCGCCTGCCTGTCCTTGCGGATCTCCTCGATCTCGACGCGCGAGCGCATCATGATCGAGCCGCGGCCCTTGTGGTAAGCGGCGTGGATGCCGGCCCGGCCGAGGATCATGCCGCCTGTCGGGAAGTCGGGACCCGGCACGATTTCGATCAGGTCGTCGATACCGAGCTCGGGGTTGTCGAGCAGGGCCAGACAGGCGTCGATCACTTCACCCAGGTTGTGTGGCGGAATGTTCGTCGCCATGCCGACGGCGATGCCGCCTGCACCGTTGACCAGCAGGTTGGGAAACTTCGCCGGCAGTACCGAGGGCTCCTGCTTGGAACCGTCGTAGTTGTCCTGAAACTCCACGGTCTCCTTGTCGAGATCGTCGAGGAGGAACTGTGCCACCTTCTCCAGGCGGCACTCGGTATAGCGCATGGCGGCGGGCGGATCGCCGTCCACCGAGCCGAAGTTGCCCTGGCCATCGACCAGCGGCACACTCATCGAGAAGTCCTGCGTCAGTCGAACCAGCGCTTCGTAAATCGCGCTGTCGCCGTGGGGATGGTAGTTACCCATCACCTCGCCGACGACCTTGGCCGACTTGACGTACTTCTTGTTCCACTCCAGCCCCAGCTCGTTCATGCCGAACATGATGCGGCGATGCACGGGCTTTAGGCCGTCGCGAATGTCGGGTAGCGCGCGGGAGACGATTACGCTCATGGCGTACTCGAGGTACGAGCGCTTCATCTCCTCGGTAATGGAGATGGGCCGGATGTCGCTTGGCTCGCCGCCACCCGGCTTGTCGTCGTCACTTCTATCGGCCACTGGGTCCCGCCTCAGGTTGAATTTCGGCATACAGCAGCCGCAGGCGTGCGCTTTCGCATACGCCTGGGCCGCTGTTCTCGTGGCCCGGAACATAGCAAAAAGCGCTTTCGCAGCGCAATGCGGAGGGTATCCTCCAGAGGTATCTGTTTTTCCGTTTTCCTCAAACTTCCGGTCGTTTCCAGGCTCTTCGTGCGGAAAACTGCGACCTATTCTCCCGCGGTAGTCTGACTTGTTCTCGACACACAGAACAACTATTTGCGTCGGCGGTGCGCGGCGAACCCGATATCCGGCAGCAGCCGCGCCGCGTTGGCTGACTGAAGGACACTCAAAACATGAAGAAACACATCGTCTCCCTCATCGCTCTCGGACTGATTGCCGCCACGCCGGCCTTTGCCCAGCAGGCGACGCCTGAGAGCCTGTTCGTCGACCATCAGAACGAAGACCAGTATTTGGCCAAGGACCTACTGATCGGCGCCAAGGTGCAGGACGACAAAGGCAACATCATCGGCGACATCGAGGATCTCGTTCTGAACGACGCGAACCAGGTGGAAGGCGTGGTGATGGGAACCGGCGGCTTCCTCGGCGTTGCAGAAAAGAAGGTTGGCGTGAAGTTGTCCGCCCTTAAGTTCAT
The DNA here is from genome assembly GCA_036768475.1 of Hyphomicrobiaceae bacterium. GTDB lineage: Bacteria > Pseudomonadota > Alphaproteobacteria > Rhizobiales > Hyphomicrobiaceae > JAEUMD01. Next base: position 26,824 of record DAIPMW010000022.1, on the reverse strand, counting down.
CGACAAGGACGGCAAGACCGTCGTGACCATTCCGGGCGTCAATGCCGAACTTCTGAAGGCCGTCGAGCCGTTCAAGCGCGCCAAGCCGAAAAAGTCTCTGCTGGACCGCGCCATGGAAAAGGCCAAGGAGCTGACCGACAAGAGTTCCGTGACGGCAAAAGACGCCTATGAGAAGGCCAAGGAGAAGGCCGGTCCGGCTTATGAGGCAGCCAAGGAAAAGGCGAAAGAGACCTACGACGCTGCTAAGGAGAAGGCAAAAGAAGCTTACGACGCCGCTAAAGAAACGACGAAGGACGCCGTCGACAAGGCCAAGGAGGGCGCACAGCCCGAACCAATACCGCAGCAGCAGTAGCCAGAACAGTACCCTTCCCGTTCAACGCGCGTTAAAGCGGCTCGGGTTCTGGCGGGGTCAAATCGACCACTGTGACCTGCTCCAACCCATCCGCCCCGTTGTTTCTTGTTCGAGAGCCTGATTGACGCCATCACGGAAAGCCTCAGTGCTTCCATCTCAGTCGATCAGTCTTTAGCATAAATGAAGGCCTCGCTCTCGAGCGGGGCCTTCTTTGCGTCACCACGGCCTTTATCACTTCAACTATGTCAGGATCGTACCCATGAGATTTCGGCACACGATCCAATCCGTTGTTCGGGTATATTTTTTACGCGGAACGGCTGCACACTTCAGCTAAACATGCACCGTTGCGGCCAGTGCGCGAAGCCTTGACCCACTGCGAGCCCGGGGTTCACAGATAAGCGGTGTGAGCAGGTGAAGCGGCAAGCAGCGAAGGAAACGCACTTGGCTAACTCTCAATCGACGACAAGCGCCCTGCTTATGCTGGCTGCCAACCTCGCCGTTGCCGTCTTGAAGCTGGTGGCTGCCGCGTGGACGAACTCGTCCGCAATGTTCTCGGAAGCAATCCACTCGCTCGTCGGCATCTCCAGCCATGCACTGCAGCACGTCGGTCTCAGACGCTTCCCGCGCCCTGAACACTCCACGGCTGCGGCTCACGGTTTCGTCCAACAACGAGAACGAGAAAAAGCGTTCTGGGGTTTCGTCGTCGGGATGCTGCTGTTCTCGATGGGCGCGGGCGTCTCTGTCTATGACGGCGTTCACAAGTTCCTCGATCCGCAACCTCTGACAGATGCGCACATCAACTACGTGGTGCTGGCGGCCGCCATGGTTTTGACGGCGCATGGCACGCTGCAAGCCGTTCGCGAGGCCGGTGTGCGCCAGAACGGCGCAGGGCTCTTCGACGCGCTGAGAGATGCGAAAGACCCCATGCTCTTCACTCTTGTGATGAAGAGCATTGCAGCGATGGTCGGCCTCGTCGCCGCGCTGGCCGGAGTTATGGCGTCGCACCTCGTCGGCCTCATATGGGCCGATGGTCTGGCCTCGATCGCGATCAGCTTGGTGATGGCGCTGGTTGCCATGTTCCTGGCAATCGAGTTGCGTTCCCTCATCACGGAAGAGCGCATCAGGACCAAATCTGAACATACCGCTGGCGATGCAGCGCCGGCGGCGAGCGATGATCTGGCTCGTGTGCCTCCCGCAGCGGTGCTTGCGTCGTTGCCGCGCGATGGTGAATTGGACCCCGGCGCGGCGCCGTCCGGCGCGGTACAAGGCAAAAAGGCGAAGAAGAGCCGCCGGCGCTCATGAAGCCCAGGTGCGCCCACGCGCAGCTTCGGTGATTGGCGAGAGATAACGACGCTCGCATCGTCGGTTGAAGCTTCGCAGTAGATCCGGACGGGTCGTCAGAACGGGATCTCGTCGTCCAGGTTTTTGTCAAAGCCGCCTTTGCTGCCGCCGGAGCCGCCACGGCCACCACGTGTGGGAGCCGAGCCTCCGCCATAGCCCGAATCGTAGCCGCCGCCGAAGGCATCCTCGGCACCGTAGCCGGTCTGATCGCTTTCCTGCATCGCCGCGGCACGTCCGCCACCGCCTCCGGGCGCACCGTCGAGCATGGTCAGCGTGCCGCCAAAGCCCTGCAGCACCACCTCGGTCGAGTAGCGGTCCTGCCCTTGCTGGTCCTGCCACTTGCGGGTCTGGAGCTGGCCCTCGATGTAAACCTTGGAGCCTTTCTTCAGGTAGCGCTCGGCAACGTTGCAGAGGCCGTCGTTGAAGATCACGACGGAATGCCACTCGGTCTTCTCGCGACGCTCACCGGAGGTCTTGTCACGCCATGACTCGCTGGTGGCGACGCGCAGGTTGGCGATCTTGCGGCCGTCCTGCGTGTGGCGAATTTCCGGATCGCGCCCGAGGTTGCCGACCAAAATGACTTTATTGACGGAACCAGCCATATCGAACTCCTTCGCCTCTGGCGTGCGTGGTGCAACGCTTGCGCACCATTTGTATTCTCCTGTGGCCGCATCACTCTCATGCAGCCGCCTAGAGCATGTGTCGCTGAAGTGTGCAGCGGTTCAGCGTGAAAAACATGCTCGAAACAAGGTGCTGGATCGCGTTCATGTTTCCATCAAACATGAACGCGATCCAGATCAGACGTGACGCCCGCTCCTGTCCGCAGCAGGCACAGCGCAGCGCTGCTCTGAACCCGGCAGCGCCTGCGAATCTCCGCACGACCCTACCCCGTAGGGCGAACTGATGCTTGCCAGGACCAGCGGTTCAAGTTGCTTGTCCACCACTTTCGCCGGCCGAAAATCCACCCGACAAGCAGCGCAGCCACATCGCCGCGGCACAGCCAAAGCGCCAAGCCATCCTCAACGGCCCGACTGTGGACACCCTATATGTTCGTATTATGTTCCTTTGAGCGACGCCTGTCCAGCGGCATGCCCCGAATGAATACCTTGCGGGACTAACGCGGAAGACCGCTCGTTGCCTCCTCCACATTCCGATCTACCGCAGCCGTCAGATCCTGCATGACGCGCGGCGGAATAGCCTTGCCGGCCGGACAACTATCGCTCGTCAGGCGCTGTTCGATGAGCCGCATATCGCCGCGGAAGAGTTCGGACTGGGCGCGGCGGGCAATACCGGTCGCAACCGAACCTTTCGCCCAGCGCGGCCGGCACATGGATTGAGCGAGGAATTCGGTCAATTGCGCCGCGAAAGTTGCATCGGCGGCGCCGTTCGACGATTGAGACACCATGGAGCGCCACTTAACAACATCGCCACCGGCGCCCCAGGCCTTCGATGTCTTCTGGTCGAGCACTGGTACGAGGGCCTCGGCGACGAGCTTGCGCGTCTTCTCGCTCGTCATCTTGTCGAGCAGTCCTTGCACCGCCATGCGCTCGGCATCCGAGGGAGGTGCCAACTGCACGTTCGTCAGATCGGCAAGCGTCAGCGCGGAAGGTGCGGGCGGATTGGCCGCCCAGATCGCGGCGTAACGCATGTCAACACCCTGCAGCTTGGCACCCGTCATGTCGGCGCCATAAAGCTTGGTCTGCTGCATGTCAGCACCTTCGAGGTCGGCATCGCGCAGCACGGCGGACTGTAGAGCGGCATAGTTCAATCCGACACCCTGCATGCCGGCGCTGGTGAAGTCGGCGTACTGCAATTGCGCACCAGTCAGATCCGCGCCCTGGAGCGCTGCAAGCAGGAAGTTGGCCCCTTGCGCCTGAACACCTCCGGTCAGATCCGCCTTGGCCAAGACGGCGCTCGACAGATTGGCGCCTGCGAGCGTGGCGAAGGTCAGCCTGGCATCGCTCAGCCGAGCTTCCTCAAGCCTGGCTTCGGTCAGGTCGATGCCCGTCATCTGTGCGCCATCGAGGCGCGCACCCGAGAAATCTGCGTGCCGTGCCGATGCGCAATGGGCGCGGTGGCGATCATTGGAGAGCAACAGCTCGTTGAGATCGGCACAGTGCATCAGCGCGCCGCGCAGATCTGTGCCGACGAGGCTTGCATTGCTCAGGTCGGCATCGGTGAAATCAGCCTGATGCAGGTCTGAGCGGTCCAGCTTTGCAAAGGTGAGGTCGCGCCCCCTGAGCTTCAGCGTCGGCTCGCCCGGCGTCACGTCCTTGTCGGCAACGAGATCGCTGTCGGTGACGACGAGATTGGTTGTGAAGATGCCGAACAGTCTGCCATCTGCGCTGGCGGGAAGAATCGGAATGTTGAAGCCGCCCGCGTAGCGCCGGTTGCCGCTGGCGTCGGTACCTTCAGCGACGCCCAGCATGGACTTGCTGATGCGGTCGAGCGCCTCGCCGGGAATGGTGGCGGCGAAGAACGAGAGCATGCCGATCAACGTGAGCACCAGCGCCGTCATGCCGAAACTGATGGGATGAGCCAGCGTCGTCCGCCAGAAGGCCTGCCAGAACGATGTCTCTGCGCGCATCAGGAACACGCCGATCAGCACCAGCAGAGCGATGTCGATAACGAGCGCGATGCGATGCGTCCATGTAATGGCGATATCGTGGTAGGGCAGGAACGCGACCTGGATATACAAAATCAGCACCACCGGCAGCACGGCGAGCGTCAGCCAGCTCATGGCATGAAGAAAGCCGCTCATAACGCTGGACCGTTCCGGACCGGCGATGGCCTGCACGAAGAAGAAATTGTGCAGCTCGAGACGCAGTGGGTGGCGGCGGCGATCATTCAGCTCGAGCAGGCGGATCGCGTGATCGAACTCCAGCGTTTTTCTCGCCAGGAGCACGAGTTGTGAGATCACACCCATGTGCAGCAGAACGAGGACGACAGGTGCGAACTGGAAGAACTGCGTGAGCTGGATCGATACTTGCAGGATCGGCAACGATACCGGGGTCTCCAACAGCAAATCCCGGTGGGTGACACCGGCCACGGCCACCATCAGATAGATCATCAGGGCCAGGAAAATCAGCCACGCCCGGTGTGCGGTCTCGCTCGAAGCATTGACAGCCTCGAGCAGACTATATGGGTTGACCGGCGTCTCGCTGTCCGCGACGCCACGCACCGGGTCTGCCATGCGGAACGACTCCCTACTTCCACCCCCGCAAAATGCGCCCGACCATAGCGGAGAAAGTGTGGCCGGGTCACCTCCGATCCCCGTGCCGGCTCGGTGCGGGGCCGGTGTGTGGCCCACATGCGCCAATCGAGAGCCCGCCAGATGCATTCAGGTGTTGCATATGCCGGCGCGCCGGTGCACCCCTGGCTCAAACGTCCATTGCCTGGCTCTATCACCGACCGGCGGCAGATGCGCAGGCTTTATCCTCATGCGTTGGGCACTGTGCCCTTGACCTCACCCGCATGAGCGTTCATCCAGACCCTGACGCACGCTTCATTGGGGGGCTGTTGCCGCTGACGCTGCTGGAAGGCACAGCACCGCTCACCATCATGACCGACTAAGGCCACTGTATGCCACTCTATGACTGTCTTAAATGTCCGGGTTACTGCTGCTCCTATCCGCTCATTCAGCTCGATAAGCGCGATGTAGAGCGGCTGGCCAAGCACCACGGCATGACCTTCGATGAAGCGCGCAAGGCCTTCACCAGGCAAGCGCATGGCGCCAAGTACGCGATGCGGCGCAAGAAGGACACGATCTATGGCAAGATCTGCCGCTTCTTCGACACCAAGCAGCGGCGCTGCACGATCTACAAGGCTCGGCCTTCGGTATGCCGCTCATTCCCCGGCGAAGGGCACTGCGGCTACTATGACTTCCTGAAATTCGAGCGCAATGCGCAGGACGATCCGGAGTTCATCGCGCTGACCGACCACAGCGATTGACGATCGCGCAAGACGTTCAAGCCAATCGTCAAACCACCGCTCGCTTAGAGCCTGATCGACCTAGGGCATGGTTAGCTGAAGTGTGCAGCACTTCAGCTAACCATGCTCGAAACAAGATGCTGGATCATGTTCATGGTTTCAAACATGAACGCGATCTAGACGGAAGCACGACTGCTTCCATCGACGCCGTGATTGAAGATTCAGACTGAGGGTCACTCGGCCGGCACCTCGGCAGCGATGGGCTGCGCCTGCGGCAACCGTTCCGGCAGCAAAGTCACCGCACCCAATATGGCTGCGGCGGAGGCTGCAAGGATGTAGAACAGGACATCAAAGCCCCAGTTGTGATGGACCCACGCTATCAGCGGCAAAACGGCCGCCAGGACCGCAAAGCTGACGACAAAGCGTGTGCCATAGATCGAGGCGCGCAGCTCTGATCGTGCCAGCTTGCCTATCATGTAATCGTTGATCGGGATCTGCCCAAAAGCACCGAGCATGAAGCCCAGCGATACGAGCAATGCGGGCCAGTCGGAAAGCCCAGGCATCAACAAGAAGAAGATGATCTGGATGATGGCCACGCCGGTGAAGACCCGTTTAGGTCCGATACGGTCCATCAAACTGCCAACGATCAACTGAGCCAGCGAGGCTGCGGCGAAGACCATAAAGGCAAGCCAGCCGACCATAGTCGCGGTCGGTGCGATGCCGCCCAGACGCTCATCGAAAACCTTGGGCAGGGAGAATGTCGTGCCTTGAAATATGATGCTCGAAACGGCCGTTGTGAAAAAGATGATCGCTGAAACGCGGATCAGCAGTGCGCGATATGCGGCGTCACCGGTTTCGCCAAGCTTGGCAGATTGCCTCGCCGCGAGCGATTTTTTCGTCGCGCTGCTCGATGCAATCCGGCTGCGGTTGACGTGAAGGTATGCAGCGCCAATCAGAATGGAAACGATACCTGGTATCCAGAACGCGGCCCGCCAGTTGATCTGATCGATCAAAAAACCCGTCAGCAGCGCCGCACTGCCAACACCCATATTTCCCCACACGCCATTAATTGCGATGTCCATGCCCTTGGTATCGCCGCCGCGCGCAATCATCGCCAGTCCGACGGGATGGTAGATCGCTGCAAACGAGCCAACAACGAACAGCCCCGCCCCGATCTGCAACGGTGTTTGCGCAAACGATGTTGCAATCGCGGCGAGGCCGACGCCGACGAAGAAGATGGACATCATGCCTTCCCGGCTCCAGCGATCAGCGATCCAGCCCGCCGGTAACGAGAATATGCCGAACGCTATGAACCCCGGCGTCGCATAGGGAATGAGTTCAGCGTAGGAAAAACCCCACTCATTCACCAGCACGAGGGCGGCGACGGTTGCGAAAATGAGTGTGAACAGGTGATCGAGGAAATGGCCTACGTTGAGGAACAGAAAATTTCGACGGTCATCCATGTCACTACATTGGCAGTTGAATGGGCACGGGCGCAGGGCCGGTGCTTTGTATCACGATTACGATCTGCTTATGGATATGCACGATGATACTTTTGCGTCCAATCATTTTCTGCCGGCACGCATGCCTGCAATGACCGGCCGAGGCCGGCGCCTTTGCCCATGCTCCGATTGCTAAGCTGCGGTCATATCGCTTTGAAGGCCTCGTGGCGTTCTCACTCACTTCAACGTGATCGCGAGTCCGCTCAAGTCCAAGTTGGCGATCAGACCGACTTGCGAGCCCGTCAGTTCGAGCACCGCCCCCTTCTGGTTCGTCAGAATAATGGCTCGAGCTCCCTTGCCGATCGCCAGTCCTGCGCCGCCGGCTGCATAAACGCCCTCGATGTCGGAGGCCTTGTTGATATTCTTGACTTGGCCGCGCAATTTGGTTTTCGAGCCGCCGAAGACCAATCCATAGTCGATGCCGCCAAGCGACAGGCCATAGGTTCTCCCGCGGAAATTCAGGGTGCCAGAGCCGCCCGAGCCGCCGATGATCCAGCCCGCCTTGTAAAGCGTCATCTGGACAGATCCGCTGTCAGCCCGGCTCACATTTGTCATCGCGGTCAGTGCCGCGGCCGTGAAAGCCAACATCGCCACAATGCGCATCAATCTCATGGCTATATCTCCCGCTGAAAATCGTTCGACGAGCGTGCCGACCTGCCCAGATACGACTCACTCGTTAAATCGTTAAATCGTTGCTGGATCGCGAGCCAAGGTGTTGTGGCGTCTTGCGTGACGATATGGCCCATGCGTGACATGAAAGTCGCAACTTTACCGGCCCGGTTCGCCCATGACATCTATCGGCACTGCGCTGATTTTCCGGGCCTGCGGGTCCCTCACCTCGCCTTCGGTCTCCTGCGCTGGTCGCGCCAGGAAACGCGGTAGAGGTCAAAGCGGCGATCATGCAGGTTGCGGGTCGTTCCTGCACCTCGCGCGGCCCGCAGATCGGCGATGTTGAGATCGGCAAAGGCAATCGTCTCTGTGTTGGGCGCGGTATCGGCGGCTATTCCGTCACGGGCGAAAGCGAAGTCGCACGGTGTCAGTATGCAGCTTTCTGCATAATGGATGTCCATATTCTCCACGTTCGGCAAATTGCCGACAACGCCTGAGAGCACAACATAGACCTGGTTCTCAATGGCGCGTGCATGGCAACAATAGCGCACGCGCAGGAAGCCGCGGCGCTCGTCGGTACAGAACGGTACAAATAGAATCATGGCGCCCTGATCGACCAGGTGGCGCGCCATCTCGGGGAACTCGGAATCATAACAGATCATGATGCCGATCGGTCCACAGTCAGTGTTGATGACCTCCGCGCGCGTTCCGCCCTTGATGTTCCACCAATAGCTTTCCGATGGCGTCGGGTGGATCTTCTCCTGGGCGTGTACCGAGCCATCGCGCAGGAAAACGTAACAGACGTTCTTGATGTCGCCGTTGTTCTCGATGATGGGGTGCGTGCCGCCGATGATGTTGATGTTGTAGGAAACCGCATACCGGCTCATGAACTTGACAAACCAGTCGGTGTAGTCGGCGATGCGTTCCACACCCTCCTTGGGCTGAAGCGGTTTTTCTTCGAGCGAGAGAAGCTGCAGCGTAATGTTTTCGGGAAACACGATGAAATCAGAACGATAGTCGGAAGCCACGTCGACGAAGTACTCGATCTGTTTCTTGAATTCATTTTTGTCGGACAGCCCGCGCATCTGGAACTGCACGGTGGAGACGCGCACGGTCTGCTGCGGCGCCAGCCTGTCGGTCCTCTCATGTTCCCCACTCTGATAGCGCGGGTTGCGCCAGAGCATGTGCGTGGCATTGCCTGCAGACGGCTGATCCTCCACGTCGTACTCCTCGAGCACGCCCAATGGCTCGAACCCGTTCGATAGATGGAACGAGATCGTCTGGTCGCGCTGCTCGCGCGCCTGGACTGCACGGACATAGTCCATGGGATCGGGAAACTGCCTGCGCTTACGCTGGTAACCCGGCATCCGCCCGCCGAACACGATGCCTTTAAGCCCCCATTCCTCGCAAAGATTGCGACGTGCCGTGTAGAGCCGTTGTCCGATACGCAAACGCCGGTACGCCGGATCCACGGAAACCTCCATGCCATAGAGGTAATCGCCATCCGGGTTATGGCGGGCTGCAAATCCGTTACCCGTGATCTCGTCCCAGGTGTGCTGTTTCAGGGCGACGCCGCCTGAGATGATGAAGGTGGCGCAATGGCCGACGATCCTGCCGTCATATTCGGCGACGAACTGGCCTTCGGGAAAGTTGTTGATTTGGGCGCGGATCATGCGGAGCGTCAGCGACGGATTGGGCGCATAGACGCGGCGGCCGAGCTCGGCGATGGCCTGAACGTCGCCGAGGCGTGCCCGGCGCACAATGAGCTTGGCCCGCGCGACCGGCGTGGATCCTGACAGTGGCACACCTTTATCCGTTGCCGGACTTATTGCCGATTTGGCGCTCGTGGCAGACGCTTTGGCGCCCTCCTGGCGCTTGGCAGGTACGCGCCGGCGGTCGGCCTGATCGACAGACATGAATAAACTCCAGATATTTCATTTTATTAGCACCACACATGGCGATCGTGCGTGGCCGGCAGAATTTCCCCGCACGAAGATAACGCACAAGCGACAATTTAGTCCCGATTGCCGCCCGCGACGCAACCCGGTACCAACGGGGCAAGACAGCAGGACGACCATGAGCAAGCGACCCCAAAAGACGCCAGCAGCCCCCGCACCCAGCCTCATGAAGACGATCCACGTCCGCGGGGCGCGAGAGCACAACCTGAAAAACGTCGATCTCGAGATTCCGCGCGATGCGCTTGTCGTATTCACCGGGCTTTCGGGTTCCGGCAAGTCCTCACTTGCCTTCGACACAATCTATGCCGAAGGGCAGCGACGTTATGTCGAGAGCCTTTCGGCCTACGCGCGCCAGTTCCTCGAAATGATGCAGAAGCCGGACGTCGATCACATCGACGGACTTTCGCCGGCCATCTCGATCGAGCAGAAGACGACCTCGAAGAACCCGCGCTCCACGGTCGGGACCGTCACCGAGATCTACGACTATCTGCGCCTTCTTTTCGCACGCGTCGGAGTGCCCTACTCGCCGGCCACCGGCCTGCCGATCGAGAGCCAGACCGTTTCGCAGATGGTCGATCGTGTCTTGGCGCTGGACGAAGGCACGCGGCTCTATCTGCTCTCGCCTATCGCGCGCGGGAGAAAGGGTGAGTTCCGCAAGGAGCTCGTAGAGCTGCAGAAGAAAGGCTTCCAGCGCGTCAAGATCGACGGCGCCTTCTACGAGATCCCCGACGCGCCCAAGCTCGACAAGAAGTTCAAGCACGACATCGATGTGGTCATCGATCGCATCGTCGTCAGGAAGGAAATCGCAACGCGGCTCGCCGACAGTTTCGAAACCGCGCTCAACCTTTCGGACGGCCTCGCCTACGCCGAGTTTGCCGACAAGCCGCTGCCCAAGTCGGAAACGGAAGGCGCCAACAAGTCGAAGAACGACACGCACGAGCGCATCACATTCTCGGCCCGCTTCGCCTGCCCGGTTTCCGGCTTCACCATTGATGAGATCGAGCCGCGGCTGTTTTCGTTCAACGCGCCAGCCGGCGCCTGTCCGACCTGCGACGGCCTCGGCACGGAACTGCAATTCGAGCCCGATCTCGTCGTGCCCGACGGCTCTCTTTCGCTGGGTGATGGCGCGGTCTATCCGTGGGCGAAAACTGGCGCCACCTCGCCCTACTATGAGCAGACGCTGGAAAGCCTGGCCCGGCACTACAAGGTGAAGATGGACACACCGTGGGAGCGGCTGCCCAAGCATGTGCAGCTCGCCATCCTCTATGGCTCCGGGGATGAGGAGATCAAGTTCACCTACTTCGACGGCGTGCGCGACTATCACACGGTCAAGACCTTCGAGGGCGTGATCGGCAACATCCAGCGGCGCTGGCGCGAGACCGACAGCGACTGGGTGCGCGATGAGCTCTCGCGCTATCAGGGTTCGCATCCGTGCGAAGCGTGCCACGGCTATCGCCTCAAACCGCAGGCGCTCGCCGTGAAGGTCGGCGGGCTCCATATCGGCGAAGTCACCAACATGTCGATCCGCACGGCAAACCAGTGGTTCGCGAAACTGCCCGGGATCTTCACGAAGCAACAGTCCGAGATCGCCACACGCATCCTCAAGGAAATCACCGACCGGCTGCAGTTCCTCAACGACGTGGGGCTGGAATATCTGACGCTGTCGCGTTCGTCAGGCACGCTCTCGGGCGGTGAATCGCAGCGTATCCGGCTTGCCTCGCAGATCGGTTCAGGCCTTACCGGCGTGCTCTACGTGCTCGATGAGCCGTCGATCGGGTTGCATCAGCGCGACAATGATCGTCTGCTCGCGACGCTCCGGCATCTGCGCGACCTGGGCAATACCGTCATCGTCGTCGAGCACGACGAGGATGCGATCCTCACCGCCGATCATGTCGTCGATATCGGTCCGGGCGCCGGCGTACACGGCGGCGAAATCGTCGCGCAAGGCTCACCCGACGATATTATGGCCGACGAGAACAGTCTCACCGGGCAATACCTCTGCGGTGTGCGGCAGATCCCGCTGCCGAAGACGCGCCGCCGGCCGGTGCCGGGCAAGGCCCTGACGGTGATCGGCGCACGCTCCAACAACCTCAAGAACGTGACGGCCGAAATTCCGCTGGGTCTTCTGACCTGCGTCACAGGCGTATCGGGCGGTGGCAAATCCACGCTGCTCATCGACACCGTCTACAAGGCGGTTGCCCGGCGTCTCAACAACGCGCGCGAGCATCCTGGCGAGCACGACAAGATCGTTGGTCTGGAACACCTCGACAAGGTGATCGACATCGACCAGTCGCCGATCGGGCGCACGCCGCGTTCCAATCCGGCGACGTACACAGGCGCGTTCACGCCGATCCGTGAATGGTTCGCGGGCCTGCCCGATGCCAAGACGCGCGGCTATGCGCCTGGGCGCTTCTCCTTCAACGTGAAGGGCGGGCGCTGCGAAGCGTGCCAGGGCGACGGCGTCATCAAGATCGAGATGCACTTCCTGCCCGATGTCTATGTGATCTGCGATCAGTGCAAGGGCAAGCGATACAACCGCGAGACGCTTGAGGTGCGCTTCCGCGACAAGTCGATCGCCGACGTCCTCGACATGACGGTGGAGGAAGGCGCCGACTTCTTCAAGGCGGTGCCCTCGATCCGCGACAAGCTGGAGACGCTGGCGCGGGTCGGCCTCGGCTACGTCAAGATCGGCCAGCAGGCGACGACGCTGTCGGGCGGCGAAGCGCAGCGTATCAAGCTGGCCAAGGAGCTGTCGCGGCGCGCTACCGGCCGCACGCTCTATATTCTCGACGAGCCGACGACGGGTCTGCATTTCCACGACGTTGCAAAACTTCTGGAGGTGCTGCATGAGCTTGCCGACGCCGGCAACACTGTCGTCGTCATCGAGCACAATCTGGAGGTCATCAAGACCGCCGACTGGATCATCGATCTGGGCCCCGAAGGCGGCGACGGCGGCGGCGAGATTGTCGTGGCCGGAACGCCCGAGGACGTCGCAGCGTGCGCGCGCAGCTATACGGGTGCGTATCTGAAAGAGCTGCTGGGACGACGTGCGAAGGGCAGCGCAGCAGGGGGCGGATCAGCCTCATCCGCCGCCGAGAACGCAACGAAGGCGCGCCGCACCAAGAACGGACGCGGAGGCAGGAAACAGGCGGCGGAGTGAGGGGAGCACACGTGAATACCACCGCCTTCCCTCGTTGACGCCTGGATCCTCGGGGTGAAGCCGAGGATGACAATCTGTCGGACATCCTAACAGAAGCAGCAGACCGAAGGACGCCGTCGCAGAGGCATCCCTAGAGCCTGATCGGCTGAGATGGGAGCACGACTGCTTCCATCGAGGCTGTGATTGAGGTTCCCAAACAAAGAGGCAGAGCAGGCCACAACGGCCAGACGTGAATCAAAACCTGACCGCCCTAGTCGTAACCGTACGCACCGTCGGCGTCGGGGTCGATGTAAACGCTCACGTCGCCATATACATCGCTATACGTGCCGGGCAACCCGTCATAACCGTAGCCGCCATACCCATAGGTATAGCTGCCGGAATAGGCGTAGCCCGGCCCGTCATCGTTATCATTATTGTATTTGCGCAGACTTTCGATCTCCTCTTCGCTCAGATACATGCCCGCACGATCCTTGGCACGAGCACCTTCAACAGAACTGATGGAATCGGCGTGGGCGGACGACATCGCGAGCGCAACGTCGATCGCGGCTGCTAAAGTTGCCATCGTAAATCGTTTCATCGCTGGCCTCCGTTTTGAGCCGTTCCGACGACGTGTCGGGCCTTTGGAACGGCAAACGTGTGATGAACCAACGCCGCACGATATTGCAGGGTTCCGCGTTCCTCCGTGCATAAGAATAAAGCCAATGAAACCGATCGCGAGCAACCGCCAGCGGAATATGCCTACGCGCGGATATCTGTGCGGCGTCTCGCTATATGAAATGCGCAATTTCGATACGAAGCAGCGTATGGTGGCCAGAATCCCGTGCTATCAATTATTCCGATACAGTTCTCCAGGATGCCTGCCCATGTTGAAGAGCGCTCTCTGCGCCATCTCCTTCGCCTTCGCCACCGAATTGTTTGCAATGCTTGTAGCGCCAGCACAGGCCGCCGCTCCAGGCTATGTCGGCACTTGGGGTGTCGATGCGAACCAATGCCAGAAGGCCCAGGATGCACCCGGTGCACCCATCGTGTTCACAGCCAATGGTTATGATCAGCACGAGGCACACTGCACCTTCACCTCCATCGCACCGTCAGCCAACGGCTGGAAGATCAATGCGAATTGCACCGTAGAAGGCACCATGCAAACTGACGCATTCACGCTGGAAACGGACGACGACGAACTCATAATCACACGCGGGGAAAGCATGTTGCGACTGAAGCGGTGCACCTGATTGCGCGGCCAGATTCAGTCGCTGGCGCGGATCGGCGTGCGTCGTCCGCGTTTTGACGATTTGCCGATATGGGAGCGCCCGGTCTACCGCGTAATGGAACCGGCGTGATGATCAGGCGTTGTGAATGGCCGGGGCGATGAGAAAGTGCCAAGCCGCGCCTCTGCGCGCCCGAGGGATGCGGCCTTTCGTGAACGGTGAAGTCGTGCCTCAATGCCAAGCAGCCAGCAGGAGGTTATGATGTCCGGTGAAATTCTGTCGATGAAGAGTAAGTCTGCCCGCTTCGATCCGGAGCGCGAGTTTGGCACGCCAGAGAATTTGGCCGAAAGTCGCGGATTGACGCGCGGGGAGAAGATTGCTTCGCTCGAACGTTGGGCGCAGCAGATACAGGATGAGCTTTCGGCAACCAGCGAGGGAATGCCGACAGATCCTGCGCCGGGTCACGGAACGGCGATGCTCGACCGCGTCAACGCGACGATTGCCTCCCTGAAAAACCAAAACACGGCAGCTTGATCGAAACTCGCTCATTCACGACGACCGGCTCATTCGCGTTGACAGCCGTGGCTCAGCAGGGTCTCGCAGAGACCACGGCTCAAATAATGATGATCGCTTGTAAGGCACAGATCCTGCCACAAGCTTTCGTGACCTGTACCGCGTCGGGGTGTGCCGCAGGCGGCTGCAGCGTGCCACGCTGGCGCGCGAACGCTGGGGCGCCAAAGCGCGCGCGAGACACACCCCGTGAGGTTTCAAATCTTCACTTCAGCCATCCGGCGAAGGCGCAATGAGAACGCGATCAGGATGACGCCTTGCAGGATAGCAAACATGCCAATGAGGAAGGCGACGCTTAGTGCGCCGGCGACCGGATAGACGATCATGAAGCCACCGAACACGACGGAAAGAATACCGCTCAGGATCAGCAGCCATTCTCCTTCGATCTCCTTGCGCATAGCGATGCCGCCGATGATCTGGAAGACGCCGGTCGCAATGGCCCAGAATGCGATGAAATAAAGCAGAATGATTCCCGTAATGGCCGGGTGGAACAGCGTCACCAGGCCAGCGGCAATTCCGATTAGGCCAACAAGCACCAACCACCACCGTGGTGCGGGCGCACCCTTCGTGACCGCGGCGACGAGCGAGGCCACGCCGTCAACCAATGCAAAGGCGCCATAAAAGATCACGAGCGTTAGAAGCGTCAGTCCAGGCCAAGCGAACGTGAGGAAACCAAAGATAATGGCAAAGATGCCGCGCGCCATGACCCATCCCCAGTTGCGCGCGAGTGCGTCGAGCCTGGGACGCATGCGCACCGAACCGGGTGGATAAGAGACTTTGGGCTGCGCGGGAGTGGCTGGTTGGTTCGACATCGGAGCTGCTTTCATCTTGTTCTTGCAAAATGAGCTACCTGGAGTTGCGGGGACCCGTCTCCAGCGGGAAATTCCGTCATCATATAAGCGCCGTTGCGTAAGCGGAAGCCTATCGATCCCGATCCACTGGAACTTGCCCTGTTCCTGAACTCGCCATCGCGCACATAGGGTTTGTTACCAGCGGCTGGCATACGGCTGCACTGATGATGTCGCTTGTCGTCGAGACGTAACCCTGGCGGGTGGTGTCATCGGCGCAGGCGGCGAATTGATGTAGCTGCGCCCGACCCAGCCCGGGGATACGCTGCAGGTCGAGATCGAGATCCTGGAGCTACGGCCATCAAACTCGCGGCCGGATCGTAGTATGCCATCATGCGCAATACGACGCGCAACCAACATGGCGAGGCGGTTCAGACGTTCACCGTCAAGGTGCCGCTGCGCTGCCATGGGTACTCGCACAGCAGAGCCAAAACAGGATAATGAGAGACTGCGGGCCGCGCTGCAACAATCGGCTTGTGAGCCCGCATGCACTATAGGAAATGGTCGGCAGGACCAATAACGATCTGGACGGCAAGGATAGGTTGGCGATGGCAATGAGGTTCGAGGCAGGGCAAGTGTGGCGGGTTCTTGGCCGGCGACAGGATGGCGACGCGCATGCCGCTGTGCTGGCCGTCATCGACGATGCGGAGCTTGGACAGATCTGTTGCATCGCTATGACCGGAGTGCACATCCGCAATGCTTTCGTCGAGGGCGGCGTGCAAACTCAGCTTCCGCATGCACCGGTGACGGCGGAGGTCTTGCGCGCTGCCGTCACCGAGCTTGTGGAGAGCGACGGACCAACCGCCGACGATCCTGCGTTTGCAGAGGCGTATCTGCAGTGGCGCGAGCCCTACGAGGCTGGAGAGGCCGGCGCCTTTACCATCCCGCTGACCGAAGTTCTCGACGTGATCGAGCAGGCCGCCGCGGCGCACGGTTGATCTCTTGCGCGGCAGCGCGCGCATGAATGGCGGATAAACGCGCGTATCAGACGTGGTTCAGCCTCCAAGGCCTACCAATTCACTCCCATTTTGAACAGCGCCCCAGGCTCAAGGCTGGGGCAGCTCACGGAGAGACGAAATGGTCGAGTTCCTTCGTTCGGGCGCCATTGTCCTGATGGGCACAATCGTCATCGGTGCCGGCGTGTTCGTGATTTTCTACGGCTGACATCGCTTGCCCGCGGTCTCCCGGGCTCGCGCATGTATCCCCCCTGCTCTCTACGGCCCCAGGCGCGTGCGCGAGCCGGCCAATCGAGGAGCCCACAGGCGATGCCCCTGTTTCCCAGGGAACAGCGGAAACGGATCCTTCATACGAATGTGCTCTCATGGGTCCATGGATCCATGCGCGCATTTTCTGCACGCCGTTCCAACGCCCCGGTAAGAAGAGGGGACGTGCTATGATAATCGAATTCATGAGATCTGCGACAATCGTGATGATGGGCGTCGTCGTCATCGGCGCTGGAGTATTCGTTCTCGTTTACGGCGCCTGAAAGACGGTACGATCATCCATGGCCGACCATCTGTGGCAGTCCGCCACGGCAAGGCTGCAGGATGTGACCGGTCTTGCAGTCGGTGGGCGGAACCGCCACTTTAGAGCGGGTTCACGCCGGAGCTTTTCGTGCGTGCCGTCGCGACCTGCTCTCAGGTCCTGCTTGAGTGGCTGCCAGGCCCCTTTGACGAAAGCACAACCGCTTGCGTCTCGGGCGATCTGGCTCCTGGCAGAACTGCCCGCAATGAGGCTTCCCGGTTGGCTATCGATTCCCTGACACAATCCGCTTCAGGCGCGCTGCGCCAGGCCGGCAGCTTCGTCTCCGACCTGATCACCCCATCGCTTCGCCTGGGCGTCACGGGACTGTCGCGGGCGGGTAAGACCGTGTTCATCACGTCTGTCGTGCGCAATCTCGTAGTGGGCGGCCGCCTGCCCTTCTTCAAGCCGCACGCGGAAGGGCGCATATTGCGCGCCTACCTGGAGCCGCAGCCCGACGACGCCGTTCCCCGGTTTGACTATGAGCGCCACCTCGCAGCCCTATCCGGCGATCCGCCTCAATGGCCATCCTCGACGCGGCGTATCTCGCAATTGCGCGTGACCATCGAATACGAGCCGACGGGAACGCTGCGGCGCATGCTGGGACCTGCCAGGTTGCATGTCGATATCGTCGATTATCCCGGTGAGTGGCTGACCGACCTCGCGCTTCTGGAGCAGGGCTACGGCGACTGGGCAGCAGAAACGCTGAAGCACGTCAATGACCACCGTAGCTTTCCGTCAGCACAGACCTTCATCGCCTTCCTCGACCGCATCGCGCGGACCGATGAGCGCCAGCGCGATGCCGAGCAAATCGCGCTGGAAGGTGCCAAGCTTTTCACCGACTACCTAGCGGCGGCACGCGCCGCGCATGGCGGGATTGCGACGCTTTCACCGGGCCGTTTCCTGATGCCCGGCGACCACGAGGGCTCGCCGCTGCTCACCTTCTTCCCGCTGGCAACTGCATCCGGCATCAGTGAAGCCGGCGGCGAGCATGCGGCCTTGGCGGCACTCCTAGAGCGTCGTTACGACAGCTACAAGACACACATCGTTCGGCCGTTCTTTCGCGATCATTTCAGCCGGATCGACCGGCAGATTGTCCTGGTCGATGCACTAGGCGCATTGAACGGCGGGGCGGATGCTCTGAACGATCTCGAACGTGCACTGGAAGGGGCGCTGCAAGCGTTCCGACCGGGCCTCAACTCATGGCTGTCGTCGCTGCTGGCAAAGCGCGTCGATCACCTGTTGTTCGCGGCGACAAAAGCCGATCATCTGCACCACGCTGACCACGACCGGCTCGAGGCACTGTTGCGCCACATCACCGACCGCGCCATTGCGCGCGCTCAGACTGCCGGCGCAGAAGTAAAGGTTCTTGCAGTCGCCGCGCTGCGGGCCACGCGAGAGGCGGAGGTCAGGAGCGGCGGTGAAGAGCTTGCCTGTATCATGGGCACGCCGCTTCCTGGCGAGACCATCGATGGGAACGTGTTCGATGGGATGACGGAGGTTGCCGTATTCCCCGGCGATCTGCCCGAAGATCCCGCTGCGGCGATCGAGGCGGCTCATGCCACGCCCGCCGGGCAACGGCAGATCGACGTCATTCGCTTCCGGCCGCCGCGACTGCCGCTTGCCGCCTCGGACGGGCAGCCGGTGGCCATGCCGCATATCCGCCTCGACCGTGCATTGGATTTCCTGCTCGGAGATCGGCTGCGATGACGAAACATGACCAGCGCCGGCGTCCGCGCGCGTTCGCGCCCGACGACCCGGCATTGAAGATGAGTGAGCCGGCAGAAGCTGCGACCGGACCCGGATACGAAACGGCGGAGGAAGCCGACGCTTCCGGCGTGCTGCCCGCCGACCGTGCGGCCGGCGCGGTGAGCGGTGGGCGGCCGACCGTTGCCGATCTGAAACGGGGGATTGGCTGGGGTGGCATTCTGTTTTCCGCGCTGACCGGCCTTTTCCTGCTCGGCCTCGGTGCATGGTTCGCGCGCCTCATTTCGGCGGCCCTGGCACGCGACGACATCATCGGCTGGACAGCGTACGGCCTGATGATCCTCGCTGCGGTGGCGGCTGGCGTCCTCGTCGTTCGCGAGTTTGTCGGCTTCTCGCGACTGTCGCGGCTCACGCGAATCAAATCGGACGTCACCCGCGCGATCGAGACAAACGACGCAAAGTCGGAGCGTGCCGCCGTGCGCAGGATCCGTGCCCTCTATGCCGGACGTGATGATCTCAAATGGGGGCTGGCCCGGTTCCGTGAGCACGAGCGCGACGTGCACGACGCCGGTGGCCTTATGGCACTGGCGGAGCGCGAGCTTGTCGCTCCGCTCGATACCGAGGCACGCCGCGCCATTCTGACGTCGGCCAAGCGGGTCAGCGTCGTCACGGCGATCTCTCCCATCTTCCTGTTCGCCATACTCTACGTGCTGATCGAAAATGTGCGGATGCTGCGCGGCCTCGCCACGCTCTATGGCGGACGTCCCGGTGCGCTCGGTGCGCTAAAGCTCGGGCGGATGGTCGTCACCCACATCATTGCGACGGGTGGCATCGCCATGACCGATGACCTCATCGGCCAGTTCCTTGGCCAGGATCTCGTGCGGCGCCTGTCGCGGCGCCTTGGCGAAGGCGTGTTCAACGGAGCACTTACGGCGCGGATCGGCGCAGCGGCCATCGAGGTCTGCCGGCCGCTTCCCTTCATCGAGGCAAGACCGATCCGCGTGCGCGACCTCGTCAGCGAGGTGATCCGCGTCCTGCGCAAGGGGGAAACCACGAGCGACACAGCACCGCCCCGCTCGACCAGAATCGACCGTTAGCGGCTGACCTGCGCAAGACGCCGTCGGGAGGGCCGGCTACCGAAAGTTGCGGTTGCCTCGGCTTTACAAGCGTGAGCCGTCACCGTTGCCGTGCCAAATGGGCCACAGCGCGCCTGGATCGCCGTCATGTTTCGTGGCAACACACAACCGACCCAGTTCGTTGTTTTTTAGAATGTTTTTCATGCTGAAGCCTGCACACATCAGCTACGGATGCGCTGGTGCGGCGTCGCCGAGCTGCGCCGCAGCCATGGCAAGCCGCTCTGATCAATGGCACAAACGCGTGGGGCATGGGTTGCGACCCGGTTGTGGCGTCGAGGGAGCGCTTTGCGCAATGGATGCGAGTGTCTTGCAGGAAGGCGTGCTGATCGAGGCGATCATCGACACGCGGACCCAGATCGATTTCATCTGGCAGGTGTTCATCACCGTGCATATCGCCCTGTTCGCCCTGCTATTCATCTATAGCGAAGCCGTGGATCGCTGGAATGCCGCCGCCCGCCTCATCGCCCTCTTCGGTGTGGCGGCGTTCGAATACATCAACGGTACGGCCCTGGTGAAGGCGTACCTGTTGCTCGACGCCATGCATGACCAGTATCGAACGCTTTATGGTCAAGTGGAGCGCTTCCAGCCCAAATTCTACGAGCAGTTCGTCCTGTCCCAATATGCAGACCGGCCCGATATGGTCATGATCACCCATGGCTCGGCATTCGCGGTGGTGTTCATCGTGCTGATCGCGCGCCAACTGATCCACAGGGCCGCGCGATAGACTGCATGCCGATGGATTTTCCACAATTGACTGATCTTGCACATTCAACCGGCAAGCTCCCAATTTTTCGTCCCCAATGTGCGTTGCATCAACGCCACTGGCGATCCGCAATCCACAGGACTAGCCGCCAACACCGGTTCCCCTTGCCTGAGGCTTCTGATTAATTTCATGCCCGAAGCGGTGATTCGGTGGGGGCCGGGCAGCCGCCTATGCGTCGCGGGGGTCACATTTCGGCAGCCGCGCAGAAGTAAGCAGACGGGAGTAGGTAAAAATGAAAAAGTATAGTTTCGGCGCCGCCGTGGCCGCTGGTCTGCTCGCTGGCGGACTTTCGGTGGGCACTGCCCAGGCCGCCGATCTCGGTGGTAATTGCTGCGCCGACCTCGAGGAGCGCATTGCAGAGCTCGAGGCAACCACCGTCCGCAAGGGTAACCGCAAGGTTTCCTTGACAATTTCCGGCTGGGTCGCCGAGCAGCTGACTTGGTGGGACGACGGCACGGAATCGAATGTCTACGTCACTGGCGTTGGCGTCACCTTGGCCAGCCACTTCAAATTGACGGGTGCCGCGCAGATCACTCCCGGCTGGTCAGCTGGCTACGTGATCCACGTCGAGACCGGCTCCGGCGATCCGACGGTCGTAGACCAATCGGACGACGACGGTGGCGGACCGGGCGTGAGCCTTCTCCAGTCCTACTGGTTCTTGAAGAGTGACAGCCTCGGCAAGGTATCCGTCGGCCAGCTTTCCCACGCTTCAGACAACACGGCCATTCTGGTCGATGGTTCGGGCTCGCTCGTACCGGCCAACTGGGTTCTGTTCGACGGGACGTCGTTCCGTTTGCGCTCTGGCGGCAATTTTGTGAATAACTACACTTGGGGCGATATCGCGGCCTGCGGTCACACGTCGCTGGGTATCGCCGCCGACTGCAACGGCATTCCCCTGAACGCGGTGCGATATGACTCACCAACGTTCGGCGGCTTCTCGGTGTCGGCATCTTGGGGCGAGGATGACTTCTGGGATGTCGCAGCACGCTACGCCGGCGAATTCGCTGGCTTCAAGCTGGCCGTTGCGGCGGCTTACTCGCAGAACAACGACGAGTCCTCCTTCCCGGAGCTTAACTTTGTTCGTCGCGACAGCGGGTATTTCCAGGTGGGTGCTTATCTCCAGCACGTCCCGACCGGCCTGTTCGTCTACGGCGCCTATGGGCACGAGAACAACGACAACTTCTCACCCGACCCTGAGGGCAATGGCAATGGCGATGAGATTCAGCAGGGCGACAACGATCACTGGTACGTCAAGGCCGGTATCCGTCAGCGCTGGACCCCGCTTGGCCATACGGTTCTTTACGGCGAGTATGCCAACCATGATGACATGACGTCACAATACCTGTTGGACCGCCAAGACGCGAATAACAGCGCAAGCAGCGAGCTGCGTCGCTGGGGCGTGGGCGTGGTTCAGGAGATCGACGCGGCCGCAATGTCGATCTGGCTCGCCTATCGCAACATGGACGGCGAGTTCAAAATTGACGGAACCAAGACAGAACTCGACGAACTCCACATCGTGAAGTTTGGCGCGCTGATCAACTTCTGATCGCCGGCACTTCAGACATAGACCCACGAAAGCCGCCCCTCGCCGGGCGGCTTTCTTGTTTTTCTTCGACCTTGTCATGCTGCCGGCGCCTTCCCGGCCAAGCTGCCGCGCGCCCACTGATCCCAGCCCAAACGCCGACGTCCGGCGGCTGCACACGGGCGCAAATCAGCAAACAGGGCGCCGTTGGCATGCCACACGCCAGCAACGCAGCAGGCTTCACAGCGTAGGCGCACCCGATCTTTTGCCCAAAATCCACATCTTGCACAAAAGTCCACAGACAGAAGCCAAATCAGAATAAACAATTGTAATTCAACATATTAAAGAAAATCAATCCGCTCTATGCCTAACTGCGTCCGTGGCGCGATCGCCACATACAGAGTCCCGCGAAGATCGGACATGGCACGCGCGATTGTGGCGATAGAGAGAATCAATGAATCTCCGAAGCATGCGGCCAACGGGAAGACAACGGTTGGCCGTGATTGAGAGGGCGCGTTTTGGTTTGCGTTCAGTTCTGTGTCCGCCGTCTTAATGCCAACGCAGATTGGGAGAAGACTAATGAGAAGACATAGCCTGAGCGCGCTTGCCGCTGCCGGTCTGCTTGCAGGCGGACTGACGACGGGCGCCTCCGCCGCCGATCTCGGCGGCAACTGCTGCGCTGACCTCGAAGAGCGCATCTCAGAACTCGAAGCCACCACTGTCCGCAAGGGCAACCGCAAAGTATCCTTGACCGTTTCCGGCTGGGTTGCTGAGCAGGTCATGTGGTGGGACGACGGCGTCGAGTCGAATGTTTACGTCAGCGGCATTGGCACGACGCTCTCCAGCCACTTCAAGCTGACAGGGCAAGCAACCATCGCGCCGGGTTATCAGGCCGGTTACGTTATTCAAGTCGAGACGAACTCCAACGAACCGCTCGCTCTGAATCAGGACAAAGATGACGGCAGTGGACCCAAGGTCGATCTGCTTCAGTCCTACTGGTTCATCAACTCCGACCGCCTCGGCAAACTGTCCATGGGCCAGATGAGCCACGCCTCGGATAACGTAGCCATCCTCGTCGATGGCTCGGGTTCGCTCGTCCCCGCCAACTGGGTGATCTTCGACGGTCCTGCCTTCTTTACCTTGTCGAACGGGGCTCGCACCGGTTTCACTTGGGGTGATATTGCGAACTGCGGTCACATCTCACTGGGCATCGCCGCAGACTGTAACGGCGTGCCGCTCAATGCAGTTCGCTACGACTCTCCGACATTTGGCGGCTTCTCCGTCAGCTCGAGTTGGGGTGAAGACGACTTCTGGGACGTTGCTGCGCGTTATGCCGGCGAGTTCAACGGTATCAAGGTTGCCGTCGCTGCCGCTTACTCGCACAACTCTGATGAGAGTTCTTTTGGCGGAGTTTTGCGTCGTGACAGCGACTACTTCCAGATTGGCGCCTACGTCCAGCATGTCCCGACCGGCCTGTTCGTCTACGGCGCTTACGGACATGAAAACAACGACAATTTCGCGCCTGACGCCGTCGGTGACGGAGCTGGTGGCGACATTCAGCAGGGTGATAACGATCACTGGTACATTAAGGCGGGTCTACGCCGTAAGTGGAACGCTCTTGGCCACACCGTTCTTTATGGTGAGTACGCCAACCACGACGACATGACGTCGCAGTTCCTGCTCGATGCGACTGACGCTGACGTATCTGCCAGCAGTGAATTGCGCCGTTGGGGCCTTGGCATCGTCCAAGAGATTGATGCGGCTGCGATGTCGATCTGGCTCGCCTATCGCAACATGGATGGTGAATATACTATTGATGGCGCAAAGACCGATCTCGACGAACTGCACATGGTCAAGTTCGGCGCGCTGATCAACTTCTGATCCGCAGCACCAAAAGCAAATCAAGGAGGCCGCTCACCCGAGCGGCCTCTTTCGCTTTGGAGGTCGGCCGACGGGTGCGATAGGCTGACGTTGTCCGGTCAAGGCAACGGCTTTCGCAACCTCGACTGGTTCAGCGGCTATCTGGGCGAGGAGCCATGTTCACGACATTCTTCCACGAATTGAAGGCAGCCAAGGTACCGGTGACGCTGCGGGAATACCTGACGCTGATGGAGGCGCTTGCGGCCGATCTCGCCTCACGCCGGGTGGAGGACTTCTATTATCTCGCGCGCGCAACGCTGGTGAAGGATGAGCGTCATCTCGATCGCTTCGACCAAGTGTTCGGCCACGTCTTCAAGGGTCTCGACCTGATGAGCGAGGCACAGACCGTCGCAATTCCCGACGCGTGGCTGCGCGCCATCTCAGAGCTTCACCTGACCGACGAGGAGAAAGCGCAGATCGAAGCGCTCGGCGGGTGGGACAAGATCATGGATGAGCTGCAGAAGCGCCTTCAGGAACAGAAGGGGCGCCACTCCGGCGGCAACAAGTGGATCGGCACAGGCGGCACATCGCCCTATGGGGCTTACGGTTATAATCCGGCCGGCGTGCGCATCGGCCAGAAGGAAAACCGCAACCGCCGCGCCATAAAGGTGTGGGACAAGCGAGAGTTCAAGGATCTCGACGACCAGATCGAAATCGGCACGCGCAACATCAAGGTCGCGCTGAGGAAGCTTAGGCAGTTCGCGCGCACAGGCGCGCTCGACGAATTGGACCTCGACGATACGATACGCTCGTCCGCACACAAGGGCTACATCGACATCAAGATGCGGCCAGAGCGGCGCAACGCCGTCAAGGTGCTGATGTTCTTCGACGTCGGCGGGTCGATGGACTGGCACATCCGGGCCGTGGAAGAGCTGTTCTCAGCAGCACGCACGGAGTTCAAGCACCTGGAATACTACTACTTCCACAACTGCCTTTATGAGAGCGTGTGGCGGGACAACGAGCGGCGCTGGTCGGACAAGACGGCGACCTTCGACGTGCTGCACACTTACCCCTCCGACTACAAGGTCGTCTTCGTCGGTGATGCCTCGATGAGTCCATATGAGATCACGCATCCGGGTGGTGCGGTGGAGCATATGAACCCGGAGGCCGGCGCGGTTTGGCTGCAGCGTGTCGCCGACATCTACCCCCACACGATCTGGCTCAACCCGGTGGCGCAAGCTCACTGGGGCTGGACGCCGTCGATCGGACTGATTGGCAAACTGATGGGCGGGCGGATGTTTCCATTGACACTCGACGGCCTGGACCGGGCGATTCGGGAGCTGATGCGCTGATCCACCGGCGACCTGGCCCCGGCAATTAGCGGTATTCGAACCGCTGCCCCCACCCGTCTCATCCGACGCGCTGACCGGTCAAATTGTGTTGCAGATCGGCCGATTTCCGCATTCCGTCCACATGCCGCTTTCGTGTGCAATTGACGTGGATCGGTGGGCGGGCGATGTTGCCGGACAGGGCACGAGGGAATCTGAGAGAATTTCAATGAAGAAATTATTTGCCAGCTTGTCGACGGCTGCGGCAGCCCTGCTGCTTGCCGCCTGCTCGGGAGGTCCGGCGCTCCCCTCGCTTTCGACGGGATCGGTTTCGGACAACGCCAACGCGCCCGCAGGTGGCGCGGCGGTGGCTGCGCCAGCCGCGGAGCCCGCGATCAAGAATGATCCGACCCAGCGCGCCTTCCAAGTCGGATCGACGTCCGCACGAGCGGTCAAGTGCGGCTTCTTCTTCGATCCGGTGAAACTCAAGCAGCAGTTCCTCGCCGCCGAGGCCACGCAGGGCACCGCGATTGCCGACGTGGCCAAGGTCGAAAAGATGTATGACGTCTCATTCAACGGCATATCGCGCGGAATCGCTGCCAAGGAGGGCTATTGCACCGACGCGAAGTCGAAGGAGATCAAGGAGGATCTCACACGCCATCTCGCTGGCGACTACACGCCACGCCAGCAAAAGCAAGTCGCTGCCAAGGATGAGGGCGGTTTCTTCTCGGGACTGTTCGATGGCGCAGAAGACGTGGACAACGGACCCAAGATGGGCACCGACGAGTGGTGGCAGAAGCAGAACGAAAAGATGGGCCGTTGACGCGGTCATAGCGTTCTGCCCAGAGCATGTTGAGCGGCGGCTTTCGCCGACCCGACGCGTCGCAACAACCAGCCCCCTGGAACAGGTCAGGTTCTAATTGAAACACGTCTGGCCGTTGTGGCCTGCTCTATATCTTTGAGAGACTTGCCCATACCGTGTCCCAGATCCTGTTCCTGGAAGTGCTGATCAAGCTGGCATTCGGCGTGCCGTTGATACTTGCGCCGCTCAGCACCTTGAGACTTTGCGGCCTGCCCTGCCCGCCAACCGGGTTCTGGCCACGCCTCGTCGGTGGGCTCCTGCTTGGCCTTGCCGCGGCAACGTTCATCGAGATCCGTCTGCCGGGCTCAAAGGGGCTCGGCCTGCATGGCCTCATCGCCATCAACCTGATTGCCGCTGGAACGATCGTGGCGCTACTGATCATGAACGCCGGCGCTCCGACGATGCGAGGGCGCATGGCGCTATGGCTGGCAGTCGCACTGCTGTTCATGCTGACGCTGGCGGAAATTTCCGAAATCTGAACGCGTTGCGATCCAATTTGTCGCCCATCAGCCGGCTTCGCCTGACCAGCAACACATCACATCTGGATCGCATTCGCGTTTGACGGAAACATGAACGCGATCCAGCACTTTGTTTTGAGCATGTTTTTCACGCTGAACCGCTGCACACTTCAGCTAAACATGCTTTTGTTT
>DAIPMW010000034.1:0-11905 GCA_036768475.1 Hyphomicrobiaceae bacterium | reverse complement strand
TCCGAAATCTCCTCGCTGCGCAGGCGCATGCGTGTGATGGGAGTCTTCAAGTCGTGTGAAATGGCCGCGAGCGTCTGCGTTCGGTCCTCAACGAGACGTCTGACGCGCCGTTGCATGTCGTTGAACGCGATGCTGAGCGCTTTCACCTCGCTCGGTCCTTTTTCTTCGATCGGGGATGCGCCGGCGTTTGGATCGAGTCGATTGGCGGCGTCGGCCAGAGACCGAAGCGACCGGGTGAGCTGCCGGATGAAAAAGGCGGCGACAGCGAGAACACCGAGGACCATTATAGTCGTGGACAGAGCAATCTGCATGATTCCTGTCCGCGGCTCGATGTTGCGCGTTGCGGTGACCTCGACCCAGCTTCCATCATCGAGCTGCATGGAGACAAGGAGGAACCGCGTGGCGGACGCGTGCTCGGGTAGAGGAGTGGCTGCCGCTATGGCGATGTCGTTCGCCGCGAGCTCAGGTGCGGCGGCAATCAGCTTCTCCTTGAGGAGCGAGGTATCGGCAGCGATGCCGGTTCGTGTGGGCGGGGATTTCCCTTCGCTCCAGTGGATCTCAAGGGGGCCTCCCGAGAGAGCGTGCGCAAGCTCCTCCCGTCTGTCTGGCGCTTCGCGCGCAATCGCGCGCTTCACAGAAGCGAGCCGTTCCGCAAGGCGTCGATCGTTCGTAATGTCGAGCTCTGCCTTCAGCGCGAGATGATAGAGGCCGATACTCCCCAAGTGCAGAATAAAGATGCTGGCAAAGAGAAGCGTGAGAAAGCGTCCCGCGATCGAACGCGGCAAGAGCCTCATGACCACGTGACCGTCGGTAAGAACATGTAACCGGCTCCCCGCACCGTCTTGATCATGGCGTGGTCGTCGTCGCCCGGGGCAATCTTGCGCCTCAAGCGGCTGATCTGGACGTCGATGCTGCGGTCGAACCCGGTGGCGATACGGTTGCGCGCGGCGTCGAGCAAGTGCTCGCGGGACAGTACCTTCTGCGGCTGCTCCACGAACGCCAACAAGAGATCATACTCGCCGGTGCTGAGATCGACCAGAATGCCTTCTGGATTGGTTAGCTCACGCTTCAGAGTGTCAAGGATCCAACCCTGAAACTGATATTCCCGCACGGCGGTTCGATTGCGTGCGCCTGTGTCGACCGCTATTCGGCGCAGCACCGCGTTGAGACGGGCGAGCAATTCGCGCGGGCTGAAGGGCTTGGTCACGTAGTCGTCGGCGCCGATCTCGAGGCCAACAATCCGGTCGGCTTCATCGGCCTTCGCGGTCAGCATGATGATCGGTATCATCGACGTCCTACGAATTTCCCGACAGAGATCGAGGCCGGACGTGCCGGGCAGCATGAGATCCAGGATGATCAGGTCTATGGGAATCGAGGACAAGGCGTGGCGCGTCTCCGGTGCGCTGCGGACTGTCGTCACGCGAAGGCCGTTTGCACGCAGAAACTTCGCGACCAGCTGGCGCAGCTCTGCGTCGTCGTCAACGAGCAGAACATGATGTTCCGCCGACGCTTCGGTCAGTCTATTGCCGGGGTCGCTTTTCACGATATCAGGGTCGCCACTGTGGTTCATGGCACGGATCTCGTCGATTGCACGCCGGTGGATAGAGCCGGCATGTACCGGTAGCGGCATTCCGCTACCGGTTTCATCCCTTGTATCACTTCACCTTCTCGACTTGTGTAACGGTAATCTGACCATTGATCTTCTCGGCGCGGAAGCGAACTTTATCACCCGGCTTTACGTCACCCACGTTAACACCGTCGCCTGCTTTGAAGACCATGGTCATGGCATCCATATCGAGATTCGGTATGGCGTCGTGTTTAATGGTCAACTTGCCTGTATCCGGATTGACTTTCGTGACTTGGCCGTTGACCAATGCGCCAACTTCATCGGCCAGGGCCTGAGACGGAGATGCAAGCAGCAAGATTGCGACAACCGATGCTTTGAGCGATTTCATCATCTCTAAGAACTCTCCTCCGTCTAGGGCTTCACAACCACGGTGCCGTGCATTCCTGCTTCATAGTGTCCTGGGATGAGGCAAGCGAATTCGAAAGTCCCCTCGTTTTCAAACTTCCAAAGGATCTCTGAAACCTTTCCGGGTTCGAGCCGTACTCCGTTGGGATCGTCGTGCTCCATTTCGGGGTTTTTCTGCATCTCGATCTTGTGCTTGGCGTTACGCTCGATGGAGTCGAGCATGAACTCATGCGCAAGCGCACCGGCATTCGTGATCCTGAAACGGATCTGCTCGCCCTTCTTCACCTCGACGCGGTTGACGCTGTAGCCCATCATTCCGCTTCCTTCGATCATGTTCAGCTCGATCGTGCGCGCCGGTTTGCTGGGATCGCCGGGCTCGCCGGCAGCAAAGGAGCCGTGCGACCAAACAGACGTGGGGGTCAGTAGGATCGCCGTAAGAACGCCAAGGGAAGAGAATCGAAGCATGTGTTCTCCTGTCAGTGATGGTCGTGGTCGCCCTTGCGTCCGGGCTTGACGACGTTCAATTCGATCTCGCCTTGGCTCTCCTTGAGGGGTTCGCCAGGGGCTTTCGGCACATCAGTTGGGGAAACACCCTTCCACTCGTAGGCAACCGTCCCTTCGGGATGCTTGTACCAGCCGGGGTCCTTGTAATCGCCCGCCTGAAGCCCCTCCCGGACCTTTACGACCGACAGCATGCCGCCCATTTCGATGGGCCCGAACTGACCGAAGCCGGTCATCATCGGCAGCGTGTTGTCTGGCAGGGGCATTTCCATCTCGCCCATGTCGGCCATGCCGGCCGTACCCATCGGCATGTAGTCTGGCGCGACAGATTTGATGTTTGCCGCGATGTCACGCTTCTCGACGCCGATGTAGTTGCGCAGATCGTGCCCCATCGCGTTCATGGTGTGGTGGGACTTGTGACAATGAATCGCCCAGTCGCCTGGCTCGTCCGCTACGAAATCGAAGGCTCGCATCTGGCCGACGGCGCAGTCGATGGTGACTTCGGGCCATGCGGCTTCCTCGGGAACCCAGCCGCCATCCGTGCACGACACCTTGAAGTCATAGCCGTGCATATGGATCGGATGATTGGTCATGGTGAGGTTGCCGAAGCGTATGCGGACCTTATCTCCCTTGGCGCAGACGAAATTATCGATGCCAGGGAAGACGCGGCTGTTCCACGTCCACATGTTGAATTCGGTCATCTCCGCGACGCGCGGCACATAGGCGCCCGGCTCGATGTCGTATGCCGCCAGCAGGAAGACGAAGTCCCGGTCGACGCGACGGAAGGCGGGGTCTTTCGGGTGCACGACGAAGAAGCCCATCATGCCCATGGCCATCTGCACCATTTCGTCCGCATGCGGGTGGTACATGAAGGTGCCGCTCTTCTTGAGCTCGAACTCGTAGACGAACGTCTGTCCCGGCTTGATGTGCGGCTGAACAAGACCTCCGACGCCATCCATCCCGCTCGGGAGCAATATGCCGTGCCAGTGGACGGTTGTGTGCTCGGGGAGCTTGTTGGTCACGAAGATGCGAACCTTGTCGCCTTCGACGGCCTCGATCGTCGGGCCGGGCGACTGGCCGTTGTAGCCCCACAGATGCGCCCTCATGCCCGGCGAGATCTCGCGGACGACCGGTTCGGCGAGGAGATGGAACTCCTTCCAATCCCCGTTCATCCGCCATGGCAACGTCCATCCATTGAGCGTCACGACCGGCTGATAATCTGGGCCTGACGTTGGGACGAGAGGCGGCTGCATCAGGGGCGAAGACTGGGTTGGCGCTTCGGGGATCGCCGCCGCCGCAGCACGCCCGCTCACCGCAGCTGCGCCGACAAGCGCCAGCCCGGAGGTCCTGAGAAATCTCCGGCGAGACACGTCATGATCATTGGCGTTCATCGTCACTTTCTCCCGAGGCTAGTGCCCGCCCCCGCTTCCGGCCGCCGACGCAACAGCCCGGCTGCTCTCTCCGGCGCCGTCCGATACGCCACCGCCAACAACGGCGACGTGCAGATCCGTCGCCGCCAGCCAGAAGTCGCGTTTGGCCTCGATCGCCGCGATATTGCTGGCAATGCGTTCGCGCGCATCAATCAGGATTTGCGACAGGTCGAACAGCATGCCGTTGTAGTGGAGAAGCGTCTCCTCGGAGATGATCTTCCGGAGCGGCAGAACCTCATTCTGATAGTGCACAGCGATGTCGTAGGTGCCGCGATAGCTGGTGTAGGCTTGGCGCACCTCCGAGCGGACATTGACGGCCTTTTCGGCCAGGCGATGCGCCGCTTGCATGTAGCGTTCCTCGGCTTCGCGCGTTCGCGCTTTGCCGAAGTCGTAGAGCGGAATCTGGAATTCGACCTCAATGCCCCGCCACTTGGCTTTATCCTTGTCGATACCGCCGCCGGCGGCGCCTTCGTAAGTGCGCTCGAACTTGGACATCCCGCGCAGCTCGAGCACGTTCACGAGGCGGGTTGCGTGGGTGAGGCCGTAGGATTTTGCCAGGAGGTCGAGATCCATCCGCGCAATTTCCAGATCGATGCGCTTGCTCGCCGCCTCCGCCTCGATCTCGCCTGCGCTTCGAACCGACGGCAGCGGCTTGAGCTTGCCCGGCAGGCGATAATTGATATCCCCTCCCCACAGGCCCATGAGGCGGGTCAGCCGCTCACGATCCGAGGCGTTGCGCAGCCGCGCTGACGCCAGTTGCGCGCCGAGCTCTGCATAGAACGCATGTTCCCGGGCCTGGCCAATCTTGTTCAGAGCCCCGGTCTCGCCGAGCTTCTTGGCAAGCTCGGATGATGTTTCCGCGGTTCTTTTAGCCTCATCCAGAAACGCCACGGCCTGGGCCGATGCGACGGCTCTGTGGTAGGCACGGCGGGTATCGGCGGCGAGCCTCAGTACGGTTTCCGCTGCCTCCAACTGGGCCTGCTCAAAGCGCCCCTCGGCCAACTCCCGGCGCCTGGGCAAGGTCAGGAGGCCCAGGACGTTGACAAGAACCTGTCGTTCGATCTCAAGCTCACCTGAGGTGACAAGACGTGCCAATGACAACGTTGGGCTTGGCGGCAGGCTGTCACTGACTTTCTGCGCCTCCATCGCACCGAGCTCGGCGAAAGCGGCTTGCAGGCCGGAATTGTTCAACAGGGCGATCTGAACTGACGTTTCCGCATCCAATGTCTGTGAGAGCAGCGTGCGAACGCGCTCGCGCGCAGCACGCGCTTCATCCTCTGTCGAGATGCGCGTAACGTCCTTGGCGAGCACATCCGACGAAATTGCCTGGACGGTGAACATCCCACCGTCAGGAGAGAAATTCGCACAGCCCGCCAGAGAACTTATTGCAGCCGCTGCGATCATTACTGCTCGTTTTTGCACTCGCCTACTTCCCCCGGTGTTGGCAATTGCAGCGCCCCCGCGCTGCACCCCCCGTCTGCGTTCGATGCAGTGCGCACCTAGTGCTGGTGTCCCTTTGTCGAACCGGCGCTCGGACTCACACGTTTGTTCACGTCTCGCCACGGGAGTGGGTCAACGGGCCGATACGATTTGAGCTCTTGGGTTGTTGGCTGGTAGCCAAGGCGGGAACTTGCTGAACCAGGATCCGAAGGGTCTCTGCCGGCATAGGGGTTAGGAAGAACGCGGTCCCGCCAGGGCCACTCATGCGCCTGAGCCGGAGCGACGAGAAAGGAGACTGCCATCAGGCCGGCGACAAGTCCCGCCGGCGCCAAGCCCGCTCTTCCCTGCATTCTTCTCAGCATTGGACGAAGACTCTCCGAGTCGCGTTGCAACAGAAGCTAACCAGCTCCGCCCGTTCCTAACGTTTCTCGATTGTTACAAATTATTTCGCGGGTCGGCGCACTAGCAAACGGGCCCTTGAGAGGGCGTTCGCGGCGCGAGGCTAAGCGTCCAATTCAAACCACTGGCGGCGCGTGTCCCGTTGTCTCAGCCGGCTCACCAGCGCGCCGAGTGGGCCTCTACCGGCTGAGCCGGGGGTTGCGCGAATATCACGTGGAGGATGTAGACGGACGCCAACGCCCCTCCGAAGCAGAAAACGGAGATGTATGCGTAGCGGAAAAAGAGGAACACAACGATCACCACGACGGAAATGAGGAGGCCAAATATCTGGGCATTTCGATCGGACGACGTAGCCAGGGGAGCGATGATAACGAAAAGGTAGACCGCATAGGTCAGTTCTCGCTGCATTATGAAATCGAACAACACGGTTCCTTGATAGGCGATGGCATGAGGAAGAAAAGTCGTCACCAGCCAGCCGTCGTGGGCGAAGTACGGAAGATATTGCATTGCCCCGACCATCCCGCCCAGGATGGCGAAAAATAGGTAGATGTAGCGCCGCTTGCATGGCTCCATGAAGTAAGTCATGAGCGGGACCCACACCGGCCACGCCAGCCAAGAAAAGAACATGTAGGCTAGGGAAAACCGCTCAATCCACGCGTCGTTACGCAGGCTGCCCGCCGTCCAGACAAACCCCTCAAAGAGCTGTTGGAGGCCAAAGAGCACCGGCAGGGCTGCGAATGCCAAGTAGCTGGGATTAGTGCGATAAGCTCGGTGGACCCCAATCACTCCAGCAGGTATGAGGGCGGCAGCAGCCGTCAAACTGGCTTCAGCAGAAAAACACATCGAGCTGCTGTTCCTCCAATTCATCTTCCACAGAGGCTCGCCAAGCCACCTGAGCAACCTTCCGTATCGCTGGGAACGACGCGGTTGTCTACAGTGTCTCAGGCAGGATATGGAAGATGAATTGGCCGCTAGACAGCTCGTGCGCGGAGCGATGGAAGAAATCCAGGCACTGCCGCCGCGTAACTCTCGTACGCCGTTCCAAACGTCGCTGCAGCCTCGCGCTCCTCCTCGCGAGCCAAGCGGACGTACATCCAGACCAGGACCGGAAACATGGCGAGAGTGAGCAGGGTCGGCCATTGGAGGAGAAAGCCGAACAAGACCAGGATGAAGCCCACATACTGGGGGTGCCGCACATAGGCATAGGGACCTGTGACCGCCAGCTCACCCTTTCGCTGAGCCTGATACAGTACCTGCCATGCGGCCGATATCAGAAGAAACCCTCCGCCGATGAACACGAAGCTGAGGAGATGAAACGGCCCAAAGTGCGGATTCGCCTTCCAGCCGAAGAGCATTTCCAGGAGATGCCCCGCGTCGTGCGAGAGCCAGTCAATACTCGGGTACTGGCTCTGGAGCCACCCGGACAGGAAATAGATCGTGAGCGGAAACCCGTACATCTCCGTGAACAAGGCGACTAAGAAAGCGCTGAAGGCCCCGAACGAGCGCCAATCGCGTGCCGTCTGCGGCTTGAAAAAGCTGAACGCGAAAGCGATAAAGACGACGGAATTGATGAGGACAAGTCCCCAAAGTCCATAGGCCGGCGCACTCTCGCTCATGACCGTTCACCTTTCTTGTCGGACCGATGCCCGCCATGAAGTCCGTGGGAGCCGTGCCCGCCGAAGATGTGCAGGAGCGGGCACGCAAAGATGAAGAGGAAGGGGAGGACACCAAGAAAGTGCGCCCGGTGCTCGCTCCAAAGCAGAACTGCTGCCATAGTGGCAAAGGCGAGAAACACAAGAAACGCGCGCGACCTCCAGAAGCTTCGTTGCGCGGTGGCGGTCTGTCCGTCATCATTTTCATTGTGCGGGTGCATGAAACTCCTCATTTCAACGATAGGTCGGCAACAGCAGCGTTCATCAGTGAAGCACCATTCCGCCGACATGGAATCCGGCGTCGGCATGCACGACCTCGCCTGTGATCGACGCTGCGTAATCGCTCGCCAGGACGACCGCGACGCGTCCTACCTCGCAAGCGTCGACGGTGCGCCTCAGCGGGGCCTTGGCTGCAGCGTCCGCGAGTAGCTCGTCGAAATGCGCTATGCCAGACGCTGCACGCGTCTTGATCGGCCCTGCCGAAATGGCGTTGACGCGAATACGTCGCGGTCCAAGCTCATGAGCGAGATAGCGGACAGAGGCCTCGAGCGCCGCTTTGACCGGCCCCATGACATTGTAGTGATCGACGACCTTCTCGGCGCCGTAGTAGCTCAAGGTGGTGAGGCTACCGCCATCGGTCATCAAGGGCTCGGCAAAGTGCGCCATGCGAATGAAGGAGTGGCAGGAGATCAGCATCGATTCGGAGAAGCCTTCAGCGGAGCTGTCCGTCAGCCGTCCGTGAAGATCCTCCTTGCGCGCCCAGGCTATGGCGTGAAAGCCGATATCCAACTTTCCCCATTTGGTTTTGACGGCGTCGAAGACAGCTTCGAGCTGGCCGGGAACGGCGACATTGCAGGGTAGGAGAAGATCCGCTCCAAGCTCCTCGGCCAGAGGTGCGACATGGGGCTTGGCCTTGTCGTTCAGATAGGTCATGGCAAGGTCGGCGCCCGCTTGGCGAAAATGTTTGGCTGCCCACCAGGCGAGGCTCTCGGCATTTGCGACGCCGATGACCAAAGCCTTCCGGCCTCTCAGGTCTAAGGATTCCATGTCGCGCGGCTCCGGAATTGCGGTTTGAGGCAGCAACAGCGCGCAGCGCTCACATCATGCACCCCATTCCGGTGAGGAGCTTGTTGGCCGCCTTTTTCTGGTTGTCGTCGAGCGCCGCATAGAGATTGGCCAATGCCGGCTTGACCTCCTTCAGCGCCGTGACCCGTCCTTCCATCATGGTCAAATGCCGATCAAGCCGCTGGACCGGGGACTGTGCGCCCATCGTTTTCATCATCGTCTCGTGGGCCGTGCGCATGCTCTCAAGATCTTTCTTGAATGCCGCTGCGTACGCGGTCCAGACGTCATTTTGAGTGTCGGTTATGGCAAGCTCGGCCTTGAGCGAGGCAACACGGTCTTCAATCTCGGGCGTCGCGTTTGCTCCGGCCATCATGCCCATCATGGGGCAGCCGTCCTTCATCCCCATGCCACCCTGCATCATGCGGCCCATCATGTCCCCTCCCATCATGCCGCCTTTCTGCGTCTCGGAGTGACTCTGACCCTTGTCGACCGGCGCCGGCTCGGGCTGCGCAGCATTTTCGGTCGCGCCTTGAGGATGGTGCTGCTCATGCTCTTGGGCTGTTTGCGCAAACGCTGCCGTGGGAACGATGGCGATGACTCCGAGCATTGCTGTCGCAATCGAGAGGAAACGGGTCAGGCTGGTCATTTTTCTCTCTCCATCATGCGCAAGGCAGGCAGACATTCTTGCCTGCCTTGCGCTTCTTGATCGGCTGTTGGGCGAAGGCTCGTTCGCTGAAAGGTCAATCGTCAGCCTCGGCCCGATATGTGGACTTTCTAGCAGCGCGAGCCCGCAAATGGTTGATCGTCCTCAACACGCAATAATTTGTAACAGTTTAGAAACGTCGGGATACAGATCCGAGCCTTAATCTGGGGTCGGTATAGACTAGGAGGGACATCAAGATCGGAGAGCCAACTCGCGCTCGAGCGATTCCGATCGGGTGCTCATCATGTGTTTTTCCGTCTCATCGCCGTCCGTACGTCCGGTTCGGGCGCGGCCGGAGTGGAGCTGTGAGTTGTCCTCGCGCTGCAAAAATGCTTCAGGATTCTCGATCGTATGAACCTGCAACAGCCTGAAGCTACCCCGCTCACCACCTCCGCCGACTTTGGGATAAATGTTATCCGTCTGATCGAGTGTCCGTCCGTCGAGGCGAGCGCAGCCGTCCCATCGCGCGCGGCAACAGCAACACAGCATTTGACAACGAGACGGCTACGGCCATCGATTGCACGCGGGCCGAGCCAGCGGAGTCGTTTATCGCTCATGTCGAGCGTCACGCGTACGGTGAGGTTCGTCTCCTCTAGTTGCCGTCGATCTGTTCATCGCAGCGCAAGTGCTGCTTACCCTCAACCTCTTACAGGTTACGTATCGCCATGAACACGGATCACGGTCACCACACCCATCATGACCACCACGCCGGCAAAGGTCAGCTCAGCAGCGTTTCCAAGGATCAAACTGTTGTCGTCACCGCCGGTGGTTCCAGTCATGCGGGGCATGGAGGTCATGATCATGCCGCCATGGTCGCCGATTTCCGACGCCGGTTCTGGGTCACGCTGGTCCTGACGCCGCCTGTCCTGCTGCTCTCGCCGATGATCCAGCATTGGCTGGGCATTGCCGACGCGCTGGCTTTCCCGGGCGACGGGCTCGTCCTCTTCGCACTTTCGACCGTCGCCTACGTCTATGGCGGATGGCCCTTTCTTACCGGCTTTACGTCCGAGCTGCGCAAGAGACAGCCCGGAATGATGACCCTGATCGCACTCGCGATCTCAGCGGCCTATTTCTTCTCGGCCGCGACGACGTTCGGCTTCCCCGGGGAATCCTTCTATTGGGAATTGGTGACGCTGATCGCCATCATGCTCCTCGGTCATTGGATCGAGATGCGGTCCGTCATGGGTGCGTCGCGGGCGCTCGAAGAACTGGTGCGGCTGCTTCCGGATAGTGCCACGAAAATTGACGCCGACGGCACGACACACGAGGTCCCCATCTCCGCATTGCAGCCGGGCGACCGGGTACTCATCCGACCGGGCGCCAAAGTTCCCGTCGACGGCAGCATCGTCGAGGGATCCTCCGGCTTCAACGAGGCGATGCTGACGGGCGAATCCCGCCCCGTCTCAAAAACCGTGGGTGCCACCGCGATCGGCGGTGCGATCAACGGTGCCAACGCCGTGACCATCGAGGTGACTGCCACTGGCGACGCAACCTATCTCGCCCAGGTTATCGACTTGGTGAAGAAGGCGCAGGCCACAAGGTCGCGAACGCAGGACATCGCCAACCGTGCGGCCTCCTGGCTAACCTACATCGCACTGGCCGTCGGCTTCGGCACGCTCGTCGCGTGGCTTTTTCTTGGCGAGTCGCTCGAATTCGCCTTGGAGCGGATGGTGACGGTAATGGTCGTTGCCTGTCCGCATGCGCTTGGCCTTGCAGTACCGCTCGTGGTCGCCGTCAGCACGTCGCTGAGCGCCGGCAACGGGCTTCTGATCCGCGACCGCGCCGCATTCGAGCGGGCGCGCAATCTCAACGCCGCGGTGTTCGACAAGACTGGCACGCTGACTGAGGGCCGCTTTGGGGTAAGCGACATTGTGCTGCTCGCCAGCAAAGACGAGAATGAGGAGCTCGCCTTTGCCGCCGCCGCCGAGAGCCAGTCTGAGCATCCGATCGCCCATGGCATTGTCGCCGAGGCCAAGGACCGGAATTTGCGTGTCCTGAAGGCCAGCGATGTTCGCAATATCACCGGTGAGGGAATCGTCGCCAAGGTGGACGGCCAAGATATCCGTATCGTCAGCCCCGGCCATCTTGCCCGTCTCGGAAAGGAGGTCGCCAGCGCGCGCCTCAAGCAGTTGGAGGGGCAGGGAAAGACCGTCGTCGTTCTGGTCCGCGACGGAGAGCCACGCGCCCTGTTTGCATTGGCCGACATCGTCAGGCCGGAATCGAAGGAGGCCATCGCCGAGCTGAGGAGGCTCGGCGTCAATGCCGTCATGCTGACCGGCGATGCAAAGGGAGTTGCTCAGGCGGTCTCTGAGGAATTGGGCATCAGCGAATATTTTGCCGAAGTGCTACCGGATCAGAAGTCGGAGAAAATTAAGGAGTTGCAGGCGCGCGGACTTCAGGTCGCCATGGTCGGAGACGGCGTGAATGATGCACCCGCGCTTGTCGTGGCTGATCTCGGGATCGCCATCGGCGCTGGCACCGACGTTGCCGTGGAATCGGCCGACGTGGTCCTGGTCAGAAGCGATCCACGCGATGTAGCCGCGATCCTCGGTCTGTCACGTGCGACCTATCGCAAGATGGTGCAGAACCTGATCTGGGCCACCGGATACAACGCAATTGCCATCCCGATGGCGGCAGGCATTACTTTCGGGACGGGGTTTCTGATGACGCCTGCCGTTGCCGCTGTCTTCATGTCGGCCAGCACGGTCATTGTCGCGATCAACGCCCAGCTGCTGCGCTTCTA
>DAIPMW010000021.1:0-62248 GCA_036768475.1 Hyphomicrobiaceae bacterium | reverse complement strand
ATCAAGGGCATCAGCATGCCATGATCGGCGGGTTGTTCAGAGGTTCCCTAGATAGCGATGAATTGTTTCGGGCTGCTTGCACAGATCCGCCGACGCGCCTTCAAATGCGATCGCGGCTTTTTCCATGATGTAGGTGTGGTGACAGATCTTTAGTGCGGTTTTGACGTTCTGCTCCACCAGAAGAACCGATACCCCACTTCGATTAATCGACTGGATTGTTCGTCGTATATCAGCAACCAGGATGGGCATGATGCCTTCGGTTGGTTCGTCGAGGATCAACAGACGAGGTGACATCATCAAGCACCGGCCGATGGCCAGCATCTGCTGTTCCCCGCCTGATAGCGTGCCGCCTTTTTGAAACACACGTTCTTTCAGTCGTGGGAAGCGAGTGAATACTTCATCGAGGATGTTGGGGTCGGGCCTGCTTTTTAGGCCGAGCGTGAGATTGTCCATCACAGACAAGAGTGGGAATATTCCTCTGCCCTGCGGCACATAACCGATCCCGAGTCCAGCGAGTCGCTCTGGCTTCAGCGCCGTGATGTCTTCTCCATCGAAATAGATCCGACCCCTGGAACGCGGCATTAGGTGAAATGCTGCGCGCAGCGTCGTCGTCTTACCGACGCCGTTGCGTCCAAGAAGCGCGACAGCTCCACCGTTAGGGATTTTAAGATTGACGCCTTGCAGAACATGGATCTTGCCATAATGCGCGTGGAGGTCTTCAATTTTGAGGATGTTTCCCGATGATGTAGGCTCAGCCATTGGAACGAACTCCTTTTAATGGCTCGTCACCAGCATTCGCGTTGGGCATGTCCCTACGGCTGTCGTCGTCGTCATCTTCATCGAAGCCGAGATAGGCTTCGCGCACTTCATGGTTCGTGGCTATTTCGCTTGGTAGTCCCTGGGCAAGTATTCCGCCCTGCGCCATCACCGTGATGTCGTCGGCAACGTCGAACACAACCTCCATGTCATGTTCTATCAAGATGACGTTCACAAGCTTTGATAGTTCGACGATTTTTTCGACTGTGCGCTGCGTTTCCTTGGGGCTCATGCCACAAATTGGTTCGTCCAACAGAAGGAGTTCGGGATCGCTAGCCAGCGCAATGCCCATTTCCAGCAACGCCACATCGCCATAGGATAAAGTACCCGCTTCGCGCTTGGCGATATCCTGCAATCCAACGCCTTCAATGACTTCTGCAACTTTGCGACGCGTCTCGGTAAAATGCTTCGCAGAGCGAAGTGGATGCCATCCCGCCATTTTCGCCTGTGCGGCAATCCAAATGTTGTCCTCCACGCTTAATGCGTCAAACACGGACTTTATCTGCAACGTACGCGCAATTCCGAGGCGCGCGATGCGGTGCGTACTGTATCCGGTGATGTCTTGGCCCTTGAACAGGATCCGTCCGGAAGTGGGTTTTAGCCGGCCTGAGATGAGATTGAAGAAGGTTGTTTTTCCAGCTCCGTTCGGACCAATGATCGCGTGCAACCGGCCGTTGGACGCCAGTGTGAAATTCATATGATTAGTTGCCGTCAGTCCACCGAAGTTCTTGACGAGATCCTGTGTCTCGAGAACCGGCATGTCATTGCTCGTGCTTGTTGACATGGTAGCGTTTCTCACTCTGCCGGTTGACGGACTTTGCTGTCCGCCAAGTGGGTATCGGATTCGGTTTTGGGATCGTTCTTTGGCGTGACGATCTTGAGAAAAATCGAGTTGATGAGCCCGGCAAGTCCTTTGGGTGCAAAGATCACGGTAAGGATGATGATGACGCCAATGAGTAGCAGATAGTGATCCCAATAGATCGATAGTTCTTCACGAATGACGATGAGTACGCCGGTTCCAAGCACGGGTCCGAACAGCGTGCCCACGCCACCGACGATCGCCCACACCACGGCTTCACCGGAGACATGATAAAAAATGTAGCTTGTCGAAGCGTAGCGACCGAAGAAGGCAAACAGCGCACCAGCTACGCCGGCAAAAAAACCTGAGATCACGAATGAGGCTAGACGCATCATGTAGACATTGATGCCAACCAACTCGGCGCGCACGTCATTCTCCCTGATGGCCACCAGGGCGCGGCCAAATGGGCTCTCCAACACACGCCATTTGAGGAAAAAGCAAAGCCCGACGACGATGAAGATGAAGTAGTATTGCAGCGTCGAATTGGTGAAGCTTATTACGTGGTCACCAAACTGGAAAACCGGCGGCAGCTGGAATGCAAGACCATCATCGCCCCCGGTGATGGGGCTCATCGTCAGCGCCAGGAAATAGAAGATCAATGAGAAGACAACAGTGATGATGGCAAAATAATGCCACGTCAAACGCACGGCGAGACTTCCTGTAACCAGCGCTATGAAAACGGAGCAGAAAATTCCAAATCCGAATGCAGGCCAAAATCCCAGACCAAGTTTGGCCACTCCGATGGCCACACCATACATTCCCGCGCCGAAGTACAGCGCCTGGCCAAACGACAACAACCCTGTGTAGCCGAACAGCAGATTTACGGAAGCGGCGAACAAGGACCACATCATGATCTCTGCAGCGATCCCTATCCAGAAATCGTTCGTGATGATGGGTAGAATGAGTGGCGCACTTGCGAAGAACAGGATCAGTAGGGTGGAGAGAATCCGGTTGAAGATGGCCAGCTTCTGCTCGGGTGTGGTTTGGCCAGCGCTGGGATGGGCAGCATTACTCATGAGGTTGCTCCGGCAAAAATACCTTGCGGCCTGACGAGCAGAACGGCGCTCATGAAGCAAAGAGATGCAATCCGCGCAACAACCGGATCTGCAAAGGCAGTGATTACACCCTCCATGAAGGCGAGCAGAACTGCCGCCGCTGCCGTTCCCTGAAGATTGCCTAATCCGCCGATAATGACGGCGATGAAGCAGAAGGGCAGGATGTCAACACCTGCGCGAAAATCGACAGTTGTGATTGGCGCGGCCACGACGCCACCAAGCGCCGCCATACCAAAACCAATCGCGAAGGTGATCGTGTAGATGCGTTGTACCGGAATGCCGAGCGCAAGTGCCGTTTCAGGATCATGCCGCACGGCCCTCATCCACGTGCCTAACTTGGCTTTGTGTAGGAACAGAAAAAATGCTGCTAGACAAATGATCGAAATGATGGCCGCCCCGAGACGGTACAATTCATAATCGATCCCAAACAGTGGGATTGTCCCTTCGATTGGGGGGAGGAGGCGCTTCGGGGTGGGGCCGAATGTGGCACGTACAGTTTCTTGCAGGATGATCGACAACCCAAAGGTAGCGACGATTGAAAGGGCTGCCGCTCCTTTGATGGGCACGATCACAAGTTTCTGGATCACGCCCCCCAGAAACAGACCGATGATCGGCACAAGAATGAAGGCGAGCCAGAAATTATCCGTCGATTGGACAATGAACCAAGCCAAGACGGTTCCAACCATGAAAAAGTCGCCGTGCGCCAGGTTGATGATGTCCAATAGACCGAAAATGATCGAGAGGCCAAGCGCGATCAAGGCAATGATGAGCCCCCAGATCAGGCCATTGATCGCTAGCGCGAGAACTAAGTCCATGAACCTCCCCCTCCCGCCAGCAGATTGCTTGGTGCTTGGCGGTTTCCGTGATCCGAGCAAATATCGCATGCGTGCATATGTGCACGTCAAGTTTCAAAAATGCGGAGCAAGGCTGCAGAATTGCAGGAGCCACGTGGTGAGAAGGTTGGTCGTGGTTCCTTGTCCGCCGCAAATCCATATCCGTCTGTCAGCGGCAGGATGGCCTGTTGACCCTCTTCGACATATTCGCGAAAGGCTGCCCGAAAGGAAGAAGTGTCCGACGTCGTGACATCGGAGTTTCCATCGTGCCGATCATTCGTACGCCCGATGATGATGATGCCTTGGCCGCGCTACCCAACTCGACTGCGTTCGGTCTATCGTCGGGGGTATGCACC
The DNA here is from genome assembly GCA_036768475.1 of Hyphomicrobiaceae bacterium. GTDB lineage: Bacteria > Pseudomonadota > Alphaproteobacteria > Rhizobiales > Hyphomicrobiaceae > JAEUMD01. Next base: position 58,329 of record DAIPMW010000021.1, on the reverse strand, counting down.
AATGATTATCGCCGCATGCAAAAATATATTGTGGGCCTCAAGGTAGGAACTGTGAATATCTGGGAGGTACCGGTATATCGGGTTGAGATGAGCCCATTCGGGGGGATCTAAGGACTCGGGCAATGGGAGGTATAAGGAGGGCGTGATTGAAGCAATGAAGTCCTTTACTATTGTCAAGACATTCTCGCTCCTTTGGTAAGCTCGCTCCTTTGGTAAGATTGTGCCGCAAGTTTGCTATCAACGTTCCAGATCAATAAATGTCAGCTCTGGCACTAGAATATTGGGCGTCCCATTCATCACGTCAGTTTGTCTGTCTCGTTAATTTGCTCCCCGAAAACGCCCTCGATCAAGGTTAGAGTTTTCGCCTAGATGTTCAGTTCCGGATTGCTGCGGATCAACTAAGCTGATTCTATCTCCCTCCGGGACTGAACCTCTAGGAGGTGAAACGGGGATGCAAGAGCGGCAGGGCGACAAGCCGGAAATGACCATCGATCAGCCGCGCGTATCGCTTGGCGATGTCGAGGCGGCGCAAAAGACGGTGTCGCCCTTCATCATCGAAACGAACTTCGACCAGAGTCGGACGCTGTCTGAGATCCTGGGCGCAGCGCTGTGGCTCAAGTTCGAGAACCTGCAATTCACTGGCTCGTTCAAGGAGCGCGGTGCGCTCAACCGCATCAATGCGCTGTCCGAAGAGGAGCGCGGCCGTGGCGTCATCACCGTTTCGGCTGGCAACCATGCGCAAGGCGTCGCCTATCATGCGCGACGTCTCGGTATCCCGGCGACGATCGTGATGCCTGCAGCGACGCCGACGGTAAAGGTGGAGAACACCCGGGCGCTGGGAGCCAACGTGGTGCTGGAAGGTGAAAGCCTGGAGGAAGCGGCAGCACATGCGCATCGGATTTGCACGGAGCGGCATCTCACGTTCGTGCATCCTTATGACGATCCCCTGGTGATCGCCGGCCAGGGCACCATAGCGCTGGAGATGCTGGCCAAGGTGCCGGACCTGGAGATCATCGTCGCGCCGGTCGGCGGCGGAGGTCTCATCTCGGGGATCGCCGTAGCGGCCAAGGCGATCAATCCGGACATCAAGGTGATCGGGGTACAGGCGGCGCTCTATCCCTCCATGTACAACGCGATAAAGGACCAGCAACTGCCGATGCGCGGCGACAGTCTGGCTGAGGGCATCGCAGTGAAGTCGCCGGGTCAGATCACGATGCCGCACGTGCGCGCGCTCGTCGACGATATCCTGCTGGTCGACGAGGCCGATATCGAGCAGGCGCTTAGCCTGCTTCTGAATATCGAGAAAACCGTCGTCGAAGGTGCAGGGGCCATTGGGCTCGCTGCAGTGATGGCCGATCCGCACCGCTTCCAGGGGCGGCGCGTGGGACTGATCCTCAGCGGCGGCAACATCGATACGCGTCTGCTCGCTTCCGTCCTTACGCGGGGGCTGGCGCGCGATGGCCGGCTGACGCAGCTATGCATCGACATTCCTGATCGTCCGGGACAATTGGCGCGTGTGGCAGGGTTGATCGGCGATGCTGGAGCAAACATCGTCGAGGTCTACCACCAGCGCGTTTTCACCGGGCTGCCCGCCAAGGGGGCAGAGTTGCACGTGGTTATCGAGACGCGCGACCGCGCCCATCTCAACCGTGTCGTCGACGTAATCAAGGCCGCGGGCCATGTGGTTCAGGTCAAGGGGATAGCGATCGGCCGCTAGCGCAGTATGCTGCAGACCGTAGCCGGTCGCCCCACAGCATGTTAGGACGCTGGCTTTGCCAGTCGTCCAGCCGGTGCCCATGCAGCTTTTCACTGACATCCTGATGAATGTGACGTTGCCGATCGTGGCTCTCGTCGGGCTGGGATTTGGTGCGCAAAAGCGGCTGAGGCTCGACGTGCCGAGCCTCAATCGGCTCATCGTCTTCGTCATCATGCCCGCATTCCTGGTCCACTTTCTTTCCGCGGCCCGCCAGCCGATCAGCGAATTGTGGCCGACGATCTATTTCACGGCAATCCAGTTCGCGGCGCTGATGGCGATGGGATGGTTCGCGGCCAAACTCTTCCGGCTGCCGGCCGAGTTCGCACCGATCCTTGCCATGGCGACGGTCTATGCGAACGTCGGCAACTACGGAATTCCTCTGGTCAAGCTTGCGTTTCCGCCAAGCTTCATCCTGCACCAGTCAGTGATCACGTCGATGATGACGATCCTCATCGTTTCCGTCGGCGCGTGGATGCTGGCGCCGCAGCGGGCCGAAACAAGCGCGCTGGCGCGATTAAAGGTTGCCTTCGAGACACCGGTGGTGCCGGCAGTCGTCGCTGGCCTTGCGCTGCGTGCCGCAGAAGTACGGCTGCCGCCAATCGTGGCGACTCCGCTGGAGCTCATTGGCGCGACGTTTCCGCCGCTGGCGCTGTTCGCACTGGGCGCGCAACTTGCCGAGACGGGGCGAGGTGTCCTGAAGGTTGGGCCGATGTCGCTAGTGCTGGTGCTGAAGCTCCTGCTGGCGCCGGCGCTGACGTGGGCATTGGCAATCGCGATGGGAATTGCGGACGATTTGACGGAACTCTATGTCGTTGCTGCGGCGACGCCGGTTGGCGTGCTCCTGGCGCTTTTCTGTGCCGAATACGACAGGCAACCGCACTTCGTGTCCGGTGCGGTGCTGATCTCGACGCTGTTGTCGCCGATCGTGGTGACCGGGTGGATTCTCGTCATGCGCCTGATGTGAGAGCGGCCTCACGCCAAACAGGCCGCAGACCAGACTGACCAGGCAGGACCCAGCAAGCTTGGGAACGCGCAAATTTGATCGGGCCTGGACAGGGTCGGCTTGCGGTGCGCGACCGCAATGTCTAGGGTCCGGCGCGCTGGGGCAGCATCCCAGCATGACGTAGATATACGCAACGACGCTACGGCGTCAGAGAGCATCGATGCAGGAAACCACACATCTGTCCGGCGTGATTGCGCCGGTTCTGACGCCTTTCGCAGAGGATGGCGGTCCCGATTCCGACCGCTTCATCGAGCATTGCGAATGGCTGCTCGATGATGGCTGCACGGCGCTGGCGCCGTTCGGCACAACGAGCGAAGCGCCGTCACTCGGCCTCGACGAGCGTATGGAACTGTTGGAGGATCTGCTCGATGCCGGGATCAATCCGGCACGGCTGATGCCGGGGACGGGAACGCCGTCGCTCGCCGATACGATCATGCTGACGCAGCATGCGGTGGACTTGGGATGCGGCGGCGTGCTCGTGCTGCCGCCTTACTTCTACAAGGACTTCACCACGGAAGGGCTGTTCCGGTATTACGCTGAGCTTATCGAAGAGGTGGGAGATCACCGGCTGCGGCTCTACCTCTATCACATACCGCAAATGACGGGCGTGCCGATCACGGCCGATCTCATCGACCGGCTGGTAAGTGAATTTCACGAGGAAGTCGCCGGGCTCAAGGACTCCTCGGGTGACATGGAAGACACGATTGCGTTGATGGAAGCATTTCCCGATCTCGCCTTCTACCCGGCTTCCGAGGCGTTTCTGCTCCAAGGCTTGAAGCATGGCGCGGCGGGTTGCATCTCGGCGACCGCCAATGTGCAGGCAGGCGCCATCCGTGCGCTTTACGACGGAGCCGAGAGCGGGGATGCGCAAAAGCTGCACGAGCGAGTCTCGGCGGTACGGGCTGCGGTATTGAAGTCGCCGACAATTCCCGGCCTCAAGGCGCTCATCGCGCATTACCGGAACGATCCGCAATGGCTCATCGTTCGGCCTCCGCTCCTGGCGATGGACGCTTCCGAGCAGGCGCGCTTTGTCCAGGATATGAGGCGGGATCTGGACTTCACACTGGATATTCCCGACATCGCCTGAAAAAGAGCCGTGATCCGTCCTGTCAAAAATGAATTGAGCGAATCCCGGGGCGGGATTCGCTCGAATTCGGTGCAGCAGCGTTTTTTGGTTCTTTGGTCAGCGGTCGTGAAGGTCAACAGACGCGGCGTTGGATTGAATTGAAAGCTTGCTGGATCTGCTGGTCAGCGGATTGGGATGTAAAAGAGAACTCAGGAGCAGGCCGGCTGACAGGGTGAAGCAAATGAAAACCGCGATCTTGCTCCGGCTGTAGCGATGTGTTCCGTCATCCTCTTCGGTCTGATCCATCTGATAGCCTGGTCAATCTCTCCAAGTGCCGGGTGTAAGGCTTTGTTTATCGCAATTGTGGGCGCAATTCCACGGATTTACATTTGTTTGACTAATGAGAAAAGTGTAAATTTCACCGTTTATTAGGCATTTCCGTTTCCATTTTGCTAAGCATTATGGACGCATTGGTGCGCTGGTGATCGGGCATGGTGCGGATGTGAGCATGTTTGGCTGAGCTCTGTGCCGCTTCAGCTAAACGTCCTTCAGGGAAAGGCCGGGAGCCAGGGCTGCGCGGTCGAGCGATAGCTCGATGAGGAAGGGGCCATTAGATTGGCGAGCGCGTGCGAGGCTCTCGCGGAACGCTGCGAGATCGGCGACGCGACAACCCTCTGCCCCATGCGCCTTTGCCAGTGCTGCGAAGTCAGGATTGATGAGGCTCGTTGCAGTGACACGCCCGGGATAGAGCCGCTCCTGGGCGGTGCGGATCGTGCCGAGGCCGGCGTTGTTGGCGATGATGAGGATGATCGCAGCACCGTATTGCACGGCGGTGGCAAGGTCCTGCGAGACCATCTGGAAGCAACCGTCTCCGGCCAATGCGACGACCTCGCGGTCCGGATAGGCGAGCTTGGCGGCTATCGCGGCCGGAAGGCCATAGCCCATTGAGCCCGACTGCGGTGCGAGCTGTGTCAACGGCTCCTTGTAGGTGAAGACGCGATGGAGAAATGCAGCGTAGTTGCCGGCTCCGTTGGTGATGATCGCATCGCCGGTCAGGGCCGCATCGAGGTGGGCGATAACGTCCTCCATTCGCAGTGTGCCAGGGGAGGCTCGAAACTTGCGCGATGCCTCATAGGCGGCACGCATATCGCTGCGCAAGCGGCTCCAGCGCTGCTGCATGCCTGGCCGCATGGACGGGCTGAGATCCTCCAGCCGCTGGGCAAAGCGCTCGGACGTCGAAACGATAGCGTGATGGACGTGGTGATTTCGGCCGATGCTGGCTGCGTCGGGATGGATGTGGACCAGTTTCTGGCGCGGGTTCGGCACACCGATCGTGTCGTAGCCGCCCGCCGTGATCTCGTCGAGGTGTGTTCCGACTGCAATGAGGAGGTCGGCTGAAGCGAGGGCCGACTTCAGCTTAGGCGGCTGTGCAATGCCCGCGTGGCCGCAGTAGGAAGCGGACCGATTGTCGATCGCGTCCTGGCTGCGGAATGCGGCCAGGACAGGCAGATCCAATCGTTCTGCGAACATCTGGAGTTGCCGGCTTGCGTCCGGACTCCAACGCCCGCCGGTAAGGAGAATTGGCCATTCGGCGGCATCGATCGCATCTGCAAGGCGGATCATGTCGTCATAAATGGGACCAGGCTCGGCGCGGACCAGAGCCGGCGCATCGGCTATGTCACTCGTATCGAAGAGTACATCCTCGGGCATGCCGAGCACGACCGGGCCGGGGCGGCCGGCATGGGCGGTATTGAGGGCGCGCAACAAGGCTTCCGGCAGACGCTGCGTGTCGCGGACCGTCTCTGCATGCTTGGCGAAATTGCCGACGAGCGGAGCCAGCGCCACTTCCTGGAACCCGATACGACCCTCGAACGCCCGTGGCGGCAAGCCGACGAGGAGGAGCAGCGGCGTGGCCCCCTGCATGGCGACGTGAAGGCCGCTCATGGCATTGGCCAATCCGGGACCGCGCGAGACCATCGCGACACCGGCGGCAGGGCGCCGCGGCCCAGAAATCCGGGCCGTAGCCTCAGCCATCATCGCGGCCGCACCCTCGTGCCGGCAAACGACGACATCGATGCCGTCGGCGTCGTGCAGAGCATCGAGCGCGGCGATGAAGCTCTCGCCGGGAACCGTGAAAATACGCTGCGCGCCGTTGAGACGCAGGTGCTCGACTAGGATCTGGCCGCCGCTTCGCATGACTCTACAACTCGTACGCAGCCCCCGGTGGTGGAAGCCGGCCGCACTGTCGCATCGCCGAGCCGCGGGGCACAGGCCTTTTCACCACATTGGTTGCTTGCCGCAATGGTGGGCCAGCGCAGACCCGGTGTCGCGGCGGTCGAAGTCTGCCATCTGGCGGAATTCCCGTGGCGGCATCCGCCTGGGCGTGCCCGACGCGGGCGTACCAGCAACGTGGGCGGAGATGCCAGTGCATTCTCCGCCCTTGGCCTTAATTGCTCGCCGATCAATGAAAGAGTCAGCCGCGCGCCTCAAGCGTATCGGCTGCGCTGCCCGTGTACATCGTCAGCATCGGCTCATCCTCGAGGATGACCTCGTCATAGATGCCGTACCCATTGAAGGACCCGGCGATGGCGCGACCGTAGGCGCCGACGTTGCCGATCTCGATGTAGTCGCCTTCCTTCACCGACGCTGGCAGCATGAAGGGGCCCTTCATCTGGTCGATGGAATCGCAAGTCGGCCCCCACATCTCGAACGGCAGCAGGGGTTCGCCCGATATTTCAGGGCGGCTGACGAGGCGCGCAGGAAAAACGAACCCTAGGTGCGCGGCATCGAATAGCGTGCCGTAGGCGCCATCGTTGATGTAGAGGTCGTTGCCGCGCCGCGCGTCCACGCGCACGATCAGGCTTTCGGCCTCGGCGACAAGGGCGCGGCCGGGCTCGCACATCACACGGACGTCCTCGCGCACCGCCATCTTCTCGATGCCGGCATTGATCGCATCCATGAAAGAGGACAGCGGTGCGGGCTTGGAATCGGCATAGCAGGACGGGAAGCCGCCGCCCACGTCGAGGCGGTCGACGACAACGCCGGCCTTGACGATCAGCCGGTTCACTTCATCGAGCGCGTTGGTGTAGGCGTCGGGCGTCAGGGTCTGCGAGCCGACGTGAAAGGTCACGCCCAGTTCGAAAGCGACCTGACGCGTCTTGACCAGCAGGCGTGCGGCGGCGATGCCCTGAATGCCGAATTTGCGCTCCAGCGGCACGCGCGAGTTCTTTGGCCGCACAGCGATGCGCACGAACAGCTTCAGGTCCCGCGCCGGCCCCTGCGAACCCGTCGTTTCCTCGACGATCTTGGCAAGCTCGTCTTCGCTGTCGAGCGAGAACGAGCGCACGCCCAGCTCGTAGGCGCGACGGATCGCGCTGCGGGACTTCACGGGATGCATGAAGTGCAGCTCGACGCCCGGAATGGTGGCGGCGTCCTCCAGCTCTGGCAGGGAGGCCACGTCGAAATGGCGGATGCCCGCCCCATAGAGCGCGCCGATCAGGAAAACCGAGCTATTGGCCTTGTAGGCGTAAGCGACGTCGCCGGGAAAGGTGTTGAGAAACCAGCGGGCGGCGCGCGCCGTTGCGTGCGGTCTGACACCCAGAACCGGGCGATCGGGCTTGCGGAAGCAAAGAAGCTCTACAGCAGACGGGAATTTTTCCATTGCATGGGACCCCCACCAGTCGAAGTTGGACCAGATGGCGCTCTAACCAGCAGAGACCGCCGAAGACGCAGTATTGCGCTGGCGACATATGGGGCAATCCGCCCGGCGTGTAAAGGGTGTGGCCAGCCTTGAGCAAAAATTTTCAGGTGATTTGAGATTGCCTGTCGCAGCGATTAACGTCTTCAACGAACGGGCAAATTTCGAACGTGTCCCGTATGTAAGCCGTCACGGCGTGATGGTGACGGTGACAGCGGCTCGGGATTGGGCGGGCGCAGTACTGGGTGCTGGGCGCGGCGGTTGCTTTCTACTGCGCTTGCGGTCGCGATCTTCGCCATTGTTGAGTGGCACGCGCGGCTCGCTGGCGGCCTTCACGGACGCGTCGAGAAACGCTTCCCAGTCGCCAAGCTCGGTGAAGTTCATGCGTGTGAAGTCGGGCCGGATGCCTGCGGGTACTGGTTCGCCGTCCTCGCAGATGGCGACGAAACGCTCCGTGCCCGGCTGCTGCAGACGGAAGTAATAGAGTGCATCCGGCGCGGGCAGCCGCTTCACTTCATGCGCCTTGAGCAGATTGTCGCGAGAGAATTCGTTTGGAAACAGAACGGTCGCGTGGCCGGCTTGGTCGATGTTGACGAGTGTCAGGTAACATGGCCGGCCCGCGCTGACGCTGAGGACGATGCGGTCGTCGCGATTGTAGGACGTCCTGTCAGGCCAGAGCAGGAGTGTGCCTGGTGCGGGCGGCGGCAGTGCCGATGCCGTGGCGCCGGACGGCACGGAGGATGATGCCGAGGATGGGGAGATCGGTGCTGCGCGCGATCCGGCTGCCTCCTGGTGGCCAGACGAGTGGTCGGGAAGCGCCGGGCGCAAGCGCTCGAATTCCTCGCGCGTCAACCGGCCGAGCATCAGACGCGTGGCCAGCGTTGCGGTTGGGGTGGTGCTGCGGGACAGTTCTGCAAGGCTTGCCTGGAGCCTCGCGGCCGGTATCAGCAATTCGGCTGCAGCGGCAGCCAGATCCAGATCGCGCGCGTACCGGGCGGCGAGGCCTGTCATGACATCGTGACCATCGATTTGCGTTGCAGAATCGACGCCCACGGCGGACAGCGCGCGGCGGACAGCGTAGCGGTCGTTCGCAATCGCGCTTTCGAGTTCGGGTTTGCCAACGACGGTACGGCGGGCGATATCGCGTTCGAGCGGATTGCCGCGATAGGAAGCGCTCGCAAGATGTTGTGCAAGTTGATCTTCAAAAGATAGCGGCCCGATGGCGTGGCATGTCGCGCAGGACAGCCCACTCCTCACCTGCCGAACCCCGGTGTGGCGCATCGCAGTGGTCGCGCCGTTGTCGGTTGCATCGGGACTGGCGGTCTTGTGGGGGTGGGTTGGAGGCTCGGGATAGGTGGTGCCGGGCTTCGGCTCGCCCTGCTTGCCGGACTCTTGCTCTGTTTCTTTGTCACTGCCATCTGTCGCCGGATAGGCCAGACTGAGGCGCGCCTTGCCATCTGTATCGAACATCATGAAAGCTGGCATGCCGTTTGGCAATGCAAACAGCGCACGCGAGCCTAATGGTTTCGGCAACCTGTCGCTCTCATCATGGCTGTTCGCCGGGACCCAGGGCAAGAGCGGGAAATCGAGAAGAGTAGCATCACCTGTGGGGGCGTAATCATGGGCCAACCACAATGCGCCGCGCGTCGTTGTGTAGCGTTCGATGATGCGCGGGCCGGATGCGACCTTGCTGTCGCGTTCAACGCCCCGACGCACGGTGCGGCCTTCGCGCCCGTTGCCAAGTTCGGTGCCGAGGATGCGGGCCAGATCGTCGAGCGTGGGAGGCAGACCGAGCAGACGATTGTAGCGTTCGGGTTGCACGGCTTCATGCGCCAGCCAGTCGCCCGCCACCAACGGGACGGTGGAGTGCGTCTGCTGGCGGGTCGTGGCGGGCATCTCAAGGCGTGCGGCGGGTGGAATGTGGCGGGTCAGATCCTCCCAATGTTCCCTGGACCACCCAAGATCGCTCAGGCGAACGGCAAGCATGGTAAGCGTCTCGCCCACGGTTTCGACCGCAACGGGCTTCGACGACCACGTGAGGCTGTTGAGAACGGCGATGACGCCCTGACGGTATGCGGCGAGCTCGGCGTCGCTCGCGCAGGCGGCATAAACGTGTGCCAGCGAGATAAACCGCGTATCGGAAGTGCGCTCGGGACCGATTGCATCGAGCCACTCTGACATCGACGTCGCCATGGCTTCACGGGTAAGCGGTGTGCGTTCAGGGCAGGCGTCAACCGTGCCGTTGAGGCTATTGATCCAGACGCGGATGGTGTGAATCTCGATGGCATCGGGAGCCTCACCTGGAGCGCCGTCGCGGAGCACATCGGAGGGCATCTGCCTTGCAATCATCTGCTGGTAGAGGGGCGAGGAATCGGGTTGGCCCGGGCGGACGAGCGCAGGATTTCGGGCGATCGCATCAAGCGCCAGAATGTTGGCGATGCCGCCTTCCGGAGACAGCCTGCCCTGCAAAGCTCCCGATTGGTGGCAACGCGCGCAGTGCTTCTCCAAGACGGTGTGGACGCGCTCGGCCCATGGATTTGCGAGGCGCGGTGGAAGTGGGACATCCTGAGCTGGCGCATCCTGGTGGGCTTGATCGGTTCCGTCGTCGGGCGGTGCGGCCGGGTTTGTGTGCTGGGTTTGCGGATTGGGCACCGTCGTGCCGGTCTGAGCCGATTTATCGTGATTTTGCGGCGTGCGGACGGGAAGCGGGATGTCGGCATCGTGCCCGGTTTCGGCATGCATGGCATCGGGTTCTGCATGGGCGGTCGCGACCCACTGGCTCGGTACCGTGCCGAGGAGACAGAGCGCAGCCAAACCAAGACCCGCATATGCCCGCGCAGTCGCGCTTACTTGCGGCCAGCCTGCGGGCATGTGCGCGCGTGCCGCTGACGGCACGCGTCGGGCTGAGCCTGCTGTACGGGCCGTCGGCAAGCGAACCACTCCCATCATCTCAAAATGCAGTCCGAACGATACGAGTCCACGCCAGGGCCGCCTATGGCCGACCGGCCACAGACGACATGTCTTGGACGATGCCGTTTTCACCGTTGCAGCAATTTGAAGGCGATTTACGGGACGTGCTTGCAATGAACGTCGCCAAGTGTGCCACTGCCCTTCGACCGGGCAGGTGAGTGATGGTGTATTGCTACCGCGGTGCGTTGCTATCGAGAGGACACGGTCAGGCCACCGCCTCGGCCTTGCCCGCGATCTTGAGTGCGAAAGCATACTCTATTGCGGTTTCCTTCAGCTGTTCGAACCGACCTGACGCACCTCCATGTCCGGCATCCATGTTGGTGCGCAGGAGGATCATGTTGTCGCTCGTGTTCAACTCACGCAGGCGGGCGATCCATTTGGCCGGCTCCCAATAGGTGACGCGCGGATCGGTCAAACCGGCAAGCGAGAGGATGTGCGGATAGGGCTTGGCGGCGACGTTGTCGTAGGGACTGTAAGACTGAATGCGCTCGAAGTCCGCTGCGCTTTCAATCGGATTGCCCCACTCGGGCCATTCGGGCGGCGTCAGTGGCAGATCCTCATCGAGCATCGTGTTCAAGACGTCCACAAAGGGGACATCGGCGATGACGCCAAGAAAAAGTTCGGGAGCCATATTGGCGACCGCGCCCATCAGCATGCCACCTGCCGAGCCACCGTGCGCGACGATGCGACCGCGCCTGGTAAAGCCCTCCGCAACGAGATGCTCGCCGGCGGCAATGAAGTCGGTAAAGGTATTCGTCTTTTTGTCGCGCTTGCCATCGGTGTACCAGCGGTAGCCCTTGTCCTTGCCGCCGCGGACATGAGCGATGGCGTAGACGAAGCCGCGGTTGACGAGCGACAGGCGGGTCGTCGAGAACGAGGCGGGAATAGCGATGCCATAAGCGCCATAGCCGTATAGGAGCAGCGGCGCTGATCCATCGAGCGGGGTCGTCTTGCGGTAGAGCAGCGAGACCGGGATCTTTTCGCCGTCCTTGGCCGTCGCGTAGAGACGCCGCGTCACGTAGTCGTCGGGATCATGGCCGCTGGGCACCTCCTGGCGCTTGCGCATGACGCGCTCACGCGTGACCATGTCGTAGTCATAGACCTCACTCGGTGTCGTCATCGAAGAATAGGAGAAGCGCACAGTCGTGGTGGCGAACTCGTATCCGTAGGAGAGACCGAGCGAATAGGCCTCTTCATCGAAGGAGATCTCGTGCTCCTGGCCGCTCGCGAGGTCGCGGATAACGATGCGCGGCAGGCCGTTCTCCCGCTCGAGCCGCGCCATGTGGCCCTTGTAGAGGACGACATCGAGGATCAGGATGCCGGGACGGTGCGGTATCAATTCGCGCCAATTGGCGGGGGCAGGATCATCGAGGCTCACGGTGCAGATGCGAAAATCCTCGGCGCCGGCCGAATTGGTTGTGATGTACAGCGTGCCGTCATTCTCCTCGATGTCGTACTCGTGGCCCATATGGCGCGTGGCGACGAGACGCGGTGCCTCATCCGGTTTTTCTGTGCCGATGACGTGAACCTCGCTCGTTTCATGGTCGCTGGTGACGATCAGGACGAGACGCTCCGACTGGGTAGCCGATATGTGGACGTAGAAGCCGGTGTCGGGCTCCTCGTAGACGAGCACATCGTCCGACTGAGGGGTGCCAAGGCGGTGGCGGTAGACCGACCGCGGGCGGTGGTTGTCGTCGTAACGGACGTAGAACAGCGTGCTACCGTCGGCAGACCAGACCATGCCGGATCCGGCGTCGGAGATCACATCGGGGATGTCCCTGCCGATTTCCATGTCGCGGATGCGGATGGTGTAGAATTCCGAGCCTTTCTCGTCGACGGCGTAGGCGAGGAGACGATGTCCCGCATCCTGGACGCTGCCAGCAAAACCCCAATATGGCTTGCCGGCGCCCTCTGCGTTGCCATCGATGAGTATCTGCTCGTCGCCGCCACCGCGTGGCCGTCGGCAGACGAGCGGGTACTGTCCGCCGATGATGAAGCGCGCATAGTAGTCGAACGGCCCGTCGGGTGCGGGAACCGAGCTGTCATCCTCCTTGATGCGTCCCTTCATCTCGGCGAAGAGGGTCTTCTGAAGTGTCTCAGTTTCGGCGAGCATGGCGGAGGTGTAAGCGTTCTCGGCCTCCAGGTAGGCGCGGATGTCGGTGGCGAGCTTGTCGGGCTCGCGCATAACGGTCTGCCAGTTCTCGGCGCGCAACCATCCGTAGGGATCCTCAAGGGTCTTGCCGTGCCACTCGTCGCGCTGCGGGCGCCGATCCGCGCGTGGGGCAATCGGGCGAACCTGCAGACTCGTGACGGGCAAATGTTCAGACATGCTTATCTCGTTCTATCTCGCTGGGTCGGATGGACCGGAACGGCAGGAGCGGAGCATTGCCGCCGGAATGGTGGTGGCCGGTGCGCGGGACGTGTTCTGTTCATCGTTCATTGGGGGGCGAACGACAAGCAGAAACACCGTTCGGCGCTAACCTTAATGACGGAGAAATTGTATTCGCCGGCCTGCGCGTCAAGATTGCGGCATGTTGAACCAGAATTAGACTTTGGCTGCGCCACAATTTGATTAGGAATATGCAGTTGTTTTGTGGGCAAGACGTTGACAAGCTGTAGGATTTGCTGTCAAAGCAGGGCTTATAGAAGTCTAGCGGGCGTGGGAAATTGGGTTAAACACTTCGCAAACACCTAGTAATTGGAGGTCGCCGCGCCACGGTGTGGACGGATGATCAGGATTGAAGGCCAGGGAGCACGGGGCCCGGATGCGGGGCAATAGCAAAATGAGTTCGGAAATGGACAATACCGAGGGCCAGGAACTGGTCGAGCTGACGGCGAAGATCGTGGCAGCCTATGTCGCCAATAACTCCATCACCTCAAGCGAGCTTCCACAGCTGATCAACGAGACGCATGCGGCGCTGGTGCGAGCCACGGGGCAGGTTGTGGAAGCCGAGCGCGAAGAGCAGCGACCGAAGGTGGCGGTAAAGAAGTCGGTCATGCCCGATTACATCATTTGCCTGGAGGACGGTAAGAAGTTCAAGTCGCTGAAGCGGCATCTGCGGACGCACTACAACATGACACCGGAGGAGTATCGCGAGAAGTGGGGCCTTCCGCACGACTATCCGATGGTGGCGCCGAACTATGCCCGCCAGCGGTCCGATCTGGCTAAGAAGATGGGGCTCGGTACGCGGCGCGACTAGATCGGATTCAGCCGCCGCCCAATTGCTTACAGTCTTGCAGCGCTCGTGCCGTCCGGTGCGGGCGCTTTTCGTTGAGGCGGCGCAACTCTATGCGATAGGCAACAAGCAGTTGGCTGTGGCGTGCAACGTCATATGTCCAGTGGCCGGCCAGTCCCCGCTGGCGCTCGGCACGCAATGCAGTGCGCAATTTGCGAACGATCAGGCCCAAGTTCTCCTGACTGCGGTCGTCGAGCTCACGGGGCCAAATCTGAATGAGGCGCGGCAGATCGCAGTTGCGATCATAGCGTGGGGGGCGGCCCTCGGTTTGGGGACGGGCGGGTGCACGCGAGCCAGCATGCGTGCTGACAGGAGCAATGCGGGGTGGCGACTTCAGGCGCGGCAATGTCGGAAAGCCTTTCAGAGGTTGCGCATGTTATGCGCAACTCTGCCGGTGGCCGGACTGATGGGGATTGTTTGCAGCAATCGAGGGTGAGTACCGCGTTTTGGGCGTGATTTGGAGCCGGTCCGTTCCTCCAGGCGGCGGCGCTGCAAGGCAGCCCGCATCAGCAGCTGCCGGCGGCACAAGTGTTGCACCCAGTTTATCCCCCTCGTTCACTTATGGACTAGGTTTGGGATCGCTGTCGCCGCGGTTTGATCTACTCTGCGTGATACGAGACTGACCTCCAGAACGGTGATGTACATGGACGTAAGCCTGCCGAAACTGCACCCATCCCATGACTTGAATGTCTGCAGCGACGCTGTTGGTGCCACCGGCAAAGCGCTGCAAGAGAGGTGCCTGCAAAATGGCACATCAGGCGACGGCATCTTCGTCCCAGTAGGCCGTGAGCTGGCCGAGCGGCTGGTCATTGAGGAGACGGTGGCGCAGGTGTTCGGCGTTGAGGGCGGGGATCTGAGGCGTGCGACGCGCGGGCGGGCCAAGGTTGCGCGCGCGCGTCAGGTTGCCATGTATCTCGCGCATATCGCTTGCGGCATGAGCCTCACTGAAGTCGGGCGCACATTCGCTCGCGATCGCACCACCGTCTCACACGCATGCGGTGTCATCGAGGACGGTCGAGACGATCCTACTTTCGATCGCGTCCTCGAGCTGCTCGAGCAGGTTGTGCAGGCACTGCTTCAGGCGCGTGGCCGCGGCTGGCCTTCACGGGGCGACAGTATTTTGCAATGAACAGCAAATCGAAAGCGATCAGCGGGCGCGCGGTGGTGCGCCTGCTGAAGGCGCTCGCGCGTTCGCGCGCCTTCGCTCAAATCGATCTCCATGAACCAGGCGGGCCGCGCGTGCGCGTCTATAGCGGTGTCGGCGATCCAGAAGCATTCGATGTGACGCACCACGCCGCATGGGACGTTTGGCAGCGGGCGCAGAGTGCAGGGCTTGTCGCGTGTCTCGGCGAGGGCGTAGCGGCGCGCTGGTCGATCAGCGCGCTGGGGCGTGACAGGTTGAAGAGCTATATGGGTGAAATGCCTCGCGCAGATCGGAAAGATCACACGAAACACCCTGATGGATTGGCGGAACGGTCTGGTGCGCGAAGTGCGCGGACCAGATCTCATGACTCACCGAGCGAGAGCCCGCTTGCATGGCTCTACCGGCGTCGCGATAAGGCGGGCGAACCGCTTATCAGCCAGAGCCAGTTCGATGCAGGTGAGCGCTTGCGGCTCGATTATGAGATCGCGCAACTGATGCCGCGCCTGACCGTGGACTGGACGCGAGCGTCCATGGGGGGCGCGCGTGGGGGCGCCGTTGCGCATCAGGGACTGGAACTCGGCGAGCGCGCGCTTGCAGCACGCGAAAGGGTATCGCGGGCGTTGAGCGCGGTGGGGCCGGAGCTTGCCAGCCTACTTGTCGATGTGTGCTGTCACTTGAAAGGGTTGGAGCAACTGGAAAGAGCAGCAGGCTGGCCGCAGCGGTCGGCGAAGATTGTCCTGCAGGTCGCGCTCTCAACATTGGCACGCCATTATGGTCTCGAACGGAGAGACCGCGAAGATGGGCGGCGCAAAGATGGTCCCGCGCGGGTGCTGCACTGGGGCGCAGATGGCTATCGGCCGGACTCAAACGCGGTCTCAGGCGAGGTTGATGGGGCTTAGATCGCGTTCATGTTTGACGGAAGCATGAACGCGATCCAGCACCTTGTTTTGAGCATGTTTTTCACGCTGAACCGCTGCACACGTCAGCTAAGCATGCTGTGGAGCAGGTCTGATTTTGGTTGAGCCACGTCTGGCCGTTGTGGCCTGCTCTTTGTTTGAGGGCCTCAATCACGGCCTCGACGGAAGCCCGACTGCGCACCGCTCGGCCGATCAGGTTCCAGCGGCGGATGCGTCGGCGCGAATGCGCTGCACCATCGAGGCGAGACCATTGGAGCGCTGCTGAGTGAGGTGCTCGGCCAGGCCGAACTCGGTGAACACGGACTTGGGATCGCTCTGCAGGATCTCTTCTGGCGTTGCATCCTGATAGAGTGCGAAAAGGACTGCGATCAGCCCCTTCACAATATGGGCATCACTATCGCCTTCGAAGTGCATGTGGCGCTGTCCGTCCCTCTCGCCGATGCTGGAGGAAATCCAGACCTGGCTCGCGCAGCCGCGCACCTTGTTGGCGTCGGTCCGCATGACCTCGGGAAATTCGGGCAACTGACGGCCGAGCTCGATGACGTAACGGTAGCGATCCTCCCAGTCATCGAGGAGGGAAAAATCATCTCTGATCTCTGAAAGCGTGGGCACTGTCTATTCTCCGCTCTTTGGTCCCTGACATAGGGCGAGAGTGGCGGAGTGGCAAGCAATGGCGCGGACTGGCCGCATGTCGTGCAAGCGCGCACCCGATCCAGTCCAGCGGTTTGAGCATGTTTTTCACGCTGCACCGCGGCACATTTCTGCTGGCGATGGAGGAAGGGCTCACTCGTAGCGTATTGGGTGGGTCGTGCCCGCGCTGCCGCGCCAGACAGGCGCGAGATCGCCGGGTTTCAGGGTTCCCTGGCTGGCGGGCGTGCGGCGGGCGGTGCCATCCCAACGCTGATCGGCCGGGGCCGGAGAAGTTTCCTGGCTTGCATCCGGATCGTCGGATTTTTGCTGGCTCGTAACGAGGGTGTAGACGACGCCCGCGCCGAAGTGAGCCTTGCTTTTGAGATCCTCGATAACGGTATTCGCCCGGGCGCAAAACTCGGGCTCGCGATCGCAAACGGTGGTCGCGTATTCGAGCGCCTGGGACGCAGTCTTGATGAAAGCTTCCTGGCGCGCCGGATCGGACGGTAACAAATAAACGGCGACGCCGAGCAACACGACCGTTCGCAATGACAACATCTGGCAACTCCGTGGAGGAAATACGAGCCTCGGAAGCAACCCTAACGCTTAACCTTCAAGAAATGCTTCGGGTGGGCGGCATAGTTCGATTCAAAAATGAAGAAAATTGTAATTAACCGCGCAGGAGCTTTCGGCGGCGCCACCACGCCGGCGGGCGGATACGGTTAACGGAGCGTTCACGCGCGGGCTCGATAATCCGACCGGACAAATGGAATGCATGACGAGCGGACCGCAGATGACGCTTCAACAGATCAGGTTGGGATTTATGGCTTCGGCTATGATTGCGGTCTCGATCCTGATCAATCTCTTGATTATGCAACCCAGCGACGGGCGGGGTTCGCGGCCCGATCGGAATTATCGCGGGCTATCGGGGTTGCCCGGCACACCATCCACGACGATCGATGAGTTGAGATCGGCAACCGGCACGGTGCCGTCGGAGGCAGCGCTGGACACCAACGCACCAATGAATGCGACCGCGCCGGCAAGTGATGGCGGGGAGCGCGGGACGACGTTTATCCAGGTCGTGCAGTTGGAACTCGCCAAGCGCGGCTACGTAACCGGAAACACAACCGGCACGCTCGACATGGTCACGCGTGCAGCGATCATGGCCTTCGAGCACGATCGCGGGTTGGATCTCACTGCAGAGCCATCGATTGAAGTCCTGGCCGAGTTGAAGAGCGACGTGCCACTGGACCTAAGGTCGTCGGGTGCTGCGCGCAAAAGTGGTCCTGAGGCAGAAGCTGTGATCCGCGCCGTGCAGCAATCGTTGTCGCGTCTCAACTATCGGCCCGGCGCCGCCGATGGTGTCATGGGGCAGGCGACGTCGGGTGCAATCCGTGCCTTCGAGAGGGATCGGCAACTGCCAGAGACCGGACGCGTTTCGGGATTGCTGTTGATGCAACTTGCGCAGCCGGCCGGACAAGGGCGAGTGGTGCAGCATTGACGATCGGGGCCTTGCGATCGTCGTGAGTGAGATCGTCGTGAGCATGCCACCTGCAACAGGCGCTGCGGATCGGCTTTGCGTCGCGTGGCCATAGGTCCGCGCGATCCACGCTTCCATCCGACGCGATCAGGCTCTATGAGAGCCGGATGCGACTGCGATCCGATATCTGGGTGAAAGCGTATCTGCGTACGTGCTCTGTACAGGGCGCGCATGCGGTCGTCGTGCGACACGGCGACGATGATGCTGGTGCGATATACATCAAGATTGCACGGCTCGACGGCACGGCGTGTCTTTTCGGTCCTGCGCCTGCGGGACTGGATAGCGTGGCTGGCGAGCGGAGATGGGTGGTGCTGACACGCGATTTGCTTGCACCAGAACGCGACGTGGACCAGATGCTCGTGCGCGAGGCTGAGTTCGATCCCGATCTCTGGATCATCGAAGTGGAAGACCGTGAAGGCCGTTCGTTTCTCGACGCGTGGCTAGACGCATCAGACGCATGATTGCAACACCAGATGCGCGACGCGTTGTGCGGAACACTTCTTAACTTCCCATTAACGTTTGAGCCTGCCAACTAGGAGAGGTGGGCAGAGAATCATAACTACCAGCCCGAGGAAACGCGGATGAAGCGCTGCAGCGGGGACGGTTCATGGGACTTATTCTCAACTTCAACGACCACGCGTCGAAGAGTTTCGGCAAAGCATCGCGCGTCATTGCTGGATCGGCAGAGATCGTGATCTTTCCTGGTGTGCGCTATGAGCGCCGGGATGACGAAGCCAAGAACGGCCAGCGTCGGGGTGCGAATCGCGATCGCATCGAGTTGCCGGACTGATTGGGCGATACGTCCATGCTTGGCGTACGCCAAGTGAAAGTTTCATCGCCAACGCGACTGCGGCTACGTCTCGCTTCCAGGTTCGCTCACGCATGCTGCACGCAGCGTTGCCTGTCGACGCAAGTGCATTTCTCGCCCCCGTAATTGTGAGCGCGCGGCGAACCGCTGCACGGTTCAGCTGAACATGCTCCAAGTTTGCGGGTTGCCAAGAGGTTATTCCGCCGTGCTCGGCTTACAGGACACCGCGGCCAGTTGCCGTTCGGTCGCCGATCGGTAGGACACGCCCAAGTCCGGTATTGCATAGACCACGATCCCGCGATCGGCCGGCAGCGTGGCAGAGGGGACTTCGGTGCTGCGACGCCCGCGCGCCTCAGGCGTAAGGCCGAGGAAGCGACCGTCGTTGGGGATGATGCGGACGCGGTGGAGGGGAACTTCGGACTGGGCGGCGGTGTAAACCGCTTCGCCATCGACCGTATATATCGTCAAACTCGAACCCGTCTCGCTCAATTCGACCGAGACGTCCACCGGACCACTTGAGGTATCGTAGCGGCACAGTGCGTAACGCAGGGCCGGACTCATGAAGGGCAGCGGCTGTGCTTGGGGAGAAACCGGCGGCAAGATGACAACGCGGTTGGAGGGCAGGATTGCGTCGAGACGGTCGTAGGCCGTCGAAAGGGCAAGGCTCGGCGCCGCGAGCGTGGCGACGATGTGTAGAATGCCGATGGCGAACAGCGCCGCGGCGAGAATGCGCCAGTTGATGGCGCGGAGGGGCGCCAATAGCGTGCGCCAGACAGATCTGCCGGTGAAGCTCGACGTGGTTGGATTATCGGCGCTTCTCGCCGCGGCAGACATTCCTTGGAGTGTGACCGCAGCAGGTCGCCCGGGCAGGGGCGGTACGGCTGGAAACTTCCTGGGAAGCGTTACCTTGGGCAATTTGGACAGCGCAGGGAACTTCATCGGCATTTCACCCTGACGATCTTGGGCAATGTCTCCTCGTCGCGCTGTCGGCGGTTCTCAGCGATCGAGACATTTCCGTTCTGAAGGACCAGCATGATGGCGAGGCTTCCGGCGCCGCCCGTCGGTATCCAATTGCCCGGACGTGCATCACGCGCCATCGAGATGACGAAATCGCCATGCGGCGTGATGGCAACCGTTTCGCGTGAGAAAGCGTACCTGCCGGCGGGGTTCGAGATCAATGCGCCATGGTCGTCGAACACTGTGATGCTCCACCATCGGGCTGCGAAATCGTGCCCTTCGATGGAGTAGTCGCACGAGGAGTAGAGCGGATCGCCATCGTCGTCGTGGCGCGCAACGTATGTGCGTGAGATGTCGGTGCTCAAGGGCAGGGTGCCCAGCCGCGCGAAGTGAGCGCGGGTGTAAGGGTCGCTATTATGGCGTGCGGCGTTCTCCCACGATTCCCAGGGCCCGATGCGTGTGACGGAAAACATCGAACCCGCCTGCACCATATACCAATGGGAACCGATGCCGCCGATCAGGACGATGCCGATAAAGAGCGCCCAATCGGATATGATGCGGAAAAAACCGCGGAGGTGCTGCTTCAATCTGTAGATCTGATAATACATGCGCAGGCTCGGCGCTCAAGGCTTCAACGCGTGGCTCGGTTGGTGTCGTTCGGCGGTGGCGGAGTGGGCGATGGGGGCGCTTCCGCACTCGCCTTGCGCGTCATCGCGGCATCAGATTTCTTGATCCGTTGAGCATCGGGCACGACAGACTCGTTGGCAGCGGCCTTGCGTAGCGCCGTGGTAAGTCGCTTCAGTGCGTCGCGGGTGGCTGAAGGCATGCGCACATCACGCCCGGATGCCATGCGTGAGGCGGCGAGGCCCGGATCGACACGCTTGAGTTCGGCGATGCGCTGTTGCTCCTCGATCTGCCGGGGATGCGGCGACAATCCCGGTATGGTGGGTATGTTCATGTCGGTGTGCGCCACGGACATGTAGGCGTTCCAGATCTGAGCGGGCAGGCTGCCGCCGGTGACGCCCGAGGTGGGACGGAAATCATCGTTGCCGACCCAGACGCCGGTAACGAGAGCACCGGTGAAGCCCATGAACCAAGCGTCCCGGTAGCTGGAGCTGGTTCCGGTCTTGCCCGCGACGTTTGTGAAATCGAGCCTGGCGCGACCGCCGGTTCCTTCCTCTACGACGGCCTGCAGCATACGGTTCATGTTCTCTGCGACTTCGGGCTCAAGCACCTGGGCCGGTTTTGGCTCGTCGCGCTCGCGGCTGTAGATTACTTCACCTTGTGAATTCAACAGCTCGGTGATCGCGTAGGGGCGAACGCGCTTGCCACCGTTTGCGAATGTTGCGTAGCCGCCGGTGTGCTCCAGGACAGTGACGCCACCATCGCCAAGCGCCATCGAGCAGGTTTTCTTGATTCCGGTGACACCAAGGCGATCGACCATTTCGAGGACTTTCTCTCGTCCAATCCGTAACGACAGATCGACTGCGACCGTGTTCAATGAACGTGCCAGTGCTTCGGTGAGTGACAGCGAGCGGCCGGAGCCGCCACCGCCGGAGTAGTTCTTCGGCGACCAGTTGCCGCAACTGCGGGAACTGTCGCGGACGGTGCTGCGGGGGTTATAGCCATTCTCGAGTGCGACCGCATAGACGTAAGCCTTGAATGAGGAACCCGGCTGGCGGCGCGCGGCGGTGGCGCGATTGAACTGGCTTTCGCCGTAATCAATGCCGCCAACGATGGCACGTGTGGCTCCATCCGGCTCCATCGAAACGAGCGCGCCGGAGCGCGCGCGCAGCGAGCGCCCGGTCGAGCGGATGAGGGAGACCAGAGCTTCATCGGCGGCGCGTTGCAGGCCCAGGTCAATCGTCGTCTTGGCTGTCAGAACGTACTGGCCTTTACCTTCAGCGAGGCGCTGCACCTCTTCGAAAGCCCAGTCAAGGTACCAATCTGGACTGTTGGCGGTGCGATTCTCGACAATCCTTGCAGGGCTCAGGCGCGCTGCATGGACCTGGCCGGATGTATAGAAGCCCGCTTCGACCAAGTTCGTGAGCACTTCGTTGGTGCGCGCGCGAGCAGCGGGCAGATTGATGTGCGGAGCGTACTTCGTCGGCGCCTTATAGAGACCGGCGAGCAGAGCAGCCTCCGACAAATTGATGTTGCGGACCGACTTGCCGAAGTAGAATTGCGATGCTGCCTCGACGCCGAATGCGCCACCGCCCATGTATGCGCGATCAAGGTAGAGCTTGAGAATCTCGCGCTTGGTCAGACGACTCTCGAGCAGAAAGGCGAGGAAGGCCTCCTTGACCTTGCGCTGTATGGACCGCTCGGAGGAAAGGAACAGGTTCTTCGCGAGCTGCTGGGTTAGTGTGGAGCCGCCCTGTACGACGTCATTGGCGCGCAGGTTCTCGAATAGTGCGCGAATGGTGCCCAGTACATCGACCCCGAAGTGCTCGAAGAAGCGGCGGTCCTCGGTGGCGAGGGTGGCCTTGATCAGGTAGTCGGGAATCTCTTCGAGGGGCACGGCGTCATTGTGGAGGATGCCGCGCTTGCCGATCTCGTTGCCATGGCGGTCAAGGAACTTGACCGAGTAGCGACCGGTGAGAAAACGGCCCTCGTCGAATTCGAGCAAGGCGGGAAGCGCTAGAGCATAGAGTACGACCAGGCCGCCTACGCCGAGCGTAAGGGATTCGCTGGCAAATTCATTGAGGAGGCGCCTCCAGCCTGTCAGCTTGAAGCGGGCGAAGAAGCTCGATCCGGAATTCCAAGTGTCGCTGATCCAGGCACGCACAGCGGCGAGCGAGGAATCGATCCGCGAATCGATACCCAGCCAGTCGATGACGCGGTCACGGCCGCCCTGCTTGAAAAACCAATTGATCAAATCCGTCCCCGTGCCATTTCGAACGCCGCAGACGAGCCTCGCAAGGCGCCACGTTTCCTCGTTCCGGGCGGCCTTGCGACTTGTTTTTAGGTCATGCAGCCGCTTGTGTCTTCCGGGTTTCCTGCCACAGCCTTGCGCTGCCGCAAAGCGCGCGTCAGCTTGGCGACTCAAATCACGACAGGAATGTGGTTATTTATGCCCCAGGAGCGGATAATTGCGAGAGGCCACTTTGAGCAGAACAGAGGACGAGCCGTTCTGGCGAACGAAATCGCTGGACGAGATGACCAAGGAGGAGTGGGAAAGCCTTTGCGATGGCTGCGCGCGGTGCTGCCTGGTCAAGCTGGAAGACGAGGATAATGGCGACGTGCACCTGACGCGGCTTGCCTGCTCACTTCTCGATATTGGCACATGCCGTTGCAGCGACTACGCAAATCGGCATGAGAAAATGCCTGATTGCCTGAGCATCGATCTTGCCAAAGTACGAAGTCTCGCGTGGCTGCCGCGGACCTGCGCCTATCGCCGGGTTGACGAGGGGCGGGATCTGGCATGGTGGCATCCGCTGATTTCGGGCAGTCCGGACACCGTGCATCAGGCCGGGATATCCATCAGAGATTGGTCCATCAGCGAGCGTAGCGCGGGAACGGCAGCGTATCATCGCTTCATCATCGGCGATTTCGAGGATGCGTAAGGCGGAAGGTTATCCTCGATCACGTCAAGATGATGCATGCTGTCATATTTCTCTGCGAAGTATTTGTTCATATTCAACCTGGTTATTTAAATAAAAAATTTTGAACATACAATATTCGCATTGACAGCGATGCGGTCTTTCGATAGTGTTTCTGTACAACGCGAGAAGTGAAGCCGGCGGGCGGTCCTTCTGGCGTTTTTTCATTTTATCCACCGACACTGGAGCGGCATGTCACTCGATCAGGAGGCATGGGCCGAGATCGCGCGTCTTTGGCTGGACGGAAACGAGCCGCTTGGGCGTATCGCTGAGCGGTTTGCAATCACTCACCAGAAAATCACGGCACGTGCCCGCACGGAGCAGTGGCCGGCGCGGCGGGGCGCCATGCGAAACAAAAACCCGTCCCGTAACCAGGCGATGGCGGGCAAAGGCCATCGCGGCGCCGCAAGAGGCGTCGACGACGCCGAACAACCAGCGGGCGGCCTCGTGCGGTGTGGCAGGGGTGCGGCAGCGGCGAAGGGGGCGGGTCGGACGCGGGATCGTGCCGGTGCGCGAAAAGCGATGGTCGAAAGGTTGTTTGACGCCATGGATACCAAATTGAGCGCCATCGAGGAGCGGATCGCCTCAGGTGGTGATGCGACGCCAGCCGACAGTGAGCGTACAACGCGTGCGCTTAATACGCTGGTGCGCGGCCTTGAGAAACTGTCCGACTACGAAGGTAAGCTTTCCAACAAAGCGGAACGCAACGATGGCAATAAGCGCCAGGCATCAGACGATCCGGAGCGCCGGCGCCAAGAGCTTGCGCGACGCATTGAGCGGTTGCTCAAGCGCCGATGAACTGCGTGGGATCAGCTTGCGTGCTTGGGCCTGCGTGGCGCGGTTCATCACGAAATGTGCGTTGCCGCGGTAGCCGGCCTTGACCGCATAGGCGAGGTCGATCAGCACGTCGCCGGCGTCGCTCACAGGAAACGATCCCGCAACACCGGTCGCGATCGTACCGAGGTTGCCCCAGGACCAACTGGCGTTGGCAACCGTCGGGTAGGTGAGAAACCCCCTCGGCTTGTTGACGCCATCACCGGATACGAATGCCGTGCCTTCCTGCTCGGCAAAGGCGATCCGCACCTCCTCAGCCAGCCATTCGTCGATATTGACGGCGCTGTCCTCGAGCAGACTCGCCGTCGCCGCTGGCATTGCATAGAGCTCCATCGTTGGGAATGAAAGCTCTGAAAGCGTCGGCGTCGCCGTCTCCGCGCGCGCCGCTGTTTCGCCAACCCAGCCGGTATCGAGACCGGAGATGGCGAACGGGCGTTTGTAGACAGAGCCCGAAACCTGTCTGACACCTGCGATCGCGCGGATCGGCGAGATGTCCTTGAGCGCCCGATTGATCGTCGTCTCTGTCTCGTCGGGAACCAGGTAGCCGCCATCAGGATCGGACCCCACTGACAGCGCTTTGCCTTCGAGCGCCTTCAACCCACCGGCCTCGCCGCCGCGCACATATGCGTCGAACGCCGACTTGTGCTGCGTTGACACGGCGATACGCGGAGCGCCGCCACCGACCGGAAGACGCTGTTGTTTCAAGCTGAGTTGATCGAGCGCCTTGTCGATGCGGTTGAGTTTCTCATTCGTCAGCATATCCGCTGAGGAACGTTTTTCGATCTCATCCAGTCGCCTGTCGTTCGTCTCCTTGAAATCCTCGAACGCGCGCATGAACTCGTCGAACGCCGCGGCCACGTCGCCGCCCGCCGACTTCGTTTCGAAATCCATCTTGTCCGTCATGTCAATTTGCCTTGTCTTGCCTGTGTTGAATCTGTGCTTTCGGCGAGCCGTTGCGCCGCGTCCCGCATGCGCTCGGCCAACCGTGCGGCCTCGCTTCCACCCAGACTCGCTTCCCGCAGAGACTGGAAACCTTTCAACCCATCGCGCATGAGCGCGCGTGCTTCAGAGCGCGTCAGACCTGCGTCCCGCGTCAGCCACCTTTCGAAGATGCGTGCCGTTGGCACACCACTCGCAAACGGGTACGACTTGATGCGCGACACGCGCGCGTCCGGAAGCATCGGAAACGTGACGACAGAGATTTCCCAAAGGTCGATCTTCTCCAGCCGGCGCACGCCGCTTTTTCTATCGCGTTTGGCCTTGAGCGCTTTGAAGCCGATGGAAAGCCCATCGAGTGCGCCCGCCTTCATCAGCGACATCACCTCGCGCGCTTTGGCGACGTCCGCCATGAGCCGGCCACGCGCATAAAGCCCCTTTGCATCTTCCTGGATTTGATCCCAGACACCGATCGGCTGCGCTGGATCGTGCTGGAACAGCATACGCACGCCGCGCACGCCGCGTTGCGCCAGACTTTCGGCAAACGCACCACGCACCACTACGTCTCGTCCGAGATCCTCGCGGCCAAACAGGCTTGCATAACCTTCGAATGTGCCATCCGCCCCGACCCCCTTCAAATCAAGCGGGATGAACTTCGCCTCTGCGCCCTCGAGTACGCGCGCGTCATCACGATCTGCCATCGGCAAACCCCTCACTGCTTCGTTGAAACTGGGATTTCAGCGCCCGTGGCTGTTGGAACTGACCGCCAACATGCCTTTGGTCGACGAATTCGGCGCCGGGGAACTCACTTCGTCGGCCGCAACCGCGGCCGGGCCATAGCCTGCTGCTGCGCGCTTCTCGTCAACCGTCAGGAAGTCCGCTTTCTCCAGGCGCTCCCAGAGCTGGTCACGCTCGGAGGACAGCGCCTCGATGGCGTCGAGGTCAGGTTTGAGCTCGATCCCACCGCCCCAAGCCGGTGACAGCCATGCAGACATGGCCTTCGCGGTGCGAACCACCAGCGGCAGAACCGATTGCCGCCAGAACGAGCGGGACGCCTCTTGATAGTTCGAATAAGTGTTATCGCCGGGAATACCAAGCAGCATGGGCGGCACACCAAGCGCCAGCGCAATCTCGCGCGCCGCCGCGTTCTTCGCCTCCACGAAGTCCATCTCCTTCGGGCTCAGACTGAGCTGCTTCCAGTCGAGGCCACCTTCGAGAAGCATCGGCCGCCCGGCGAAGGATGGTGACGGGACATAGGCGGCGGCGTGCAGGACTTCGATGCGATCAAGCTGCTGAAGTTCGGTGCGTGATCCCGTGAGGCTTCAGTGCGCTCTGTCGCAAGCAGGGAGCTGGTGCGCGCGCTGAGCAACCAATCCGCGCGGTTTCTCCTCCCGACTGTGCGGAACCTGCGAGGCCGTCTTATCCCCGGGGCGGCCTCGCTTCTTATCATGTGCTTATGGAATGCAGCCTGTTTGCCTGGAGGTGCCGTTCGATGGGACTTGTGCAATTGAGTGGACCGGAAGCGGAACCGCTATCGCTCGATGAGATCAAGGCGCATCTTCGCGTCGACGGCATGTCCGAGGATGCGCTCCTGCAAAGCCTTGTGCTGACGTCGCGGCTGCATATCGAGGCGGCGCTCGGCCTGGCGTTGATCACGCAGAGCTGGAAGCTCGTACGCGATGTGTGGCCCGATGACGGCGTGGTCAATTTACCGCTTGCCCCGGTGCGGCTCATCAGCGATGTGCGTGTCATCGGCAGGGACGGATCGGTCCAGTCTCTGGACAGCAACGATTATGCTCTTGATTCCAGCGGCCGACCGGCGCGCCTCTACAGGCGGCGCAATGCTTGGCCGGTGCCGGGGCGGAGGCATGCGGGGATCGAAATCGACTTTACGGCAGGTTTCGGACCCAGTGCCAATGATGTGCCTGAGCCGGTGCGCCAAGCGCTCCTGCTGCTGGTCGCGCATTGGTACGAACATCGCGACCCAATCGAGATCGGTATGCCGTCCACAGCGGTACCGCACGCAGTATCGCGACTTCTCAATCCCTATCGCGCGGTGCGCCTGTGACGGAGCTGCGCATCGGCGACCTTCGGCACCGGCTCGTGCTCGAGCAGGCGGTGCGCCAGGATGACGGCAGCGGCGGCGCCGAAGAGTCTTGGGAGACGGTTGAGGAACTGTGGGCAGCTCTGCGGCCATTGAGCGGACAGGAGCGTGACGCATCGGATCAGATCGCAGCGCGTGTCTCACACGAGATCTGGGTGCGATACCGAGCCGGTGTGAAGCCGGAAATGCGGTTTCGCATCGGTTCGCGGGTTTTCGAGGTGCGCGCGGTGATCGACGCAGGCGAACGGCGGCGGTTTCTGAAGTGTTTGGCAGAGGAGCGCGATCTTTGAAGGTGAACGTGGAGGTCGTGAGAGATCGATACCGCGGGCCGCGGCGGCTCGTGGAACGGATGGCGGTTCGTGTGAGCCAACGAATTTCAGATGAGGCGTGCCGCCGCACTGCCGACGAGGCTTCTGCTCACGTAACCGGAGCGGATGTCTATGCGGATGCCGCAATGCGTGACGGCATTGGTTCAGTCGGCTCCGACTGACAATCGCAAAGAGGTTTCAAATGTCGAGCCCGGGATTGGAATTGCAGAAGGCCATCTATCTGAAACTGCGCAACGACGTGCCGCTTGTCACTCTGTTGGGCGGTGCGAAGATCTATGACGATACGCCGCAAAGGACGGAGTTTCCCTACGTCACATTCGGTCGCAGCGTCATGCGCGACTGGTCAACGGGGACTGACAAAGGTCACGAGCATATCGTTACGCTGCACGTGTGGTCGCGCGCGGCAGGACGCAGGCAGGTTCATGAGATCATAAGCGCGATCGAGGCGGCTCTGCATGACCAGCCCCTGTCAATGGCGGATTTCAGGATCGTCAATCTGCGTCACGAAAATTCGGACGCGCGGCGCGATCCTGACGGCGAGACCTACCACGGGGCTGTGCGCTATCGCGCGACAACCGAGCCGCAATGAACAGGGTGCTGTTCCTTGCCAATTGTAACTGGCTTGCAGTGGCCGGGGGCGGCATCCGTGGGACTGACAGATTTCTATTGGCCGGATCTCACGGCCGTAGTTGCAAGGAGTTGACGAAGGATGGCAGCGCAGAAAGGTAAGGACCTCCTCCTAAAGGTCGATAGTGATGGACTTGGCACATTCGTGACGATTGCCGGGCTCAGGTCGCGGTCACTGGCCTTCAATGCAGAGACTGTCGATGTCACGCATGCGGAGTCGGCTGGACATTGGCGCGAGCTGCTCCAAGGATCTGGCGTCAAATCCGCGCGTGTGACCGGAGCGGGGATCTTCAAGGACGCCACCTCGGACGAGATCGTTCGTGGGCTCTTCTTCGACGGCGCGATCCGCGCATGGCAAATCGTGGTTCCCGACTTCGGCGCAGTAACGGGCTCCATGCAGGTGACCTCGCTTGAGCTGACGGGGCGGCATGATGGTGAAGTCACGTTTGAGTTGGCGCTCGAGAGTGCCGGAGAACTGACGTTCGCGGCCAACTGAAAGAGGAAGCTCGCTCATGGCAAACCATCGGCGTGGAGAGATCGATGCGGTGCTGGACGGTCGCGCCTATCGGTTGTGCCTGACGCTCGGAGCGCTCGCGGAACTGGAAAACGCATTTGGAGAAGAGGACATGCTGGCATTGGCGGGGCGGTTCGAGAGCGGACGCATATCGGCCAAGGATGCCTGCCGTATCGTTGGGGCGGGCCTGCGTGGCGCTGGGCACGAGGTCAGCGATGCTGATGTTGGACGGATGCAGGCGGAAGGCGGGCTCGCCGGCTTCATCGATATCGTAGCGAGGCTGCTCGGTGCGACATTTGCCGGTGACGAACAGGCTGCGCAGGTGGGATCCGGTCGTGCAGCACGTTCGCGCGCCGGGGACGCCGTGGAGCGCCCTTTCCCTGGGACGACGTGATGGCCGTGGGGCTCGGGCTCCTGCGGCTTGAACCGAAGGCATTCTGGGCCATGACACCGCGGGAGTTGGAGGCAGCTCTGCGAGGCCTGTTCGGGCCCAGGGGCAGCGATGGACCGCCATCGCGCGGCGATCTTGCAAGAATGATGGTTGAATTTCCGGATCGACATGGTGCGCAATGAACGAGTTCAATGAACAGGGCGAGGAATGGGTCGTACGTGTATCAGCGGATACGACACCATTGCGGCGAGGCCTCGCCGATGCCGAGTATATGGGGCGAAGATTCGGCTCATCCCTATCGCGCGCGTTCGAGGGTCTCGCGATCCAGGGCAAAAGTCTTGGAGATGTCCTCAGGTCGCTTGCGCTCAATCTTTCCAACCTAGTGCTCAAGGCAGCCTTGCGCCCATTAGAGGCGGGGCTCGGGAATTTGTTTTCCGGGTTGGTTGGCGGGGCATTCGGCTTTGCAAAAGGCGGCACATTTAACAACGGTCTACCGGTTCCGTTTGCAAGCGGTGGTGTGATTCAGTCGCCGATTACGTTTCCGCTCGGGCAGGGACGGATGGGCATCGCCGGCGAACGCGGTGCTGAGGCAATCATGCCATTGGCACGTGGCAGTGACGGTCGCCTGGGTGTGATTTCGCAAGGTGCAGACGGCGGTGGCATGAACGTTACAGTCAACATCACGACACCCGACGTGGATGGCTTTCGTCGCTCGGAGAGTCAGGTAGCGGCGATGCTGGCGCGGGCGGTTTCCTTCGGTCAACGCAACCTATGACGACAGTAACATGGCAATAGGCTGCGAGGTGAGGTCATGAGCTTTCACGATGTGCGCTTTCCAACCGATATATCGCGACAGTCGCAGGGCGGGCCGGAGCGGCGGACGGATATTGTCGTGCTGGGTTCTGGGCACGAGGAGCGGAATGCACGTTGGGCGGACTCGCGCCGCAGCTACAACGCAGGCTATGGCGTGAAGTCGCTCGACGATCTGCATGCAGTGATTGCGTTTTTCGAGGAGCGGCGCGGACGGCTTCACGGGTTCAGGTGGCGCGATGCAAGCGACTGGAAGTCCTGCCTGCCAGAGGGAACGCCGACGGCGCTCGATCAGCAGATCGGTGTGGGTGACGGGCTGGCACGCGCGTTCCAGCTTGTGAAGACGTATGGTAGTGCGTTTGCGCCATGGCGACGCTCAATCACCAAACTGGTCGCAGGCAGCGTCGTTGTCGCCATCGACGGAGTGGCCAAGAGCGAGGGGTCGGATTTCGAAGTCGATGGGGTAATGGGCGTCGTGACTTTTGCACTCAGCGAAACACCGCCTGCGGGTGCGGTCATAACAGCTGGCTATGCCTTCGACGTCCCGGTCCGATTTGATACCGATCGACTTGAAGTCAATCTCCAGGGCTTTCGGCATGGTGCGATCCCCAACATTCCAGTGATTGAGATACGCATATGAAATTTCTTGGACCCGAGCTGGAAGCGCACGTCGCGTCCGGCATAACGACTCTTTGCTGGTGCTGGCGGCTGACGCGGCGCGATGGCATGGCGATGGGTTTCACCGATCATGACCGCGACGTTTCCTTCGGTGGCACCGTGTTCGAGGCGGCGGCTGGTTTCAGCGCCAGTGAGATCAACGATGCTGTGGGCTTGGCCGTTGATAATCTCGAGGTGACCAGTGCGCTGTCGTCCGACCGACTGTCTGAGGCGGATCTGGCGGCAGGGCTTTACGACGATGCGCGCGTTGAGATTTTTCGCGTCAACTGGGAGGCTCCCGAACAACGTGTGCTGATGCGCCGGGGCAGCATGGGGGAGGTGAGGCGCGCGGGTTTGACGTTTGCAGCAGAGGTTCGCGGACTTGCGCACTACCTTCAGCAGCCTCAGGGGCGTCTGTTTCAGTACACCTGCGACGCCGACCTGGGCGACGCGCGCTGCGGTGTGAATGTGTCGAAGCCGGCTTACAGGGCGAGCAGCTCTTTGCTTGCGATTTCTGACTTGCGCAGCTTCACGGTCGACGGGCTTGGAAGCTACGCCAATGACTGGTTCACGCGCGGGCTCATCGAGTTCACGTCTGGGCCGGCGACCGGGCAGCGTGTGGAAATCAAGCGGCATACGAATATAGGGGAGGTGGTCGAGCTCGAACTGTGGCAGGCGGCGCGCGGGCCGCTCACTCTGGGACAGACCATTCTCGTGACGGCTGGCTGTGACAAGCATCTCACCACGTGTCGCGATAGGTTCGCGAATGCCGTCAATTACCGCGGCTTCCCGCACATGCCCGGCAATGATTTCGTAACCGGCTACTTCCGTTCGGGGCGCTGACGAGGTGGGAAACCAAACGTGCGCGCTTTGCACAAGGGCGCCAAGGCGTGATGAGATCGTGCACTGTGCACGCATGTGGATCGGAACACCTTATCATCATCAGGCGTCATGCGTGGGTGTCGGGGCGGACTGCTTGGGCGTTGTGCGAGGCGTGTACCGCTCTTTGTATGGCCGGGACGCTGAAAGACCGCCAGCCTATACGCCTGACTGGGGTGAGGCAGAAGGCAAGGAAGATCTGTTGGCAGCGGCACGACGCACCTTATGCGAGCGTGATGTCATGGTTGCGCGACCCGGCGATGTCCTGGTCTTTCGCATGTGTCGTGGTGCGCTCGCAAAGCATACCGGAATTCTGACCTCTGCCTTGACGATGGTGCATGCCGTGGAGCGCACCGGCGTTATCGAAGTACCCTTTGCGCATTGGTGGCGCAGGCGGTTGGTAGGTGTCTTCTGTTTTCCTGGAATCGAGGACTGATGGCGACGTTGGCATTAGCGGCAGTTGGCTCCGCCGTTGGCGGTGCGCTGTTGCCCGGAAGCATGACGCTGTTTGGTGCGACGCTCAGCGGGGCAGTGCTTGGAGCGCAAGTCGGTGCGCTCGCCGGCTCCTATGTAGATCAGAAGCTGCTTGGATCCATGGGTGGCGGACAGTCCGTCAAGGGTCCAAGGCTCAATGACCTCCATATCACGGCATCGACGGAGGGTGCTCCGGTGCCGCGAATTTATGGCCGGGCGCGCGTGGGTGGGCAGTTGATCTGGGCGGACGAGATCGAAGAGGTTGCCAAGAAGCAGTCAGCCGGCGGGAGTGGCAAGGGCGGTTTCGGCGGAGGCGGCGCGAAGATCACGACATACACCTACCATGCGAGCTTCGCGGTTGCGGTGTGTGAAGGCATGATCAATCGTATCGGCCGCATCTGGGCCGACGGCAAGGAACTCGACCTGTCGGGCATCGTGTACCGGGTACACAAGGGCAATGAAACCCAGTTTCCCGATGATCTCATCTTGAGCAGGCTCGGCACCGAAAGTGCACCCGCGTTTCGTGGCGTTGCCTACATCGTCTTTGAGCGGATTTCGCTGGAGCAGTTCGGCAACCGAATACCGCAGTTGTCATTCGAGGTGTTCCGCGACGTCGACGATTTTGCCCTCGACGTGCGCGGCGTCGTCATGATTCCAGGGTCGGGCGAATTCGTTTATGCGACTGAGCCGGTCTCACGTGGACTTATGGGCGGCACGTCGCATTCGGAGAATGTCCACACACGCCTCGGGGGCAGCGACTGGATGGTTTCGCTTGATCAACTCGAGGATAGCCTACCGCAGGCGAGGAGCGTTTCGCTCGTAACGAGCTGGTTCGGGACGGACCTTCGGGCACAGCACTGCGAGATACGTCCTGGCGTCGATACCGCGACCAAGGCGACAACACCGTTGAGTTGGAGTGTAGCAGGCCTTACGCGGGCCAACGCATATCTCGTCAGCGAGAAAGATGGGCGGGCGGCATATGGGGGAACGCCATCCGATCAGACTGTCGTGGCTGCGATCCAAGATTTGAAATCGCGTG
Source organism: Hyphomicrobiaceae bacterium (assembly GCA_036768475.1). Lineage (GTDB taxonomy): Bacteria > Pseudomonadota > Alphaproteobacteria > Rhizobiales > Hyphomicrobiaceae > JAEUMD01. The sequence goes on along the minus strand of DAIPMW010000021.1, from coordinate 25,409 downwards.
GTATGGCCGTCACGCTGACGCCGTTTCTACTGATGGACGTGCCTGACGATAACGCATTGACCAGTCCGTATGACGGCTCGGCGAAACAGCCAGCCTATCCCTGGCGCGGCCGCATCACGTGCGATCCCGCGCCAGGTGTGGCCGGTAGCGTTGACAAGACGGCCGCGGCTTCTTCGCAGATCGTGAGTTTCGTCGGCACAGCGGTTCCGGGTGATTTTTCGATCAGCGGAACAGCGGTCGTCTATAGCGGGCCTGCCGAATGGAGCTTCCGTCGCATGATTCTGCACTATGCGACGCTTGCGAAGGCTGCGGGCGGTGTTGATGCCTTCGTTATCGGAACCGAATTGCGCGGGTTGACGCAGGTGCGCGATGATGCGTCCAGATTCCCGTTCGTTGATGCATTGGTTGCACTCGCTCAGGATGTAAAGAGTGTGCTCGGTCCGGCAACCAAGGTGACGTATGCGGCGGACTGGTCGGAATACTTCGGCTATCATCCGACGGATGGGAGCGGAGACGTCTATTTCCATCTGGATACGCTCTGGTCATCGCCTTCGATCGATGCGATCGGCATCGACCTATACTGGCCGCTGGCCGATTGGCGCGACGGTCGCAGCCATCGTGACTATATCGCCGGCGTGCGTTCGATCTACGACCTGGATTATCTGAGCGGCAACGTCGCCGGCGGCGAAGGGTTTGACTGGTATTATGCAAACGTCGAGGATCGTGAAGAGCAGGTTCGCACGCCGATTTCCGACGGGGCGGCCGGGAAGCCTTGGGTTTTTCGCTACAAGGATTTGAAGTCGTGGTGGAGCGAGCCTCACTTCGACCGCTCGGATGGAATCGAGGCCGCGATACCAACCGGGTGGGTGCCGCAATCCAAACCGATCTGGTTCCTTGAAGTCGGGTGTCCCGCGGTCGACAAGGGCGCCAATCAGCCGAATGTCTTCGTCGATCCGAAGAGTGCCGAGACGGCTCTCCCTTACTTTTCACGTGGAATTCGCGACGACTTCATGCAGCGCCAATACATCAAGGCGCTGACCCGAGCCTTCGATCCTGCATCCTCGCTCTACGCAAGCGAAGCTAACCCCGTTTCAGCGGTTTATGGCGAACGGATGGTTCAACTCGATCATGCGCATGTCTATGCCTGGGATGCGCGTCCGTATCCGGCATTCCCCAACGATCTGCATGTGTGGGGTGACGGGGGAAACTGGTCGCTTGGCCATTGGCTCAACGGCCGTGTCTCCAATGTTCCACTCGGCGCCGTGGTTCGCCAGATGATGCAGGATTACGGGTTTGCCGAGTATACGTCGGCAGAGCTCACGGGTTCGGTACCCGGCTACATCATCGATCATGTGATGTCATTGCGCGATGCCCTGCAGCCGTTGGCTCTCGCCTATTTCATCGATGTGATCGAGAGTGGAGGGCGCATCCTATTCCGGCATCGCGCATCAGACGAACCGGTTGCCCGATTCCACCATGATGATGTGGTCGAAGTGGACGCCGAAAGGCCACTGGCGACATTCACGCGCGGCCAGGAAACCGAGTTGCCGGTTGCGGCAAAGCTTACCTATATCGGCGCGACCGATGACTACAGGCAGGCCGTTGCCGAGTCGCGGAGATTGGCGGGCGTGAGCGGGCGTGTTTCGCAGGCCGAGCTGCCTATTATTCTTGACGAAGAGCAGGCCATACGGATTGCGGATTCTTGGCTTCACGAGACGTGGGTGGCGCGCGAGCGCATCAACGTCGTATTGCCGCCAAGCCGAATTGCGATCGAGCCTAGCGATCTCTTTACGGTAATGACGGAGACCGGTGACCGCACATTCCGGGTCATAGAGGTCTCCGACAGCGGCGTGCGCCAGATCGAGGCGCGAGCGGTGGATGCGAGCATCTATGATGCGGGCGCGAGTGCGCGCAGGCCACGACGCGGTGGCGAAGATGTGATTGCCGGTCCGCCGCTGGTCTATTTCCTCGATCTGCCAATGCTGCGCGGCGATGAATCGTCTGAGGCCGGCTACGTCGTTGCGCGGCAAAAGCCATGGCCGGGGCCGATTGCAGTCTTTCGATCGCCAGAAGATGCCGGCTTCATCCTGCAATCACTCATCGAAATACCTGCCACACTGGGCCTGACTGAAACGGATCTCGCAGCAGGTCCGGAAGCGCGCGTGGACCGCAGCAACAGGTTGCGCGTTGCTATTGCCGGTGGACAGCTCTCCTCTGTAACCACACTCCAATTGCTGGCTGGCCAGAACGCGGCGGCAGTGCGCAATGCAGATGGGGCATGGGAAGTGCTGCAATTCTTACGAGTAGAGCTTGTGGCAAGCGGCGTTTACGAGTTGTCTGACCTGTTGCGCGGACAGGCCGGAACGGCGGATGCCATGAGGCCGGCGATACCCGCGGGATCGCCATTCGTGCTGCTGGATTCCTCATTGGTTGCCTTGCCTCAGACTTTGGCAGACATCGGGCTTGCCTATTCTTGGCGGTATGGTCCGGCGAGCCGAGATATCCACGACAGGGCTTATGCAGGCACGATGCACGCCTTTAGGGGTATTGGGCTCAGACCTTATGCGCCCGTACACGTGCGTGGTGTGCGCCACGTTCCCGCCCTCGGTGACCTGACGATCAAATGGGTTCGTCGCACGCGCGTCGGCGGCGACAGCTGGGATGTCGTCGAAGTGCCGCTTGGCGAGGCGAGTGAGGCTTATGAGGTCGAGATCGTCGGCGATGGTGGGGTCAAAAGGGCTTTGAGAAGCTCGACGCCGGAAGTTGTCTATTCGGCCGCCGATCAGGTGAATGACTTCGGCACAACGCAGCCTGCCTGCACCGTGCGCGTTTATCAGCTGAGCGCTGTCTATGGGCGCGGAGCGCCGCAGGACGCTATCATCTGACATTGCGGCCGCATCCGGCAATCAGGGAAAATTGGCAATGCAACAACCCGACTGGCTCGTCTGGGCCTGGCGTGAATTCGGCGTGCTCGAAGTGCCGGGCAATGGCAGCAATGCGCGCATCATCGAGATGTTCCAGACGGTCGGCCATTCGTCGATCGACGATGACGAAGTTGCCTGGTGCGCTGCTTTTCTTGGGGCATGTCTGGAGCGCTCGGGACGAGCCAGTACGCGCTCGCTGCGGGCTCGATCCTATCTCAGCTGGGGTGACCTGATCGAGATGCCCCGCTTCGGGGCCATTGCAGTTTTGAGTCGAGGCTCCAATCCGGCATTGGGGCATGTCGGCTTCGTCTTAGGCGAAACGGACGCTCAGGTTTTCTTGCTTGGTGGCAATCAGGCAAACAGCGTCAACGTTACAGCATTCGAAAAGTCGCGCGTGCTTTCCTACAGGTGGCCCCAAGAGAGTGGTCTGATTAGTGAACCGTCCGATAGCAATGCGGTCGTGATCGTAAAAGCGCCGGCTGTGCGGGATCTGTTTGCGACAGCCTTGCAGCATGTGCTCGAGATGGAAGGTGGGTTTAGCGACGATCCGTACGATCCCGGGGGCCCGACGCACAAGGGCATCACGCTTTCAGTCTATGCGCGGTGGGTCGGCGAGAGCGTCTCGCCAGAGAGTCGAAGTCGGCTCGTAGCACGATTGAAGAAAATTCCAGATGCGATGGTCCAGGAGATCTATAGGACGCGCTATTGGGAGCCGGCGGACTGCGCGCGTATGCCAGCGCCGCTCGCTTTGATGCATTTCGATGCTGCGGTGAACCACGGCGTCGTGGGTGCGATCCGCATTCTGCAAGAATCGATCGGGGCCGACATCGACGGTGAGATCGGCCTCCAGACGCGTGGACGAATTGCCGCCACGCCGCTTGTCGAGACGCTGACCAGATACGCAGAAATCCGGCGCGATCGGTATCGGGGCCTCAAACACTTCTGGCGTTTCGGGCGCGGTTGGCTGCGCCGGGTCGACGTTACTCTGGCACGGGCCGGCGAGCTGCTCGGTGTGCCAGCCGTGACGGGGCCCGGGCCTGACGTCGCCGATTCCGACAACAAAATGCATGAAGCCGTGAACACCAAAGGAGATAGCCATATGACGAACGAGAACAGCAACACGACGTCCACAGCGAAATGGTGGGGCGAATCCATGACGATCTGGGGTGTGATCGTGACAGCGGCAGCAACCGTTCTTCCGGTTGTCGGCCCGCTCATCGGGTTGGATATTACTGCGGAAATGGTAAAGCAGATAGGTCAGCAGTTGACAGAGGTCGTGCAGGCGCTCGGCGGTGTGATAGGTACATTGCTGGCGATCTATGGGCGCGTGCGCGCAACTCAACCAATTGCCCGCAAGTCGCTTGCAGTCAAATTGTGAACGCGATACGGCCAGGTGGCAGTCACTTTGTAGCAGCGATGGATCTGCGACGTATTCAGGGATGGTTCAGACGGTTGGCGTCATGCCTTTTGGAATTATTTCGATCTCATGATCGGGGCATGAGGGGAGAAGGGTTGGAATGACGTTAAATCGTCTTACCGCGGCATCGGGATTTGGCTGGATCGTGCTTTTCGTGTTTGGAACCTCGGTAGCTGCGACCGAGGCCGAGCACTGTTTCGGCGATTGGTCGAATGCCGCACGAATCGTAAAACGCGAACAACTCGTAACTGTCGCCGAACTGGCGAGTAAAGCCCGGAACAAAATCGATGGAGCCATCGTCAGGACTTCACTTTGTCACGAGGATGGGCGTTATATCTATAAGCTGGTGATCCGTGATCATCGCGGGCAACTCCGTCGCAAGAGCGTCGACGCACGCAGTCCGTTCTAAACGAGGAGGCGTGGAAAGCGGACGCACGTGCGATAGGAGGGGCATCATATCATTCACTGCTGGCGACTGGCCCATGGCCGCCGGAATTCCTATGGCAATTTATGCTCAGGACTACGAGAGACGGCGCGGAAGGTGCTGCAACTTGATCTAGGGCAGGTCAGGACTTTGATTGAATCGCGTCTGGCCGTTTTGGCCTACTCTATCTCCTTGTTTGAGAGACTGATTCACAGCCTCGATGAAAGCAGTCGTGCTTCCATCTCAGCCGATCAGGCTCTAGGATTTTCGAATGACCCGGCTATAATCCTGGCCAGGCACCATTGAATGAGCGGAAAAAAACGTTGCGGATTCTCGTTGTCGAAGACGATCAAGATCTAAATCGTCAGCTGGTGCGGGCATTGATCGATGCAGGCTACGCCGTGGATACATCCTTCGATGGCGAAGAAGGCTACTTCCTCGGAGATACTGAGCCATATGATCTCGTGATCCTCGATATTGGCCTGCCCAAGATGGACGGTCTGTCGGTGCTTGAGCAATGGCGCCGATCGGACAGGAACATGCCGGTTATCATTCTCACTGCGCGCGATCGGTGGAGCGACAAAGTCGCCGGCATGGACGCGGGCGCCGATGACTATCTTGCCAAACCGTTCCATATGGAGGAGTTGCTGGCCCGAGTGCGCGCCCAGGTGCGACGGGCGAGCGGTCACGCCAAGAACGAGATCGAGTGCGGACCGATCCGACTCGATACGAAATCGGCAAGGGTGACTTGCGATGGTGAGCCCATCAAGCTGACATCACACGAGTATCGCCTACTTGCCTATCTCATGCATCATCATGGTCGTGTGGTTTCACGCACCGAACTCGTGGAGCATCTTTACGATCAGGACTTCGATCGCGATTCCAACACGATCGAAGTCTTCATAGGGCGCTTGAGAAAGAAGCTGCCCTCGGAGTTGATTCAGACAGTGCGGGGGTTGGGCTATCGGTTGAGCTCGAACCCCGATGCGGTTTAACTCGCTAGCTTTCAGGCTCTTTGCAACGTCCACCGCGTGGACGCTTCTGGTGCTGCCGCTTGCCGGGCTTATTATCTACTCACTTTACCGCGAGGACGTGCAAGCGTCGTTCGATGCGCAATTGAAGAAGCTCGCAACCGCGATCATGTTCGACAGCCTGAGCGAGGCGCGTGACGTACCGGTCTCGCCGACAAACCGGTACGAGCCCTTATTCGAGGTTACGCATTCGGGTTGGTATTGGCAGATCAAGCCGCTGGACAATCCAGAGTTGCCGACACTGGTGTCTGCATCGCTGGCCACGGGGAGATTGCCTTCCCCGGCCGAGCAGGACTACCCCACCGATTCAAGCGGCGCGCGTTGGATGAATGCTCCCGGTCCAACCGGTGATCCAATGCGCATGGTCGAGGTTGTCAACACGCTCGGTTACGAGACGGATAATCCGCGCTATTCGATTATCGTGGCCGGACCGCTCGATTGGCTCGACGCGCTCTTCACCAATTTTCGAAATCGTTTGACGACGGCGCTTGCTCTGGCGGGGCTCGGACTGGTGGCTGTCACATTGTTCCAGGTTCGTTTCGGCCTGTTGCCGCTCAAACGAGTTGAGAAGGGTCTTGCCGCGATCCGGTCGGGCGAGGCGGAACGGCTGGATGGCGAACTTCCGGCCGAGATTACGCCGTTACAGGTTGAGCTCAACGCTCTGATCCAGTCAAACCAGGACGTGGTGGATCGCGCGCGAACGCAGGTCGGCAATCTCGCGCATGCGTTAAAAACGCCTCTCGCGGTGATCATCAACGAGGCGCGCGAAGATAATGGGGGGCTGGCACGCAAGGTTGCGGAGCAGGCGGAAGTGATGCGCCATTCCATAACGCTTTATCTCGACCGGGCGCGCATGGCGGCACGTGTCGGTGCGATTGGACGGGCGACCAATGTCATGGAGGTTGCAGGTCCGCTGGTCCGAGCGCTTGAGCGCATCAACCGTGACCGCGGTATCACCATTACAGCGAGCGGGCCGGACGACGCACGCTTCCAAGGCGAGCGGCAGGATTTGGAGGAAATGCTCGGCAACCTTTTGGACAATGCATGTAAATGGGCGCGATCGGCAGTCTATCTGACGGTACGGACCAAACGCTCCACCCACAAAGGCGGATCAGGACAGGTGGAAATCCTCGTCGAGGACGATGGGCCTGGATTGAGCGAAGCTCAGCGCAACAGACTTGGAAAGCGGGGACTGCGACTGGATGAATCCAAGCCAGGCTCGGGGCTCGGTTTGTCGATCGTGACCGATTATGTGCAGATGTATCGCGGGCAATTCGAACTCGATGCCTCACCGCATGGCGGGCTGAAGGCGGTGTTGCGCTTGCCGTCCGATTAGCATCGTCTCGGCCCACCGGACGGGACGAGGCCTCCATACCAAATCAGTTAATCTGTTGACGGGTTGATTTTTGTGGATACGTTGCCGGGATGCCGTAGTGACTGGTGAAAAGCTGGCCACCGTCTCGAAATGCCCCAACTTCGCCCCAATCGCCGCCGAGATGCGAGATTGAAATAGGGGATTCGGCGCGGTGCGGATTTGCGTTCCGTGTGGTCATGATTCGACGGGGCAACCTCATGTTGAAAGTCTTCTCTATCGCCATTGTCACTGGCTTGGCCTTGAATGTGGCGGCTTGCGGTCCGGAAGGTCCGACACGCGCGGACACGGGTCTTGCTGTTGGCGCGATTGCGGGCGGGCTGATCGGCAATTCGGTCGGCAAGGGCACCGGGCGTGCTTTGGCGACTGTTGCTGGAGCATTCGTTGGCGGCGTCGTCGGCCATGAGATCGGCAGATCGCTCGACGAACGCGATCGTATGCTGGCGCGTGAGGCTGAGTACGAGGCGCTCGAACGCGGGTCTTCCGGCGTTGCGCGGACATGGCGTAATCCCGATAACGGGCGTTATGGCGAGGTCGTGCCGAGTCGTCCTTATAAGCGTGGCGGCAGCGACTGCCGCGACTACGCCCATACCGTATATATCGATGGACGCCCCGAAGTGATGCGTGGAACTGCGTGCCGCAATCCGGATGGCAGTTGGCGTTCCGTAGCCTGACGGGCCCAGTGGAGGACCCTCAGAGGCAGACCCTTATCAGTTGAGCTAATCCGTCCGGGGGGCATGGCGCCCCGCTACCGGGCGGCTTTATCTTGCTTGCGTTCGCTTAAGGCATCAGCGCCAGCGGTGACCCGGTTCACACTTAGTTGCGCGCGACCTTTGGCCTCCGGCGGGCTGCCTGCTCTTGTCATCGACCCGCTACCCCCCTATTCCACACATTCAGGAGGACTTGGGACCAGACATGCTTCTTTGGATCGGTTTTGCGGTGCTTACAGCGGGCGTAATCGCGTATCTGGCGCGACCATTGCTCGGTCCGGCCGATTCGTTGCAGCCTCCGCAAACAGCCGACCTCGCTGTGTATCGTGACCAACTGCGTGCCATCGATGCGGAACGCGAGCAGGGCCTTTTAGATGCATCGGAAGCGGAAGCCGCACGCGCTGAGCTGGCGCGAAGGCTTTTGCGCGCCGCGGATGAGGCACGCATCGGAGCTGGGGACGGCGATGCGAAAGAAGCTTCGTCGGGAACTCAAGTTGACGGGCCTCGGTCTCGCTCAGCAATGGCGCGACCTCTCGTCATCGCGGCGAGTGCGCTCTTACCGGTTCTTTCGATCGGGATCTACCTGTGGGTCGGGTCACCTACTCTGCCGGGGTTGCCGTTCGCTGAGCGGGCTGCCCAGGGTACTGGGCAGCGCTCGATCACGGACCTCATTGGCATGGTCGAGACGCGTTTGCGCGACAATCCAAACGAGGGGCGAGGATGGGAGGTTCTGGCTCCCGTTTATATGAAGCAGCAGCGCTATGACGACGCCGCACGCGCCTATGCGAATTCGCTTCGGCTTAACGGTGAAAGCCCTGAGCGCCTGTCCGGCCTTGCGGAAGCCCTGGTGCTTGCCAATAACGGTCTCGTCGTGCCGGACGCGCGCAAGGCCTATCAACGTCTTCTCGTTCTAGCGCCCGATCGTCCCGAGCCGCGCTTCTGGCTGGCTTTGGCCAAGGAGCAGGATGGGGATCTTGCTGGCGGGATCGCCGATCTGGACGGGATGCTGAAAAGCGCACCCACTGACGCGCCGTGGCGCTCGCTGGTCGAAGCCAAGCTTGGTGAGATGCGTACTGTCCTCGCAGGTGGCGGCGCGCAGAAATCGCCAGCCACAGGTTCATCGAGGGAAGCTGCTGCAGGTGCCCCAGTCGCCCTTTCAGGGGATAGGGATGCAGCCGGCCTGCGTCGCGAGGCAGGACCAGGTGCGGCTGAGATGGCGGCCGCAGCACAAATGACGCCCGAAGAACGCAGTGCCTTCATCACCAAGATGGTCGAAGGTCTTGCCGCCCGACTTGCGGAAAACGGCAAGGATCTGGAGGGTTGGAAGCGTCTGGCGCGTGCCTATAAAGTGATGGGACGCGAGGCGGACGCGGTCAAGGCGCTGGCGGATGCGCGGCGAGCGTTCGAAGGAGACACGTCGGCGCAGGATGCCCTTGATGCGCTTGCCAAAAATCTCGGCATTGGCTCGTAGCCTGGAAATCGCCGCGTGCGGCAGCCTATAGGGCATGCGAGCGCGGCGCACATACGGACCCACGAGAAGGACACGAAACGGAACCATGACACGCAAGCAGCGCCGCGCTACCTTGATCCTGACAGCCGTTGCCGTCCTTGGGCTGGCGGCCATACTTACGCTGTTCGCCCTGAAGGACTCGATCGTCTTCTTCCATACGCCCAGCGACATTGTGGAGAAGAAGGTTTTGACCGGGCAGCGAATCAGGCTTGGCGGGCTGGTAGCCGAGGGGTCGGTCAAACGCGGTACCGGCACGCATGTCGAATTTGTCGTGACCGATACGCTCAAAACCGTTCCCGTGGTCTACGAGGGTGTGCTGCCCGATCTCTTCCGCGAGGGACAGGGCGTTGTCGCCGAGGGCGTGCTGGATGTGAGCGGGCACCTTGCAGCCGATACGGTTCTTGCCAAGCACGATGAGAACTACATGCCGCCGGAAGTGGCGGAGGCTCTGAAGGCCAAAGGCGTAAAGCTCGGTGAAGGAGCCAGACACAAGACCGGCGATGGTGGCTCGTAGACGTAGCGGACAATCAGGGTAACGCAAACGCACGGTGCGGATACCGCCGCGACCGCCCAAGGAGCAGCTCAATGATCATCGAGTTCGGACATTTCGCTCTCGTGCTGGCGGTGCTGGTGGCCGCGTTCCAGACGTTCGTTCCGGCTTATGGCGCCTACCGTAACGACGCGCGTCTGATGGAGTTTGGCCGGTCGGCCGCGGTGAGCCAGTTCTTCCTGATCCTGATCTCGTTCGTGGCGCTGATGCATGCCTACGTCGTGTCGGATTTTTCCGTGGCAAACGTTGTTGCAAATTCGCATTCGACCAAGCCGCTCATCTATCGCATCGCGGGCGTATGGGGAAACCATGAAGGCTCGATGCTGCTCTGGGTGCTGATTGTGGCTCTGTTCGGTGCTGCGGTGGCTCTGTTCGGCAGCAACCTGCCTGCCACACTGCGGTCTCATGTCCTTTCGGTACAAGGAGCGATTGGCCTCGCTTTCGTGCTGTTCATCATCTTCACATCGAACCCCTTCGAGCGGGTCGATCCTGCTCCGTTCGATGGCCGCGGCCTCAATCCTATTCTCCAGGATCCCGCACTCGCATTCCATCCACCTTTTCTCTATGTCGGCTATGTCGGATTCTCGATGGCGTTCTCGTTCGCAATCGCCGCCTTGATCGAGGGGCGCACGGATGCGGCGTGGGCGCGCTGGGTGCGGCCGTGGACGCTTGCAGCCTGGATGTTCCTGACGGTCGGAATTGCGATGGGCTCGTGGTGGGCCTACTACGAGCTGGGCTGGGGTGGTTGGTGGTTCTGGGACCCGGTCGAGAATGCCTCGTTCATGCCTTGGCTTGCCGGGACCGCGCTGCTTCACTCCGCGCTGGTCATGGAAAAGCGGGAAGCACTCAAAGTCTGGACCATTCTGCTCGCAATCCTGACATTCTCGTTGTCGCTGATGGGGGCGTTCCTCGTACGCTCCGGGGTGCTTACGAGCGTGCATGCGTTCGCTGTTGACCCCAAACGCGGCGTCGTCATCCTCGCGATCATGTTTTTGTTCATCGGAGGTGCGCTGGCCTTGTTCGCCGCACGCGCGGGGCAGTTGCGTCAAGGTGGGATCTTTGCACCGATCAGTCGCGAGGGCAGCCTCGTTCTCAACAACATCCTTTTGACGGTGGCCTGTGCGACCGTGCTGGTGGGAACGCTTTATCCGCTGGCCCTGGAGGGTATGACAGGCGACAAGATCTCAGTTGGCGCACCGTTCTTCAATATGACGTTCGTGCCTTTGATGCTTCCCTTGCTGCTGGCACTTCCATTCGGACCATTTCTGCCGTGGAAACGGGGGGACCTCCTGGGTGCCGCGCAGAGGTTGTCAGTCGCCGCGATTGTTGCGGTCGTGGTGATCGTTGCGACGGCCGCTTGGGTGCAGCGCGGGCCTTGGCTGGCGCCATTTGCGATTGGGCTCGGCATCTTCGTGATGTTGGGCGCTGTATGGGAAATCGCCTTTCGTGCAAAGGCCGGATCGGCGCCCTGGCCGGAGGTCGTGCGGCGTGCCCGAAACCTGCCACGCTCGGCCTGGGGGACGATGCTCGCCCACTTCGGCATTGGCCTCGCCGTTATTGGTATTGCAGCCACCTCCGCCTATCGAGTCGAGACGATCGTTGCAATGAAACCCGGCGACAATGTCGAGACGGCGGGATACGTGCTGACCTTTAAGGAGGCATCGAAGGGGCGCGGCCCCAACTATCAAGAGGACATCGTGACACTCGAGGTGACGCGCGACGGCCAGCCGGTGACGATCCTCACGCCCTCCAAGCGCGTCTACGACGCACCGCCGATGCCGACCACCGAAGCCGGTATTCTGGCTTCATGGCGTGGTGATCTCTACGCCGTCGTCGGCGATGTACAGCAGGCTGGCGGGTTTGCCTTCCGTATCTACTTCAACCCGCTGGTGCGATTCATATGGATTGGCGCCCTCATTATGTTCATCGGTGGTGCGGTCTCGCTGAGCGACCGGCGCCTGCGGGTGGGGGCTCCGGTGCGAGCGAGGCGGCGGAGGACCGTTTCGGCATGAATTCATTCGGCGAAATCAGACGCCCTCGTTCATGGATCTGCGTCGCGCGGCGATTTCTCACGGTGCTATTGGTGGCGATGGCGGCGCTCGGCCCTCTTGCGGTGCTTGCGCCGTCATATGCGTTGAGCCCGGATGAGCAACTCAAGGATGCCGCGCTGGAGACTCGTGCGAGAGAATTATCGGCGGAGTTGCGCTGTCTCGTATGCCAGAACCAGTCCATTGACGATTCCGATGCGCCGCTGGCGAAAGACCTGAGGCGCCTCGTGCGTGAGCGGCTGGTCGCTGGTGACAGTAATGCCGAGGTCAAGACCTTCCTGGTCCAACGTTACGGCGACTTCGTGCTGCTGAAGCCGCCATTTGGCTGGCACACATGGTTGCTTTGGCTCGCTCCGGCTCTTGTTCTGCTGGCCACAATCGCGTTCATATTGCGAGCAATACAGGCGCAGCGCGCAGCGACTTCATCCTTCCGGTCACGCCTATCAGCGGAAGAGGAAGAGCGGCTCGACAAGCTGCTGAAGGCCACGCCCGACGAGGGGAAGTGAAAAGGCAACGCCGCACGTGAAGACCGGGCTCAACGCTGGGCGCGGACGGATGTGGTCATCTCCAGACGTTTCAGAAGAGATCGTGTTGCAAGCCCGGTGATGGGCAGGCCGACGCGTGCTTCATAAATCTCGATTGCCTTGCGTGTCAGCGGTCCATACCGACCATCTCGGGGTCCGGGTTGCAGGCCTTGTGCGATGAAGTGGGCTTGGAGCTGATCGATCTCGCCCGTGGTGGTCAGGAGTTGGCCGTTGGTGAATGCGTCGAGGGGCTCAATCAAGGGGGCTGCGAGCAGCGCCGTGTTTGAGATCACCTCCGTGTTGAGGCGTTCGACGATCCGATCGTCATGGGTGACGACGCGCGAGCGCACATACGTTCCCACGTTGATGCCGACGACTTCGGGCCCATGCTCACCGTTGACGAGGAGGGGCGATCCGGAGGACGCAGCTTCTGTGTCGCATGTATGAAGCAGGAGATCTTCCGCCCGCTCGAAATCGCGGGACACCTGCTCTGGCTCGCCTGCTTTGCGACGGGAAATGATCGAACATGGTGTGGCCACAGCGAGATTCCAGTGCGCCAAATCGCGGTGATAGGCGAGATTGTAGATGCGTCCACGAGCTGCATCGGCGGCAACCGCGTCAGCGGTCCGACTGCTCAGGCGCAGTCCCCCTGCGGAACAAGCGTTTTTTGCCAGCCTGAGCAGGGCCCAATCTGACGCGGCATTGATGGGAGGGCGCGTGTTGAGGCGTTCTGCGCCCATCACGATATGCTGGTTGAATGTTCCGTCATTGGCGCCTTGGATCGGAATGCCCGGGCCCTTGGCTGTATCGCGGCGAAAGCGCAATCGAGCGACATCGCCGGCAGGCTGGCTGACAGTTCCCGCAATGCAATGCCCGGCAGTCGCCACGATGTCGGGTGCGACGCAGAACGCTGTGCATATCGATTGGGTTGCGGCGTTCATGAGCAACCCGATGCGCTCGCGCAATTCGGGGTAGCCGTTTGAAATCAGGCGACGGTCGTCCGGTTCGAATACGGCAATCAGCCGAACCGGGGATGCTGCTTGGTGAAGGGCTTTGGAGGGCAGCGAGGGAACCGCGCTTGCCGTTGCCGGGAGCGCAACGGCAAGGGCAGCGATGGCCGAAGAGGTCGTAACGACGACGGTTTTTACCCGCGTTGAAAGGCTCAGGATCGGTCGAGCGACGACGGTGTTCCGGTACTCTGGCGAGTCGATGACCGCGTCGGTGCTCTGCGCACGAAACATGCTTTCGGGCCCTGAAAGGCAGCCATCATTCCGCATGCTGCTCAACTGGCCGGTCACAATACGCTCCACATTACATATAGTTAAGACAGCCGAAATGCTGTCGTAATGGCGTTTTGGCTATAGCCTCGATGAAACGGCCATTTGGGCATTTATCGAGGAGGTTGATCACAATGCACAACACGCCTTCCAAGGCTCACTCAGCAAATCCCGCGCCAAGTGGTGCCGGCGGCGTCTGGCGCACAGGCCGCAACTTGATCGTTGCTGGACTTATCGGCGCCGGCGCTCTGGCTTGGCTGTCCGTCGAAGGTCCCCAGCAGGCGAGCGCTCAGCTACGTCCGTCGGACCCCGGAGTGCAGACACCGTACGGTCGCGCGCCGTTGACGTTCGCCGACATCGTCGACAAGGTCAGGGGCGCTGTTGTCTCAATTTCGGTCACCAACGGAGAGAAGGGCGAAGCCAAGGCTGCAGGCGGACGCCGCTTTGGCGGAATGCCGGACCTGCCGGACGATCATCCTCTGAAGGATTTCTTCAAGAACCTGCCGAAGGAATTCCAGCAGCCGCAGAAGCCGAACCGGCCGCAGCTGGCGCAGGGCTCGGGCTTCGTGATCTCGGCTGACGGCTATGTCGTCACCAACAATCACGTCGTCGACGGAGCGTCGAAGATCGAGGTCAGCTTTGATGATCAGGAGAAGCTCGAGGCCGATCTGGTTGGCACCGACGCGCGTACCGATCTGGCACTCATCAAGATCAAGAGCAACAAGTCGTTCAAGCATGTCAACTTCACCGATAATCCCGCGCGCGTGGGTGACTGGGTCATCGCGGTCGGAAATCCGTTCGGCCTCGGTGGTACCGTGACAGCGGGCATCGTTTCTGCGCTGACCCGCGATATCGGATCGGGGCCGTATGACTTCCTGCAGATCGACGCGGCGGTCAATCGGGGTAACTCGGGCGGACCGACGTTCAACCTCGATGGCGAGGTAATCGGTGTCAACACGGCGATCTTCAGCCCGTCGGGCGGAAACGTGGGTATCGCGTTCGCGGTGCCTGCCAAGACGGCCAAGGCAGTCATCGACCAGCTCAAGAACGAGGGCAAGGTCAGCCGCGGCTGGCTGGGCGTCAAGATCCAGAACGTTGATGAGGATACGGCGGCAAGCCTCGGTCTCGATCAAGCGCGCGGCGCCCTGGTAAGCGAGGTCACGCCAGGTGGTCCGGCTGCGGCTTCGGGTATCGAGGCGCGCGATGTCGTCCTTGGCGTTGATGACAGCGCGATCGACGACAGCCGTGATCTCGCCCGCAAGATCGCCGCCTTTTCGCCCGACACGATGGTTTCTGTGAAGGTGTGGCGCAACGCTGCAGAAAAGGTGGTCAAGGTCAAACTAGGCACCTTCCCGAACTCACCTGACGAGCTGTCGCGCCTGGAGGATGGCAAGCCAATGGACCAGACGCCTACCGCTCTGGAGCAGCTTGGCCTGAAACTCGCTCCGGCCGGTGCCGATGGCGTCAAGGATGGTGTAGCGATTGCAGACGTCGACTCGCAGTCGGATGCGGCGCAGAAGGGCCTGAAGGCGGGCGATGTGATCCTCGAGGTGCAAGGTGAGGAAGTCAAGAACATCGATGACGTCGTCGCCGGCGTGAAAAAAGCGCGAGACCTGGGTCGCAAAGCCGTCCTGCTGCATGTTCGTACGGGCCAGCAGAAGCGCTTCGTGGCGCTGCAACTCAAGTAGCACTGCAGCGGCCCTGGTGCTCGGACGATTGTTTGGGCGCAGTAGAAAACGGAAGGCCGCCTGCCGACGCGTAC
Source organism: Hyphomicrobiaceae bacterium (assembly GCA_036768475.1). Classification (GTDB taxonomy): domain Bacteria; phylum Pseudomonadota; class Alphaproteobacteria; order Rhizobiales; family Hyphomicrobiaceae; genus JAEUMD01. The sequence continues at coordinate 9,860 of DAIPMW010000021.1, read as the reverse complement.
CGGCAGGCGGCCTTCTATTTGTTTGCGATATGGACCAACTTTTCCCTACTTCTTTGAAGAGCGTCCGGCGATAGCTTATGGTTGCCGCGCTCACGCTGGATCGATTGGTCCAGCGAGGGTAGGGAACGGGCGATGCCAACTGGCAGGATTTGAGCAGCGGATCGATATGCGCGTGCTGGTGATCGAGGACGACAAGGAGACCGCGGGTTTTCTGCACAAGTCGCTCAAGGAGAGCGGACATGGTGCGGAAGTGGCCACCGACGGGGAGAGCGGTCTGGCGCTGGCGCGCGAGGGCGGCTTTGATGTGCTGATCGTCGATCGCATGCTGCCGATCCTTGATGGCTTGTCGATCATCAAACAGTTGCGCGCGGAAGGGGACCGGACTCCCGTGCTCATTCTTTCTGCGCTTGGCGAGGTGGACGACCGGGTGAAGGGATTGCGGGCAGGTGGCGACGACTATCTGACCAAGCCATATGCCTACACCGAACTGCTGGCGCGCATCGAGGCTCTGGCGCGGCGGCATGCACCCGAAGAGCAGGCAACCCGGTATGTCGTCGCCGACCTGGTGCTCGACCGCTTGTCGCATCGGGTGATGCGTGGCGGAGAGTCGATCGTTCTCCAACCGCGCGAATACCGTCTGCTCGAATATCTGATGCGGCATGCGGGGCAGGTGGTCACGCGCACGATGCTGCTGGAGAACGTCTGGGATTATCATTTCGATCCCCAGACCAATGTCATCGACGTGCATGTTTCCCGGCTGCGCGCCAAGATCGACAAAGGTTACGAAACGCCGCTGCTGCATACCGTGCGCGGTGCCGGCTACATGATCCGTGATGGCGATGGCTGAGCACCCGGGCGGGGCCCTGTCGAGCGGCGCATTCAAGATCGCAGCGGCAGCGATTGCGGCCTTCATCATCGGCGCATCGGTGTTGGTGCTGTTCCTGTTCCGGCAGTCGGAAGCGGCGTTGAGGACAGAGGTTCTGGCCACGCTCAGGGTCGATGCGGCTGCCATCGAACAGGCCGCAGCACACGGCGGCATGTCGGCGGTGGAACAGGCTCTGGGCGCGCGCATGTCGGCCGATCCGAGCCGTCTATATCTGTTCGTATCGGCGGATGGGGCCAAGCTCGCCGGCAACATCGACCATGTGCCGCCCGAGATTGCTGGCAAGGCAGCGGGAGGCGTCTTCACCTATCGCAGGGCGGGACAATCCACGCCATCGGAACGGCAGGCCGTGGCACTGACAGTGGCTGTCGGCGATGGCGCGCGCGTACTGGTGGGGCGTGATATCGAGGCCGAGCAGCAGATGCTGGTGCGCCTGCGCCTCCTGGCACTTGTGGGGATGGCGGCACTTGCACTGGCTGGGTTGTCCGGCGGCTACGCCCTGAGCAGGGTGGTGCTGGGACGGCTCGAGAACGTCAACAGGGCCGCGCGCACGATCATGTCTGGTGATCTTTCTCAGCGGATTGACGTCACTGATCGCGGCGATGAGATCGATGCCGTTGCGGATAATCTCAATCATATGCTCGATCGCATAGAGCAGTTGATGAACGGCCTGCGTGAGGTTTCCGACAACATCGCACATGACCTGAAGACGCCGCTCAACCGGCTGCGCAACCGCGCCGAGGCAGCGTTGCGTGACACCACCGACCCAAACGCCTGCCGTGCAGGACTCGAACGGACGATCGAGGATGCGGACGAGCTGATAAAGACCTTCAACGCGCTGCTGCTGATAGCGCGGCTCGAAGCGGGAGCGTTAGAGGGAACCAAGGAAGAGGTGGATCTGGGGCGCCTGGTTGCCGGCGTTGCAGACCTTTACGAGCCAGTGGCAGAGGAGGCGGGCATTGCGCTGTCGTTTTCGGGCTCCGATGGCATCGTGATGCAAGTCAACCGGCATCTCGTGGGGCAGGCGGTTGCCAACCTCGTCGATAATGCGATCAAGTATGGGCGTGCGGTATCACGCAGCGAGTTCCAAACCGGAGCGGTGCGCGCGGCTAAACGCGTCGAGGTTGACGTGCGCGGCGACGAGACGGGTGCGCAGATCACCGTTGCTGATGACGGTCCGGGTATCGGAGCGGAAGACCGGGAGCGCGTGCTCAAGCGATTCGTGCGGCTCGAGCAGGCCCGGTCGCGACCCGGAACGGGACTGGGATTGTCGCTGGTGGCGGCGGTGGCGCGCCTGCACGGCGGTACACTGCGGCTTGAGGACAATGCGCCAGGCTTGCGTGTTGTGCTCAGCCTTCCGGCGACGCGCCGGCATTCCGCCTCGGCGAAGGCGGGATAGGCTGAAGGGGCGACGAGAACGAAGAGGTGACGAAAGTCATGCCGGGCACCTGGATGGACATCACGGGCAGCGGGGATCAGCGATTGTCGAAGGGAGGCAATGAGCCTCGTGACGACGCGCTCAAGAGCAATGCGCTTGCCGACCGGATCAGCGAATGGCCGCTGGGCGGCGAGGACGAGCACGCACACGGAGAACTTGCCGATCTCGAACGGCAGGCCGGCGTGCGGGAAGATCTGGCGGATCTTGCGGGCCTGTTGTCGCGAGATGCCGTTCGCAATCTTCTGCTGGGAATTTTTGCAGGTTCACCCTATCTCAAAAGCCTGATCGTACGTGATGCCGTGCGGTTACAGCGCATGCTCGCAGAGGTGCCGGAGGATCAGTTCATGCGGCTGCTCGCTGGCCTGGGCGAGCAGATGGCGTCAGTCAGCACGATGGCGGAGACGATGCGCGTGGTGCGCATCTTCAAGGCCGAGGTCGCCCTGCTGACAGCGCTTGCCGATCTCGGCGGTGTGTGGCCGGTGATGACGGTGACAGGGGTGCTGACGGCGACGGCCGACGCCGCACTCGATGCCTCGGTGCGGTTTCTCATGCGTCAGGCTCAGGCCAAGGGAGACTGGACCGATCCCGCACCCGACGCGGCAGCGCGATCCGGCTACATCGTTCTGGCGATGGGCAAGCACGGCGCCGGCGAGCTCAACTATTCAAGCGACATCGACATCATCGTGTTCTACGACCTGGCCCGCACACGTTTGCGCGAGGGGCTTGAGCCGCAGGCGTTTTTCGTGCGGATGACGCGGGACCTAGTCAAGATCATGCAGGAGCGCACCGCGGATGGCTACGTGTTCCGTGTGGATCTTCGCTTGCGGCCAGATCCTGGCGCGACGCAGGTGGCGCTGTCGACGGATGCCGCCATGCATTATTACGAGAGCTTCGGACAGAACTGGGAACGTGCAGCGCTCATCAAGGCGCGTCCGGCGGCGGGCGATCGAAGTTCGGGTAACGCGCTCCTGGCGGAGTTGACGCCGTTCGTGTGGCGCAGGCATCTCGACTTCGCCGCCATCGAAGACATCCACGCGATGAAGCGGCAAATTCATGCATTCCGCGGCATCGGCGCAATCGGCGTTGCCGGCAACAACGTGAAGCTCGGACGCGGCGGCATCCGCGAAATCGAGTTCTTCACGCAAACGCAGCAACTCATCGCGGGAGGACGGCAGCGGGAACTGCGCGTGCGTCAAACGCTGGTCGCACTGCAGGCCCTCGTCGAGCGCGATTGGATTCGCGAGAACGTCCGGGCCGACCTGGAGCGCGCCTATCTCTTTCTCCGTCGTATCGAGCACCGCATCCAGATGGTGGCTGATGAGCAGACGCATTCCCTGCCCGAGGCCAAGGACGCGCTGGAGAGCTTCGCTCGGTTTGCAGGGTATCAGGACCTGACCGCGTTTTCCGCCGCCCTGATCCCTGTCCTGGAGGCGGTGCAGTCGCATTACATCGCGTTGTTCGAGGACATGCCGGAGCTGACGGCGGCGGGCGGCAACCTGGTGTTCGCAGGCGGTGACGATGATCCCGGGACCATCGAGGCGCTGCGTCGTATGGGTTACACACAGCCGACAAGCATCCTTCAGACAGTGCGGGGCTGGCATGCGGGCCGCTATGCGGCGGTGCGTTCGCCACGCTCGCGCGAGCGGCTCACGGACGTGCAGCCGATGCTTATTGCTGCCCTTGCGGAGACGGCCGAGCCAGACCGGGCGTTTGCGACGTTCGACCGGTTTTTATCGGAACTGCCGACAGGCGTGCAGCTTTTCTCGCTGCTCAAAGCCAATCCTGCCTTGCTGAAGCTCGTTGCCGATATCATGGGCATGGCGCCGCGGCTTGCACAGATCTTGTCGCGGCGGCGACGGCTCCTCGATGCGGTGCTCGACCCCAAGACATTCAATACGCTGCCAGCGGCAGCTGAACTCGACAAGGTGATCAGCACGGAAATCGGCATTTCGAGAGATGTGCAGGAAGCGCTCGATCGGGCGCGTGTGGTTGGCAGCGAGCAGGCGTTCCTTATCGGTATTCGGGTTCTCTCGGGGTCGATCAATGCGGGCCAGGCAGGCGGAGCCTATGCGCTTCTGGCAGAACGGCTGATCGGCGCGCTGCAGGGGTTCGTCGAACTCGAGCTGTCGCGCAACCATGGTAGCGTTCCGGGTGGCGCTGCGGTGGTGCTGGCGATGGGCAAGCTCGGCGGCTACGAGATGACGGCGGCCTCCGATCTCGACCTCATTGTCGTCTACGACTTCGATGAGCATGCGACCCAATCCGATGGCGCACGCCCGCTGGCGCCCAGCCAATACTATGCGCGCATGACGCAGCGTCTGGTGACGGCGCTATCGGCGCCGACCGCTGAAGGTACGCTATATGAGGTGGACATGCGCCTGCGGCCGTCAGGGCAGAGTGGCCCTCTGGCGGCCCGGCTTTCCAGCTTCATCGCCTATCAAGCGACCGACGCGTGGACCTGGGAGCACATGGCGCTGACGCGGGCGCGAGCTATCACCGGGCCGCCACTTCTTCGGGCAAAGGTCGAAGCGGCGATCGATGCCGCGCTGCGGCACCCGCGTGATCGGGCGAAGGTGGCCGCGGACGTGCGCGAGATGCGTGAGCGCATCGCCAAGGAGAAAGGCACGACCAACATCTGGGATCTGAAGCAGGTGCGCGGTGGTCTTGTCGATCTGGAATTCATCGCGCAGTTCCTGCAGCTCGTTGCAGCCGAGAAGGCGCCTGAGGTGCTGGATCAGAACACTGCCAAGGCGCTGCGCAAGCTTTCCGCGCATGGCTACCTGGCGGCAGAGCATGCGGACATTCTCATCCCGGCGACGGAGCTCATCCACAATCTCACGCAGATCCTGCGGCTTTGTCTCGATGGCCCCTTCGATCCAGTGGCGGCGCCGAGAGGTCTCAAGGAACTTCTCACGCGTGCGGGTGATGCGCCGACATTCCAGGCTCTCGAAGCACGGCTCAGCGCGACACTGGGTTCGGTCGCTGAACTCTTTGATACGATTGTCGTGTGATCGGCCTCTCAGAAAATCGTGGCCGGCGCGACGGAATTGCGGAACCGAAACGTTCTTTATTCATGCATGCCGCGGAAGCGGCGCTTGAATGGAGGATTTTAATTCATGAAACGCAAAGGCTTGGCTCTCAGTGCCGCACTTCTGGCAACGGTCGGCGTGGCATCGGCGGTTGCCGCCGGCGGCGGACATTTCGGCAAGGGTCACGGCCACGGAGGCTGGCATGAAGGCCGTCATGGCGGACATGGCATGCACCATGGCGGCAAAGGGCACGGCCGGATGGGCCGGATCGGGATGCTGAAGCAACTTGATGCCGACAAGGATGGCACGGTGACGCTCGATGAGTTTTTGAAGCCGCGATCGGGGCGCTTCGCCGAGCTGGACAAGAACGATGATGGTTCGCTTGATGTCGCCGAGCTTTCGGCGCGTATGCAGCAGAAGGCCGATCAACGCCAGCGCATCATGATGGCCCGTTTGGATGCGGATGGTGACGGCAAGGTCACGGCGGACGAGTTCGAGCAGGCCTCGCACCATCGCGGGCGCGGTATGCACCGCTGGCGCCATGGGCATAACGGCGGGCACCATCGCATGCATGGCGGCATGAACCAGCAGGATGGTAGCGCTGCGGAAAGCAAGGCTGCCGACGATAATGCAACTGGCAAGCCAGAAGGCGATAAGGCCGAGCGCGGTCGCGGCAAGCGGGCGGAGCGTTTGGCCAAGCGATTTGAACGACTCGATGCGAACGGTGATGGTGTGATCACTGCGGCTGATCTGGAAGCGCGTGCAGGCGAGCGGCTCAGCTGGTTCCAGAAGAAGAAGTTACACGTTCTCGACAAGGACGGCGACGGCAAGGTGAGTGCAGAAGAGTTTGCCGCGCGCTCCAAGCAGCGTTTTGCCGACATCGATCTCGACAACGACGGTAAGATCACGGTTGCCGATCTGCCTCCGTGGGCGGCCGAGCGCTGGAACAAGAAGAGCGATCAGGGCGGCAAGTAAGCCGTCGTGACTGCGGCCCGGCCGGGTGCTGGGCAACCGAACCAAGGTTGCCTGATGTGCCCCGCCGGGCCAACGCAGGGTCAATCCGCTAAATGACGCGGATGGTGAGACTCTGGCTCCTGCCGCAACGATCGTGCGCAGGATGGGCGAGACGCAGACGTTGCTGGCATAGATGCAGAGGGCATGCGTGGCAGTGAAACCGGGGCATCCGATGCAGGCCGCACTGGAGAGCGCGGGTTATGATGCGTCGAGCGATATGCTTCTCGTCGCTCGCATGGCCGACGGCGCGGCGGATGCTTTCGAGCTGTTGGTGAAGCGCCACGTTGGTCCGGTTTCGGCAATTGCTAGACGCATGCTGGGTGACGACAATGAAGCTGAGGATGTCACGCAGGAGGCGTTCCTCAAGCTGTGGCGGCTCGGTGCCGGTCTCACCATCGATGGGAGCGGTGTGCGGCCGTGGCTGCGCCGGGTGGTGTCGAATCTTGCCATCGACAGGATACGCGCGCGGCGCCGGACGGATGTGACCGACCAAGTGCCGGAAATTGCGGTGGCTGCCGACCAGCTGAAGGTTCTCGAAGGCGATGCCGTGGCGGAACGTGTGGATCATGCGTTGCAATTGCTGCCCGAGCGGCAACGTCTCGCATTGACGCTGTTTCACTTCGAAGGGCTGAGCCAGCGCGAGGTGGCAGCAAGCATGGATGTTAGCGACGAGGCGGTGGAATCATTGCTGGCGCGAGGTCGGCGGGGCTTGAAGGTGGCCCTGGCAGATGATTGGCGGGAACTTGTGGCAGGTGGTGAAGTGGATTGAAGGCGTATGAGGCCGGCTCAGCCATTTGAGCTACTGGAGCCGGATCGGCTGAATTGGAAGCAGTCGTGCTTCCGTTGAAGCCGTGATTGAGGCTCTCAAACAGAAGGATAGAGCAGATCACAACGGTCAGACGTAACTCGATCAGAACCTGATCTGCTCTAGGTAAACGATGGCGAAGCGACCCATGATGACGACGAAACGAGATCGACCCGGAATCGAACGGCTGAAAGAGCTGGTCGAGGTTCACGGCGCCAATCGCGAGCGCTGGCCGGCAGCGGAGCGCCAGGAGATGGCGCAGCTCGTTGAAACCGATGCACAAGCGGCTGCCATCGTCGCCCAGGCGCAGGCGCTCGATCGACTGCTCGATGAGGCGCCGACCTTGAGTTCGGATCGGCTTTCGGATCTCGCCGACAGGATCGTTGCAATAGCGCAAGCAGAAGGACAATGGCAGGGCACGAGCGTTGCAAGCATGGACGCGCACGCCAGGGGGCTGTCGACGTTGCGCACTCCCATTGATGAACGAGTGGATGGGTTGTCATCGGCAATGAGGTACGGCAACGGATGGCGGCTTCCCGCGATGCTGAGCACCGTGCGGCGTGGGCCGATAGCCTCCGCGGCGATGCTTGCTGCATCGCTCATGATCGGCGTGTTCATCGGTCTGTCGTTCAGTGCCGGAGACGTTACGTCGGGAACTCAGATTGTGGCTGATGCGAGCGATGACGCCGTTCTTCAACAACTGCTCAGCGGTGAGGAAAGCCTCGACGCATTGGTGGAGGATCTATTGTGATGTCGAACGCGGAAGGCTCCGGAAACGGTAGTTCGCGCGGCGGCACGCCGCGCTGGTTGGTGGGCTTGCTGTTGGTTTCGCTGACGGCGAACATGATTGTCGTCGGCGCGGCGGCAGGACGCATGTGGGTTTACCATGGTGGTCATGGCTGGTTCGATCGCCACAAGCATGGCGGTGGCATGCGGGGCTTTCTCCGGGATGTCCCGGAAGCGCGCAGATCGGAGCTTGCAGAGATGATCCGCGCCAATCGGGCTGCGGTGCGCGATGAGCGGGCGAAAGTGCGGGAACTGCGCAAGGCGGTGCGCGAGGTCCTGGTGCGCGAGCCGTTCGACAAGGCCGCGCTGCAAGCTGCGCTGGGTGAACTCAACGCGGCGCGGCAGGCGCTGGGCGCACGCTTTGCGACGGAGCTGTCCAACCTTATGGAGCGCATGACGCCGGAGGAGCGCAAGGCATTCGTGGAGAAAGGATTGCGCAGGCGTGGCGAGAGGCATGACGGCAAGATATAGCGGCAGCGTTTATCTGGTTCAGGTCTCGGTCAGATCCGCGTGAATAGCCTGTTGAATGCCCACATCCAGTGCGCTCAAACGGCGCTGGCGCGCGCGAACAGCTCCTGCTGGATGGCGCCGTCCAGGGACAGCAGGACCGACCAGGGAGCGTTGGTGGCCGCATTCTCGTAGAGCTGGCATCCATCGAGTTCGAGCAGCGTGCGGGCCAGACAGAGCGGCAGGGATCGATGCTCCTCTGGCGAACGCGGGGCCATACGGTCGGCGAAGACGAGAAGTGCGACACGGTCGAGATCCGCGCTCGCACGAACTGTCAGCGTGGCACCTTCATCGGTCTGCGAAATCGCCTCGCACATGACGTTGACGAGTGCTTGGCGCAGGGCGCGGCGGTGTGCAATCACCTCAATTCCTGAATCGACCTCGACGACGCAGGCGATGCTCCGGCGGTCGAGATCATGCGCAACGGCGGCTTTCGCCTCCGTGCAGAGGTGGCGAATCGGCAACGGCTCGCGCTCGCAGCGGCCCGCTGACTTGGCCACGAGGCTCGTCATCGCAAGCGTGTCCTCGGCGCTCTTCAAGAGCTTCTGGCTGCTTTCGCGGATGTGGGAGACGTACTCTTCATAGCGCGGATGGCCAAGCGGACCAAATATCTGATGACCCATCAGATCAGAAAATCCCATCACTGCGTTGAGGGGCGTGCGCAACTCGTGACTGACGCGTGCCATCAGCTCGGCGCGCAGATCGCTCCGCATCTCGGTGGGATCGAGGGGTGCCATCGGCAATGTAACGATGCTTATCGTGCCTGCATCCGGCGCATCAATGTTTGCGCAGGTCTCATTCGATGCGGGAAGCGCGATCTCGGTGTCTTCGCTTTCGCTGCGCGGGCCGGCGTTGGCAGCGTCAACGGCGGTCGGCTTACTGCCGGCGCTCGGCGTGCGTGAGAGCGTGAGAAATGCCACGGAAAGGCCGATGACAACGGGAATTGCCAATACGGGATTGCTGGCGGCGAAGGGTGCGACAATGGCCAGACCACATAAGTGAGCGAGTGTCGCGAATGCCAAGGGACGGACCGTGCCGCCCGCGGGCCGGTTGACGCCGGCTGCGGACGTGGAGAGAGAATTTTGCCCGTTCGCCCCTTCAGCGAGAGCAAAAGTTCCCTCTGGGCCGGCGGACGAGGTCCATGCCATCCCGGTATTCTCCAATTCTCGTAGTCTTTCGCCCAGTTGTGATTCGCTTCGTTGCCCCCGCAGCGAATCGCAGAATCAGTGTCGCCCAAGACCGACTCACGTGTCGAGGGAGATTAAATTGTGGCCGTCAAGAAAATACTATTCATTTCATGATGCCGAGCGGCGTCGCACCATGTTGCGGCAGGGCTGAGCATGCTAGGGAACCTCTGAACAACCCGCCGATCATGGCATGCTGATGCCCTTGATTCGA
>DAIPMW010000004.1:0-277713 GCA_036768475.1 Hyphomicrobiaceae bacterium | reverse complement strand
TTCCATCGCCGCTTTTAGTGGTCTGATATTTTCGTATTCCGTCATGTATCTATTGCTGCTTGTCGGTGTCGAAACCGGCCAGTGGAGCATGTGGCAGGTCATACTTGGCTTCACAGGAATTGCGGGCATCCTGCTGTCAGTGATCCTGATCTATCCGATCCAGACCATCAAAATGACGTTCTTCGATCGCCAGCGCGAAGAACTCGTTTTGTCGGCGCGCACACTCAAGGACCCGGGAATGCTGGGCATGTCGATGGCGGCATTCGTGCTGCTCATCATGGGCGCGCCCTTGATCATCGTTGCAAGCGCGATCCTCCTCGCACTCTATGGCATCCTGCCGTTGGGCTGGATTGGCTGGGCGACCGATCCTGTCGTATTCCAGTTCGTCTTTTATATTTTTGCCCATAATCTCATGGAAGCCATGGCGATCATGGTGATCAGCGCGCTTTATGCGACGCTGCCACTGTATCTCGCGGATGGTACGCGCAAGCTCTACAGCGATAAAATGGCCAACCTCGCACTGTGGATCTTGTTACTGACTTCGGTCACGTCTTTCTTCCATCACTTCTTCACGATGTTCCCAGCGCTGCCCGAAGCATTGTCCTATCATGGCAACATCATGAGCTGGGGCACCGGCATCGGCGCCGCGCTTACCATCTTCACGATATCAGCGACAATTTGGACGCACGGCATTCGACCCGAGCCGGGCCTCATCGCCGTCTTGATGGGCTTCACGCTCTATATTCTTGATGGTGTGAGTGCGGTCGTCACGTCCAACGTCGCGTGGTCATTCAAGCTGCACGGCACGATGTGGCAATCGGGACATACGATGTCGGTGCTCATTGCCATGGCGCTCATGTGGCTTGGTGTTCTGATCCATCACTACCCCGTGATCACAGGACGGCAAATCGACATCCGTATGGGCCATTGGTTCACTGCATTCTACACCATCGGTGCCCTTGGCATTTCCTGGTCGTTCCTGGCCGCGGGCGCTGCGGGCATGCCCCGTCGCTATGGCAACTGGTACGAGGAAGGCTGGATCAACTATGGATATTCGATCCTGTTCTTCGGGCTTATGCTCGTCACGTCGTTCGTGTTCCTCGCGCTATGCTTCAGGCGCTCGCGTGAGCTGGCACCGCTTGCAACACCTGGCACGGCTCCGGCTGAATAGGATTGCGCACGCAATTGAATTGCCGCACTAGCGGCGACATGAAGGTTGGGGCATTGAACAGCCCCAGCCTTCAAAGTCCCGACTTCACCGCTCCAAGAAAAGCTGACCTAGCCCGCGCTTTTTGCAAGGGGTGCGACCGCCGCAGAGGTCAATGGCTGCCAGGCAAGGGGGGTCGCACACGTCGCACACATCGATGGGGTGCATCGGACATGAGGTTCAACACAGCCCGAATGACCCCGACCCCATAACGCTATTTGCATTCCTGCTTGCCGGTTGGTTCCGCCTGGGCGAATCCGGCGCGTATCCCGGAGAAACAGGCGCGCTAGCATTTCCGCTGCAGTGACTGTGGAGCAAGCCGGCAATGTTTGATCTAAAGGCTCTAGATCCGCAAACCCTGATCATGCTGACCGCCTTCAACCCGGCCGTCGTCATCGTCGCCTTCAAGATGGGCCATAAAGCGGACCAGTGGCAGAAGCTGATCATTGCGGCATATGCCGCCGCGCTGGTGGGCTTCCTTCTGCTCTACGTCATGCTGCTGGTTGGCGCCATTCATGCGTCAAGCATTGGCGGCGAAGCCGGCATCGTGATCCTGCAGATGCTGTTCGGATCTTTCTGGGCCCTTGCGGGATTCGGCATGGCCAGGCGGTCGTCGGCGCGCAACAAGGGAATTGGTGCAAATCGCCCGCCGATATACCTGCGCCGAACAGAAAGTGGTGACGTACCGAGCGCATCAAAAACCGGCAAGCCCACTGCAGCCGATGCTGCATCCATACCGATAAGGCCAAGCCGCCGAGCGCATGGTCTGTTGGCATGGCGCCGGCAACCACCCGCATCTTGCGGCGACCCTTAACCTGCGACGCGTGCAAGAGCGTTGCTCGGCGGTGCGCAGAGCGGATACGCAAGATGCATTCCGTCATCGACCCAATCAGCGCGCAATCGCAGCTCCTTGGAAAACGATCCGGCGTTGTGGCGGCCCGACAAAGTGCCCTGGACCGGTTGTAGACATAGCCAAGCCCAAATGCACCGGGATACTATTTGCGCCATCTCGGCACGGGAGTGCGCCGGTCATGAACGAGACGATGTCCATCGAGGGACTCAGCGAAGAGCTGATTTCACTTCTCGGAACGGAACGGCAGGTCACGCCATTTTCGCGGCGCTTTCGACGCTTTGGCCTGGCGGACGCCTATGCCATTGTCGACCGGGTTGGCAAACTTCGCCTCGACAGGGGCGAAAAGCCGATCGGCCGCAAGATCGGCTTCACCAACAGAGCCATTTGGGCCGATCTGGGCATTGCCGCTCCCGTCTGGAACTATGTCTTCGACAGCACCGTCAGCTATGCCGGCGATGGCCGGGCAGAGTTTACGTTGGGCGGACTGCCTGAACCAAGGATCGAGCCAGAGATCGTGGTCCATCTGAGGGCGGCTCCTGTCCCGGGAATGACGACAACCGATCTCATCGGCTGCATCCACTGGGTGGCACCAGGTTTCGAGGTGGTCTACTCCATTTTTCCCAACTGGGACTTCACTGCCGCCGACGCGGCCGCTGCGTTCGGTGTGCACGGTGCGCTGGTTGTCGGGCCAAAGCTCGATCTGACATGCGAACGCGCGAAACGCGCTGCCGAGCTGTCCAATTTCAGCGTAACGCTTCACAACGACAGGGGTGTACGCCGGACCGGCAATGCTGAAAATGTGCTCGGTGGACCCGTCGAAGCATTAAAATTTCTTGTCGAGGACCTGGTGCGATATCCAGACTGTGACCCGTTGATCGCCGGGGAACTCGTCACCACCGGCACCTTGACGGAGGCGATGCCTGCGCGAGCAGGAGAAACCTGGATCGCTGAATTCGACGGTATCGCTCTGGGTCCGCTGCAGCTTCACTTCAATTAAAGACTGAATCACCGCCTCGCCAGAAGCACCACTGCTTCCATCTCAGCCAGTCAGGTTTTGACTCAACTGCGTATCGGCAGCAGGCCACTCGATCAATGGAATGAGAGCAGGTCACAACGGCCTAGGGTGATTGAATCGCGCGCCATTCAGGTACTCCGCCCAAGCACGCGGCCGGCCACCGCATCAAGCTTCGCCATGAGGGCGTGATCGCGCGCTTCCGGACGCGTGATGATCGCCACATCCAACGCGCGGTCCGAGCCGATCGGGCATGCTGGATGCACGCGCGGGAAAGTCTGCGCCAGATTGAGAATGAGCCTTTGCGCCTTTTCCGTATTGCCCTTCATCACCTCTATGATCGCGGCGACGTCGACCTCGTTGTGATCCTCGTGCCAGCAGTCGTAATCGGTAACCATGGCAACCGTCGCGTAGCAGATCTCAGCTTCACGGGCGAGCTTGGCCTCCGGCATGTTCGTCATGCCGATAACGTCACAGCCCCACGAGCGGTACAGCAGCGATTCCGCTCGCGTCGAGAACTGCGGCCCCTCCATGACGAGATAAGTACCGCCTTTTGACACCTCGATGCCTTCCGCCTTGGCCGAGGCAAAGCATGCGTCCGCAAGCAATGGGCTCACCGGATCGGCCACCGACACGTGGGCGACGAGGCCCGTCCCGAAGAACGACTTCTCGCGCGCGAACGTTCTGTCGATAAACTGGTCGACGATCACGAAGTGGCCTGGTGGAAAGTGCTCTTTCAGCGAGCCGCACGCAGAGATCGAGACGAGGTCGGTAACGCCTGCACGCTTCAACGCATCGATGTTTGCGCGAAAATCAATATGGGTGGGCGAGATGCGGTGCCCGCGACCATGCCGCGGAAGAAAGCGGATCGGCAGACCTTCGATTTCCGCAAACAGGATCTCGTCAGAAACCTCGCCCCACGGGCTTGTCACATTCTCCCAGCGCGCATTCTTGATCCCCGGAACGTCGTAGAGCCCGCTGCCGCCGAGAATGCCCAGCACCGATTGTGTCATCACCACCGTTCCCTGTTCCCATGTCGCCAATGCCGCATCGCTTGCGATGGATCCGGCGAGCGGTTCCAGCGATGTCGCGGATCAGACGACGCTTAACGCAAAAAAGGCCTCGCGAGCGAGGCCTTTTCCATAACGATTGAGCGATCGTGATGCCACTCAGTGGAACTTCGACCACAGCCGCCGCTTGCCGATATACAGAAGCACCGTCGTCACCAGGAGGTAGAGCATCACCACCCAGCCGATCCGCTTGCGCTCGTTGAGCGAAGGATCGGCCGCCCAGGCAAGGAACGCTGTCACGTCACGTGCATTCTGCTCCTGAGAAGCTGCGGGACCGTCGTACTTCTCCTGGCCGTCGGCATAATTGACCGGCCCGCCATCGAGAATGTTAGGCATGGCGATCTGATTGCCCGGAAAGGCAACGTTGTAGTTCATGCCATCGGCGAGCGCGTAGTCGGCCGGCGGCTCATGATACCCGGTCAGCAGGGCATAGAGGTAGTTCGAGCCGCCCTCCTGGTAGCCCGTGAAGACGTCACGCGCCATCAGCAGCGCGTGCATTGGCCAACGCGCATCGTTGTGCGTATTGCGCCCTCGCGTGATGAGCGACAGGTCGGGCGGCAAAGCGCCGTTCTGCGCAGCACGCGCCTCTTTATCGTTTTTGTAAGGACCCAGGACCGGATCCGACAAGCGGGCCGGACGCTGGAACATCGCGCCCTCGTCGTTCGGACCGTCAGTGATCTGGTTCGGCCACTCCGCAGCCAGCGCCTTGACGGCCTCCTCGGGGAATTCCGGACCACCCGGTTCCACCAGATTGCGGAAATAAACGCGTTGCAGACCGTGGCAGGCCGAGCAAACCTCCTTGTAGACGCGGAAGCCGCGCTGCAACTGCTCCTTGTCGTAGTGGCCGAAAATGCCGCCATACGACCACTGCTGATGCTCAATATGTTGTGCGCCACCGGCCGCATGGACCGGTCCATTGGCGATCCCACCCGCGATGGCTGCCACGGCGGCAAAGCCCAGCGATTTCGTCAAAGTCTTAATCATGGTCTTATTCCTTCGACTGGCCGCTTGCCTCAACGCGTTTCGGGCGAAGCGGTCGCAGCCGCCGCGACACCAACCCCTTTGCCTGCTCCCGGACCGAGCACGTCCTCGGTGATCGAGCCAGGCAGCTTCTTCGGCGTTTCGATGATCCCGACGATCGGCATGATGATCAGGAAGAACGCGAAGTAGTAGGCGGTGAAGATACGCGCATAGGTGACGTAAGGCTCTTCGGCCGGCAGAGCGCCGAGGTAGCCGAGCGCGAAGCACGAGAACACGAACAGCCAGAAGAACCACTTGAAGATCGGGCGGTACTTTGCCGACCGCACCCGCGCGGTATCGAGCCACGGCACGAAAGCCAGCACCGCGATGGATGCGAACATGGCGATCACGCCGCCGAGCTTCGACGGGATCGCGCGCAAGATCGCGTAGAACGGAAGGAAGTACCACTCAGGCACGATGTGCGGGGGCGTCACCAGCGGATCGGCTTGGGTGAAGTTGTCCGAGTGACCAAGATAATCCGGCAGGAAGAACACGAACCAGGCAAAGATGATGAGGAAGGCAAACAGGCCGACCGCATCCTTGGCCACCGCATAAGGGTACATCGGCACCGAATCCGACTTCGTTTTGATATCGAGCCCGGCCGGGTTGTTCTGACCTGCCACGTGCAGCGCCCAGATGTGCAGGGCAACCAGGCCGACGATCACGAACGGCAACAAGTAATGCAGCGAGAAGAAGCGGTTGAGCGTCGTTCCCGATACCGAGTAACCGCCCCACAACCATTCCACGACTGCCGTGCCGACGCCCGGAATAATGCTGTCCAGCGACGAGAACAGGTTGGTGATGACCGTCACGCCCCAGAAGCTCATCTGGCCCCAGGGGAGCGCATAGCCCATAAACGCCGTCGCCATCATGGCGAGGAAAATGAATACGCCGAGAATCCAGAGGATCTCACGCGGCGCCTTGTAGGAGCCGTAATAGAGACCGCGGAAGATATGGGTGTAGACGGCGAGGAAGAACATCGATGCGCCGACCGCGTGCATCGCCTGGATCATGTACCCATAGTTGACGTTGCGCCGGATATGGTCGACCGAGTTGAACGCTTCGGCAGCGCTTGCCTGGTAGTGCATAGCCAGAACGATGCCCGTGACGAGCTGCGCCACCAGACAGAATGTCAGAATGCCGCCGACCGTCCACCAGTAGTTGAGATTGCGCGGCGTCGGGAAATCGATGAATTGACCGTGCATGACCCTGCCGACCGGCAGTCGCTCGTCCATCCACTTGCCGAAGCGGGAGGTCGGCTGATAGTTCGATTCGTGTGAAGACATGGCGCTCGAAACCTCTTAGCCGATCTTGATTTTGGTATCGGAGACGAAGGTGTAAGGCGGAATTTCGAGGTTCCGCGGCGCGGGGCCCTTCCGGATGCGGGCCGCGGTGTCGTAATGCGAACCGTGGCACGGACAGAACCAGCCGCCGTATTCGCCCTTCGCATCACCCAGTGCCTGACCCTTGGGAATGCAACCCAGATGCGTGCAGATACCGATCGCAACCAACCAGTTCTCATGCCCCTTGATGGTGCGGTTCTGGTCGGTCGCCGGCGCATCGGCCGAGACATTATCGTTTCGCGCAACATCGTCGCGCAAATCCGTCAACGGTACATCCTGAGCGGCCTTCACCTCCTCCGCCGTCCGGTTACGGATGAACACCGGTTTGCCGCGCCACACGACGGTGATGGCCTGCCCCTCTTTGACCGGCGAGAGGTCGACCTCTGTCGAGGCGAGCGCCAGGGCGGTCTTGTCGGGGTTCATCTGCTGGATGAACGGCCACAGCGCTATGGCGCCACCGACACCGGCGAATGCATTTCCGGCGATGATGAGGAAGTCCCTGCGGTTGGGCTCTTCGGCGTGAGAGGACACGTGCGCCTCCTGAATGGACGATATGTTTTGCGAATGCTGAGCCGCCGTTTGGCCATGCTCCGCGCCGCCAAGGCACGGGCCATGTCATCTGGCGACTCGAACCCGAGAAAGACGTCTTGTCCGGCGAATGGCCCACCCTCGGGGCTTTGCCACGCGCTCTTTTGACATCCTTTGCACCGGGTCTCAAGGCTGCGAAAGGTGAAGTATTAGGTCAATTTGGCGCATACACCATCTGCGCGCGGCCAATTGTGGAGAACCCGTATGCGATTAGCACTCTATCAGCCGGATATTCCACAGAACACGGGCACGATCCTGCGCCTTAGCGCCTGTCTCGGGGTCCCGGTTGACGTCATTGGTCCCACCGGATTCGACATGACGGACAGAGGCTTGCGCCGGGCGGGCCTGGATTACCTGAGCCATGTCAGGATCACGCGCCACCTGAGCTTCACCCAGTTTGAGCAGTGCTGGCGTAGCGCGGGCAGCCGGCTGGTGCTGCTCAGCGCCCACACCGATACCTCCTACGTGGAGCACCGTTTCAGGCCAGACGACATCCTTCTTCTCGGCAGGGAAAGCGCTGGCGTCCCGCTGGAGATCCACAAACTTGCCGACGCTCGGGTTGCCGTACCCATGCAGGCGGGCATGCGCTCGCTCAACATTGCTGTCGCGACCGCCATGGTGTTGGGCGAAGCCCTGCGGCAAACGGGTGGCTTTCCAAGCTTCGCCCCGTCCCAGCCTTTCGGACATCCCCCGGTTTGATCCGGCCTGCACATGTCGCAGCCATTGCCCTGTCTGCCAAAGTGGAGATACTGCTGCACACTGGAAGATCAGCATCTAAGGATGAAACCGAGGACGCCTGACATGCCAATCGCCCCTGTGTGCCACCGTCCGTCAGGCCCGGCACTGCTTACCCTGGCCATCGTCTTCACCCTATCGGCAAGCCCACCAGCATCGGCCGACGAGACCCCCAATCTCGTCGGCACGTGGGTCGGCGACAACAACACCATCTCCGACAAGAAAGGGCTGAAGACCTGGAAGAAGACCATTCAAATCACCGAGCAGACTGACCGGCGGTTTCGCGGTCACTTCGTCTACTCGGATGGGCGCAAAGACTTCTTTGGCGTCATCTATCCTGACAACATCTCGTTCACTTGGGTCGCCTCCGACTCCAAGGGCTACAACCACGGCCGCATTCTCGGACCCGACCGCATCGCCGCCTGCTATGTCGAGCCCGGCGCGGAAGCGACCGCTGGATGCGCCGACCTCACGCGCGAGAAGAAATGACGTTGGGTGTGAGCACCGGCCGAGCCTGCATGCAGCGCTAGATGGATGCACGGCTGCTTTCATCGAGGCCGTGTCGCTATCTCAATGACGGTTCCCGCAGCCAGTGCGCAGCCCGTTTGCAACGGGAGGAGGCTGGCGAGTCCTGCCAAGCCGTTCCGCATTACTTTTCCAAGTATACCAAAACGCATGACCCACCGCCCCTGCGAACGACACGGCACGCGCAGGCGCCGGCAGCCGATATCAATCAGCATACGACAAAGATGTTGGCCGCACGAGTTCGATCACTCCGCCGCTTCGCTGGCAAGGAACCCGCCCGACTGACGCGCCCACAGGTCGGCATAGATGCCACCGCGCTTCAGCAATTCCTGGTGCGTGCCCTGCTCGACGATCCGTCCCTCGTCCATGATGATGAGACGGTCCATCGCCGCGATCGTCGACAGCCGATGCGCGATCGCAATCACGGTCTTGCCTGCCATCAGGTTGATCAGCTGCTCCTGGATCGCAGCCTCGACCTCCGAATCGAGCGCGCTCGTCGCCTCGTCGAGGATCAGGATAGGTGCGTCCTTCAACAGCACCCGTGCGATGGCGATGCGCTGGCGCTGTCCTCCCGACAGCTTCACGCCGCGCTCACCGACGTGGGCATCGTAGCCCGTGCGGCCCTTCAGATCGACAAGCCCTTCGATGAACGCATGCGCATGCGCACGCCGCGCTGCCACCATGGCCTGCTCGCGCGTCGCCTCAGGCCGTCCATAGGTGATGTTCTCCATCACCGAGCGGTGCAGAAGGGAGGTATCTTGGGTCACCATGCCGATGGCCGCCCGCAGACTGTCCTGCGTCACGTGGGCGATATCCTGCCCGTCGATGAGGATCCGTCCTGCCTCCAGGTCATAGAAGCGCAGCAGTACCGAAACAAGCGTGGACTTGCCGGCGCCTGAGCGGCCGACCAGCCCGACCTTCTCGCCCGGCCGGATCGTCAACGACAGGTTGTCGATCACGCCCTGCCCGTCCGACAGCACTCTATCCTTGCCATAATTGAAATTGATGCCTTCGTAACGGATCTCACCTCTGCTGACACGCAGCGACCGCGCACCCTCTGCGTCCGTCACCGCACGCTCGCGCGCAATCCCCTCGATGCCGTCCTGAACGACGCCGACGTTCTCGAACAGGCCTGCGACCTCCCACATGATCCAATGCGCCATGCCCTGCAGCCGCAGCACTAGACCGACAGAAAGCGCAATCGCGCCTGTCGTCACGGCATCGACCGACCATAGCCAGACGGAAAGACCGGCCACGCTTGCAAGCAGCAGCGCGTTGAGCGTGTTGAGCGAGAACGTCAGCCACGTCACTAGGCGCATCTGCCGGTAGACGGTGCTTAGAAACGTTTGCATCGAGTCGCGCGCATAGATGTCTTCCCGTTCCGCATGGGCAAACATCTTGACCGTCTGGATGTTGGTGTAGCTGTCCACCACGCGCCCGGTCATGGTCGAGCGCGCGTCCGCCTGCTCGGTCGATATCCGTCCCAGCCTGGGGATGAAGAAGCGCATCACGCCAATATAGGCCGCAAGCCAGATCAGCATCGGCGCAGACAATCTCAGATCGGTCACGGCAAAGACCATGACCGCGCCGAGGAAATAGACCGACACGTAGACGAGCACCTCGGCGACCTTCATGACAACCTCGCGCACCGCCACCGAGGTCTGCATCACCTTTGCGGAAATGCGGCCGGCAAAGTCGTTCTGGAAATAGGCGAGCGATTGCCGCAGCACATAGCGATGCGCCATCCAGCGCGTGCGCATGGCAAAGTTGCCCATCAATCCCTGATGGATCACAGCCTCGTAGACGAGCTTCATCGCCGGAAGAAGAAGTAGAACGATGGCCGCCATGAACAGCAGGAACGGCCCGCGATCGGTCCAGAACGTGACGCGATCAGCGGCCGCCAGCCAGTCCACCAGGCTGCCGAGGAACGCAAACAGCGACACCTCGATCAATGCAATCGCAGCCGCAAGCCCCGACGAAACCGCCAGCAGCGGCCAGAACGGACGCGTGTAGTGGACCACGAACGGCCAGAAACGCGCCGGCGGCATCTCCGGCGCGACGGCCGGGAATGGCGCCCCGAGCTTTTCCAGCCATTCGAAAAATCTACCAATCATCTTGATTTGCCGCCAATTCACGCTTCGTTGCTGCGCAACCGCATGCACACTTCATCTAGATTGGGTCACGTCCCCTCGTATTACAGGGGCTGTCGCCTGAGGCGCGGTTCACGCCCTGCTACAGTGCTGCCGTTGTGCGCAGCCATGCGCCCGAACCATGAACCGTTTCCTTTGCCACTGCCTGCCAGCCGTCCAGGGGAACGTTGCTCACCGCCCCTTGCCGCGTTAAGGGTCCACATGGTCGAAAGCATGGCACACTGGCACTGCCACGCTCACGGCCCGCATAATTGTCCGAATGCCCCGAGGTCATCAGATGCCGCTGCCCAAAGAAACCGAGCTCGAAGCGATGAAATCGCAGGCCAGAAGCTGGTTCGAAAGCCTGCGCGACGACATCTGCGCAGCCTTCGAGTCGATTGAGGATGACCTGCGCCCCGGAGTGCAGCTCTCGCTGCGGCCGCCCGGGCGCTTCCAGCGCACCCCCTGGGAGCGCACGGATGCTTCGGGGCTTCCCGGCGGTGGCGGCGTCATGAGCATGATGGCCGGCCGCGTTTTCGAGAAGGTCGGCGTGCACACGTCCACCGTCTACGGTGAGTTTGCACCCGAGTTCCGCAAGCAGATCCCCGGAGCGGAGGAAGACCCCCGCTTCTGGGCATCGGGAATCTCGCTCATCGCCCACATGCAGAACCCGAATGTGCCTGCTGTTCACATGAACACGCGCATGGTGGTGACGAGCAAATGGTGGTTCGGCGGCGGTGCGGACCTGACGCCGGTTCTGCAGAAGCGGCGTACGCAGGACGATCCCGACACGATCGCCTTCCATGCAGCCATGAAGGACGCCTGTGACAAGCACGCGATTGCCGACTACGACCGTCTCAAGAAGTGGTGTGACGAGTATTTCTATCTGCCGCACCGCAAGGAGATGCGCGGCATCGGTGGCATCTTCTACGACTACCTGACGCCGGATGCCGATGCCGGTGGCTTCGATGCGGCGCTGGCTTTCACCAAGGACGTTGGCCGCGCCTTCCTCGACATCTATCCCAAGCTTGTGCGAGCCAATTTCGACAACGACTGGACCGAGGCGCACCGCGACGAGCAACTGATCCGCCGCGGTCGTTATGTGGAGTTCAACCTCTTATATGACCGCGGCACCACCTTTGGATTGAAGACCGGCGGCAACGTCGAGAGCATCCTCTCATCGATGCCGCCACTGGTCCGGTGGCCCTGAATTTCCTCGCCACATCGGGGCGCGCTTACCGGACACGCTCCAAATCGGCGATGAGCGTCTTCATCTCGCGAATCTCGCGCTCCTGAGAGGCGATGATCTGATCAGCGAGTTGGCGGACACGCGGATCCGAAATATGGGCCCGCCGCGACGTCAAAATCGCGATCGAGTGATGCGGGATCATGGCTTTCATCCACGACGTATCCTCAATCGTCTCCTGGCTCCTCACAAGGAAAAGGGAGCCGCCCAGGACAACGGCACTAACGGCGAGAACTGCCACATTAAGCCAGCGCCGGTCATACATGTGCAGCATGAACAGCAGCATCACAATGGCCATGGCAGCGCCCATGATCAGCGCCATGTAGAAGCGCGTTTCGCTCCAGAATACGTGATCCAACGCATATGTGTTGAGATACATCAGAGCCATCATGACCGCAGTCGACGTCACGATCATCGTGGCAAAACGCAAATACTGTGTCGGCATACGAATTGACCTCGAAAGCTGAATGCTTTCGAGGTCAACGATTGGCTGCGACTGAAGGTTCCAGAGACCAACGTGCGTCCGCCATCTGCGGCGCCCCGGCATCGACCTTTCGTTCTCGCTCATGTCCGCCACCCCGCGAAAAATTCGCGGAGTGGCTTTGCTCGTTGCCGCCGACCTACTCAGCAGCGTTGG
Source organism: Hyphomicrobiaceae bacterium (assembly GCA_036768475.1). Taxonomy (GTDB): domain Bacteria; phylum Pseudomonadota; class Alphaproteobacteria; order Rhizobiales; family Hyphomicrobiaceae; genus JAEUMD01. The sequence continues at coordinate 265,348 of DAIPMW010000004.1, read as the reverse complement.
CCGTTTCGGGCTCCGCGTCCGCCACCTTCTCGATCCGGCAGGCGCAGAACTTGAACTCGGGGATCTTCCCCATGGGGTCGAGCTGCGGGTTGGTGAGCGCGTTGGCCGGTGCTTCCGCGAAGGCGAACGGGATGAACACCATGCCCTCCGCCGTGTCGCGGTCTGCGCGCGCCTTCAACACGATCTCGCCTCGCCGCGTCGCGACAGACACCATGTCGCCCGGACCGATGCCCATCTTCTCCATGTCGCGCGGGTTGAGACCGGCAATCGCCTCCGGCTCGAGTGCATCGAGCGTGGTTGCGCGCCGCGTCATCGAGCCCGTGTGCCAGTGCTCCAGCAGGCGACCCGTCGTCAACACCATCGGGTAGGCGTCGTCGGGCAGCTCGTGCGGCGCCAGCAGTGAGGCCGGCACGATCTTGGCGCGGCCCGACTTGGTCGGGAACGATTGCGAAAAGATGATCTCGTTGCCCGGCTTGTTGGGCGAATCACACGGGTAGGTAACGGCATCCTCGCGCTCCAGCCGCTCCCAGGTGATGTTCTTCAGCGACGGCATCACATTGGCCATCTCCGTGAACACCTCCGAGATATGACTGTAGTTCCAGTCGAGCCCCATGCGTTGCGCGATCTCCTGGATGATCTTCCAGTCCTGCCGCGCCTCGCCCGGCGGTGAGATCACCGGCCGGCCGATCTGCACCTGCCGGTTGGTGTTGGTGAACGAGCCGAGCTTCTCGGCATGCGCAGAAGTCGGCAGCACGATGTCCGCCTGCCAGGCCGTCTCCGTCATGAAGATGTCCTGCACGACGAACAGTTCCAGTTCGCACAGCGCTTGGCGCGCCTGCCGAACGTTCGGATCTGACATCGCCGGGTTCTCACCCATGATGTACATGCCCTTCACCATGCCCTCGTGGATGGAGTGCATGATCTCGATGACGGTCAGGCCGCGGTTGGGATCGAGCTTCGTGTTCCAAAGCTTCTCGTACTTGTGTCGCGTCTCTTCGTCTTCCACCGAGATGTAGTCGGGGAACACCATCGGAATGAGACCCGCGTCGGAGGCGCCCTGTACGTTGTTCTGGCCGCGCAGCGGATGCAGGCCCGTACCCGGACGCCCGATCTGTCCTGTCACCAGCGCCAGCGCAATGAGGCAGCGCGAGTTGTCGGTGCCATGCGTGTGCTGCGACACGCCCATGCCCCAGAAGATGATCGATGCCCTCGAACGCGCATAGAGCCGCGCCACCTCACGGATGACGTCGGCATCGATGCCGCACACGGGCGCCATGCGCTCCGGGCTGAACGAGCGCACCTTGGCACGCAGGCCTTCATAGCCTTCCGTGTGCGCTTGCACGTACTGCACATCCACCATGCCCTCCTCGATGATGGTGTGCAGCATCGCGTTGAGCAGGGCCACGTCGTGAGCCGGTTTGAAATTCAGGACGTGGGTCGCATACCGCGCGAGACCGGAGTGCTGACCGCGCGGATCCATGATGATGAGGTTGGCGCCGCGAGCGGCTGCCTGCTTCAGGTAGGTCGCAGCAACCGGGTGGTTCTCCGCCGGACGCGCACCGATAACGATGATCGTCTCGGCATCCTTGGCCGCGGTGAACGGTGCTGTCACCGCACCCGAGTTGACGCCTTCCATCAATGCCGCCACGGATGAGGCATGACACAGCCGTGTGCAGTGGTCGACGTTGTTGGTGCCGAAGCCCTGACGGATCAGCTTCTGGAACAGATAAGCTTCCTCGTTGGAACCTTTCGCAGAGCCAAGGCCAGCCAGCGCCGACGGACCCCAGGTGTCGCGGATGCGCTTGAAGCCTTTGGCGGCCTTGTCGAGCGCCTCTTCCCACGTCGCCTCGCGGAACACCTCGAGAATTTCATCACGCGTACGCGGAATGAGGCATTCGCGCTTCGCCATGCCTTCGCGACGGATCAGCGGCTTTGTCAAACGGTCGGGATGGTGGATGTAGTCGAAACCGAAGCGTCCCTTCACGCATAGCCGGTTCTCGTTGGCCGGACCGTTACGGCCGTCAACGTAGAGGATGCGGTTGTCCTTGACGTGCACATTCGTCTGGCAGCCGACACCGCAATAAGGGCAGACCGTCTCGACGGTCTTGTCTTCGTAGGCGGTGCGCTTGCCCGTCGACTTGTCGACGAGGTTGCCCTCCATCAGTGCCCCCGTCGGACACGCCTGCACGCACTCGCCGCAGGCGACGCACGTCGAGGTGCCCATCGGGTCGTCGAAATCGAACACGACCTTGGCGCCATGACCGCGATAGGCCATGCCGATCACGTCGTTCATCTGCACTTCGCGGCAGGCCCGCACACACAGGTTGCAGTTGATGCAGGCATCGAGATTCACCGCGATCGCGGCATGGGAATAGTCGGATTTTGGCCGGTCCGCATTGGGATAGCGGCTGGTCGGCTTGATCCCCATCGTGTCGACCCAGGACCAGAACTTGGATTTGGGATCGTGGCTGTCGTCACGTGCCGGCTGATCGGCAAGCAGCAGCTCGAACACCATCTCGCGCGATTTCTTGGCGCGCTCCGATTGCGTCTTGACCTTCATGCCCGGCGCAACCTTGCGCTGGCACGATGCCGTCAACACGCGCTCACCTTCCACTTCCACCATGCACGCGCGGCAGTTGCCATCGGCGCGATAGCCGGGCTCGGGTAGCCAGCACAGGTGCGGAATGCTCGTTCCTTCGCGCTTGGCGACCTGCCAGATCGATTCTCCGGCATTGGCCTCGACCTCGCGGCCATCGAGCGTGAACTTGATTTTTTCTGTCATGATCTCGTCTCTCGCGGATCTCTGGTTTTGCTTATGCCAAGTCTTCGGGGAAGAACTTCAGCACCGACATGAGCGGATTGGAGGCGGCCTGTCCGAGGCCGCAGATCGAAGCATCGCGCATCACCTGGGAGAGGTCCTCCAAAAGAGGCTTGTCCCACGTGCGGTTGCTCATCAGCTTGACCGCCTTCTCCGTGCCGTTGCGGCAGGGTGTGCACTGCCCGCAACTCTCATCCTCGAAGAAGCGCATCAGATTGCGCGCCACGTCCTTCATGTCGTCCTTGTCGGACAGAATGACAACCGCGTGGCTGCCGACGAAGCAGCCATGCTTCTCAAGCTGCCCGAAATCGAGCGGGATGTCGCCCATTGAAGCGGGCAGGATGCCGCCGGAAGCACCGCCGGGCAGATAGCCTTTGAACGCGTGACCGTCGAGCATGCCGCCGCACAGCTCGATCAGCTCTGCAACGGTTGAGCCCGCCGCCGTCAGAACCACGCCCGGCTTCTTCACACGGCCCGAGACCGAGTACGACCGCAAACCTTTTCCGCCGTTCTTGCCCTGGCTCGCGAACCAGTCGGCGCCCTTGGCAAGGATGTCCGGGATCCAGTAGAGCGTTTCCACGTTGTTGACGAGCGTCGGACGGTCGAAGATGCCGACCTCGGCAACGTAGGGCGGACGGTGTCTCGGCAGACCGCGCTTGCCCTCGATCGACTCGATCATCGCGCTTTCCTCGCCGCAGATGTAGGCCCCCGCACCACGGCGCAGGCTGATCTTCGTATGCGCGGAAAGGCCTGCGGCCTCGATCTTCGGGATCTCGTTGCGCAGGATCTCGAGCACCGCCTGATACTCGTCGCGCATGTAGATGAAGACCTCCTGTGCCTCCACCGCCCACGCACCGATCAGCATGCCTTCCAGGAACGCATGCGGACGCGCTTCGAGGTAATGCCGGTCCTTGAACGTGCCCGGCTCGCCCTCGTCACCGTTGACCGCCATCAGACGCGGACCCTTGTAGCCACGCACGAACGTCCACTTCTTACCGGTCGGGAAGCCGGCGCCGCCAAGTCCGCGCAGACCGCCGTCGGATAGCGTCGCAATCACCTCATCGACGGAACGCTTGCCCGAGAGGCACGCCTTGAGAACGCTGTAGCCGCCTTCGGCAACATAGGCCTCGAACGTCTGGTAGTCGGGGACATCGGGATGCACGTGACCATGGTTGACCCGCTCCTTGACCTTGGCCACCGTGGCATGATCGAGATGGTTGTGTCCGACATGCACGGCCGGCGCCGTGTGACAGGAGCCCACGCACGGCGCGCGCACGACGCGTACGTCGCCCATGTCTTCCTTATGCAAGGCCGCGATCAGTTCCTCGGCGCCTGCCATCATGCACGACAGCGAATCGCACACGCGGATCGTCGTCTTCGCCGGACGCGCCTCGCCATCCGCAATGACGTCGAAATGGGCATAGAAGGTCGCCACCTCGTAGACGCCCGCCATCGGGATGCGCAGCGCTTCGGCCAGCGCGTGCAGCAGACCTTCGGGCAGACAACCTTCGCGATCCTGGATCTTGTGCAGGTATTCGATCAAAAGCGCCGTCTCGAACGGCCCTTCGCCGACAATTTCACGAAGCGCCTTGCGCTCTTCATCCTTGAGAAGTCGGCCCTTAGGAAACACCAACGCCTTGCGCCGTCCCGAGCCCGGATGCGGCGAGCGCTTCTCGCCACTGAAATCGGGCATATCGCCATGGCCGTTTTCCTGGCCATTGCGGCCGCCACCGAAGCCGTTGTGTTCCATCACCAAACCACCCTTCTTATTTTTCACTTTCATTTTTTGTTCTCACACATCCCGGCTGTCCAATCGGCATCGCCTTGTCCGCAATACATCATCTCGATCTTGTTCTGGCGGCCGCCACCGCCATAGCCGCTGCTTGCGCCATATTCTCTGCGGCCTGGTAGGCAACACCGTTGTTGGCCAGCACCGTGTGTGCATAAACGGCGTTGTTCCCGGCCATGCGGATCACCAGCGGCGGGTAGCGGTCCACTTTGCCGATGGCGACGCCCAGCCCCTCCGCAATCGTGTCGCAACGCTGCATGCCGCCGCCATGGACATTCACCAGAATCGAGCGGACGGCGCTGTTGGAAACAATGAGTTCCAGCCCATAGGCCACATCGAGGCTCGTCGCTGTCGTCCGCACATCCATGAAGTTGGCGGGCCGCCCCCCGGCATCCACCACGCTGTCGATCGTCGCCAGCGCCAGCCCTGCACCGTTGACCACCACCCCGACATCACCGTCCAGGAGCTGATAATTGATATGGTGTCGTTCCGCCCCAAGCGCGACCGGATCTCCTTCCTCGATTTCCGTCGCCGTGCTCAGTGCCGCAAATGCCGGATGGCGGAAAAGCGCGTTGTCGTCGATACGCACCTTTGCATCGAGCGCCACGAACTGTCCGTCCCAGGTGATGGCCAACGGGTTGACCTCGACCTGCGTCGCATCGAGAGAAACGGCCATGTTGGCCATTTTCTCGAAGATCTGGGCCGCCTCTCGAGCCGCCTTCTCGGCAAGCCCGAGGCTGGCGGCAAGGCCTGCGAAGTCCCCTACTGCCCGGTCTCCTTCGATCCGCAAGCGGCACGACTTGAGCAGCGATGGATCGGCGTTCGTGCGCCGCTCGATGGCAGCCCCGCCCGCAGGAGAAACCATCATCGTCAGGGCCCCCTGCACGGCGTCCAGAAATACCGCTGCATAAAGGAGCTGCATGGGGGATACCGCTTCCTCGATCAGCACCCAGCGCACACGCTCACCATGCGGGGCACCACCAGGTCTCGTGAACGGCGTATCGAGAAGGTGCCGGACCGTTTCGCCGACCCCTTGAGGCGAAATTGAAAAGCGCACGCCGCCGTGCGCCAGCCTGTCGGTCGCCTGCACCTGCGCCTTGACGACGAACCGTGAAAATCCCAAGCGATCGGCGATACGAACTGCGTCCGAGCCGTTATCGGTGATGCGGCCCCGGGGCACGTCCACACCGAAGCGCGACAGGAGTTCCTTGGCCTGGAACTCGTGGAGATTCATCCTTGGCGCTCCGCTCTCGCGCCGCATTCTTGAACGCCGCGCTTGCTGGTTATCTTTTTCATTGTACGCCGGTCGGGCCGCGGGCGGCACCACACCGGGTGCAGCCGACACGGGCCAGTTAAACCGTCCGCGTGTTCACGTCGACCCCGACTTCACATTCAAGGCGGCGAATGTAAATCGAGATCACTCCGATAAATGCCGGCTCCGGCACGCACCATCCGCGTTCTGCGACCGTGCCACCGCGTCCTCTTGATTTGTGGTATACCACGGGTTGGAGGGGATCGAACAGTGCGTATCGATCACTTTTTGAACTGCACGCTCTCCCAGGCACTCCAAGCGGCAATTTCGCGACCAACAACCTAAGGCACTGAACCGAAAGCCGAAATAAATAAAAAGCCTGCACGGCGCCAATTCACGCCACAGCAATAGAAGCTTTCAGCCCAAAAATTTTGTGCTATTCCGAATTGCATGATCGGGCAGCTTGGCATACTGTCGACCAAATAAGGCATGCAGACAACTCGCCAAAGATCGGGCCAACAAATAGCCCCAAAAATATCTGGATGAGACCTTCGCATGTAACGCGTGTGGCTCGACACCAGGAACCGGGAAATTGGAAACGCTAACGGAGGTAATAGGATGACACTCTCAAGTCGCAGTGCTTTCGGGCTCGGCGCGGCCAGCGTGCTGGCGCTCGCTGTGGCCGGCGCGATGCCTGCCGCCGCCGAATGGAAGCCGATCAAACCCGTCGAGTTCGTCGTCATGGCGGGCCAGGGGGGCGGCGCGGACAAGCTTGCGCGCTTCATCCAGTCGATCATCGAAAAGAACAAATTTGCTGACGTTCCCTTCATTCCCATCAACAAGGGCGGTGGATCGGGCGCCGACGCGCTTCGTACCCTCAAGGACAACGCGGGCAATGATCACATGATCATGGCCACTTTGAATTCTTACTACACGACCCCGCTTCGTAACCCGGGCATCGGCGTCAATATCGATGATTTCACACCCATCGTTCGGCTTGCCGAGGATTCCTTCATCCTCTGGGTCAATGCCGATACACCAGCCAAATCCCTCGACGACTACGTCAAGCTGGTGAAGGAGAAGGGCACTGAATGGAAGATGGGCGGCACGGGTACGGGCCAGGAGGACAGCCTCGTTACGGCCATGCTCGAGAAGGCCTATGGCCTGAAGATGACATACGTTCCATTCAAGGGCGGCGGCACAGTTGCAGCCAATCTCGTTGGTAACCACGTCAATTCGACGGTCAACAACCCGTCAGAAGCGATCGGCTTCCAACAGGCTGGCAAGGTGCGGCCGCTCGCTGCTTTGACCGCGGAGAGGCTGGAACTGTTCCCCGACGTCCCGACGTTCAAGGAGCTGGGAAAAGACCTCGTCTATCGCATGCAGCGCTCTGTCGTTGCCCCTGGCAAACTGAAGCCCGAGGTCGTCGCCTACTACCGGGGCGTGTTTGAAAAGGTCTTCAAGTCCGAGGAATGGCAGAGCTACTGCAAGAAGAATGCTTTGCAGTGCTCGCTCATGGAGGGTGACGAGCTGAAGGCATACTTCGCCGACGAGAAGAAGAAGCACGAAGCCCTTCTCAAGGAGATGGGCGAGATCAAGTAGGTCGCTTCGCCAATCACATGATAACCGCCCCGGTCGGGATCTGCACGATCCCGGCCGGGGCGGAAGACACACCCAGTTCATCACAACCTGGTTTTGAAGCCGCGCAGCATTGCGCGGACAGGAGAGATGCATGCGCCGCGCTGAGCTGATCTTCGCAGTTATACTCGGGGCTTTCTCGATCTATCTCATGTACATGGCACAGATCCCGCCACTACAGATTGGCTGGGTGCCGAAAAAGGGGCCGGGCTCTGGCGCCGCACCGTTCTGGCTATCCCTCGGCATGCTCATCTGCGCGGTGTGGATCTTCTGGCGTGGTTGGCGGGGTGTTACACCACAGGGCCGCTCCACCGAGCCCTTCATGGATGCCTACACACTGCGCATGGTCTCGATCACGGTCGGCTCCATCTTCATGATGTTGCTACTCACCTACTACATCGGCGCCTACGCGGCCATGTTCCTGTTCCTCATCTTTTACGTCGGATTCTTCGGTAAGATCCCGTGGCCCACGACGATCGCAGTCTCCCTCGCCATTCCGACCGGGATCTTCTTCCTGTTCGAGAGCGGCATGAAGATCCTGCTTCCAAAGGGAATCACTGAGCCCATCTTCATCCCGCTCTACAAGATGTTCGTCTACTGAAACCCGCTTCGCCCTGCGCCGGCATCGCGTGCGCAGGCGCGCAAAACCGCCACAGAAGCGCTTCTGATCGCCACCGAGGTAACGCGCCATGATGGATATCCTGACCCACCTGATCGAAGGTTTCGGGATTGCCTTCCAACCCTTCAATCTCGCAATGATGATGCTGGGCTGTCTGCTCGGCCTGTTCATCGGCGCCATGCCCGGCCTCGGCTCGGTCAACGGCGTCGCCATTCTTCTTCCGATTACATTCTTCGTTCCGCCGACCGCCGCTATCATCTTCCTTGCGGCGATCTATTACGGCTCGATGTACGGCGGCGCCATCTCATCGATCATGCTAGGAATTCCCGGCGCCTCGACGGCCGTCGCAACGACCTTTGACGGGCGACCTATGGCGCTCCAGGGTAAGGCTGATTTCGCGCTCGTCGCCGCGGCTGTTGCCTCGTTCATCGGCGGCACGATTTCGATCATCCTGTTCACGCTGTTCGCGCCACCGCTCGCCGATTTTGCGCTCCGCTTCGGCCCGCAGGAAACATTCGCGCTGATGGTGCTCGCATTCGCCACATTCGTCGGCCTTGGCGGTGACGACATTCCCAAGACGATCTTCATGATCCTGCTCGGTCTGGTGCTCTCCACGGTCGGCCTGGACACGATCTCTGGACGCCCGCGCCTGATCTTCTTCGACCTGCAGGGGCTGTATAAGGGCATTTCGTTCATCGTCCTTGCCATCGGTATATACGGCATTGGCGAGATGCTTTGGACACTCGAGACGTCACGCGGCAAGGTGGAGATCGCATCACACCGGTTCACCTTCCAGCGCCTCCGCGCTGCGTTGGGCGAACTCAAGCGTACCGTCGGCACGATGACATTCTCATCCTTAATGGGATATTTCGTCGGCGTGCTGCCGGCCGCAGGCGCCACCCCGGCTGCGCTGATGGCCTATGGTCTCACCAAAAGCTTTTCCCAAGAGCCCGGAAAGTTCGGCAAGGGCGAAATCGCCGGCGTCGCGGCACCCGAAGCAGCCAACAACGCCGCATCGACTGGCTCCATGCTGCCGATGATGACGCTTGGCATTCCCGGATCACCCACCACCGCCATCCTGCTGGGTGGAATGGTGATCTGGGGCCTCACCCCCGGCCCGCTTCTGTTCATTGAACAGTCCGAGTTCGTGTGGGGCCTCACCGCATCGCTCTATGCGGCAAACTTCGTCACAGTGATCTTGAACCTAGCTCTCATCCCGCTGTTCGTTTGGGTTCTCCGCATGCCATTCATGATCCTGGCGCCATTGATCTTCGTGCTCTGCTTCGTCGGCGGATACGCACCAGACACGCGCATGTTCGATCCCTGGCTGATCCTTCTGTTCGGTTTCGTCGGATACGTCATGCGTAAGCTGGATTATCCGCTGGCACCGCTGGTTCTGGCGATCGTACTTGGTCCGCTGGCGGAGGATTCGTTCCGCCAGACGATGATTGCCGATCTTGGCGACTGGACGGTATTTTTCACACGGCCGCTCGCCGGCACGATCATGGCAATGGCGGTTCTGCTCTTTGTTGCGCCGGTGCTCAACAAGCTGCTCCGGTCCAAGAAGCCAACACAGGCCGCATAAACCTTAGCCAACCGGTTTGCAGCGATGTGGATAACTCGATCACATCCGCGCCACCAGAGCGAACAGCAAAAGCCGCCCGCCCCGTCGCGGGCGGCTTTTGTCGCTCAAGGCCGCATATATCAATCCGCAAACCAGGTGCAAAAAACACTGCTGACCACACGAAGCAGGTTGAACAATCCGTCGCCTTGGCATATGGTATGCCAAGGTATTGAGACTGCGGCACCGGCGCCTTCTTTAGCGCTCGTTGCGCCTTCTCCAGGAGCTTATGCTTCCCGACGGGCCATCTTTCTTTGTGCTGCTGAACGGAGGCGACGTAACAATGATGCAGAAAACGAGCCTGAAGATTGTTCCTATCGGTGAGAGTCAAAGCCTCAAGGTTCGCGCCTATGAGGCGATGAAGGCTGCCATCGCCGCCATGAACATCTATGACGACAAGGCAGAGCTCCGCCTCGATGAGCGCGACCTGTCCGCCCGTTTCGGCATTTCCCGCACACCTTTGCGCGAGGCGCTGGCACAGCTCGACCAGGAAGGCCTCGTGAAGGTTGTCGCGCGCCGCGGCATCTTCATCGTTCGCAAGACCAAGGGCGAGATCCTCGACATGATCACGGCATGGGCCGCGTTGGAGAGCATGTCCGCGCGCCTTGCCGCCGAGCGCGCCACGCCCGAGGATATCAAGGAACTGCATCAGATCACCGACCCCTACACCGACGTCGACCGCCACATGGGCGAGTATTCCGACGCCAACATCCGCTTCCATCAGGCAATCATCCGCACGGGCGGCAACTTGTTGATCGAGCATATCACCGACGGCCTTTTCATGCACGTCCGCGCAATCCGCAATCGCACGATCTTTGAGAAGGATCGCGCCAAGCGCTCGGTGGCCGATCACAAGAAGATCGTTGCAGCAATCGAGGAAGGCGATGCTGACCTCGCCGAGAAACTTGTTCGCGAGCACACCATGAAGCTACGCGCGCACGTGGAACAGTTCGTGGAGATCGACTGATAGCCACGCCAAACCTGCGGCAAACACGAGACTATCTGAGAAACGAGTGGCGCGGCCGCGTTGCGGCCGCCAACTGCAAGGAGATTCCAAGTAATGCTGCCCCAGCAATCGCACCACACGTTGCATGACGTCGACACTGGCGTCGATACGCTGACCGACGGCTTCCATCTCCTCATCGACGCGCTGAAACTCAACGGTGTCAAGACAATCTATAACGTGCCCGGCATCCCGATTACCGATCTGGGGCGTTATGCGCAGGCGTCCGGCATTCGCGTCCTCTCGTTCCGTCATGAACAGCACGCCGGCTATGCTGCGTCTGTCGCAGGATTCCTCACCAAGCAACCCGGCATCTGCATGACGGTTTCCGCTCCGGGTTTCCTCAACGGCCTCACCGCACTTGCCAATGCGACGACGAATTGCTGGCCGATGATTCTGATTTCAGGCTCATCCGAGCGCGAGATCGTCGATCTCCAGAAGGGCGATTACGAGGAGATGGATCAGCTTGCGATCGCCAAGCCGCTTTGCAAGGCTGCATTCCGCATTCTGCACGCAGAGGACATCGGAATCGGCGTTGCACGCGCCATCCGCGCTGCGTGCTCGGGCCGTCCTGGCGGCGTCTATCTCGACATTCCCGGCGCTCTGCTTGGACAGGTGATGGACGCTGCAGAGGGCCAGAAGAGCCTCGTCAAGGTGGTCGATCCGTCTCCCCGGCAGAAGCCGTCGGAAGCTGCCATCGTTCGCGCTATTGACGTTCTGAAGGAAGCAAAGCGGCCGCTCGTCATCATCGGCAAGGGCGCCGCCTACGACCAGAGCGATGACCTGATCCGTGAATTCATCGAGCGTTCCGGTTTCCCTTATCTGCCCATGTCGATGGCGAAAGGTCTCCTGCCGGACGATCATCCCCAGTCGGCATCCGCCGCGCGATCCACGGTCCTCAAGGATTCCGACGTCGTTCTCTTGCTCGGAGCGCGGCTGAACTGGTTACTCAGTCACGGCAAAGGCAAGCAGTGGGGCGAACCCTATTCGAAGAAGTTTGTCCAGGTCGACATCGACCCCAGGGAGATCGATTCCAACATCGAAATCGATGCGCCGCTCGTCGGTGACGTCGGCTCGTGTGTCTCCGGTCTGCTCGATGCAATGGGCAAAGACTGGAAAAAGCAAACCGAGTGGATGGAAACGGTTCGCGCCAAGGTCAACGCCAATGTTAAGAAGATGGAACTCCAGCTTCATAACAATTCCAACCCGATGAACTATCAGGCTGCACTGGGCGCACTCAGAGCCGTCATTGCCGAGCGCCCGGAAACAATGCTCGTCAACGAAGGCGCCAACACGCTCGACTTCGCGCGCTCCATCATCAACGTCTTGAAGCCCAGAAAGCGCATCGACGTCGGCACCTGGGGCGTCATGGGCGTCGGCATGGGCTCGGCGATCGCCGCAGCGGTCGAGACCGGCAACCCAGTGCTGGCAATCGAAGGCGACAGCGCATTCGGCTTCTGCGGCATGGAGATCGAAACCATCTGCCGCTACGATCTGCCCGTCTGCGTCGTGATCTTCAACAACAACGGCATCTATCGCGGTGACGACACCAACTGGTCAGGTGGCAACGATCCGGCGACGACGGCGTTCGTCAAGGATGCGCGCTACGACAAGATGATGGAAGCCTTTGGCGGCATTGGCGTCTACGCGACAACGCCCGACGAGTTGAAGCGCGCCACGCTGGAGGCGATCGACAGTCGCAAGCCGACGCTCATCAACGTGGTCATCGATCCCGCAGCCGGCAAGGAAAGCGGGAACATCGGCAGCCTCAATCCGCAGTCGGTCGTCGCCAAAGCACGCTATCCGCAAGCGGTACGCAACTGACATTTGCAATGAAAATCAACGAATAAGGACGAATGCCATGAAAGCCTTGGAAGGCGTCAGGATCCTCGACTTCACGCATGTACAGTCGGGCCCCACCTGTACCCAGTTGCTGGCTTGGTTCGGTGCCGACGTGATCAAGGTCGAGCGTCCCGGCGCAGGCGATGCCACCCGCAAGCAGCTCGTCGACGTTCCCGGCGCCGACAGCCTCTATTTCACCATGCTCAACCACAACAAGCGCTCTATCACCATCGATACCAAGAACAAGAAGGGCAAGGAAATCCTGGAGCGCCTGATCAAGACCTGCGACGTTCTGGTCGAGAATTTCGCACCAGGTGCGCTCGACCGCATGGGCTTCACATGGGAGCGAATCCAGCAGCTGAACCCGCGCATGATCATGGCCTCGGTGAAAGGCTTCGGTCCGGGCAAGTACGAAGACTGCAAGGTCTACGAGAACGTTGCGCAGTGCGCCGGCGGTTCGGCCTCCACCACCGGATTCCTCGACGGCCCACCCCTCGTCACCGGTGCGCAGATCGGCGACAGCGGCACCGGCCTGCACCTCGCCCTCGGTATCGTCACTGCACTCTTCCAGCGCGAGAAGTCGGGTCGCGGCCAGAAGGTGCTCGCCCCGATGCAGGATGGCGTCTTGAACCTCTGCCGTGTCAAACTGCGCGACCAGCAGCGCCTCAAGGCCGGCCCCCTGACGGAGTACTCGCAGTATAGCGAAGGCATCGCGTTCGGCGATGCAACGCCGCGTGCCGGCAACGACTCGGGCGGCGGTCAGCCGGGCCGGATCCTGAAGTGCAAGGGCTGGCACGAAGACCCCAACGCCTACACCTATTTCATTACCCAGGCCGCTGTCTGGGAGAAGATCTGCGATGTGATTGGCGAGCCCGAATGGAAGACCAAGGAGGAATACTCCACGCCCGCAAAGCGCCTGCCGCACCTCAACGCGATCTTCGCACGCATCGAAGACTGGACCATGTCCAAGACCAAATACGAGGTCATGGACATCTGCAATCCTCTCGACATTCCCGTCGGCCCGATTCTGTCGATGAAGGAAATCGCCGAGGACGAAGGCCTGCGCGCCACCGGAACGATCGTCGAAGTCGATCATCCCAAGCGCGGCCCGTACCTGTCGGTCGGCTGCCCGATCAAAATGTCCGATAGCCCGGTCGAGGTGACCCGCTCGCCGCTATTGGGTGAGCACACCGACGAGATCCTTGCCAAGGTGCTCGGCTACACCAACGACGAGATCGCCGAGCTCAAGGATGCTGGCGCAACCGAGCCAGTCAAGAAGATCGCTGCGGAATAGAAGGCCGGCAAGCCGGGGCGCCGCAAGGCGCCCCTTCACTCACATACCCAGCAGAAACTGCCTCTCGACAGGGCAGAAGGAGAGTTCATGCGCATCGTCGTCCATGGTCAAGAAGCATTCGGAAAGGCCGTCTTGGAGCGGCTGCTTGAGCGCGGCGAGAATGTGGTTGCAGTATTTTGCGCCCCCGACAAGGAAGGCAGGGCAAAAGACCCCCTCGCGGCTTTCGCTGTGGAGAAAGGGCTGCCTGTTCACCAGCCCGTATCTTGGAAGACACCCGAGGCGCTTGAGCTGATGCGCTCATTCAAGCCTGACGTCTGCATCATGGCCTATGTGACGCTATTCGTACCTCAACCGGTCCTTGATGCGCCGACGCACGGCACCTTCCAGTATCACCCCTCGCTCCTGCCGCTGCATCGCGGTCCCTCGGCCATTTCTTGGCCGATCGCAATGGGCAAAACCCACACCGGCCTTTCGATCTTCTGGCCTGACGAGGGTCTCGATGAGGGCCCCATTCTTTTGCAGAAGGAGTGCGACATCGGCCCTGACGAGACCCTGGGCGATGTCTACTTCAAGAAGCTCTTCCCGATGGGCGTTGACGCCATGATCGAAAGCCTCGATCTGGTCCGCGAGGGCAAGGCGCCCAAGATCCAGCAGGACGCTTCGAAGGCCACTTACGAATACCGCTTCAAAAAGGCAATGGCTGAGATCGATTGGTCAAAGCCAGTTGCGGAGGTTTATAACCTCATCCGCGCTGTCAACCCCGCGCCCGGCGCCTGGACCCGCTTTAAGGGCCAGAAGTTCGACATCTTCGATGCGCGCAAGGTTGACGGATCGGGTCAGCCGGGCGAAATCCTGTCGGTCACTGACGAGGGCATCACGATTGCTGCCAGCGGTGGAGCAGTCCTCGCCAAGCGTGTGCGTGGCGAAGGGGGGCAGAAGGTTCCTGCGGCAGAATTTGCCGCATCGTCAGGGTTGAAGGCGGGCGACAAGCTCGACGCGGCCGAGCCGAAGACATCGGCGTGACCGCAAACGAAAAACAATGCCGTTGAGGCTGGAGGAAGCATATGGCCGTTAAATCCGATATCGAAATTGCCCGCGAAGCGAAAATGAAGCCCATCGCCGAGGTTGGCGCCAAGGTTGGCGTACCCGCCGATGCGCTGCTCAACTATGGACCTTACAAGGCCAAGGTGTCCTTCGACTTCATCAATAGCCAAAAGCAGAAGAAGGACGGCAAGCTGATCCTCGTCACCGCCATCAGCCCGACGCCGGCCGGAGAAGGCAAGACGACCACGACCGTCGGTCTGGGCGATGGCCTCAATCGCATCGGCAAGAAGGCGATGATGTGTCTGCGCGAGCCCTCCCTCGGGCCCTGCTTCGGCGTCAAAGGTGGTGCCGCTGGCGGCGGTTATGCTCAGGTTGTTCCAATGGAGGACATCAACCTCCATTTCACGGGCGACTTCCACGCCATTACTTCGGCGCACAACCTGCTCTCCGCGATGCTTGACAACCATATGTACTGGGGTAACTCCCTGGGGCTCGACGCACGCCGCATTGGCTGGAAGCGCGTTCTCGACATGAACGACCGCGCGCTGCGCTACATCGTCAACTCGCTGGGTGGTGTTTCCAACGGCTTCCCGCGCGAGGACGGCTTCGACATCACTGTCGCTTCCGAGGTGATGGCGATCCTCTGCCTCTCCATGGATCTGGACGACCTGGAACGCCGCCTCGGCAACATCGTCGTCGGCCAGACCCGCGAACGGACCCTCGTCCGCGCTCGCGAGCTGAAAGCCGATGGCGCCATGACCGTCCTGCTCAAGGACGCCATGATGCCCAACATGGTGCAGACGCTGGAGAACAACCCCGTCTTCATCCACGGCGGTCCGTTCGCCAACATCGCTCATGGCTGCAACTCGGTGCTGGCCACCAAGACCGCGCTGAAACTCGCCGACTTTGTCGTCACCGAGGCCGGATTCGGCGCTGACCTGGGTGCAGAGAAGTTCTTCGACATCAAGTGCCGCAAGGCCGGCCTGTCGCCATCGGCAGCCGTGATCGTTGCGACCGTGCGCGCTCTCAAGATGCATGGTGGCGTCGCCAAGGACGATCTCAAGGCGGAGAACGCAGCTGCCGTGGCCAAGGGTTGCGAGAACCTGAAGCGTCACATCGAGAACGTTCGCAAGTTTGGCGTGCCGCCGGTCGTCGCCGTCAACCGTTTCATCACCGATACGGATGCCGAGGTCGCCGAGGTCGTGAAGGCCGCCGAGAGCATGGGCACGAAGGCCTTTATGTGCACCCATTGGGCCGACGGCGGCAAAGGCACCGAGGCGCTCGCCGCCCACGTTGCTGAGCTGGCCAATTCAGGCCAGGCGTCCTTCAAGCCGCTCTATCCCGACGACATGCCGCTTCGCGACAAGGTCAAGACCATCGCGACCGAGATCTATCGCGCCGCCGACATCTCCTGCGACAGCTCCATCGAGGCACGCTTCAAAGAGCTGGAGGCCGCGGGCTTCGGCAAGCTGCCGGTCTGCATGGCCAAGACGCAGTACTCCTTCTCCACCAACCCGAACCTGCGTGGCGCGCCGACGGGCCACATCGTTCCGATCCGCGAGCTGCGTCTCTCGGCCGGTGCGGAGTTCATTGTCGTCGTGACCGGCGAAATCATGACGATGCCGGGTCTGCCACGGGCCCCATCAGCCGAGTCGATCCGGCTGGAGAACGGCAAGATCCAAGGTCTTTTCTGAGCCTCTCGATAACCGGACGATAATTGGACGGTATCGCCTGACTTGGCCCCGCGTTCTACGCGGGGCCAATTTTTTTGACCGGCTCGCATGGGCCGCGCGGCATCCACCCGCACGACGTCCATGCGGCCTGCCGTACGAGCAGCAGCCTGCTTGGACGGTAAATGACAAACCGTATTCAGGGCATGTTTGGCCGAAATGTGCAGCGCTTCAGCACGAAAAGCCTGACCTGCTCTAGAGCAGGTCAGGTCTTGATTGAATCACCTCAGGCCGTTGTGGCCTGCTCTATCTCTTTGTTTGAGAGCCTCAATCACGGCCTCGATGAAAGCAGTCGTGCTTCCATCTCAGCCGATCAGGCTCTAGGTGCTCTCGTGTGGCTCGGCGGACAGGATCTCGCGCGCTTTCGTGCAATCTGCATTCATCTGCACGATCAGGTCCTCCGCGGTGTTGAAGCGCCGATCGCCGCGGATGAACTCCACGAACACAACCTCGATCTCGCGATCATAAAGATCGCCATGGAAGTCCAGCAGGAAGATTTCCAACAGCGGTCCGCCGTTGTCGAATGTCGGTCGTGTGCCCAGATAGGCCGCACCCATGTACCGCCGCGTGGGTTTCACCCCATGCGTGCCGTTGCCCGAAATGTCGACCCACACCGCATAGATGCCGTGCGCCAGCGCCGTTCCCCGTTCCAGCGCGATGTTGGCCGTGGGGAAACCAAGTCCGGTGCCGCGCTTGGCACCCCCGATGACACGCCCTCTGACACGCCACATCTCGCCCAGCGACGAGGTTGCGCCGCGCACGTCGCCCTGCGCCAGCTTCAAGCGGATCGCCGTGGACGAGAACACCTCTCCGTCTTCAGCAACCGGTTTGACGACACTCACGCCGAAGCCAAGCTCCTGGCCGGCCAGACGCATCGTGTCCGGCGTGCCTGCGCGGCCCTTGCCGAAGAAGAAATCATAGCCGATGACGATGTGGCGCGGCGCCAGCCGTTCGACCAGTACGTTCTCGATGAACTGCATGGCCGACAGCGATGCGAATTCCCTGTCGAACGTCAGAACGACAACGAGGTCGACCCCGAGCGCCTCCAGCCGCTGCAATTTGAGGCGAAGCGGCGTCAGGTGGAAGTGCGGCTCTGACGGCTGAAAGAACTCGCGCGGGTGCGGCTCGAATACGACCACGCCAGCGAGCACGTCGAGGCTGGCCGCCTTCTCGCGGACTTTTGTGATGAGCGCCTGATGGCCGCGATGCACACCATCGAAATTGCCAATGGCCAGAACCGCGCCCTTGGCCTGGTCAGGAACCGCGTCCGATCCCTTGACAACCAGCATGCAGCCCCGTCTCCCCGGCGCGTTGCCGATTTCACGGGAGGGCTTCGCCGAATGCCAGGCCCTTCCCCGATGATGCCTTTTCCGAAACCGACCTCAGGCGCCGCGCGAGGGCACCATCAACATCGCCTCGCCTACCACCACCGGCTTGCCATCGACGGCACAGACACATTCGAACTTGGCCCGCTTTTTCTCCGGGATAAGCTCGCTCACCTTGACTGTGGTCACAACCGTATCACCGATCTTCACCGGCGCCTTGAATTGAAGCGTCTGCGACATGTAGATGGCTCCCGGCCCTGGCATCTGCATGCCGAAAA
This sequence comes from Hyphomicrobiaceae bacterium, assembly GCA_036768475.1. Taxonomy (GTDB): domain Bacteria; phylum Pseudomonadota; class Alphaproteobacteria; order Rhizobiales; family Hyphomicrobiaceae; genus JAEUMD01. The sequence goes on along the minus strand of DAIPMW010000004.1, from coordinate 247,095 downwards.
CGGCCGAGATGTAAGCCGCCGACAGCATGCCATGAGCGATACGCTCCCCGAACATCGTCGATGCGGCATATTCCGCATCAAGATGAACAGGATTCATATCCCCCGAAACCTCGGCGAATGCGTTGATATCGGCTTCACTTACTGTCTTCGATAGTGACGATTCCATGCCGACCGCGAGATCCTCGATACAATAGCTCTTCAGTGTCGACATGCTGTCAAACCCTCTTGTTATAAATTCCCGCGAGAGGTTGTGTCTCCCGCGCAATTTTTGCGTGGCGGCCGGAACACTAGCCGCGGCTCTGCCCTGCCGCAACGCAATTGTTGCGCCGCACGCTCCGAAATTCCGCCAATACAACGGCCCATCCTCCGTACGCGATGTTGCGCTGCGCACACGATATTCGGTTGCGCCCACCCCTTGCGGCGCCTATAAGGGGTTCTATTCCCCGAATTAGCATACGATTATCAGACCTCTGCGCGAACTCGCGGCGGGGGACAGGAGAAAACCATTATGAGCGACCGCACACCGCTGATGCCCAAGGCCACGGCCGTCTGGCTGGTCGACAACACATCGCTGACATTTACCCAGATCGCGGAATTTTGTGGTCTGCACGTGCTCGAGGTCAAAGGAATCGCCGACGGCGACGTCGCCCAGGGCATTCGCGGCCTCGACCCGATCACGCGCGGCCAGATCACCCGCGAGGAGATCAAGCGTGGCGAGAACGAACCCGACCACAAGCTCAAGGTGGCCGAGGCTGGTGTCGAAGTTCCCGATATCCGGCGCAAACGCTACACACCGTTGTCCCTGCGGCAGGAAAAGCCCAACGCCGTTCTCTGGCTGTTGCGCAACCACCCCGAGCTGAAGGACAGCCAGATCATCCGTCTCGTCGGCACTACCAAGCAGACGATCGCGCAGATCCGCGACCGCAGCCACTGGAACGCGCCGAACCTTGTTCCCAACGATCCTGTGACGCTTGGGATCTGTTCGCAGATCGACCTTGATGCCGAAGTCAAGAAGGCGGCACGACGTGTCGAGCGCGAACGCAAGGCCAGCGGTGAGGTCGATGAGAAGGCCGGCACGCTGCTGCCGACCGAGCAGACGACGGGTCAGCCGATGGCGCAGATCATCTCCCCGAAGGCCGAAGAGCACGTCGAAACGGAGGCCGAGGAGGAAGCGCGGATCTTGGCGCGCCTCAAAGGCATGTCAGGCCCCAAGGAGGAAGAGGAAGAGGACGAGCCGGGCGAGTCGTCAGATTCTGCCGAGTCGTCAGATTCTGCGAGCACGACGGACGCCGCTGACGAGCCCGCGAAGGAATGAGTGCGACCCATCGTCGATGAGCGAGCAGATAATTTGGCTGGCGTGGCTTCGGTAGCGCCCGCTGCCTTTCAGGCTGAGCATGTTGAGCTGAAGTGCGCAGCGGCCCAGCGCGAAGAACATATTCAAGCCAAGGCCTGGGCGCTGAACGTGTTGCCATCAAACATGACGGCGATCCAGTCCAGGCGCTCGCACTCGACAGACGCCGTGCGTTTCCTTTGTCGCCGTCATTCATCGCCCGCGTCGGCCAGCGGCACTATACCGTTGAGCGAAAGCCGTCCACCGTCCGCCCAGATCGTTGTTCCCGTGAGATAGCTTGCCTCCTTGCTGGCAAGCCAGGCAATCACCGCGGCGATCTCCGCCGGCGTACCGAACCGTTGCAGCGGTGTGCGCGACAATGCCGCTTCCCGCGCCTTCTGATCCTCGTAAACCTGAGCTACCATCGCCGTCTCGATCGTCCCCGGCCCGACCGCATTGACGCGGATGCCATGCGGCGCCAAAGCCAGGGCCATTGACCGGGTCAGCTGCTCCAGCCCGCCCTTCGAGACCGCATAGGCCAGATGGTCGGGCTGTCCAAAGCGCGCGTTGACCGAGGTCACGTTGACGATCGATCCGGGAGGGCACTTCGCATCCGCCGTACATTGCCTGACCATCTGCTTGGCCACGGCTTGGCCGATCAGGAACGCGCCCTTTACGTTGGTTCGCATGACCCGATCGAATTCCGCCTCGTCCAGTTCGAGAAAAGGCTGATCGTCGACGATCCCTGCATTATTGACGAGAACGTCGATCCTCCCGAAGGCATCACGCGCCGCAGCCACGAGATTGAAGACATCGAGCCGTTCGGAAATGTCAGCGGTGCGGAACACGGCTTCGTTGCCCGCAGCCTTGATTGCGGCGACGACCTTGTTGCCTTCCTCGTCGTCGACGTCCGCAACGACGATCTGGGCGCCTTCCCGCGCCAGTCGCTCTGCGGTCGCGCGACCGATGCCTTTTGCGCCCCCAGTTACGATTGCGACCTTATTCGCAAGAAGCATGTCTGACCCGTTGCAGTTCCACCGATGTCTCTTGGTCCGACGCCCGAAGCTGCAGCCCCGGGCGCCACGGCTTTGCACCATGCACACTCGTACGACGAGGCGACTGGCTCAGCTTGCCTGCCGGGCCTTGGGCGCAAGCCCACGCGACTGCATCACTTCCGTGATCTCGCCCATGATGGCGGGATCATCGATCGTTGCCGGCATCCGCCAGCTTTCACCGTCGGCGATCTGCCGCATGGTGCCGCGCAGGATCTTGCCCGACCGCGTCTTCGGCAGTCGCTTGACGATCATCACGTTCTTGAACGCAGCAACCGGACCGATCACGTCGCGCACGAGCTTCACCACCTCGGCTTCGACTTCCTTGGGATCGCGCTCCACGCCAGCATTGAGGACGAGGAACCCCGCGGGCATCTGCCCCTTCATGTCATCGGCAACCCCGATTACCGCGCACTCGGCCACATCCTTGTGCTGCGCGACGACTTCTTCCATCTGACCTGTCGACAAGCGATGGCCGGCAACATTGATGACGTCGTCGGTGCGCGCCATCACGTAGACGTAGCCGTCCTCATCCTTGTAGCCGGCATCGGACGTCGAATAGTAACCCTTGAAGTCGGCGAGATAGCTGGTGCGCATCCGCTCCTCGTTGTTCCACAGTGTCGGCAGGCATCCTGGCGGCATCGGCAACTTGATGGCGAGGGTGCCGTGTTGATTGGGCCCCAAGAGCTGCCCCTTCTCATCCAGCACATCGACCTGATAGCCCGGCATCGGAACGGTCGGCGAACCGTATTTCACCGGCAACACGCCAAGACCGACCGGATTGCCCGCGATCGCCCAACCCGTCTCCGTCTGCCACCAGTGATCGATTACCGGCACCTTGAGTTTCGCTTCCGCCCACTTAATGGTCTCCGGGTCGGCGCGCTCGCCGGCAAGGAACAAGGTTCTGAGACAAGACAGATCGTACTTGCCGACGAGCTCGCCTCGCGGATCCTCTTTCTTGATCGCGCGGAAGGCCGTCGGAGCAGTGAAAAGCGCTGAGATCTTATGTTCGGAAACCATCCGCCAGAAGGCGCCCGCATCGGGCGTGCCGACCGGCTTGCCTTCGTAGACGACCGTCGTTGCCCCGTGCAGCAGGGGCGCGTAGCAGATGTAGGAATGTCCGACTACCCAGCCCACGTCGGAGGCGGCCCAGAAAACTTCGCCGGGCTGGATGCCATAAAGGTTCGGCATCGTCCACTTGAGCGCCACCATGTGCCCGCCATTATCGCGCACGACACCCTTGGGTTGGCCAGTCGTGCCCGACGTGTAGAGGATGTAAAGCGGATCGGTCGCCACTACGGGAACACATCCCGCCTTGCGTCCCGCCGCCTTGGCAGCCCCGACCGCCTGAGCCCAATCGTGATCGCGGCCCGCGACCATGCTCGCTTCAGCCTGAGGACGCTGCAGAATGACGGTTGCGCTCGGCTTGTGCTCCGAGAGTTCGATCGCTTTGTCGAGCAGCGGCTTGTAAGGAATAACCCGCGACGTCTCAATGCCACAAGATGCCGACAGAATGGCAACCGGTTTGGAATCATTGATACGCGTGGCAAGCTCACTTGAGGCAAAGCCGCCGAACACGACGGAATGCACTGCACCGATGCGCGCGCAGGCAAGCATGGCGATCACCGCCTCTGCAATCATTGGCATGTAGACAATGACGCGATCGCCCTTGCCGACGCCAAGATCGAGCAACACGGCAGCAAGCGTCGCCACCTCGTCGGTCAGTTGCGTAAAGGTGTAGGTCCGCTGCGAGCCGGAAACCGGGCTGTCATAAATCAACGCCTTCTGATCGCCACGCCCCGCCTCCACGTGCCGGTCGAGACAATTGTAGGCCGTGTTGCACTCCGCACCGGCAAACCAGCTGCCATAATGCCCCGAATAAGGATCGAGAACCTTGTCCCAAAGCTTGTACCAGCTGATGTCCTTGGCGGCCTCAGCCCAGAACCCCTCCGGGTCCTTCTGCCAATCGGCATAGACTTGCGCGTAGCGGCTCATTGTGGCGTCCTCCAGCAGTCGCGAAATTGAGGTTTTTCTTGATTGCCCCTAAGACAGCACTGCCATGGCGCGAGACGCAATAGGCGGCGCATAGGAGTTTCGGCTAGTGTCGTGATCGAACGCCTTATTCCGGGCTGCGGATCGTCAGGCATTTGCGCCTCCAGGACACAAATCAGGCGGGCTCCAGCTTGGTTCCCAGGGAAGGGACGTGTCGATAATGAATGCCACGTTGCCCGCCGGTTTACCCAAGGTGTAATCAGCCGCCACACGTTGTCACTGAATTTTGTAAACACGCCACCTTGCCGTCCGCACCGTTCGCGCCCGCCGCCCCCATCCTCTCGAAGTCGAGCCTGAATGATTACCGATCCCTGGTTCTATGCCGTCGCGGTTCCCGCGATCATCCTTACTGGCCTATCGAAAGGTGGCTTCCTCGGCGCCGCCGGCGGTCTTGCCGTGCCGATGATGAGCCTCGTCATTTCTCCCGTACAGGCTGCCGGGATCATGCTGCCGATCCTTAACACAATGGACATGACCGGCCTGATTGCTTACCGGCGCGATTTCGACTGGAAGAACCTTGTGATCCTTCTGCCCGCCGCGGCGCTCGGCATCCTGATAGGGTGGGCCACGGCGGCCTACGTATCCGAGGCGCACGTCCGCCTCATCGTCGGTCTGGTCGGTCTCGCTTTCACGCTGAACTATTGGCTGAGCGGTGGCGCCAGGCGCGCGCCTTCCGGACCAAGCCGTACCAAGGGTACGTTCTGGGGAATGGTCGCAGGATTCACCAGCTTCGTCAGCCACACCGGCGCGCCGCCCTTCAATGTGTACATGCTACCCCAACGCTTGCCCAACGCCGCGCTGGCAGCAACTGCGGTGATGTTCTTCACCACCGTCAATTTGATAAAGCTCATACCTTATTATGCGCTCGGCCAGTTCAGCGCCGAGAACCTGAAAACGACGGCAGTGCTTCTACCGCTGGCGCCACTGGCCATGCTGGCCGGCGTCTGGCTGACTCGGCGCATTGCACAGGAGCCGTTCTACCGCATTGCCTATGTCGCTCTATTCGTGATCTCCCTGAAACTGATCTACGACGGCCTTGCTGCGACCCGCATGCTCGGTTGAAGCAGGAAAGCGTCGGGTTTGATCGAATTCGCATGGTACGATTGCACGCGAATCGAAAACCCCGCGCACGGCGAATGCGCGGGGTTTTCAATTTGGTTCTTTTGTCCCTTATCTCGGCCGCCAATCGCGCAACCGCCCCGCGAGTATCCTAAAACCCGCGCAGCACGATTTACAACGCCAGCCAGGGCAAGGTCAGTAGGAACACAAGAAGGATCCAGAGGACGATCCCTTCCTGCCTTGATTCAGTCATGGTGCTCTCCAGTCTGACTGGAATACGCAACATTTTCTGAAAGTAACCTTACACAAATTCGGCGGCAACTGGAAGCACCCGCAAGTCAAGCGGTTGATCTTGCCCACAACGGCGCTTCCGCCGGCGGACCGCCGGCTCGTTCAATCACCGGCCCATTGCCAATTGCTGAATTGTTGTCAAACAGATAGCGTTCCAGGCACACATTTGAGACTTGCAGCATTCAGCACCCGGTCCGCCATGGCATCCCACCCTTACGAGCAAAATCTCGACAAGACCCCCGCAAATTATCAACCCCTCACGCCTCTTTCGATCGTGGCGCGCGCAGCTGCAGTTTATCCTGATACGACCGCCATCATTCACGGCAGCACCCGCACCGCCTATGCGCCGTATTTTGCGCGCTGTCGGCGCCTCGCCTCAGCGCTGGCTCAGCGTTACATCGGCAAGGGCGATACGGTATCGGTGATGCTCTCCAACACGCCGCCGATGCTGGAAGCCCACGTCGGCGTTCCCATGGTCGGCGCGGTGCTGCATTCGCTGAACACACGGCTTGATGCGCCGATCATCGCTTTCCAGCTCGACCACGCTAACACGAAGATCCTGATCGTCGATCGCGAGTTCGCCCCTGTGGTTCGTGAGGCGCTTTCGCTCGCTAAAGTCGAGCCGCTCGTCATCGACTATGATGATCCCGAGTACCCGCAGGACAACGAGCCGCTGTCGTATCTCGATTACGAAGAATTCATCGCCACGGGCGATCCCGACTACGCATGGCGCATGCCCGATGACGAATGGGATGCGATCTCGCTCAATTACACATCGGGCACCACAGGCAATCCAAAGGGCGTCGTCTATCACCATCGCGGCGCCGCGCTGATGTGCTACGCGAACACGATCGCCACCGGCATGCAGCGCCACCCCGTCTATCTGTGGACACTGCCGATGTTCCACTGCAATGGCTGGTGCTTCCCCTGGTCCGTTGCAGCCGTCGGCGGCACACATGTCTGCCTGCGTTGGGTACGAGCAAAGGCCATCTACGACGCCATCGTCGACCACAAGGTGACACACCTTTGCGGCGCCCCGATTGTCATGGCCACGCTGCTCAACGCTTCCAACGAGGAAAAGCGCTCGATCAAGCATACCGTCGCATTCAGCCACGCCGCCGCACCGCCCCCTGAAGCAGTGCTGGCTCGCATGCAGGAGGCAGGCTTCGCGCTCACCCATCTCTACGGCCTGACCGAGACCTACGGACCCGCCGTCCTCAACGAATGGCATGACTCCTGGGACGCGTTGCCAAAGGAGGCGAATGTCGCCAAGCGTGCACGCCAGGGCGTGCGCTACGCAGCCCTTGAAGGACTGTCGGTCATGAACCCGGAGTCGATGCAGCCCGTACCCGCCGACGGTGAGACGCTGGGCGAAATCATGTTCCGCGGCAACATCGTCATGAAAGGCTATCTCAAGAATCCAAAGGCCACCGACGAGGCGTTCCGCGGCGGCTGGTTCCATTCCGGCGATCTCGGCGTGATGCACCCCGACGGCTACATCCAGCTCAAAGATCGCTCCAAGGACATCATCATTTCCGGCGGCGAGAACATCTCCTCCATCGAGGTCGAGGACGTGATCTATAAGCACGCAGCCGTCGCACACTGCGCCGTCGTCGCAAAGCCGGACGACAAATGGGGTGAGACACCCTGCGCCTTCGTCGAACTGAAGCCGGCAGCAAAGGCCAGTGCGGAAGACATCATCGCGCACTGCCAGGAGCACCTCGCGCGCTTCAAGTGTCCTCGCCACGTCGTGTTCGCCGAGATCCCGAAAACCTCGACCGGAAAAATTCAGAAATTCCTGCTTCGCGAAAAAGCCAAGGAGGTGTGAAGGAATCCCGATGACCTTGCCATGGGAGCGATCAAACGAGGCTATCCCGGCGGGATGGCTGCTGCCGCCGTTGACGCCAAAATGCAGGCGCGGACCTCATCCTCATTGGTAGCGATGGTGACGAGGTCTACGATGTGCTGTTTGCGCTGACCTATGCACACGATCAGGGCCGTCTCAGTTCCACGACACTTGCCGCAAGCGACACCTGCCTCAGAAAGGCGGCTGCGGAACTAGAGCAGGTCAGGTTTTGATTGAATCAGATCTAGAGCAGGTCAGGTCGATCAGGCTCTAGCCATTGTGGCCTGCTCTATCTCTTTGATTGAGAGGCCGATCAGGCTCTCAATCACGTTCATGTTTGGCGGAAACATGAACGTGATCCAGTACCTTGTTTTGAGCATATCTTTCACGCTGAAGCGCTGCACACTTCAGCTCAATATGCTCCAGCACATTCTGCTCGGACCACGAATGGACGTGAGCCTGTGCCACCAGCCTCTAAAACGGCAACGGCACGTCAATGACGCGCCGCGGTCTGTGGCTCATCGCTAAGGCGAGCGATCTGTTCCTTGAGTCTCAGCTTTTCCTGTTTCATCCGCCGAATTTCCAGGTCGTCCGATCCCGGCCTTGCAACTTCCTCCTCGATCCGACGCTCCAGAAGCTTATGTTTTTCTGTGAGTTCTGCGAGATGAGCGGATAGCGACATCAGGCCCTCCATTCAAGTTGAACGCAGGATTGAGTGTGACAGATTTACGACGGCTTGTCCACGAACTGCCAGGCCCAAAAGGCGTGAATGGGAAACCATTCGATACCGGGCAGGGATCGAATACCGATCAATTTAAACGAATGCTTCCTCTCCCCAACGCACGGTTTCTGCGGCGAAAAAAACTGATGCAACCTAGTGTGGGACTGCTTGCCAGTCGATCTAAACAGATAGATATTCATATTTGTACAGGCAGAGTTGCAGCGGCTGGCACTTCACCGAAGTGGAGCCGCCCTGATTGTGTGCGTGCCATACGTGGTCGAAGTCGAGCCGTCGCTTTAGAGGGACTTGGGCGGCGGGCTGCGAGCCACACGCGCACATAACCATGGATGCGCCTCAGGCGCACACATGGAGCGAGCGAGCCGGCAGCGGGAACGGATCTGGAGCGAGATGCAGCGTCGCAACGAAAAAGAACTCCGCGAGGAGCTCGCCAACCTGCGCACAGAGCATCGTAGCCTCGATGATGAAATCATCGCGCTTGAGGCCACCGGCAGCGCCGACCAGTTGCTGGTCAAACGGCTCAAGAAGAAGAAGCTCGCCCTGAAGGATCAGATCACGATCATTGAGGACCAGTTGCTGCCCGACATCATTGCGTGAACCTGCGACATTGCGTGAACGTATGCCTCGATGGCGCCCGCAACGCTCGCTCGGCCCGCCTGCGCCAGAGCGCTCAGTACTGCTTTCACTGCACCACATGCAGCGCAGATCCGATGAGACGCGGTGGCGCATGCGCGACCGCAAACGGAAAACCATCCAGAGTGAATTGCGCGCCCGCCTCTTGCCAACGAGCCCGCCAGTCACTAAACCCGCGCTTTCTCCGCATGGGACAAAGGGAGGCGGAGCGCCCGGCCCGGCCGGCGGTCTGACGTGAACAAAACATGACCGGAAAAAGCGGGAATACATCGCCGCTGGTCGGCATCATCATGGGCAGCCAGTCCGACTGGCCGACCATGCAGGCCGCCGCCGAGATCCTCAACACGTTGGGCGTCGCCTACGAGGCCCGCATCGTCTCTGCGCACCGCACCCCGGACCGGCTCTATGAATACGCGAGATCCGCAAGCGCACGCGGCCTCAAGGTGATCGTGGCCGGCGCCGGCGGAGCCGCCCACCTGCCCGGAATGACGGCCTCCATGACTGACCTGCCGGTACTGGGCGTACCGATCCAATCAAAGGCCCTCTCCGGCCTCGACAGCCTCTATTCCATCGTACAGATGCCCAAGGGGGTACCCGTCGGCACGCTGGCGATCGGTGAGGCTGGAGCGGCCAACGCCGGGCTGCTTGCGGCGCAGATCCTGGCCACCGGCGATGCCGCTCTTGCCCGGCGTATCGCCGCTTGGCGCAAGGCGCAGACCGACGCCGTCGCCACAGAACCCATCGCAGGGCCTGAACCGAAGTCATGACTGTACTCCCTCCCGGCTCTACCATCGGCATCCTCGGCGGCGGCCAGCTTGGCCGCATGCTGGCTATGGCGGCAGCCCGCCTCGGCCTGCGGTGCCATATCTATTCCGACCACTCGGGCCCAGCCTTCGACGTTGCCGCCGCTGCCACCGTGGGCGCTTACGACGACCTCGACGCGGTACGCCGCTTCGCAGAAACGGTCGACGTCGTGACTTACGAGTTCGAGAACGTCCCGTGCGCGACCGCTGAGGCCGCAGCCCGAATCAAGCCTGTGCGTCCGGGCGTAAAGGCGCTCGAAGTCGCGCAGGACCGCCTGGTCGAAAAGAGGTTCATCTCCGCCCTCGGCATTCCGGTTGCACCTTTTGCACCCGTCGATTGCGAAACCTCGCTCGGCAGAGCCGCGAGCGAACTCGGCCTGCCTGCCATCCTCAAGACACGCCGGTTGGGCTACGACGGCAAGGGTCAGGTGCGCCTCGCCAGCGCCGCCGATCTCGCCAGCGCCCGCGCCACCGTTGGCAGCGCACTGGCGATCCTCGAAGGCATGGTCAGTTTCGAGATCGAGGTTTCCGTGCTGGTCGTGCGCGGCCAGGGCGGCGAGATGCGCTTTTACGATGTCCCCCACAACACGCACGCGCAGGGTATCCTTGATACGTCCACGGTGCCTGCCCCGGTGACTGAAAAAACCCGCGAGCGAGCGGCCGGGATTGCCGGCGCCATCGCCGGCGCGCTCGAATATGTGGGCGTGCTGGCGGTCGAGATGTTCTATTGCGGCGAGGCTGCTCAGGATCCGCTCATCGTCAACGAGATCGCGCCGCGCGTTCACAACTCCGGTCACTGGACGATCGACGCCTGCGCCGTAAGCCAGTTCGAAAACCACATCCGCGCCGTGGCCGGCTGGCCGCTCGGTGCCACCGACCGCCACTCCGACGCGGTGATGTCGAACCTGATCGGGGGCGACGTGGAGGCCTGGGAGAAACTCGCAGCGGAACCCGCAGCCGGCCTCCACCTGTACGGAAAGAACGACCCCCGCCCTGGCCGGAAAATGGGTCATATCACCCGCATCAGTCCGAAAAGCGGGGATCGAGCCGCATCCTGCACAGCCTCAGTGGACAAGTGAGCCACACTTTGATACACACGCGCCAGATCTGAAAGCACTGGACACCCGGTAGAAGCCTCTGGGTGCGTTTGGTGTTTGCTGGAGTTTCACTCCGAGTCTTCCAGCGAAGGCGTGAGTGAGACTCACAAACAAGGAGTTGGAGCAGGCCACCATGGTCGATGTGATTGCACATGTTCAATGTGAATTCACATAAACCGGACCTGCTTTAGTATTTCATTTTCAACCAGCACCAAAGGATAGGCACGCGTGCAGGTTCTCGTTCGCGACAACAACGTCGACCAGGCTCTCAAGGCGCTCAAGAAGAAGATGCAGCGCGAGGGCATTTTCCGCGAGATGAAGCTCCGGAACTATTACGAAAAGCCCTCCGAGAAGAAAGCACGCGAGCAGGCGGAAGCAGTCCGCCGCGCCCGTAAGCTGGCCCGCAAGCGTGCCCAGCGCGAAGGTCTGCTGCCCTCGAAGGCACCGAGCCGCGGTCGCTGAGCCAGCCTCTCATTCATGCCTTTCGGCAGACCGGCTGAACGGGCCGGTCGCCTGTAGGGCTGACAAAACAGAGCCCGAGCCGATCGATCCGGAGCGGGCTTTTTCGCGTTGTGATCCGATTTACCTCGCTGGTGCCCGCGCCGCTTTGGGTGCGGGAATGACTGAGCCGTCGCCCACAAACCTGATGCGGTGAGGCCCATTCCATCGCAGCCCGCCGGTCTTGCCTCAAGGCGGCGTTCTTGTCGCACGGCCTGCGGCACCTTCGGTGCGACTGCGGCGCGCTCCGCCAATGCGAGCATCCATCCACGCAAAGATCCGGTCGAACGAGCCCATCATGTCATGGTTCAGGTGTCCTGCATCCTCGACATTGACCAGCTCTTTGTCGCCTTGTGCCGCATTGTAGACTGCCTCGCCCATACCGAGCGGAATCACGACGTCGCCGGCCCCATGCACCACCAGCAGCGGCATGTTCACCTTCGCGATGTGCCGGATTGTCTCGTAGCGATCGCGCAGGAATACGTCTGCGGGCAGGTAGGGATAATGAAGATGAGCCAGATCCAGCATTGAGGTGAAGGGCGCATCCAGAATCAACCCGGCCCCATTCCTCTGCGCCGCAACCTGGACGGCGACACCTGTTCCAAGCGACTCGCCGAAAATGAAGATCTCGCCAGCGTCGATACCTTCGCCGATGACCGCGTCGAAGGCACGTTTGCCGTCGGCGACATTGTCGCGTTCCGTCGGCTTGCCAGTCGAGCCGCCATAACCGCGATAGGCCATCATGAAGAGGCCGAAGCCTGCCTCCTGGAAGCGCCGTATCCGCCCCGTACGGTCCGCGAGCGCGCCGGCATTGCCGTGAAAATAAAGAACCGTGGGGCGTCCCGGCTTGGGTGGCGACCACCATGCCAGTACAGAATTGCCATCCGGCGTGAGGATCTCGCGTTCGACAACATCCATGAGACCGACTTCGGCTGGCGCAATACGCTGTCGATCGGGATGATAAATGAGGAATTGCTGCAGCGCCGACGCTGCGACAATGACGAGTGCTGCGACGAGAACCATGAATGTCAAAAACACGGAAAGGACGTTCATATCGCAGCCATCGCAACATGGTGAAACAGCGACCGGCCTTTCGAAACAGCTGGCCGGTTTCGCGGGCCGTCGATGAGCGCACGCGATGTTGCGGCTGGTCGGCCGCAGACAACAGTCAGCTGCATCCGAAATTTGAAACGCCGCCCGGGGAATGGCAGGTCCTGCGTCACGTCTGTTGTCCTGATTTGCGTGCTCACGGCATATCGAAGCACTTGAGCAGTTGCTTCGCCCTCTGCGGCCCCGGAAGATGTCCGAACGGCGAGCCCCCGCTCTTCGCCAGGAACGGCGCGAAACTCATAACGTCATCGCGACTGAAAGTTCCATCGTCGCGCCCGTGCCGGATCGCCCAGCAATCCGCATCGGTCTCCATTGTCGTACTCATCTGGAACCAGTGCCCGAGCACGTGATGGGCGCACTCATGCTGAAAGAAGAATAGCTGCAGCTTGTTGGGAAGGCGGCCAATGATCTCGGGATCAATCGCGATAATCGGAACCCGATTGATGACCCCCGCACGTCCCACATCACCAAGGTTGGCGACCTGCATCGTCGTCACTGCCACGCCGCGGATATCCTTGCAGCTGACCGGCATGCCGGCGATCGTTGTCTCACCTGGCGCTGCGGATCTGCCCACTTGCGCGGCCCGGACGCCACGGAAATCGGCACCGCCAACCCAAACAACGAGCATCACTGATAATGAGTAGGCGATGCGCCGTGACACGTTGGTGCCACCTCTATTGTCTGATCTGCTTTGGCTGAGCTTGGTCCGATCTCTGGACCACTGTCAACGTGCATGCGCGCAATTGGAGCGAAAGCGGCCCGGGACCGCCATCTGGATGTAAACTTTCAGAAGGCAACGGCATAAGTGGCCGCGCACAAATTATGTCTTCATGTTGCACGCCGACTGCCACAAAAAGACAAGCCCCGGGCCGCAGCGCCGGGGCTTATCCTCGATATGCAAAATCGTTATGCCTTTGCCTCAGTGCGCCAGTGCCTTGGCGATGTCCTCGGTCATCTTCTTCGCATCGCCCAGCACCATCACCGTGTTGTCGCGATAGAAGACCGGGTTGTCGATGCCCGCGTAGCCGGAAGCCAGCGAGCGCTTGTTGAACAGCACCGTGCCAGCCTTCCACACCTGCAGCACCGGCATACCATAGATCGGCGAATTGGGGTCGTCCTCGGCTGCCGGATTGACGACGTCATTGGCGCCGATCACGTAGACCGCGTCAGCTTGTGCAAATTCTGAGTTGATGTCCTCAAGCTCGAACACCTCATCGTATGGCACGTTCGCCTCAGCAAGCAGCACGTTCATGTGGCCGGGCATGCGGCCCGCTACCGGATGGATCGCGTACTTGACCTCGATGCCTTCCTTCTTGAGCGAATCGGCCATCTCACGCAGGGCGTGCTGCGCCTGTGCGACCGCCATGCCGTAGCCCGGTACGATGATGACCTTCTGCGCGTTCTTGAGCAGGTAGGCTGCGTCATCCGCCGCGCCGATTTTCACCGGCTTCTGCTCTCCCCCGCCCGCGCTGGCCGCTGCGGTCTCGCCGCCGAACCCGCCGGCGATCACCGACAGGAATGCACGGTTCATGCCCTTGCACATGATGTAGGAGAGGATGGCACCCGATGAACCGACGAGCGCGCCGGTGATGATGAGCGCGATATTGCCGAGCGTGAAGCCGATGCCGGCCGCGGCCCAGCCCGAATACGAGTTGAGCATCGAAACGACTACGGGCATGTCGGCGCCGCCGATCGGAATGATGAGCAAGATGCCGAGCGCCAGCGAGATCAGCGTGATGAGCCAGAACAGGCCCGCCGAGCCGCCCGACTGATAGAACCAGTAGACGAGCAGGATGAGCAGCACGCCAAGGCCGCCGTTGATCAGATGACGCGCAGGCAGAATGATAGGCTTGCCCGACATCCTGCCCGACAGCTTGGCGAATGCGATGACCGAGCCTGTGAACGTGACCGCACCAATGGCGACGCCGAGGCTCATTTCGATGAGGCTGCCGCCCTTGATGGCCCCGGGCGTGCCAATGCCGAATGCTTCGGGCGCATAAAGAGCTGCGGCGGCAACCATCACCGCGGCCATGCCGACCAGCGAGTGGAATGCAGCCACCAGTTCGGGCATCGAGGTCATCGGGATCTTCTTGGCCGTATAGGCGCCGATGCCGCCGCCGATGCCGAGACCCAAAATGATCAGCACCCATGTGCCGAATGACATTGGGCTTGCCACGCCGAGCGTTGTCAGGATGGCGATGGTCATGCCGATCATGCCGTACATATTGCCCTGTCGCGACGTTTCTGGATGCGACAGGCCGCGGAGCGCCAGAATGAACAATATGCCGGCGACGAGATAAAGGATGGCTACGAGATTGGCGCTCATGTCAGCTTCCCTGAGGGGCGGTCGACAACAAACCGCGCAAGTGCGATTTCAGCAGACGCACGATGCTATGCAGAAGCAGCCTCGAACGGGCTGTCAGGCGTGCGCAGGGCGAGGTCGGGGTCATAGGCCTCGACGGCGTGAAAAAAGTCAGCGATGGCAGGGAGCGGACATTCGACCGGCTCGCGCGCGGCACGCCAGCATTCGAACAAACGGTCGTGAATAACCGCCTCGTCGATCTGACGCCCCATGAACGCGCGAAGGACCTTAAGCCTGTCCCCGTCATCGCTCACTTCTTCTCTTTCTTCTTGTACATGGCGAGCATGCGTTGGGTGACGAGGAAGCCACCAAAGATGTTCACCGACGCCATGACGAGCGCGAGGAAGCCGAAGATCTTCGCGGCCGTGCCTCCTGCGGCTACTCCCTTGACGCCGACGGCGAGCAGCGCGCCGACCACGATCACCGACGAGATCGCATTGGTCACGCTCATCAGCGGCGTGTGCAGCGCTGGCGTGACCGACCACACGACGTAGTAGCCCACGAAAATCGCCATCGCGAAAACCATCAACAGGTAGAAGAACGGATCGACGGCCCCCTCGCCGCCGCCACCGGCGGCAAACGCGGTACCGGCCGGCGCCAGCACAGCCGCTGTGGAGACGAGGGCCATACTTAGAGTTTTGGCAACGGTCACGGGTGTCTCCTTCACGCGGCAGGCTGGGTCAGGTTGGGGTGAACGATCTTGCCGTCCTTGGCGACCAGCGTCCCTTTGACGATCTCATCGTCCCAGTTGATCGCCAGTATCTTCTCCTTCTTGTCGATCAGCGTCTCGATGAACGACAACAGGTTGCGCGCATACAGGTTGGACGCGTTGAAGGCGAGCCGGCCCGAATAGTTGAGCGGACCGAATATTGTGACGCCATCCGCTTCTATCGTCTCGCCGGGCTTGGTCAGCTCGCAGTTACCGCCACGCTCGGCGGCAAGGTCGACGATGATTGAGCCTGGCTTCATCGAGCGCACCATCTCCGCGCTGATGAGGCGCGGCGCCGGGCGCCCCGGTATCAATGCCGTCGTGATAACGATATCCTGGGACTTGATGTGGTTGGCGACGAGTTCGGCCTGCTTCTTCTGGTATTCCGGGCTCATCGGCTTGGCGTACCCCGCGGCCGTCTGCGCCTGGCGGAATTCCTCGTCCTCCACGGCAATGAACTTGCCGCCGAGCGACTGCACCTGCTCCTTGGTGGCCGGGCGCACGTCAGTGGCGGTGACAATGCCGCCGAGGCGCTTAGCCGTCGCAATCGCCTGCAGACCTGCCACGCCGACACCCATGATGAACACCCGCGCTGCGGGCACGGTACCGGCCGCCGTCGTCATCATCGGCATTGCCTGACCGAACATCGAGGCAGCGTCAACCACCGCCTTGTAGCCCGCGAGGTTCGCCTGCGAGGACAGCACGTCCATCGACTGCGCACGCGTGATGCGCGGCATGAACTCCATTGCGAACAGTGACGCGTTCTTGGCCGCCAGAGCTTCTAACCCCACCTTGTCGTCGTGCGGCGCAAGGTTGGCGATCACCAGGGCGCCGGGCTTCAACTGCGCCACTTCATCCGGCGCGGGCCGGCGTACCTTCACAAGAAGGTCCGCACCCGATAGCGCCGCGCCAGCCGAGCTGGCGATCTCCGCGCCCTGCGCCTTGTACATTTCGTCCGTGAAACGGGATCTGGCTCCCGCACCGTTCTCGACCCTCACCGTCGCGCCAAGCGCCGTGAGCTTCTTGACCGTGTCGGGCGACACCGCAACGCGCGGCTCGTCGGCGCTTTCAGCCGTGACAGCTATAGTGAGCATGGATGCGTCCGATTGAGTCCGTCGCCGATCCGCTCGACGACGGATATGTCAAATCTTTGGGGTGAGCATGCCTGCCGGTTCCGCCTTGCTGCCGCAACCAATCCCTCGCGAACCGGCCGACGGCGCGCAGACATGCCGCGTGGCCAAGTCTCAGAGCAGGAATACCGCCATACCGGCCAACAGCAGCACGACGGCGGCGACCAAGACCTTGGTCATATACACAAACCCTGCATAGGTCCGCTGATGCTCGCGGTAGTCCATAGCCGGGTTGCCGCCGGTGGTATCGACTGACATGCGATGTCCTCCCCTTTTGTCAGATTTTTGCCTGAAATCTCGTAGCCCAACCGGGCGATCGCTTCAACTGATACCGTTGTACAAGGATGTCGCGGGTCACAACCACGCACGTCCGCCGCAATTTTGAGCGATTCGCCGGCAATCTGACTGCAACCGAGGTGCAAGGTACATCCGCGGAGCCATTTCGGGTCCGTTGCGTGCGACCGAAGCCGCTCGGGATGGCTGGCCGAAATGGCCCTGCCCACCGAGCTTGCACCTTGCTTGCACCAATACTGTTTGGGGCCCCCAGATGCACACCAACACCTCTCGCCCGCCCATGCCGCGCGGCGGCCAACGGATCCTCGGCATTTGCGGCAGATCGCTTGTTCTCCTTCTTGGCCTGTTGGCCGTGGCGCCGACGGCCGAAGCGCTCGAAGTGCTGCCCGACGAGAAAGCCGGTCGCGAGGACTGTGAGCGGCGCTTCTGCGAAATTATCCTGGAAGGCAGGGAAAAGGGCCCGCCGCTGGCATGTGACATGACCAAGACTTGGGACCGCGTGAAAATCAAGAAGAACGGGGAGAAGAACGCCCTTTCGTGGGGCTTTGGCGACGCCCGCTGCAAGGTCGCGCTAGAGATTCCGCGCGGCAAGATCGTCCCTGCCCTCCACGAGGAGAAGCATACGTTCCAGTTCGATCGCCAGACCATAGATTGTAAGATCGAAGGCGCCGACAACAAGCTCAACACGCTGGAGGTCGATGCCGCGCCGAAGATCAAGTTCAAGAACGGACGCGCCTACAAGGTCTGGATAAATATCGAGGACGTGCGCGGCGACAGCGGCCTGAAAACCCTCGTCTGGACGGCATCGAAGCTCGCCGACAACGTCGGCCTGTTTCACAGCGCCACCGTTAAGGAAATCAACAAGTTCATTCATAAGACCTGCAAGGCACGCTATGGCAAGGACGCCAAGGATGCGTCCGATGTCGACAAGCCCCTGCGGGCAGATGCACGCTGAGCCTTTACGCGCTCAAGCCTGCGGCGGCGGCACGCCCGCCTTCGCGAACGCCTCGCGCTGGCGCTCGGACAAGCGCATCGCATCGAAATCCTCGATCGTCTCGTTGAACAGTCGGAACCAATTGAGCTTGGCCGCCAGATGTAAGAACACGCCGCCGAGCCCGATCGCCGCGCGGTCCATGAACACGAACTCGCGCGGCACCATCACCGGACCCTTTTCCTTCAGGATCTTGTGCACGGAAAACGCTTCTTTCCGGCCGTACTCGCCAGGTGTGGTTCCTTCAGCAATGGTCCGCTCGCGATCGTCGAGCAGCGGCCCGTAGATGAAGCGTGCCCAGATCGTCAGCCCATCGATCAACTCGTTGGTGAGGCCGCGGAATCCCCACCTTTCGTAGGCCGCCACAACCCGCGCGCGATCGTCCGCCAGCAACCCCCGGTATAGCTCCACGACGCCCTCCACGAAGCTGACCGGGAAAGTCCGGATGCATCCATAATCGAGCAGGTTGATCCCCGCCGGGCGCCCGTCTTCCTCGAAGATCGTGTAGTTGCCGAGATGCGGATCGCCGTGGATCACGCCGAAATGGCTGAACGGATGCCACCACGCCCGGAACATCGCTCGCGCTATGGCGTTGCGATCCTCAAGGGGATGCTCCTTGTAATGCAACAGCGGCGTCCCCTCGCACCACGTCATCGTAAGCAGCCGCTTGGTCGACAGCTCTGCCACCACGTCAGGCACGCGTATCAACGGATCATCGGCGAATATCGACGCATAAAGCCGCGTGTGTCGCGCCTCCAGGTCGTAGTCCAGCTCCTCGCGCAGACGTGCCGAGATCTCTTTGATGATCTCGCGCGTGTCCACACCGGGGTCCATGCGTGCGTGGATCTGGAACACAAGCCGAAGCTGATTGAGATCAGCCTCCACCGCCGATTGCATATCGGGGTATTGCAGCTTGCACGCCAGCAACCGCCCATCGTGGGTCATCGCCTTGTGTACCTGTCCCAGCGACGCCGACGCACTTGAGCGCTCTGCAAATTCCTTGAAGTTGCTGCGCCAATCGGCGCCCAGCTCAGCCTGCATCCGCCGCCGCACGAACGCCGGCCCCATCGGCGGTGCGGCGCTCTGCAATTGCGACAACTCCCGCGCGTATTCCTTTGGCAGCGCTTCTGGAATCGTCGACAGGAGCTGGGCCACCTTCATCAACGGCCCTTTGAGCCCGCCCAATGCCGCGGCAAGATCCGCAGCCGCCTTCGATCGGTCATGAGGCCGGCCGAGCAGCCGCTCCCCCGCCACGCGGAGCCCCACGGCGCCCACGTTCGTGCCAACTTTTACGTAGCGCGCCGCTCTGGCTGAAAATCGGTTATCCTCATTGCTCATGATTTATGCTCGTCAACCCGGTTATGCACGATATATGGAGGTCCGCCGGGCACCGTCCAGGGTCCTTCCTGGCAAGAAAGACGCACCATGCAACGGTCCGCGGCCTTTCGCGTTGACGAATCATTAATGCTGTCCGATCAGCTCGGTTTTCAAAATCGCCGAACGGTCGGATTCTTGCACGGATCATCATTTGATGTGCGCCGCGCCGACCTGGGTCGGCAGGAAATACATGTCGGATCTTGGAATGACGCGTTTTCGATTGTTCTCGACGCTTTTCGTGATCGCCGTCGGCTCTGCCATGGCCGTACACTACTTGCAGCCCGATCCACCGTCTGCGCCCGAACGGATCAAGGCAGAACGCATTTTGCCACCTGATACGCCAAACCAGACAGCGCCCGGCACTGCGGGCGCCGAGCCTGCTGTGCTCACGACGATGGAATCCGCACCGGCTACTCCGCCACCCACGGTCGCGCTGCCGTCCGGCCCCCTGCTCCGTAGCGCCACCGAAGCACCTCCGATCGACACATCCTCACTGGATCACGCCGTGCCCGTGCGGCACGATCCTGACGCCAGCCCCGGCCTTTCGGGACGAATTGGTGGGTTCTCCAACCCCGAAACCGACACGCTCGACGCACAGCCTTCCCCCATTGCGCGCCCCACCGCCACGCGCCGCCCCAGGTCACAATCGGATACGGCGCAGTCCAACAAGAAAATCGAGCAGCTCTTCCTCAATCCACTTGGCGTGCGCTGACATGCCTCGCGCTTGCGAGCGTTCGCTTCGGAGGCATTCACTGACCTGCCCGCCGTTCCCTTTCGAGTCGCGCGAAGATTTCGAGAAACTCGACCGCACCTGCGTTCTTGAGATTTTCATCCATGCGCTTGTCGAGCGCCGCGAGCAACTCTGCTGAGTTTTTCCCACGAACAATGGTGTTGCGATAGTAGGCGGCCCGCGAGAAGAAGTTGGTGCTGGGCGCTTTCAAACCGGCGGGCGTCATCATCTCCAGGCCGGTGCCAGGCCCCGCAAGGTTCATCAACTCGATCTCGGCGCCCTTAAGCCTCTCATAGCCAGCTTTCTGCGCCGTAATCCTCAGACCCTTGAGCTTGATAACCTGCAGCCAAGGACCAATGTCGCCGTCCAGATTGATGGCATGTATGCCGCGCCCGATGCTGGTCTTGGAAAACGCGACATGGCGAGACCACTTGTAGGGAATTGAGCGGGCCTTGCGTGTCATGCGTGCCAGCGCCACAGCTTTCGTGGTGAGCGTACGCTGCCGCTCCGATCCCGGCGCACTGCGCTTTGCCATCTCTCTGAGCCGCGCGACGAACTCGTTGCCATGCTTGGACAGCTCATTGATCGAGTTCGCAGCCAGGAGCTGCGCGTAACCCATCGCCGTGGAGATCGGCTCGCCCTTCTTCGTGATGGGATGAATGCCGGCTTGCATGTCGGCGGTTCCGAGCCCGCTTGTTTCCAGCGCATAAACTCGCACCACTTGATCGCCACTGAGACCCAGCGCCAATGCCTCGCGCGCATAGCGTTCCTTGAACACGTGTTCGCTCACGCGGTCCGGCACAAATCCGTAGTGCTCGCGTGCACTATTCAGAAAGTCTGAAACGGATGGCAACTGCTCGCGCGGTTCCTCGGGCTTCTTCTGTGCGCGCTGTTCCCTGAACAGCCACCAGCGGCGCGCCAACGATTTTGACAACGAAGGTCCCTGATAGACCGGCGGCTGCTCTTGCACGTAATCGTCGGAGGTAAGGGACAGGTTACGCCGCCGCTTGGCACGCCTGAGATTCCTTTTCTTGTCAACGTGGCTCCAATAGGCGTCGAGCGCCGCGTCGTGGAAGATCTGCGCCGCGAAATAATCATCGAACGCCTTCAGTTCTTCAGGAATGAGCGTTGCGCGAAATTCATTGCGCAATTGATCGGCCAACGCCGTAACCGGCGCCATCGGAACCGCGATCGCGCCTGCCATCATCAAGAGCGCTGCAAAGCCACCGAAGAGTTGCGATCTCTTCTGCGCGTTTCGTCTCAAGGTTCAGCCCCTGGAGATGTGGCCGGAACTGGTCCGCCCTTTAACGTTTCCCATCGCGCGCGCCATCCCGGGTTGCCCCCGCACCTTTGTCATGTAGTGCATGACTCGCGCATCGTGCCTCATGTCTTATGTGGTCAAGATCGCACAAAAATAGGGCACGGTTTGTAATAATGGGCCTGCCCTGATCGCATTCGAGCCCGAACCGGCTCTTGTAGATTGGCGCATGGCCCAGGATCTCGCGACCCTCCCTCCCCGGCGAGTGGCGAAATCGTGGGACAGACAGATGTCGTCAAAATCGTTTCACCGAGGCTGAACCTGCTCTACAACCGCTGCCATGCAATCAGCGAACCGAACCATCGAGCCGCTCATCACCGCGACGGGCTTCCGCCAGCATGTTCTGCCGCGGCTCTCCCCGGCGCCATCGCCCCGTGTTCTTACCGCCCCTGCTCCGATGCCGGTGCCAAGGCCCAGCGATTTCGACTTGAACCCAGGGCTCGAGCGCGAGCTTGCCCGCAAGGACCCGCAGCGCCCTGCCGCCGTACTTGTGCCGGTCGTCGCCCGCGAGCCGCTAACCGTGCTCTTCACATTGCGCACCGCTCATCTCGCCAGCCACGCCGGACAGGTCTCCTTTCCTGGCGGCAAGATCGACGAGGATGATAAAAATGCCATCGCAACGGCATTGCGCGAGGCGCAAGAGGAAGTCGCCCTCACACCAGACCTGATCGAGCCGTTGGGCTTCCTCGACACCTACCTCACGTCGACTGGATATTCGGTGGCACCATTGGTCGCCCTCGTCGACCCTCGCCATGCCGCGGTGCCCAATCCCGACGAGGTGGCCGATATCTTCGAGGTTCCACTCGCATTCCTGATGGCGCCGGAGAACATCTCGCTGAACGCCCGCATCTGGTTGGGTCGCGAGCGGCACTTCTATGCGTTCACATACGAGTCCCGTTACATCTGGGGCGCCACGGCCGGCATACTTAATAACATGCGGGACCGGCTTTTCTCTTCATGAGGCCGATGGCGGGATGCGCGGCCGCTGGCCGTCGCTGACGTCAGCCCCCGCCCGGGCCCAACCGCGGCCCCGATCCTGGCGACAGCAATCGCACCATGCCTGATGCCTGTTATCATGGCGGTGAGAAAGGCTCCCATTTGCGATGACCGACACTGACGCCAAATCAATGCCGCCCGAACGGGTCCTGGCCGCAGCGCGTTGGCTGACGGCTGAGCCAACGCGCCGTGTCTTGGATGCGCTTGAACACGCGGGGTTCACCGTGCGCGCTGTCGGCGGCACTGTCCGCAACACGTTGCTGGGAGAACCGGTCAGTGACATCGATCTTGCCGTCGATGCTTCGCCGCAAGCTGTGATGGCCGCCGCCAGACACGCCGGTCTCAAGGTCGTGCCGACAGGTATTGCGCACGGCACGGTGACAATTGTTGTCGAGGGAACGCCCTTCGAAGTGACGTCGCTGCGTCAGGATGTATCGACTGATGGCCGCCGCGCCACGGTCGCCTACACCAGCGACTGGAAAGCCGATGCCGAGCGGCGCGACTTCACAATCAATGCCATCTACTGCGATCGCAATGGTGTCCTGCTCGATCCGGTCGGCGGTCTTGCCGACATCGCCAAGCGGCAGGTTCGTTTCATCGGCGATGCGCACGCACGCATTCGCGAAGATTATTTGCGCATCCTGCGTTTCTTCCGCTTCTCCGCGAAATATGCCGGTGGTGCGCTCGACGCGAGTGGCCTTGCCGCCTGCATCGACGAGCGCGCAGGATTGCGGCGTCTGTCGGCCGAACGCATCCACCATGAATTCCTTCGCCTGCTGGAGGCACCGGCCTGCATCCCTGTGATCGAGCGCATGGCCGAACATGGTTTCATTCGCGACCTTATCGGCACCACCGGCAATGTTGCCACCCTGGCGGCGCTGGTGGCCAACGCGGCCGCGCGCACAGAGACCCGCACAGAGCACGAGCCTCCTGATGATACGGTTCTGCGGTTGGCTTCACTCGCCGTCAAAGTGCCTAGCGACGTCGCTGACCTGAAGCAACGCCTCAGGCTGTCCAACGCCGAAGCCGAACGCATCGCCCAAGCCGCAACGACGGCGCACTCGATCACTCCTGAGGTGTGCACAACAACCCTGCGCGAGCTCATCTACCGCCACGGCAATGCGGCGGTCTGCGACGGCATCGCGCTTGCCTGGGCACGCCACGACGCAGCGAATAACAGCAAAGCATCACATGCCGGACGCCAGCCATCCGAGGCCTTCACTGCCATGCTTGCGTTGGCAGCCGCCTGGTCGCCACCCTCGCTGCCGATCACCGGTCGCGATGTCATCGCACACGGCGTCCCGCCGGGGCCACGCGTCAGCGCGGTCATGAAGGAATTCGAGCGCTGGTGGATCGACGCAGGCTTTGCGCAGGACGAGGAGCGAATCAAACGAAAGCTTGCCGAACTGGTCGTGGTTACCAATCGGTAAAATTGCGCTTCATTCCCGATCCGAGTTTGCTAATCTTGCAGTTGAGAACGGATGCGATCGCAGAAGGCATTGCCGCATCCCGTTTCTTGCTCTGCGAGGCAGCCGGCAGCGCTGTCCCACCGGTCCCGGTTGAGGTTTGTCGAAGGTTCGTCCGTGTCCCAGTCCTCTTATGAGCTTACTGCGAAGCACCACCGCGCTCGTCAAGCCACGGAAACGGCTTATGCGCTGGCAGCGCTGGCGGCCATCGGATTTGCGGCACTCCTCAATCACACCAGCTTAGGCGCACCTCTGACCGATGAAGCCCGCTTCGTTGTGACGTGGAGTTTCGTCGGCCTTGCCGCAGCCGATGCCGTATTGCTTCTCATCTGGCAGCACATCGTCGGCTGGCTCGCCACGCCTCATTGAGGCACCATAACGTCAGCTCCGAACCCCGACCGATCCCGAAACAGGCTTGCGCGAATCCCCAAGCGCCCCCAGCGACCCGATAGGCAGCGCTGCGCCGCAGCCGCACGATGGGCGACGTTCCCCACAATCCGCAGAATTATCCAAAACCGAATTGAACCCGCTCCGACCTTGCAACGACGAACAGGTTGTACGGGCCACGCGGCCCGACCTCGCAACCCGCGAGAGCAGAGTTTGGGCGTGAACAGATCCGCATCGAAATAGAGACCGTCGTTGGCGGCATCGTTCACACGAGGAAAGGAGGTCTCACTCCGAAAACGGCGGTCTCCGCCGACCGTCTGATCCAAGCCGTACGCTGCCCCTCCCTCGGCCGGCTTGTTCGATCAGACCCCCAAGGAGCGGCCCACCCCCGCTCCGAGCCGCCCCGAGGCTGCGCGCGCATTTCCCCCGGGCGCCAGCGGCCATTTTCCGGGATGCCGGCTGCGCCCGCGCTGTGACCGGCGCGGGCGCTCTTTGTTTCTGAAAAGGTCGCAAAAATGAAAATGGCATCGCAGAAAGCGACGCCATCCCAACCAAATTTGCTCATTCACATAGAGCGTGCGCACGATCCAGCGCAACCCCACTGGACCTGCCCAACGGAACGGCTGGGCATGGCACCGAAAAAAGCGCCGGATTGAGCGATCAGACCGCAAAATCCTGGAGCTTGGCACCCTTCGAAAGCTTGGCCACCAACCAGTTCGGTTTGCGCCCGCGCCCCGTCCACGTTTCGGAGCGATTGTCGGGATTAACGAACTTTGCAGCCTTGTTGCTGCCGCGACCGCGGCCAGCGCGCGCCACCGGATAAAGATCCCCGATGGTGAAACCTGAACTGGTCAGGATCGCATCGATCTTGGCCTTTACATCGGCTCTGGCACGATTGCGTGCGTTCGCCTTGGCCTTTGCGACCTTCGCTTCCAGATCGTTGAGATCCCGAAGCGACAGCTTGTCGACATTGACGGCCGGCATTCTTTTCTTCCTCATAAGACGCTCTTCTACTCTGCGAAAAAAACTTGCTTTGGAGCTATCGGTGCGACCAACACTCCCACTGAGGCGGGCCTATAGCATAATTCAATCGGAATGCAGACCTCAAATTCATGCCAAAGACATGGTTTCACAACAATTCAAATTGGTCGGCTTATTCCGGATTAGGAGCAATGCAAACGCCAAGTATGTGAATCTCCAGCCGCGACAATGTTCTTTGTTCTTTCTCGCTGCTCAAACGCTAACCTTCCAACTGCAGGCACACAGCAAGGCGCTTTGCGATGTCGATCCGTAGACTGATGACGTGTGCAATTGGTCTGGCTTTCACGAGAATTTCCCGCGAAAACATCATTTTTTGAAAATTGGCCTACCGACCTATATCCATAAAAGCAGCGTACAGGGATAGCTGCGTGCAGAATTTTTCTGCAGCCCTGGATCGTGTACCGCCGATCAATTCGACGTGCGGCTTGCCTCGGCAATACGGGGGCAAATCAGTGCACCAGACACGCATCTCTAATTGATGCAATCAATGATTATGCAAGTCCGAGGTATTAGGGAACCCTGGGTGGATGAACGCGTTTATAGGGGCACGGAGGTTGTCTTTCAAGTACGCTATCCCATCTGACGCTGATGAGCGGGCTTCAGCGCTTCGGTGTCGTTTGATTTGCTCGCTCCAAGCGGCTAGTTTCACCTCCCCTCCACACAGTCGCGAACGACAAGCTTCCAACCGGAGCCATAAAATGACCTTCAAGCTTCCCGAACTTCCCTACGCCTATGATTCGCTGGCGCCCTACATGTCGGCGGAAACGTTGCAATTCCATCACGACAAGCACCATCAGGCCTATGTCGACCAGGGCAATAATCTTGCCGGCGACGGATCCAAGTACGCCGGCAAGAGCATCGAGCAGATTTGTCAGGAAGCCTTTTCTGCAAAGGATCAGCCGGTCATCAACAATGTCGGCCAGCACTACAATCACATACATTTCTGGCAATGGATGAAAAATGGCGGTGGCGGCAACAAGCTTCCCGGCAGCATCGAGAAGCTGGTCACTGCATATGGCGGTTTCGACAAAGTTCGGGCCGATTTTATCGAAGCCGGCAAGACCCAGTTCGGATCAGGGTGGGCCTGGCTTGCACTCAAGGATGGCAATCTCGTCGTCATGAAGACACCCAACGGCGAAAACCCGTTGATGCATGGCGCCAGCCCCATTCTCGGCTGCGACGTCTGGGAGCACAGCTATTACATTGACTATCGAAATGCGCGCCCGAAGTACCTCGAAGCCTGGTTCGACAATCTGGTCAACTGGGACCACGTTGCAGCCATGGCGGAAGGCAAGGTCTGAAGCATCTCGATGAGGCGGCCAACCTTGGGCTTCTCAATATTGAGCCCGCCCCAATGATCGCAAATTAACGATGGCCGCCGTGCACACCGCCGGCGGCCATCGCCTTTTTAGCCAAATATTCAAGTCAAACTATCGCAGAGCGGCCATTGGCTACGGGGCATTGAAAGGTGCCGACGCTCTGACCGCTGCAATTGCGCCCGCGATACACGGCTGTTTTTGGCGATAGGAGCCGTCGGCCCTTACCCGCGAAAGGCCGTCAGTGTGTGGTTTTGTCGACATTCTCTCAGTGGAAAGCGAGAGGGCGCAGCGTTGACCCTTGCCGTTTGCCAGGCTCACCGCTAGACCCCTTGATGAGGGCTTATCAAAACCATACGTGATGTCGTGAGATTCGGGCACACACTCGCTTATCTGGCAATGTCCGCAGCACTGTCGGCCACGCTGGCGGCATGTGGTGCACTAATGATCCGCGACGGCGTCCCTACCGCGCGACTTGCAAACGTGGCCCAGGTTTCCGACCTGCCAGGCGTGCGTTCCTGGGGCGACGAAGTTCCAAGTGACTTCATGGGCGAGGTCCGCCGCCGCCTTCCCAACATGCCCAATCTTGCGCAAAGCGCCCAAAATTCCGGCGGGCGTCCGGTCATCGAGATGCTGGCGCTGTCAGGCGGCGGCGGTGATGGCGCATTCGGCGCCGGTCTGCTCACGGGCTGGACGGAGCGGGGCGACCGGCCTCAATTCGAGGTCGTGACCGGCGTCAGCGCTGGTGCCATCATCGCGCCATTCGCCTTTCTTGGTCCCAGCTACGATGCCGCACTGCAAGAGATCTGGACCAAGTACCAGACATCCCAACTCGTCACCTCGCAAATTCTCCCCGGCCTGTTTGGCGGCGCCTCGCTCGCAGACGCCAGCCCGCTAGTGGCGCTGGTTGCAAAATACGTTGATAGAGCATTCTTGAATGCAATCGCCCGCGAGTACCGCAAGGGTCGCCTGCTCTTTGTCGGAACGACCAACCTGGATGCTCAGCGGCCGGTCGTCTGGAATATGGGAGAGATCGCCGCCAGCAATCACCCCGACGCGATAGAGCTGTTCCGCAAGGTCATCATGGCCTCGGCCGCGATCCCCGGAGCACTCCCGCCGGTCCAAATCCCCGTGGTCGTCGATGGTAAGTCCTACGACGAGTTGCATGTCGACGGTGGCACCACCCGCGAAGTCTTCGTCCTGCCGATCAATGTGCCGTTCCGCACCTTCGACACGCTCTATCCCGCCCGCCCAATCCGCCACATCTACTTGGTGAAGAACGGCAAGGCGACACCCGAGTACGAGGTTGTGCAACCAAAAACGCTGCCGATCGTGGCGCGCTCGATCTCAACGCTCATCAAGAACCAGAACCTTGGCGAGATCTACCGCATCTGGCGCTTGGCGCGTGACGACGGAGCGGACTTCAACTTCATCGCCGTGCCCGCGGACTTCAAGCACAAGTACAACGAATTCTTCGATCCGGTATATCAGACCGCGCTCTTCGAAGAGGGCCGCAAGATTGGACGTGGCCGCATCCCTTGGCTCAAGCGCCCGCCCGATCTCATTGCCACGAAAAGCGCACCGTAAACTGCGGCGATAGCCGCTGCGGCTTACTTCTCCGGCGGTCCGAGGCTGTCGAGATAGGCAATGAACCCCTCGATTTCCTCCGGCTCGAAAACGAAGACCGGCATGTCCGGATGACCCGAGACGATTCCTTCGGCTAGTGCTTCGGCGAGGTTCTCACTCGGATAGCGGGTGACAACATCGCGGAATGGGGGAGCACTCGCGTGCGGGCTCTTGTCGTCCATGCCTATCGCATGGCAGCGCGCGCATTTCTCTTTGACGATGGCGCGTCCGACCTCGGCAAGCCTTGCTTGCTCGGCCTCGTCCTTGCTGCGCTGATCTTCCGCGCCCGCTTCCAAGCCCACCAGGGTGAAAACGACCGCCAGCCCGATCCCAATCAGCATGCCACCAGCGCGCACCATATGGATCACCTGAACCTGCCTTACCAACTCACGCCTGCAGTCGGAGATCTGCTCCGCCCGCACTGCGCAGCTTTCACGCCAATCGCTTCAGAACCAGCTCGGCTGCCACCAGTGCAGTGCAGCCTTTACGGCAATTGGATTGATCAGGTAGGCGATCCCGACAAGCGCCACCACTGCGAGCACGATCAGGACGATGCCCCAACCCACCGGTGCACGATAGCTCAATCCCGTCCCTGGAATGCCGAGCGTGATCATTTTGCGGCCCTGGGTGCCCATATTGAACGTCGCACCCTTGCCGCCAATGCTGGTGCTGACGCCGGTCTTGCTGAGATTGATCTTTACCCCTGGAAAGATCGTCCAGGTCTTGCGGTAACGGACGCCCTTGAGCATGCGCTGTCCTCCTTCAATCCTTTCGGCCGATGCCAAACCAGTCGCCGAGTTTCTCCTTCACATCGCCGATTTGTTCGGAGACGCCACCCATCATCGAATTCATCGCCTGAACGCGCTCAAAAGCACCTTCCACTTCGAGCGCTTTGTCGTACTTGGTTGCGTTTTCGACATCGCGGCGTTTGATCATCATGCGTTCTTCCATCGTCAACGGTCCGATGCGTCCCATTGGCGGCCGGATGAGCGCCCGCTGCACCATCGAAGGTTCGCCCTTGTTTCGCAGCGTCGAAACCAGCGCCTCGCCAACCCGGAGCTGTTGGATTGCCCGCTCGGTGTCAATCTCAGGATTCTTGACGAACGTTTCCGCTGCGGCGCGTATTGACTTCTGCTCCTTCGGCGTGAACGCGCGCAACGCGTGCTGGATACGATTGCCGAGCTGTGCGGAAATCCGGTCGGGTACGTCGCTGGGGCTCTGCGTTACGTAATAGACGCCAACCCCCTTGGAGCGGATGAGGCGTGTCACTCGCTCGATTTGATCGAGCACCGCCTTGGGCGCGTCGTCAAAAAGCAGATGCGCTTCGTCGAACAGAAAAACGAGCTTCGGGCGCTCAAGGTCGCCCACTTCCGGCAATGTGTCGAACAGCTCATCGAGCAGCCACAGCAGCGCCGTCGCATATAACCGCGGGTTGTCCATCAGCTTGTCGGCGGCCAGAATGTTGATAACGCCGAAACCGTCGCGCACCTTTATCAGGTCGTTGATGTCGAGCGCAGCCTCGCCGAAGAAGTTGTCGGCCCCCTGCTCCTCCAGCACCAACAGGCGGCGTTGCAGAACGCCGACCGTCTGCTGTGCGATGTTGCCATAACGCGGCCTCAGTTCGCTGGCGCGACGGCCGACCTCCTCGATCACCGCGCGCAGATCTCGCAATTTGCGGATAACGAACTTCGGATCGCGCGCATTGCGCCGGTCCTCCGCCCAACGGAAGGCAATGTTGAGCACGCCCTCCTGAGGTTCGGTCAAATCGAGCAGGCGCGACAGCAACAAGGCGCCCATCGACTGTGCACTGGTGCGCACGGGATGGCCTTGCTCACCGAAAATATCCCAGAAGGCGACCGGGAAACCTGCATTATGATAACCTGGAAGACCGATCTCCGCGGCCCGCTCGACCAGATGCTTTTTGGGCTCGCCGGGCACGGCAATTCCTGACAGGTCACCCTTGATATCAGCGGCAAAGACTGGAACGCCAGCGGCCGAGAAACCTTCCGCCAGCACCTGCAGCGTCACCGTCTTGCCGGTCCCGGTCGCGCCGGTGACGAGACCGTGCCTGTTGGCAAGCTTGAGATCAATGTATTCGATGCCGGCATGACTGCCCCCGAGCAGGATGCGACCAGCCTGCGCGAAGAAGCGCGGGTCCGCCGTCGGATCCGCGGCTGATGCCCCTTTGCTGTCGCTCATTCCTCGCTCCCACATGGCGTTGGCGGCGGTGCCAAGGTTGCCGGGACCGCATCCCCACACGAGGCCCGGAAAACTCCGGCAAAGGCGGGAATCGCTCCGCTCAGGATTCAAATGACATGCAAGGGCCCGGGATGCAAACACGCAGGCACGCCGATCCCCCCACAAAGTTCCTCGCAGCACGACCCGTCAACGATGCCGAAATTGGCCGAAGCAGCCGAATTTGACGTGCACCCCGCGCAGCCTGGATTGTAGAGTGGCGGAAAACGCGCTACCCCCTCCCGCAGTCAAAAACACTTTAGTCCGCAACGCGAAATTCCCGCTGGAAGTTGACCCATGTCCGATACCGCCACCACGCCGTTCGCCGCCGACTTTGCCAAGCCGGACCGCGAGATGTGGTTGAAACTGGTCGAGAAGGCCTTGAAGGGCGGCGATTTTGAGAAACGGATGGTTTCGCGCACATCTGATGGACTGCGCATCGAACCGCTCTACACCCGTGCGGATACGATCGCTGGCGCGGAGGCGGCCATCCCCGGCGCTGCCCCTTATGTGCGCGGGCTGCATTCCGGACCTGAGGGTCTGGGCTGGAGCATCGAGCAGGCCGTGGTGGCGGCCGATCCTGAGGCCGCAAACAAAAATGTATTGGCCGAGCTCGAAGGCGGCGCCAACGGCGTGGTTCTGAAGATCGAAGCCCCTGGGCAGGTCGGTATCCCGATCGCCAGCGGCGCGGACATGGCACGCGTACTTACGGGCGTTTACCTCGAATTCGCGCCCGTCACGCTGGACGCCGGATTGGGCGCGGAGGCCGCGGCACGCCATCTGAAGGACGCCATCGCAATACTTGCCGCGCCCGCCGACAAGGTCCAGGTCCGCTTCGATCTCGATCCAATCGGTACGCTGGCTCGCACCGGACATGCCCTGAAGCCCGCCGTTGAGGCGATCACGCAGTCTCTGTCGCTCGCCAAGGAACTTCGTGCCGCGTTCCCGAAGGCGCGCACCGTCCGAGTCGATGGCCGCGTGGCGCATGAGGCGGGCGGCAGCGAAGGCGAGGAACTTGCGGTGATGGCATCCTCGCTCGTCGCCTACCTGCGTGCCTTCGAGGCGGCCGACGTCTCCGTTGCGGACGCGCTGGCGCAAATGACCGTCACGCTCGCTGCCGATACCGACCTCTTCCTCACGATAGCCAAGCTGCGCGCTGCCCGCCGCATCATCGCCCGCATCGCGCAGGCGTCCGGCGCTACCGATGCCGCCTCCCGCGTACGCCTTGCCGTCACGTCCTCGGCCCGCATGATGACCAAGCGCGACCCCTGGACCAATATGCTGCGCACCACGGCTGCAACTCTGGGCGCCGCTTTCGGTGGCGCCGATGCCGTCACCGTACTGCCCTACACCTGGGCGCTCGGACGACCCGATGCGTTCGCCTACCGCATTGCCCGCAATACCCAGATCGTCGCCCAGGAGGAATCCTCGCTCGGCCGCGTTGCCGATCCGGCGGGCGGCTCCTGGTACGTCGAGTCCCTCACTGCCAATGTTGCCACCAAGGCCTGGGAGCGCTTCCAAGGCATCGAGAAGGCTGGCGGCATCCTTATGGGCCTTGAGAGCGGAGCCATTCAGCGCGACATCGCCGCCACTGCCGCAGCGCGCGATGCAGCGATCGCCACAGGCAGGCAACAGCTCACCGGCACCTCCGCCTTCCCGCTGCTCGGAGACGACGGTATCACCGTCACCCCCTGGCCAACGGCTCCCACGCTTGCCGGCGAGGGTCTCTCAGCGCCGCTTGCCCCGCATCGCCTATCCGCACCCTTCGAGGATTTGCGCGATGCCGCCGATCATGTCACGCAGCGCACCGGCCACGCACCGACCGTGTTCCTGGCGAGCCTCGGCACCATTGCCGACCACACCGCGCGCACCACCTGGA
The DNA here is from genome assembly GCA_036768475.1 of Hyphomicrobiaceae bacterium. Taxonomy (GTDB): domain Bacteria; phylum Pseudomonadota; class Alphaproteobacteria; order Rhizobiales; family Hyphomicrobiaceae; genus JAEUMD01. The sequence continues at coordinate 214,728 of DAIPMW010000004.1, read as the reverse complement.
TCAAGAACAGGCTGGCCGTCGCCGGGATAGCGAGCCTGATCAGCGATGGCTATGCGACCGCAGAGGACGCCGCCGCCGCATTCACGGCCTCTGGCGCCCGCACCGCATGCGTGTGCTCGTCGGATGCGATCTACGCGCAACTGGGATTGAAAACCGTGAAGGCGCTGATCGAGGCGGGCGCCGTGCGCGTGCTGCTCGCTGGCCATCCCGGCAAGCTCGAAACCGAGTTGCGCGCGGCCGGCGTCGACCACTTCCTCCATGCCGGGCAGAACGCCATCGAGGTCCTGACCGATCTGCAGCACGATCTGACCGCCTGACCGGCGCGCCATCGGACAACAAGCGGGCGTCAGGCGTATCCCTGTCACGCAGGGAACTGCCGGCGAACCCCGCACGCGGCAATCTCTCCACAGACCAAACGGCCGTTGCACCCGGCCACGCAATTCTGACGGAGATACCCGATGTCGTTCACCAATCAGCTGACTGTGGCATTCGCGGTCGCAGTCATTGCCACGATCGCCATGTTTGGCCTCGGCCCGATGATCCAGGACCTCGTCCAGATCCTCAACGCCAATGTCGTCGTCTCGACTGCGGTCGGCCTGCCGATCGTCACCACGGTCTCGCTTCTGGTCGCCCTTCTTGCGCTGCAACGCTGAGCCCGTTTTCCCGGCCGGCCGCCATCCCAGCCCTCTCGCCACTCTTCAGCCGAGCGTTTCACCACGAAAAACATGCTTAAAGCCAAGGACCTGGATCGCGGCCGTGTTGTCATCGAACATGAACACGGCCCAGAATCTGCCACCCTGGCCGATCCCGGTCGGGCAGCGAGCCGTCTTCCAGGGACCATGAAGCCCCCGGTATAAGCGAGCCTTGTCTTTCGCAGCTATTGCCCGGCAGCCACAGGGGATTATGATGCACCGCAGTGATGGTTTGAGATGAGACCGGGGCCTTGGCCTCGACTGCGAGCACCTATGACCCGAATTCCTGACTTCTCAGCCCTGGCTCTTGACAATGCGCAGGCCGCTGCCACGCCTTCGCCTGCCGCGCCGGGGGCCACCTGGACCACGCCCGAGGGCATTGAAGTCAAGCCCGTCTACACCGGCGCTGACACCGCCGGCCTCGACTTCCTCGACACGTATCCCGGCATTGCGCCATATCTGCGCGGCCCCTACCCGGCGATGTACGTCACCCAACCCTGGACCATCCGGCAGTACGCGGGCTTCTCCACCGCCGAGGATTCGAACGCCTTTTATCGCCGCAACATCGCCGCCGGTCAGAAGGGCCTCTCGGTCGCCTTCGACCTCGCCACGCACCGCGGCTACGATTCCGACCATCCCCGCGTGAAGGGCGATGTCGGCATGGCCGGTGTCGCGATCGACAGCATCTTCGACATGCGCACGCTGTTCTCAGGCATCCCGCTCGAGCAGATGAGCGTGTCGATGACCATGAACGGCGCCGTTCTTCCCGTGCTCGCCCTCTTCATCGTTGCGGGCGAGGAGCAGGGCGTCCCGCACGACAAGCTTTCAGGAACCATCCAGAACGACATCCTGAAAGAGTTCATGGTGCGCAATACCTACATCTATCCGCCCGCTCCCTCGATGCGGATCATTTCCGACATTTTCGGTTACACATCCGCGCACATGCCGAAGTTCAACTCGATCTCGATCTCCGGCTATCACATGCAGGAGGCGGGTGCGACGGCGGATCTGGAACTGGCCTACACCATTGCCGATGGCATTGAGTATGCGCGCGCCGGCGTCGCAGCTGGTCTCGACATTGACAAGTTCGCGCCGCGCCTGTCGTTCTTCTGGGCCATCGGCATGAACTTCTACATGGAGATCGCCAAGATGCGGGCCGCGCGCCTGCTCTGGGCCAATCTCGTGCAGAAGGAGTTCAAGCCGAAGGACGCCCGTTCACTGTCGCTGCGCACTCACTCGCAAACGTCCGGTTGGTCGCTGACAGCACAGGACGTCTTCAACAACGTCACCCGCACCGCGGTCGAGGCGATGGCTGCAACGCAGGGGCACACGCAGTCCCTGCACACCAACTCGCTCGACGAAGCGATTGCGCTACCGACCGACTTCTCCGCGCGTATCGCCCGCAACACGCAGCTTTTCATCCAGCAGGAAAGTGGCACCTGCCGCGTCGCCGATCCGTGGGGCGGTTCGTTCTTCATCGAGCGCCTGACGCACGATCTTGCTGTGAAGGCGCTCTCCCACATCGACGAGGTGGACAAGCTCGGCGGCATGGCGAAGGCGATTGCCGCGGGCATCCCCAAGATGCGCATCGAGGAAGCGGCCGCCCGCACCCAGGCGCGCATCGATAGCGGCCGCCAGACAATCGTCGGCGTCAACAAGTTCCGCGTCAAGGATGATGCCGAAATCGAGGTTCTGAAGGTCGATAACCGCTCGGTCCGCGAGCAGCAGATCGCCAAGCTCACGCGTCTGCGCGCCGAGCGCAACGAGAAGGACGTCGCGGCAGCATTGAACGCGCTGACCGAGGGCGCAAAGGGCAACGCCAACCTGCTCGACCTCGCAGTAAAGGCGGCACGCGTCAAGGCGACCGTCGGCGAGATTTCCGATGCGCTCGAAAAGGTATTCACGCGCCATCAGGCCGAGATCCGCACGGTCGCCGGCGTCTACAGGTCGGAGGCAGGCAACATGAATAAGGACGTAGTCAGCGTCTTGCGGCTCGTCGAGCAGTTCGAAAAGGATGATGGGCGTCGGCCGCGAATCCTGATCGCCAAGATGGGCCAGGACGGCCACGATCGCGGGCAAAAGGTGATTGCCTCCGCATTTGCCGATCTGGGCTTCGACGTCGACATCGGACCGCTCTTTGCCACGCCGGACGAGGCTGCCCGCCAGGCAGTCGAGAATGACGTGCACGTCATCGGCGTATCATCTCTGGCAGCCAGTCACCTCACGCTCGTTCCGGAGCTGAAAGCTGCACTGGAGAAGGAAGGCCGTGGCGACATCGTGATCGTCGTCGGCGGCGTGATACCGTCTTCGGACTATGATGCGCTGCATTCCGCCGGCGCCAAGGCAGTCTTTGGCCCCGGCACCAGCATCCCCGAAGCCGCCGCCAAGCTTATTCACGAGCTCAACGCGTTGCTCGGTTATGAGGCCAAGAGCGCGGCGGAGTAGGCCGCGCTCATTCGCCCGGACAGTTTCGAGGTTCTCAGACAAGGAGATTGAGCAGGCATTGGACAGTTGAGCAGGATCACCCGTCCAATGCCGACCACGCGGCAGGCGCGCGATGCGCCATGGCGCACCTGCTCCGTTTCCTCAACGCATATCAATCGCCATCGCGCTCGCCGGCATCGCTTGCTCTTCCATCCGCCGGACCACTGCGCCCCAGCACACGCTTGCGCGCCGCCATCCGGTCGCGATCCTCGACATAGATCAGCCCTGCGACCTGCCGGATCAGGCGGTCCTCAAAAGGATCAAGCTGCCCGTCGGCATACGCAACCTGCCACAGCATCTCGATCACGCCCACCTTTTCATCAGCGCTCATCATCGTGTTGATGTGATGCGTGAACGGGAAGTACTGGACGTTGTCTTGCATCTCTTCGCTTGCCCGTGTGATGAGGCTTTCGACCTCGCTTTCCGACAATTCGAACCGCTCGGAAAGAACACCCGCGATCATCGCGCGCTCTTCGGCGCCGAAGTCCTGGTCCATCCGCGCCGCCTCAACGAGCAGCGCCGCAACCGCCAAATGCAGGTCGCCGGGCTCGAGCGCATACGTCGGTGCGTTGCCACTCGCAAACAGCTTCATCAGTCGGTCGAACATTGCTGCCCCGATTCAATTGCATCACATCGCCCGCTCCCGTTCTTCGGAACGGTCGGCGAATGCCGCGCGCCGCAATGCCGGGCGCGCGACGATACGTATCACGTGTCACGCGAAATTAAGAGACCGCCTCCATGCGCTCCAGTTCGTCGATCATGCCTTCGAGCACCTTGAGCCCCTTGTTCCAGAACTCAGGATCACGCGCGTCCAGACCGAAGGGCGCCAACAGCTCTGAGTGGTGCTTTGATCCGCCGGCTTTGAGCATCTCGAAATATTTCTCCACAAAACCGGGATGTGCCTCGCGATAAAGCCCATAGAGCGAGTTCACGAGGCAGTCGCCGAACGCATACGCGTAGACATAGAACGGCGAGTGGATGAAGTGAGGGATGTACGTCCAGAAGACTTCGTAGCCGGGCTTGAAATCGAGCGCAGGCCCCAGGCTCTCGCGTTGCACATCGAGCCAGATCTCGTTCAACCGGTCGCTCGTCAGCTCACCCTGCCGGCGCTCCTCGTGAACTTTGCGCTCGAAGGTATAAAACGCGATCTGGCGGACGACCGTGTTGATCATGTCCTCGACCTTGCCCGCGATCATCGCCTTCTTCTCGCGCTGATCCTTGGTGTCTTTCAAAAGCGCCTGGAAGGTCAGCATCTCGCCGAACACGGATGCCGTCTCGGCAAGTGTCAGCGGCGTCGGCGCAAGCAAGGGCCCCTGCTTCGCCGCCAGCACCTGATGCACGCCATGCCCCAGCTCGTGCGCCAACGTCATCACGTCACGCGGCTTGCCCAGGTAGTTCATCATCACGTAAGGGTGCACTGACGGCACCGTGGAGGCCGAGAACGCGCCGGGTGCCTTGCCGGGACGCACGGGTGCGTCGATCCAGTTCTTGTCGAAGAAGGGCTTCGCAATCGAGGCCATCTCGGGCGCGAAACCCGCATAGGCGGAAAGCACCATCTCCTGCGCCTCCGCCCACGAGATCGTTCGATCGGACTTTTCAGGCAGCGGCGCATTTCGGTCCCAGTGCGCTAACCGGTCCATGCCGAGCCACTTTGCCTTCATCGCATAGTAGCGATGCGACAAGCGCGGGTAGGCCGCACGAACCGACTTCACAAGCGCATCGACCACGGGAGCCTCGACCCGGTTCGCTAGGTGACGGCTATCGGCAACATCCTTGAAACCGCGCCAGCGGTCGGAGATCTCCTTGTCCTTCGCCAGCGTGTTGGTGATCAGCGTGAACAGGCGCACGTTATCCTTGAACACTTTCGCCAGAGCTTCCGCGCCGGTCTGCCGCTTTTCCGGCTTGGGGTCCGACATCAAGTTCAACGTCGGCTCAAGTGTCAGTGGTTCGTCGTAGCCGGCGACGTCGAAGCGAAGCCCGCTCATCGTCTCGTTGAAGAGCCTGTTCCACGCGCCACGCCCCGTCTGGCCCTTCTCGTGGAAGAGCTGCTCTATTTTCTCATCGAGCTGATACGGCTTCTCCTTCCGGAGATCGTCGAACCACGGCTTGTAGCGTGCGAGTTCGGCATGCCTGAGCGACGCCGCGAGAACATCATCCTCGATCTTGTTGAGCTCAAGCTCGAAGAACAGCAGATCGGAGGAAATTGCCGTGAGCTTTTCCGACACATCACCGTAGAATTTGGCGCGCTGCGGGTCCGTCTGATTGGCGGCATAAAGAAGCCCCGCGTATGAACCGAGCTTGCCGAGCAGATCCGACAGTGCCTCATAGGACTTCACCGCTTCGGCGAGCTTGGCGCCATCACCGCCAATTTCCACCAGCCGGTTCTGGTATTTCTCTTTCAGAGCCTTGGCATCGGCTGCACCCTTCTCCAGATCCCGTTTGACCTCCGACGCATCAGGGGAAGCATAAAGATCGGACAGATCCCACTCGGGCATGATTCCGAGATCGGCGGATGCAGCAGATGTCATTTCGTCGTCCTTCAATCGTGTGAACCAACTGGCCGGTTCGTCGTGCCGGCCTCGATAGGTAGGGATTTATCGACAGGTTGGGCGCAATGTGACGGCGCAGCGCCGAATTTTCAAGGCGAAGTCCGAGCCCCGCACCCGCCGCGCCGCCGACCAAAGCCCTGAAAATCCGGCGCAATCATCCCAAAAATACACACTTTGCTCAAAAACGCGCCGACTTGGGCTGCTCGGAAACCAGTTATTTACCGAACTCGGGCAGTCTCAGGCGTGTTGAGTTTTTCGCCGCCGACCGCGTCTGCGAATTGGAAACGCGCACTGCGCTGGCCGGCGACATATCGTTCTGTAGCGTCGAAGAGTTGAGTGCCACATGGCCAAGCGTGTTCTTGTCGTCGATGACGATCCGGCCCAGCGCCGCATTCTCGAGGAAACCATCAAGCGGATGGGCTTCGAGACGAAGACCCTGAGCTCCGGCGAGAGCGCTATCGAGATGCTCGAAGGCCCGGACCGCTCCACCATCTCTCTCGTGCTGCTCGATCTTGTCATGCCTGGTGTCGATGGCATGAGCGTGCTTGACCGTCTGAACGGCAAGCCGGGATTACCGCCGATCATTGTGCAGACCGCACATGGCTCGATCGATACCGCCATCAATGCTATGCGCGCCGGCGCCGTCGACTTTGTCGTCAAGCCGGCAAGCCCCGAGCGTCTCGATGTCTCGATCCGCTCGGCCTTGAAGATCGAGGCATTGGCCGGCGAGATTACGCGCATCAAGAAGCGCCAGGAAGGCACGCTCACCTTCTCAGATCTCATCATCCGCGAAGAAGCCATGCGGCGCGTCATTTCGCTCGGCCAGCGCGCTGGCTCCTCCAACATCCCGGTGCTCATCGAGGGCGAGTCAGGTGTCGGCAAGGAACTGATCGCACGCGCCATCCAGGGTGAATCCGAACGTGCCGGCAAGCCGTTCATTACGGTCAACTGCGGCGCCATTCCCGAGAACCTCGTCGAGTCGATCCTGTTCGGCCACGAGAAGGGCTCATTCACCGGCGCAACCGACAAGCGAATCGGCAAGTTCCAGGAAGCCGACGGTGGCACGCTGTTCCTCGACGAAGTCGGCGAACTCCCGCTCGACGCCCAGGTCAAGCTCCTGCGCGCCTTGCAGGAAGGCGAGATAGATCCGGTCGGCGCCAAGAAGCCGGTGAAGGTCAACTTCCGCCTCATTTCCGCGACCAACCGCGACATGATCCAACTGGTCAAGGACGGCAAGTTCCGCGAGGATCTCTACTATCGCCTCAATGTGTTCCCCATCTGGGTGCCGCCGCTGAGAGAGCGTCTAGGCGATGTCGCCGACCTCGCACGCCACTTCCTCGCGCGTTTCGCTGCCGAGGAAGGCAAGCGCATCACCGGCATCACACCCGACGCGTACCGCCTCCTGGAATCTTATGCCTGGCCAGGCAATGTGCGCCAGCTGGAGAACGCTGTATTCCGCGCCGTCGTTCTGGCCGATGGCTCAGAGCTCACCATCAACGAGTTTCCGCAGATCGCTGCACACGTCGAGGGCTTTGAGGCCGCAATCCCCGCAGCCCCGGCCCCGCTCCCGAGGACGCCGAGCTTCACCGGCCCTGCCGTGCTTGGCGCGGAGGATCGCATCCCCACCACGATCGAGGTCCGGCCAAACGATGGGTCGGCGGCCCTAGGCATTCCCGCGGTAACATCCGATGGTGACATCCGACCGCTCGACGAGATCGAAGCCGATATGATCCGCCTCGCGCTCGGACGATATCGCGGCCACATGACCGAGGTGGCAAAACGCCTGAAAATCGGCCGTTCGACGCTCTATCGGAAGATGCAGGAATATGGCCTCGAGCCGCGCGTCGGTTAGAGCATGTTTCGCTGAAGTGTGTAGCGGTTCAGTGTGAAAAACATTCTCGAAACAAGGTGCTGGATCGCGTTCATGGTTCCGTCAAACATGAGCGAGATCTAGTGCCTGATCGGCTGAGTGGTGTGCCGTCGTGCTTGCGTCGAGGTCATGATTGAACCCCCATGCGTTGCAGCGCGTCAGGCAAGCAACACGGCGGCGCAGCCCGCGGCAATCAACCCTGCCCCTGCGATGCGCGAGAACCACGGGCCGCGCGCGATGAGCTTCTCTGTAAGCACCAGTATCGCCAGTCCCGCGATCCACACCACGTTCATGATGCCACCGGCGAACAACAGCAGCATCAGCGCCCAACAGCATCCCAGGCAGTAGCTGCCATGCCGCACGCCCATCTGGAATGCACCGCTGGCGCCGGGTTTCCATATTTGCGAAAGCACGAACACGGGCGAACGGCACTGTGCGAGGCACGAATTCTTGAGCGGCGTGAATTGATATAGGCCCGCCACGATCAGCAGCGCACCCGTCAGGACCGGCTCGGTGGACCACATCATCATGCCATCGACCAGCCCGGCCCGCTCCAAGCCCCATTGGAGTGCGGTCGCTGCTACACTGAAGAAAAGCCACGCCGTGAGATACCCAGCGGTGAACGCTGCAGTCGGCACCGGGGCAGCAACGCCGCCCGCCCTCTGCGCGGTGTGCCGCGTTACACGCGCGTGCAGCAGGATCATCGGCGCAGCAGACGGGATCATCATCGCCACCATCATGACGAACCACATCGTCACCATCAAAATCCAGTAGCCCACATGCCATGGCCCGTTCATCGCCATGTTCGGTCGTGGCGGCGGGAACGCCCAGGTCGACATCGCCGACACGCTCATTCCCGTGCCGGCGCCGGCCAGCACATAAGCCCACGCCAGTGCTGCGACCGCAACGAGCGCACTCACCACGATCGCCCGGTCTCGCCGCAGCACCCTCTCGATAAGGCGCGGTGTTTCGGTGGAGGATGTCATCGGCACGCCCCTGGCGTCAGCGTACGATTCCGCTTTGGCTCAGGTGGAGATGCGCGAACTGGCCGTAGGAGTCGTTGAGATCGAAAGCTATCGGGCCACCGACGCGCGACGTGCCGCTTCCCATCTCAGCAAGCGAGTACTCGAAGCCGTCGGGCAGATCGATGCGCACCCGGTGCTCCCCGCCTGTGATGGGATTTATGATCGGCCGCCCCGTGCCTTCGACGAGACCATCGACATGGACCCGCGACACACGGCGATCCACGTCGATATCGATTTCAATTGGCCGGAACTCCGGCTCGAACATCTCATCCAGCGTCGCGGCGAACACGTTCCATATCGTCTTACCAGGTTCGGTTTCCTGACCCGAGAGAATCGTGAGCAACGCTTCGCGTTGTGCGTCCGTCGCGCGCTCGTCGATGATAATATGCGCCTTGCCCCTGCCCTCGTGGATCGCCCCCGGCCACGACAACACACCAATGAATTTCAAACCGTCGAGACGGACGTCGCCGAAGTAGCCCGTGTTGATCGCCACGGCCGCCACCGCGTTGCAATGCCCGTGCGTGGGCGCCGCATTGAATTGACACGGGCACCCATAAGCGCAGTTGCAGTTGACGAATTCGGTCGCCTCGATTTCCCAGGGTGTCATGTTGCACCTCCATGAGGATTAGGACATTCGTTGGCCGCTCTACGCGTTGGCCATCGTCGGCAGGCGCGATTGCTCGCGAATAATTCCGTACGGCCCGTAGGCCACAAAGGTGAGCGCGCCGTAGACGCCGTCATGCTTCATCGCAATGTCGCCGTTGGCTTCGAAGCGGGCGCTGACCGCTTCGGCAGCGGTAAACTCAAAGCCGTCGGGCAGTACGATCTGCGCATGATGGGGCGCACCCGTCACCGGATTGCGGATCGGCGTCGTCGCGAACTCGAGGATTCCGGGCACAGCGAACGAGGCCTGCCTCGTGCTGAAATCGCAGCTGAACACGAGTGGCGCGAAAATCGGCTCCAGTTCTGTCTCGATCGTTGCGCCATAGATGTTGAAAACCGTGGTCGGCTCCTGCTCCTGACCGCCGAGAATCCGGCCCAGCGCATCACGCTGCTCCGCATTCGCACGCTCGTCGATGAACCCCTGGACGGTGCCGCGCCCTTCATGCACGGCACCTGGCCAGCGGTAGCGCGCGCCGACGATCAATCCATCGAGCCGCACGTCCCCGAAATACCCCTCCTCGATCAGGTGCGCTTCCAGTCCCTCGCACCAGCCCCGGGTTGGCAATGCATTGAATTCGCATGGGCAACCGTAGTTGCAACTACAGCCCCCGATCTTCGGGCCTTTGATGAGCCAATCCACGTAACTCACTGCGATCTCCTTCATGGAGAGTAGTATTGATTGTCAGAAAATCCGTGGTCATATCAGGGATGAGTATGAGCCGGCGAAATGCCGGAGGAAGGAACCGCCACAAGTATGAGGCGTCAGAGTTTTTGCAAGCGGGCAACACTTTTTGCCCATGCTTGGCGTTCACAATAGATCGTGACATATGCCGACTGGAAATCAAGGCGAACACCAACTAGCGTTGCGCAAAATTTCATGGAGCCCTGAATGCATCGAACACGGATTGCAGCGATAGCGCTCTTCGCCAGCCTGACCACGGTCTCGCCGGTGGCAGCTTTGGAGCCTGATCCGCCACAGCAATTGCTCACCATGCGTGAAGGGTTGGCGATTGGCGTGCGCGACCGGCTGGTGGCCTCGCAAAAGGTCCTGAGCGACGGCGACAAGAGCGACCGGGATGCGCTGGCGCAATTCTATGTCGCCCGCTCCAATGAGCCGCTCTGGGTCAGCGAGACGGGCTTGAATGATAAAGCCAGGGCGATCATCGACGAGATAGGCCGCGCCGACGATTGGGGCCTGCAGGCGGCTGACTTCGACCTGCCGCAAGCCGACCTTGGCAGCGAGCCGACCCGTGATGCACTCGTCGATGCGGAGACCAGGGTCTCGCTCGCGGCGCTCAAATATGCACGCTATGCGCGCGGCGGGCGCATCCCCGATCCGCGCAAGATGAGCTCCTATCTGGATCGCGATCCACCCATCCTCTCACCCGTGAAGGTGCTCGAAAGTCTTGTCGCCACCAACGATCCCGGCGGCTACCTCGCTGGCCTCAATCCCCACCACGAGGGCTTCCAGCGGCTGCGCAAGAAGCTGATCGAGCTGCGCGCGCAAAAGACGGCCGACGAACCCGTCATCTTGCCGGCCTCCGGTCCGCTGCTGTCACCGGGCAAGAGGCACCCGGACGTTGTCATCCTGCGCCAGCGCCTGAAGGTCGATCTGCCGGCAATCGCCAGCGACGGCGGCGCACCCGATCCCGAGTTCTATGACACCGCTCTCGAGGAAGCCGTGAAGGCCTATCAGCGCGAGAATGGCATGATCCAGGACGGCCTCGTCGGCCGTAACACGCGCGCCTCCCTCAACGGCGGCAAGCGCAAGATCGACGAAGGACTGCTGATCGCCAACATGGAAGCTTGGCGCTGGATGCCGGAGGACCTTGGCAACACCTACGTCTGGGTCAACCTGCCGGAGTTCATGGTGCGCGTCGTCAAGGACGGCAAGGTCATTCACGAGGAACGCATCATTGCCGGCCAGTCGGACAAGCAGACGCCCGTCTTCTCGCACGAGATGGAGACCGTCGTGATGCACCCGTTCTGGGGTGTGCCCGAGTCCATCAAGATCAAGGAGCTGCTGCCGACGCTCGCCCGCGGCGGCTCACTCGACCGTCGCGGTCTGCGCCTGCAGTACAACGGACGTGATGTCGATCCCATGAGCGTGGACTGGAGCCGCGCCGATATTCGCAACTACCACGTCTACCAGCCTCCTGGCGGCGGCAACGTCCTGGGTGTCGTCAAGTTCATGTTCCCCAACAAGCACCAGGTGTACATGCACGACACGCCAACCAAGAACCTGTTCAACGAGACGAACCGCACGTTCAGCCATGGCTGCATGCGTGTCCGCAATCCAGTGCGGCTGGCTGAGATCATTCTCAAGGAGGACAAGGGCTGGAGCGTTGACGAAGTTCACTCGCTTCTGCGCAATGGACCGGAGAACAACAACATCTCTTTGCACAGCAAGATTCCGGTCCACGTCACCTATTTCACAGCATGGGTCGATGAGGCCGGCGAACTGCACTCACGGCCCGATATCTACCTGCACGAAAAGCGCATCCGGCTGGCGCTCGCTGGCCAGTGGGACCGCATACCGCGCCATCGCGACCATCTGCTGCCCGTGGAATACGTCCGCCCGCAGATCGTGAAGGAAAATTCCAATGCCATGGGAGACTTCTTCCAGAACCTGTTCGGCGGTTTCTGAGCCCCGGGCCAAAGAGGGCATCGCGATCAACGTGTCCTGACAAGTCAGAGGGCTGCCCAATTAACGGGCAGCCTTTTTTTATTCCAGAGCCAAGCACCGGTCGACGCGCAAGTCTGCGGCAGTCCTGTTTTGCTCGAAAAAACAACCTGAAAGACCGCAATTTGGCCCCTATTGCGGGGCTTACTCCTTTTTTAAGGGACTAGGGATTAACCCTAAGCAAGTCATGCGCTGCATGCGTTACGGGAGCTTGCCTCCCCAGCTCGGTGAACAGGCCCTGGCTGGAACGTCGCTCGCAGCGTATCGGGACGGGGAAAAGTCGTGCTTCTCAGCGCTCGAGTGCTGCTCGCGGGTCTTGCCGCGACCGTTGCAGTTGCTTGCTTCGGTACGAGCCGGATCGTCGCGCGCACCGATTCTGACCGCACCCTCTCCTTCTACAACATCCATACCAAGGAACGCCTGACCGTCACGTATATGCGCAATGGCAAGCGCGATCCTGCCGCCATGAAGAAGATCGACTGGATGATGCGCGATTGGCGTCGCGACGATTCGACCACGATGGACCCCGAACTCATTGACCTCATCTGGGAGGTTCACACCGAACTGGGATCCAAAGAGCCGATCCACGTCATTTCCGGCTACCGATCGCCCAATACCAATGAAAAGCTGCGCACCGCCGGTGGTGGCCAGGCCAAGAACAGCCGCCATATACTCGGCAAGGCGGCCGACATCCATTTCCCCGACATACCGCTCAAGCAGATTCGCTACTCCGGTCTCGTCCACCAGCGCGGAGGTGTTGGCTATTATCCGACGTCCGGCGTTCCGTTCGTGCATCTGGATACCGGTCGGGTGCGCCACTGGCCACGTATGCCGCGTTATGAGCTCGCGCTGCTGTTCCCCAACGGTCATTCCAACCACGTCCCCTCGGACGGCAAGCCGCTGACCCGGGCTGATTACTCCGTCGCGCGCAGCCGTTTCGGAGAATTGGCGCAACAGGTCGCCTCCTTCTTCGAACTGCGTAATTCGCCCAAGCAACCGACGCTCGTCGCCGATGCCGGCCGGGCTGCAGAGCCCCCGGCAAACAGGCCCCCCGCCGCGGCTGCGAAACCGCCGCCCCCTGTTCCGCGCGCAACGCAGGAAAGGCAGGTGGCCGCGCTGGCGCCGCCGCCTGGCCCACAACTCATCTCAGCGCCCCGCCCGGTTGTGCGCCCACCGCAACCGGAACCGGCCGTCTCCAACGCCGACCGCAAGCGACTGGCATCGCTATTTTCGCTGGCAGCGTGGTCGCCCGCCCCCGCCCTCATCAAACCGCCCGCACCGGCCAGCCGGGAAACCACTGTTTCTGCGAGCCTGACGGGCGGCGCAGCACCATCACCCGAATTACCGACCGCTGCTGAACATAAGGCGGCTGAAGGACCGCGCGTCGCGGCCATCGACCCGAACGCTGTGGACGCAGGCGAGCCGCCGCGCAGCATCAGCGATATCGAACGCTCGGGTTGGTCGACTGGTTGGGCTGGCGCGCCGGAGTTCGATGAAGAACATCCCGACGAGATGTCCTACCGGCCGTTCCCGGTGGCTCCATTGCTGACTGAGACCCCGTCCGCCGACGATCCCGTGCTGGCAAAGATGGAGCACCCTGACGTTGCACAGACGTTGGAAATGCTCGGCGAGGAAAAGGATCGACTACCGCTCAAACTGCGCCCCGGCCAGCAGGTCGTCGCAATCATGTGGGCGCAGCAGTTCCAGGGCAGCGCCGTCGATCTCTCAGGCCTTTCGCATGGCGACGAAGCCGGCGCTCTTGCCTCGCGTCGCGTCCGCACCAGCGCTCGTTGAGCCTCGAGCAAGCATGGCGGGACGCGCTTCTGGACCGTCTCCATAACCATCCGCGCCACAAGCGCGATCGAATGCCTTCGCCACAGATGGCTTCAGGATTTGATCCGACGTCGTGCCTTGCGCGATTTGGACTCGGCTACTGTGTCTGGCTCCAATAACGCCACGGTATCCGGCTTTGGACGCGCTTGGGTGAACAACCGCCCCAACTCGATGAAATCCCGCCGGCGCGGACTCGTATTGCGCCAGGCCAGTCCTATTGTGCGGTGAGGTTCCGGCTCGACAAATGGAACGAGATTGAGCGCACGCCCGCGCGTCTCGATCGGCAAGCAGATCTCTGGCAGCAACGTGATGCCATACCCGGCAGCCACCATCTCGACGATCGTCGACAGGCTCGATGCACCGAACGTATTGACCGAATCGACCTGCGTCAGACTGCAGTAGCTCAGCGCTTGATCGCGCAGGCAATGCCCTTCCTCGAGCAGCAACAGCCGCTCACCCGTGATCATTTCTTTATCCGCCCGTACCCCGCCCGACAGCCTGCGCAGGTTAGGAAGCGCCAGAATGAAACGATCCTCGAACAACGCGAGCGTCTCGACATCCGGGTGATCAACTGGCAGTGCCAGCAGCATCACGTCGATCTTCCCCGCGACCAGCTCTGCGATCAGATTGGCGGTCCGCGTCTCACGCACGTGCAGCTCGAGCTCTGGATATGACTGCTTGATGAGTGGCAGCAGCGGCGGCAGCAGATACGGCGCGATCGAGGGGATGACACCGAGCCTGAGCGAGCCGACAAGCACCTGATCGCTGTGTTGCGCATATTCGATGAGCGAACGTACATCGCCGAGAATACGTGCGGCTCGTTGGGCGATGTTGCGGCCCTTCTCCGTCAACTGCACGCCTGAGCGCGTGCGTTCGACCAGATCGAGCCCCAGATTCTGCTCCAGCTCGCGAATCTGCATGGACAGCGCCGGCTGAGTAACGGCGCATAGCTCGGCAGCCCTGCCGAAGTGCTGCACCCGCGCCAGTGCGTCGAAATATCGAAGTTGTTTGAAAGTAACGTGCGTCACGGTCGGCCCCTGAGGCCATCAGCAACACTGTCCACCAGCGGCATCGCAGCCTCGCGAAACTAATCTATCCTTGTGCTGAAGCAGCCGTACTCGACAGCATGTTTAGCTGAGGTGTGCGACGGTTCAGCGTCAAGCACGCTCCCAACAAGAGCATGTTTACTGAGGTGTGCGGCGGTTCAGCGACAAGAACCTGTGCAAGATCCTGCCAGCCGCTAGGCACGGTTGAGGCATCGTATCACGATCAGTTTTTCAAATCACTTGCCGTCGAGCAACCAATTGGACCTTATCGTCCGGAGGTTTTAGAACTCTTCCCGTGAATGGAAGTGCAATCGAAGGGTGCGCATGAGCTGCCCGGCGACAAACCCGGGCTATCGAGCCGGGCCGGCGGGCTCTTGCCTCGTCGTGCTCAGAACATACGTCGCCGGCGGCCTTGCAGTACACGCTGCCCGGGCCGCCGGCGGCGCACCTCAAGCGGCGGAGTAGAGCTCGCCCTTCTTCACCGTGGGGCGTCCCGGCCTAGCGCCGAATGGGACCGGGGCGCCCACCCTGACAATTCTATTTGATCGTGAGCAAAAAAGGAGCGCAGCGAACAACCCGCTGCGCTCCACAAATTTGGGCCCTACAGTGCCGCCGTACTCGCACGGTTGCGGACTACTCCGCGGCCATGAAGGCATCCACGGCAGCATCCGACGGGCCCTCGGCCAGCATGCCCAGCGCATGCATGTAGACCTCCAGGATGCTTTCCTCCTCCTGGCGCTCCGTCTGCGACTTCTTGCGTAGACGGACGATCTGGCGCAACGCCTTGATGTCGAACCCGAGCGCCTTCGCCTCGGCGTATTTGTCGCGGATGTCGCCAGCGATCGCCTTCTTTTCCTCTTCAAGCCGCTCGATCTGTTCGACGAACTGGCGCAACTGATTTTGCGCCGATGCCTGCAGCGTCGTCATGAACACCCCCGCCTTACAAAAATGCTGAATCTCCTCAAGAGCTTGCGAAGCTGCCATTTGGCATTTCGGGCAAGCTCCCGACCCTCTCGTCAAGTTGTGACGCTAGCTCCAAGCGCGCGCAGGCTTCAAGCCGGACAGCGATCTCATCCAGAGCTTTGTGCACGCTACGATGACGGCGTGCCGCAGCCCGCGTGTGTAGGGGATTGCGGCCAATTGAGTTAAACGTTTTTATGTGCACGCGTTCGCACGCAATTGTTTTCTTGCGTATACATAGTATCAGGAAGGAACGTCCGCCATGAGGATCACAGCCGTCGCCCCCCGACCGATCGCGCTTTGTGCGGCACTTTTCGTTTCCACTTCGGCCGCCATCGCGCAACAGCCGCCTGCCGCCCCAAGCGCCCCCGCTCAGCCTGGACAAACCGCCCAGCCGCAGTTGCAGCCCGGTATGCCGATGCAGGGTATGCCCCAACAGGGCATGCCGATGCAGCCCGGCGGCCCGGGTTGGGGGGGCAACATGCCCGGCGCCATGCAGCCCGGCATGATGCGCCAGGGGCCACAAGGCGGCCCGGGGATGATGCGCGGGCAGATGCAGCAGCCCGGCATGATGACACAGCAGGGCGCGCAGCCAGCGCCTTCCACGCCACCAGAGCAGGGCACATCTCAGGCCCCCATGGGCTACGGCCCGATGATGCAGGCGCCGTACGGACCTGGCATGACGTATGGTCCGGGCATGATGGGACCTGGGCCCATGGGCCCTCCGATGATGGGTGGTCCCATGATGGATGGCCCCATGATGGATAGCCCCATGATGGGCGGCACGTGCCCGATGGGTGGACCGGCTTTCGCGGCTGGACGCCTCGCCTTCATCAAGGCTGAGCTCGCCATCACCAAGGAGCAGGAAAGTGCGTTCAACGAGTTCGCCGAGGCCATGCGCAAGAACGTCGAAACGATGCACGAAATGCGCCCCGAAATGATGAAGGAGATGATGTCGGCGCAAACACCTGCCGACCGTCTGGACGCGCGCATCAAGACCATGGAAACACGCCTTGGAATGATGAAGAACATGAAGTCGGCCGTCGACAAGCTCTATGGCAAACTCACCGACGAGCAGAAGAATAAGGCCAACTATATTCTGCCCATGATGGGCTGCATGCGCTGACGCCGTTCCGCAGGAAATGAACAGGCTGACGGAACGTCAGCTTGTACTGTCAGATGACGGCAGGTGCAGTTTCAACCCACCTGCCGTCGTGTCTTGGTCTTGTCTCAGCGCCTCTTGAGCTTGAACTTCTTGATCTTCAGCTGTTTGTAGACGCCCCTGCCCCCATCGGGCGAGGCAAGGCTGTTCGACGCCGAGGCGTCGAGCATACAGACGTGGTTACCCTGGATCCAAACCGACTTGTAGCCTGACGGACAGGCCGACGCGGCAGCCGACATGCCGACCAGCGGAACAACGGCGACAGCGGCGGCGAGTAGCTTCTTCTGCATGGAAATGGACTCCTGTGTTGACGACCACGGCAAGCGCCCATCGCGCCCGCTCTGCCCTTAGAGACGCGGCCAAGCGCGGGTCGGTTCAAAACCACATGCAGAGAAATTTTCCCCCTTATCCGACGCCCTCCCGGCGCCAGGTCACCGATTGTCCAAGCAGGGCCTTGCTCAATGATCCTTCGGCCGGTTGACCTCGAACGCCGCCAGCTTGTCGGCGCTGGCTTCCTTTTGATGCTTGGCCTGCCAATCTGCGTAGGGCTCGCCGTAAATGATTTCGCGCGCCCCCAACTTGTCGAGCGCGATGCCCTTTTCCTTGGCCGCGTCCATGTACCAGTTGGCAAGGCAATTCCGGCAGAAACCGGCGAGGTTCATCATGTCGATGTTCTGGACATCCGTGCGCTGGCGCAAATGCGAGACGAGCCGCCGGAACGCTGCCGCCTCAAGCTCTGTGCGCGTCTTGTCGTCGATGTCGGTCATTCAATTCTCCCTTGTGGCAGGAGGCGCGATGCGCCGGATGATGAGATGACACGAGAGGACGTCGCTGCCGCCGCCGCCGTGATCCCATGGAACGTTGCCCTTCATATAGGCTGGCGCGGCCGTCATGCGAACCCGTAGCGGCATACTCGTAGCATGCGGCGACGCGCCAATTTGCCTGTCTGTCTGAGAAGACTGCGCGCAAGCCCGACACGACACAGCGATCTGACGCGAGCGTCAGATCGGGCCGTGTGCTCCCGGCAGAGAGCCGGCCGGCACCGATTCCTTGGGGTGATCGTCGCCGATCTTCATCGCCAGACCGCGCCGGTTTCGAATCTTGCCCATAACGCGAGCGATCCGTTGCGCCCACACGGTTTGCCCGGCCTCATCGCGGATCAGATCCTGGCGCAGTTCGATCAGCGCATGAGGCAATCCGCGCTGCGTGCCATGCCGCCACATGCAGTCGCCCCTGAGCTTGCCCGAGTAGGGTTGGTTGTCGCCAACCAATAGGTCACCCTCTGCCACCAGCGTATCGATCAGCGGCGCCGCAAGCCGGTCGTCTGCGTCCCACAGGATGCCGACTTGCCAGGGCCGCGTCGTGCCACGCCAGACCTCGGTGAACGAATGAACGGACAGCAGTGCGGGATGGGGATGGTGAGCGTGTACCGCATCTATCACCCGGTCGATCGCGTCATGGTAAGGGCGATACCACTGAGCGATGCGCTGTTCGCGTTCCTCCACTGTCAAGGTGCGGTTGCCTGGAATGATGGCGCCATCCGACAGCCGCATGATCAGTGTCGGATCGTCAAGCCCGCGGTTGGGGTCGATCAGCAACCGAGAGAATCGTGACAGCACCGCCGGCACGTCGAGCAATGCCGCAAGCCGTTCAACGACACGCTTGGCGCCGATGTCGTAAGCAATATGCCGTTGCAGCTCGCTTTCCGGCAGGCCGAGCGAGCCATACCCCTCCGGCAGGGTATTTTCGGCATGATCGCAGATCACAATCAGTCCGGCGTCCGCCCGCCCACCCATAACGCGGTGGCTCGAAGCTTCAGACGCCGATATCCGCAAGCTCGCCATGGAAACGGTTCTCTCCTGCATGGCGGCGGACTATAGTCGCGCCGCGCGGGACTGGATACCGGCAACTGCGCCGCAGCGGCTCCTGCGTCAGGGCCACGCTTGACGGGGGACAGACGATTTCGCAAACACGCGGAGTGGATCCCGCAGGCACCTGTCCTGCGTGCACCCGAGCCTCGGCTCTCCTGCCCCGACGGATAGGCCCAACAAACAGAAGGACATATCAATGCCCCAGTCGCCTGCCGAAACCCGTGCTTTTCTGTTGAAACTTTTCGAAACTGCGGTCTCCGCCGCCCACCCCGCATCCTGCGTTCCGCCCCACCTGCCGCCTGTTCCCGAAGGCGGCCGCATCATCGTCGTCGGCGCCGGCAAGGCCGCCGCCGCCATGGCTCAGGCGACCGAACGCCATTACAAGGCGCTTGGTCAGGCCGACCGCATCTGCGGCTTCGTTACCACCCGGCACGGCTACGGCCTGCCCACCGAGATCATCGAGGTTGTAGAGGCCGGACACCCGGTTCCCGACCAGATGAGCATCGAGACCGCAAAGCGCGCACTGAAGCTCGCCGCATCCGCCGGACCCAATGATCTCGTGCTGGCGCTCATGTCGGGCGGCGCCTCAGCTCTGTGGTCGGCCCCTGCGCCGGGCATTTCCTTCGATGCCAAACAGGCCCTGACCAAGCAGCTCCTGCGCTCTGGCGCGCGCATTACCGAGATGAACTGTATTCGCAAGCACCTGTCCGCCATCAAGGGCGGCAAGCTCGCCGCGGCCGCCGGCGGATCTGGGCTGCTGACCCTGGCGATCTCCGATATTCCAGGCGACGACCCCGCAGCGATCGGCTCCGGACCGACCATCGGCGATCCCACAACGCTGGCTGAGGCACGCGAGGTCATCGCGCGCTACAGGATCGAATTACCGCCCGAGATCGAAGCCGTTCTCGCCGACCCGGCCAACGAGACGTTGAAGCCGGACGATCCCCTCCTCGCCCGCGCACGCTTCAAGATCGTTGCCGCCCCGAGCCAGTCGATCGCCGCCGCGACCGCCATCGCGGAGTCTTCAGGCTTCAAGGTCGTCTCGCTGGGCGACGCACTCGAGGGTGAAGCGCGCGACGTCGGTGCGCAGCAGGCGCGACTGGCGCTTGAAGCCAAGTCACGCGGGGAACGTGTCGCCATCATGTCCGGCGGCGAGCTGACCGTGACCGTGACTGGCGATGGTACCGGCGGCCCCAATCAGGAATACGCGCTCGGCCTTGCCATTGCGCTCGACGGAGCACCGGAAATTTCCGCGCTGGCCGGCGATACGGACGGCACCGACGGCGGTGCAGGCAGCGCCACCGACCCGGCCGGTGCCATCGTTCTGTCCGACACCCTTTCGCGCGCTCGCGCAGCCGATCTCAATGCCGCCAAGTTCCTGGCCAACAACGACTCAACGAGATTCTTCCGAACGATCGGAGATCTCGTCGAATGCGGCCCGACCCAGACAAACGTCAACGATTTTCGTGTCATCCTGGTCGATCCGACCTGATGGTGGACGCGAATACGCCGAGCAGCGCACCGCCTGGCCGGACGCCGGGCAGCGTCGTGCGACAATCGGAGAAACACGTGAAATCTGCCACGAGCACCTATCTGTCCTTAACGCCGGCGTTTCTCGCCTCGCGAGGATGGCGCGACGGCGCCTGGCGTTCACGGATAGCATGGTCGCTCACTGCCTTGGTCGCCGCCTCAAGTCTCTTCGTCGATGCGGCACGCGCCGACCTCAAGCTCTGCAACTCCACCGAAAGCCGCGTTGGCGTCGCCATCGGCTACCAGGACAAAGAAGGCTGGGCCACGGAAGGCTGGTGGAACATTGCATCGCAAACCTGTGAGACGCTGCTCAAGGGCGACGTTCCCAGCCGCTTCATCTATGTCCATGCGGTGGACTATGATCGCGGCGGCGAATGGGTCGGATCGAACTACATGTGCACCAATGACATATCGTTCGCGATAAGAGGTGTTCAGGATTGCGGCGATCGCGGTTATAAGCGAACTGGATTTTTCGAGGTCGACACCGGCGACGCCAAGGAATGGACGATCCGCCTGACCGACCCAGACGATAGGGCAAACAAAACCGATGCGACGCAACCGACGCGTTAAACTGATCGCCACACTCGGGCCGGCATCCTCATCGCCCGACATGATGGAGCGATTGTTCCTGGCTGGCGTCGACGTGTTCCGCGTCAACATGAGCCATTCCTCGCACGATTTGGCGCGAACGCTGGTCTTCAACGTGCGCTCGCTGGGCAAGAAGTACTCCAGCCCGATCGGCATATTGGCAGATCTGCAGGGTCCGAAGTTCCGTCTTGGCGAATTCGCCAGCGGTCGCGTCATCGTCTCGGATGGCACCATTTTCACGTTCGACCGGACCGAAACTGCGGGAACGGCAGAGCGTGTCTTCCTGCCGCATCCTCAGATCTTCGAGGCGGTCGAGCCCGGCCACACGCTTCTGCTCGACGACGGCAAGCTCAGGATGCGTGTCATCGAGGCGCAGGACAACCGCATTTCCGCTGAGGTGCTCGTCGGTGGCCCGCTCGCCAGCCGCAAGGGCATCTCGCTGCCCGACACCATCCTGCCGGTCGGCCCGCTGACCGAAAAGGATCACGCCGACCTCAACTGCGCGCTCGATCTCGGCGCCGACTGGATCGCCCTGAGCTTCGTTCAACGCGGCCAGGACGTCGAGGATGCGAGAAAGCTCATCACCACAGATACCGCCGTCATGGTCAAGGTCGAGAAGCCGTCGGCCATCGACGACCTCGATGCGATCATTGCCGCAGCAGACGGGTTCATGGTTGCCCGTGGCGATCTCGGTGTTGAGATGCCGATCGAGCGCGTGCCTGGTCTGCAAAAGCGCATCACGCGCATGGCGCGCGCGGCCGGCAAGCCCGTCGTCGTCGCCACGCAGATGCTGGAAAGCATGATCACCTCGCCGATGCCCACGCGCGCCGAGGTCTCCGATGTCGCTACCGCTGTCTTCGATGGCGCCGACGCCGTGATGCTCTCCGCCGAGAGCGCGGTCGGTCAATACCCGGTCGAGGCGATCCAGATGATGGACCGCATCGCCATCCAGGTGGAAAACGATCCGAGCTACTCATCGCTGGTTCACGCCACGTCGATCAAGCCTCAGGCAACCGCGCACGACGCCATCGCCGTAGCCGCCCACGCAGTTGCCGACAGCATCAAGCTTTCGGCTATCGTCTGCTTCACCGCAACCGGATCCACGGCATTGCGCGTGGCCCGGGAACGTCCTGGCCTGCCCGTAATCGGCCTGACGCCGGTGCACGCGACCGCCCAGCGCTTGACCTTGGTGTGGGGCATCCATGCGGTTATGACGAGCGATCCCGACCGCGTGCAGGACATGGTCAACAAGGCCTGCAAGCTCGCCATGGAGCATGGCTTCGTCAAACCCGGTGACGGCATATTGGTGACGGCGGGCGTGCCGTTCGGCTCACCCGGCACCACCAACATGATCCGCATCGCCTACATCGACGAGACGGGCAATGCGGTGGGCGGAGGCTGATACCTCACAGGACCGTGTCCGCACTCACCGGCAAGCAACCAAAAGGCTGGAGCATGTTGACCTGAGGTGTGCAGCGGTTCAGATCAACATGCTCGAAACAAGGTGCTGGATCGGCTGAGATGGAAGTAGTCGTGCTGCCGCCGAAACAGTGCATCGTTTCTCAAACAAGAAGCTGGATCAGCTCACGCTGGCCAGACGTAATCCGATCAAAGCTTGGCCTGCTCTAACCAGATGCTGTCTTGATACAGCGGAAGTCGCGCGGGCCGCCACGCGGCAGGTTTCCCTTCTTGCGCGCACGCTCGAAGCGGCGGTTACATTCCTGGCGCGCACGCTTGCATGCGGTCGATGTCTTGATCGCATGCCCATATCCCTGAATTGCAAGCTTTCCGGTTACGATACCGTGGCCGTCTTGATAGAGGCGGTAATAGCAACCCCCGGCGCTTGCCGGAGTCGTGGACACGGTCGCCCCCAAACACAATGAGGTTAGGGCTGCGGCAGTGAAAATCGCGGTGCGGCTCATCTGTTGGTTCCTCCAAAAATCGATCAGGTGCAATTGCTCAGTCGTACCATCAACCCGACCGGTTCACGAGGACGTGCATTTTTCCAGAGCATGTTTAGCTGAAGTGTGCAGCGGTTCAGCGTGAAAAACATGGCCGAAACAAAGTGCTGGATCGCTTTCATGTTTCCGCCAAACATGAAAGCAATTTAAAGCCTGATCGACTGAGAAGGGAAGCAGTCGTACTGCCGCCGAAGCCGTGATTGAGACGCTCCAACAAAGTCTCGGCGAGGCATTGGCCTCTCAGGTTCGGGGCCCCTCCACCAACGCGATCAAACCATCGCGCAGTCTTTCCGGCGTGATTTTTCTCAACCCACGATCGACCTGGTCGTGCGTCGCCCGCCAAACAGGCATAGCCATGACGAGGAGATCGCGCCCGCGCTCCGTCAGTTCCAGCCGACGGCTGCGACGGTCCTGCGGGTCAACGCTCACTTTGATCAAACCGCGCCGCTCAAGCGGTTTCAAGTTTGCCGTCAGCGTCGTGCGATCCATCGCCAGGAACTGCGCAACTTCGCCGATGCGCGGCGTGCTCGGCCGGTTGAGTGACATCATGAGCGAAAATTGGCCATTGGTAAGCCCAAACGAGCGCAATGCTTCGTCGAACCTGCGCGCCAGCGCACGCGCCGCGCGATGCGCCTGCAGACACAAACACCGGTCACGCACTTCATGCGTGACGGTGAGCGGAAGATCATTTCGCATTGACACTGTCTCATCTAGGTTGATATCAACTTATATCGCTGCCACCGAGTGTTCAAGCTTGCAGCGTGACACCAGGACGTCGCAGCGTGCGTCACGTTGCCCGCCACCGCGCGGCACCTGAGGCAGTTCCAGGGAGTTCACACGATGGACGTACTCGTAAGTCTGGTTTTGCTCATCGCACTCCTGGTCGGCATCGTCCTCGTCATTGCGAGTCGGCGTCCACGGAGCTTCAGCGCAGCCCGTTCCCTACGGATTGCAGCCCCGCGCAAGCGCCTACATGCCCTCATCGATGATTTGCGCAGCATGAATACGTGGAATCCCTACGCGCTGCGCGATTCCGGCGGCCGGATCCATTACAGCGGACCGGAAAACGGACCTGGCGCAATGTTCGAATTCGGCGGTTCGAAATCCGGTTCGGGGTCCCTCCGCATCCTCGAGAGTGAACCATCGCGCGTCACAATGCGTTTGCAGATGACGAAGCCGATCGCCGCTGACAATCACGTCGAATTCACGCTTTTCCCTGACGGAAACGCGACCATCGTGACGTGGTCCATGAGCGCCAGTCAGTCCTTTCTGGCGCGCGTCATGTCGGTCTTCATCAACTGCGAAAAAATGGTGACCCGCGATTTCGATGAGGGCCTGCACAACCTCAAAGTGATCGCTGAGAAGAGTTGAGGGGAGTTCGGGAATGATTGTGAGGTTCCGACCGCGCCTTTGGTATTCAGCAAACGCCCCGCTTCAGTGCGGTTGGTTGAAGAATCGCTACGACGTTTCGTCGTCGCAGGTGGGCCCACGCTGCCTGCGAAAAATAACAGGCGCCCCCAAGCGTCGGCGCCAGGCATGAGGAACGACAGCAATACTCGAGTTGATCAAATTCGACATTGCCGCGTTTCGGCAGGCGCGCAGTGCGTCGCCCGCAAGTTGACGGCCGGCCGACACACCCTGGTCAAACAAGCGCCGCAGCCTGGGGCCGGACCGGGCTGAGTTGGCTGCGGCCGAGCATCCGGCGGAAGCCTGAACCAGTTCTCAATCGAGGAGATAGAGCAGGCCACACTTGTCCATGTCGTTCCACTGCGAGCCAACCTGCCCTAGCCAGAGGAGAGATCGTCATGAAGTCCGCATGTCCTGTCGTTCACTTCGAAATGCCCTACTCCGACCGCCAGCGTATGGCGGGATTTTATGAGCGCGCATTCGGCTGGGAGATGCAGATGCTCGGCAAAGAGGTGGGCAATTACGTGCTGGCAACAACGACCGACACTGAGAATAGTCGCCCAACCAAACCGGGAGCCATCAACGGCGGCTTCTTTCCCAACAAGCCGGACTCGCCAGCGCAGCATCCTTCGGTCGTGATCTCCGTGAACGATATTGCTGTTGCGATGGATTCAGTCAACGCGGCCGGCGGTAAAGTTCTCGGCGAACCGATGGATATCCCCGGTGTGGGTCGCTACGTCGCCTTCCTGGACACCGAAGGCAATCGCGCCAGCATGATGCAATTTTCAGACGGCGGCTGTGAGGCATCAAGCTGACGTTGAGATGCCTCTGGCTTCTGTAAAACAGTACTGGACCCAAGCAATGGCCAAGGTCGCGTTTACCGACAACATCCAGCGCCATGTCTCCTGTCCGCCGGCAGAGGCGCCGGGAAGCACCGTGCGCGAAGTGCTCGATCATGTTTTTGCGGAAAATCCGCGCGCGCGCCGTTACGTGCTTGATGACCAGCAAGCGCTGCGCCGACACATGCTTGTCTTTGTCGACGGAGAGATCATTCGCGACCGGGAAGGTCTCAGCGATCCGGTCGGCGAGCACAGCTCAGTTTATGTCTTTCAGGCTCTGTCGGGCGGTTAAATCCTGCGGCTCGCTCGACGTGCCGCACACCACAGAGCATGTTCAGCTGAAGTGTGCAGCGGTTCCCGTTGAGAACATGCTCAAGCCAAGAAACCGGATCGCCTGCTGTTCGTCGAAACGTGCACACGATCCAAAACGCGAGGAGTTTACACCATGGGTGATCGTCTGCGTGTTGCCACCCGCAAAGGGCTTTTCACCGTCGAGAAGCATGACGGCAACTGGCACGTCGCACATGCTGATTTCCTCGGCGACAACGTCTCCCTGACACTCACAGACCCGCGCGACGGCGCCTGCTATGCGGCGCTCGATCATGGTCACTTCGGCGTCAAGCTGCATCGCTCGAACGACGCCAGCAACTGGGAGGAGATTGCAACGCCCGCCTACCCTGAAAAGCCTGAGGGCCATGAGGAGTTCGACATGTGGGGCCGCCCACTCCCCTGGTCGACGGTACGCATCTGGGCGCTCGAACCCGGCGGTCCCGACGAGCCCGGTGTCCTGTGGTGCGGAACCCTCCCCGGCGGCCTCTTCAAGTCCAACGATCACGGCAAGTCCTGGGAGATTGTAAGCTCCCTGTGGAACCACCCTCTGCGGCAGAAATGGATGGGTGGCGGCGCCGACTTGCCCGGTCTGCATTCGATCTGCGTCGACCCGCGCAATTCCAAGCATGTCACGATTGCCGTCTCGACGGGAGGGCTGTGGCACACAACCGACGGCGGCGCGAGCTGGGAGCAGCGCGGACACGGGATGCGCGCCGAATACGCGCCTCCCGAACAAACGCACGACCCGATCGGCCAGGACGTCCACCGGCTCGTGCAGTGCGCTGCCGACCCGGAGCGCATGTGGGTCCAGCATCACAACGGCATCTTTGTCTCGTCGGACGCCGGCCGCAACTTCACCGAGATCAGCGATGCTGCTCAGCCTTCGGCATTCGGCTTTGCCGTTGTCGTCCATCCGCGCGATCCCGACACCGCATGGTTCGTGCCCGAGATCAAGGATGAGAAACGCATTCCTGTCGCCGGCCGCCTGTGCGCGTCGGTCACACGCGATGGCGGCAAAACATTCGAGGTTTTGAGTGAAGGACTGCCGCAGGAGCATGCCTACGACGTCGTCTATCGCCACGCCCTGGCGCTCGATACGAGCGGCGAACGCCTCGCCTTCGGCTCGACCACAGGCGGTCTGTGGGTGAGCGAGAACCAGGGTGGCAATTGGACTTGCGTCACACAGACCCTGCCGCCGATCTACGCGGTCGCTTTCGTCTGACGCGCCGCGCTCACATCCAGGCAAAGGCACTCTGCAATCAGGTCACCCTACATCGCCGCGAAATCGCGTTCATGTTTCCCTCAAATATGAACGCGATCCAGCATCTTGTTTCGAGCATGTTTTTCATGCCAAACCGCTGTGCACTTCAGCTCAACATGCTTTAAGCGCATCGGCCCGATCAGATGCCGTCGCCCTCGACCTCGCGCTTGAGCTGATCGAAGGCGTCCTGCGCCCCTTCCCAGTAGGGATGCACTTCAAGCAGCTTGCGATAGATGCCCAGCGCGGCCACCTTGTCACCCTGCTGGCGCATGATCTGCGCAAGCCCATCGAGCGCCTTGAAGTGGTTGGGCTCGATCGCCAGCGCTCGCGTCAGCGCATTCAATGCGTTTTCATAATCGCCCTGAAGATAGGAAACGAGCGCGCGGCGATTCCAGCCTTCGGCATAGCCCGGTTCGAGATCGACAATGGTGTCTGCGAGTTGCTCGGCCAGGTCCAGGCGCTGCTCGGCCACGGCTTTCAACACCCGCTCCATCAAAACGTCGATCGTATCGCTTCCCGAAAAGACCCACAGCCGCTCGATTGCAGCAGCCAGCGGAACGGCCGTTTGTGAATTTTCGGTGGCGGCCAGATGCGCATAAAGATCATCCAGCGCGCGACGCCGTTGGGTCGGCGTATCGGGAGGTGTCGCAGGAGTGGCGTCAGCCCGATCCTTTTCGCCCTCGAATGCCCGCGCATCCGGCGACGGCGTGGGATCGGCCGGAAGCGGTGAGAGCCCGCGATCAGGTGACGCCGGGCCACGCGCAGAGCCGCCGACACCATCATCCGAGCCGAATTCGGATTGGCCGCCCTGGCCGCGTTCGGATGCGAACGGTTGCGTACGAGTGTCCGGTTCTGGGGCACCGACCTGAGCAGATGCGCGAGGCACGGCAGGAACGGCCACAAGAGCGATCGCCGGCAACAACGCCAAGGGCAGCATGAGACGCTTCATCATGCGCACAAAATAAGTTGCGCGCCCGCAGCCGTCAAAGCCCAAGCGCGCCCCAGTCGTCGTTGGATACCGCAATTCCGCTATCACGTTCACGCGAACGCTGCGATTGCGGGGTGGCCGAGGCTATCAGCCCTGGCGGGCCTTGAACTTGCGCTGCGTCTTGTTGATCACGTAGAGCCGGCCCTTGCGACGCACCAGACGGTTGTCGCGGTGACGCGAGCGCAGCGATTTGAGTGAGTTTCTGACCTTCATGACGACATCATCCGTTTCTTGTGCCGCATAGGACAACACAAACGCCCGCGCGTCATCGGCTCTTCCCATTCGGGCCCGACGATGCGGGGCAAATGCCGCCACGGCTTAAAAAGATGGGCGGAACCTACTTGTGTCACACCGCCCTGTCAATTGGCACATGAACCGCAACTACTACCCGTGCAGTTACCCCGCCAGGGCCCGCAGCCTTGGTTGCTGATGCGCCAGAAAGTTCTTGGAATTTATTGCAGATTTCAAAGTGGTGGGCACTAGAGGGATCGAACCTCTGACCCCTACCATGTCAAGGTAGTGCTCTACCGCTGAGCTAAGTGCCCACTCGTTTGGCGACAGGCGCCGTGCGGAGATGGCTCTATATCCACATTGCGCCGCAAGAGCAAGCCGCTCGTTGTGTCTGTAGGCAGCCTTGCCCAACCGCGCTTTACAGACTTTGGATCGCAACCGGGAGGACACGCGCCCATGACCGCTCGCCAGCCCCGGACATTGCGGCACATCGTACGAAGAGGCCATTTCAGGCCGCCAGCAGTCGCTCCACCTCGCGCACGAGATCCTTCAGATGGAACGGCTTGGATAGGACATGCGCCTCCTTGGCGGCGGCAACATCGCAGTTGAGGATCACCGCAGCAAACCCGGTGATGAACATGATCTTGAGGTCAGGATCGATCTCGGCCGCGCGACGTGCCAGTTCGATCCCATCCATCCTTGGCATGACGATATCGGTGAGCAGGAGCGTGAACGGTTCCTGTTGCAGACGCTCGTAAGCCTCCTCACCGTTTGCGAAGCTGACAACGTCATAGCCTGCCCGCACCAGCGCGCGCTCCAGGAAACCTCGCATGGAGTCATCGTCTTCGGCGAGTAGGATGCGGCTCATGGGCAGATGAAAGGGCTTCAATGTCATGATTATAGGTACCGACTTTGTGGACGCAGAGGCGGAATTTGACGACTTGTCATTTGAATCTGTCGTCAGGATGGTAAATGGAGGATGAACTCACGGCATGTTTTTTGGACAACACGAGCCGCGACTGCTCAGATCCCGGGCGCACAATCGCAACGGGTCAGTCCGCGGATCGCATCCCCCGTTCAATATCGTATCGATCGTGTTGGCTATCCTGGCATTCCGACGAGGTTACCAGTAAGTTGATATGGTGTTGCGCATAATCCGCTCGCGGATTGCCAGATGCGCGGTATCAACCACTTATGCAGCCACTGACATCAACAGATGGCGCTCCACGATGGGTCCGGAACGGCATCAGGAGCCGCCACGCCGGCCAATGCCAGGACAGCAAACTTGCACATGCCCATAATCGAGTACGACGGTATCGCCAAGGATCTCACGCCCCCCTTCGAGGTGCTGCGTCCGGGCGAACACGTCGCGCCGTTCGTCTTCTGCTCACCCCACTCGGGCCGGATATATCCGCGCCATTTCATTGCTCAGTCGCGCCTCGATCCGCTGACACTGCGTCGCTCTGAGGATTGTTACGTGGATGAGTTGTTCCAGGCCGTGCCCGCGCTCGGGGCGCCGCTGATCGCTGCGCGCTTTCCCCGTGCCTTCCTCGACGTTAACCGCGAGCCTTATGAGCTTGATCCCGGCCTCATTCGCGACCCCCTGCCCGAGTACGCCAACGCACATTCCGTGCGCGTAACAGGCGGTTTGGGCACGATCGCCCGTATCGTTGCCGACGGCGAGGAAATCTACCGTGAGCCGCTGTCCCTGGCGAGTGCTCTGGCTCGCATCGAAACGCTATACCTACCCTTCCACCGTGCATTGACTTCGTTGATGGACGAAACCATTGCGCGTTTCGGATACGCCCTGCTGATCGACTGCCACTCGATGCCATCCGCAGCCATGACCAAAGGCGTCGCCAGCCGCCCGGATTTCGTTGTCGGCGATCGGTTCGGTGTTTCCTGCGACAACAGCATCTCGCATTTCCTGCGCGATGAGCTATCCGCCATGGGTTACGAGGTACAGATGAACCGGCCTTATGCAGGAGGCTACATTACCGAGCACTATGGGCGCCCCGATCGCGGCTGGCACGCCGTTCAGATCGAAATCAACCGCGGGCTCTATCTCAACGAGTTCTCGCTGGAGCGCAGCGACGGCTTCACGCGCCTGCTCGCAGACCTGACCGCACTGGTCGAGGCGATGTTTGCCGAGGTGCCCGAGCGCCTCATGCGTCGCGCGGCTGCCGAATAAACCGCGGCAGGCCGGCCCCACCGCACCTGTGTCATGCGCCTGAACAAGAAAAAAGGCCGATCGATATGATATCGAACGGCCCCGAAGTCTGGGAGGAAACACCCGGATCGGGCGGTTCGCACCGACGGACGCCGGCACCAACTGCAATCAATTTATGCTGCAACGCAGCAGCATTCAACTGCACCTTCGTCCTAGACAGCGTCCGTTCTCACCGTTGATCACCAGCCCAACTATCTCCAACTGCACATAAAAATGTACAAGGCTCAGAGTTTCTGATGTCGGGTCAAACTTGCGTGATGACAGCGTAGCCCATTGATCTATAAAACAGATCTTAGAATAACGCAGCGTTGGCCGAGGGCGAAGGCACAAAAGAAAAGGGGCCGTCCGGAAACCGAACGGCCCAAGTCTAGGGAGGAAACGCCCAAGGAGGGCTACGACAGACGAGCGAACTCATCAATGTCGCACCGCAATAGTTAAGGGTGCGACGCACAAAACACAAATGCATTTTTTGCAGACCAGAGCCTCCCGTGGCGGGAAGCTCGCCATGGCCCAAATTCGGCGCAAAACATGTAACGCACTGATGTAAATTGGTTTATTCTCGTGGACTCAGCGCGCTTCAACTGCGGAGCAAGACCATATTGCTGGCCTGCGCATGGCTTCTCGGGATTTGCCGCAAATCAATCCACCCAGCCTCCCGTCGACAGCCGGCTCCAGCCGCGCAAGCATCGCGAGCGCCTGAACCGCCGGCATGCCTGGCGGCGCAAAAAAAGGCCGCCCGTGGTGACGAACGGCCCAAGTCTAGGGAGGAAACGCCCAATGTGGGCAGTGACGCCGCTGGTGAAAACAGCGCCACACACACAACATGAGAGTATTCGAAGCAGCATGCAATGTGCCAAAAGCGCAAAACCATGCGTCAGCATGTACAGCGATGCATTCGCGACACAACCGGCGCGGCAGCTGGGCCACGCGCGGTTTCGCCCAATGCTTTTGCTCAGATCAGTTAAGTAGGTAGAAGCATAAAGCTGATTTGATCTCGCCTTGCTGCCGCAACCAGGATGAACTTGCTGTGCCCTCTCATGACGCGCCGGACTTCAAATCTCTGCTCGACTTCGCCCATCAGCTTGCCGATCAGTCGGGTCCGGTGATCATGCGCCACTTCCGCAAGCGAATCGCCGTCGACAATAAGCAGCGCGATGGCGGTTTCGACCCCGTTACTGCCGCTGACAAGGGCGCGGAGAAAATCATCGCCAAGGCGCTGCGAACGCGTTTCCCCGATCACGGTCTCATCGGCGAGGAGCACGGCAACCACAAGGAAACGGCGCGCTACCGCTGGGTTGTCGATCCCATTGACGGCACCCGCTCTTTCATCATGGGCTCGCCGCTCTGGGGCACGCTGATCGGCCTCCTGGACAACGACGTCCCGCTACTCGGCCTGATGGACCAGCCCTACACCAAAGAGAGGTTCTGGTCCGACAGAACGGCTGCATATGCGCGCGACGCCAACGGCGACATCAAACGACTGAAGACGCGCCCCTGTTCGTCCATCGCTGAAGCGACGCTTACCACCACCCATCCCGATCTTTTCGCCAAGGGCAGCGAACTCAAATCCTTCTTGCGCCTGAAGGACACCGCCCGCATGACGCGCTACGGCGGCGATTGCTACAACTACGCCCTGCTGGCTGCCGGCTTCGTCGATATCGTCATGGAGAGCGGCCTCAAAGGCTTCGATATCGTGGCGCTCATACCGATCATCGAACGCGCCGGCGGCCGCGTCACCACATGGGACGGCAAGCCCGCAACCAATGGCGGTCGCATCCTGGCCACCGGCGATCCGGCGTTGCACGAGAAGGTATTGGCGTTTCTAGATCATGTTTAGCTGAAGTGTGCGGCGGTTCAGCGTAAAAAAATATGGCGCAAGACAAGAACTGGATTGTGGGTGTATTTCACTCAAACATGAAGGCGATGTAACGGCTAGAGCAACGAGCCCGATGACGCTCAAGCTGCTGCCACCGAGCTTTCCAGATACGCATCGAACGCCGCCCAGAAGCGCTGACGGATGGCGTCGGTCTCCTGCAGGATCTCATGCAGCGCGCCCGGCAGCAGAAGATGCGAGCCGAGCTTGAGCCTCACGCCCAGCTCCTCGATCGCACGCGTCGAAACGATGTGATCTTCGCCGGCTGCCAGCATCAGGACCGGGACTTTCACGGTTTCCGCAAAATCTGGCGCTGTGATACGCGCGCAAGAGCGCATCGCCGCTTTCAGCCACGCAACCGTTGGCGAGCCCAGTGCGAGATCGGGAGCCGCCTCCAGCACGGCGCGCGTCCGTCCCCAGCGCTCCGGATCGGACGTGAGCTGATTGCCCTCGAATGCGCCCAGCTCCGCCGCCTTCACATTGCCGCCCGGCACGAACCACGTGGCAAAACCGGATATCGAAACCATCTCAGACAAACGCAGCGCCAGTCCCGGTGGCATGCCGATCTTCTCGACGGCAATCTGGACCATCGGCGCCGTCATCACCATGTGCGAAAACCACGAGCCCGGCTGTGTCGCCGCGCGCAGCAGGATGTTACCGCCCATCGAATGGGCCAGCGCAATGTAGGGCGGCGGACAATCCGGCAGCACTACATCTTTCATGAAGCGCACCAGATCCTTGTCGTACTCGGCAAAATCCTCGACGTGCGATTTGCTGCGGTCAGGCAACGCACGATAGGAACGGCCCTGCCCACGCCAGTCGAGTATGGCGACCGCAAAGCCGCGCCGCCGCAGGTCGGCGATCGTCTCGAAATATTTCTCGATGAACTCGGCGCGCCCCTGGAACACGCAAACGGTTCCGCGCCGAGGACTACGCGTCGGCTCCCAGCGCGCGTAGCGCAACGGCGCTCCGTCATAACCCGCAAACGAGCCAACGACAGCGCCGGATGGCACCGGGTTGCGCGCCAGTGAGACCAATTCCATGCCGCTTTCCGTATGTTGCCGCCGCACAGGCGCATCGGGATCGCGGAATGATAGCATTGGCTGACTGCCGCATACAGTCGGGGCCGCTTTAAGCGTCAGTGGCGGGATAGGTCCATCCCACCCGCCACTGTCCGAAACATAGCCACGGCCAATCACAATCACACCCCAGCTGCGCCGCTGACGGGACCAGCGCGAGGTCAGTAGCTGCTCCCGTAACGCCGCAGCGCGTCGATTTCACCACGGCGCGCGGCCATAGCGCCGATCGCTCCAGTCTGCACGGTGTTCCCAGTCACGATCACGCCGCCACCGCCAATCGGTGTCGTTGAAAGACCACAACAAGGCACGCCGCGCTGGCGCCAGCGGCTCAACAGCAACGACCTCTCCACTACAGCGGTCGATGGTCAACAGGAATGGCCGCCCCGAACGTACACGCCGGGCTTCGACCATCACGTAGCGGCCGCGCGGCTCCGCATTGCGCAAATCCCGCCATCCCTCCTCACGAAGGTCGTCGCGGACAAAATCACGCGGGATGCACTCATGTTCTGCGCGCGCCGAGCGGTGCGGCCGCCAATCGGGCTCGCGATCACCATAATAATCTTTCGAAGAGCCATACTGCGGCAGATCGTAATCGAGATCGGCCGCAAGCGCTGACGGCGCACTGGCCAGCAATACCCCAGCGCATGCCAGAGGCAACGCCCAGCCGGCGCGAGCGCGCACGCCACGCGGATCGATGAACCAGACCATAGAAGTGTTCCTTGAATGAGGTTGTTGTCGGGCTGCCTCCTGCCCGCCTTGAGGCTCGCGCCGCGAACATGAACGGCAGATGAACCAAACAACGTTCAGCCGGAGAAAAAGTTATGCTCGTTCATGCATTTAGCGCTAATGCTAAGTGATCTCACGGCTGCCGCTCGCTGCGTGCCGCTGCGATCCCACAACCCCTTGAACACACATCTCGGTTACCTAAATCAAGCAGGTGCGTTCGCCTCGACAGAGGGGACGCGACCATAGAGAACGCCTGGCCGGAAAGCCCCACAATATGCGGCGGCTTGGCAGGTGGTTCGCATGTCGCTCAATCATGGAGGATATGTGATGCGACACTTCGATTTTGCCCCGCTTTACCGATCCACGATCGGCTTCGACCGTATTGCGCAGTTGCTCGACCAGATGGGCAGCGCGGACGAGGGTGCTTACCCGCCCTATAACATCGAGCGCCTCGCCGAGAACGAGTATCGCATCACGATGGCGGTTGCGGGTTTTACCGACCACGAGATCAAGATCGAGGTCAAGGAACAATCACTTACCGTGCGCGGCGAGAAGACCGCCGAGGACAAGGAACGTCATTTCCTGCACCGCGGCATTGCGGCCCGCTCTTTCGAGCGCCGCTTCCAGCTTGCGGACTACGTTGAAGTGAAGGGCGCCGACCTCAAGGACGGTCTGCTTCATATCGATCTACAGCGCAATATTCCCGAGCGCATGAGGCCGCGCGTCATACCGGTCGGGCAGGTTGATGCGCCGCGCCAGATCGAGGCCGGCGAGTAGCGTCGTCGCCAATAGCCATAGGTCCGCTGGGCGTCTCCCCCTTTCGTCCAGCGCCAAGCGGGGGTGGATCTTTAGATCCATCCGCCGCGCGGGCGTCACCGCCCCTCCCCCCGGACGGTGATGCGTGGGGCGGATGCGAAAAGCTGCATCCGCCCTTTTTTCTTGCCCCAGCTTCGCCACAGCCTTCCGCCAGTCTGGGCGCCCCCAATTTTCGAGGATCGGGCAGCCTCCCGTCTTCCCGCCGGATCGATGTCCTCCATTCATTTACCACGGCCGGCACTCTACCGTCGGCACCTACGCGCGATTTGTGAATGCGTTTCGGCAGATTGGTCGCTCCCGGGCCTTGTGCAACAACGTGAAATCTGCCATCTTCGCGCTAAAAGGACAGCATTGCTGACCTTATTGCTGGCGGATTGTGCCAGCGAATGCCGAGAGAAATTCTGAACCGTACCATACCGGCCCGATAACCGGTGTGGGGCGGGTTTTGCGCGGCCGGCTGCTGAGCAATGGCTGCATGATGGAGGCAACCGCGTGTATCACGTTCCGGCACGCTGCGACGACGTGTGCAGTCCGGCAGGCACTGGCCGAGCCGTGCCGGGATTTTGCGCACGCGAATCCATTCTGGCTGCGCCCGGCCCTAACGCCCGAACGTGCACACGCGCTGCGGCGGATCCACGAAAACGCGGCGCGCCTGATACGCCGTGACGGCATGGGCCGCACTCTCCGGGTCACTTGCGCGCCCGCCGCAAAGTCCTGATGATGCGGTCACAGCGCCCCCCGAAACTCCACGAAATCGAATGAGATGAAGCCCCGAAGGGCAACCTGAGGACCAGATATGACCAGCAGCAGAGAGCTCGACATCGCGACCGACGCCCTTGCCGCACGCTACGACGCCGAGACGGCGCTTCCTTCCGCCCAGGGCCTTTACGATCCCCGCCTGGAGCGCGATGCCTGCGGTGTTGGCTTCATTGCCGACATGAAGGGACGCCGCTCGCACAAGATCGTCGAGGGCGCCCTGCAGATCCTGGAGAATCTCGAGCATCGCGGAGCGGTCGGTGCCGACCCGAAGGCCGGCGATGGCGCCGGCATC
This sequence comes from Hyphomicrobiaceae bacterium, assembly GCA_036768475.1. Classification (GTDB taxonomy): domain Bacteria; phylum Pseudomonadota; class Alphaproteobacteria; order Rhizobiales; family Hyphomicrobiaceae; genus JAEUMD01. The sequence goes on along the minus strand of DAIPMW010000004.1, from coordinate 178,980 downwards.
ATGGTGCAGATCCCGCATACGTTCCTGGCCCAGGAATGTCAGGTCCAGGGTTTCTCGCTTCCCGAGCCTGGCAACTATGCTGTGGGCCACGTCTTCATGCCGAAGGACGAGCGCCTGCGCGCCTACTGCGAAAAGGTATGGACCCGCATCATCAAGGAGCAGGGTCTCAATCTGCTCGGCTGGCGCTCGGTGCCCACCGACAACCGTTCGCTGTCCGAGATGGTAATCGCGACTGAGCCGCTGCACCGCCAGGTCTTCATTGGCCGCGGCACCCTCGATGCCGACCAGGACGCGTTCGAGCGCAAACTCTATCTCATGCGCAAGATCGTCTCCAACGCCGTGCAGGCAGCCTCCAAGGGTCGCGACATCGGCCACTATTGCGTCTCCCTGTCGACCCGCACGCTGGTCTACAAGGGCATGTTCATGTCCTACCAGGTGAAGGCCTATTACAAGGACCTGTCCGACCCGCGCTTCACCTCGGCGTTGGCACTCGTCCACCAGCGCTTTTCCACCAACACATTCCCGTCGTGGAAGCTGGCGCATCCCTATCGCATGGTTGCCCATAACGGCGAGATCAACACGCTGCGCGGCAACGTCAACTGGATGGCCGCGCGTCAGGCGTCCGTTTCAACGCCGCTGTTCGGCGACGACATCTCGAAGCTCTGGCCCATCTCCTACGAGGGCCAATCCGATACCGCTTGCTTCGACAATGCGCTGGAGTTCCTCGTCATGGGCGGCTACTCGCTGTCCCACGCAGCGATGATGCTGATCCCCGAGGCTTGGGCGGGCAATCCGCTCATGGATACCAAGCGCCGCGCCTTCTATGAATATCACGCCGCGCTGATGGAGCCGTGGGACGGTCCTGCCGCGATGGCATTCACCGACGGCCGCCAGATCGGCGCCACGCTCGACCGCAATGGCCTGCGTCCTGCGCGCTATCTCGTCACCAAGGACGACGTGGTGATCATGTCGTCGGAATCAGGCGTGCTCCCCGTCAAGGAGGAGAACATCGTCAAGAAGTGGCGTCTGCAGCCCGGCAAGATGCTGCTCATCGACCTGGAGAAGGGTCGCATCGTCTCCGACGAGGAGCTGAAGGCAGAGATCGCCTCGTCCCATCCCTACGAGTCGTGGCTGAAGAGCACGCAGATCATGGTCTCCGACCTGCCGCTGCCGCAGCGTCGCGCACATGCGCGCCGTTCGGATGTGCGACTGCTCGATCTGCAACAGGCCTTCGGCTACACTCAGGAAAGCGTCAAGTTCCTGATGACACCGATGGCGGCCACGGGCCAGGAAGCGATCGGCTCGATGGGTACTGACACGCCGATTTCGGCGCTGTCATCGAAGCCCAAGCTGCTGCATACCTACTTCAAGCAGAACTTCGCGCAGGTAACCAATCCGCCGATCGATTCGATCCGCGAGGAACTCGTCATGAGCCTCGTTTCGTTCATCGGCCCGCGTCCCAACCTGCTCGACCTTGAAGGCACTTCGCGGCAGAAGCGCCTTGAGGTCTATCAGCCGATTCTGACCAACGAGGATCTGGAGCGCATCCGCCAGATCGGCGAGGTGCCCGACAACAACTTTTCCTCGATCACGATCGACACCACCTTTGCCGCTGCCGGTGGCACCGCCGGCATGGTCACCGCCCTCGACGTTATCTGCGCTGAGGCCGAGGAAGCCGTGCGCTCGGGCGCCTATAACATCATCATTCTATCGGATCGCGAAGTGGGACCGGACCGGGTGCCGATCCCCTCGCTCCTCGCCACGTCTGCCGTGCACCATCATCTGATCAGGCAGGGCCTGCGCACGTCCGTCGGCCTCGTCGTCGAGACCGGAGAGGCGCACGAGGTGAACCAGTTCTGCACGCTGGCGGGCTACGGCGCCGAGGCCATCAACCCTTATCTCGCCTTCGAAACGCTCGAGGCGATGTTGCCCGAGCTCAACGAAGGGCTGACCTCCGATGAGGTCAAGAAGCGCTACATCAAGGCCGTCGGCAAGGCCATCCTGAAGGTGATGGCGAAGATGGGCATCTCGACCTACCAGTCCTACTGCGGCGCCCAGATCTTCGATGCCGTCGGCCTCAAGTCGAGTTTCGTCAACAAGTATTTCACCGGCACGCACACGCAGATCGAGGGCGTCGGCTTGCGCGAGATCTCCACCGAGACCTGCGAACGTCATCGCCTTGCCTTCTCCGACGCACCGGTTCTCAAGTACGCGCTGGACGTTGGCGGCGAATATGCCTACCGCATCCGCGGCGAGGCACACGTCTGGCGTCCGAACGTGGTCGCCGACTTGCAGCACGCCGTGCGCGGCAATCTGCCGGAGAAGTATCGCTCGTTCGCAAAGCAGGTGAACGATCAATCCGAGCAACTGATGACGATGCGCGGCCTCTTCCGCATCAAGAGCGCAGAGGAAACCGGCCGCAAGCCGGTGCCGCTCGACGAGGTCGAGCCCGCCAAGGAGATCGTCAAGCGCTTTGCCACCGGCGCCATGAGCTTCGGCTCCATCAGCCGCGAGGCGCACACGACGCTGGCCATCGCCATGAACCGCATCGGCGGCAAGTCGAACACCGGCGAAGGCGGTGAGGAACCCGACCGCTTCACGCCCATGCCGAACGGCGACTCCATGCGCTCGGCCATCAAGCAGGTGGCCTCGGGCCGGTTCGGGGTGACGACCGAGTATCTGGTCAACTCCGACATGATTCAGATCAAGATGGCGCAAGGTGCCAAGCCTGGCGAGGGTGGCCAGCTGCCGGGCCACAAGGTCGATCAGACGATTGCCAAGGTGCGTCACTCCACCCCCGGCGTCGGCCTTATCTCGCCGCCGCCGCATCACGACATCTATTCGATCGAGGATCTCGCCCAGCTGATCTTCGATTTGAAGAACACGAGCCCGAAGAGCGATATTTCCGTGAAGCTCGTCTCGGAGGTCGGCGTCGGCACCGTTGCGGCAGGTGTCGCCAAGGCCCGCGCCGATCACGTCACCATCTCCGGCTTCGAGGGTGGCACGGGCGCTTCGCCCCTCACCTCCATCAAGCACGCGGGCTCGCCGTGGGAGATCGGCCTTGCCGAGACGCACCAGACGCTGGTCGTCAACCGCCTGCGCGGACGCATTGCCGTACAGGTGGATGGCGGCTTGCGCACCGGCCGCGACGTCGTCGTCGGCGCGCTGTTGGGTGCGGACGGGTTCGGTTTTTCCACCGCGCCGCTGATCGCGGCAGGCTGCATCATGATGCGCAAGTGTCACTTGAACACCTGCCCCGTCGGCGTCGCCACGCAAGACCCGCGCCTGCGCGCCAAGTTCACCGGCCAGCCTGAGCACGTCATCAACTACTTCTTCTATGTCGCAGAAGAAGTGCGCGAGTTGATGGCGGCGATGGGATTCCGCACCTTCAACGAGATGATCGGCCAGACCGAAGTCCTCGACAAGGAGCGCGCCATCAGCCACTGGAAGGCCAGAGGTCTCGATTTTGCAAAGCTGTTCCACAAGCCGCAGGTGCCGTCGAACGTCGCCATCTACAATTGCGAGCGTCAGGACCACGGCCTCGACAAGGTGCTGGACAACCGCCTGATCGAACTGGCCAAGCCTGCTCTCGACAACCGCACGCCGGTCAAACACGAGCTGTCGATCAAAAACACCGATCGCTCCGCCGGCACCATGCTGTCAGGCATGATTGCCGAGAGGTATGGCCACACCGGCTTGCCCGAGGACACGATCTGGCTGACGTTCAACGGCGTCGCCGGCCAGAGCTTCGGTGCATGGGTGACTGCCGGCGTGACGCTCGATCTCGTCGGCGAGGGTAACGACTATGTCGGCAAGGGCCTTTCGGGCGGCAAGCTGATCGTGCGCCCCCATCCCAAGTCAGGCATCGTGCCCGAAGAGAGCATGATCGTCGGCAACACCGTGCTCTATGGCGCGATCTCCGGCGAGTGCTACTTCCGCGGCTACGCGGGCGAACGCTTCGCCGTGCGTAACTCGGGCGCTTACGCGGTCATTGAGGGCACCGGCGATCATGGCTGCGAGTACATGACCGGCGGCGTTGTCGTCGTTCTGGGACCCACCGGCCGTAACTTCGCCGCAGGCATGTCCGGCGGCATCGCCTACGTCCTCGACGAAGCGGGCGACTTCGAATCGAAGTGCAACCTGGCGATGGTGGATCTTGAGCCGATTCCTGCCGAGGAAGCCCTGATGGAGAAGCTGCAACAGTCAGGTGATCTTGAGAGCCACGGCCTTGTCGACATCATGGCCGACATGACCGGCCAGGACGCCGAGCGCCTGCATGCACTCATCACGCGTCACGCGCACTACACCAACTCGAAGAAGGCGAAGACCATTCTGGCCGACTGGCCCGCTTGGCTGCCCAAGTTCAAGAAGGTGATGCCCGTCGAATACCGTCGCGCGCTGGCCGAACTGGCCAAGGCACAGGAGGCCGACAAGACCGGACTGGGCGTGCTTGAGATCGGCATCATGCGCGACAAGGCATAATCATGAGCAGGGGCGGCGCGCTTACTGACACGGACCACCCCTCAAACCGCTGCAACAGCGAGCGAATCTGACGGAACGAAGACAAATGGGAAAGCCAACCGGATTTCTGGAATTCGAGCGTGCCGAGCGCAAGTACGCGCCTGTGCAAGAACGCGTGAAGCACTACAAGGAATTCGTCGTTCCGCTTTCCGAAAGCGATACGAAAATTCAGGCCGCGCGATGCATGGATTGCGGGATTCCGTATTGCCATAGCGGCTGTCCGGTCAACAACCAGATCCCCGACTGGAACGATCTCGTCTACCACGACGATTGGGTGGCGGCATTCGAGAACCTGTCCTCGACGAACAATTTTCCCGAGGTGACCGGCCGCATCTGCCCTGCGCCCTGTGAAGCCTCTTGTACCTTGAACATCGACGACACCCCGGTCGCCATCAAGACGATCGAGTGCGCGATCGCCGACCGCGCCTTCGCCGACGGTCGCGTCAAGCCGCAGATTGCCGAGAAGAAGACCGGCAAGTCGATCGGCGTTATCGGATCGGGTCCTGCCGGCCTTGCCGCCGCCCAGCAGCTGGCGCGCGCCGGCCACGACGTTCATGTCTATGAAAAGAACGCGCGGCCCGGCGGCCTGCTCGTGTACGGCATTCCCGACTTCAAGATGGAAAAGGAAGTCGTCGCACGGCGCGTCAGGCAGATGGAGGCGGAAGGTGTTCGCTTTCATTGCAACGCGCACATCGGCAAAGACACCTCCGTTGCGCAGCTCGAAGCCAAGCACGATGCACTGCTTCTGACATGCGGCTCCGAGCACCCGTTCGACTTCTTTGCCAGCGCACCCGGCCGCGATCTCGATGGCATTCACTATGCCATGGACTTCCTCCCCCAGCAGAACCGCCGCGTTGCCGGCGAGTCTCTGGCCCAGGGCACACAAGAGATCTCCGCGAAGGACAAGCACGTCATTGTCATCGGTGGCGGCGACACCGGTTCCGACTGTATCGGCACCTCGATCCGCCAGGGGGCCAAGTCCGTCACCCAGCTCGAAATCATGCCCAAGCCGCCGCTCAGGGAGAACAAGGCGTTGAACTGGCCACACTGGCCGCTCAAGCTGCGCATCTCATCCAGCCAGGCTGAGGGAGCGATGACCGAGTACCAAATCTCCACGATCGGCTTCGAAGGTGAGAATGGCCAAGTCCGGAAGCTGAGGTACGTGCGCGTCGATGACAAGCTGAAGCCGATCCCCGGCAGCGAGGGCACGCTCGATGCAGACCTCGTGCTGTTTGCCATGGGCTTCTCCGGCCCCGTCGAGACGGATGTCGTCAAGGAGCTGTCGCTGCTGATCGTCCCGCGTGGCCGCTTCAAGGGCATTGATGGTGACGAGGTGAGCTATCGCGTCCCCGGCCGCGAAAAGCTGTTCGTTGCCGGCGACATGCGCCGTGGCCAGTCGCTCGTCGTGTGGGCGATCCGCGAGGGCCGTCAGGCCGCGCATTCCATCGACAAGGCGCTGATGGGCACCACGCTGCTGCCGCGCTGACTGGGGTCTTGCATCGGGCAGGTCGAAAACCTGCCCGAGCATTCTCGTCCGGCGATTCCCGATCAGCGATTGGGCTTTGCCGCCGGCAGCGGGATGCCCGGGGCAGCATTGGGGATCACCTGCGGCTCGTCCTGCGGCGGTGGAGGCGGCACGGGCAATGGCCACGAAACGTCGTCCGCCCGGCCCGGACGCGAGGCGATCCGCTCCCCTTTGACGAGAACCCGGAAATAGGGCGTCTGCGCTGGCGAGAGCTTGCGCCGCTCCGCCGCGCCGTCACTCCCGCCCGGCGTGATCGAACTCATTACCGTCAGCCCGCCCGGGATCTGGTCGACCACCTGATCGCCCATTTGCGACAACCGATCGGCGCTCTCCTGGCGCGTCACGAGCGCGATGACGGCGGCCGGAATGGCTGGCCTCACGATATCGACGGCAAGCACCTGCTCGCGACCGTCGGCACCCACGGACTTCAAATTGATGCGGCTGGTCTCGGCCACCTGATCGCCCGAGCCACTCTGCTCCCTGTCAGCCGATCCCGAGCCGGGTCGCGCGGATGCCTGCCACGTTCCGCTGCCGCCCGCCGCCTTGGCATGCCGTGTCGGGTTGATGAGCGCCTGCTCGGCCTCGTTTCCTGCAAGCGGTATCGTTCTGACGCTCTTGGCGCGGTTGAGATCGCGCTTGACGGCCCGCTCGACGAAGTGCGCAAGCTTCTGATAGCCGGCGTCGGTCATGTGCATGCCGTCGCTGTCGCGCAGCAGCCGGTTCTTACCCGCGATGTCCGGACCGTAAGGGTTGTACTCGCCCTGCTCGTCGGCGAAACTCTGATAAACGTCGACGTAACGAATGCCGCCCAGGTAGGCGCGCTCGCGGAACACCTCGTTCTGGATCTGCGCCGCTTCGTTGCTGTCGGCGCGCCGCATGATCGGCAAGCCGACCCAATAGATTGCCACGCGCGCCGCCTTGAGATCGGCAATCAACTGATCCATGCGCTGCGTGTAGACCTTCCGCCACTCCGCGGTGCCGACCGGATATCGCTGGCCGTTCGCTCCGCGATAGGACCAGCGATCCATGCTGCCGAACATGATGACGGCGATGTGCGGCTTCTCGTTGGCGGCGCCGCGCGCAATGTCTTTGAGCTCGTCGATCGAATTTGGCCGCGTCAGCCCGGAAAGCCAGACCGCCTTGCGCTCCATCTCCAGACGCGGATCGCTGCCAAGCGTGTCCATCAGCGCCGCGTGCATGCCGTCGCCGAACTCATCGCCGATCACACGCAGCTTGTAGCGCTCGCCATCCGGGAACGGCGTAATGTAGCTCTCACCTGGCTCGTTCACGGGCTCGACCTGCGCACTTACTCTCGTGCCGCCGGCGAGCAGCACCAAAACAGCAACCATATAGCACGCGCCAATCGCGCACGCGCGGTGCCCCAGTCGCTGTAGATGTTCGACGATCTTCATCCGGAGAACACTCATCGGGGGAATCACTGGCAGCATCGATGCCTGCCTTATACGCCCAGATTGCGGCATCTGTCGCGCTGCGCCAACGCACAAAACCCGGCTGGGCACCCCATTCAAGGAGCTGAAGCAGCAGGTCCCCGCAGTCAGTGTGGCACCAGCAGAACCAACCCTGCTCTTAACGGGATGCACGGCGATCGAGATGCTCCAAAAGGCCCTGCGTCGGCCAGCAATCGACCTTGAGGCCGTTCCGCACCTGATATTGCCCTGCCTCGCGCCGCGTCCCCGAGCCGATGAAGCCGTCGACCTTGTCGATGGCATATCCGACCTTCTGCAACCCGGTCTGCACACCGCGAATGATACGCGTGCGCTGCGGCCCGATATCCTGCCAGGGCGTGACGAAATCACCGCCGCCAGCGATCCGATCGGCCAGATTGCCGACGAACGTCGCGTAAAGATCGGACGTGTTGTAACGGCGGATCACCTGGAAATTCTCCAGCACCAGGAAGGACGGGCCATACGCCCCCGCCGGCGACATCAGGTAGGCCTGATCGCTGAGTACCTCACTGGGGAACTTGCGCCCCGCAACGCGCCGGTAGCCCAGCGCCATCCAGTCGCGAACCGGTCTTGCGCCGGGCGGCCCTTCAAGCGAGCAATTCGAGGATGCGGGGATTTCGACTTCATAACCCCAGGTCCGCCCGCGCACCCAGCCCTTCGCCTGCAACTGGCGCGCCGCAGACGCCAGCGCATCGGGCACCGAATCGAAAAGATCGACGATGCCGTCTTTGTCATGATCGCGCGCGTGTTGATAAAATTCCGAGGGCAGGAACTGCGTCTGCCCGATGGCACCGGCCCAGGACGAGCGCATCCGGGAACGCGGGATGCCATCCTCCAACATCTTCAAAGCCAGCACGAACTCCTGGCGGAACAGGTCCTTGCGCCGCCCCATGTAGGCCTGGGTCGCCAACACCCGGATTGCGTCGTGCGGCAGCTTGTAGTTTCCAAACGCCGTCTCCCGCCCCCAGATCGCCAGTACCGAGTAGCGGTCGACGCCATAAGTCTTCTCTATCCTGTCGAGCGCACTCTTGTACTGGATGCCGAGAGCCTTTCCCTTCTCGGCAAGCCGCGCCAAGTAGGCGGCATTGAGATACTCTCCTGGAGCGCGCGTAAATTCCGCCTGCCCTTTCATAGTCGGCGTTTCACGCCCGGGCAGGACAAGGTCCGGCAGCGAGGTATCAGGTTCGAGCCCCTTGATGGCAGCATCGAACGTGCGACGGCTGACGCCGGCCTTCTGCGCCTCGGGCCAAATACTTTCCAAGAACGCCTTGAAGACCCCATCCGCGGAGGCAGGCGCAAGCGGAAGAGCGAGCATCGCTATGCAGGCGGCCAGGACGCGCAAACAGGCTCCAACGCAAAATCGCATCCTTCGCCGGAAAGCAGCTGCGGTCATGGAATTCGCCATCCTTCAAAGGGTTGCAGACGGCCCGCCGTGTCCAATGCCTGCGCGGAGCTTCGCATGCTCCTTTCCCCAGTATCAGGGCGAGAATGGGGCCGCCAGCCCTGCCCGTGCGGATCGCACCGGCAGAACCGCTGCTACCGCCTACGATGTCTGCCGCTTGAGCTTCGCAAGCTTGTCCTCCCAGGCCAGCGCATGAGCGACGATCCGGTCCAGGTCGTCGAGTTCCGGCAACCAGCCGAGAGCTGAGCGGATCTTTTCCGACTTGGCGACGATCGCTGCGGGATCACCAGGCCGCCGGGGCGCCATCCGCACCTCGAATTCGACACCCGACATGCGCTTGACCGCATCGATCACCTGCAGCACCGAGTAGCCCTTCGCGTAGCCGCAATTGAAGATATCCGATGCTCCGCCGGCGCGCAGATAGGAAAGCGCCGCCATGTGCGCACGCGCCAGATCGCACACATGGATGTAATCGCGCAGGCAAGTGCCATCCGCGGTCTCGTAGTCGGTGCCGAATACCTCCATATGCGTGCGCTGCCCGAGCGCCGTCTCGCACGCCACCTTGATGAGATGCGTCGCCCGCGGCGTAGACTGGCCCGACCGGCCATCAGGGTCGGCCCCCGCGACGTTGAAATAGCGCAGAGCGACGTAGCGCAGTCCATGCGCCCGGCCCGTATCCGCCAGCATGATCTCGGTCATCAGCTTCGACGAACCGTAAGGCGACATGGGAGCGGGCAGCGCCTCCTCCGAGACGAGGTCTTCTTTCGGATTGCCGTAGACCGCCGCCGTCGACGAGAAGATGAAATGCTTTACGCCTGTCGACACGGCGACTTCCATGAGCGCCCGCGATTTGACCGTGTTGTTATTGTAATAGCCGAGCGGGTCAGCCACCGAATCGGGCACCACTATGGAGCCGGCGAAATGAATGATTGCATCGACACCGTGCTTGCGAACGATTGTGCGAACGAGATTCTGGTCGCCAATGTCGCCGACGACCAACTCGGCTCTGGGATCAACCGCCCAGCGGAACCCGGTCGACAGGTTGTCGAGGACGACAACCCTCTCGCCCGCATCGGCGAGTTCCAGAACCATGTGGCTGCCGATATAACCGGCGCCCCCTGTCACCAAAACTGCCATATTCGCATTGCCCCTATTAACCACCGCAGCGCATGCCAACATGCCAGATGCGCCGAGTTCGTCCTAAGAGTGCCCAGGCGAAAGGATTTCGATAAGCTCAACCGGATGGTCGAGGCGCTTGACGAGATGCACAATGCTGTCGCGTTAACGCACCAGACCACGCCCTGGGATAGATTGCTACAATCCTGAAAATATGCCGCCGGCCCCGGGCGCTGCCAGCGTAACGTCATCACGAACAGATACCATGCCAAAACACAAATCCCCCATCCGCAAGGCCGTGTTTCCTGTTGCCGGCCTAGGCACGCGCTTCCTGCCCGCCACCAAGGCGATGCCGAAGGAGATGCTGACCGTCGTCGACCGGCCGGTCATCCAGCACGTCGTTGACGAGGCGCGTGCCGCCGGCATTGAACACTTCATTTTCGTGACAGGCCGTAACAAGGGCGTCATCGAGGATCATTTCGACAGCCAGTATGAGCTGGAGCGCACGCTCGCCGACCGCGGCAAGAAGCGCGAGCTTGAGATGATTACCCGCGACTTACCGGGCGCCGGTCAGACGAGCTTCACGCGCCAGCAGACGCCGCTCGGCCTCGGCCACGCCGTCTGGTGTGCACGTGATATCGTCGGCAACGAGCCCTTCGCCCTGCTCCTCCCCGACATGCTGCATCACGCTGATCCGCCCTGTCTCGCCGATATGATGAAAGCCTACGCCGAGAAAGGCGGTAACGTGATCGCGGTCTCGCCGGTTCCGGCCGACCAGACACACCTCTACGGCATCGTCGGCATCAAGCAGCCCAAGGCCAAGGTTTCGGAAGTCACCGGGATGATCGAGAAGCCGCCACGCGGAACCGCGCCGTCGAACCTGCACATCACCGGTCGCTACATCCTACAGCCGGAAATTTTCGACATCCTTGCCGATCAGGAATCGGGCTCGGGCGGCGAGATCCAGCTCACCGACGCGATGATCAAACTGATGAACCGGAACAAGCAGTCGTTCCACGCCGTCCGCTTCGACGGCGACATCTACGACTGCGGTTCCAAGGTCGGCTTCCTGCTCGCCAATGTCGCCTACGCATTGGCGCGCGACGACATCGGGCCCTCGCTCAAGGCTGAGTTGAAGAAATTCCTTTGATCCCGGTGCGAACAAAGGCAAGGGTATCCTCCAAAACGTCTGATGCATCGGCAAGATTTGTGAAAATACCATATTGAGCATAACAAGTGCGGCACGCCGCGGCTCGCCAAGCGACCGCTGGATTGAGTTGCAGAAGCCTTGCATCGTCGGGCGGGCTGGATAGGCTCTGTGCAGGGTCCGATTCGGAGCCGCCGTGGACCATCGTCCGGCCTGCGGCCCGAGCGGAAATGTGGGATAATTTCGGTCGGACGGGACCGAACGAGCAGCCTGCATTCAGACCGCCGCATTGCCACGCTATTCATGGGGACAGCAGCGAGGGCTCATGAGCGCAATACACGCTGAGATCAGATCCATGGCGCCGGCGGCAGGTGACGCTGACGAGACGTCCGCGGCAGTGTCGGCAGCCGTACGCACGCTCGTTACCGAGAGCGCCGGGCTGGACCTCCTGCGGACGGCGATTGCCGGCGCCCTTGCGGGCGCCTTCACTGACGCGGTTTCCCGCATCCAAAAGTCCCGCGGACGCGTCATCGTCACCGGCGTCGGCAAGAGCGGCCACATCGGCCAGAAGATAGCCGCCACATTCGCCTCCACCGGCACGCCCGCCTACTTCGTCCACCCGACCGAAGCCTCCCACGGAGACCTCGGCATGATCACAGCGGATGACGTACTCATCGTCCTGTCGTGGTCCGGCGAGACCGTCGAACTGAAGAACATCCTCACCTATTCGCGTCGCTTCGCGGTGCCGCTGATTGCGATTACGTCGCGGCGCGATTCGGCTTTGGGGCAACACGCCGACGTCGTCCTCGAACTGCCGCGCGCCAGCGAGGCCTGTCCGCACGGTCTTGCCCCGACCACCTCCACGACAATGCAGTTGGCGATCGGTGACTGCCTCGCCATAGCACTTCTGGAGGCAAAGGGATTTACCGCCCGTGACTTCCGAGAATTCCATCCGGGCGGCTCGCTGGGCGCCAGCCTCAAGCACGTCGCTGACCTCATGCATACCGGCGAGAGCCTGCCACTCGCCGCCCTCGACGATCGCATGGATGCAGCCCTCGTCGTCATGACGACGAAGGCGCTTGGCTGCCTCGGCATTGTCGATGACGATGGTCGCCTGGCGGGTATCATTACGGACGGCGACTTGCGCCGCCACATGGGTCCCGATCTTGTCGGCCGCACCACGCGCGAGATCATGACGCGCAATCCCAAGACGACGAGCCCGGATACACTGGCATCCGCCGCGCTCGAGATGATGAACGCCTCGCGCATCACAGCGCTGTTCGTCCTGAAAGACCAGCGACCCGTGGGTGTCGTCCACGTTCACGACTTCCTGCGCGCCGGCATCGTCTAGAACAGCTCTGGTCTTGATTGCATCCGTCTGGCCGTCGTGGGCCGCTCTCTCTGTGTTTGAGAGACAATCACCGCGTCGATGCGAGCACGACTCAGCCGATCAGACGCCAGGAGCGGCAGTCCCCGCCGCGATCAGACACGCTCCACGAGCAGCAGTGATCCGCGCACGCCGACGATGCGCACGAGCGCCCCCGCCTCGAGATTGGACCCTTCCACGCTCCACCAGCCATCGCCGATACGCACGCGCCCGCGTCCGCCTTCGATCGGCTGTTCGATCACGACTTGGCGGCCGATATGCCGGGCGCCGCGCGCATTGAGTTGCGGCTCGTCGCACGCGTCGCGGGCGATGCGATGCAGCCATATATCGCTCAGATAATCGAGGACGATCAACGCCGCACCGCCTCCGATCCACCAGCCGCTCCCCGCCTGCCCACGAGCCAGCATCGCCAATCCGATCATGCCGAGGATGATACCGGCGATCGGTGCAATGGTGCATGCGGCTGCGATCAGCCAGATGACTTCTTCCGGAGGTCTGCGGCGCGGCTCATTCGGTTGCGTCGGCACGTTCGACCACGAGCGCGGTGCCATCGACACCGACGACCTTCACCCGCTTGCCGGCGGCGATGTCCTCACCTTCGGCATGCCAGATCGTATCGCCGACACGCACCTTGCCACGTCCCTGTCTGATATCTTCGACCACAGTGAAGATGCGGCCGATGTACTGCGCACCGCGCACATTGAGATCGGGCTCGTCACTCGTCGCGGATGCCGGGTTCGAAAATCGCCGCACCACGAATACGGTCGCCATGGCGACGAGCGCGAAGATAATGAGCTGCCACTGCCACGCAATCCCACTGGCAAGTGCCACGATGCCGACCAGTGCCGCAGCGATCCCGAACCAGACGAAATGCACACCCGGCACGACCGTCTCCAAGACCAGGAGCAAGACCGCAACAACGAACCAATTCCAGGAGCCGAGGTTGTAGAAGAAATCCTGCAGCATTGCGGGTCTCCGATTGCCCGGGCGTCAAGCGCCCCAACAGGTCTTGCAGCTTAAACCATCTCGCCGTCTGTGAGTGACACATCCAACAGCAGCCTACCTTGCCGATCTGACGCGAAGTTTCGCTGAGGAGTTTAGCGAAGCGGCTTTAACAGACCGGCAGCATCCGAGCGCGGCGCGCTCGGATGCTGGCAAAATTCGTCAGTCTATGGAGCATTGCCCCGTCAAACCCGGGGAACCGAGCCGCCACCAGAATTACCGGCCTTCGGCCCGAACGCCTCGCCCGTGATCTGGGCGAGACCAGCCAGCGAGCCAATCACCGAGGATGCCTCCAGCGGCATCATAATGATCTTCTGGTTGGGTGCCTTGGCCAGCGATTCCAGAGCCTTCACGTAATTGTTCGCGACGAAGTAGTTGATCGCCTGCACGTTGCCCTGCGCGATCGCCTCCGACACCATGCGCGTGGCGGCGGCCTCGGCTTCGGCCGCGCGCTCGCGGGCTTCTGCATCGCGGAACGCGGCTTCCTTGCGGCCCTCGGCTTCGAGCACCGCAGCCTGTTTTTCGCCTTCCGCCTGCAGGATCGCCGCCTGCCGCTCGCCTTCGGCTTCGAGAATTTGCGCACGCTTCTCGCGCTCTGCCTTCATCTGGCGGGCCATCGAGTCGACCAGATCGCGCGGCGGTGCGATGTCCTTGATCTCGATGCGGGTCACCTTCACGCCCCAGGATTCGGTCGCGGAATCCACGACCTCCAGCAGCTTGGCATTGATGTGATCACGGTTGGAAAGCAGTTCGTCGAGATCCATGGAGCCCATCACCGTTCTGACGTTCGTCATCGTCAGGTTGACAATGGAGTGCTCCAGTACGTCGACTTCGTAAGCGGCGCGGGCTGCATTCAGGATCTGGAAAAAGGTGACGCCGTCGACGCGAACCATGGCGTTGTCGCGCGTGATCACGTCTTGGCTCGGAATGTCGAGCACCTGCTCTTTCATGTTCATGCGATAGCCGACCCGCTCCATCACCGGAATGAGGATGTGCAGGCCGGGATTGAGCGTCCGCGTATATCGGCCAAAGTTTTCGACCGTATAATTGTAGCCCTGCGGAATGACTTTGACCGTCGACCAGAGCGCCGCGATGGCCAGCAGGATCAGAAGGAGGCCGACCACTTCGAATCCGCCGAAAAGACCGTTCATCTGCTCTATCTCCCACTCAAATCGCGTGACGCAATCCGGCATCCCGCATTGGCACAATTACCCACAATTTCGAAATGTACGGTAAATAAATAGTTTACAGGCAATTAATCTGCGAAATGGCAATAACCGCGCACAGCATGTCGACGGCATTTCACCTTTAGGTTTCGATGATTTAGCGACTTATTCCACGTATTGAGCCAAAGCGCGATCTTGGGGTGGTCCGGCAGCAATTTCATTGGCTTGGAAAGATTTCCGGATCGGGCGAATCGAAAACGAAACAGGTCGCATACTGCCCATCAGACCGAACACTAAACCAAGCAATGACTCAGTCTATATCCATCCCATCAATTCCCGCCGAACCACGGCCTCGATGACGTCGAGTCCCTCTTTGCTATCGTTCAGCGCAGGCAGATAGGCGAATTTCTCGCCTCCATTGTGCATGAACACCTCTCGGTTCTCCACGTCGAGCTCTTCGAGCGTCTCAAGACAATCGGCCGAAAAACCCGGCGCGACCAGGGCAAGCTTTTTCACGCCCTCCTTCGCCAGCCGCTCGACGGTTTCAATCGTATAGGGCTGCAACCAGGGATCGCTGCCGAAACGTGACTGGAACGTCGTCAGCCATTTCTCGGCGGGAACGCCAAGGCGCTCGCGAAGCAGGCGCGACGTTTTCTGGCACTGGCAATGATACGGATCACCACGATGCAGATACTTTTCAGGCATGCCGTGAAATGTTGCGATGATCTTTTCCGGCTCGAAATCCAGTTTCTGCAGATCCCGCTCCATCGATGTCGCCAGCGCCTCGATGTAGGCCGGATCTTCGAAATACGCAGGCGCCACGCGGACGTAAGGCTGCCAGCGCATCTTGATGAGCGCGCGGAACGCCTCGTCGCATGCCGTCGCCGACGTCGCCGCTGCGTACTGCGGATAAAGCGGCACCAGCAGAATGCGGTTGCACCCCTGTTCCATCAGCCATCTGATGCGGCTCTCCGTCGACGGCTTCGCATAGCGCATCGCCCAGTCGACGATGATCCGCCCACTCCCGCCGAGACGCGCTGAGAGCTTTTCTGTCTGCGAGCGCGTGATGGTCTTGAGCGGGCCTTCATCTTTTTCCTTGTTCCAGATCGTTTCGTAGTCCTTGCCCTTCTTCGATGGGCGCACGGTCAGAATGATCAGGTTCAGGATCGGCCACCATTTCCACTTGGGCTCCTCGATCACGCGCGGATCGGAGAGGAACTCTTTCAGGTAGCGCCGCATCGGCCAATAGCCTGTCCCGTCCGGCGTTCCCAGATTGAGCAGCAGGACGCCGATACGGCCGAATGCCACCCGCGGATGATCGGCGGGCCAATTCGATTGGTCGGGCACAACCGGGCCGGACGTCATTTCGGTCATGAAATCTCCCTGTACATCGGACGCCTTAAAGCATGTTTCGCTGAAGCGCACAGCGGTTCAGCGTGAAAAACATGCTCAAACGAAAGGCTGGATCGTCGACGTGTTCCATCAAATGTGAACACGATCCGGCCAGCGCGTAGCGCACCATATCGGATCACATCGGCCGGATCGACTGACGCCGGCAGCGATCTAAGCTCATATTGGGAAAATTTGGCGGGTGGCCTGTCGGGTTTGGCTCGACCACCCTGCGCAAGTCGCCCGCCGGCAGCGGACTGTCAAACCTTTCCAGAAGGTGTGGAGCCCTTCGGCCCGCCGCGGTCGCTGCCCTGAACACGCCCAGGTGCAACCGATGTCTTCGCCGGGATATTTCTTCTCTCCGGCTCAGCCGCTCCGGCCTCGTCTCCCCATGCTTCCGCTCTGGCACCGCGCGTCGCTGGCGCGGCGCTGTTACCTCCGGCTTGACCGTCATTCCCGCCCTTGCGGGCGCCACCAGACGCACGCGCAACCTTTTTCCCTGAAGCGGCCGAGGAGGGTGCAGCCTTCTCTTTGGCGCGCTTCTTCGCCTTTTCCAGCTTGCGCACGCGCTTTGCCGCGCGCCAATAAGCCTTGACGCTGGCCACGAACCGCGCAGTCGGCTCGGCGAATAGCGCCGCTCCTTTGACCTCCAGCTCCTTGCGGATTTCGTGCTGACGCGCCCGCGCAGCGCGCACCATCGCGTCTCCGCCAACTTCCGCGCCCTGCTCCCCAAGCCTCGTCGCACTCCCGATCAGCACGAACAGGTCGTGATCGAACCCCAGCAGATCCGAAATCTCCTTGGCGAGCTGCGCGCGCGCAGCGAACAGATCCGGCCAGGCGCGGTCTATGAGCAGCATGTGGCGCCAGTGCGCCTGCACCGATTTACGCCAGGCATGGAAATCCTCATCGACGCCGCTGTCGAGTGCCTGCCTCATGTCGTTGCGAGCAACCCGATAACTGCGCTCGATACCGCGCAGAACAACTGCGAATGAATTTTCCTTGAAATGAAGTTTCTCCAGGGATTTCGCAGCCGCCTCCAGCGCCGCAAGCGCCTCGCGAACGTGCGCTGCCTTCGCGCGCTCCGTATCGCGCGTCAAGACCGCGTTTTGATCGGGATCACCACCCTCCTTCTCCAGCGACATCCGCAATAGGAATGCGTCAGCCGCCGCGCGTACCTCGCCGCTGGTCTCTTTCGATAGCGTCTCGGCTGTCGCCTTGAGAACCGCACGATCGCGCACACCAGCCAAAACCCGGGCGATATCGCGGTAGCGCCTGTTCTCCCGCTTGTAATCCGACGCCGATAATCCCGGCCGCAGCACCTTCAACAGCGCGCGCACGCGCTTCATCGACTTGCGAGTCTCATGGATAGCGCCATCTTCATCCTGGCCCGAACTGAGCCGCCCCATTGCCTGCTCGATCTGCTCGCGCACGATCCGGCGCCAGCCCTTGCCAAGCGGCTCATTGAACTTCAGACGATACGGCATGGGAAACGAGCAAGACCTTCCATGGCGCGACGATCCACGCCGACATTAGCCCCGCCGATTGTCACAATCCATTCATGGAAGGCACACAATCGCGCGTGGTTAACGGCCGGCACTGCGCCATTTCTCTGCCGAAACCAGCCATTCCGAGATACGCTGCTGCGGCTGAGCCGCTGTTATGAAATCCGTGATGACCGCAACACTGTCCGCGCCCGCAGCTAGAACGCCGGGCGCGCGCTCGGGCGTTATTCCCCCGATCGCCACCAGCGGCAGGGGGCCGATACGCTTTTTCCAGCGCTCAATCCGGTCGAGCCCTTGCGGCGCCCACTTCATCACCTTGAGCTTGGTCTCGTAGATGGGACCGAGCGCCACGTAGTCCGGCGACGCTGCGAGCGCGATCTCCAGTTCGTCCTCCGAATGGGTCGAAATACCAAGTCGCGCCCCCGCCCGCTTGATCGCCGCGACGTCAGCCACCGCCAGATCCTCCTGACCCAGGTGAATGTAATCGCAAGAGAGATCGAGCGCCGCCTCCCAATAGTCGTTGACGATCAGCCGGCACGAATGCGCTTTGCACACGTCGCGCGCCTGTGCGATCTGCCGGCGTACTTCTGTTTCGTCGGCATCCTTCAGGCGGAGTTGCACCGTGCGGATACCGAGCGGCACCATCCGCGCAATCCAGTCACTGTCGGGAAAAATCGGATAGAAAACGTCGAGCCCTGCCGAATCGGTAGCCTGCTCCATTACGATTTGAGCCCCGATGACAGCGCATCGCCCATATCGAAGAAGGGCGTGCCCGCAACCGGCGTCGAGGGCGAGGCCATCTCACGCGGTTCCATCAATCCGGATTCGAAGGCTGCGCGGCCAGCCTCCAGAGCCTTCGCGAAAGCTTCCGCCATGCGCACCGGATCGCCCGCCTTGGCGACCGCCGTATTCAGCAGCACCGCATCGTAGCCCATCTCCATCGCTTCCGCCGCATGTGACGGCGCGCCGATACCCGCGTCCACAACCAGCGGCAGATCGCGGAAGTAATTGCGCATCGTCCTTAGCGCATAGCGGTTGTTGAGCCCGAGCCCCGTGCCGATCGGCGCGCCCCACGGCATCAGCACCTCGCAGCCCGATGCAACGAGGCGTTCCGCCGCGCCGAGATCCTCGGTCGTATAAGGAAAGACCTTGAACCCGCGCTTGTTGAGCTCGATTGCCGCCTCGACGAGTCCGAACAGATCGGGTTGCAGCGTGTCGTCGTTGGCAATCACTTCGAGTTTGATCCAATCGGTATCGAGCAGTTCGCGCGCCATCTCGGCCGTTGTGATCGCCTCCTTGGCCGACCGGCAGCCGGCGGTATTGGGCAGAAGATGCACGCCCAGCGCCTTCACCAATTCCAGAAAGCGCTCGCCCGTCCTGCCGCGCGCAGCCTCGCGCCGCAGCGACACCGTAACGATGCCTGCATTGCTGGCCCGCACCGCCTCGCTCATCACCTGTGGTGAAGGATAAAGCGCCGTGCCGAGCAGCAGGCGCGAACCCACCTCCACACCGTAGAAGGTCAGCGGACGAAGCTTGGGGGTTGTTGTCAGATGTGCTGTCATGGATGGGAATGTAAACGAGAGCCGCGGCGATTTACAGAGGCTGGCATGCCGGCCCGGCAGCCGCGCTCAAGGCTGTACATTCATTTGGAGCAAACACCCTTTTCCACCAGCGCGGCTTCACGCTCCAGAGCTTCTTTCTTGGAGGTGTAGGGACCACCCGCCAATTGCGCGAAGGCATGAGCATATTCGCCATTGACCTTGATGAGCATCGCCGTCCAGCAATTGCTGGTGGTGTGGTGGCGAACGACGAACCACTTGGCGTCCTCGCTTGCCTGAGCCGAATGGCCGATCAAACCCGCGCCAAGCACGATCGCCGCACTGCACATGCGGGCTGACGACATAAGCGATTTCGACTTGCGTATTTTAGGCATGTTGACTTCCTCTCCAAAAAGGGCAAGCACGCCAATGCGATGCATGCAAGGCCAGCTTAGGCCATCCGCATGCCTCATTTCCATGGCTGAGGCGTGAAAAAGATCCCGTTGCATGGGCCACGGAGAGCAAGCAGCAAGCGACACGCGGTATCCGCACGCAACGAGCAGCGCGTGGGGTTCTGGCGCTAACCGCCCTGCCGCGCCGACAGGACCTCAATGCGATCACCGGCGCCAATCGGCGTTTGCGCGCGCAACCGTTCCGGGACGAAATCGCCGTTGATTGCGGTCGCGACCTTCTGTCCGCCATAGCCGAGCGCCTCCAGCATATCGGCAAGAGTCGCCGCACGCACGGCCCGCGGCTCGGCGTTGACGTGAATGACGATCTCGGGCGCCTCACCCGGCGACTCGCTCACGGTGCAATCAGTTGCTGCGGCCACAGTGTCTCACCTCGCCTTCACATCCAAGCCTTGCCCTCTATAAGGCCGTTCGTCTCCGCCGATGCAAGGGGCGAACCCATAGTGACATTCGCATACGCACGCGCCGCGACGATCCAGCCCGCACGCGCCCTGCCCAACCTTTCGAGCCGCGCCCGGCACAGCCTGCCCAGCCCTGTCTTCCGAACCACGCCCGGCACAACCTGCCTATTTCCCGCTCTCTGCTCAACGTGCCCGGCTTACCCGGCCCACCGTATGCTGCCGCCCCGTATATCCCGCGCTAACCCTGCTTTTCCTGTCGGACAATACCGTCTTGAACGCCGTTCATTATTGCTCTATATAGATGATTGAACATCGTTCATATGCGTGAGGAAGCCGGTATGTCCCTGAAAGCCATCATGACCGACAGAGTCACCCTGAACCGCCTTATTCGCGTGTGGGAGCGGCTGATCGACTGGTCGCTGGGCTCCGCCGCTCGCGCTGGCCGGTTCGTCGCCGATGCCGACGCTGCCATTATCGGCCTACATTCCAGCCCGCGATGGCGAGACACCGCTCCACGCCGTTCTTTTAACCAACTTCGGGTTATGAGGTGATCTTAATCCGAGCCGCCAACTTGCCGACGCGCAGGCACGAGACCGGCGCGCCCCAATGCACCGCTACTCGAGGTTGCCGATGTCCGCTGCCCTGATGCGCTCACGCCGTTTCGCGCCCTTGTTCTGGACGCAGTTTCTCTCCGCACTGTCCGACAATTTCGTCAAGAATGCGCTCGTCATGCTGATCCTGTTCCAGATCGGCGGGCAGAACGGCGCAACACTGATAACGCTGGCCGGCGGCGTCCTAATCCTTCCCTTCTTCCTGCTCTCGGGCCTCGGCGGCGAATTGGCCGACCGATATGACAAGGCCTTCATGGCGCGGCGCCTGAAACTCGCCGAGATCCCTGTCGCTGGCATTGCAGCCCTCGGATTCGTGCTTCATTCCGTGCCGCTCCTGTTCGTAGCGCTCGGCGCATTCGGTGTGATCGGCGCGCTGTTCGGCCCGATCAAGTACGGCATCCTGCCGGTTCACCTTGAAACGCGCGAATTGCCCGCCGGCAACGCCCTCGTCGAAGGCGCAACATTTCTGGCGATCCTTGGCGGCACCGTCGCTGGCGGTCTGGCCATAGCCAATGGCGTTGCCGGCTGGCCTGTCGCCGCAGCCGTGATGACCCTCTCCGTCCTGTGCTGGGGTGCATCGCAGTTCATTCCGGGCACCGGCGAATCCGCACCTCATCTGGTGATCAACAAGAACCCCCTGACATCGACAACGCATCTCCTGCGCGACCTCAAGTCCGACCGGCGGCTGTGGATCGGCGGCCTCATCACATCGTGGTTCTGGCTGGTCGGCGCCGTTGCACTCTCCCTGCTTCCGCCTTTGATGAAGGACACTGTCGGCGGCGACCAGAGCGTTATCACGCTGGGTCTGCTCGTCTTCACGATCGGTATCGCCATCGGCTCGGCATTGGCGGCCCGTGCCAGCAAGAACCGCCCCAACCTCGCTGTCGTGCCGCTTGCCGCTTTGTTGATGGCTCTTTTCGCCGGCGACATCGGCCTGACCGTGACGGGCATTGAGACTGCCGCAACGCAGGTCGGCGCGCTTGACTTCCTCGCAACTGCCACAGGCCTGCGCCTCTCATTGGATCTGCTCGGACTGGCCATCGGCGGCGGCCTGTTCATCGTTCCCGCTTTCGCTGCCGTGCAGGCATGGGCGCCGGCCGACCGTCGCGCGCGCACCGTTGCCGGCGTCAACGTGCTCAACGCCGCCTTCATGACCGCCGCAGCAGTCGTCGTCGCCGCGCTGCAGGCCGCAAGCGTGGGACTTTCGCCACTGTTCCTCGCACTTGGCGCCGCCTCGCTCGTCGTGATGGTGCTGATAATGCGCGCCTGGGGTCGCGAAGGCCTTCAGGATCTCGCCATGTTCCTCTTCAACATGTTCCTTGGCGTCGAGGTCGAAGGTCGCGAGAACCTGCCCCAGGAAGGCGAAAGGGCCATCATCGCACCCAATCACGTCAGCCTGCTTGACGCGCCGCTGATGTACGCGCTGCTGCCCTCGCATGCCGGTTTCGCAATCGACACAGCCATGGCAAGCACCTGGTGGGTCAAGCCATTCCTCAAACTGACCAAGGTATGGCCCATCGATCCGACCCGCCCACTGGGCACGCGCGCACTTATCAATCATGTCAGGAATGGCGAGACACTCGTCATATTCCCCGAAGGTCGCCTCACCGTCACTGGCGGGCTGATGAAGGTCTACGACGGCACCGCAATGATTGCTGACAAGGCCGATGCGGTGATCATCCCAGTGCGCATCGACGGTCTGGAGCGCTCGCGCTTCGGTTATCTCAACAAATTCCAGACCAAGAAGGTCTGGTTCCCTAAGACGCGCGTGACGATCCTGCCGCCGGTCAAGCTCGACGTTGATCCGCAACTGAAGGGACGTGCCCGTCGCCAGGCCGCCGGCGCACGCCTCCAGGACATCATGACGGAAACGGCGGTGAAAACCGCGCCGATCCAGCAGACACTTTTCGAAGCGCTGGTACGCGCCAAAGACGAGCGCGACACCGGCAAGCCCGCCGTCGAGGATCCGCTCGGCACGAAGCTGTCCTATAAGAAGCTGATCCTTGGCGCGCAGGTGCTGGGCCGCAAGCTGGCTCCCCTTGCCGCCGAAGGAAAGGCGATGGGCGTCATGCTGCCGAACTCGGCCGGCGCTGCCGTCACCTTCTTCGCGCTCCAGTCGATCGGTCGCGTGCCGGCGATGCTCAACTTCACCGCAGGCGCGCAATCGATTGCTGCCGCATGCCGCGCGGCAGAGGTCGACGTCATCCTCACCTCACGCGCTTTCGTCGAGAAGGCCCGGCTCGGCGAGGTGATCTTCAAACTCGAGAAATCTGCCAAGATCGTCTACCTGGAAGACGTGAAGGCCACCATCAGCCTGGGTCACAAGATCGCTGGCCTGATGCAGGGCGGCAAGGCGCAGACCAAGCGCACGCCTGACCAGCCGGCAGCAATCCTTTTCACCTCGGGCAGCGAAGGAACACCGAAGGGTGTGGTGCTCTCTCACACCAACATTCTCGCCAATGCCACACAGTCGCTGACACGAGTTTCGGTCAATGGGCAGGACAAAGTCTTCAACGTTCTGCCCGTCTTCCACTCGTTCGGACTGACCGCAGGCCTCGTCATGCCGCTGGTTGCCGGCGTGCCGGTCTATCTCTACCCCTCGCCGCTGCACTACCGCATCGTTCCGGAACTCGTATACGGGTCCAACGCGACGATCCTGTTTGGCACCGACACGTTCCTCAATGGGTACGCACGCGCCGCACACCCTTACGACTTCGCCCGCGTGCGCTTAATCCTTGCCGGTGCGGAAGCGGTGAAAGAGCGCACGCGTCAGATCTACATGGAGAAGTTCGGCGTGCGCATTCTCGAAGGCTACGGCGTCACCGAGACTGCCCCCGTGCTCGCCATCAACACGCCACTCGCCAACAAGTCGGGCACGGTCGGGCGTTTATCGCCACTGATGGAAGCGCGGCTTGAGCCGGTGCCGGGCATCGAGGAAGGCGGGCGGCTCTACGTGCGCGGTCCCAATGTCATGATGGGTTATCTGCGCGCCGAAAACCCCGGCGTGCTGGAGCCTCCGCGCGACGGTTGGCACGACACCGGCGACATCGTGACGATCGACCAACAGGGCTTCATCAAGATATGCGGACGCGCCAAACGCTTCGCCAAGATCGGCGGCGAGATGGTGTCACTGTCGGCGGTGGAAGCCGCGGCCGCTGAGCTGTGGCCGACGGCGATCTCAGTCGTGGTCTCGGTGCCCGATCAGAGAAAAGGCGAGCGACTGGTACTGCTCACCGGCAACGATAAGGCAAGCCGCGCCGACTTCCAGGCGTTTGCCAAACAGAAAGGTATCAATGAGCTGTCGATACCGGCAGACGTCATGATTGCACCGGTACCGCTGTTGGGTTCCGGCAAGCCCGACTATGTGACGGCGACGAAGGTGGTGCGCGAAAAGCTTGGCCTCGACAAGCCTGCCGCAACCATCGTCGCAGCGTAAAAGGGCTGCAAAGCCGCTTCAAAAAAACAATGCGCATGCCCGGGGCTCCCAGCCAAGACGATAGAGCAGGTCACAACGTCCAGACGTAATTCAATCGAAACCTGACCTGCTCGAAATCTTGTCGTTAGCTCAGTTCGTGTCGCCCGCTCAACCTTTCCCGATCGGAATCGTCTTCTCCGACTTTATAGCCGCCGCCGACTTGGGCAGCGTCACCTTCAAAACGCCTTTGTCAAAGCTGGCCGTCGCCTTGTCCACCTCGACCGTGTCGGGCAGGCGGAATGAACGCTGGAAGCTGCCGTAGCTGCGCTCGGCGAGGAAATAGTCGTCCTTTTTCTCCTCGCGCTCCGACTTCTTCTCGCCCTTGAGGGTTATGACGCCGTCACGGAATGTGAGCTGCACGTCCTTTTCCTCCATGCCCGGCAGCTCGGCTTCAATGACGATCTCGCTGCCGTTCTCGCGGACGTCGATGTTGGGGTTCATCGCGCCAAAGCCCACACCAGCCGATCCGAACAGGCTGGGAAAGCCGCGCCCGCCGAACATGGAGTCGAAAAAGCGATCCATGTCGGAGCGCATCAGGCTCCAGGTGTCGCGTGGTGAACGTTCTGCCGGAACCTGACCCGTGGTCTTTTTGATCTCTTCTGCCATGACAATCACCCTACGTAATGAAACGTCAGTTCCACGAATGGGGCCACCCCTCAGCAGATGCCGCAGGGAGCGGCCTTAGCAGTTGAGTTTAGGAAACAATCATGACGCTTCAAGACTGAAGCACGAAGGCGAAATGGCGCATAACGGATTGAGACAGATCAATGCGTCAGGTGGCGGCAGTAGTCGTGATTTGAAAGAACCTCGAGTATCCGACATCTGCAGACTTGGCCCTGAGCGCACTCTGAAATCATGTGCTGTAGTTCCTCGCGCAGGGCCTTTAGCCGCGCGATGCGGCTGTTGATTTCCGACAGATGCGTCTTGGCGATGCGGTCCACCTCCGCACACGAGCGCTGTGGCTCACCAGACAGTTCCAGCAGCCGTCGGATCTGCTCGATCTCGAAACCCAGCTCCCGCGCGTGACGTATGAATTTCAGACGTGAGACCGCCGCGTCGTCGTAAACGCGGCGGCCGGCCTGCGTGCGCACCGGCTCTGCCAGAAGGCCGATACTTTCGTAATAGCGGATGGTCGCCACCTTGACCCCGGTGAGCCGCGCCGCCTCGCCGATCGCCATGCCGGCATTCGTGCGAATGTCCGCGGCGACAACGGAACTTTTTCGTGACATCGGGCTTGCTCCTCTAGTCACTGGAGAATGTAGAACTCCATTTCATTGCCTGCAAAGCACAGTAACGACCATAAGAATACGGATGGACCAATGAGTAGCACATGCGATGACCACGCTTGCGGATGCAGCGGCAATCCCCGCTTCGACGGCATCGACCCGCGCTACAAGCGCGTGCTGTGGACCGTGATCGCCATCAACGCGGCAATGTTCTTCGTCGAAATGGGTGCCGGCCGTCTTGCAGGGTCACAGGCGCTCCAGGCCGACGCACTCGACTTCCTCGGCGACACGTTGACCTATGGTATTTCGCTGGCTGTCATCGGCAGCGCGCTGACGGTGCGGGCCAACGCGGCGCTGTTAAAGGGCGTGAGCCTGTTTGCCATGGGCCTGTTCGTGTTCGGCTCGACCGCCTATCAGGTGTTCGTGCTGGGCGTGCCGAATGCGGAGGTGATGGGCGTCATCGGCTTCATGGCGCTGGCTGCGAACGTCGCAAGCGTCCTTCTCCTGTTGCGCTACAAGGATGGCGACGCAAATGTGCGCTCGGTCTGGCTTTGCTCGCGCAACGACGCAATCGGAAATGTCGCCGTGATGGGTGCCGCTCTCGCTGTCGGCGTCACCACAAGCGCCTGGCCGGACTTGATCGTCGCCGGAGCGATGGCGGCGCTGTTTCTGAATTCGTCCGCGCAGATCCTGCGTCAGGCGTTCGCCGAGCGGCGGGAGGCAGACGAACTCGCCCGGCTTCAGCCTGAAAGCAGCAAGGGATGAGTGAACGCCGGATCGGCGATGACAGCGCATACCACTTCTGCCAAAACCGGGGCGAGCAGGAACCCATGCCGGTAGGCGCCGTTGACATGGATGAGGCGCCCGTGCCTCGTCCACACGACACGTGGAACATTATCGGGAAAGGCCGGCCGCAAACCCGCTCCGATCTCCAGAACCTGCGCCTCGCCAAAGCCCGGATGCAGCGCATAGGCATTGCCCATCAATTCGAGCGCCGAGCGAACGGTTGCCGGCCCGTCATCCTCGCTCTCGATAACGGTAGCGCCAATCATGAAGCGGTTACCCGGCCAGGGCACCACGTAGAGCGGATGGCGTGGATGCAAAAGCCGCACCGGCCGCATGAGCGTCACGTCGGGAGCATGCACGACGAGGCGCTCTCCGCGTACGCCACGCAAGGTTTCCAGATCATCGCTTGCGGCAAGGCCGCGACAATCTATGACAGTGCCCTCCAGATCGGCGATATCGACGCGCTCGCCGAGAACGATCTCAGCGCCTGAGCGACGCGCCTCGTCGAGAAGGTAGGCCATCGCCGCGGGCGTTTCCATGTGCGCCTCATCGGCGAAGAAGAGACCGGCTGCGAACCGGTCGCCAAGATCCGGCTCCAGCTCCGAGATCGCTGCGCCGTCGAGGCTGCAATGGCCTTCTGTCATGCGTGCGAACCGGTTGAGCTCGGAGCGATCGCGCGATGCCGCAACCACCAGCGTTCCGGCCTCAGTGAGATGCGGATAGGCCGCGCGCCACAGCTTCAGCCCGTCGTGCCCGAACTGGCGCACCACTTGCGGAGCCGACTCTGCTTCGCAGTCCGGCGCCAGCATCGCCCCCGCAAACCGGCTGGCTGTCGCCGCAAATGGATCGCGCGATGCTTCGACGAGCCGGACCGCATGTCCCGAGCGCGCCAGCATGAGCGCCTGCCATAGACCGAGCACGCCGGCTCCGACGACGGTAATGTTACGTTCGCTTTGGCTCACGGTGGGAATTCCCTGAAATGATGCGCGTCCCATACCACCACATGCCAACCGGTGCGAGGCTTAACGCCGCAAACGCTTCGACATTGAACACTGCAGGAGCGGACAGCGGTTTGCCGCATGTCAATCGCGCCGGTATCAGTCGCCCAGCGCGACGCCTTCGCGCCGCGGATCGGCCCCGCCTTCGAGGTATCCCCCGTGCTGCACAATGATATGCAGTCCCGAAGTCATTGCGTCGGTGCGCACCTTGTGTCCCAGCACCTGCAAGCGCAGCGCCGCAACGGCCGCCCCGCGCCCCCGTTCGATTTCGAAACCGCGACCGCGATCGCCGAAGTTAGGCAGCGCTGCCACAGCCTGGGCATCCATCCCCCAGTCTATGAGGCCGACTAGAGCCTTGACCACGTAAACAATAATGCGGTGTCCGCCCGGCGCGCCGAGCACGGCCTCGACGTTACGATCCTCACCGTAGACGATCGTCGGTGCCATCGAGCTGCGCGGGCGCTTGCCCGCTTCCACACGATTGACGATTTTACGCCCCTGTACATCGACGGGGCGCCACGAGAAATCGGTAAGCTCGTTGTTGAGCAGGAAGCCCGCCGCCCAAAGACCAGAGCCGAACGCGCCCTCGATCGTCGCCGTCATAGCCACGGCGTTGCCCTCGCTATCGACAACGGACAAATGCGTCGTCCCGCCGCGCTCCCGCGTTGCATCGGCGCCATTGAAGTCCGCGCGCGCGCCGGGCGGCGTGCCGGGCAGAGCCTTCTCCATTGCCCGTTCCGTATCGATCAGGCTGCGGCGCTGAGCGAGATAGGTGTCATCAAGATAACCCGCAGGCACATCCACAAAAGCAGGATCGGCAATATAGAAATCGCGGTCCGCGTAGGCGAGCTTCTCCGCCTCCGCAATGATGTGCAACGCTGGCACGCTCATGCGCTTGTCTGGACCTTGAACCTGCGCGAACGGCTCGATCAGCTTCAGTGTCTGTGCCACGGTGAGGCCGCCCGAGGAGGGTGCTCCCATGCCGCACACGCGCCGCCGGCGATAGTTGATACACACCGGATCACGCGTCAATGCACGGTAGGCCGAGAGGTCGGACAGCTTCAGGTCACCCGCAGGCGATGCCTCACGTACCGCATTGACGATCGCATCGGCGACAGGGCCCGTATAGAACGCGCCCGCTCCCTCCTGCGCGATCCGCTCGAGCGTCGCGGCGAGTTCCGGATTCTTCAGCACATGGCCAATTGCGTGCGCACGCCCCGTAGCATCGAAGAAATGCGCGCGTGCCTTGGCCGAGAACCGTTCCGCCCCATTCCGGACCAGGAGCCCGTGAAGCCTCGGCGATAGTGGAAATCCATCACGCGCGATGCGGATCGCCGGCGCAAACAGGTCGGCCCACGACAGCCGGCCGTGCTCTGCATGGGCAAGTTCCAGCCCACGCACCAGCCCCGGCACGCCGACCGACAGGCCCGAGTTCACCGCTACCCGGAAGCCGATCGGCTTTTCCTCGCGCAAGAAGCGATCAGGCTGCGCCGCCGAAGGCGCCGTCTCGCGGGCATCGTAGGTGGACAGTGTGCGCGACGCCGCATCATGCACCAGCATGAACGCTCCGCCACCGAGCCCGGAGGACTGCGGCTCGACGATGCCCAGCACGAGCACCGTTGCGATCGCCGCATCGAGTGCGTTGCCGCCGCGGCGCAGGATCTCACGCCCCACCTCGGCAGCAATCGGATGGGCCGCAGCAACCATGTGCCGCTGCGCCCGCGCCAGCGGCTTCTCCGTCCACCCCGTTGCCGCTTCCGGCGCCACCAGCGCACGTTGCGCGACCGCCACGTCGCCACTGGATGCCGCGGCGAGCAACACCAGCAGCACTGCGCTCATGATGGAACGCTGGCGATTCTCTCTCTCACCGGTGCTCGATGTCATTCGGATTTCCCGTCTCATGAGACTTCCATTGATCGTGACTTCCCTGGCTACAGGGAAACGGCAACAATGGTTGCATAAGGCACGAATCGCGCCCTGGTACAACGCTCCAAAAGGGGCGCAACCGCATGATCCGAAAAAGAAATTTTGAAGATATCCAGCCGCGCGCCCCGACCTGCCGACCACCGAAGGCAAATCATGGACCTCGCGCGGCAAAATCTTGGTCGAACTGTGGCCCGCATGCTCTGCCGGAAGGAAACGACGCGCGATATACGATCTATCAACCATAACCGCGCAGCATCACGCGGATCCGGAAAAGGTTCCTGCTCGTTATCGGGCCGGAACCCAACCCGCGACCGCGTAAACTCGAGTATACGGAGCCGCCAGGCAATGACATCCGTTTCCACTACCTTCCTGAAGGCCTGCGCAGCGAGTGCTGCCGCCCTTCTCATGAGCACCACTTTCACCGCCACCGCATCCGCACAGGACTTCTTCTCGTTCCTGTGGGGCGGCGACGAACAGCACGGTGGTGGCCGCAAGACCGTATCCTTCCCGGGCCAGTACAACGCTGGCCAGGTGATCGTCTCGTTCGGCGACCGCCGCCTCTACTGGGTCCACAAGAAGGGCCAGGCCATCAGCTATCCGATCGCGGTACCGCGCGAACAGAGCCGCTGGCAGGGCGTGACATCCGTCTCCATGAAGCGCGAGAACCCGCCGTGGACGCCAACGCCGGAGATGCGCCGCGAGAACCCGAAGCTGCCGACGTTCGTACCTGGCGGCCATCCGCTGAACCCGCTCGGCGTCCGTGCGCTTTATCTCGGTTCGTCGACCTACCGCATCCATGGCACCGACGCGCCCTGGACCATCGGTCAGGCCGTCTCCAAGGGTTGCATCCGCATGTATAATGAGGATGTGCTCGACCTATATCCGCGCGTCCCGACCGGCACCCGCGTAACCGTGACGTGGGAGCGCTTCAAGACCGAACCGGGTGACTTCACCCAGGTCGATGCGGAGCAGCATGCCAACGCCGTGGCCTCACGCCGCGCCAGCTACGAGCGCCGCGCCTTCCAGCGCTACTCGCGCACCAACCGCGCTGACGTGAATTGAATGCCATAGATCGCGTTCATGTTTGATGGAAACATGAACGCGACCCAGCATCTTGTTTCGAGCATGTGTCTCACGCTGAACTGCTGCACACTTCAGCTCAACATGCTCCAGGCTACGCCGTGACAAATGACGAAAGGGCAGTCAGCAAGGACTGCCCTTTTTTCTTGGACGGCTCTCTCCCGCAACCAAGCGGCACGCTGTCGCAATCAGTTGCGTCTCGGGTGCCGATCACCCTGTACTCTTTCCAAGGCACGCCACCATGTCCTTGCCGAGGGTACGCATCAAAGCCGCGTAGTGATCCGGTCCTGCTGGCAGATCGGCACCGAGCGGATCGAGCGTGCCCGCCTTTGCATGCGAGCCTTCAATCACGCTGGCGACGATGCGCGGCGAGAATTGCGGCTCGGCGAAGACGCAGCTTGCGCCTGTTTCGGCCAGCGTTTCGCGAATTTCCGAAAGCCTCCGCGCCGAAGGCTTCACCTCCGGATTGAGCGTGATGGCACCGGCAGCCTGCAATCCGTAATGACGCTCGAAATATTGATACGCGTCATGGAACACGACAAACGGCTTACCGACGATCGGTGCAATGTCCGCGCGAACTTCCGCATCGAGCGCGTCGATGGCGGCAATCGCTTTGGTAGCATTGGCGGAAAATTTGTCCTTCATCTCCGGGCGCCGCGAGCCCAACACATTGGCAATGTAGCGAACGATCGCCTTAGCATTGTCCGGATCGAGCCAGATGTGCGCATCGAGGCCGCCCATAGCATGGACGTCGTCATCGGCATCCTTGTCACCATGACCATGACCGTCATCTTGGCCGGTCTCCGCATGACCGTGATCGTGCGAATCGCTGTGCTCATGCGCCTCGAAGCGCGATCCGCGCCGCATCTGCAGCACCTCTACCCCCGGCGCCTCGGCTAATGTCACCAGCGTCGTCTCCGAGCCCAATGTTTCCGCGAGTCTCACCGTGAATGGCTCCAGCGAAGGCCCGACACGCACGACCACGTCCGCACTGTTCAGTGCCTTTGCATCCGAAGGCCGTAGCGAAAACGCATGAGGAGAGGCCCGCCCCTCGATCAGCAGAGAGGGTTCGCCGACCCCTTCCATGACCTGTGCGACCAGAGAATGCACGGGCTTGATCGTGACGACCACGTCGAGTCGATCGGATTGCGCTGCCGCAGATCCATGAGAGACCGCCACGATGGCCGCAAGGCAAAGCCCCGGAACAACCAAGCCCAACCGTCCCCACACTGCGCTGACACCCATCCTGCATACCCCTTTTTTGAAACGTCTGAATCCGCCAAGCCGGATCGCCAATGCGTCGCCGTTAGATCGCTTTCCTGTTTGATGGAAACACCAATGCGATCCAACCCCTTGTTTTGAGAATGTTTTTCACACTGAACCGCTACACACTTCAGATAAACATGCTCTAGAGCAGGTCAGGTTTTGATTGAATCAACTCAGGCCGTTGCGGCCTGCTCTATCTTTTTGTTTGAGAGCTTCAATCACGGCCTCGATGGAAGCAGTCGTGCTTCCATCTCAATCGATCAGGCTCTAGCCCTGCCCCGACACCCCCGATAGCTGTCGCAAGTCTGTTGATCCGGCCGCAGACCCGGCGGCAGGCACATAACATGATTCGGATGTTATATCATCTGCCCACAACTGCAAGGCATCGCCCTGCGAAATGCTGCCGCAGCGCCGCCGCAGCACTAAAAAATCATAAACGACTACAAACGGTTGGTCGCCACGATCGCGCCTCAGTCCGCAGGCACCGTAATATCGATGTGGCGCTGTGATTTGCCCTGTGTCTGCGTCATAGTCCAATGAGATTCGATCAACATCCCACCCGAAAGACCGCGCCGATACCGCGAATGGATCAAGCCATGAAACGCCTGTGCCATCTCAAGAGCCTAGCGGCTTCCGTGTGCCTCGCAATGGCGCTCGCAGCGCTGGCGCCGCGACCCGCGGATGCCCATCCCCACGTGTGGGTGACCGTCGAGACGACGGTAACCTATGAGCGCGGTGCCGTTACCGGCTTCATGCAGAAGTGGACATTCGACGAGATGTACGCCGCCATGGCGATACAGGGCCTCGATGCCAACAACGACGGCCAGTACGACCGCAAGGAGCTGGCGGAGCTTGCCCAGGTCAACATCGACGGCCTGAAAGAATTCGACTACTTCACATTCCCGAGGCTCGGCGACTCCCTGCTGAAACTCGCCGACCCGAAGGATTATTGGCTGGAATATACGAACGGCCAGCTTTCGCTGCACATGACGATGCCCCTTGATCAGCCCGTGCTCGCCGAAGCGGAAGGGCTGAGCTTTGCCGTATATGACCCGAGCTTCTTCATCTCCTTCGAGTTGGCCAAGGAGAACGCCGTGACGCTTGCCAATGCTCCTGCGGGCTGCCAAGCGGCAATCGCTGTTCCCAAGGAGGATGAAGAGCTGGCGAAACGACTGGCCCAGGCCGCTCAGGTCGATGCATCGGGCAGTGTCGGCATGGACCTCGGCGGCGCCGTTGCCAAGTCGATCGTGCTCAACTGCCCCAAGACATGACCTCGGCATGATGCAATCGATCATCAAAGCGTTGTTATTCACGGTGGCGTTGCTCGTCGTCGTCGCAACACCGGCGTCGGCGCAGGCTCCTTCTCCACGTGCTCCAGCAGCTGCCGCCGCTGCAACCGACGAGTTCCCGGCAGCCCGGCACAAAGCCGCCGACGTGCGAAAACAAAGTCCGTTTGCCAGCCGCAGCGCCGGTTCACAACCCAGCATTACAAGCGGACCGTTTGGCCGCTTCTATGCATGGCTGATGGCCACACAACAGAAAGTGCACCGTGCGCTGGCGACCGCCGTCAAGGATCTGAAAACTGGAAATCCGCTGTGGGCGGCGCTGGTCCTCGGTGCGATTTCCTTCGGCTACGGCGTCCTCCACGCCGCCGGACCGGGCCATGGCAAGGCCGTCATTTCATCCTATGTGCTCGCCAACGAGCGTACCGTGAAGCGCGGCATCGCACTGTCGTTCCTGGCCGCCGCCATCCAGGGCCTGTCTGCCCTCGTCCTCGTCGCCATACTCGTACTGGTGTTGCGCGCCACCAGCCTCGACATCAAGGCGACCGAAGGCTGGGTCGAGACGCTGAGCTGGGGCCTCGTCACCCTGATCGGTATTTGGCTGCTGTACACACAAGTGAAGGCGGTGATCGCGGGATGGCAGCAGCACCGCACGGCAGGCACTGGCGCAGCGCATACGGATACGCATACGCATGCTCACACCAACCACCATCGTCATGCCCACGCCCACCATCATCACGCCCGTGAGATTCGGCACGGCGACCAGGCCGACCCGCTTCAGGCATGCCCTATCGACCACAACACCATCGCCCATCATCAACATCATGGCGAGGATTGTGGGTGCGGTCATGCCCACATGCCGGCAGCCGACCAGCTCAACGGCGCGTGGTCGTGGACCAGTGCGCTCGCCGTAGCCTTCTCGGTCGGAATTCGCCCCTGCACCGGCGCCATCATCGTACTCGTATTCGCCATCAGTCAGGGCCTGATGTGGGCGGGTGTCTTCGCCACGTTCGCCATGGCGCTCGGCACCGCCATCACCGTGTCGGCATTGGCCGCCCTCGCTGTCGGCTCGCGCGAACTGGCAACCCGCATGGCCGGTGAAGACAGCCGCTGGGGTTGGCGCATCGAGCGAGCGGCGGGTCTCGGCGGCGCGGCTCTCGTGACGGCGCTCGGCGCCACCTTCTTCATGGGATCACTGCAGCCCGCCGTACCCTTCTGACGCGAAGGATGCCTTTCTGAGCGAACGATGGCACCGTCGGTGTTAACCTTAACGAAAACTTACGCGCTGTTGCACCGCAAGCCAGCCCCATAACGGCCCGCGATTTGGATGAGCCAAACCAGCTCACCATTTCGGCACGAGGCCACCGATGACCGACAGGCGCCAGAAAATCCTGACCCGCATACCCGAACGCACACGGCACATCCGGCGCAACACCACCCGGGCGCGCCTCATGGCGTTGTTTGTTCTGCCAATCGCTCCGATATTTTGCATCTCCGCGACGCACGCAGAAGCCGCTCGTGACGCCGATCTGGTATCGACCGCGACCATTACGGGCGAAGATGCCGCCGCCAATCTGCAGCTCGTCGTGCTTGAAGCGCCGGGCTGCACGTATTGCAGCATGTTCCGCCGCTATGTCGTGCCGGCCTATCAGACCTCGCCCAAGAGCCGCAGCCTGCCCCTGAAATTCATTGACTTGAACGACAAGGCCTACGACGAGCTGGGTCTCGACAGCCCCGTCGAGATGGTCCCGACCACGGTTTTGATGCACAATAACCGCGAGGTCGGCCGCATTCCAGGCTACGTCGGCCCGGAGAACTTTTTCCACGCCATCAACCACCTGATGGGGCGCGTCAACTGATCGGCAAACACTGGCACGACACGCCTCAGATGCCACGGCCGGGCCATTGTCATGTTCCAGCCGTTACGCTTTGATAAAGCTCGCTCCCACCCAAGGAGACAGAGCATGGACCGTCGTGATTTTCTCAAAGGCTCGAGCGCCGCCGCTCTCGGGCTCGGAACAGCGGCCGTGGCAGCTGCAAGCGCCGCAAAGGCCGCAGACGATTTCCGGGGGCTCGCCACGCCAAATGTCGTGCAGCATCGGCGTAGACTTCGCATGGTGTGCCTGTGGCCCGATTCGGTATCGGGACCCGCCGACCACATCCACCGGTTTGTGAGACGCATCGAAGCAGCCACCAACGGCCGCTGGGTCATTGATATCGCCGATGAACCGCTGGTCGGCGGCAACGCTTTCAAGTCCGTGATAACCGGCGATGCTGACCTCTACGCTGGCCACGAGCATGCGCATCGCACGTTACATCCCGCGTTTTCCTACTTCGCCGGCCTGCCTTGCGGCACCGGCATGGACATCGACCACCTCAATGCATGGCTCACGGCTGCCAGCGGACAGGACCTGTGGGACACCCTCGCGGCGGAGTTTAACATGAAGGGCCTCGTGATCGGCCATTCAGGAGCGGCCCACGGCCTCTTCACTCGCACACCCATCCGCACCCGTGCCGACTTCCGCGGCAAACACATCGCCATCACAGGGCTCGCCGCAGAAGTACTTGAGGCCGTCGATGCACACCCTGCAGATGGCGTCGTTGCGTCCGTGAGTGATTTGATCGGCGCCCCCGACCTCGACGGCATCGAGCTCCATGGCCCGGCTTTTGCGATCCCGCACGAGCGGTTCGCAGCACTCCATGCCGCTCTTCCGCATCGTCTGCTACCCGGTCTGTGCGACACGGGTCACGCGATTACGCTCGGCCTGCGCCGCAGCCTGTGGGATGCTCTGGCAGCGAGCGAACGCATCATGCTGTCGGCACTTGCGAGCGAAGCCCTCGCCGCAAGCCGTGCTGACGCTTTGGCAGAAGCGCGCGCCTTCGATCAAATGACAGATTCGGCGATCTACACGAGTGACTACAAGCGCCCGCCGCATTGGGATGTCGTTACCGATGAGCTGTCCCGGATCGCCGCCACTGTCGTTGCCGACCTGAGCGGCCACGACGCGCACTCTGCCCGAATCAACGCAAGCTACATGGCCTTCAAGGGCCACCCACACGACCCCGCGAATGCATGAGGGGAACCGTGACCGGAGCGCCAACGGCTCGCAGACCTGCACATCTTGGGCCGTCGCCCGTCTAACCGATTGACCCAACGGAACAAATTGTGCGGCGGCACACGACCGCAACATGGCGCGCAATCGCATGGCGCCCTGCCGTACATCAGTTTTCGCGTTCCAAGTGCCCGCGGCCCTTAATTTTCTCTCGCCCTAACGCTATGACCGGACGCGCACGGACGGTAAGGTGCCCTGTGCATCCCACGTGTTTATCCCTTCGCGATATGACTCAAGACTTGAATACGGGAGATCCGAGAATGAGCACAGAATATCTGGATGACCTCAAGCGCTACGTGCCCGGCGCCAACGAAAAGGCCGTGTCCGGCATCGTCAAGCACTTGGGGATAGCCCTCAAGAGCAAGGACGCCTCCCTCGTCTCCTGCTCCAGCAAGGATGAGCTCGACCGTGTTCGCGACAGCTGGTGCAAGAAAAAACTGGGCCTTAGCGACGACAAGGCCATTGACGCAGCGATCAAGGACGTCTGCGAGAAAATGAAGGCCGACAAGCAAAAGCAGCGCGTCACCTTCTATTATCTGCTCGCAGAGAAATTCGGCAAGGTCGATGCACTGGCGGGCTGATGCCGATCCATGATGCACGCCATATCCTGAATTTCACGAACCTCGAAAAACCTCGGTCTTCAGCCGAGGTTTTTTCTTTGAACCTTAGAGCGTGTTGAGCTGAAGTGTGCAGCGGTTCAGCGTGAAAAACATGCTCGAAACAAGATGCTGGATCGCGTTCATGTTTGACGGAAACATGAATGCGATCTCGTCGATTGCAACCCCTGGCGAAGCATGACACGCTTTCCACTCATTTCGATGTGGCGGCGTCAATGCCGCCAAACCGATGGCCGGAGGCCAACGATGAAGCCGACGCCTCGGCTCGCCGACAAGTTCGATCTTGCCCGCAACGATCAGCTCCTGAACGGCATGCAGGCAATCGTCCGTCTCGTGCTGATGCAGAAGTCGCGCGATACTGCGGCCGGCCTTGATACCGCGGGCTATGTCACCGGCTATCGCGGCTCACCGATTGCCACGCTGGAAACCGCCTTCGCACTGGCCGGTCAGCGCGTGCCGGCAGCCGACATCGTCTTCCAACCGGCGATCAATGAGGACCTCGCCGCCACCGCGCTCTGGGGAACGCAACAGGCCGAGCTGCGCGGCGAAGGCCGTTTCGACGGCGTCTTCGGCGTCTGGTACGGCAAGGGTCCCGGCGTCGATCGCTCCGGCGATGCGCTACGCCACGCCAACCACGCAGGCACCTCAAAAAACGGCGGTGTTATCGCGCTGATGGGCGACGATCACATCTGCGAAAGCTCGACGTCCGCACATCAGTCCGAGTTCGCATTCGTCGATGCCATGATCCCGGTTCTCAATCCCGCAGGCGTACAGGATCTCATCGACCTGGGACTTTTCGGCTTCGCACTCTCGCGCTACGCCGGCACATGGGTCGGCATCAAATGCGTCAAGGACAACGTCGAGAGCACCGCAGTGGTCGACGCCGATCCCCATCGCCTTACAATCGCATTGCCGGGCGAAGCCGAATTCCCGATGCCGCCCGGTGGGCTGAACATCCGCCTCGCCGATCCGCCGCTGGAAAAGGAGGCGCGCTGGCACAACTACAAACGCGACGCGGTACACGCGTTCGTGCGCGCCAACGGTCTCGACAAGTCGATCTTCGACGGTGGGACCGAAGCCCGCATCGGGATCGTCGCATCGGGTAAGAGCTATTCCGACACACGCCAGGCCCTCGATATGCTGGGCCTCGACGAGGCGCGCGCATCTGCGCTCGGGCTCAAGCTCTACAAGGTTGCCCTCGTCTGGCCGCTTGAGCCCGCGAGGCTCCAGCGCTTTGCGGAAGGTCTCGACCTCCTCATGGTCATCGAGGAAAAGCGCTCGCTCATCGAAACGCAGGTCAAGGAACAGCTCTACGAGCTCGACACGCGCCCCCGCGTCATCGGCAAGCGTGACGAGCACGGTCGCCCCCTCTTTCCAGAGTCCGGCGCTCTCGATCCCCTGCAACTCGCCATCGCCATTGGCGAGCGTCTCGCCGCCGCCAGCGGTGACCGCACCCTCGAGCGCCGGACCGCTGAGCTGAAGGCCGCGCAGGATCGCCGACCAGTCGGACCCGAAGCCATGCAGCGGCGCGCCTATTTCTGCGCCGGCTGTCCGCACAACACATCCACTCGCGTCCCTGCAGGCGAGCGCGCCTATGCCGGCATCGGCTGCCACTACATGGTGCAGTGGATGGATCGCGACACGGAGGGCTTCACGCAGATGGGCGCGGAGGGCGCCAACTGGATCGGTGAGGCGCCCTTCTCCAGGCGCCGGCACGTCTACCAGAACATCGGTGATGGTACATATGTGCATTCAGGCTCTCTCGCCATGCGTGCGGCGATCGCGTCCGGCGTGACGATGACCTACAAGCTTCTCTTCAACGATGCCGTGGCGATGACGGGCGGCCAGCATCTCGATGGCGGCATGACGCTGGAGCAGATGGCACGCCAGCTTGTCGGCGAAGGCGCCGTCAGCGTCGCCGTCGTATCGAACGAACCGGAAAAATATCATGCCGGCTTGTTCCCACCAGGCGTGACGGTCCACCCCCGAAGCACGTTCGATACTGTCCAGAAAGATCTGGCGGCGATCGACGGCGTCACCGTATTGATCTACGACCAGACGTGCGCTGCTGAGCTGCGCCGACGCCGCAAACGCCATATAGCGCCCGACCCCGACGTGCGCATCGCCATCAATTCCCTCGTCTGTGAAGGCTGCGGCGATTGCGGCATCACGTCTAACTGTATCGCCATCACGCCGCTGGAAACCGAATGGGGGCGCAAGCGCGAGATCGACCAGTCGGCCTGCAACAAGGATCGCACCTGCCTCGATGGGCTCTGCCCGAGTTTCGTCAGCCTGGAAGGCGCGCGCCCGCGCCGCCGTCGCCCTGCCGCCATCGGCGATGCTCTGACACACCTGCCCGAGCCGCAGCGCCCCTCGCTCAATAAACCGCAGTCGCTTCTCGCCACCGGCATCGGCGGCACCGGCGTCGTCACGATCACGGCCGTTCTGGGACAGGCCGCCCACATCGCCGGAATTGGCTTCGGCGCGATCGACGTCACGGGAATAGCCCAGAAGGGCGGCCCCGTCGCCTGTCACATGCGCTTTGCGCCAACCCCAGCTGAAATTCATGCAATCCGGATCGGCGTCGAGGGTGCCGATGTGGTGCTCGGCGGCGATCTCGTCGTGACCGCATCCAACAAGGTGCTCGAGATGGTGGCGCCCGATCGCACCGCGATGATCGTCTCAAGCCATGCTGCCACCAGCGGCGACTTCACGCGCGATCCCGACCTGACAACGCCGGACACGGCCCTCATCGCCGCCATCACCGCGCGCGCCGGCACGCGATCACCCGAAATCCTGGATGCGCATGCAATTGCGGTAAAGCTTCTCGGCGACGCCATCTATGCCAACATGCTGCTCGTCGGACATGCCTATCAGCGCGGTGTCGTTCCCATGGCCTCCGAGGCCATCGAAGAAGCGATCTCCGTCAACGGGGTCGATATCGAGCAGAACCACCAAGCCTTCCGATTGGGCCGTCTGGCGGCGCATCAGCCGGACGTGCTCGATGGCCTGCTCGGATCAACGCGCGACAGGCGTGCCGCGCCAGGCGTCAACGAACCTGCGCCGGCACCCGCCGATCTCGACGAGCTCATCGCAATATGCGCCGCCGATCTTTGCGCCTACCAGGACGCCGCTCTCGCCGATCGCTATAGAATGCGTATCGACGCGATCCGCCGCGCCGAGCAGCACGCAATGCCCTCGGGCACCACGCTGACCGAGACCGTCGCCCGCGCCTATCACAAGCTGCTTGCCATCAAGGACGAATACGAGGTCGCGCGCCTCTTCACCGATGGCCGTTTCGAGCGCTGGATCCGCGATCAGTTCGAGCACGTCGAGGTGATCCGCCTTCATCTAGCCCCGCCGCTCATAGCGCGCATGGACCCCGCAACAGGCCGTCCGGTGAAGCGCCGGTTCGGCCCCTGGATCATGGCGCTCTTGCGCGTCCTGGCAAAGGGCAAACGACTGCGCGGCACGGCTCTCGACATTTTCGGCCATACCGCCGAGCGTCGCGCCGAACGCGGTCTCATCGCCATTTACGAAGCAGACCTCGACCGTATTGCTGGAGCCTTGCCCAGCGCCGGACACGACGCCGCCATTGCATTGGCTCGGTGGCCGCTGGCGGTCAGGGGGTTCGGCGCCATCAAGCATGAGGCGATCGCACACGCCAAAGCCCACCGCGCCGATCTGCTCATCGCTTTTGAGCATGCCGCGCAATCGGTCCGCCATCGCAATGCGGCGGAATGAATGAGCCGCCCGCCGCCCCTCGGCACGGCCATCCCCGATCCGCTATCCTCTGAGCCATGCTCCACCTGCGTATAGTGCCCGATCCGCGGCGCTGCAGGGCCTCTTCTCCTGTGCCGGTTCATTCCCGACGCCTGCCCCAGGAATGCTCAGTTCACCCGTTTAGCGGAAATGAGTAGCACCGGGTTCGCACCAATTGCGCGATCGGAACGATACCCACCAACTTTGCGATCTAATATCGATCAGATCGATACGTCCGCCTCCACATCCAAACCGACAAGAATGCTGCGAACTTCTCGATCACCACACTTGCCTAGCCACGCGGCATCCGCGGGGCACGGAACATCGGCAGGTTCCAGAACCAAGAATCCACGCATCCCGATCCCATCATTGAGCGCATAAGATTGGGTCAGTATCAGGATTGCGGCAAAGCAGCCTATTGTTAAGGCAATTGTTGGATTTTACTCGTGTCTACAATCCTATAACATCAAACATTACGTCCTTGCGCGGAAGTATGACATTTCATGGATGCTATCGGATCCGTGCCGCCACACTCATGATCCCCGCCAAGTCAGGAAGCAAGTGCATCGCTTGTTCATACATCTCTGCCCATTCACCATTGCATTGTCGGAAGGGCGATCCATGATGGCAGGGCCTCTCATACTCTGCCGGGCAGACGATTTGGAAAGGTTGTAACGCCATGATCGCAACATCGATTGATCAGTTGCGCACAGGGACGGCCACACGAGACGGCCAGGACGAGAAAATGGACCAGATCAGGGACCTTCTGATCGGAGATATCGTCCGCCAGACCGACCGTCGCATTGCGGCACTTGAGGCCCGTCTCAACGATCTCGAAACAAGTGTCGGCAGCCGCCTGACCGCATTGCATGCACGCCTGGAGGCCATGGCCGGTGAGATGGGCGCCGAGCGGCGCACGGCATTTGATGAACTGGCCAAGAGCGTGCTCGATCTCGGTGAACGCATCCGCCACATTTCACGGGAATGATCCGGTGCTCGTCGTCCCGCTGTCCAGGAGGCGCCGCTGATGCCCGCAAGCGTTACGTCACATAGCGTCAACAAGCTTAAGGAGCTCTTGTTCGAAAGCGAGACAGAACGCCTTGCCGACCTGTCGCGCCGTCTCGATGCACTCGGCAACGCTCACGAACAACTCTGCAGCACGATGGCGGACCAAGCCGAGCAAGAGGCCGGTGCACGGGCCGAACTGTCGCAGCGCATTGATATCGTGCATCAGCGTGCAGGATCGGCAGATCGCTTTTCGCATTCCGTTTCCGAGGTTCTCGACGAGGCCATCGAACGCACCGAGCGTGAGCGCCATGATGAACTCAAGACCGCGCTGGCGCCGGCTGTTGTCCAGACCGTCAAGACCGAGATTCTCAATTCGCAGGACGCACTGGTCCAGGCGCTCTATCCGATGACCGGTCAGATTGTGAAAGCCTACGTGGCAAGTGCCATGAAGGACCTCGTCAATCAGATCAATCGCCGGCTCGAAAGCAATGCGCTGATGTTGCGCATCAAGAGCATCACGACCGGACGCTCGATGGCGGAACTGGCGCTTGCCGAGAGCCAGCGCCTCGAAGTCGAGGAATTGCTCCTGATCCGTCGTGGCACGGGCGAGCTCATCGCACGTTGGCCCGATCGCCAGGGGCGCAGCAACCACGATCACATCATGGGCGGCGTGCTCACCGCCATAAACTCATTCGCCACCGAAACCCTCGAACCCGATGAGAACGCGCTACGTCAAATCGACCTCGGCGCCTCCCAGGTCTATCTTCGCAGCTCTCCCACCTTTTTATTGGCGGCCAAATGCACCGGCACGGCTGGCGCCTCCATCGAGCAGATCCTCGATGACGAGTTTCTGACGACCGTTTCCAGACTGAACGCAAGCACAGATCGGGGCGAGCAGGTGAAAGGTGGCATGCTCGAACTTGGTCCGCGCCTCTCCAAGCGCATCGAAAAGCAATATGAGTTTCTGGATCGTCCGGCCTTGGGCATCAGCCCGGTCAAGCTGATGGCCGTCCTCGTCGCCCTGCCACTGCTGGCCTGGATCGGGTGGTCCGCCTACGTGTCCTACGAAACCAACCGGGTGCGCCAGACGGCACGAGAGGTCATCGAGACGAGCCCGGAGATTAATGGCTACCCCACCACGCTCGCGGTCGCGCCACGCGGCGGCTCGTTGACGATATCCGGCCTTGCACCCGATGAGACCGCATTGCAGACGGTTCTCGACCGGCTGACTGGCGCATTGCCCGGCACCGCAATTGCCAGTCAGGTGGCGGTCATACCGCAGGGCCCGCAGGACCGCAGTGAGGAAATAGCGCAGCTAAACGACCAACTCGCCAAGCTCAGCCGCGACATTCCGCGCCGCGCCGCGCTGCGTGCGCTCGCTATTACCGGACAGGGACTGAGCGATGCCCGTGGGTACCTGCAGCGCTTGACCGCTCTCGGCAAGACCAGCGACAGCAAGACGACGCAGGACCTTGCCGCCACCGGAGCGACGATCGCCCCCCTGGTGCTGACCGCCGAAGAAGCCGTTGCACAGGCTGCCACTTCGCTGCGCGCCCAAAGCCCGGACGACGACACCGCCGCACGGCTCGCGGCCGGCCTCGGCAAGCGCGCGGATGGCTTGGAGACGGCAATCGGCGGGCTTGCGCGCGAGGCCGCACTGATCGGCGTCGATCCCGCGCCCGCTCCGACCGCTGAAAAAGCTGCGGCATTCGCCGCCGAAGCCCAACCCGCCTATGTGATCGCCGCCGAACGGTTGAACACGCTCGCCCAGCGCTTGCAGCTTGTCACCGTTGCTGTCATCCAGTCGGAGCTGACGCGTGCCGCCATACCTAAACCGGTGCCGCCACCGGCCATACCTGAGCCGACACCACGCCAGAAGCTTGCCGAATTCGTGGGCGCGAATGCAGTCTTTTTTACGGATGACGCCGATTACCGTAACCCGGAACGGGCCCAGATGACGCTCGACATGCTAGCTTGGCTCATGCGCGATACGGACGGCCTCGTTCGTGTGATCGGCTATACCGATGAGCGTGGCACCAGTACGCGAAACAGTTCGTTGTCGCAGCTGAGAGCAGAAAAGGTGCGCGGCGACCTGATCGCCCGCGGCATCCCTGCGTCCCGGCTGGTTGCCGTGGGTCGCCTGTCGACCAACGACATCTCCCCGCAGACCGGCCCGCAAAGTCCGAATAGACGCGTCGAATTCGAAACCGGATTTGAAGGCGAACGCACTCCATGATCGCCCGCAAGGTTATGATGCTAGGTGAGATCGGTGTCGGTAAATCCTCGCTCGTAAAGCGCCTCGTATTCGATTGCTTCGATACCGACTACAAGCCGACCCTTGGCGTCGACATCTACCGCTACGAGGTTCCAGCGACACAGGACCATGCAGCGATCACGCTCATCATCTGGGATACCGACGGAAACTTCGGCGATGCGATGTTCCGTCATGTCTACATGAAAGAGGCATCCGCCGCCCTCATCATCGGCGACGTTACGCGCCGCTCGACGCTCGATACGGTGCTCAGATTGTCGAAGGGTTTTCGCGAGCACTTCCCGGGGCGCTATCAGGCTCTTATCGTCAACAAGCTCGATCTCGTCGAGGGCGAGCCACTCAACCTTCCCGACGCACTCTCTGCAAGCCGCAAAGGCGTGTTCCATACCAGCGCGCTGACAGGCGATAACGTCCGGCTCGCCTTTCATGAGGCTGCTGCTGCGATCCTGAGGCGAGGGCTTTGAAAAAACCTGTTGACCCGACGAACTCCGACGAGAAAGCCGCACCGGCGCCAAGCCCGCTGCTGGCGGCCGGACGTCTTCTTGCCGAACGCGGTGTCTATGGTCTGGTCTGGTTCAGCGAGGATCTCCTCGTTACCGCCCGCTACGGCCGCCTCGCCGAATTCATCGAGGTCGGCGATCCTCTTCTCGATGCCTGCCTGCCGCTGATAGGACTCGAAAACGATATACGCGATCTCAAGAACCGGCCCGGCAAGGTGATCGACCTGCCGGCGGTTCTCATCGCTTCACCTGACAACGCCATGCCGCGCCTGAACCTGACGATGTTCTGGTATGAGGAAGATCATCATTTTCTGATGCTGCTGGCGCGCACGTCGTCTCATTCGGATCTCGAAAACGAGTTGTCCAAGCAGATGCGCGCTCGCCTCATCGCGGAGACCACCGTCGCTGAAAAGTCCCGTGAGCTTGCCCGTACCAATA
The DNA here is from genome assembly GCA_036768475.1 of Hyphomicrobiaceae bacterium. Classification (GTDB taxonomy): domain Bacteria; phylum Pseudomonadota; class Alphaproteobacteria; order Rhizobiales; family Hyphomicrobiaceae; genus JAEUMD01. The sequence continues at coordinate 134,587 of DAIPMW010000004.1, read as the reverse complement.
GCGAGTTGGCGCGTGCCAATCAGGATCTCGAGGACTTTGCCGCGGTCATTTCACACGATCTCAAGTCGCCGTTGCGCGCATTGCGTTACGCAACCGAGAACATGGCTGCCCTGATAGCCGCAGGTGACACGCAGACCGCCCAGCAGCGGCTCGATGAAATCGGCCAGCGCGCCCAGCGCATGTCCGACATGATGACCGCTCTGCTCGACTACGCCAGCGTCGGCTGCAAGGCCGAGATTGCCGAGCCGGTCGCAACCCGGCGCATCGCCGAGGATATCACGCGCTCGCTTGCAATACCTGATGGCTTCACCATCGAGATCGCAGGCCGATGGCCCAAGGTCACCACGGTCGCTGCAGCGCTCGATCTCGTCCTGCGTAATCTCGTTCAAAACGCCATCGTTCATCACGACCGCTCGGTCGGCCACATCAGACTCGAAGCCAAGGATGGCCACAAGACCTTCACGATTTCCGTAATTGACGATGGGCCGGGTATCGATCCCGCGCATCACGCTGCGATCCTGCTGCCGTTCCGCACCCTCAATGCCCGGACAAGTTCGACCGGGATGGGCCTTGCGTTCGTCAGCCGCACGGTCGCTACGCTCGGCGGCAGATTGGAAATCCACTCCGAGCCTGCCAAGAGGCGCGGCACCACGTTCCGCCTGATCTGGCCCAAGACGCTGGACGTCTGAGTTCCTTGACAGGATACGGCGCAGCCGCTCGCCGCGCTGCATCCGAACCTGCCTGCCACCGCCCGCCCGGCCAATGCGGGCATGAGGTCGAGACTAGCGCAACCGGCACGAGTTCGCGCGAACCCGACAACGTCCGTACGAAGTATTTATATTACAGATATTAGCTCAATCGCTGCCATTTCAGCCTCTGGACTGCAGAATGGTTAAGCTAAGCTCATCAAATTGCCCCCAGGGGCCTGCAATGCGTTGCGAGATGTGGAAAAGACCGCTAAGTGCAACCTTCTGCAGGAAAACGACAAGGCAGCGGAAACCCCGAGATGACGGGCAAGTCTAATAAATCAGGAGGAGATTACCTCGCCAAGCGCAGCGGGGTTACCAAGTCACGTGCAACCCTCCCCCGGCTTTCGAACATCCTTATCGTAGAGGATGAGACCTTCGATGCCGACCGCCTCAAAGCAACGCTGCATTTGATGTTCGGCTATGACATCGAAATCCGCCGTGCCGCAACACTCGGGCGCGCATTGGACGAAGTGATCGCACGTCCTCCCGAGATCATCTTCCTGGACGACGTATTGAAGCCCAGCGACAACGCCGTACAGACCTTGCCGTTTTTGCGCCGCGCCGGCTACGAAGGCCCTGTCGTGGTCGTTTCTGGAGAGGCCACGCGAAAGCGCAAGTCGGTCCTGATCGAGGCCGGCGCCACTGATGTCATTCACAAGGACGACGTCGATAGCGTGCGCGTTGCCGAAGCTCTGCATCGCGTGTTCGACAAGCCGGCCGGTTAGAGCGTGTAATTAATAATGTGCAGTGGTTCAGCGTGAAAAACGTGCTCCGGCGGGGATGGAAGCGCTCGATCCTCCAGTAAAAGCTGGATTTAGTCCCTTAAACAAGGACTTCGGGCACGCCGCGATCCTCACGTTGAATGCACAGGGGACCTGCTCGAATCCGCGAGCGGCCGCGTTCATGCCTGCTGATCCCGGACGAAGGCGCGCCGCTCGGATGCCGTCAGTGCGGCGATATGATCGTGCACAGCACGAACGGGGGCAGATCGCGCAATGTCGGCATGGGCGACGATCCAATAGGTTCGCATGAACCGCACATCCGGCAGCACCAGTTCGATATCGTCATGCGACCGCGCAGCGTAGTCGTGCAACAGGCCTATCCCCATGCCGCTCCTGACCGCCTCGATCTGCCCCAGAACGCTCGCGCACTGAAACGCGCGCGCTTCTGCCAGCCCAAGTTCCGCGCGGACGTCGAGCGAAGGCGCAAACAGGAGATCCGGCACGTATGTCACGTGGCGGTGCGCTCCAAGATCCTCGCGCGAGCGCAGAAGCGGGGCTTTCGCCAGGTAGCTGCGCGAGGCATAAAGCGACAATGTGTAGTCGGTGAGCTTGCGCACGGTGAGCCGCCCTTCCATCGGACGCTCGACGGTGATCGCAAGATCGACCTCGCGCTTCGACAAAGAAAACGAGCGGGGCAGCGGCACCAGATCGATCTCGACTCGCGGATACGTCTCGATGAACGCCACGAACCGCGAAGCGAGGAATAAGGTGCCGAAGCCATCAGGCGCGCCGACGCGTACACGCCCCTCGACGGCATCGCTCGCCTGCGACAGCTCCGCTTCAAGCCGCAATACCTCGGCCTCGATGCGCTCTGCCCGCGCGACGAGTTCCCGCCCCGCAGCCGTCGGTACCGAGCCTGTGGTGAGGCGGTCGAACAATCGCACGCCGAGGTTCGTCTCCAAAGTGCGGATACGCCGCGTAACGGTCGCCTGATCGACTCCCAGCCGGCGCGCCGCGCCCAGGAACTGCCCTGCGCGCACCACCGCAAGGAAGATCCTCAACTGATCCCAATCGAATCCGTGTGTGATTTTTTGCATAACGGATCGTGAATTTATAGGAATTGATGCAAACCGTCAAAGAGCGCAAGACATGGGGGAGATTGAACTGAGGCAACAAACGTCAAAGTTGGCGCGCGGGAGGACCTATGACCAAAGAGCTGACCCACTTCATCGGCGGCAAGCCGGTTCCCGCCACCTCCGGCCGCTTCGGCGACGTCTACTGGCCGATGACCGGCGAGATTGCGGCCCGCGTCGGGTTCGCCAGTGTTGCCGATGTCCGCTCCGCGGTCGCCAACGCCAAGGCCGCCCAGCCGGGCTGGGCCGCGACGAACCCGCAGCGGCGCGCCCGTGTCATGATGAAGTTTGTCGATCTCTTGAACCGCGATATGGACAAGCTTGCCGACGCCCTGGCTCGCGAGCATGGCAAGGTCATTCCCGATGCCAAGGGCGACATCCAGCGTGGCTTGGAAGTGGCGGAGTTCGCATGCGGCATCCCGCACCTGATGAAGGGGGAATACACCGAGGGAGCCGGCCCCGGCATCGATATCTATTCCATGCGCCAACCCCTTGGCGTCGTCGCCGGCATCACGCCGTTCAACTTTCCCGCCATGATCCCGCTGTGGAAAGCGGCACCCGCAATCGCTTGCGGCAATGCCTTCATCCTGAAGCCGTCGGAGCGCGATCCGTCGGTACCGCTGATGCTTGCTGAGCTGTTTCTCGAGGCAGGTCTGCCTCCCGGCATCTTCAACGTCGTCAACGGCGACAAGGTTGCCGTCGATGCGATCCTCGATGATCCCGACATCATGGCCGTCGGGTTCGTCGGCTCCTCCGATATCGCCCAGTACGTTTATGCGCAAGGAGCAGCCCACGGTAAGCGTGTGCAATGTTTCGGCGGTGCCAAGAACCACATGATTATCCTGCCCGATGCCGACATGGACCAGGCTGTCGATGCTTTGATCGGCGCCGGCTATGGTTCGGCAGGCGAGCGCTGCATGGCGATCTCCGTTGCCGTGCCCGTTGGCGAGGACGCCGCAGAGCGTCTCATGCACAAGCTGGTGCCTCGTGTGGAAGGTCTGAAGGTCGGGCCCTCCACCGCACTCGACGCCGACTTCGGGCCGCTCGTCACGCGCCAGCATCTCGCAAAGGTGAAGGACTATATCGACCTTGGCGTGAGCGAGGGCGCACAGCTTGTCGTCGATGGCCGCGGTTTCAAAATGCAGGGCTACGAGAACGGTTTCTATCTCGGCGGCTCGCTGTTCGATCACGTCACGCCCGACATGCGCATTTACAAGGAAGAGATCTTCGGTCCCGTTCTCTCGGTGGTGCGTGCCAGATCGTATGATGACGCGATCCGCCTGCCCAGCGACCATGAATATGGCAACGGCGTCGCTATCTTCACGCGCGATGGTGATGCCGCGCGCGACTTTGCAGCCAAGGTCAACGTCGGCATGGTCGGGATCAACGTGCCGATTCCGGTCCCACTCGCCTACTACACGTTCGGCGGCTGGAAGCGCTCCGGCTTTGGCGACCTGAACCAGCATGGACCCGATGCTGTCCGGTTTTATACCAAGACCAAGACCGTTACCTCGCGCTGGCCGTCAGGCATCCGCACCGGCGCGGACTTCTCGATCCCAACGATGAAATAGGTCCGTGCATCCCTGACCGCATGCCGATTGCAGCGAACGTGCATCCTCGCTCGGCCGTATGGCACGGCGCAGTTATCCCCACGGCCGCGTCCTGGCCCAGACTACGCTACTTCAACATCGGAAAAAACCGCGCGTAAACAGTGCCGTGCGTAGCCATAAAAACAGTGTTCATGGCCATGCGTGCGGTCAGCTGTCGCAGAGACGACTGGCGCCCTTATTCCGCCGCCACCGGCATGGTCTTTGCGGCACAATTCGAATTCAAGGCAAAAGTCAGTACGGGGATTCCTAATGTTCCGCTTCAGTATGGCAGCATTCACTCTGATGGCCGCCGCACCTGTTTCAGCCCAGGATAATTTCAAGCTTCCGCCAGAGGTAACGCCGGCTTTGCGCGCCGCCTGCGAGGGCGATGTCCGCCGATTGTGCATCGGCCCTAGCCCATCGGTATCGAAGGTCAAGCGCTGCGTGCTAATGAAATTCTTCCAACTCGGCAAGCGCTGCCAGAGCGAAATCAAGTCCGCCGGACTGTTCTGATTCACACCGCTGCCTGACACCGCGTCAGATCCATACGTACGCGCCGGCGCCACACAGGAGCCCGGCGCGTACGTATTTCCGGCACGGACCAGGCACCGCAGCGCGACACCATCATTCATCTCCTCTCGGCTCCCCAAACGTCAGAGCTGCCACGGCTTGCCTTTCGCTGGCGGACAGACGACAACGTTCGACATGACGTTTACAGCCGAGCAAATCACCATCCTGACGCTGCTTGTCGCCGTCTTGATGATGCTGATCTGGGGCCGATGGCGCTATGATCTCGTCGCATTCGGCGCGCTGATCGCATCGGTTGTTCTTGGAGCCATTCCTGGCGATAGGGCTTTCGAGGGATTCGGCCATCCCGCAACAGTGATCATCGCGCTCGTTCTTATCGTCAGCCATGGACTGGCAAGCTCTGGCGCCGTTGCGCTGCTGGCGCGGACCGTGCTTCGCACAGGTGCCAGCGTTCCCGCCCACATTGCGCGCATTTCCGGACTTGGCGCCCTCCTCTCATCTTTCATGAACAATGTCGGCGCACTGGCACTTCTGATGCCCGTCGACGTCGAAGCCGCCCGCAAGGCCAAACGCGCGCCTGGCCTCACCCTCATGCCGCTCTCGTTCGCGACCATCCTGGGGGGTCTGGTTACGCTGATCGGTACGCCGCCCAATATCATTGTCTCGACGTTCCGGGAACGCGCGCTCGGCGCACCCTTCCAGATGTTCGATTTTGCGCCTGTGGGGATCGCATGCGCGGTCGCGGGCGTGCTCTTCATCGCTTTGCTGGGATGGCGCCTCATTCCGCAACCCGAGGAAGATACGTCTTCGGAGTACCAGCCCTACAAGCTTGACGATTACATTGCAGAGCTCAGCATTACGGAAAGCTCGGGCCTTGCCGGTAAATCGATGGTCGAGGTGGAGGCTGCCTGCAACGAGGCCGAGATAACCCTGTTGAGCGTGATACGCGAGCATCAGCGCCTGCCGCACGCCGCAGGCTGGATCAAGCTCCAGCCCGGCGACGTACTGCTGCTGGAGACAGCCGCCGAGCATCTCGACAAGTTTGCCAACGAGCACGCGCTGGCCTACGTCGAAAAGAAACACCATCTTGTCGAGCTTGAGCATGCTGAATTGGAACTGGTCGAGGTTGTCGTTCGCCCGGGAAGCTCGATCGAAGGTCGCTCGAGTACATCGTTGCAGCTCGTTGACCGCTTCGGTGTCTGGCTTGTCGGCGTCTCGCGCCAGGGGCGGCGCCTGGCGACCCGTGTGCGACGCATGGCGCTGACGGGCGGTGACGTTCTCCTGCTCTTGATGCCACAGAAGGGTGTCGGGCAGTTTATAGAGGCGACCGGTGTGCTGCCGCTTCGTGAGCGCGGGCTCGAGATGCAGAACCGCTCGCAGGCTCTCCTTGCCGGGACCATATTTGCAGTTGCCATCGCGTTGTCCAGCTTCGGCATCCTTTACCTGCCTATAGCGCTGGCCATCGTGGCCATCATTTATGTCCTGATTGGCATCATACCCCTGCGCGACCTCTATGAGACGATCGAATGGCCGGTCGTCGTATTGATCGGTTCGCTCATTCCGATTGGTGCAGCGCTGGAAACCTCAGGTGCAACCCAGGTTCTGGCCAAGGGTCTGGTGGACCTATCGATGGGATTGCCGGCCTGGGCGGTCCTGACCATCATCATGGCGCTCACGATGACGCTGTCGGATGTTCTGAACAACACCGCCACGGCCCTCGTCGCTGCCCCAATCGCCGTCGAGGTGGCAGCCAATCTCGGCGCCAACCCCGATCCATTCCTGATGGCCGTCGCGGTCGCAGCGTCGTGCGCCTTCCTCACGCCCATCGGACACAAGAACAACACCCTAATCATGGGACCCGGCAGCTACAGCTTCGGCGATTACTGGCAGCTCGGACTGCCATTGGAGCTCATTGTCGTCGCCGTCGGCGTGCCCATGATCCTGCTGGTCTGGCCGCTCTGAGCGATGCTGCGGGTGCTGCCACGCCCGCCTGTCGCTCGGCATAAACGGTCCGCGCTGGCAAATGTGAGTCCCGAAAGACTCACCGCGTGAAAAAATGGACAGGTGGGCAGTCGTTCGTCGTCACGGTTGCAGATCGAATCACTAAGATCGTTGCATCGCGAATCCAACAGTCAAACCGCGAAAGGGGACGAGCATGTCCACCGCGAAGCGCACTGGATTGGGTCTTGTCGCGTTTGCATCCCTGGGAATTCTGATCGCCAGTCCGACACCGCAGGCAGATACCGGATCCGTCGGTGCCAAGTCTTACGCGTTCGTAGTTTCGGGCTGGTCGCGCCTGCATCTGATCGAACTCGGAACGGATTGGCCGACCAAGATACGCCACGCCGACGATAGACTGATGTTCTGCCGTCACGTGCTGCGCTTGTCCGATTTCGAGATCGGCGCCCACTGCGCACCCGAGGCGACCACCATCGCTGATGCGGGCACGTGAGGCGTTTGATTCACATCTGAACGCTCGGTAATAGAGCCTGATCGGCTGAGGTGGGAGCACGACTGCTTCCATCGAGGTCGTTCTGCGATTTCAAGTGAAACGCGACAGAGCTGATGCAGCCCCCGCGCACGGACTGGCACTGCTCCCAAACCGATTGCCTTCTTGCTGATTTCGCAACTGTTTCCTATCAGGCCACCTGCCACGCCAGCCTATCTTTCGACTTAAAAAGATTGTGATGAAAAAATTCCATATCAATCAATTTCCCAACTAACTGCTAAATTTCTTCCCGCCCTGACTTCAGGCATAGCTGAGTTGCCCGCCAATATCTTTGCAACGTGAAGCAGAGACGAAAGGGCACTAGCGAGAATTCAGACGCAAACAAACAATCAAATTCGCTCTGACCGCAGCCGGCAGATCTCCGCGTCGTCGACGACGCTCGATCTCGGCCGCGTGCACCAAGGAGAAAGCGCTCATGTCGCCTGAAGAAATGAAACGCATCCGGTCCCATCCAGCCTATGACGAGCTTGTGCGCAAACGCACGAGCTTTGGAATTGTTCTCTCGATCATAATGCTGGTCATCTATTTCGGTTTCGTTCTGCTGGTTGCCTTCGACAAGGCATTACTGGCCACTCCGATCGCTGGCGGCGTAACCACCATCGGTATTCCGCTCGGCGTATTTGTCATCGTCTCGGCCTTCGTGCTCACCGGCATCTACGTGCATCGCGCAAACAGCGAGTTCGACGCCCTGACGCGCAAGATCAGCGAGGACATTTGATCATGTGCCGCATTCTTTCCCGCACCCTTGCATCACTCGCCTGGCTCGGCCTCCTCATCCCTGCGGCGTCGGCGGCTGGAGCCATTGAAGGCGGCAGCAAGCAACCGCTCAACCTTGAGGCCGTGGCGATGTTCGGCTTGTTCGTGCTGTTCACGCTCGGCATCACCAAATGGGCTGCCGCCCGAAATAAATCTGCAGCCGACTTCTACACAGCCGGCGGCGGCATCACTGGCTTTCAGAATGGACTGGCGCTAGCCGGTGACTATATGTCGGCGGCCTCATTCCTCGGTATCTCCGGTCTCGTCTTCGCATCCGGATTCGACGGCCTCATCTACTCGGTGGGCTGGCTGGTCGGCTGGCCTATCATCTTGTTCCTGATTGCCGAGCGCCTGCGCAATCTCGGCAAGTACACGTTTGCCGATGTCGTTTCGTTCCGGCTGCAGCCGGTGCCGGTGCGCACCATGTCCGCAATCGGCACGTTGACCGTCGTCGCGTTCTACCTCATCGCGCAGATGGTCGGCGCCGGCAAGCTGATCGAGCTTCTCTTCGGCCTCGACTACCTCTACGCGGTAATCTCGGTCGGAATGCTCATGATCATATATGTCGCGTTCGGCGGCATGACGGCGACAACGTGGGTGCAAATCATCAAAGCCTGTCTTCTGCTCGGCGGCGCCACCTTCATGGCGCTGATGGTGCTCGCCCAGTTCAGCTTCTCTCCGGAAGCGTTGTTCAAGAAAGCGATCGAGGTGCATCCCAAAGCCGTCTCGATCATGGGTCCGGGTGCGCTCATCTCCGATCCCATCTCGGCGATCTCTCTTGGCCTTGCCCTGATGTTCGGCACTGCGGGTCTGCCGCACATCCTGATGCGTTTCTTCACGGTCTCTAACGCCAAGGAAGCACGCAAGTCAGTGTTCTTCGCGACGGGATTTATCGGCTACTTCTACATCCTGACGTTCATCATCGGCTTTGGCGCCATCACGCTGCTGATGAACGATCCCTCCTACTTCAAGCTCGGTGCCAACGGCGCCTACGACAAGGTGAAGGACCTGCTCGGCGGCACAAACATGGCAGCCGTGCATCTCTCGAAGGCTGTTGGCGGCTCGTTGTTCCTCGGTTTCATCTCCGCGGTCGCGTTTGCAACCATCCTGGCGGTGGTCGCCGGCCTGACGCTTGCGGGAGCCACCGCGGTCAGCCATGATCTTTATGCCTCGGTGATCGCCCGTGGCCACACCAACGAGCAAACCGAAGTGAGGATCTCCAAGATCGCCGCCGTGGTGATCGGCATCATCGCCATTGTCCTCGGCTACATCTTCGAGAAGCAGAACGTGGCCTTCATGGTGGGCCTCGCGTTCTCGGTTGCGGCCTCGATCAACTTTCCCGTGCTCGTCATGTCGATCTTCTCCAAAAACACGACGACCAAGGGCGCGGTGATCGGCGGCCTCATCGGCCTCGTCAGCTCCGTGACGATGGTGGTGCTTTCGAAGTCGGTATGGGAGGACGTGCTCGGTATGCCGAAAGGCTCATCACCCTTCCCCTATTCCAACCCGGCGCTGTTCTCCATGACCGCGGCGTTCGTCGGCATCTGGTTCTTCTCGTTTATCGACCGCACGGCCACAGCAGCCAAGGAGCGCGAGTCCTACGAGGCACAGAAGCTGCGCTCGGAGACGGGCATTGGCATGGCTGCCGCATCGGCCCACTGAGCAAGCCATCTGCACGTGCAATTCGTGCACCAGGCAAAAAAGAACGCGCCGGAGGATTCCGGCGCGTTCTGCTGTAACGTGGCCACCGTTGGAATGACGGACTGCTTGAATGGCACCAGATGCGTACCCCATACGTCGGTTGCCGCCAACGCTGGCAGAAAAGGAACGCCGCTTACCGCTCTCAGCGATAGACGAGCACCGGCACCGTCGAGTGCGTCAGCAGCTTCTGTGTCTCGCTGCCGAGCACCATCGCGGAAACGCCGCGACGCCCATGCGAGGCCATCACGATGAGATCGGCGTCCTTCTTCTTGGCCACGTCGATGATGGCTCGCCACGGCTCGCGGTCTTCGACCTGGATCGTCCCCAGGTGCACGTCCTGCGCCTTCGCCTCTGCCCGCGCGGCATCCATGCGGTGATCGAACTGGTTGGCAAGCTCATCGCGCTGTGCAGCGCCGACGGAGATCGTCACGCCCTCAACGACGAAATCAGTGAGCGGCGGTTGCACCGTCATGGCCGTCACCTGCGCCCCCATTGCTTTGGCAAGGGCAATTCCATGCTGCACGGCCTTGAGCGAAAGCTCGCTGCCGTCCGTCGGTATAAGGATGTGCTTGAAGAGCATATGCTTCCTCCTTCGCCGCCATTATTCAACTCGATCGCCTGCGCGTCGAGCAGCAATGACGCAGTCTTCGGGCCGCGCCCCGGTATGGAACGTTACGCACAACAGTGTCGCGCAACCTTGACCGCCGTCAACAGAATGTTTGCGCCGCCTTGTCAGCCGTTGACGGCCAGAAGACCTTCAAGGCTTGATACAACCTTTTCCGGCTGCATTTCGGGATATTCGTCTGGCCGGCCAAACCGGTTAATCCAGATGCAGCGGAACCCGAACGTACTGGCGCCGGCAATGTCCCAACGATTGGACGAGCAGAACGTCATGGCTTCGGGTGGCACATCGAACGCTTCGACTGCCAGCCTGTAGACAGCGGCATGAGGCTTGAACGTCTCCGCATCCGCTGCCGAGAGCAACCTGTCGAAGAAATCCGTAAGACCAGAACTGTCGACGGCACGCTCCAGGAGATCGGGATCGCCGTTCGAGAGGACGGCCAAACGAGAACCACGCGCCTTGAGCGCTTTGAGAGTAGACGCCACCTCCGGATACGCTTCGAGTTCGCGATAGGCGTCAAGCAGGAGTGCCCGCGTTTCATCATCAAGCGACGCGCCACTGGCCGCAATGGCATAGTCGAGACTGCGTTCCGTTAACGTCCAGAACGTTGTCCGCTGTCCCGTCGCGGCGTGAATCCAGGAGTATTCGAGCTGCTTGGCCCGCCATATCTCCGAGAGGCGATCCGCAACCGGACCGATCCGCCCGCTGAGACGCGCCGCCGCAGAATGCACGTCCAGCAACGTGCCATAGGCATCGAATAGATAAATCTCGTCAGCAGCCATCCTGTCTCCGGTCTGCTCGCATACGACAAATGCGTGAACGAAAAAGGCGCGAGAGTTGCCCCTCGCACCCTGAGACTAAAGTCTGATCGACTGAGAGGGAAGTGTTCAAGCTTCCAACGAAAGCATGAACTCGGTCTCCCCGACAACGACCTGAGACGCAGGTCGCAGTTATCCATGTGACTGCACCAAAACCGGACCTGCTCTGGCGTGTCGAGTCGACGTGTGCAGCGGTTCAGCGTGAAAAACACGCTCGAAACAGAAGACGGGATCGACCCCATATTTCAATGAAACGCGATCGCCCGCCGTCCGGTCAATCAGGCGGCTTCGGCCTTCACCTGCTCGGTGCGGCCTGCAAGGTAGTTCATCGCCGCGGCGACACCACCCTGTCGGTGCGGCACGCCGGCGATGCTCAGTGCCATCTCCACACCTGACAGCGCGCCGATAATCGTGAGCTCGTTCGTGTCGCCGAGATGACCAATGCGGAATACCTTGCCCGCAACCTTGCCGAGACCGGTGCCGAGCGACATGTCGAACCGGTCCAGCACCATCTTGCGGAAATGATCGGCGTTGAAGCCATCGGGCATTACGACCGCTGTCACCGCCGGAGAATAATCGGACGGATTGGCGCACAGAATCTCCAGACCCCATGCGCTCACAGCGCGGCGTGTGGCCTCGGCCAGCCGCTCGTGACGCGCGAATACGTTCGCCAGCCCCTCCTCGTTGAGCATGTCGACCGCCACGTCCAGACCGTAGAGCAGGCCGGTCGCCGGCGTGTAGGGATAAAACCCTGTGGCGTTGTTGGCCAGCATGTCGTCCCAGTTCCAGTATGCCTTGGGCAGCTTGGCGCTCTTGGCCGCGTCGAGCGCCTTGTCCGATACTGCATTGAATGACAGCCCCGGCGGCAGCATGAGGCCCTTCTGCGACCCGGAGATGGTGACGTCGATACCCCAAGCGTCATGTTGCAGATCCATGACGGCCAGCGACGAAATCGTATCGACCATCAGCAGCGCCGGATGCTTCGTTGCGTCGAGCGCGCTGCGCACGGCTTGGATATCGCTGCGGCAGCCGGTGGCCGTTTCGTTATGCACGATGCAGACCGCCTTGATCTGGTGACCTGTATCGGCCTTGAGCCGCGCCTCCACCTCGTTGGCATCGACGCCCGAGCGCCAGTCCGTCGCAATGAACTCTGGCTGCAAGCCGAGCTTCATCGCCATATTCTTCCACAGCGTCGCGAACTGGCCGGTCTCCACCATCAGCACGCGATCGCCAGGCGACAACGTGTTGACGAGTGCCGCCTCCCATGCCCCCGTTCCTGACGATGGAAAGATGATGACCGGGTTGCGCGTCTTGAAGATGCCCTTGATCTTGTCGAGCACGCGCTGCGACAATGCCTGAAATTCGGGGCCGCGATGGTCAAGGATCGGGCGGGCGATGGCGCGCTGGATGCGATCGGGAACGGGGCTGGGGCCTGGAATCTGCAGGAAATGGCGGCCTGCAGGGCGCTTCTCATTCGACATTTGGGTTGTTCTCCTCGGCTGCCCCGCCGCCGCGACCGGCGATGTTTGCGCCGCACGAGTCTGTCCCCGTGGCACATGCGAAGGTGCTATGGGGGCCGGGGCAGCGAACGTGATCGAGGGTCTGCGCGAGGTGCCCCGCTATAAAATCTGCGACGATGTCGGTCAAGCGCCACAACCTGCGGCCAAACGCCGGAACCACACGCATCAAGCCCGCAACGTTTCAGAGTTCAGCAAGGATGCCGATGACTGTATCCGTCGCTTTGTCGGCAAGCCCTGGCACGCAGGCATGTAGCAGAGGAACGCATCTCCGAAAGACGTCTTTTGCTGCACCGCGCCATCAATTGTATCGCGCGACCGGCAGCTTCCAAACGGACATTGCCGGGACTCGATCGAGCGTCGTCATGATTGATAAAGTACGCCAATAGAATGGTTCGAATATCCAATTTTCGCGCGACAGGCCGCGGCAATTTGCGCTATATGGCATGCCAAGGTTGCCAAAGAATGCATCCATGGAAATTCAGAACAACGCATATAAAGTCAGGGAGATAACGCCGTATGACTTCTAAGAATCAATCGAAATCCGTTTCGCGCCGCAGATTCCTGAAAGGGAGCGCGGTAGCCGCTGGCGTTGCCGCCACCGGCACCGTTGCCATGCCCAATGTTTCGCGTGCTGAAACCGTAACATTGAAGATGCAGTCATCGTGGGGCGCCTCAGACATCTTCCAGGAGATGGCGAAGCAGTACACCGACCGCTGTGAAAAGATGGCCGGCGGCCGCCTCAAGTTCGACCTCCTGCCGGCTGGCGCCGTGGTCAAGGCCTTCGAGGTTCAGAACGCCTGCCATACCGGCGTGCTCGATGCCGCTCATACCGTGACAGCCTATTGGTACGGTAAGAACAAGGCTGCCTCATTGTTCGGCACCGGCCCGGTGCTCGGCTGCGACGCCACGCAGATGCTGGCCTGGATCCAGTCAGCCGACGGCCGGGCGCTCTACAAGGAGCTTACCCAGGACATTCTCAAGCTCGACGTCGTCGGCTTCTTTGCCATGCCGATGCCGACCCAGCCGCTCGGCTGGTTCAAGAAGCAGATCAAGTCCGTTGATGATATGCAGGGCCTGAAGTACCGCACCGTCGGCCTCGCCACGGACATCATGCAGGGCATGGGCCTGAAGGTGACGCAGCTTCCCGGCGGCGAGATCATCCCGGCGCTGGAACGCGGCGTGATCGAGGCGTTCGAGTTCAACAATCCGACGTCAGACCGCCAGTTTGGCGCTCAGAACGTCTCCAAGGACTACATGCTGGGCTCCTATCACCAGGCCGCCGAGTTCTTCGAGATCATCTTCTCCAAGAAGAAGTTCGATTCACTTCCCGCGGAAATCCAGGCGATCCTCGAGTATGGAGCGGAGGCTGCATCGACCGCCAACTATGGATTGGGACTGGACCGGTACTCCAAGGACCTGCAGGGCCTGATGAAGGAAGACGGCGTCAAGGTGCACCGCACACCAAAGTCCGTCATGGAAGCGCAGCTCAAGAGCTGGGACAAGGTGCTCGAAAAGTTGAACCAGGATCCTTTCTTCAAAAAGGTTATCGACAGCCAGAAGGAATGGTCTGATCGCGTTGCATTCTACTACCTCACGAATGCCGCCGATTACGAGCTGGCCTACAACCACTACTTCCCTGGCAAGCTGCAAAAGGCTTGATCGACAGGACGCCGGAAACTATGCGAGGGTGGGTGTCATTGAACACCCACCCTTCGGCTGGTTGAGAACGTCGGGGGAGATTGAAGTGCGATCCTTCATTTTCGCTATCGATAAATTCTCGCAATGGGTGGGCCATGCGTTCGCCTGGTGCATCATCGCCATGACCTTTGGCGTCGCCTACGAGGTGTTCGTGCGCTACGTCCTGCGCGACCCCACCTCCTGGGCTTTCGATCTGAGCTACATGATGTATGGCACCTTGTTCATGATGGGCGGTGCCTACACGCTCTCGCGTGACGGACACGTCCGCGGCGACGTGTTCTTCCGCATGTGGAAGCCGCGCGCGCAGGCCGTCATCGAGCTGACCCTGTATCTGATTTTCTTCTACCCCGCCGTTCTGGCCCTCATTTTTGCCGGCTGGACATTCGCCGACCAGTCGCTCGGCTATCGCGAGGTCTCTGTCATGAGCCCAGCGAACGTGCCGATTTTCCATTTCAAGATGATCATCCCCGCAGCCGGCGTGCTGCTGTTTATCCAGGGCTTGGCGCAGGTCGCTCGCTGCATCCTGTGCATCCGGGAAAACAAGTGGCCTGAGAAGATCGCCGACGTCGAGGAAACAGAAACCATGATTTTGCATCAGGCCGAGGACCACGCAGAGGTCCAGTCCGAGCTTGGAGACAACGGTAAGGGGAGCGCCCGATGACCGACCCTCAAGTCGCCATCATGATGCTGGCACTCTTCATCTTCATCATTCTTTTGGGATTTCCAATCGCCTTCACGTTGATGGCAATGGGCGTCGGCTTCGGCTACTACGCCTATTACGATCCGACGCGGATGCAGACGATCTTCGACAACCGAATATTCGATCTGTTCGTCAACCAGACATATTCGGTGATGTCGAGCGACGTGCTGACAGCTGTGCCCCTTTTCTTATTCATGGGCTACATTGTCGAACGAGCCAATATCGTCGACCGACTGTTCACCACCCTTCAGGTCGCAGCGCGCCGCGTGCCCGGATCCATGGCCGTCGCCGCACTTCTCACCTGCGCGCTCTTTGCCACGGCAACCGGCATCGTCGGCGCGGTCGTCACACTGATGGGCCTGCTGGCCTTTCCTCAGATGCTGCGCGCGCGCTACGACACGTCTTATGCGGCCGGCGTCATCTGTGCCGGAGGTTGCCTGGGCATCCTCATACCGCCGTCGATCATGCTGATCGTCTATTCGGCAACGACCAACGTATCCGTGGTCAAGCTTTACGCAGGAGCCTTCTTTCCGGGCTTCATGCTGGCCGGCCTCTATATGCTCTATGTGATTGGCCGGGCGATATTGCGCCCCGACATCGCGCCACCCCCGCGCGATGAAGACATTCCGAAAATGTCGACGCTTCAGTTGACCGGCATGGTGATCACGTCATTCGTGCCGCTTGCCGCGTTGATCCTCTCAGTCCTCGGCGCCATCCTGTTCGGTCTTGCAACACCCTCCGAGGCCGCCGCAGTCGGTTCGATGGGTGGACTGATACTGGCTGCGATGTACCGCTCACTCACCTGGGATCGGCTGAAGGAAAGCGTTTACCTCACGGTACGCACATCCGCGATGGTGTGCTGGCTCTTCGTCGGCTCGTGGACTTTTTCGTCCGTGTTCTCCTACCTTGGCGGCGAACACCTGGTGAAGGAATTCGTCCTTGCTCTCGACCTGTCGCCCATCACCTTCCTCATCCTTACCCAGATCATCATCTTCCTCCTGGGCTGGCCGCTGGAGTGGTCGGAGATCATCATCATCTTTGTGCCGATCTTCCTGCCACTGTTGCCGCACTTCAATGTCGACCCGCTCTTCTTCGGCATCCTGATCGCGCTCAACTTGCAGACTTCGTTCCTCACGCCACCGATGGCAATGGCGGCGTATTACCTGAAGGGCATAGCGCCACCGCACGTGCAGTTGATGCAGATATTCAAGGGCTGCATGCCCTATCTGGGCATGGTGCTGATCTCGATGTTGATGCTGTATCTTTTCCCCGACATCGCCCTCTGGCTGCCTGAGTACTTCTATGGCAAGTGATCGCCGTCACGCCTCTGGCACTGGTAGCGATGCCGCAAATCTGGGTCTCGCCGCCTCGGCCGCGGAGATCGCCGCTGGCAGGGTGACCTCCGAGGCGCTGGTATCCGCATGCCTCGACCGCATATCGCAGCTTGATCCAGATATCGGCGCTTTCGCCTGGGTCGATCCTGCCTATGCGATCGAACAGGCACGGCGGGCCGACCGCTGGCGCCAGACCGGGAATGGCTGCGGGCCGCTTCATGGTGTCCCCGTCGCCATCAAGGACATCATCGACACGGCTGACATGCCGACCGAGAACGGTTCGCCGATCTTCTCCGGCCGCCGCCCCTCTGCGGATGCATTCTGTGTCGCTGCCTTGCGCTCGACTGGCGCCATCATCCTGGGCAAGACGGTCACGACAGAATTAGCGCTGTTGACACCGGCCGAAACGAAAAATCCCGCGGCACCTGGCCATTCGCCGGGTGGATCTTCGGCCGGCTCCGCTGCGGCTGTCGCCGCAGGCATGGTGCCTGCCGCACTGGGCTCACAGACCGCGGGCTCCGTGTTACGTCCCGCGTCCTACTGCGGCATCTACGGCTACAAACCGACGCTCGGGCTCATCTCGCGTCGCGGCGTGCTGTTGCAGTCGCACACGCTCGACACGATCGGCGTGTTAACCCGCTCAATCGAGGACGCGGCCCTCCTTGTCGACTGTATCGCCGCACACGATCCGGACGACCCGGTAAGCTATCCTCGCAGTCAACCCAACCTCGCCGGCATTGCCCTGCAGGAGCCGCCGGTGGCTCCGCTTCTCGCGTTCATCAAGACACCGCCCTGGGCAGACGCCAGCCCGAATCTGCATGAAGCCTATCGCGAGCTGGCGTCCGCACTGGGCGCCTCGATCGAGGAAATTGATGCGCCGATTCTCGCTGATGTCATCGAGTGGCAGCGCATTGTCCAGCTGGCCGAGAATGCGGCCTACTACGGACCGCTGCTCGATAACCATGCCGACAAGCTCTCGCCGGGCCTGCGTGAACGGTTGACGCAAGGCAGCAGCGTCCCCGTCCGCAAGTATCTCGAGGCGATCGCCGCTCGCGAAGCGGCATACAGCAAGATTGCAGCCCTTTTCACGCGTTACACGGCGATACTGACACCGGCCTCTCCCGGCACCGCGCCGCGTCTGGCGGAAGACATAACGGGCTCCCCGATCTTCAACGGTCTATGGACCTATCTCGGAATGCCCGCCATCTCCGTGCCGCTGCTCGAGGTCGATGGCTTGCCTCTGGGTGTGCAGTTGGTTGGCGCGCGCCGGGACGACGGCCGCTTGCTCAGAACTGCACGTTGGCTTGAGATGCACCTGGCCGGTCAATCCGACAGCACCGCCGCATAAAGGAGATCGGACATGTACGATAAGATCCTGGCGTTCATTTCACTTGCGGCGTTCGCGGTATTTCTCGCCATCCTGGGAATCTGGGTCGAGAGTTTGTCTCTCAAGATCGTGCTGATCATAACTGCGCTGATGTGCGCTTACGATTTCTGGCTCGACGCTTTTTCATCGCGCAAGAACGGCAATGGTTAAAGCCTGATCAGCAGCACCCTTATCCGTCAACGGTGACACCCACGACGAATAAAGGCCCGGCTCTTTGGCGCCGGGCCTTTATCGTCTCACGAAATTGCAGATCGATGCACGGATAACGCTGTCGCTACGCCTACTCAGTTGAGCGCGAACGGCATCTTATTACCGGCGAACGCCGCATCGATATTATCGAGCGCCTCGAACCCCATCTGGTTGCGTGCCTCGATGGCGGCAGATCCCAGATGCGGAAGCAGGAATGTGTTCGGCAGATCGTAATAGCCTTCGTTGATCTTCGGCTCCCCGTTGAAGACGTCGAGACCGGCAGCGCCAATCCGTCCTGACTTCAGAGCCGCGATCAGATCCTCGTCCTTGACGAGATCGCCGCGCGCCGTGTTCACCACGATGGCGCCGTGCGGCATCTTCTCGATCGTAGATTTGTTGAAGAAGTAGCGCGTCTGTTCTGTCGCAGGCGCGTTGATCGAGAAGAACTGCGAAACTTTGAGCAGGCTGTCGAGCGTCTCGTGATACGTTGCACCCTGCTCGTCCTCGGGCTTGGCGCGCATGATATCGTGGTAATGGATCTCCATGTCGAAGCCGCGCGCCATCTTCGCCAATGCCCGGCCGATCTTTCCGAAACCGAAGATGCCGAGCTTCTTGCCGTCGAGGCGCTGCCCGACGAGCTGCAGCGGTGCCCAGCCCGGCCAGCTGCGCGTGCGGATCATGCGCTCACCCTCGCCCGCACGCCGCGCCGCGCCGAGCAACAGGAGAATGGCGATCTCGGCAGTCGCCAGCGTGACACCATGCGGCGCGTTACCGACCTTGATACCACGCTCTGCCGCCGCCTTCAGGTCAATGTGGTCAAAGCCGATCGAGTAAGTCGACAGGATCTTGATGTGGTCAGGGATCCGCTCAACCGCGGCCCTCGGCATCTTGTCGGTGATGGTGATCATGATGGCATCGACATCCTTCGCCATCTCCACGATCTCGTCCGTCGTCATCTGGTGATCGTCCGCATTCTGGACGACGTCATAATCGCGGTTGGCGCGGGCTTCCGCCTCAGCCGGCAGGCGGCGCGTAATCAACAGACGTTTCTTCTGCATTTGTTCCATGTCCTCCCAGACATCGACTTTTGTTCTAGGGCCGTGGCCTCCGCTTTTGCCGCAACCATCCGCACATGACAAGCAAATCCACCGCGGCACAGCGTCCAACGCTTTATTTACCCTCCCTGTTTAGCCTTGATCTGATGCCGCGATCGTTCCGCCCCGGCCCCACCAAAGTCCCGCGACCACCAGGGGCCGTCACGAGCTCGCCCCGCCGCATCGCCGTCTGGAGACCGCTCCATGATGAGATTTATAGCAGTGTCCCTGGCGCTTCTCGCAGGCGCGAAGATCTGGACTCAGGAGCAGCTATACCGGTCTGCGACCGAGGAGGCCCTGCTGCACGCCTACCGGTCCGTGGCCATCGCCACATGCCGCAGTGCATCGTTGCCAGCAAACGCGGGTAGTCTGGGCCAGTCGTCGCGTCAGCGCATCGCTGCGGCTTTCGCGGCCCCTGTGGGTGCGCACCTGGAAATCGGAAACCGGGATATGTCCGTGCCAATCTGGGAGGTGGACCACGCCGCATGGGCGATGCGCTACACCTACCCCTATATCGTACTTGAAGCGGCTGCCCCCGCCGCGCGTTGCGCATACGACCTAAAATTGGGCACGGCCCACATCACGCTGCTCTGAAAGGCGATCGACTACGGATAAGCAGCGGGCACAATGAGAGCCGCCGGCCCACGCATTGGGTCACCAACGCGGCACCGGATGAGTGTTGTATGTCGCCTGACGCGCACTGCTCAGGCGGCCAAGCGATCGCTGGAGCCTGCTGTCTTCAGCGGCGATGCCCCTCGATCGAGATCTGCGTCATGAACAGATGATCCCAGCGATGACCCGTCAGCATCGAGAAGGCACGGGGCTTCGGCGAGAATGGCGCGACCGGCCGCATGCGATCGACCGTGAAGCCGGCCTCGTTGAACATCGCAACGAAGCTTTCGGGCGTGAACCAGCGCATGTGGGTTCGGTCGAAGACACCCTTGTCGGCAAGGGGGAAACGCCCCAGCACGAGTTCCCGGATAACACGCCAATGCGCAACGTTGGGTGAGCTCGCCAGCACCAGTCCGCCAGGACGCACGAACCTCGACAGCTTGTGGAGCACGCCCCACGGTTCGCGCAGGTGCTCCAGGACTTCCGACAGGATCAGCGCATCGAATGCCGCGGGTTGCCAATCGAACTCCAATTGCTCCACGTCCCCGACCACGACCTCGGACAGAACCTCGCGCGCCGCCTCCGCCGCGCTCTCAAACAGCTCCACGCCGACATAGCGTCCAGCGCGTCCCCGCTTCAGGGCGAGCGCACCCGTGGCACCCGTCCCGCAACCGATTTCGAGTACCGACGCCGTCGGATCCAGCGGCAGGCGATGCACATAGTCGACACGCGCACGATCGAAATAGCCGCGCGCCTTTTTTTCATAGCCTGCGGCAAAATCCGGAACGCCGGAAATACTCTTGCTGGTCACTGGGCACCTGCATCAATCGGGCTGATTTAATTAACCGTACGTCGCAGCCTAATCTGTTCTTTTTAATGAGACGTCTAAATGTTTCGTCGTTTGTGAAAAAACATCGGCAAGGACAATTTCAAAACAATGCGAAAGATTTAATTAAGAAGAATAAACCGTCATTAAATAAAAATGGCGAGTTCTAGTTAAACCGAAATTTAGCCTATTGCGAGCTATACGATTTTGGTCGGAGTCGTTTTCGATCTGTTTTTTGTT
This sequence comes from Hyphomicrobiaceae bacterium, assembly GCA_036768475.1. Taxonomy (GTDB): domain Bacteria; phylum Pseudomonadota; class Alphaproteobacteria; order Rhizobiales; family Hyphomicrobiaceae; genus JAEUMD01. Next base: position 113,860 of record DAIPMW010000004.1, on the reverse strand, counting down.
CAGTTGCGTTCGCAGGTAGTCATGGTTGAGTGCATCAGAAAATCGAAGGTCGCGCTTGCCTGCGTCCTCGTCGCCGCGACCGGGCTTCTGGCGTCCGCATGCGCAAACAGCCCTGAAATTCCCGCACCAAGCTACGCGACCGCCAGCCCCGACATCCAGCGCACATATCGCCTTGGCGTCGGCGACAAGCTCAAGATCGTCGTCTTCGGCGAAGAAAACCTGTCCGGTCAGTTCGAAGTCAACGCCCTTGGCCAGGTCTCGATTCCCCTCATCGGTGAAGTGCCCGCAGCCAATCGGCCCATTGCCGATTTTCGTGAAGCGGTCCGCCGAAAGCTCGCCGATGGATACCTGAAAAATCCGCGCGTCACTGTCGACGTCCTCAATTACCGACCGATCTACGTTCACGGCGAGGTCAAGAGCGGCGGCGAATTTGCCTTTAAGTCCGGCCTGCGTCTGCGCGACGCCATTGCGCTCGCAGGAGGCTACACCTACCGCGCCAATCAGAGCTACGTCGCTGTCTTCCGGGAAGGAGCAGGCGAAATGCAGGTGCCGATGAATGGCACATTCGCAATCTTGCCCGGCGACAACATCCGCATCCTGGAGCGCTTCTTCTGACGCAGCGACAAACCACAAAGATAGTAGCGGCCAGCCCGGTTCAAAATACGAAACCCGCATAATGACAACGCGAATGCACATGAAGCCAGCGATCCCGAGACGCCGCCGCGGCGTCATCGTCGGCATTGCGACTGCGTGTGCGTTCTACGTCCTGCACGCCAGTGCCGCGCTCGCATTGGATATCGATGGAACCGATGGCCTTATCACCGAGACCATCGCCAGCCGCGAGCGTCTCAAAGACTACGACAACATCAAGACTTACGGCGCCGAGCGCGTCAGCGATCGCGACCGCATCTATGCCAAGCCCGATGGCCTGCGCGCCGGGAACTATACGATCTTTCCCTCGGTGGGGGCGACCGTCGTGTTCGACGACAACATCTACCGTTCCGATCTCGACAAGGAATCTGATTGGCGCAGCGAGATCACGCCCGGCATAAAGTTCCAGTCACGGCTACCGCGCCACGTTCTCGACATGTCGCTTGACGGCAAGATCGTCAACTATCTGGAGAACACCAGCCAGGACTACGCCAACGTCCGTGCCAAGCTCGATGGCGCACTGCATTTCGATCACGCTCATACCCTTTCGGCCAGCATCCTTTCTGCGCTGGAGCATGAGGAGCGTGGCGAGATCTCTACGCCGCTTACTGCCAGCGAACCAATTCCGGTCTACCACAACCGTGCGAGCGTCGGCATCACGCGCGATGTCGGCCGCCTCTACGGCACGCTGATGGCGACATTCGAGCGGTGGGACTATGCGGACGTACGCGCGCTCAATGGCGACAGCCTCGACCAGGACTACCGCAACACCAACCAGTTCTCGACCGCATTGCGCTTCGGTTACCGGTTCTCGCCCGGCTTCGAATTCGTCGGCAAGATCCGCGCCTTGCGTGACCTCAACCGCGGCAACGACCTTTATGACCGCGACGCCTACGGCTACGAAGCCATGGCCGGGCTCGCCTTCGAAACCTCGCCCCTTCTGCGCTGGCGCCTTCTCGCCGGCTACGGCTTCCGCGATTTCGAGCAGGACACCATCGAGGACGTCTCGACCGGTATTCTCGAGGCCCAGGTTCAGTGGCTGCCGACCGAATACCTGACGTTCACAGGCATAGCGACGCGCCAGATCATCGCTGCCGATGCAGTGCAGGATGCCGGGCGCATCGAAACCCGCCTGCTCGGCCGCCTCGAATATGAGATCTGGCACAACGTCGTGATGAATTTCGGGTTGGAATATGCCGACGCGGAGTTCGTCGGCGTTGCACGCCGCGACCAGACGATCACCGGCCGCATCGGCCTCGACTATCACATGAACAAGGCTTGGCTACTGAGCCTCGGCTACGAACACAGCGTGCGCGAGTCGACTGAAACTGCGTTCGACATGTCCCGCAACCGCGTCACCGTTGGCGCAAAGTTGAGGTTCTGAGGCGGCATGAGCGATACCCATCCCAATAATCAGGAAAGTGGTGGCGGCGCCTTCAGCGTCGATCGCATCCTTTCCGCCGTCCTGAGGCGCCTCAGGATCGTCATCGTGATGCCCATCGTTGCAGCTGTGCTGGCGTCGCTCTTCGCGCTCTCGCTGCCCAACCGCTACGATGCATCAGCTGTAGTACAGATCGACCCGCGCAAAAAATCGATTTCCAATCTCGAAGGCGTGCTTTCCGAGCTGAAGGCCGATGCTCCGACCGTCGACAGCGAGGTCGAGATTATCGCGTCGCGCCTCATTGCGCTCAAAGTCATCGACATCCTCAAACTGCGCGAGGATCCCGAGTTTTCCCGCCCCCCGCTTTTGGCACAAACCTTGACCAAGCTGGGTCTGCGCGAACCCGAATTGCCGCATCCCACACCACCGCCATCCGCCCTCGGGCCAACCGTCAATGTCGACCCGCTAACCGGCATGCTCGGCCCCGACCAGCCCGGCCAGACACGCCCGGCGCCCGACGAAGTCGCCGTCGCGTTCGCCGAGCGGCTGAGGGTCACACGCATCCGCAAGACTCTGCTGATCGACATCCGCTTTTCCGCGGAGACAGCCGTGAAAGCTGCCAGGATCGCCAACACGATTGCGGAAGTCTACCTGGCCGAACAGCTCCGGCAGAAGCATGAGGTCAACGACCACGCCGCCAAGCTGCTCGAAGAGAAGCTTACGAGCCTGCGTGCCGACGTTACAGAAGCTGAAGGTCGCGTTGCCCAGTTCAAGGCCGATAATGACATCTTCGATTCCGAGGGTCAGATTCTCGGCGAAAAGCAGCTTGCGCGATTGATGGAGCAGACCGTCATGGCCCGCAACACCACGGCCGAGGCTCGCGCCAAGTTCGATCTCGCCCAGCGTCTTGCCAATAGCGGCAGCGACTTCGGTGATATCGCTGACGTCTTGCAGAGCCATACGATCCGCCTCCTCAAGGAACAGCTTGCGAAAGCCACCGGACGCCAGGCGGAGCTGGCAACACGCTACGGGGCGCGTCATCCCGAGATGCAAAAGGTTCAGGCCGAAGTGGCCGACGCCCGCGCCCAACTCGACACCGAAATCAGACGGCTGGTTTCGAATCTGCGCAACGAGTTGCAGGTCGCCGAGCGGCGTGAACGCGAGCTCAACGAAAGCCTCAAGGCGTTGAAGGGCGACGATACGCTTTCCAAAACCGCCGGCGTCAGGCTCAAGGAATTGCAGCGCGAAGCCGACACGACGAGGGCGCTCTATGAGGCGCTGCTCACCCGCTACAAGCAGACGGTTGAAACACAGAGCCTGCAACTGCCCGACGCCCGCATCGTCGAACAGGCCGACGCTCCGTTGTTCCCGGCCGCGCCCAAGCGCAAGCAGCTTGTGATCCTCGCAACTCTTGGCGGCGGCGCATTCGGCCTGATGGTCGCCGTGTTCCTCGAGTTCCTTACCTTTGGCATTGGCCGCCCCGAGGACGTCGAGCGCGTCTTCGAGCTTGCGCACTTAGCCTCTCTGCCGACCGCTGCACACGATGATCGGCCCAAGGCCGCGCTGCAGGAAATGCGCATCATGGTGGCCGAGCCCACGGGAACATTCGCTGAAGCAATTCGCGCACTGCGTCGCGAGGTCGATGTCCGGCGCGCCTACGATGGCCCGCGCATCGTCCAGGTTGCGACCGCACTGCCGGGAGAAGGCGGCAGCGTAGTCGCATCGAACCTTGCACTCCATTACGCCCTCACCGGCGCTCGCGTTCTGCTGCTTGATGGCGATCTGCGCCGCGCGAACCTGACGCGCGAATTGACTCCCACCCGCCGTCATGGCCTTGCCGATGCGATCGCAAACGGGTTTGCACCCGAGACCCTGATTCTCCGCGATGCATCGACGGGCTTGAACTTCCTGCCTGCGATCGGTCCCGCTCCGACGACCCTGGCCGCGGCAGAGATACTGTCATCGCGCGCTACCGCGCACACGCTGCAACGCCTCAAGACGCAGTTCGACCTAGTCGTGGTCGATGCTCCACCGCTGCTGCCGGTGATCGATGGCCGGGTTCTTGCCGACCACGCCGATCAGATCGTCTTTGTCATGTCCTGGCGCCGCACACCAAAGCAGCTCGCCCGCCGCGCCCTCTCGAGCCTGGGCTTCAACCAGAGCAAGCTCGTCGGTGTGGTTGTAAATCAGGTCGATGACGACATCCTGGCCGACCAGCACGGCGGATTCCCGGAACTGCGACGCGCCTGGCCATCGCAGGCGCCGCCCCGAAGAGAGGCGGCATAAGCGCCCCTCGATACAAACGTCCCAAAGGCGATCCGGCCTCATCCCTCCCCAACCGAGCAGATCAAAACAGAGCTTCCGCATCAGTGCCGCGTACGGCCAAGGCAGAAAAGCATGGACACATCCGCAACCGCAGCCAAGACGCACGAACCGGCTGCATCAATCGCCGGCGCCTCATCCATGCCGTCGATGACCCACCCGCGTCGCTCATCACGAACGGTTGCAATGGACATCGTTGCCTTGGGCGACATCGTGGCCGTCGCACTGGGTGCGCTGCTACCTGCATTCATCTACGACTATTTCGGCGGGGTGCCGATCAATTGGGCGATCGTCGCCCAATCGGGAATTATCGGCGGCTTCATCTCCCATCTCTGGTTACGCAACGCCGGCATGTACGACATCGATAGGATGCACGACCTGCCGAACAACCCGTGGCATTTGTTGGGAGGCGTAGCCATTGGCGCTGCAGCCGTCATCGGCTTAGTACTGCCCGTTCTGCCAATTCATTGGCACATCACCGTCTGTTTCGTCTCCTGGGTGTCGGCCAGTTTCACCATGATTTTGAGCAACCGCGGCATCGCCCATGCGGTCCTTGCGAGCATATCGGCCGCCGGGCGCTTCCGCAGATCGGTTGCCGTCTTCGGTGCCGGTACTGTTTCCCGACGCGTCCACGACCATCTCAAGGCAAGTGAATCGGACGTTACCTTCGTTGGCGTCTACGACGACCGTATCGACGATGATCGCATCAACCCGGAGGGCCTGGAAGTCGCCGGCAAACTCGACAAGCTTCTGGCTGAGGCCTACGCCGGCAACGTTGACGACATCATCATTGCGCTGCCACAGTCCGCCGAAGGCCGCATCTCGGCAATCGTGCGCAAGCTCGAACAGGCGCCCTGCAATGTGCACGTCGTCACGCATATTTCTTCGGACCTGATCCCTTCGAACAAAGCGCTGCGCGTGTCGCAGATCGGCGAAGTCGGACTTATCGACGTGAAGGACAAGCCGCTCGCCGATTGGGCGCCGCTGGTCAAGCGTGCCGAGGATATCGTCGTCGCCGGCACGGGACTCCTCATCACGTTGCCGATCCTTGTCATTGCGATGATCGCCATCAAGCTCGAGAGCAAAGGTCCGGTCATCTATCGCCAGCGCCGCCGCGGTCTCAATCGTCAGGTCATCGATGTCTTGAAGCTGCGCACCCTCACCGTCACCGATAACGACGACCAGGTCCGCCAGGTTACCGTCGGCGATGATCGACTCACCCGGGTGGGCCGCTTGCTCCGCCGCACCAGCATCGACGAATTGCCGCAGCTGTGGAACGTACTCAAGGGCGAAATGTCCATCGTCGGTCCGCGCCCGCACGCGCTCGTTCATGACGAGCAGTTCAGCTCGATGCTCGATGAGTACGCCAACCGCCACCAGGTCAAGCCAGGAATCACTGGGCTCGCACAGGTGAAGGGTTTCCGTGGCGAGACAAACACGCCGGACCGCATTAAGAACCGCATCGAGCAGGACATTGCTTACGTCCGCGCTTGGTCGTTGTGGCTCGACATCAAGATCATCGCCGGGACGATCATCGTCGTTCTGACGGGCAAGAACGCCCACTGACACAAACGTTTCCCGGCATTCACCGATGTCCGGGGGAGGCGAGGGTCAGACCGGGGCGGCACACCCTCCCGGTCATCCCGAATCTCCAGAAAATGGAAAGGCAGCCGGAACCGCTGAGCCATGACACGAGCAACGTCCAAGGTGCCGATACCCGTCGCGCTCATTCTCTTGAGCTTTCTGTGCCCGACGGAATTGTCGCTCTATATCGCCGGGCTGCGCTTGCCGCCGCACCGTCTGGCGCTGCTCATCCTGTTGCCTTTCGCGCTTGCCAAGCTCATCGCGTCACGCGATCAGCACGTTCGTTCATTCGACATTCTGTTCATGCTGTACGGCGTCTGGACTGTCGCAGTTTACTACCATCACGCGGGCGCTGAGGGTTTCGTCTACGGCGGCTCGCTCGCTCTCGAGGCACTCGGCGGTTACTTCGTCGCACGCGCCTTCGTACGCACTACCGAGCAACTGCGCGCATCGATGCGCGCTTTTATCTTGTCCGTTCTTGCCGCCGCACTCTTCGCCCTGCCCGAGACGCTGCTGGGGCAGATTTATACCCACGACTTCCTGTACAAGATCACCGGGTATTACCACCCGACCGGTGTGGAGACGCGGCTTGGTCTCACCCGCGCCTATGGCACCTTCGATCACCCGATCCACTACGGCACGTTCTGCGCCGCGCTGTTCGCGCTGTTCTGGTTTGCCGAGCGGCGCACTGCAAAGCGTCGGATCAACGCGGCCATCATGGCGATCGCCACATTTCTCGGCCTGTCATCCGCACCGATGCTCTGCCTCGCACTGCAGGGCGGCATGCTGGTCTGGGATCGCGTGACGCGCACCATCAAGAGCCGCGTGAGCCTGTCACTGGCCGCGCTCGCCGGCATATACATCGGCATGTCGCTGCTCTCCAGCCGCTCGCCCATCGCCTTTATCGCCACAGGCATGACACTCGATCCGTGGACTGGCTTCTACCGCATGCAGATCTGGGAGAACGGCATGCTCAACGTTTGGGCCAGTCCGTGGACGGGCATCGGTCTGGACGACTGGGAGCGCCCGTGGTGGATGATCTCCGATACGATCGATGCCTATTGGCTGGTGACGACGATGCGTCAGGGCATTCCAGCATTTCTGCTTCTCGCGCTGGCAATCATCCTGCTTGGCCGCGACGTCATGAAACGTCGCCACCGGCATACCGACGGGCAGGCGCACAAGATAGCCATAGGTTGGATGATGTCGCTGATAGCGTTGTCGCTGGTCGGCGTCACGGTCCATTACTGGAACGTTCTGCACGCGTATTTCTTCTTCTTCATCGGACTGGGTGCGTGGATCGCCGACCCGACGCGGGCTGCCCTCGCCAGCTTTGCGGGCAAGGCGCGCGCACCCGACCGGGCTACGGATGCTAAGCGATCGGGTTGGCCCGAGCCGGTCTATGGACGTCCTTATGGCCATCCCGGCTTGGCGCAGGCCTTACGTGGCCGTCCGTACGGCCTGGCGCACTGATTGCGCCTGCCTGGAAACGATCCAATGCCAAACGATCGCGGCCGGCTGTAAACCGCCGGATAACATGCCTGCGCTGCTCAGGCCGCGCAGACCAACGCGAGGCTTGCCGATTCCGCATCGGCTTGGCCGTTCCGCCCGGAGAGACCGGCAAGCGCACGCGCCAGCAGATCCGCTTTGCCGTCCCACGTTTCACATGACACGCGCTCACGGGCCGCACACGCGTCATAAGGCGTATCGAGCGCACGCCGAATGGCCTGGACAAAAGCGTCAGGTCCCTTTGCCACTGCAACGAGATCGCGCCAACCATTGAGCGCATCGAAATCCGTCGTCACGACAGGTCGCCCGACCGCCAGATACTCCTTGAGCTTGATCGGGTTGCAGGCCTTGATCCAATCGCTGCCATTCCAAGGCATGATCAGACAGTTGCAGGAGGCCATGTAGTCGGCAACCTCATCATAGGGCTTGCGTCCCAGCAGGTGCACGTTGCCAAGCGTACACCAGTCCTGCTCCAGCGAGCACCCGCCGATCATGACGAAATTGACGTCGGGAAGCCGTCGCGCCACCGCGAGGAACAACTCTGGATCGAACGTGTGAGCATCGATGCCGCCGATGAACCCGACCCGAGGACCAGAAATATCCGCGACGTCCGATGGCACCACGCCACAGCCCTTTCCCGCCGCGGCGAAGCGATCTACATCGACACCATGCGTGATCAGAACCTGCCGTTTGACCGACCCGGCCTCCTCCTGCATCAGGTGCGGAGATGCATAGACAACGAGATCCGCACGCTGCTTGAGGTGTGCGATCTGGCGTGCAACGACTGACGGATCGGCCTCCGGGAACGTCTCGAATCGGTCCGTGCGTTGCATCACCACATGCACGGCATCGAGGCTCTCGGTCAACACGGCACCCGCCGGGCAGTGCACCCACAACAGCGGGCGTCTGATCCGAGCCCGCGTTTTAGCCAGTCGAATTTGCGGAGCCAGCGCCCAGCTCGAAAGGCGTTGACCTGCCTCACCCGGAACGGCAAACGGCGAGAAGACCCAGAAGCCAGGCTCTACCTCGACCAGACCTCGTGCAAGGCTCTTCAGCTTACGCCCAATGCGCGCCGCGAATAGCCTGTTGTCCTTGAAGCTCGGCACCCGCACGCCCAGCGAATTTACGAACAGCACTGGCCAGCGCTTCGCCAGCCGCCGCATGATCTGGAAATCGAAATGGCCGCGGTTGTGATACCACCAGTCCTCACCGCCAATGCAGATGATCCCGTCGAATGCAACATCGCATACGCCCTCGGGCAGCGCCGCATTCGAAAAATCGCGACCGTCGGTCATCTCCAACACCACTGCCCCCGGTTCGGGCTGATCCCGCACCCATTCTCTTCATCAGCGATTAATCTTTTGTTGCGTTCGTGCCCCATGTCATCCGCATGTCGTCAAATCGTGCTCGCCATGTGTGTATTGCCGCAACAGCCTTAACGCCGGATTAGCCCTGACTTGCTAGCGTCCAGCAATTAGCAAGGCACGCGTACCATGGCGCGGCTCCTTGAAACGACTGGGGCATGAGCCGAAGATGGACCTCGCACGGCACCCTGAAATCTCGATCCTGATCGTGTCGTACAACACGCGCGAGCTGACCCTTGCTGCGATCGACGCCGTCGTGCGCGAGACCAGCACACCTCACGAGATCATCGTCGTCGACAATCGATCAACCGATGGATCGCAGGACGAAATTGCCACCCATCCCGCGGCACCGCGCCTGATTGCGCTTAAGGAAAACATCGGCTTTGGCCGCGCCAACAATCTCGCCGCGCAATACGCCCAGGCCGATATGCTCCTCCTGCTCAACCCCGATACCGTAGTCCTCGACCATGCAATCGACCACCTGCTGGAATTCGCACGACAAAACCCCAGCGCGCAAATCTGGGGCGGGCGCACGCTGTTCGCCGACGGTGCGCTCAACCCATCCTCGTGCTGGCGGCGCATTTCGGTTTGGAGCACGTTTTGCCGGACCAGTGGTTTGGCGGCGATCTTTCCCAATTCACCCCTCTTCAATGCTGAAGCGATCGGTGGGTGGGCTCGCGACAGCGATCGCGAGGTCGACATCGTCTCCGGCTGCTTCTTCATGATCTCGAAGTCGCTGTGGAGCGAACTCGGCGGTTTCGACCCTGTTTTCTACATGTATGGCGAGGAGGCCGATCTGTGTCTGCGCGCCCGTCACCTCGGCGGGCGCCCGATCGTCACGCCCCGCGCTACGATCGTCCATCTGGGCGGCGCCTCGGAGCGCACACGCGCGGCGAAGATGATCAAGCTGCTGGCCGCCAAGATAACGTTGATCGACCGCCACCTTCCGGCTTGGCAGCGCGCACTCGCGCGCCAGCTCATGCGCTTGTGGCCGCTCACTCGCCGCATTGCGCTAGGCATGGCCAGTCGTGTTCGCCGCTCCGACCGATTAAACCAGGCCGCCTCGGAATGGAGTGACGTGTGGCGCCGGCGCGACGAATGGCAGAACGGTTATCGCATCGATCTCGACAGGGCGCCGGCAGCAGGCGGTGTCACCTTGGTAAACCCGCCCCCTTCGGTGAAACCAACCATCCAGTGATATCCGGCACCGACCAGGACAAGCTATGCTTCACCACCGCCTGACATCTTCCGCCATTCGACGCCGCATCATTCGGTCCGACGACACCATCGAACGACACGGCGAGCCACGCTATACGATCGCCTCGATCATCAACGACCACGCACAGCTAGAAGCCATGCACTGCTCCTTCCGTGCAGGCGGCTTCAATTTCTCCGACTGCGAATACATGTACATCGACAATAGCAAGGGCGAACAGATCTGTGCCTACAGTGGTCTGAACGCCCTGCTCAACGAAGCGCGCGGCCGCCATGTCATCCTATGTCATCAGGACGTTCGCCTGCTGACCGATATGCGCACCGATCTCGATGCCCGTCTTGCCGAGCTTGACGAACACGACGCCGCTTGGGCTCTTGCCGGAAATGCAGGAGGTGTTGGTGCCGGTCAGCTTGCCGTCCGCATTACCGATCCGCACGGCGCCAACCAGAAGGTCGGCACGTTCCCAAGTCACGTCATGAGCCTCGACGAGAACTTTATCGTCGTCCGACGCGAGGCACGCATCGGCTTTTCCAACAACCTGTCGGGCTTCCATTTCTATGGCGCGGATATTTGCCTCAACGCTGCCACAGCGGGCTGGAACGCCTATGTCATCGATTTCCACCTTGCTCACCTGTCGGCCGGCAAGAAGGACGAAAGCTTTACCGCGTCGCAAGACGCCTTCCGCACCAAATGGTCGAATGCTTTTGCCCCGCGCTGGATGCAGACAACCTGCGCTCTGATCCAGCTCGCCGGCAATCCGCTGGGGCGGTTGGCTGGCCGCATCGCCACGTCCCCATTCCGCAAGATCTCTCGTCGCCTGCCAGGTGCTGCGGGCTGGACCGGCGGGCGCACCGACAGGAAGGCCGGTTGATCCATGACCGCTTCTGCACCGGCACCCATCGGAAAGCGAGTCGCTCGCCAGGGCGCGATGCTGCTGTCGGGCTATGCACTGGCGCAGGGCTTCTCGTTCGCCCGCAACGCCATTGTCGCACATTGGCTGTCGAAAGGTGACTTCGGCATTGCGGCCGCCATCCTCCTCTTGCTGCAGCTCATCGATACGCTGACCGACCTCGGCGCCGATCGCCTGATCGTGCAGGCCAAGGACGGCGATGATGCACGCCTCGTCGCCACTGCGCAGACGACACTCGTCGCACGCGGCATCGTAACCGCCCTGCTCCTTGTCGCATTGGCGATGCCTGTGGCCGCCTTCTTCGGAATCCCTGAGGCCGCCTGGGCATTCGCCGCGGCCGCTATCGTGCCCTTCGCCAAAGGTTTCGTGAGCCTTGATTCCCGTCTTGCCCAGCGCGGTCTCGATAACCGGCCACAAGTGATGATCGAAGTCTTGCCGCAAGCGCTCGGACTGGCGTTGACGCTGCCCATGCTGATGCTGTTCGGCGACTACAGCGCCGTGCTTTGGCTCGCTCTATTGCAGGCAATCGTCGCAATTGCCGTCTCCCACGTCATGGCGCGCCGCCGCTATGCGCTCGCCTTCGACATGAAACACCTGCGCCGGCTCGTCGCCTTCGGCTGGCCCATATGGGCGAGCGCATTCCCGCTCATCGCCGTCTACCAGGGCGATCGGATGATCATCGGCCACCTTGGCGGAATCGAGAGCCTGGCAGCCTATACCGCTGCCTTCATGATCACCATGGTTCCTGGTCTGATCGCTGCCAAGGTCGCCAACGCGTTGATGCTGCCTCTGCTCGCCTCCGAGCAGGACCATGCGGACCGCTTTGCCGAGAGATTCCGCATGATGGCCGAAGCAACGGCGCTCGCGGCCGCGCTCTATCTTGCAGCCTTCGTCATCGCTGGAGGTACGCTGCTTCCCGTTGCCTTCGGCGCCAATTACGCTGGCCTTGGTCCGCTCGTCGGCTGGCTTGCTCTCATGTGGTCGATGCGCATGCTGCAGGCCGTACCCGGCGCGGCGCTTCTTGCCAAGGGCGTGACCCGACCCTTCTTCACCGCCGGAATGATCCGCGCCACCGGACTGCTTCTGGCCTGGGCGGCGCTTTCACTCGGATGGGGACTGGAAGGCGCCGCAGCAGCCGGCGCCGCAGCCGAGCTGGCATCGCTCACATATGTCACGTGGCGACTGGACCGCTTCGTCAAACTGCAAATGCAGACCACACCCCTTCACCTCGGCGCTGCCCTCTCAGCACGCAGCCTGCTCATGGTACCCGCCGGGGGCTTAGCACTCGCAGTCAATGTTGCCGCCGGCGATTCGGTCACGCTGTTGCGCGCGACGCTGGTACTCGCTGCCGTATCTCTCGTCGTGATTGTCCTGGCTGCCCTGACGATGCCAGACGGCAAACGGCAACTGCTGGCCATGCGCACAACACAGGCGCGCTGACGCCCGCCCACCGCGAACGACCGCAAATGCTCTCCCCGAAGAAGCGACATACGCCAGCAATCGATTGTTACATACGTCCCGGCCCACGGGCGGTGGCGATACTCGCGCACCAGGAGAAATGTTGAAAGCTGCGCGGGCAGGCTGCCCTGCCCGATTTTTTCACTCAGCGGCTCGACACCGGCAGGCCCGCCGCATGACCGCCGTGAGCGCCCTCGGCACGAGGTTCCAGAACCATCTCGTAAGCGGCCAGCAGGCGCTTGGCTTCTGCCTCCCAGTCCAGCAGCGTCGCAGCGCGCGCCTTGCCCTCTGTAGCCAGATGCGCACGCAACTCCGGCTCATCGATCAGGCGACCGATCTGCCGGGCAAGATCAGTCGAGGAATTGTCCGATGCATAGAGCGCCGCATCGCCTGCGATCTTGCGCCCCTCCATCAGGTCAAACTGCACGAATGGAATGCCGAGCGTCATGTACTCGAACGCCTTATTCATCGAGATCTTGTCGTTGTAGGTGTTCTTGGGATCAGGAATGACACCGATATCGAAGCTCGAAAGCGCTGACAGAAGTGGCGCCCCCGACAGGAACCCCGTGAACGTGACGTGGCCGCCAAGCCCTCGCTCACCCGCCATGCGCTGCAGATTGGCAAGTTCGGTGCCCGAACCGACGATAATGCAGCCGACATCGTCGCGCCCCTGAGCATTGACCATCTCGTCCATCGCTTCGATCAGCAGATCGACGCCGTCCTGCGCGCCCATGATGCCGACGTAGCCAACCACGTGCTTGCGGCGATTGCGCAACGTCGCATCGGGCTCGACCCGCTTGAAACGGCTGACATCGGGTATCGAGCGAACGATGAAGACCCGGCCGGGGTCCATGCCACCGCGCATGACCGCGATGTCCTTGAAGGTCTCGTTGGTCGCGATCGACACATCTGCGGTGCGGAACGTCCAGCGCTCGAGTCTGGTGAGCACAGAGTGGAAGAAGCCGCGCCGATTGAACTTCGCTTCGTAAAGTTCCGGGTTGATGTCGTGATGGTCGAAAATGAATCGCTTGCCGAACAGGTACTTCCAGAAGCCCGCGATGAGGAACAGCAGATCGGGCGGGTTGCACGCCTGCACGACGTCGAAGCCGACCTTGTAATAGGCCTTAACCGAAAGCGCGAACTCCCAAGCGAGCGCCCACGAATATTCAACGAGATATCCAAGCGGGCCGTCCGCCTCGTAGGGTAGCGGATGACGGAACACATGGATGCCTTCGAGCACTTCGTAGGGCGCAGTGTATTTGCCCCCCACGGGACATACGACGCAAACCGTATAGCCACTGTCACGCAGCGTGCGCGCCTCCTGCCAGACTCGCCTATCGAGCGGCATGGTCAGGTTTTCGACGATGATGAGAACGCTGGGCGATTCGGGCACGCTTTCACTCCTGCGCGGGTTGCGGCGCTGGCATAGCTGATCGCGCCGGCGCTTCCACCGGCGGCGAAGTGATGCTCGATCCTCTCTGAAAAAGATGAATGAACGTGCCAACGACTTGGTGATGAAACATCAAGCCCGTGTCTCATAATGGCACATAAGCATGCGCAATTGCCTGCTTGCGCGCTGGCCCCGTTCTTGCGATGAAAAAAATGAAATTCGAGACGTTTCGTTAATCGTCTGTTTACGAGTTCGCGTTCCGGAGGTTATCGCCCGTGTACCGCATTCCCAGATCGAACCCCTGGCCGCCGCAGATCGACCTGTCGACCCTGCAAGAAACCCTTCACTATATGCATGACAGCGTGACGCACACCCCGGGCCTTGAGAAGCTGCGCGACGCATTGGCACTGGCCATGAAGGAAGCAGAGGAAGCACAGACCAGCGCAAGATCTCGGCCTACGAACATCATCAACGCCCGCTTCCTGCCGCGCTGGCTCTGATCGGAAAGGGCGCGCTATCAACTGTACGGTTGTACGCGCCAAGATCACGCCAGCAGGGCCATTAACGGCCCACGCGTATCATTACCGTAAAACGAAACGGAACGGCAGCGACAGCACGATCTGCTCTTGGCCGATCTCCTTGGGAAATTTGGGGAAGGGTGCTGCCTTCTCGACGGCTGCCAGCGCTGCCGCATCGAGTTGTGCCGACCCGGAGCTGGTGGCAACGATTCGATCGGTGACCTTGCCCTCGCGATCGACCGTGAAGCGAACCACCACCGTGCCCTTTTCACGCGCCTTCGGCTTTACCTTGAACTTCTCAATATGCGTGCGGATCGAGCCAAGGTAGGCGCGGTAGAGCGTTGCATCACCCCCCTCCTGGGACTGCGACGATGCTTTCTGCTCCAACACCGCCACCTGCTCGATCTGCTCCTCGGTCGCCACCTGTTTCGGCTGCGGACGCTGAACTTCGGGCGGCGGGGGTGGCGTCTTGATCTCCTGCGCGGGTCCGAGCGGCGAGGTGATGATGTCCTTGACCTCAGGCGGGTTCTCCGGCGTGATTTCCTCCGTCAGAGGCGGCTCCTCGGGTTTCACCTCCGCAGCCTTGATCTCCTCCAGTTCCGGCTGAGCGACGCTCGCCTGTTGCTCGACGACTTCGCGCGCCTCAATCGACTCGGGCGCCTCGCCGAGCCGCGTCAGACCTTCCAGAGCGATGCCCTGCTCGATCCGCAACAGGTCATCGCCCGTGCCTTGCTCGAGTGAGCGGCCGCCACTCGCGAAATCAACGTAGGCTACCAGCAGCGAACCGTGAAGCACTGCGGAGACAAGCAAGCTCGACACGCGAAGAGCGTTCATTCGGTTCAGTTCCCGACCGTCGCCGGCTCCGATTGCTTTACTGGCCCGGCTGTACGTGCGGCGGCAGCGGCGGCGGCGTGCGGTGACGGCTTCGACAAAAGAGAAACGCGCGCATAGCCGGACTCACCCACACGCCCCAGGATTTCCATGACATCACCGTAAGCCACCGTCCGGTCAGCCCGGACATAGACGACGGTATCGCCCTCACTGGTGCGAATCTGCGCCAGCCGCGAAACCAAGCTGGCACGCGCAACCTCCTCGTCACGAATATAGAGCTGGCCCTGGGCGTTGAGCGTCACCACCATCGGCTTCTTGGTCTGTGAGAGTTTGCCCGCCGTTGTGCTCGGCAGATCGACTGGCACGCCCTGGATGAGCAACGGCGCAGCGACCATGAAGATGATGAGAAGCACGAGCATCACGTCCACGAACGGCGTGATGTTGATCTCCGCCATCGGCCGATAGCCGCTCTCTTCATGTTCGTCGGGGATGTGCCCGCCAAGCTGCATGCCCATGGCCGAGGCTCCTTACGCGTTTACCGCGGACGCCCCGCGCCCATTCGAAAAGCGCGGCGCAATGCGATGCACGGCGGCATTGGTCCGTTCCGCCGCGCGACCCAGCGCCACCGAGATCTGGTTGTAGGCGATCACCGCCGGGATCGCCGCCGCCAGGCCGATCGCGGTGGCGAACAAGGCTTCCGCGATGCCCGGCGCCACGACGGCAAGGCTCGTGTCCTTCGCCTGTGCGATGGCCGTGAATGAATGCATGATGCCCCATACGGTCCCGAACAGGCCGATGAAAGGCGCCGCCGAGCCGACCGTTGCAAGAAATGGCAGCCCTGTCTCGATGCGCTTCAGCTCGCCGCGTACAGCGCCCCGCATCGCCCGCTCCACCCTGAGGCGGACGTCGTTGGGACCTTCGCTCATGTCCGGGCCGACCTGACGCTCGAACTCGCCCGCAGCGACGATCGCGCTGGCATAGCCGTTGCCCGAAGGCGACGGCAGCGCCGCACCATGTGCCGCCTGCTCAAGCATGCGCACCTGGCTCTTCAGTCCCAGAAGCCGGATCATCTTTTCGAAGATGAGCGCCCAGCAGATGATCGATGCCAATGCCAGCAGCACCATCACGCCCTGCACGACAATGTCGGCATTGAGGATCAGCGAGGTCAGCGACAGATCATGCGCCGCCCCGACGGCAACGGTCTCGCCCACGGCAAGAGTCCCTATTTAGAGAGTTGAACATTGGAGCGGGTCGACAAGGCGAGCCTGTCCAGGCATGCGCTCTCGTCGGCCCCACCGGACTTGCATTCCATAATGTCGTTGATGAGAAAGCTGCCGATCGTCTCGCACTTGACGCCGTCGAGGTCAAACAGCTTGACAGAGCGTTTCTTTCCCTTGATCGGCGCCAGATCGAGCGCAAAGCGCCGGCCAATGATGCCATCAGTCTGGAACAGCACGAGGTCGAGCTTCAGAACGTCGTAAGATTTCTCGCTCTGGTTATCGATGACCAGATAGGCCCGGCAGCTCGACTGCTGCGTCTCCAGCTTGTTGAGCTCCACTGCGACCTGGGCTGCCGGACTCACTGCAGCCGCGCCGGGGGGATTCGTCTGCCCGCCTCCAGCCGGCTTGCCCTGGGCCTGAGCCGCGCCCGCGGCCCACACCAGCACCATCGCCGCCATCACGCCTGTTGCAGCCGGCCCAAAGCCGATCCGCGCCGCACACGATTTCTTATCTTTCTTGGCGTCGGACGCCACGCAACCGCCCTGCTGCAAGTGCTCCTCCCTTTCAACCGCCCGGTTTGCTATCCAGGCTTATCCAATTTCGAAACTGCGCGCCGGCTAGCGTGCATGTTTGATGGAACCATGAACGCGATCCAGCATGTTTTGAGCATGTTTTTCACGCTGAACCGCTGCACACTTCAGCTGAACATGCTCTAGAGGGCCCGATTTACCCTTACTAACTGATCCCACGGGCACTTGAACTGCGCCGTGGAACGGCCATGCGGGCGCATTTCTCAATGCCTGCGGCCGTTCCGGCTCGCCGGCCGTCATTCCTGCAATTTCTCTTGACGAGCGCCGCAAGCTCAGGCCCGGTCCGGCAGCACCTGGGCCGGACCAAAGGTCGTCACCCGCGATGGGCTCCATAGCAGCCGTCTATCATCATCGCAACTTTCAAACGAATCAGAGGTTTGTGAGCGCGCAAGCCACCTCTGCCACGTCAACCGTGGCCCCTGCGCAACGCTGATGTTCTGTTATATAGTATCACCACCGAAATCCGGGTCAATCGCGTTGACCGATCCGGCGCGAACCACTTATTCAAATTTTATTAATACATGTCAGCGCTCGGCCGGTTCGGGGGAACCCCGCGCAGATTTTTTCAAGAAAATGGACGTATCGGGGGGCAGAAAAATGAAGAAATCGACCCTGAAATCGAATTTTGCCGGCATGGCAACCCTCGCCGCCGTTCTTTCGAGCATCCCGGCTGCCGCACAGCAGCCTCCCGCCGCTCCCGAGACAGCGGCGCCCTCAGCGGCACCGGCAACGACCGGCCAACAGCCCGTCGAGCCTGTTCCGCAGGACCAGCCGGCGATGCCGCCCGCCGATCCCAATGCCGACGTCACCCTGCCCCCTGTCGAAGTTATCCAACAGCAGCCGCCAGCGGCGGCCCCTCCACAGGTGGCCAAGAAGAAGCCGTCTGCCAAGAAAAAGCAGGCCCAGCAGGCAGCGCCACCACCACAGACCCAGCCCGTCGTCCAGGCCCAACAGCCCGCACCACTAACGACCGACCAGTTGCGCACGCAAGGCGACGTCGTCCGCATCTCACCCATCGCCGGTTCGGAAATCGCCATCGAGAAGGTGCCGGGCGCTGTCAGCACAGTCTCTTCCAAGACCATCGGCGAGCCCGATACCAAAGAGCCGCAGGAGGCACTGCAGAAATCTGTTCCCGGCATCACTTTGGGCGACGCGAGCGGCAACGATATCAAGACTCAAATCGACTATCGCGGCTTCGGCGCGGGGCCGATCAACGGCTTCCCCCAAGGCCTCGCCGTCTACCAGAACGGAGTCCGTATCAACGAGGTCTTCGGCGATACGGTCAACTGGGACCTGATCCCCAAGAACGCCATCTCCGATATCACTGTCCTGTCGGGCAATCCGATCTTCGGCCTCAATGCGATCGGCGGCGCCATTTCCGTCGTCATGAAGGACGGCTTCAACTACCAGGGCTCGGAAGTCGACGTCATGGGCGGCATGTACGGCCGCAAGCAGATCTCGGCGCAAACCGGCGGCAGGAGCGGGTCAATCGGCGCCTACTTTGCCGGCGAATATATCGATGAGGATGGCTGGCGCGACTTCTCGTCGACCGAGGTCAAGCGCGCCTACCTCGACATCGGCGCCAAGGGCAGCCGCGTTGAAGCGCACATCAATTTGACGGTTGGAGACACCTCGGCAGGCGTTGTGGCTGCGGCACCAGTCGAGCTACTCGCGATCGACCGGTCGCTGACATTCACCTCGCCGCAGGTCACCGACCTCAACGTCGTCATGCCCTCGTTCAACGCCTCCGTGAAAGTAACCGATACGCTCACCGTGTCGGGCCTCGCCTATTACCGCCGCTTCAAGTCCCGCGTTCTCGACGGCAACGTATTCGAAGGCGACGAGGACGAGGACACCGAGGTCGAGGCCGACGAGGCGCCGCTTGGCGTTCTCGACCGCATCAACACCGATTCGGAAAGCTACGGCTTCAGTCTCCAGGCCGTCGACAAGCGCCGCATCTTCGGTCGCAAGAACCAGTTCGTGATCGGCACCAGCTATGATCAGGGCAAAGTTGGCTACACCACACACTCCGAACTCGGTACGATTGGCGACAACTTCGTGGTCGAAGGCTCCGGAGAGATCCTAGACGATGGCGACTTCGCCCCCCGCAATGTGGACGTCGACACACGCTACTTCGGCGTCTACGTCCTTGACACGCTCGATCTTACCGACCGTTGGGCTGTCACCTTTGGCGGACGCTTCAATCACGCTAAGGTCGATCTGGAGGATTTGACGGGTGACTTCCCCAACATCACCTCCAAGCACTCGTTCTCGCGTTTCAACCCCACCGTCGGCATGACCTACGAGGCGATGCCCGGCATCACACTCTACGGTGGGTATTCGGAAGCGAACCGCGCGCCGACACCGGCGGAGCTGGCCTGCGCCGACCCTGAAAACCCCTGCCCTATCGAAAGCTTCCTGACGGATGATCCGCCATTGAACCAGGTCGTTTCCAAGACCTACGAGATCGGCGTGCGCGGCAAGATGAAATCGCCGAGCGGCAAGCAGCGTCTCGACTGGGGTATCGGCCTGTTCCACACCACGAATTATGACGACATACTTCATGTTTCATCCTCGACCACGGGCCGCGGCTACTTTTTCAATGCCGGCGACACGCTTCGCCAGGGTGTGGAAGCAAAGCTCTCCTATGAAAACGAGCGGTTCTCGTTCTACGCCAGCTACGCCTACATCGATGCCACCTATGACAAGCTCGACGTGACCGAGTTCTCCTCCCCAGCCCATCCGCTTGCACAAGAATGCGTCGCGGTTGACGAGGATGCCTGCATCATCGTCTCGCCCGGCGACAGCATCCCCGGCATCCCCAAGCACCGCTTCAAGACCGGCTTCAATTACTGGGTAACACCACGCTGGAAGGTCGGCGCCGACCTCATCGCCCAGACCGGACAATACCGGTTCGGCGACGAGGCCAACCTGCTCGACAAGCTTGGCGGCTATACCCGCGTCGATCTCGCGACCAGCTATAATCTGACCGAGAACATCCAGCTCTACGCCTTCGCCAAGAATATCTTCGACGCCAAGTATGGCTTGTTCGGCACCTTGTTCGAGGCGGACGAGGCTCCGGTCGTTGGACCGCACTACGTCGAATTCGAGAACCCGAGCTCTATCGTGCCGGGTGCGCCGGCCGCGGTTTACGGCGGCGTAAAGGTCAAATTCTGATACGGCAAATCCCTCGTGCCGAAACGCGGAACGGCCGCCATCGAGGCGGCCGTTTTTCGTTCAATCAATCCTACGCCCCTGCCCCCAACGTCCTGCGCGGTCAAAACTCCATCTCGAAGCTCAGCTTCAAGGTTGTATCGGGCGTATTGCCATTGAGGCCGAAAAGTACCCCTGTCCCCAGCCGCATAAGGGCCCCCTCGCCATCGTCATCATTGCGTGTCCCGCCCGTCTCCTCATTTACATCAGCAGCCTTGCTGATACGGCGTGGGCCACGTCCATCCATGCCGCCCGCAGGCCGCCACTCGTAGTAGACGACCGGTCCTGCACGATGCTGATCGTGATCACCGAACAGCAAAGCCCCCTCGTCGGGCTGGCCCGTGCTACCAATACGATCAAACGTGCCGTACCCCTCCAGCGCCAAAGCCCATGCCGCGTTGAAATCGTATTTGACCTGCGCGGCATAGCCGAAATCCCACTTGTTGTCCCTCTCGTGTCTATCATCTGCGATCTCGCCAGAGCCGAAATGCTTGATGAAAAGAACGTTGAGGAGAGCCGAGAGCCGTCCGGCCTTGGCGCCGAAAATGGACCCCATCACAATGGAATTGAGTTCTCCTTGCGAGGTTGGATGCTCGAACTCTGTGAGCAGGCCGAAACCGAAGCCCCCCTCTTGCGGAACAGGTTTCAGAATAACGACGCCTTCCACAGCGATTTCCGTCAGCTTCAGATCATCGAAGGCATTAGCGAGCCCCGGCGCCGCCGGCTCGTCGAACCGCTCCTTCTCGTATTCGATACCGACTCGCATGCGCAGGAAATGCGTCAGCGACATCTCTATCTCCAGCGCGTGACGCTGACGCGTGACCGCGTTGTCGTCATAGACAAATGCGCCAGGTTCCTCCTCGGAAAGACGCCGCCGCGGCTGACCGAACGACCACGCATTCTGTGACTGAAATTCGATCTCCCCTGGCTCCGCGTCGAGATCCTTGAGTTCGAACTGCCCCACAGCCGGCTCCGCATACCCACGATGCGAGCCAATTGTCGCTGCAAGAACCAACAATGCAGCCACCACCCGTGTCGGTCGGGCGCACCACAATCCGCCGCCATCGCCTGTTCGCCCCATGCGATCCCCCCGAAATGGTCTTCTTACAGAAGGGCGGTTCGGCCCGACTGTCCAGCACCGATAAAACGCAGCACGCAACCGCAGTTGCCGAGTGATTACAGACCGACGCGTCGCAGATTTGTAACTCTATTGACCATAGGCAAGCAGATCGAGGAATCCCGGCACATCCGTTCGCCAGATCACCCCAGGCGAGAGGACGCTGGAACTCTCTGAGATTCAGAAAATATTTCAGTTTTATGGATCAATTTTTAGAACCTGCTCCACGTCGCAAAAAGTTATCTGAAAACGGCGCATATGTATTAACCACAAGTTATTCGTTGCGCGATTACATTGCGGTGCAGATAAGTGGCAACCCGAACGTCGATGCTTGGCAAATCCATACGCATGAGCCGTGCGAATACGCTGATTGGTGAGTATTCCTCACTACTTGGCGATGCCGTACTACGCCATCGCACGCGTATGGCCGAGCACAGCGCACGAATCGAAACAGAGTTGGCGAACCGGGTGAAATCCGAGTTCATCGCCAACATGAGCCATGAGTTGCGCACGCCACTCAATACCATCATCGGCTTTTCCAAGATCCTCGCCGAACATGACAGGCGCCAGATCCCGTCAACTGACATCGTCGAGTACGCACAACTCATTCATGACTCGGCCGGCCACCTGCTATCGGTCATCAACGACATCCTCGACATATCGAAGATCCAGAGCGGCAAGTTCACGATCGACGCCCGCGAAACGAATGTCGACGACATCCTTGCCTACTGCATCGCCTCGTTCCGCAAGCTGGCAGAAGACGCCGGCGTCGAAGTCACGAACGCGATTCATGAGCCGATACCGCCGGTTCGCGGCGACCCGGCCAAGCTGAAGCAGATCTTCTCCAATCTCCTTTCCAACGCGATCAAGTTCACACCCAAGGGCGGAAAAGTGATCGTAGACGCGGTCGCAACAGTGGATGGCGGCCTTGTCGTCGAAATCAGCGATACAGGCGTAGGCATGAGCAAGGATGAGCTCGATATTGCCATGACGAATTTCGGGCAGGTCGATGGGTCCAAGACAAGGTGGCGCGAAGGAACGGGACTCGGGCTCCCGATCGCGCGCTCTCTTGTCGACATTCACGGCGGCCGCCTCGATATCAAGAGTTCAAAGGGTAGAGGAACGACAGTCTCTGTCATGTTGCCCTCACGCCATCTCGTTTCTGCCGCGCGCGGCAGGGAGATGGTGCTTGGTCAGCAGATCGTTGGCGATAACTGAATCGATTGCGAGCAAGACGAACCATGCAAGCCCACATTCCCCAGGAACGTAATTTCAGTGCGGACTTGACCATCGGCCGCATCGTATCGGTGACCGGAGCCAAGGCGATTGTCCTGCTGGATGGCAGAATGGATGCATCCGGTCGCAAGACGATGCATCGACCTGAGATGGGCACGCTGCTCGCGATCGATACGACCTCATCGGTGGTCCTTGCGATCGTGTCCGCCCTGAGTGTGCCCGTGCCCGCCCAGCGCGAGGGTGAAAACGAGATCTGGATTGCAGAGCTTGGACTGGTCGGCGAACTGTGGCTGTCGTCCGATCGCAGCTTGCGCAGCTTCAACCGTGGCGTCACCATCTATCCAGCACTCGGCGACCGCGTGCGTGTCGCTTCTAAGGATGAGCTGGAATTCGCATTCTGCGGCGACAAGTCGAGATCAGTGCGCGTCGGCTGCATCCGCCAGGACAGCTCGATCCCGGCGACGATCAGGGTAGACGACCTTCTTGGCAAGCACTTCGCCGTTCTTGGAACCACCGGCACCGGCAAGTCTTGCACGACGGCTCTCATCCTGCGCTCCATCCTGCAGGAGCATCCCGCCGCCCATATCGTTCTGCTCGACCCGCACAACGAATATTCGACTGCCTTCCCGGAATGGGCAGAAGTCATCAGTCCGCGCAATATGCAGCTGCCGTTCTGGCTTCTCACCTTCGAGGAGATCGTCGAGGTGCTGGTCGCAGACGACAGGCGCAAATCAGAGATCGAGATCCTGCAGGAACTGATCCCGATCGCCAAGTCGCGCTACAACTCCGGCCGCGCGAAAGACAACAACGTTCGCCGCGGCATCGTTGATCATGGCCGCTACACAGTCGATACCCCGGTTCCCTACCGGATCTCCGATCTCACCGCGATGATCGACGAGCGCATGGGCAAGCTGGAGAACAAGAAGGACCTGGCACCCTACCGCAACCTGAGGCAGCGCATCGACATGATCACGCAGGACGCACGTTATGCGTTCATGTTCGGCTCGCTCACCGTTTACGACGGCATGACCCAGGTGCTTTCACGCATCTTCCGCGTCCCCGTCAATGGCAAGCCGATTACGATCCTTGAACTGACCGGCATCCCGACCGAAATCGTCAACGTCGTCGTGGCGGTTCTGTGCCGCATGACCTTCGACTTCGCGCTGTGGGGCGAAGGCAAGGTGCCCGTCACCCTCGTCTGCGAGGAGGCCCACCGCTACGTCCCCGCCAACCCCACGGCGGGTTTTGAGCCGTGCAAGCGCGCAATTGCCAAGATCGCCAAGGAAGGCCGCAAGTACGGCGCCTCCCTCTGCATCGTCACGCAGAGGCCGGCGGAAATCGATCCGACGATCCTGTCTCAGTGCAACACGGTGTTCGCTCTGCGCATGTCGAACGACCGCGACCAGGAGATCGTCACCTCGGCCATCTCTGACACGGGCTCCGGCCTGCTCGAGTTCCTTTCCGCGCTTGGCCAGCGCGAGGCGATTGCCTTCGGTGACGGCGTCTCGCTACCGGTACGCATCAAGTTCGATGAACTGCCCAAGTCCGCGATGCCGCGGTCTTCGTCCGCGCGCTTCTCCGAGCGCTGGCAGACATCTGTCGGCGACGAGGGATTCCTGGAGCAGATCGTCGAACGCTGGCGCAGTTCAGGCAGCACGCCGGACGACCTGAACTCAGGCCACATGATTGCCGACGCCCTGTTGGGTGACAGCAGCTTCGATCCAAACGGGGATATGGGGCCGGCGCAATATGCACAATCCAAAAACGGAGTTTCGGCAGAGCCCCCGCCACTCAGGTCTCCGCCTCGCCGCGACGCGTCCCAGCCGTATTCCGAACCCGCGACCGCACCTGTCCGGTCCTCGCTGCGGCGCGAAGCCCACGTCTCGGGGCTGACAGCGGCGCAACATGGAAACTCCACGCTGAGGCGCGAGCCGGCAGTTGTTGGCGCGGATACCACAGCCGATTCCGCCCAGAACCAAGCCCTGCGCTCGCTTCGCGACCGGCTCATGCAGCGCCAGCGTTGAAGCTGAAGTGCGTAGCGGTTCAGCGTGAGCAATATGCTTGGTGCCTGATTGACGCCCTCGCCGGAAACGGTCGTGGCACCAGCGAAGCCGTGATTGAGGCTCTTGAGCCAAGAGATAGAAAAGGGTCACGACGGCCAGACGCAATTCAATCTGAACCTGAACTGCTCTACGAGCGCGGCTCGGGCGGCCTCAGTTCAACGACGCGCCCGCCCTCGCTCTTTGCCGCGCCCCCGTTCTTGGTGGCATCTTCACTCTTGGCTGCATCTCGCGCCTCGGACGCAACCTTGCCCGCGCCCGAAGCACCTTCGGGCTCAACCGTGGCGTTGGCCGATGTGCTGTGCTGCCCTGAACCTGCCGCCAGTTCCGCGCTATCGCGGGCGAGGTTGCGCTGGAACCGCCGCCAGCCCACGGGGATCATCGCCAGGTAGATGATCGACGTGCCCGCCAGCGTTTCATGCGGGTAGGTAACCAGCATCGCCACGTAGAGCACTGCCAATATGAATATCGGCAGCACCAGCTCGCGCGAGATCCGTTCACCCAGCAGCTTGCCGGAATAGGTCGGAATGTTCGACACCATCAGGAACGCGATGACGAGCGTATAAATGATGACGATGTTCTTCATCCACCGCGCGTCTCGGAGATCGAAGCCGATCGACGCGAGATAAACGGGCAAAAGCACCACGATCGCCGCCGCCGGTGTCGGCATACCGGTGAAGAAGTCCTTTTGCCAGCGCGGCTTGTCCTCGTCGATCGTCACATTGAAGCGCGCAAGCCGCAATGCTGAGGCCAACGCGAAGATCATGACGGCAATCCAGCCGAAGCTTTTCAGATCGCCCAACCCCCATGTGAAGATCATCACTGCCGGAGCGACACCGAAGTTGACGAAGTCGGCGAGACTGTCGAGTTCGGCGCCAAATCGCGACGAGGCCTTCAAAAGGCGCGCCACTCGCCCATCGAGACCGTCCAGCAGCGCAGCGAACACGATGGCCGCCAGCGCCAGATCGTAGCGCGCTTCAATCGACATGCGGATCGATGTCAATCCCGCGCACAGCCCCAGCAGCGTGAAGAAATTCGGCACCAGCATCCGCACCGGGATACGCTGATGGCGGAAAAGAAGGCGCCCGCGTCGACGGCGCGTTTCCTCTTCCAGTTTCGGCACAACGGGGTCCATGGCCGGGGCTCCTTCCATCACGAACTTCGCTCGCTTGAGGCTGCGGAAAGTCCGTGCATCATCACAACGGGCAAACAAACTATCTTATTATAAGCTCATGTGCCTCCATGGCGCCAACATGACCATCGGTTCGCTAAGACTGGCGCGCCTCCCGCTCGCCCTCGTCCGACTTGAAGTCGGCAAACACCGTTTCGCCGGCCACTGCCCGCTGGCCGACGGCAACGAGCGCCATACGCCCCGGCGGGAGATAAACATCGACGCGCGAGCCGAACCGGATGAGGCCGAACCGCTGGCCGACGCCGACGCTGTCGCCTTCATACGAGAAGGTTACGATGCGCCGTGCGATAAGCCCCGCGATCTGCACCACAGCGACCTCCTCGCCCGCGGACGTCTCGATGACGATCGACCGGCGCTCGTTCTCCTCGCTCGCCTTGTCGGCCGCGGCATTGATGAACGCGCCGGGAACGTAGATCGAGCGCACGATACGGCCTGCGATTGGCGCGCGGTTGATATGAACGTCAAAGACGGAGAGGAAGGTGGAGATCCGCAGTCTCGGCGTCTGCCCGAGTCCCAGCTCCATCGGCGGTGTCACCACCTCGACTCCGGTAATCCTGCCGTCCGCCGGCGCCACCACCAGACCTTCGCGAAGCGGGGTAACACGCTCCGGATCACGAAAGAAATAGGCAATGTAAAGCGCCACGCCGAGGAAGATCCACCCGAGCGGCGCCCACAATATGAAGAATAACAGCGACAACGCCGCGGCAATTGCGATGAACTTATGGCCATCGCTGTGCACCGGTGCGAGATTGTCGAGAATGGTGTCTACGATGCCATGGCGGTTCGACACTTCGATTGAGCTCCCGTCTTTGTTCGGCACGACGTGTGAGACAGGCAGCGCTGACGAATGCAGCAGCATCCTGCCGGCGCGCCTATGGTGGAAAATACCGTGGCTCTTATACCGTGGCCCGCAAGCTCAATGCCAGCAAAGCGCCGCCGAATGCGCCACACGTCGCACCCAAAACGGGGCAAACAGCGCACGCAAGGCCGACGCAACCCCCGTCTCAGCTCAGCGGCACGGCTACAAAACGAAGATCTCCCTTGGCGTCCTCGATCCTGAACAGCACGGCCTTCCGGCCCAGCTTTTTGACCTTCTGGATACTCCGAGCCACGTCTGCCGGCGTCTCCACCACGTCCTGAGCCGCCTCCACGATGACGTCGCCTGCCTTGATGCTCTTGGCCGCCGCGGCACTGTCCGTGTCGACCTCGGTCACGATAACGCCGGTAAGTTTCTTGTCTATCTGGTATTTGGCCCGCAGCTCGTCACTCAGCACTTCGAGCTTCAGGCCCAGCATCTCCTGCGGCTCCTCCCCGCTGTCTGCGCCCCCCGGCTCAGCCTGATCGGCTGCAATCTCGTCATCGACGAGACGTCCGATCTCGACTTCGAGTGATTTCCTCTGGCCGCCCCGAATCACATCGACAGCTACCTTTTTGCCGATGGGCGTATCGGCCACGATTCTGGGCAGGCCACGCATGTTGGCCACCTCGCGACCGTCAAAGTCGATGATGACGTCTCCCGCCTGGATGCCGGCCTTCGCTGCCGGGCCACCCTCCGTGACCGACGCCACGAGCGCCCCCTTGCCCACCGGCACGCCGAGTGTCTCGGCAATGTCGTCCTCGAGGGATTGCAGGTTGACGCCAAGCCAACCGCGCCGCGTCTCGCCGTAGAGCTTGAGCTGCTCGAGGACGTTCGTCGCCACGTCGGAAGGAATTGCGAATCCGATTCCGATCGAGCCACCCGTCGGCGAGATGATCGCCGTATTCACGCCAATGACCTCGCCGTCCATGTTGAACAGCGGCCCGCCGGAGTTGCCCCGGTTGATGGCAGCGTCGGTCTGCAGGAAGTCGTCGTAAGGTCCCGTGTTGATGTCGCGCTGCTTGGCCGAGATGATGCCCACCGTGACCGTGCCGCCAAGGCCGAACGGGTTGCCGATCGCCATTACCCAATCGCCGACCTTGAGCTTGTCCGACGAACCGAATTTCACATCCACCAATGGCTTTTTCGGTGTCACCTTGAGCAGGGCGAGGTCGCTCTTCTGATCCCGCCCGATGACCTTGTCGACCTTGAGCTTGGAGCCGTCGTGGAAGTTGATGACGATCTCGTCGGCATCAGCGATCACATGGTTGTTGGTGACGACCAAGCCTTCCTTGCCGTCGATGACGAAGCCCGATCCCAGCGAGGACACCTTGCGCGGCACGCGCGGTCCGCCGCGACGGTTGAAGAAGTCCTCGAACAGATCGTCGAATGGCGAGCCTTTGGGGATTTCCGGCAGCGGCAGGCCCTGCGGCCCCTTGGCCGTCTGCGTCGTCGAAATATTGACGACCGCATCGATGAGCTTTTCCGCGACCGGAGCGACGGACTGCGGACCGCGCTGAGCCGCGACCGGCTGCGCGAACATCACGACCCACGCTGCGAGAACTGCTGTAATCGCCCAGCGCGAAGCTCCCCACGCCGCGCAACACCGTGTGCCCGAAAGCTTGCCGCACTTCACCGACATGAGGACCTCTTGGAAGCGATTGATGCTCTGATCCATGTCCTGCCACGAATCCAGGAGCACGTCACGCGCGCAGCCATAGGCTTCCCCACCCGCCTCATGCCGCATGGCGGGAATTATCGGCAAATGCCTCGATATGCTCCAATCGTACGCGGCCCGGCGCCAACACGCGCGCCCCGTATCCGTCGCTCATGCCATGCGGAAGCAGCGTCAAATGTTCGCGCCATTATGCGTATTTTCGGCCCAACCTTGAAAAATCACCGCTGCCACAGCCCAGAGGGAGCAGTCCGCTCATACCCTTCACTCCTTACACCGCGATGCCGGATCAGCCGCGGATCAGCCAGACAATCACCACCCCCGCCGCAATCGCTGTCCAGCCCGCCCGACGCAACGTGGCGTCGGGCATCGATGACACCATCGCCGCCATGCGCCGCCCCTGATCGGGAGACAGCGCCCAGATCAGCCCCTCGAGCACGAGGACCAGTCCGACCGCGACGATCAGATCGCTCATGGCGAGGGCTGACCCGCCGGACTCTTACCGCCGGCGGCCGCACCAATTGCCTGGCCGCCGGCACTGTTGAAGTAACGGAAGAACTCCGAGTCGGGTGAAATCACCATGCGCGTATCCCCCGACTTCAAACCCTGCTCGTAGGCCTGCATCGACCTGTAGAACGCAAAGAAGTCGGGATCCCTGCCGTAGGCATCCGCAAAGATGCGATTGCGTTCGGCATCGCCCTCACCGCGCAGCTGCTCGGCATCGCGCATCGCGTTGGCACGAATGATTGTCACGCGGCGGTCCGCTTCGGCCTTGATGCGGCGCAGCTGCTCTTCGCCTTCGGCACGGAAGCGTGCGGCCTCCTGGTGACGCTCCGTCTTCATCCGTTCGTAGACCGAATCTCCGATCTTCGGTGGCAGGTCGGCGCGCATGATGCGCACATCGACGATCTCGACGCCGTAGTCACCCGCCACATTGTTCACGCGCTCCTGGATGTCATCCATCAGCTTGGAGCGATCGTCGCGCACAACGGCTTCGATGGTCGATGAGCCGACCACGAGACGCAGCGACGAGTCGAGCACGACACCGAGCTGCTGGCGCGCGTTGGCCTCGTTGTTGAGACGCTGGTAGAACTTCAGTGGATCGATGATCCGGTAGCGCGCGAAGCTATCGATCACGAGCTGTTTCTTGTCCGCCACGGTGACGGTCTGCGGCTCCGTGTCGATGTCCAGGATGCGCTTGTCGAAGAAAACGACTTGCTGGACGACCGGAATCTTCCACTTCAGCCCCGGCGTCTGCTCCTGTCGCACGAACTGGCCGAACTGGAGCACCAGCGCCTGCTCGTTCTGGTGGACGATGAAGACCGACAGGTAAAGTGCGACGCCGCCAAGGCCGAGGACGACGAGAAGGGTTGCGAGCAGCGAACGCATGATCACTTGCCTCCCTGCTTCTTGCCAAGCTCGTTCAAGGGCAAGTAGGGCACGACACCCCCGCTGCCGGACTGATCGAGGATGATCTTGTCTGTTCCGTTCAAAACGCGCTCCATCGTCTCGAGGAAGAGACGCTTGCGGGTCACTTCCGGCGCCTTTTTGTATTCCTCATAAACCTTCTCGAAACGGCCCGCCTGACCATTTGCCTCGGCAACCGTTTGCTCCTTGTAGGCCTGAGCCGCCTGCAGGATGCGCTCCGCCTCGCCGCGTGCCTCCGGCTCGATCTTGTTGGCGTAGGCCTGCGCCTCGTTGACCGCCCGCTGGCGGTCCTGCAGTGCGGCGATCACATCCTCGAATGCGCCGCGCACGGCCGTCGGCGGCAGCGCTTGTTGGATCTTCACTTCCTGGACCTTCACACCGGCCTCGTAATTCCTGAGAACTCTCTGGATGAGCTCCTTGGTGGCGATCTCGATCGGTTCGCGGCCCGGCGCCAGCACGTCGGAGACCTTGCTCTTGCCGATCACCTCACGCATTGCGCTCTCCGACACGGCGCGCACGGAGAAATCGGGATCCTTGAGCTTGAATAGGTAGTTCTCAGCGTCGTCGATGATCCAAAGGACGACGAAATCGATGTCGACGATGTTTTCGTCGCCCGTCAGCATCAGGCCCTCTTCGGGAACATCGCGGCTGGCTCCGCTGCTGCGCCCCTCGAACGAACGGAAACCGACCTCAACTTTCTTCTGGCGCTGTACGGTCGGCAGCCTCACCTCCTCGATCGGTGCCGGCAGGCGAAGATGGATGCCAGGCTCCACGATGCGATTGACCTCGCCGAAGCGCAGCACGATGCCCTTCTCGTATGGGGCCACCGAGAAGGTGAAGGCGTAGAAGATGAAGGCGCCGATCGCAACGAGGCCGAGCAGAAACAAGATAGGCGTCGGGATGCCACCGCCACCGCCGCCGCGCATCACCTGCTTCATGCGGTCTTGACCGCGCTTCAGGAACTCTTCCAGGTCCGGCTGCTGGCCACCCTTGCCGCCGCCCCCCTGGTTCTGTCCCCAAGGCCCTTGGCCCCAGGGACCACCGCCGCCGCCGCCTCCGCCGCTTTTCCAGCCGCCACCACCGTTCTGATTATTCCAGGGCATTGCTTCTCGATCTCTCGCGTTGGTGGCTCGGGCTGATCTCGAACTCGAGCCGGAAACGGAATTACGGGATTTTTTGAGGACGCACGATAGCCGCCGATCGGCGACATCTGGGCGCCCATGTCCTCAAGGCAAAGGCTGGCAAGCTTATAGGGCAGGGGCTGATGGCATGCAAACCTCCCCCGCTACATTGGTAAGGCGGCCAAGCCATTCAAGGGAGGCTGGAAAATCAGGTTGATGAGGCACCTCACGCGCGCACCCGGTCGAGCACCCTGAGCCGCGCCCGATACTGGTCCTTCGGCCCCTGCGTAATTTCCTCCACCGCCGTCTCGCTCCAGTCCCGTGCCACCAGATCGGGGAAGACCGTATCGCCCTCCGGTTCCGCGTCGACTTCCGTCCAGTAAAGGCGGTCCGTATGGGGCAGCGTGCCCTGGTAGATCTCGGCGCCCCCGATCACCATGATCTCGTCTGCGCCGCGCTGCTTCGCCAAGCGATGTGCCTCCGCGAGCGCCTCATCGATCGAGTGGACAACGATCGCTCCGTCCGCACGAAAAGCCAAATCCCGCGTCACCACGATATTATCGCGGCCATCGAGCGGCTTCCGGGGCAGCGTCGCCCAAGTCCGCCGGCCCATGATGATCGGTTTGCCTATCGTGAGGCGTCGGAACAGTTTCATGTCCGTCGAAAGCCGCCAGGGCAGTTCACCTCCACGGCCGATGACGCCGTTGCGCGCCACTGCGACGACGTGGGCAATGCGGATATGTTGCATGTTCACCATGTCTTTTTGAACCTAGAGCCTGATCGGCCGAGATGGAAGCACGGCTGCTTCCCTCAAACATAAAGCGATCTAAAGCGGCGATGCCCGTCCCTTCTGATTGGCCGGCCCGTCGCAACTGGCCGCCGGTGTCAGCGTCACACGCGTCTCCTTGGGATAGCTGTAAACAACCCCACCAGAGGACAGCCTCTGTCCCTCGCTGGCAATCATGGCCGAAGCGTCCAGATAGCAGCGCTTGACGCATCGCGCGACGATGATCTCCGGACTGCGGTCCACTTCGACATTTGCCGGTGTGGTGACGGACAGCCGGCCGACGGTAGCCGACGTCAGCACGCACTGTGCCCCTGGCACGCCCGGCGTGTCGATCGAGATCGACTGCGTGTCCGGAGAAGAACGCCTCTCCGTCTGTTGGGACACTGTCTCGCAGCCGCTCAGCATGAGCGACACCGAGACGAGAAGAAACGTCGGAATTGCATGAAGGTGAGGCTGACGCATAAGCGGTACATCTCGCGAATGGCGACGACACACAAAACTTCAACGCGCGATCCTTCGCCTTGGATCCGCTGTCGGCAATCCGAAACAACAGCGCCCACAACCCGAACAGTTATACAACCCGAACAGTTATAGGGCCGCGTCATACCGCGACGGGCGCCTTGATATGCGGATGGGGATCGTAGCCGGTGATCCCGAAGTCCTCGTACTCGAAATCGAAGATCGATGTCACGTGGGGATTGACGTGCAGCTTCGGCAACGGACGCGGCGCACGCTTCAACTGCTCGTCGGCCTGCTCCAAATGGTTGAGATAAAGGTGCGCATCGCCGAACGTATGCACGAAGTCGCCCACGCGAAGCCCGGTCACCTGAGCCATCATGTGCGTCAACAGTGCATAAGAGGCGATATTGAAGGGTACACCCAGGAAGATGTCCGCCGAGCGCTGGTAGAGCTGGCATGAGAGCCGGCCGTCAGCCACGTAGAACTGGAACAGGCAGTGACACGGCGCCAGCGCCATATCGGGAATGTCCGCCGGGTTCCACGCCGAGACGATGATGCGCCGACTGTCGGGATCGCGCTTGATCAGATCGACGGCCTCAGAAATCTGGTCGATCGTTTGATCATTCTTACCTGGCCAAGAACGCCACTGCTTGCCGTAGACGGGACCGAGGTCAAGACACGTCGGACAACCTATTGAATAGGCCTCGTAATTTAAATCACCATTGATCGCGTCAGGTTGGCGCTGCTTTTCTTTTGCCCACTCGTCCCAAATTGTCACTCCATGAGCGTGCAAATAATCGAGCTTTGTCTCCCCCATTAGGAACCAGATTAGCTCATGCACGATCGACTTGATGTGGAGCTTCTTCGTCGTCACCAGGGGAAAGCCTGCGGACAGGTCGAAGCGCATCTGATAGCCGAAGACCGAGCGCGTCCCCGTGCCGGTGCGGTCATGCTTTTCTGCGCCGTTGTCTCGTACGTGTCGCAGGAGATCGAGATATTGCTGCATCGATGGCACCCCGAAGACGTTGCGGCCTGCGCCGCGCATACGACATGGATCTGAACGTAACTGCGATCCTGATTTGGATGCCCGGGTCAGCCCGGTGCCGCAACCGGGATATCCACAGCCATGAGCAAGACGAGCGCACTCAGGTTGTATGTGGCATGACAGAACATCGGCACTCGCAGACTGCCCGTTTTTACAAGCAGCCACGCGAAATAGAGCCCGATCAGAAAAACCTCCAGGAGACCTGCGACCGAATACCCCGCATGCAGAGCAGCCCAACTCGCCGACGTGACAGCGGCGGCTCCGCCGATGCCAAGTCGGGAACGGGCCAGAGCGGGAAATAAGAATCCGCGGAACATCAGTTCTTCCATGACCGGCGCGCCCACCACGATGACGACCACCGCCAGCCACCATGCCGGCGACCGGATCAATCCCGCATAAACGGTCAGATCGCCGATGACGCGATCCGGTTCCAGCATCCACATCAATGCAGAAAGGCTTCCGAAAATCACCACCATCGCCAGATAGGCGAAGACGTAGGACCGCGCCCCCTGGGCCGGCGGACCCAGCGCCAGGAGCTGCTCGCGCCGGTTCCCGAACAGCCCCGCCGCCCACCAGATCAGCACGATGCACGTCACTTGGCTGACCGCCAGAGCCGCCAGCACTTGCCAATAGATCGCGTTGATCCCGGCCGCTGCCATGAGCGCGATCGCGCCCTGAGCGAGCACGGCCGCCGCAGCCAGTGCGATCGCCACCAGCGCGGTTGCACGCCACCATGACCATCGCGTCCGGGCGCGGTAGGCCGATACCCCGAGCTCATCGGGGACATCGTCTGGATTGTCTGCCGGGGCGCCGTTCATGAACCATTCATCCCAAAATTAATGCCACGCGCGCCCGACTTCGGCACAATACGCACGCGGACGCACTGGCGAATCAGGCATCCACACCGCGTCTGCGTGGCCCATGCACACGCCAGGGGGAACTCGGAAAAAGCGCGACGAGAATGGCTTTGCAGGACGAACTCCGCCACCTCTATCACGGCCACGACACCAGGGCGCGCACGTTTCGGTTCGCGATCCTGGCCTTCGACGTCAGCACGATCATCTTCTTCATTGCATCGTCCCTGTCCCGTGACGCGGCTTGGATCTATTCGGCCGACGCCGTCATCGCGGTTTTCATCACAGCCGATCTCGCCGCGCGATTCTGGATCGAACCCAACCGCAAGCAATTGCTGTGGCAGTTGACGACCTGGGCCGACATCATCGTCATCATCACCCTGTTATTGCCTTCGTTACTGGAAAGTTTCCTATTCCTGCGCGTCGTGCGGGCGCTTCGCTTGCTGCGCTCCTTTCGCGTGCTGGCCGATCTGCGCAGCGAATTCTCCTTTTTCCGCCGCAACGAGGACGTGATCCAGTCAAGCGTCAATCTGATTGTCTTCGTTTTCGTGATGACCGCGCTGGTCTATGTCCTCCAGGTCAGAACCAATCCCAAGATTGCGAACTATATCGACGCGCTCTATTTCACCGTAACGGCCCTGACCACAACCGGATTCGGTGACATCACGTTGGAGGGAACCAGCGGCCGCCTGCTCTCCATCGTCATTCTGCTCATCGGCGTCGCCTTATTCCTACGCCTCGTGCAGACAATTTTCCGCCCCCCGCACGTCCGATACGAATGCCCCGACTGCGGTCTGAAGCGCCATGATACCGACGCCGTCCACTGCAAGCATTGCGGACGGTTGCTTCATATCGGCACCGAAGGCGACGGCGATTAAAACAAGTCACGCCATTTTGTCGGGTTCATGAGCGTCGAGTTGCCGATCTGGCATCTATTCCCACCCCACAAGTCGTGATAAAAGCAGCCAGCGCGGCCGCTACGCGATTGGCTGCTTCGCGCGCTCGAATTCAGAGCATTCCGCACTGCCCCCAGTGTGGCACTTTTTTTTCGCGATGAGCCGGCCTATATTGTAGATGCCGGAGCAATCCGGATATGGCGATAAATGGCCATCGGAATAAGCCGATCGGACCCGGGGGCAGTACCCGGCGCCTCCACCACCAGCTCACCGGGTACGGGTATAATGCAGCCCGGAGAGCGATATGGACCCTGATGGGTCCGGTGAGCTGCTGATGGGGGCGAACCAGCATCGACGAAGGTGTAAAGGGTGTGCTTTCGCCCGGCATGGTTCCGCCGTTATCGGGCCATCCAGAATAGTTGCCAATGACAACTATGCTGAGGTTGCTCTCGCTGCGTAATGCAGTGCGAAAGACCTGAACCAAAGTCCTTGCTCCTAGCCGGGTAAGGCGCGGTCCGGAGGGCACCGGGCAACAGAAGCCCTCCACTCGATCACACCGGCAAGGCCGGTGCGTTCGTTTTAAGCGCGGGACTCACTGGGCAATTGACGCGATGACATCCGGACCAACGATCGACTACGAGGCCTTGCAGCAGGAAGCCATGCGCGGCGTCGTAAGAAACGTTTTGAAGGAGACTGAGCGCAACGGGCTGCCTGGCGAACACCACTTCTACATTTCCTTCAATACCCGCTCGCCGGGCGTCATTCTCTCGCGCCGTCTCAAGGAAAAGTACCAGCACGAGATGACGATAGTGCTGCAGCATCGCTTCTGGGGCCTCGTCGTCACCGATGATCGCTTCGAAGTGAACCTGACGTTCGACGGCATCCCCGAACGTCTCGTCGTGCCCTTCCAGGCCATTCGCGTGTTCGTGGACCCCAGCGTGCGCTACGGACTGCAATTCGAGATCGCTGATATCGGTCCTGATCCTGCCACCGCATTGGCAGTCGATGAAGCAGCGGCCGGAACCACTGCCATCGCGGGTGCGGCCGCCGTTACGGGTAAGGACAATCGCGAGCCAGCGCGTCCGGCACCGCGCAGGCGGACTGCCAAGCGGACAACCAAGCAGGGCGAGCGCGCTCCAGCCGAAGCCGAGCGCGCGGCTCAGAAAGAGGCTCCGCTGGAGCCCGCCTCCGAAGTTGCGGAGGAACAGGCGGCACAGGCTTCCGGGGGCGCTAACGTCGTCAACTTGGATGCCTTTCGCAAGCGCTGATCATTGCTTCTCATCATTCTCTTTGCCGAATCGCGGTAGCCATCCCGACCCAACAGTGATGTGCCCCAAGTCAAGGACGCGGATTCGCTGCCACCATCGTGACGTACCAGCGGGTCTGGCACACATGCATCTACGAAATTGCAGTTCGCGAACGCCGTAATCAACTCGCAAATCGAGGCTGCTTCTCAGACCTCTCAGCCCCCGCCCCGCCGTCCTTGATGCCCTCGCCGCGCCACTTGAAATTGAGCAGCAACTTGCCATCGGCAAGCTCCGAACACTCAACGTGCGCCACGAACGGATCGGACGCTTCGATGTTGGCTTCGGCGACACAGTGATCGACCGTCGGCATCGGCTTGACGTGAACGCCGCTGTCGCCGTTCGGCATGGCCAGTGTGACAATCATGACAATGATTTTGGGCTCCATGGCGTTGGTCCTCCGTTCCATGGGCGAGAACAACGAGGAGGCCGAAGGGCCCCCGTGCACGCAGAAAAAACGCGGATACCTGAGAGAAGAAGGCGCAACACGTGCCTTGAATGGAATGCGTCAATCGGGTGCCAGCAGCACGCCCCGTTGTTCGAGCCAATGGCCTGGAGCACGAACCTGCAAGATAAGCGCTCAGAGCCCCCGCGCCCTGTTCACCCCCCTCGTAGACGCGCAACACGCGAACACCAGCCGACTCGACGTGCTGTGGTGGGATCACAGGGCACTTCAAAAATGGCATTAATTAGAAGCGATTAAGCTCGTCGCCGTGATATGTGCTTGAACGACGCCAGCGGCCTGCCGCCGACTTCCGTTCAACTGGAGGCGCTTGCCCGTGCGTGCTACCTCAGCCGCAGCGCGTCCTCAGGGCCGCATCAAGCATGTGAGACGAGAAAGGCCGACAGATGAGCCAGGCGAAACCCACCCGCACCGAAACCGACACCTTTGGCCCCATCGAGGTCGACGCTTCGCGCTATTGGGGCGCGCAGGCGCAGCGCTCGCTCGGCAACTTCAAGATCGGCTGGGAAAAGCAGCCCCAGCCCATCATCCGCGCCCTCGGCATCGTCAAGCGCGCGGCCGCAGAAGCCAACATGGCACTCGCTAAGCTCGACCCCAAGCTCGGCGAGGTCATCGTCAAGGCCGCACAGGAGGTGATCGACGGCAAGCTGGACGAGCACTTCCCCCTGGTTGTCTGGCAGACGGGCTCCGGCACTCAGTCCAACATGAATGCCAACGAGGTGATCTCCAACCGCGCCATCGCGATGATGGGTGGCGAGATGGGATCGAAGAAGCCGATCCATCCCAACGATCACGTCAACATGAGCCAGTCGTCGAATGATACGTTCCCGACCGCGATGCACATCGCCTGCGCTGAGGAAGTCACGCGGCGGCTCATTCCCGCGCTGAAGCATCTCCACGCCGCCCTCGATGCCAAGGCGAAAGCCTGGGCCGACATCATCAAGATCGGCCGCACACACACGCAAGACGCGACACCCCTGACACTGGGCCAGGAGTTTTCCGGCTACGCCCAGCAGGTCGCCAATGGCATTCGTCGCATCGAGATGACGCTACCCGATCTCATGCAACTTGCGCAGGGCGGCACCGCCGTCGGCACCGGGCTTGCTTCACCAGCGGGGTTTGCCGAGAAAGTCGCTGAAAAAATCGCCGCCATCACCGGGCTCGCCTTCACGTCCGCGCCCAATAAGTTCGAGGCGCTGGCCGCACACGACGCGATGGTGTTCACGCACGGCGCCATCACGACTGTCGCCATGAGCTGCTTCAAGATCGCCAACGATATCCGCTTCCTTGGCTCCGGCCCGCGCTCCGGCCTTGGCGAACTGGCGCTACCGGAGAACGAGCCTGGATCATCGATCATGCCCGGCAAGGTCAACCCGACCCAGTGCGAGGCCATGACACAGGTTTCCGCACACATCCTCGGAAACAATGCTGCGATCGCCTTTGCCGGCAGCCAAGGACACTTCGAGCTCAATGTCTACAATCCGATGATGGCCTACAACTTCCTGCAGTCCACCCGTCTGCTGGCGGATGCTGCCGTATCGTTCACGGATAACGCTGTCATCGGCATCGAGCCGCGCCTGGACAACATCGCCAAGGGGCTCGCAAACTCGCTCATGCTGGTCACGCCGCTGAAGGAAAAGTACGGCTACGATCTGGCTGCCAAGATCGCCAAGACCGCACACAAGAATGGCACCACCCTGCGCGAGGAGGCGTTGAAGCTCGGCATCTCCGGCGAGGACTTCGACGCGATCGTGCGGCCCGAGAAGATGATTGGCCCTGATCCGGCCTGAACGCGAGGCAAGGCTGACGCAGCTGCAAGAAGAACTCGCCCGGTAGATCCGCGCGGGCTCTTTGCGTTAATGCTCTGGGCCACCAAGGCGCTGGCCATCACCCTGCAAACCATGGCAGGAAGGCCTGTAACGTCGTCACCTCCACCGCCGTAATGCGAAGGGAAGCTCTTGCGCGACACGTCTGAGGAATTGGCAGCCCTTATGCGCGCTGGTTTGCGAGGCGACGAAGCCTCATATAGCCGCGTGCTTAACCTGATTTCCCAGAGGGTTCGCGGTTATGTTGCATATGGCTTCAAGGCTTATGGCTATCAAGGAGAGGATGTGGAGGACGTCGTGCAGGAGACTCTGCTCACGGTCCACCTGAAACGGCAGACCTGGGATGACACGCGCCCACTGGAGCCCTGGCTGAAAGCGATCTCACGCAACAAGCTGGTCGATCACCTGCGCCGCAAGGGACACCGCAAGCTCGTCCCGATCGACGATCTCGCCGACGTGCTGGCCGCGCCGGTCAATGAGGCTGCCGAGCAGCTCGGATCGCAAGAGGACATGCTCGCCGGTCTCAGGGAGCGAGACCGCACGATCGTCGAGGCCATCTCCATCAAAGGCCATTCCGCCCGTGAGGTCGGCGACCAGCTCGGCATGAGCGAGGGCGCGGTCCGCGTGGCGCTTCACCGGGCGCTGAAAGCGCTCGCCGCACGATATCGAGGCGATTGAGGATGCGTACCGACGAACTCATCAAGGCATTGGCAGCGGATGCGGGAACCCGGCAGCCGGCGCCGTCCCGTGCACTCGGGCTCGCCTTGGTCGCCGGGGTGGCACTCGCGGGCATCGTGTTCGCAATCTTGCTTGGGCCGCGCGACGACATCGGGACGGCAATCGGGACCTGGCGCTTTGAGTTCAAGCTCGTGGTCACGACGCTGCTGTTCGTTACGACGATCCCCGTTCTTGTCCGCCTGGCCCGCCCGGATGCCTCACTTGGCAACGCGATCTTGCCGCTCGCCATCGCACCGCTGCTGCTGGTCGCTGGCA
Organism: Hyphomicrobiaceae bacterium; assembly: GCA_036768475.1. GTDB lineage: Bacteria > Pseudomonadota > Alphaproteobacteria > Rhizobiales > Hyphomicrobiaceae > JAEUMD01. The sequence continues at coordinate 74,391 of DAIPMW010000004.1, read as the reverse complement.
TTATTGTCGAGCTGATGGTGACGCCGCCCCAGGCATGGGTAGCACATACGGTCGGACACAACTGGCGCGACTGCCTCACGATCATCCCGCTGCTCGCGTTGACGCCGCTCGCCGCCGTCATGATTGCGTTGCGCAGCGGCGCACCTGCCTCGCCAATGCTTAGCGGCGCGCTCGCCGGCGTCGTCGCCGGTGCAATTTCCGCGACGTACTACGCGACCCTTTGCACCGATGACTCTCCTTTATTCGTCGCCACGTGGTACACGATCGCCATTATCGGCCTCGCCTTGGCGGGCGCAATCGCCGGGCGCACCGCGCTCAAATGGTGAGTGGCGAAGACGGGCGCTGCCACCGGCTCACACGGTCCTGAGCACTCGCCAGAAATCTTCTGCCGCGCAAATGCAAGACGCCCGCCTGACGATCAGGCGGGCGTCTTGCATTAGCAGTTGCCGAACTCGAATTCCAAGCGATCAGAAGACGCCCGGCACCAAACGGTAGCGCGTGGTCTGCATCAGTTCTCGATACGCGGCATCCTCGCTCAAAACCCGCTCTTCCTTCATGATGCGTACGATCTGCAGGCAAAGCGCCACGGAATAGATGAAGAGATTTTGCCAACAGGGATAGATCAACAGGAAACCGATGTGCGTCAGCGTATAGCCCGCATAGATCGGGTGACGCACGATGCGATAAGGACCCGAAGCTTTGACGCCGCGATTTGCGGCAATAATGCCGAAGCTGCGGCCAAGGAATACCTTACTGGAGGCCTGAACGACGAGGCCCACGACCATGAAGCCCAGGCCGATGCCCACGGGCACAAGAGGCTCCGTGACCAGCGTGATGGCAAACAGCGGTGCGCTGGTGCCGGCGATGCCAAACAGCCAGTCCGACGGTCGCAGCGACAATGTCTCGGAAGGTCCGCGGCTCAGCACAAGCAGGATCGGCAACGTTTCGGAGATGACGATCAGAACCGTCGCCGCATTGACCCCGGCGCCCTTGCCCAGGATGGTGCTGACGAAGTGCACGAACAGAGCCAGCACGACAAAACGCTCCACCAGCTCCATGACGATGATTTTGCGAGGCTGGTCGCTCCATCCGGAGAAGGGACCTGGTGTCTTATTGACGTGTGCAACGCTCATGAACGGACTCCTGATACCGAACGCGCGGGATATGAGAACACGGTTGAACGATACGCGAACGAAGTAAAAGCACCGTGAAGTTGGCAATAAACGATCGGTAAATTTTCGCCCCTGGAAGCGCCAAAGGCACCCGCGCATCGCACGGGTGCCCAACTTAGTCGACGTGCCGTCGGCAGGCTGAAGCTGTCAGTAGCGGACCACGTTTTTTAGGGTCTGGCCCAGCTCAGATGGAAGTGCTCAAGCAGGGCACCAGCCAGACCCGTCAAATAAGGAATTAAGAAGTCGACCGCAGGGGTCGGCGTGATCCCGCCAAGGCCTGACCTGCTCTACCGCGAAGCGGCCCGGCGAGAGACTTCTGACTGCGAAACTTCGCCAGCCGAGATCAGCGCGCTTATACAGCGCTTGGAGAGGCGCGGCCCGGCATTGCGCATGCAGCGGCGCAGCCCGGAGCTGCCGACGCTGTGCTGGCTGCAATAGGAGAAGTAGTCGGCCATACAGGCATATTGGACGGCGAGCGAGACGGCCGATGCAGTGCCCGTCTGGCCAACGAGCGCGACAAGAGCCACCACTGCGGCAACAACCGGAGAAGAGGACTTCACCAAGGATTTGGTTGTGAAGTTGACGTTCTGGGTCATGGCGGTCTCCATTCGTTTGGACATGAAGGAACGCTATGTCACTGCCGCTGAGGACGCTGTTCCCAACGAAACGCCAAACGAAAAAGCCCCGTCCGCGTATTGACGCTGACATTGTCCAGGTTGACAAGGTTTCGTCAGCCTCCCCGTTTTGCTGCCGAAGAAAGAGCGAGCACCAATGAACGCCGACATCATCAACCTGCGCCGTGCCCGGAAAGCCAGGAGCCGCAGCGAAAAAGAGAAGACGGCCAGCCAGAACCGCGCACGCTTCGGCATGACGCGCACCGAGCGTGAGCGGCTACGCGAGGAAGAAGCGCGTGCAGTGCGCCACTTCGAAGGACTGCACCTGGAGCGCCCGCACGAGAACCCCTCCGGCAACTCCGAGGGTGCCGGCGACTCGGAGACCTGATCCGTGCGACCTCAGAAGCGATCGTTCTCCATCAAAGGACACCGCACTTCGGTCTCGCTCGAGCCGCCGTTCTGGCAGGCGTTACGCGAGCTTGCCCTGCGCCGCGCCCTGCCGATCGCAGCCCTCGTAGCCGAGATCGACACGGCACGCGGCAACCAGACGGGACTTTCCACTGCCGTTCGCTTGCACATCCTCGCCGACCTCAAGGCACGCGCTGAAGCAAATGAGGAAGCGGACCAAGAGACCGAAGATATCGGCTGAGAAGCAAGCGATCGTCCATGCGGCAAAGCCGTAACTGAGGCTCTCAACTCATGAGATCGAGCAGGCCGCAGCGGCCAGATGTAATTCAAGCAAGAGCTGACCTGCTCTACCGCGCGACGCTGCTGCATGAGGTGAGGAGGCCAACGAACGCCGCTCAGTCGGGAATGTGGCCCGGACTGAGCGAGCGCATCAGCGTATCTGCGGCACTGGGCGCACGCTGTGGTGGCGGGCGCTCGCGAACCACCGGGCGCGGCTTGGGCGCAACCGGAGGTGCTTCTAGCGCATCGGCAGCACCACCTGTGCTGTTGTCGCCCTGTGTCGCGCGGCCCGGTTCTCCCGTCGCCACTGTCGGCTCCAGCGCCGCACCGCTCGCCTGCGTATCGACCGTACCCGTCGGCGCCACCGCACCCGCGCCTGCCGCTTTCTCCGGCGCTGCTGCTGCCGGGCTCTGGTTGGCCGGCAGGTCGCTGCGCGGCCCTGGCACCTGCGGAGCAAGGCTGCGCTGCTGCTGCTCAAGCTGCTGGCGCAATCGGTCCGCCTCGATTGCCTTCTGGCGCAGGCGCTCCTCCGCCTCCAGGGCTCTTTGCCGCTCGCGCTCCTGGCGCGCCGCCTCCGCAAGAGCCTTCTGACGCTCCCTCTCCTTGCGGGCACGCTCTTCATCGAGCTTGCGCAACCGCTCCAGTTCCTCCACCTCGTACTCCATCCGCCTGACCGTGAGTTCGCGTTCGAAGCTGCCGAGCGCGACGCGCGGCGAGATCGTTGCGAGCGAACCCAACGGACCGGTGTAATAGATCGAGACCGGCGGCCACGCGGGCTTATCCGGCAATGGTGCATCGGCAATCAGACGCCATTCGGTCTCGGCCTGAAGGCTCGACAGATCGACGGTAACGAGCGTTTCCACGCGCCCGGCCTCGCCTTGTGTTTCCAACTTCGCCATTCGAAGCACGCCATCGCCGACGGATAGCGCAACATCGCGGCTGCCCAACTCGAGACGCCCGGTTCCAAGGCGCTTCAGTATATCCGCTTCCAGCGCCGGACCGTCCGTGTCGATTTCCTTCTTGAATGCGCCCGTAATGATCTGGGCAACGATCTCGGGCGACAAACCGTCGACTCGGGCATTTGTGAAGCTGACCCGACCATTGCCGCGCAGCGCCGTTATGAGCGAGCGCGGGCTGAGCGCCTGCCCCGCGAAGGCTATCGACACCGCAGCCATACCGTCCGCCGCAAGCGGGCTCGCTACAGCGCCCCCCAACGCCGAAAGCTCCGCCGCTGCCACCTCCACCTCGCCTTTCACCCTTGCCCCGGCCGCGGCCCTGGCCAGCACCACGTTGCCGCGCAACGTGCCGCCGAGGATGCCTGCATCGACCAGCGAAACATCGATCTGTCCCGGTGCGAACGTGAGTGCCAGGCGCGCCGAGGAAACCCCGAGCCCTGGCGCAAGGCCCAGATGCTTGAGCAGAAGCGTCACCTTACCTTCGAACCGATCAAAGCCTGCCTCTGCGAACGGCTGATCCGTCCAGGGTCCCTGCACCGCCTCGGAAGCCAGATCCGCACTGGCATCCGCAAGCGGGCGCGGCACGCTCTGCACTACCCCACTCAAGAGCCCCGCGACCGTCGCTTGATCGAGCGCAATCTCACCGTCAACCTTGAGCCGGCCGCCCTCGCCGCGCGCCACGCGCAAGATTCCGGTCACCTCCGTGCCCGCCAGCGTAAGCCCGCTGGGCGTAAGCTTCGTGCGGCCATCGTCCTCGAAACTGAGGCCGAGCGTCCCCGTGACGGGACTGTTGCCGCCAACGTTCGATGGAATGCCGACGAGTGCCAACACATCACCCAGCCGGTCGGCAGCCACTTCCGCCGTGCCTGACAGCTTCGGCACTGTATCGGCGCCAAGCGTCGCCAGGCCATTGTAGGCAAGCGAAAAACCTTCCCGCGACAGTGCGGCATCCATCACCAACCCTTCAGCCGGAACGCCCACCGCCTTGATGGCGAAATTGGCACGCATGGCATCGCCGCCTTCACTGGCATTGCGACCTGACGGGCGCGCGAACATGAGAGCCATCGGACGGGCCATTCCCAAGTCCTCGCCCGAAAGCGTGATCTCGGCAGGCGAAAGACGCCAGTCATCGGCAAGCCCGCCATCCAGTTTTGCCCTGACAGAAACGCGGCCGCTCATGGCCGTTCCATCCGCATCTATGTCGACCGCGGCGGGCATACGCTGTCCGAGCGCGATTCTGCCCGCAAGACTCAACGGCACCATATCGTGAAGCTGGCGAACCCGTTCGCTCTCGGGCACGCCTAACAATGCAACGGCCGCCTCCAGCGCCTTGCGATCCCTGGCGCCGAGCACACCCTTAACGAGCCCCACCGGCTTGCCGTCCTTGCGCCCGATGTGCCCCTCGATATCGACACCAAGTCCGTCGCCAGCGCGGAACGAAAGCCGCTTCAGACGCAGCTCCCCGTCGGCCATGCTGACGTCGGCCACGACATCCCGCAAAGCCCGGTCGGGCCCGCGCAATACGCCGGTGGTCAGCTTGAAATCGAGCGTCCGTACCGCACGCGCGCCGGCGCCGTAGGGCGGATCCATCGCGCCGCCTTTTGCCTGGCCGGGAGCGACAGCATAAATCGCGGTCGAACCATCGACGAGGCGATCAATCCAGCTCATCATAGCACCTCGGGTGAGGCCGCCGGTCCACAGCCAGTCGCTCTCGAAAGCCTCCGCCACGATGTCTATGTTGAGCGCCCCACCCTCCTCGATCGCGACCGAGCCGCTCAGCTCATGGTCCGCGAACATCGCCTTCACGTCATCCAACGCCAGCCGGGTACGCCCGACGCTCAGGCGGCCGTCCAAAGTGAATGCTCCGTCGGGCGCAGCCGACCCAAGCCGCGAAGCCGGGATGCCCCACTGGGCCAAACGCGCAAGGCTCGGCCCGGCCGTCGTGACCACACCGTTGAACTCGGTCTCCTCACCATGCCTCTCCAAGACACCATCGAGCGCGATGCGGGCTCCCGCCGGCAGTTCGGCGAACAACCGTTCGATCCGCAGGCTACCCTTGCCCAGGCGCGAAACCGCCAGATCGAGCTTGGCGAGCGGCGCGCCGCCGAGCGTCATCTGGTCGATTGCCACGACACCGCGCGTTGCCGATTGTTCCGGTAGCGCGCGGGTCAAACCGCGGATCAGCGCCGCCGACGTACCGACCGGCGAGGCCCGGCCGGTGGTGCCTGCCAGCCGGTCGAGATCGAGCCAACGCGAGGCAAGTTCGAAATCCAGCCGCCGCAGACGCCCCCACTCGAGCATCAGTCTGCCTGTGAGCAACTGCGGCTGCCCGACGTTCTCTATGCTGGCGACCGCCTCGTTGATCTCAAGCTGATCGGCATTGGCGATCAACCGCCCCTTGACGTCGGCGTAGACGGAGCCAGCCGCAACCGTTCCGTTCGCTGAGGCTGCACCGCTGGTTGCGGCGGGCAGTTCTGGCAGCGGCAACGTCGCAGTCAGGTTGCCCGAGATCTCCGGCCGCTGCGAAAATCCGGTCAGACTGCCGTCGAGCTTATAGACGGTTCCAGTCGTTCCCTTCGGATTTGCTGCGGCCTTGAAACGTATCGTTCCGTCCGAATCGGCCTTGGCCGTGACGATGCGCACATCCCGCGCAGCCCCCGCCAGCATGACGTCACCGCCGAACTTGTAGGGTCCGTCGAGCGCCTCCGCAGAGACGACCCCGGTAATACCGGTAAGACGCCCGACCTCGCCCGCGCGCGGATGCTGGAGCACCAGCGTGCCCGAATTGATGCCGACGGCTTGCAGCGCCACGTTCTGCGGCACGAACGGCAGTGTGCCGGGACGGATACCGAGCGTGGTCCAGTTGCCGGACCCATCCTTGTCGATTGCGAGCGTTAAGACGGGCTCATCGAGCGCAACATAGCGTGCCTCGAGGTTGCCCTGCAGCAACGGCGGCACCGACAGCCATATCGTGAACGATTCTGCACGGAACAGCGGCTCCGTAGCGCCAAGACGCGTATCGGCGATGCGCAGTTTTTCAAATTTCAGGTAAGGCGTCGGCAGCAGCCGCAGGTTGATCTCGCCGCCAACACGCACATCGCGCCCGAGGATGCGCGTCGCCTCCTCTTCGAACACACCACGATAGCCGTTCCAGTCGATGAAGTAGGGCACTGCAAACAGCGCTGCCAGAACCACCGCCAAGAGCCCGCCGATCCACATCAGAACGGAATTCACCGCTCCTTCCTCCCGCTGACGATCACCGCCCGGCGCAACGCGGCCGGCATCCAGGCGCCCGCACCCGCCATCCCGCCGCACAGGAGCAAAGAACCCGCTGCATGAAACTTTAAAATAACAAGCAAATTCAATAACCTCTATCCCTGGGCGAAATCGTAGCCCCGTGCCAGGCAGACCTCAGCCCCGACCTACACTCCGAACATGCCTCTGCGGAATGGCTGGCGCAAACGATGGCCCGCCAGCCAGGAATGAGGCACTACCGGTGCCATGGTTAATTAGCACAAGAGCGGGCGGAACACTCTGTAACTGCGACGTATCGATGTCGTGGCGACCTGTCCATCCCACGACGATTGAGCCGCCGGCAGTCCTTTATTTGTCGGCCGTACCGCCCCATAGTGTGTCGCTGAAGCGAAATACATGAGCATGACCAACCCGTGACGACCAAAAAAGACGAAGGCCCATCTCCGTCAGGTGTCTCGCCTTCGGGCGGATCAGCAGGCTGGCGGCAGTCCGTCTCCGCGATCCTCGGCTCAGCGCACCGGAACCTGCACAACGCCCTTCTCGAGCGCTTCCAGCACAACTTCAACGAGTTCCTCTCCGATCGGCAGCCGTTGACGTGGCTACTTGGCCTCATTATCGGCATTACTGTCGGATATGCGGCGCTGGCGTTCCGTTTTCTCATTGCCGTCTTCCAGCTTCCCTGGCTCGGCACGATGAGTGAGCGCGTGGTAAGCGCCACGGCCACCACGCCCTGGTGGGTCATCGTGCTCGCGCCGACCGTTGGCGGTCTGATCGTCGGCGGCACGCTGCAAAAGTTCATGCCCGGACAGCGGGCTCATGCCGTCGCCGATGTCATCGAATCGCGCGCCTTGCGCGACTGCATGATCGAGCCCCGTGTCGGCCTATTGAGTGCATTGCTCTCTGCGCTGTCCTTGGGGGCCGGCGCAAGTGCCGGACGCGAAGGTCCAGTCGTCCATCTAGGCGCCACTATCGCTTCATGGCTGGAGGACCGCTTCCAGCTCTCACCCGCCAACCGCCGCACCCTTCTCGCATCCGGTGTCGGCGCGGCTGTGGCCGCTTCATTCAATGCGCCTATCGCCGGCGTGCTTTTTGCCCATGAGGTAATCCTTGGCCACTACGCCATGCGCGCCTTCGTGCCGATCGTCATCGCCAGCGTAACCGGCGGCGTCATCAGCCGGCTGCACCTGGGCAACTTCCCCGCATTCACGATCCCTGTCCACCAAATCACCACCTACCTTGAAGTACCCGCCTTTGCGCTTCTCGGCGCGACCTGCGCAGCGGTCGCCATCATGTTTCAGTTCGCGATCATGGCCGCCGAGCGGATCGTTTGGCATTTCGAAATGCCCTTGTGGCTGCGGACCGCGTTGGGCGGCCTGGCCGTGGGTATTATCGCACTCGCCTTCCCGCAGGTGCTGGGCGTCGGCTACGAGACGACCGACCAGGCGCTCTACCGCAGCCTTCCGCTGTGGCTGCTGCTTGCCCTCATCGTTGCCAAGACCGCCGCGACTGCCATTTCACTTGCGGTTCGTTTCGCCGGAGGCATCTTTTCTCCTTCGCTCTATCTTGGCGCGGTGACCGGCGCCGCGTTCGGCGTCATCGCAACCTCAACGTTCCCCGAGATTGGCGCCAGTCACGGGCTCTACGCATTGTTGGGCATGGGTGCCGTTGCCGCCTCGGTGCTCGGCGCGCCGATCTCGACGACGCTCATCTGCTTTGAGCTGACCGGCGGCTATGGACTAGCCCTCGCGCTCCTGCTCACCGTCTCGATTTCCGTCGGATTGAGCCAGGCACTCCTCGGTCAGAGTTTCTTCCATTGGCAGCTGGCCAAGCGTGGTCTCTTCCTCCAGGAAGGCCCGCACAAATCGATCATGCGCCGCCTTGTCGTCGCCAACTTCATGAGCGAGCCCAAGGCTGAGGCAGGCGATGAAAATGGCGAGCCGATGCGGATTTCCATCGATACCGACGAGCCCTGGCTGCTCGCATCCGACACACTCGAGCGTGCCCTGCGCACATTCGACCGCACGGGACGCGCCCGCATCGCCGTCGTCGCCGAAAGCGACCAGACACGCATCATCGGCTGGGCTGATCGCATGCACGCCCTGAACGCATTCAACAAGGCGCTGATCGAGGCGCACGTCGAAGAGCACAAATGACGAGGACGGAGGCTTGACCTTCGACAAGTTCTGCGCTCGAGCCAGACGATATCGTGAAAATTATGGAGGCCCCCATGTTTCGCAACGCACTGGATACAAAATCACCCATCGAGCTGATCCTGTCGGGGTTCGGTTGGATGCTCATCTTCATCGCGTCCCTGAGCTATGCGGGGGCTATTTTCTTCATCCTGTCTTCCAATTCGGCTGACGGCCGCGTCGTCGGGTTTCAGGTTTCACCGAAACTCGCACGCTCCACTTCGGGCCCGCCGGACAACGCCGCCCGCGCACCCGTGGTCGAATTCGTAGCCGAAGACGGCAAGCCTACGCGCATCGTCGGTGCATTCTACGAGCGAGACCCCAGTTACACTCTCGACCAGATCGTCGCCGTCCGATACCGCTCGGGTGCATCGGAGTCTGGCGTCATCGACGTTTTTTCCGAGAAGTGGGCCTTTCCGCTCGCGATCGGCGGTACCGGTTTGTTTTTCCTGCTCATATCCCGCCTTTTCAGGCGCATCGGCAAGCCCCCTGGAGCTGGCACCAGCGCGACGACCGGGAATCGCCTCGCCGCAAGCTGACATTCTGACCCGGACTGAAACCTGCACTGTGGAACCGGGCAGACTCCCCCTTTCCGCCCCGTTCCCGGTGCTATAGTCCGCCTGAGATGGCCACGAATCGAAAGCATTCCGAAAATCCGGACGGCACCAGCACGCTGTTCGACGACTTGCCCTTCGACCTGCCGGAAGCGCCGGCAAAGGGCGCGAAAACACGCGCCAAGCCGGCAGCCTCCAGCAACACCACCGCCGCCGACGCAGATCGGTACTCGTCGAGCACCGGATCAGCGGGAGCCACGCCACCGCAACGCCTGCCGCTGGCCGCAGCGCCACCGCCAACGCTGCCCTCGCGCCACGATCCCGCGCATGATCCGGTGCCCGAAGGACCTCCACCGCGGATGTCGATTTCCGAACGCGCCCTGCGTGCGGCGCACGGTCCGGCGACACCGCCCTACCTCGAAGGCTTGAACCCGGAGCAACGCGCGGCCGTCGAGGCGCTCGATGGACCGGTGCTGGTTCTTGCCGGTGCCGGAACCGGTAAAACTCGCGTTCTTACAACACGCATCGCCCATATCCTGGCCACCGGACGCGCCTGGCCGAGCCAGGTCCTCGCCGTCACCTTCACCAACAAGGCAGCCCGCGAGATGAAGGAGCGCATCGGCCATCTGGTCGGCGGTGCGGTCGAAGGCATGCCCTGGCTCGGCACATTCCATTCGATCGGCGTCAAGATCCTGCGCCGCCACGCCGAGTTGGTCGGCCTGAAGCCGGGCTTCACGATCCTTGATACCGACGACCAGCTGCGCCTCGTCAAGCAGGTGATCGAGGCGGCCAACATCGACAAGGACCGCTGGCCGGCAAGACAACTGGCGAGCCATATCGACGCCTGGAAGAATCGTGGCCTCACGCCAGACAAGGTACCAGCCGGCGAGGCGAAGGCATTCGCGGGCGGCAAGGGCGCGGAGCTTTACGCCGCCTACCAGAGCCGCCTCAAGGAACTCAACGCCTGTGACTTCGGGGACCTTCTGCTGGAAGGACTGCGCTTATTCCTTGCACATCCTGACGTCCTGCAGAGCTATCAGAAGCGCTTCCGTTACATCCTCGTCGATGAGTATCAGGACACCAACACCGCACAATACCTCTGGCTGCGTTTGCTCGCCCAAGGCTCCCCCAATATCTGCTGCGTCGGCGACGACGATCAGTCCATCTACGGCTGGCGTGGCGCGGAGGTCGACAACATCCTGCGCTTCGAGGCCGACTTCCCTGGCGCCACCGTCATTCGCCTGGAGCGCAACTACCGCTCAACAAGCCACATCCTCGCCGCCGCTTCTGGCGTCATCGCCCACAATACCGGGCGTTTGGGCAAGACGCTCTTCACCGATGGAGAATCGGGCGACAAGGTCACTGTGACCGGCGTCTGGGACGACGAGGAGGAAGCCCGCGTCATTGGTGAAGACATCGAGGCGCTGCAGCGCCTCCGCCATCCGCTCGATGAGATCGCGATCCTCGTGCGCGCCTCTTTCCAGATGCGCGTCCTGGAAGACCGCTTCGTCACGCTGGGGCTTCCCTACCGCGTCATCGGCGGCCCGCGTTTTTATGAACGCCAGGAGATCAAGGATGCGATCGCCTATCTCGACACGACATTGAACCAGTCCAACGACCTGAAATTCGAGCGCATCATCAATGTGCCCAAGCGCGGTATCGGTGACACCTCCGTCAAGCGTGTCGTCGAGTTGTCTCGCGCACGTCAGATTTCGTTGTTCCACGCCGCCCGTGAGATCGTCGAGACCGAGGAGTTGTCGGGCAAGGCGCGCAAGTCGCTCGCCGATCTCGTCTTGAGCTTCGAGCGCTGGCGCAGACTGATCGGTGAGATGCGGCACACGGAGCTGGCCGAGCTGATCCTCGATGAATCGGGCTACACCGCCATGTGGCAGGCCGACAAGAGCCCGCAGGCACAGGCCCGGCTGGAAAACCTCAAGGAACTCGTGCGCTTCATGGACGAGTTTGACACCCTGGAAGGCTTCCTGGAACACGTCAGCCTCGTCATGGACGCCGACCAGGGCAATGATGGCGACCGCGTTTCGCTGATGACACTGCACGCTGCCAAGGGTCTGGAATTCGACACCGTTTTTCTACCCGGTTGGGAGGAAGGCCTGTTCCCGAGCCAGCGCTCGCTTGACGAGAACGGGCTGGCGGGTTTGGAGGAAGAGCGTCGCCTCGCCTACGTCGGCATCACGCGTGCAAAAAAGAACGCCCGCATCTCGTTCGCGCAGAACCGTCGCAACCGCGGCCTCTACCAGTCGGCCATCCCCTCGCGTTTCGTTGACGAGCTCCCCGAGGAGAACGTCGAGGTGATCGAAAGGAAAGGCCCGTTCGGCGGCGCTTACCAGGGCTTCGGCGCCTATCGAAACCCGTTCGGCTCGAGCCGCTTCGATCGGCAGGCTGGCGGCCACACGAGCAGCGGGTCGACCGCGGGTGGTGGCTTTTCCTCAACCTACGACACGCCCGGCTGGCAGCGTGCCCAGAAACGCACGGCCGCGGATTGGAACCGGGACGCCGAGGCGCGACGTGCCCGCCAGCCCGTCACCATCGAGGGCGACCTCGTCGCCTCCTCATCCGCCGAGCCGCGTTATGCAGTGGGCGAGCGTGTTTTTCACCTGAAATTTGGCTATGGCGAGGTCATTGCCGTCGACGGCAACAAGCTCACCATCGCCTTTGACAAAGCAGGCCAAAAGCGGGTGATGGATAGCTACGTGGAACGCACGGACTGAATAAAAAACGCCCGCTGGGAACAGCGGGCGTTCAGGGTGGGTCGCCGGCCCAGGAGGAAGCAGGACCGGCGCCCGGAGATGATGAGAATGAGGTCGACAGGCTTAGCGGGCGGGCTGAGCCGGAACCTGGACCTGAGCCTGCGGAGCCGGAGCCTGGACCTGCGGAGCCGGCGCAACCGGAGCACCATAAGGACCATAGGCATACGGAGCCGGGGCGTAGCCGTAAGGCGCATAGCCATTCGGAGCGTAGCCGTAGCCAGGATAGCCATAGCCAGGATAGCCGTAGCCGTACCCCGGGTAGCCGTAGCCGTTACCGCGGCCGGCCATGTTGCCACCGAAGTTCATCGAGAAGTTGCCCGAGCCCGAGCCGTCACCCCAGCCATTGCCCCAGCCACCATCATTCCAGGGCCCCCAGCCCCAGGCGCTGGCGGACGTGCTGAGACCAGCCGCGCCGATTGCGAGGACCGCTGCCGCCGCGGCGGATTTGATAACACTATTCATGGTTCAACTCCTTGAGTTTCCTGATCCAAGTCACCGGTAAAATCCGTTCCAGACTGCGCCTCCTCGCGTTGCCCCCGTCCCGCAGCAGTGAGCTGGCCGACCGTGGTGAACTCGCTTTCGGGCGCTGCCCATGCATTCACGATCGCAATGAACATGCCAACATTCGAATGTATTGATATTTAAGATTTTTTTGATCTGCCAACGATCCAGCCGAGTTGCAACAGCGCAACAAGAAATGTCGCCGCAACAAGGCAATGCTTTGTATTTTCTATGAATTTTTGGAACAGGCACGATTGCAGCAGACGCAACACATGCAACAACGCCGACCGCACCAGCACTGGCGCGGATCTGCGACATTCACGCGCAGGGAAACCCCGGGCGACTCTCCTGCAAATCGAACCCTGATCGGCTGGGCTGGAAGCGCGACTGCCCTCATCAAGGTCATTGAGGCTCTCAAACAACGAGATAAGGCAGGCCAAAACGGCCAGACGTGATTCAATTAAAACCTGACCTGCTTTAACCGCCAACGAACGGTACGAAGCGGACAGGCAGAAGATCCTGGCGGCGCACGCTCCCGTCATCTTGGCGTGTCAGAACCGCCAGCATCTGCCATGTCCGCCCCAATGGCACGACAAGGTGCCCCCCGGGTTTCAGTTGCTCCACGAGCGCCTGCGGAACATCGTCAGATGCGGCTGTCACGACGATGCCATCGAATGGTGCGGCCTCGGGCCAGCCGCGATGTCCATCGTCGACGCGAACATAAACATTCTCGACCCCGAGCCGGGCGAGCACAGCCTCCGCGCGCGCGGCCAGTTCCTCCACGATCTCGATCGAATAGACCTCACCGACCAAACGCGCCAGGACGGTGGCCTGATAACTCGAACCCGTACCGATTTCGAGCACACGCTGGCCGGCATGCGGCTGCACTGCCCCCGTCATGAGCGCAACGATGAAGGGTTGCGAGATGGTCTGTCCGTGGCCGATCGGCAGCGGTGCATTGCGATAGGCAACAATCTGGTCCACTTGGTCGACAAATCGCTCCCGCGGCACACTGGCCATCGCGTCGAGCACGCCGGGCCATTCGATCGCGCTACGGACTTCATGCGAAAGTTGCGCCGCTTCAAACCTTATTTCAGCGACGAGATCGCGGCGCGCCTCGGCAAAATTGAAGTCTCTGGACGGCATGAAACGGCACCCAGGAGATGTCCTGCCAACGGACGCCTAGAGCATGTCTAGCTGAGGTGTGCAGCACTTCAGCGTGAAAATCTTGCCCAAAACATAGAGCTTGATCACGTACGTGCCTTCATGAGCAGGAACACGAGTTCGCCGCCACGGGCAGCCAGCGGATCAATTTTTCTCAGTCTGTTGCAAACCTTAGAAACAACGGCGCATCGCATCCACGCTTGGGAAGATACGAGGAATCTCACATTCTCTACAATCTGCAATAGCTATTGGTCGAATATGAAAATAATAGGCCCCAAGCATGCTTCATTTTCTTGATGCATTAAGACCGAAACGCCACGGGCGGTTCGATCCGACCACTTTAGGTCAGGCGCGCCACCGGGCGACAGCAGAGAGCGGCAACACCGTTTGTGCGTCATTAAGTCTTACCAAGCAGCACTGTCTGTCGCATCCTTATTGTGAAGGATTTGTGTATTAGACGTACAAAGCTCATGACTTGGAAATCCGGCAACGCGCCACCAGTCAACGTTTCTGTACGCTTTGAGTTGAGGTATGAAAAACATGGTCCGCTTGACCGATAACGAGCGCGCTATGCTTGAGCTGCTGGTGGAGACACCCCGCGCGCTCATACCGCCGATGCACTTGGCTTATGCACGCCGCCTGTCGAGGCACGGCTTGGCCATCCACGCCGATGATGGTCAGTGGTATATCACCGCTGCAGGCATTCGCGAGACCGACCGGCAATTGCACTGACTGACGTTGTTCGCCGACAGTCAAGCCCCGTGCATACCGCCTCGACGGACCTTCACTTACGCACCGTCAATCGCTATCGACATTCCGAATTCCCCGAAACGCAAAGAGGCGTGACAGCGAATGTCACGCCTCCGGTGGGGCTCATGGAGCCCACCAACTTGTGATCTCCTGCGCCTCGCCTCAGTGCGACAGGAGTACCGGCACAGTATGGTGCTGCAGCACGTGGCGCGTAACACCTCCGAAGAACTGCGCACCGAATTTGGCGCGCCCATATGCACCCATGACCAGCACATCGGGATCGAGGGCCTTGCATTTCTCCACCAGGGTTTGCCCGATATCGTGGGCCGCGGTTTCGAATGTCATCACCTCCGACACGACCCCGTGCCGCTTCAGATGTACCTGCAGATCGAGCCCGGGCAGTTCCCCGATATCGCGCGACTGCTTTTCCGCCTTTGCGGTCAGAATATAGAGCTTCTTCTTCGTCTCCAGGATCTGCATCGCGTCGGTCAAGGCGCGTGCGGCGTGGCGGCTACCATCCCAGGCCACGGCAGCCTCTTCCCGGAACGGTCGCGGCTGATAGCCCTTCGGCACGATGATGATGGGCTTGCCGGCGCGCTGCAGAAGCTCTTGGGGATCGACCGTCCGGTGCTCTGTTTTGAATGCCGTGAGGAACTGGCCGATGATGAGAATGTCGAAGAAACGCGCCGAGCGCGCCAGCGTCAGATCCGGCTGTCCCTCCTCGACAAGCCATTGCGTCTCGCCGGTAAAGCCCAACGCCTTGATCTGATCGCGGAACTTAGCCTCGATCGACTTGGACGCCTCGAGCCGCGCAGTCAACATGCTCTCTTTGACGTTGTCTGGAATCCAACGCTGCAGATGGCTCTCGAAAGGATCCGGCCGCATCACCGTCATGCCTGTGACCGTCGCCTGATACTTCTTTCCCATTTGCACGGCGAATTCGAGCGCATGCTGAGATGCCTCGTTGCCGTCGTAGGCGACAAGCAGATCCTTGATGGCCATATGGCGTTCCTCCTATTGGATGGGGTTAATCCCCTTGCCGGTTCGGGTGCATGTTGGACCACGGCGACCGGAACGGGAAAGCGGACCGGCCGGCAAATAGCAAACGCAATCTTTCTGGCATGCAATATACCAAAATGGCTTTCAGCGCTACGAGCTAATGCAAATTTTCCGGAAGCCCAGAGGATCGCCTCTATTCGTTGAACCCGCAACATCACACGCGTGGCCTGGCACCTGACGCGCATGGCCAATCGAACGTCCCGCACGCTCGCCGTACGACGAGGAAGCCGCAACCTGCATTGCCCGGACGGGGTTTCCCAGGATAGACGGATGCCATCGAGCAAGCCAGATACTGGTACGGCCGCAATCGTGCACGGCACAACGAGACACAACGAAGGCTTGCTACGCCACTTGTGAGCGTCAGAGCGATATTCGACCGAGCATCAATCCTGCTGCGGCTTGCCCGAGATCAGTTCCATCGCGACGTTGATCTGCTTGATGCGCTCTTCTCTGAGCGCGAGGTCGGCCGCATCGTGCGCCAGATCCGGATGCCAGCTCATACGCAAGGCTTCGACACACTTTTTTATAGTCGCTTCGCTCACATTGGCGTTCAGCCCCAGCAACTGGAACGCCTCGGCACGGTTTTGGGGCATGTGCCCGCTCCCCGAGGCAGACAATCCCACGCCGCGCCCACTGGTCGCAACGCTGTCCCTGGCGCTCTCGCCGATCCGGCCGATCCGCTCCAGATCCCGCATCAGCACGCGATAGGCAGTAGCAGGAACCTGTCCGTCGTTCGAACTGGCCCTGGCGAGGGCGAGACGCCGCCGCACACGCTGCAATTCGTCATCCAGAACGGTGCGCAAGGGGACGTTGGCGGGCAATGAACCGACAACACGCAAAACCCCTCCATAGGCGGCCTCC
Organism: Hyphomicrobiaceae bacterium; assembly: GCA_036768475.1. Lineage (GTDB taxonomy): Bacteria > Pseudomonadota > Alphaproteobacteria > Rhizobiales > Hyphomicrobiaceae > JAEUMD01. Next base: position 57,861 of record DAIPMW010000004.1, on the reverse strand, counting down.
AGTCCCGTGGCAGGAAAACCGCCACCGGCGGCCGGACGGCTGCCTTGCCTGTCCGCCCGCCGCAGCGACATGAACGCGCCCGATACCCGGCTGAAAAGGCCCACGGCCGCTCTTGCCACCGGGGCTTTCCCCAGAAGCCCTTCGATCGCGCCGCCGGACACCCGCCGCGCCAGAATTGCGAAACGTTCCGGACGCGACCACACTATCCAGCCAGCCGTAACAAACATGCTCGTCAGCACGAGCCACAGCATCACATCGCGCTGCGTCGTCGGTCGCGGCTCGGCCGAAGCCGAGGCGTAGGAGGCTGCGCCACCTGCATCCGACGAATGGTCCGACACCATCGGCGTCACGGTAACGCTCCAAGCGGTCCGCACACGTTGCGACGCTTCATTGACTTTGACGGGGCGCTCACCGGGTGCCGGTGGCACTCCGCTGCCGGCGGCTTCCCGGCGCAACTCTTCGCTGGCGCGCGCGAGCCGCTGTACCGCACTCTCGCTGTCGTCACGACTCCGCCCGGCATGAAGATCCCTCGCTGTCTCATCAGGCGGCGGCCGTACTGCGTCGATGTCGGGAAGCGGCTCGGTCAGAATTGTGCGCTCAAGTAGCCGCTGGCGCGTTGCCGGCGTAGCAATGTCCGGGCGCGCAGCAGCCGCAAGAACCGGTTGCCGCGGAACCCTGGCGCCTATCCCCGTCGTAGCACTGGTCTCTGTCGCCTCGACAACAATGCGGGCACCGAAATGTGAAACCGGTGCGAACCCAGCCGGCAGAACGAAATGCAGCTCGCGCGCAGCGTGTGTGTTGCACGGCTTCAGCACCACCCGTTCCATCAGGCTGCTGCCATCAGGCGTCGCCTCCGACTGACCGCCACCAGACCGCTGGGGCGCACACGGCGCTGCCGAAGCCACCGCACCTTCTTCTGGATCGTTGTCCCGCAATGCGATGTTCAACTGATCGCCTTCGCGCCATATGCGCGACGTGCGCCGGCCACCGATGGCCTCCGCCACGCGCATCCAGGGCACGCGCGCTCCGCCGCACATGACCGCGAAGTTGTGCGCAATCATTGTTCGACACTGCACAGGCCGCCCTTCGGCACACGCAAGCACGACACGTTCCTGGCGGGCACCAACGATCGCCAGCGACTGCTCGCTGGCGGGTGTCAGGCGGATATTTCCGTTTTCAACTTTGCAATCGAAAGGCAGCGACAACTGCGCGCCTGCGGCCACCGAATGGCTCGCGCCAGCCAATACCGCCGGAAATCCGAAAAGGATAAAAAAAATCGTTTGCCGCCCGAGCACTCCCACCCCCTTGTGCCGGTTTACCGCAAAACCTTGAGTAGTTGCGCCTTGAACCGTGTCACTACTGTGGCCGGCCGACACAGACCAAGGCGTCGGTCACCAATCGAATCATTTCTATTATGAGCATTTAACCCGACACTCGCCTTAGTCACGAAACGAGCCTAACCAACGTCGCGAAAAAAACCGCCAAAGCCCCCTCACGGCGCGCAGTACGCCGAGCAACGTGTCGATGATACGCGCAGCCTCGATAAGTCGCCAGATGTCGGCAACGTCATCAGAGCGCCGACCAGAATGAGTTGCGTTTTGGCTGCGGCACGACAGGCGACATCGCCGGGTGCCATCGCATCGAACCCAGTGGCGAGCCATGTTCCCCAACCATTTGATGGCATCGGTCGCCCTCAGCGCGGCGGCGGCACCATCCCTCTTCGCGAGAATGGCGCTTCGGCGTTGGCAGATCCAACCGGATCCTTCCACAGTATTGCCAAAATGCAGCACGGGTTACGAATTAGCATCTCGGTTCAACTGGCCTGCACGTGCCGGCCTCGCCCCCCTCGGGAGGTGCTATAAGGTCCATAGTGCTCGGGTTCCGCAGCCCGTTGTCGCGTAGATGGGAGGGAAACGGGAAGATGTCGTCCGCTGAGACCATGGCGTCGCTGCACGGCAGTGCGGCGGAAACCCGGAACCATGGCGCGCGAGCCCGGCCGCCACGGTCGGTCGCCATCTCACTGAAACCCACCGAGCCGGAGAAGGCCGCTGCCGAAGCGGCATCGCCTGAATTCCCGGCGATCAGCGAACCCGACCGCGAGACCTTCATCCCCGTGACGCGCTTTGCACTCATGGATAGGCTCACCGCGCCGCAGGGCTGGCCGGGTTCGGTCTGTCACGACGCCCGCCGCTTCTTCCAGTATCTCGACTACTGGCGTCACCAGCGCTACGCCTGCCGCATGTTGGCACTGGAGCAGGCTTACGAGCCATTCAGCCCCGACACCGACCTGCTGCTGACGCGCAAATACACCGACGACGAGCGCCGCGCGATGCAGCGCCGCGTGGTCGAGGACATGCGCCATCTGCTCGAGCGGGCCAACTTTCGCCACATCGCGCCTGACGACGCCGAGATGATCCTAACACGCGAATCTCACTATGGGCTGGACCTTCACGTCGACTTCACCGCCTTCGATGAGGTGATGATCTACTATCGCGGCGCATCGACGATGCAGCGCGAGCGGCGCACGCTGAGGAAGTTCATGCGCAAGGTGGAGTTCGATGTCCCGATCTATCAGCGGCTCTTCCTGCTGTTCAAGCTCAAGCCCTTCGAGGTGCGGGTCCGCGAGGTGATGGAGCAGGAGCGCGTCAGCCTGCACGAGGCACGCAAGATCGTCACCAGGCTGCGCTCTATGCTGCCGCCCGAGGTCCGCGAGGACAACATCTACCTCAAGCTCTTCAAGAATATCCCCCGCACGGACCTCGAGATGGTGTTTCCTAATACCGTGGTGAAATTCCGCCTCATGGACAAGCTGAAGCTCGGCGCCACATCCGTCGGCGGTCTTGGCATGGGCGTGGCGAGCGCGGCCGGCAAGCTCGCGCTGGTCTTCTCCAACCCGATCGCCGCCGCAGGTGCGGTGGCGAGCCTCGGTGCCGTCGCCGTTCGCCAGATCATCAGCTTCTGGAACCAGAAGCAGCGCTACATGGTCATCATGGCGCAGAACCTCTATTTCCACTCGCTCGCCGACAACCGCGGCGTCATGGTGACGCTCGCCGACCGCGCGGCGGAAGAGGACGTAAAAGAGGAAATGCTGCTCTACACCGTGCTGGTAAAGGAGCGCGCCCGCCACTCCGACCTGCCTGCGATCGATGCCGCGATCGAGCAGTATTTGTCGGCCGAGTTCGGCATCAACGTCGATTTCGACCTTGAGGACGCATTGCAGCGACTGATAGCCGACGGCATCGTCACCGAAGGTCCCGATGGGTATCTGCACACCCTCCCACCGCGCGAGGCGGCAGCCCATCTCGATGCCAAATGGGATGTGTTTCTGGATCACTTGCCCGACCCGCGCTCAGGCGAGGGTTACGAGTTTGAAGGCGATGCGACCGCCGTCGGCACCGCAATTCTGGAGGCGCAGCAGACCCGCCGGCCCGAGCAGATGGCAGCCTCCGTCAACAGCGACACCGCGCCGGGCGAGTGACGGCGGCAATTGCGCGCGACGATCCCGGCACGTTGGCATTGCGGCATTCCCCGCCGCATTGCCCTCCGATGGGTGGATCTGATGCATCGGACTGTACGCCGTCTGGCGGCCAATCCGGCGGAAGGGCACGTGTCGAGCAATAAAAGACAAAATTGAGCACTGCGTCCCTCGCCCCGTTGCGCGCCTCGTTTCCAACACTGCTCTTGCCAAATCAGGGTTTCAGGATTACGCGCCAACACGGCATCCGCCCGACACAACCACCACCGGACCATCCCATGATCGCCCGCCGCATCACGCTGACGGTCGCCACGCGCGACATGGCTCACACGCTGGCTGGCGCCATTCAGAACCTGATTGATCCTCCGCCCGCAGCGTTGACCCTGTTCGAGGTTGCCGGAACAGGAGGCTGGCGTATCGACGCCTATTACGATGACCCGCCGCCGCCCGAGGTTCTACGCGAAACCCTTTCCACCCTGCTTGGCATCGCGCCGACCGAAGCGGGCGACATCTCGCTTGAGGACGTGCCCGACCTCAATTGGGTTGCACTGTCACAGGCGGCACTTCCGCCCGTCACCGCCGGACGCTACACCATCCACGGCAGCCATGACCGCCACCGCGTCCCACAAGGACCTGGCGCCATCCTGATCGATGCCGGCGAAGCATTCGGCACCGCACACCACGCAACGACCTATGGCTGCCTCCTAGCCATCGACCGGCTGACGCGATCGCATACCTTCCGCAACGTGCTCGATCTGGGCTGCGGATCGGGCGTGCTGGCGATTGCCGTCCACCGGGCGCAGCCCCATGCGCGCATTACCGCCACCGATCTCGATGGCCCCTCAATCGAGGTTGCCCGCCAGAATGCGCGCCTCAACCGCTGCAGTGGAGCGATCGATTTCCACGTTGCCGCAGGGCTCCGGCACCCCGCCCTGCGTGGCCGGCGCTACGACCTGTTGATCGCCAACATCCTCGCCGATCCGCTCATCCGCCTCGCCCGCGACATCGCCCACGCCTTGGCGCCCGGCGGTTATTTGATCCTGTCCGGCCTTCTCGTGTCGCAGGCGCCATCCGTCATAGCGGCTTACCGCGCAGCCGGCTGTCACCTCATCGGCCATGCACGCATTCACGAGTGGGCGACGCTCATTCTGCGCCGCAACGGGCCGCAGCTGATCAGAGCATGACGGGCGCGGCGGACGCAGGTGCCGTGTTTTCGCAATCCAGCGCACCCCGAAAACCAACGCGCCCCGACTGGCGAAATGCCGGTCGGGGCGCTTTTTCTCTGAGCCACCAAAGTGGCCTGCACGATCTTCTAGACCCACCTTACGACAGGAAAATGACGGTAGATGCGAATGTTCGAGATCTCCGCTGCGGTGAACCCAAGGGCACGCAACTCCTCGATCGGAAGCCGGGCTAGGTACGGCCGAACGAGCTGATCCGCACGCGCCTGCTGTGCGGCCATGAAGCGTTCTCCCAGGGTTTTAAGGGAAACTGCGAGGCGCGACTTCTCCATTTCGGTGGGCATTACCCGACCGAGCGACATTGAATTCAGGCTCATGATCTTTCAACCCCCTGGTCAGGGGCCCTCTTTTATAAGCTTCGAACCCGCGGGTTTTCCCGCATCGCGCGAAGCACTGGGCTAAAACTAGGCGCCCGGGACTGCTTGAAAAAGGTCGTATGTTGCATCGCAGCAATGCGCTGTCGTCATGGCGGAGAAGACCTTCCCGGTCTGGCCTTCAAAGCGCTATTGCCAGTGACAATCCGCGATAGGCGCCATCCCGGCCCGCACGCAGCGATCCCCCGTTGCTGAATTCCGGCGCGGGCCTTATGACGACGCGATGTTCCAATCATTCGACATTTTTGCCGAACCTGCCCTTGCCGCCGAGCGCGTCAGGCAGTTGCGTGCGGCCATGCGCAAACGCGGGCTCGACGCCTACTTCGTACCGCGCGCCGACGAACACCAGGGCGAGTATGTGCCTCCTTCGTCCGAGCGCCTGAGATGGTTGACGGGCTTCAGCGGCTCGGCTGGCTATGCCGTCATCGGATTGGAGCGCGCTGCGCTGTTCGTCGATGGGCGCTATGCGGTCCAGGCGCGCGCCGAGGTCGATACGCAAATTTTCGAGATCCTTCAGGTCCCCGCCAAAGGCCTGAATGACTGGGCCGCCGACGCACTTGCGACCGGGAACACCATCGGTTTCGACCCGTGGCTGGTGACGCTTTCCCAGGTCGAGCAGCTGCGCAAGGAGCTTGCCCGCCACGAAATCCGCTTCAAGGACGTCAGCGGCAATCTGGTCGACCGTATCTGGGGCAAAGCGCAGCCGCAGCCACCGGCCGCGCGTGTGCGCCTGCATCCGGTCGAACTGGCTGGTGAGACGGCAGCCGACAAGATCAAGCGGCTGCAGGAAAAGCTGATTGGCGAACGCCACGACGCCACGATCCTGACCCAGCCCGATTCGATCTGCTGGCTCTTCAACATCCGCGGCGCAGATGTCGCTCACAACCCCGTCGTACTGGCCTTCGCGATTGTGCACGCGCGTTCCAAGCCCGACCTGTTCATCGAGCCCGCCAAGTTTGACGGCGAAACCCGCCGTGCGCTGAAGCAGGTGACAAACATACGCGCACCAGATGAGCTGGGCCCGCTGCTTGACTCGCTGAAAGGGGCCGGCCGCTGCATCCGCCTTGCCCCCAACAATACCGCCTGGTGGTTCGCTCGCAGGATCGGCACACGCCACTTCTCACGTGGCCCCGATCCGATCGTCCTGCCCAAGGCCATCAAGAACGCAGCCGAAATTGCCGGTAGCCGCGCCGCCCATTTGCGCGACGGCATCGCCATGACCCGCTTCCTTGCCTGGCTCGATACGGCCGCCACTGCAACCGGGCAAGGCATCGACGAGATCGAGGCCGTGCAGAAGCTCGAAGCCTTCCGCGCCGAGACAGGCGAACTCAAGGAGATCAGCTTCGACACCATTTCCGGCAGCGGCCCCAACGGGGCCATCGTCCACTATCGCGTCAATCGCAAGACCAATCGGCGGCTTCGCAAGGGTGAGTTGTACCTGGTCGACTCAGGCGCGCAATACGCCGACGGCACCACCGACATCACCCGCACGGTCGCCATCGGCAAGCCGAGCAACGAGATGCGCGAGCGCTTCACCCGCGTGTTGAAGGGGCATATCGCAATTGCCTTGGCCCGCTTCCCTGCCGGAACCCGCGGCGTAGACCTCGACAGTCACGCCCGCATGGCGCTCTGGCAAGCAGGCCTCGACTACGACCACGGCACCGGCCACGGCGTCGGCAGCTACCTATCGGTTCACGAAGGACCGCAATCGCTGAGCCGCTTGGGCCAAGTACCGCTTGAAGCAGGCATGATCCTGTCAAACGAACCCGGCTACTACAAGGAAGGCGCCTACGGTATACGCATCGAGAACCTGGTGCTGGTGAAAGAGGCCGAGGTGCCCGACGGTGGCGATCGGCCGATGCTCGGCTTCGAGACGCTGACGCTCGCTCCCATCGACCGCCGCCTTGTCGCAAAAGCGTTGCTCCTGCCCGACGAGCGCCGCTGGCTCGACGCGTATCACGCGGGCGTCTTCCGCCTGCTCTCGCCGCAACTCGACACATCGACACGAACTTGGCTGGCTGCCGCCTGCAAGCCGGTCTGAAGCATGTTTAGCGGAAGTGTGCAGCGCTTCAGCGTGAAAAACATAACTCGGAACTACTGTCTGAAACAGCGATCGGATCGCACCTGCTGGCTGCCCCTTGCCCCCATCAGCCGCCGATCAGCGCGATCCACTCGTCCTCGCTAAGCACCTCGACGCCGAGCTCTGCCGCCTTTTTCAGTTTCGATCCCGCCTCCGCGCCCGCAACGACATAGTCGGTCTTTTTCGACACCGAGCCCGCAACCTTGGCACCGAGCCGCTCCGCCTGCGCCTTTGCTTCGCTCCGTGTGAGACGCTCGAGCGTGCCAGTGAACACGACTGTCTTGCCAGCTACGGGCGAATCCCGCGCCACCCGTTCGAGCGGCACCGGCGTCACATGCGCCAGAAGCTTGTCGACAATCTCGATGTTGTGCGGCTCGCCGAAGAACTCGATCAATGCATCGGCCACCACCCTGCCAATGCCATCGATGTTGTTGAGATCCAGGTGGGCCTCGCTGTCTTCGTCCTGTGCGGCGACCATCGCTGTCCGCAACACGTCGATCGATCCATAGGCACGCGCCAGCACGCGCGCCGTCGTCTCGCCTATGTGACGGATGCCGAGCGCGAAGATGAAACGATCGAGGGCGATCCGGCGCCGCGCCTCGATCGCTGCAAACAGCTTCCTGACGGACTGCGGCCCCCAGCCCTCGCGCTCCTCTATTCGAGGATCGAAGCTGGCGTTGCGTTCGCCAAGCGTAAAGATGTCGGGCGGCGTGGCGATGAGCCCGTCATCGTAGAATTCCTGTATGCTCTTTTCGCCGAGGCCCTCGATGTCGAAGGCGTTGCGGGAGACGAAATGCTTCAGCCGTTCCACGCGCTGCGCCGGACAGATGAGCCCGCCCGTGCAGCGGCGTACCGCATCCATCTCCCCGGTTTTTGCATCGACCTCGCGCACCGCATGACTGCCGCAGGCCGGACAGACCTGAGGAAAAATGAACGCCCCGGCGCCCTTCGGCCGCTTGTCTTCGACGACGCGGACGATCTGCGGAATGACGTCGCCAGCCCGCTGCACCACGACGGTATCGCCGATCCGCACATCCTTGCGGGCAATCTCGTCCTCGTTATGCAACGTCGCATTGGAGACTACGACACCGCCGACAGTCACCGGCACGAGCTTGGCGACGGGCGTGAGCGCGCCGGTTCGGCCCACCTGGATCTCGATGTCGCGCAGCACCGTCATCGCCTGCTCCGCCGGAAACTTGTGCGCACTCGCCCAGCGCGGCGCTCTGCTCACGAAGCCCAGCCGCTCCTGCAGATCGAGCCGGTTCACCTTGTAGACGACGCCATCGATGTCGTAGCCGAGTTTGGCGCGCCGCTCCCCCAGCCGGTGATAGTAGGCGAGCAGTTCGTCTGCCCCTTTGCAGACCTTCATCAGCGGATTGACCGGCAATCCCCATCGCTCTAGCGCCGCGACGACGCCGGACTGCGTGTCGGCGGGAAGCGAGGACACATCGCCCCACGCGTAGGCGAAGAAGGCCAATGGCCGGGACGCCGTGATCTTCGCGTCGAGCTGCCGCAGCGAGCCTGCCGCAGCATTGCGCGGGTTGGCAAACACCTTGGCGCCGGTTGACGCCTGCGCCGCATTAAGCTTGGCGAAATCGGCATGCGCCATGTAGATCTCGCCGCGCACTTCGAATACTTCGGGCACATCCTTGCCCTTCAGCCTGTGCGGGATCGGTTCGATCGTTCTCACGTTCGCCGTGACGTTCTCGCCCTCCGACCCGTCGCCACGCGTCGCCGCCTCGACCAGGTGCCCCTTTTCGTAGCGCAGCGATATCGAAAGCCCGTCGATCTTCGGCTCCGCCGTGATCTCGAGCGGCGCATCCTCGGCGAGCTTCAAAAACCGCCGGATACGCTGAACGAACTCGATGACGTCCTCGTCCTCGAAGATGTTGCCGAGCGACAGCATCGGCACACGATGCCGGATCTTGGAGAACCCTTCAGCAGGCGAGGCACCCACGCGCTGCGACGGGCTGTCTGGACGGATGAGTTCCGGGAATCGCGCCTCGATCTGCGCATTGCGAACGCGCAGCGCATCATAGGCGGCGTCCGAGATCTCCGGTGCATCCTGCTGATAGTAGAGCGCGTCGTGATGAGCGATCTCTTTCGCCAGCCGCCCCAACTCGCTCTCTGCCTGTGCGGCCGACAGTGCTTCGACGGAAACGCCGGCCTCCGGGCCTTTCGATGTCGTGCCTTTGACCATACCGGACCCGCTCCGCGCCGCTTCATGTCCCGGCGCTATCAATAGCCGATGCGCAGCAGTCTCAGAACTCGGGCAAGGAGCCAGGCCGGTCCAATCAACAGGTCGAATGCCATCTCGCCCAGGAGCCGCGGCCGCCCCTCTAATCGCCTGCCCAAGAGCCACAGCAGCATGCTCAGCGCGAGAAACACGAGGGCGGGCTGCCACAGGGGCAGCGACTCATTACCCGCGTAGTAGGCCGCCACCGCAATCAGTACAAGCGAAAGGGACGCCATGGCCACACCGAGGCGCCATGACAGAAGGGCATACCCCAGACTCATCGCTGCGGCCGCCACCACGGCCCAGTCGACGCCGGGAATGGCAGCCAGAAAGGCTGACTCCGGAAGTGTCCTGGCCAGAGCGAAGCCCGACCACATCAGCACCGGTATCGCAACGAATTGTATGAGCCGGTTGGATAGCGCGTGATGCCGCGTCTCGAATCGCTCAAGCAAGCGATCGATAAGACGCTGTGAGGAGCCGGATCGCCCAGCCCCGGATCCCGATGGATCGGATGATGCCGTGGTCATGCTCGCCCCCACATGCGCGGGCAACGGGTACGGCATGCGCGACCGTCAACACGACGCTGATGCAGCCAGACGATCGGGAATTCGCAGCCATACACGATCAGCGAAGGCATCGCCGGCACGGTCCTCGCACCGTACGTCACGGGGCTCAGCTCGGCCCGCCGAGCGACAGCTTCGGCACACTCTTCCATGCCTTCGACAACCAGGAGTCACCATCCTCACGTGGCGCAAGCCCGTCCGACTCGAGCAGCGCATAAGCATCCTTGTACCAACGCGAGTTCGGGAAATTGTGCCCCAGAACCGCTGCGGCCGTCTGCGCTTCCTGCTTGATACCGAGCGCCATGTAGGACTCGACGAGACGCAAAAGAGCCTCTTCCACGTGCGCCGTGGTCTGGTACTCGGACACCACCGTCTTGAAACGGTTGATCGCCGCGACGTAGTTCGAACGCTTCAGATAGTAACGCCCGACCTCCATCTCCGCGGCGGCCAGCGAGTCCTCGGTGAGGCGGATGCGGTTGTCGGCCTTTTTCGCGTACTCACTGTCCGGGTAAAGCGCCTTCAGTTTCTTCAACTCGGCCAGCGCCTTTTTCGTCGAAGACTGATCACGATTGGGCGTGCGCATCTCGTCGAAATAGGACGACGCAATGATGTGATGGGCGAAGGCAGCTTCCTTCGTGCCCGGATGCATCGTCGTATAACGCTCTGCCGATGCGATGGCTTCCGGCAGCTTGCCCGCCTTGTAATACGCGTAAGCGGACATCACGATCGCGCGCCGTGCCTCCGGCGAATAAGGATGATCGCGGTCGAGATCTTCGAATTTCTTGGCAGCGGCCTCATACTTGCCTTTGGTCAGCAAACGGTCGGCAGCCGCATACATCACACCCGGCGGATCGGGATTGAGTGCCTTTTGCAGATCATTCGACGAGGCGCACCCCTGAAGCACCATGAGAGCGCCCCCGAAAAGCGCGCAGATGAGCAGGTTGAAGCTTGGCGTTTTTTTGCTCATCGCTCGTTCGTCCCCGTATCTACCCTGCCTGCCGCACCGCGCCCGAAGAACAGGCTAAACCCGGTTCAAGCCCATTTCGTGGTCGCCCCCCGCAGTCACATGACCTCGTCCTGGAGGAACGAAACTCGACCACCATCACATCGGACCGGGCGAAACGCCTTATCCGTGACACACGACACCACAGTGACCAACGCAGCAAACCCACCCGTGATGCGAGCCTCCTTGCATACGTACCGAAGGCCGCTCCCCAAAAGTTGCAATAGCACACGAATCGGCTCCGTGTCCCATAGTCAGCCAACGCGATTGCGTCAGTCCCCTGGCGACTTGACGCTCCTGACCGCAAGGGGCACTGCCCGTATGACTGCATAAACAAATAGGGCGGGGCGATGTCCTCAGACGGCCCCACCCCCGAAACTTGCGACGCTCCGCAGCGCCTGAAATGCCCTCTGAAACGGTGCGGTGGCGTAGACGACAAGCGCTCGCCAACCGCAGCCCGTCCGCCTAACCCCCCGGTTGCAGACGGGAAAAACCGGATGCCTATTCCGCCAATGCAATAGCAGCGGCGGTCGCACCAAAGCCGACCTCTACAGCAGGAACCTCGCGGACGCGCGGCGCATGAACCACGGTCCAAGCCGTATCATCAGCGAAAAGTGCGTGAAGAACATGCGAATTGAGGCGATGTCCACCGCGAACCGAGCGATAGGCGCCCAGCAGCGGATGTCCGGCCAGCGTCAGATCTCCCACGGCATCGAGCATCTTGTGACGCACGAACTCCTGCGGGCAACGCAGACCATCGCGATTGAGAATGCGGCCATCACCGATGGCGACCGTGTTGTTGAGATTGGCACCGAGCGCCAGTCCGGCTTTCCAGAGACGCTCGACATCCGACATGAAGCCGAAGGTGCGTGCGCGGGACAGCTCGTTGCGGAAATTGCTGGGAGACATTTCCAGCGCGAGGCGCTGGCGGCCAATCACCGGTGTATCGAACTCGATCTCGACATCGAGATGGAAACCATTGTGGGGAACCAGCTCACCCCAGCAGTCACCGTCCTGAACGCGGATCGGCTTTAGAACTTTGATGAATTTTCGCGGAGCGCCGAGCTCGCGGACGCCCACTTCATCGATCGCCTCGACGAATGCCGCCGAGCTGCCGTCCATAATCGGGACTTCTTTGCTGTCGATTTCGATGAAGCAGTTGTCGACACCAAGACCACGCAGCGCGGCAAGAAGGTGCTCGACCGTTGAAACAGTGACCCCATTCTCATCACCGATGACCGTACAGAGAGTGAGGTTCTTGACGTTGCGGACATCGGCAGCGATGTCGGCAACCAAACGCGTGTTTTCCGTGACGACGAACCGGAGCCCGGCATCGGCCTCTGCCGGATGCAGTATCACCGAAACCGGAGCTCCGCTGTGCACCCCCGTGCCAATAAGCTCAACCTCGCGAGCAATCGTCGTCTGTCGCGCGCCAATAAAGCGATTCGACATGTAGCCGTCCCTCGATTGTCCCCGGCGCGATTGCGAAACCGTCCCCTTGCAATCGCTCCACCCCCGACGACCTAAGCTCCGGTCTCACCTGGAGACCGCCGTTGGACTAACCTTAACGAGTGTGTCCTATTGGCAACCGGCTGTGTCTGAAAAACACTTAAGCCCTTGGAATGCTTACGTTCGTCATTAACGATTAAACGATAGCGGTGCCCCATCAGCGACACAAATCACGGTTTCTTACATTGTGTTACGCCACATTTCGCGCCCTGTGTAACGGCTTGATCGGCCGTTGTCGGGCCGTTCGTCAGCGCCGATTTTTCCCAAAAAACATAGGCAGTTCAATCGATTCATCGGCTGCCTCGGGTTCAGGAGCTGTGCCATGCCGAGCGCCGGCGCCCATCGATGCGTTTCCACGCCCCCGTCCGCCCGTCGCATATTCGTTACGCATTGACACATTTTCGGCCTCTGCAGAACGCGAATCGCTCGCCTTCCGGTGACGCCCAGTGATTCGTTCGAAGAACCCAGGGCGACGGCGTTCGCCAGCAGCGGAATGTTGCAGATTGTCATCGCCGAGCGGACTGGCGTGCTGCGGGCGGCTGCGATCATCTTCCATTCCGGTGCCTGCATAATAGGCACGCTGACCGACAACCGGAAATTCGTCGACGTCGGGGATGCGGCGGGCCGGTGGCCTGCGCACCTCGCTCGGTGGCTGCGGCCGGAACGCTGTCGGATCGGCAGTTGGCGGCGGCGGAGGTGGAGGCGTCGCGCCAGATGGCAGCGGTTGATAGCCACGCTCGATGAGCACATTGCCCGGAGCCTGCCACGTTTCGCGCGACCCCGGCGCTGGTCCACGGCCCGCTTGCTGCTGCGGAGGTTGCGGTTGGGTCGGCTGCCTTGTGCCGACTTGATCTGGAGCGGCAGCGGTCTCGCGCGCACCTTGCAGTGAAGGACGTTGCTGCGCGACGGCGGCGCCAACCGCAGCCGAAAGGCGCTGTTCATAGTTTTCGGCGGGTGCACGTGAAGGATCAGATACCGCTGCCTGCGGCAGCGCAATCCGCGTATTCGGCCACGCCTCGGGCGGCTGAGGCGGCACGTCCGCCTTAGCCAGGCGCTCCATACCCGACGCGACGATCGAAACGCGCATCGCATCGCCAAGACTATCGTCGAATGTCGCACCGACGATGATGTTGGCGTCCGGATCGACCTCCTGGCGCACGCGGCTCGCCGCCTCATCAACCTCATAGAGCGTCATGTCGTGGCTGCCGGTGATCGACAACAGCAACCCGCGCGCGCCCTTCAATGTCACATCGTCGAGCAGCGGATTGGCAATCGCTTCTTCGGCGGCGAGCACCGCGCGGCGCTCGCCGACGGCCTCACCGGTACCCATCATCGCTGCGCCCATATCCTTCATGACGGTACGCACGTCGGCGAAGTCGAGATTGATGAGACCATCCTTCAGAATGAGATCGACGATGCAGGCGACGCCCGAATAGAGCACCTGATCGGCCAGCACGAACGCCTCGGCGAATGTCGTTTTCTCATTGGCGATCCGGAACAGGTTCTGGTTGGGGATCACGATGAGTGTATCGACGTGCTTCTTGAGTTCGCTCACGCCCGCTTCCGCCGTGCGCAGACGTCGCGTGCCTTCGAACATGAAAGGTTTCGTGACAACGCCGACGGTGAGAATACCGAGCTCCCGCGCCACCCGCGCGATCACCGAGCAAGCACCCGTGCCCGTACCACCGCCCATGCCGGCCGCGATGAAGACCATGTGCGAGCCGGAGATCTGCGCGCGGATCTCGTCGACTGCTTCTTCCGCAGCAGCCTCGCCGATCTCCGGCTTGGAGCCGGCACCGAGCCCTTCGGTCAGGTTGACCCCGAGCTGCAGGCGATGCTCCGCGCTCGAGGCGACCAGTGCCTGCGCGTCCGTGTTGGCCACGACGAACTCGACGCCCGTCAATCCAGCAGCGATCATGTTGTTGACCGCGTTGCAACCCGCGCCGCCGACACCGACCACGGTAATCCGGGGCCTCAAGTCGGTAAGCTTCGGCAATTGTAGCGTGATGCTCATGGGTCTCCTCGCCTTGCCCCGGGCGTCGCAACGCCCGCATGCCGTCATTCCGTCTCGGTTCTGCACGGTGGCACGTGCGACCACCCGGTCGACTCTCGTGCCGTTCCTCAGAACCCCTCTTTGAGCCACGTTCCGACGCGACGAAGATACCCCTGGCTCAACACATCTCTTTCCTGCCGCGCATCGACGAGCCCGTCTCCCGCAACGGCCGCTGCCACCAGACCGACGACTGTCGAGAACGCCGGCACAGCAATGCTTCCCGGCAGTGCCGCGGCTGCATCCGGTCCCGAGACGCGCACCGCCGCTCCGAGCAGATTGGCAACGAAACCGTCACAGCCGACCAACTGACTGGTTCCCCCCGTGAGCACGACCCGATCACCGGCCCAGTTGCGCATACCGCTCTGCTCGAGCCGCTCGTCGATCAACCCCACCAGGCTCGCCATACGCGGCCTTAGAATCTCGCTCAAAGCGGCCTTGGTCGTTTGTGACAACACCCCCTGCTCCTCTCCCGCGAGCGGGAAGGAAAATGCCTCACGCCCGTCGGAAGGCGCGGTACTCAGTGTGCCATATAGGGCTTTGATTCGCTCGGCCTCAACAAGTGGAGTCTGCAACCCGCGAGCGATATCGAACGTTAGATGCTGACCGCCGATCGGCAAGGCATCGGCATGTACGAAGCGGCCATCGGCAAACAGCGCGATCGAGGTCACGCCACCGCCGATATCGATTACCGTGACGCCGAGCCGCCGCTCCTCCGCGCTGGTTGCAGCGAGCGCACTCGCGTAGGGCGTCACCACCAGCCCCGCAACACCCAGATAGCAGCGGTCGATGAGCAGCATCAGGTTCCGCACCGGGGCATCGTCGGCGCTGACGGTGTGCAGATCCACGGTGAGCTTGTTCGCCGCAAGCCCGCGCGGGTCGCGGCCGCCCGGCACCCCGTCGAGCCGGTAGCCGACACGGTTCATGTGCATGAGCATCCGCCCGTCGCGCTCCGCGTAGGCGCGAGCACCCTCAAGCACCCGGTTGATATGGCGGTCGGCGATGATCCCGCCATCGACATCGGCATTGGCTGCGAACGACTCGGATTTGAGCCGGCCGCATGCAACCGAAACGTAGACGTCCTCAAGCGTGATGCCTGCCATCCGCTCTGCCTGGTCGACGGCTGCGCGTACCGCCGCTTCCGCCTCGGCGAGGTCCGTGATCACGCCCGCCTTGAGCCCGCGCGAGCGCTGATGGCCGATTCCGAGCACCCGAAACGCCGTTTGCATGCCGGCAAGTATCGACGGGCCGCGCTGCTCCAGCGCCACGATCAGGCAGGCGACCTTGGATGTTCCGATGTCGAGCAGCCCCAGAACCGGGCCGGAAACATTGCGGGGAGCGCGCATCATGGTCGCCCTCCGTTACGTCCGATTTCGTCAATGAGAGAGCCGATGCCCGCCACGCTGCGCTGACCGGACGCGGCGGTCACCCCCTCGGCGGGCCGCATCGCGATACGGCCCGGAGCCCTTAGATCGATGATCGTCGGCGCACCTGACAGCAGGGTCGAAAGCTGCCCGTCCGCTTCGAGTTCCGATAGCGCCAGCGCTTCCCCGTCAGCCGGCAATTCGATCCGTCCCCCCGTGTTGAGATGCAACGACCACCGGCGGCTGTTGACCCGCTCGGCCCACTTGAAGGAATTCGCAAGGGGTTGGTAGCGCACCAGAAGCACCATCAGGTTTTCCGCTTCACGCGCCGCATCCTCACCAGCAACCACGGGCAGATGCGTGACGCTTCCGGGCGACACCACCTGCAAGACGCGGCCGGTCTTGTCGATCAGTTCTTCGCGACTGTCATGACGCCACAGCGCAAACGGCTCGCGCTCGGAGATTCGCACATCGAGCTGCCCCGGGAAGACGCGCATCAACTCTGCGCTGGCAACCCACGGCAGCTCTTCCAGCTTGAACCGGGCAGCCTTCGGATCGAACGCCCATAGCGAACGTGTTTTATCGAGATCGAGCGCCTTGAAGATTGCCTCGTCCGACGTGAAGCGGTGTCCCGTGATCGCCACCTGGTCGAGACCGAGTCCGACCGCCTGCATGATGTCCGACGCCGGCGGGATCTGCGAGGCGATCGCCTCCGGCAGCGCGATCGTTCCCTGCTTCAAGGCGCCGGCAAGGCTGATGCCCGCCAACACCGTCGACATCAGGAGAGCCGCGCGCCAGTGCACCGGGCGCCATTGTCCTTGCCGTCGCTGCGGGCGCCGCTTGATCCGCCCAACAGGCATCGGATGATGACTTGAGCCGATGTCGAGCGTGAACGGCATTGTTGCGCGCACCTCGCCTCCCGGCGACGATGCTGCATGTGGAAGGTGGTGTGGTGACTGTCTCGCGGGAGCATTACGGCTGGAGGGCATGACCGGCCGGGGCGATGGCGCTTCAGGCCGCCGCCACGTTCGATCATCTGCCTGCCCTACCTGTTGCAACTCGCGTCCTCAATGATCCACCGCACCAGCGTGCCGAACGGCCATCCCGCATGCGCTGCAAGCTCAGGCACCAGGGACGTCGCCGTCATGCCAGGTTGCGTATTCACTTCGAGGCAGACCAGCGCGCCCGTCCCACCCGGCGTATCGTCAAACCGGAAGTCAGCGCGTGACACCCCGCGGCAGCCCAGCGCCTGATGCGCCGCAAACGTGAATTTCCGTATAGAATGGTAAACATCTGGTGAAAGACGGGCCGGCAACATGTGTTGCGATCCGCCGACTCCGTATTTGGCCGCAAAATCGTAGAAGGGCAGGTCCTCGCGCGGCACGATCTCCGTGACGTCGGTAACAAAATCGCCGATCACACCGCACGTCAGCTCACGTCCGGCAACGAATCGCTCGACCATCACGATCTGATCGGCATCGCCACCCGAAAGGATCGCCTGAGCCATGTCGTTGGAACCGGGGCGGACGATGACAACACCGACGCTCGAGCCCTCGTCGACCGGCTTGACCACGTAGGGTGGCTCCAGGACGTGCCGTGCGGCGGCCTCCCGCCGGCTCACCAACTCCGCAACGGCCACCGGCACGCCAGCCGCCGCCATGACCGCCTTGGCGCGCTCCTTGTGCATGGCGAGCGCGGAGGCGAGCACCCCTGAATGCGTGTAGGGGATTTGCAGGAACTCGAGGATGCCTTGCACCTCGCCGTCTTCACCGTGCCGGCCATGTAGCGCGTTGAAGCAGGCCTCGGGGCGGATTTCCATCAGTCGTGCGGGAAGATCGCGGGCAACGTCGATGCGTGTCACCCTGTAACCCTCGCCTTCCAGCGCGTCGGCCACAGCGCCGCCTGAGTCGAGCGACACCTCGCGCTCTGCCGAAAGCCCGCCCATCAAGACGGCGACGTGATTGCGTGTGCGCGCGGGTGCAGGACCCAGCTGCTTAGCTTCGTTCGACGTCATGCCGCATCGACCTTGGCCAGCGCCTCGCCCGTCGTATGACCCGGCAACGGCTCGCCCAGCCGGATGATCTCCCAGTTGAGCAGAATGCCCGAATTCGCCTTGACCCGCGCGCGCACCGTCTCGCCCAGCGTCTCGATGTCCTCTGCCGAGGCACCCTGGTCGTTGACGAGGAAATTGCAGTGCATCTCCGAAACCTTTGCGCCACCGACGCGATAGCCGCGGCATCCTGCGGCATCGATCAGCTTCCACGAGGAATTGTCCGGTGGATTCTTGAACGTCGAGCCGCCGGTGCGCTCCTTGATGGGCTGGTTCTGCTCGCGGTAGGTGGCGACCTCGTCCATCTGCTTCAGGATCTCGGCGGGATCCCCTGCCCTGCCCTCATAGAGCGCCTGCGTGAAGATCCAGTCTTCCGGCACACCGCAATGGCGGTAGGTGTAACCCATGTCAGCGTTGGCGAGTTCGTGAACGTTGCCCTGCCGGTCGACGGCGCGCACCGAAACGAGCACGTCCTTGGTCTCCGTGCCGTGTGCACCTGCATTCATGCGCAAAGCGCCGCCAATCGAGCCTGGAATGCCGCGATAGAATGCGAGCCCCTCAACGCCGGCATCGGCCGCCGCACGGGCTACTTTCACATCTGGAACGGCAGTGCCGACGCGAAGCCTGTAGCCGGGCTCGACCTTGATGTCGGAGAACCCGCGCCCCAGCCGGATCACGACGCCTTTGACGCCACCGTCACGCACCAGCAGATTGGAGCCGAGCCCGATCGTGAAGACGGGAAGATCGACAGGAACGTTTTTCAGGAAATAGGCGAGGTCGGCCTCGTCGGCCGGAGAAAACAGGATCTCCGCCGGGCCACCGACGCGAAACCACGTGATGTCAGCGAGCCTGGTGCCAGCGGAAAGCCGTCCGCGCAAATCCGGCAACAGTTTGCCGAGCCGTTCGGCAAGCGCCCCGGCTGTTTCCGTTTCAGCCATCGCCATCACTCGCCGGCCATCCGCGGCCGATCATCCGCCAGCCACTCGGGCAAAGCATGCGCCCATTCCGTCGACGTTCCAGCGCCAAGGCACACGACCATATCGCCCGGCCGTCCATGCTGGCGCAGAATGCCGATCAGCTCTGCCGGGCTGTCGATGACGAGCACGCCCTGTTGACCCGTCGCGCGAATCCCTTCGGCAAGCGAATGATTGTCGATGCCTTCGATCGGTTGCTCGCCCGCCGTGTAGAGTGGCCCGATGATGACGCCGTCCGCGTCACCGAAGCATGTGCAGAACTCCTCGAACAGGTCGCGCACGCGCGTGTAGCGGTGCGGTTCGACGACTGCGATCACACGCCCTTTGGCGCCGGCTCGCGCCGCCTGCAGCACGGCCGCGATCTCGGCGGGATGATGCCCATAGTCGTCGTAGAACGAGATGCCGTTCCAGGTGCCAGTCGGCTGGAAGCGGCGCCTGACCCCCGAGAACGTCCTCAAGCCCGCGCGGATCGCGTCGTCGTCGAGACCCGCCTCCAGGCTTGCCGCAATCGCCGCCAGGGCGTTGAGCGCGTTGTGACGGCCCGGCATCGGCAGCTCGAGACGCTCCAGCACGCGCGCGGCCCCCGTGACCCGGACGCCCAGACGCGCATCGAAACGCGTCACATGCCCGGACTGCGAGACATTGGCGAGTTGAATGTCAGCATCCTCGCTCAACCCGTAGGTGACGAGACGGCGGCCGTCACGGCGCATATCCAGTCGCGCGAGCATGTCGCGCACCACGGGGTGATCGATGCACGCCACGAGCAATCCGTAGAACGGAATGTTGCGCATGAAGGCTTCGTACTCGCGATGCATCGCCGCGACCGAGCCGAAATAGTCGAGATGCTCCGGATCGATGTTGGTGACCACGCCGATCTCTGTCGGAAGCCGCGTGAAGGTGCCGTCGGATTCGTCAGCCTCCACAATCATCCATCGACCTTGTCCAAGCCGCGCGTTCGAGCCCCAGGCATTGATGATGCCGCCCGTGATGACGGTCGGATCGCGTCCCGCCGCCTCGAACATCTGCGAGACAAGTGAGGACGTCGTCGTCTTGCCGTGCGTTCCCGTGATCGAGATCGTCGCGTGCAGGCGCATCAGCTCCGCCAGCATCTCGGCGCGGCGGATGATGACGAGGCCCTTCTGGCGTGCCGCCTCCAGCTCCGGATTGCCGCGCTTGACGGCCGTCGAAATCACGACCTGTCTTGCGCCGACGAGGTTGATCGGGTCGTGACCGACGAAAACCCGCACGCCCTTGGCGCGCAGCCGGCGGACATTGGCGCTGTCCTTCTGGTCGCTTCCCTGGACCGAATAGCCTTTGGCGAGCAGGATCTCGGCAATGGCGCTCATGCCGATGCCGCCAATCCCGATGATATGAAACGTCCCGAGCTCAGCGGGCATTTGCATGGTGTTCGTTTCCCTCGTTAGCCGGTCCCCCGCCGGCGCTGGTCATGCGCCGGCACGCCCGGGGTGAACACGCGTCAGCTCGTCGACGACATCGGCAAGCCTCTGCACCGCATCGGGCCGTCCCTGCTTCTTGGCCGCAATTGCAGCGGCTTCAAGACGATCCGGTGATGCCATAAGCGTGCCGATCTCGACACGCAAACGATCAGCATCGAGATTTTTTTGCTCGATACACCAGCCGCCCCCCGATTCGGCAAGCCGCGTCGCATTATAGAGTTGATCATTATCGAGCGCATGGGGCAAAGGCACGAGCAGGGATGGCCGACCGAGCACCGTCAGCTCGGCCGTCGAGGACGCCCCCGCCCTCGCGATCACCAGGTGCGCTGATGCCATCCGCTCCGGCAAATCCTTGAAAAACGGTGCAATCTCCGCCTCGATGCCAGCCCCGGCATAGGCTTGTCGAACGCGCTCCACGTCCTCCTCACGCGCCTGCTGCACCACCGCCAGGCGGGATCGGTCTGCCGCGACGAGGCCTGAAAGGGCCGGCGGCACCGTGTCCGAGAAGTAACGCGCGCCCTGGCTGCCCCCGAAAACGACAAGCCGAAACGGGCCGTCGGGCTTCGGTTTTTCATAAGCCCGCCCGGCAAGCGCCACCACCTGATCGCGCACCGGATTGCCCGTGAAACGGACTTTTGTCTCAAGACTTGCCTCGATGTTGCGCACCGCGGGGAACGACGTGGCGATGACCGAGACGCGGTTGGCGAGCATCCGGTTGGCGCGTCCCAGCACGGCGTTCTGCTCGTGCACCACGGTCGGGATGCGCCGCAGCCCGGCGGCAATCAGCGGTGGAAAAGTCGGATAGCCGCCGAAGCCGATCACTGCGCCGGGCTTCACGCGCCCCAGGAGCGCGTAGGCTCGTTTCACGCCGCGCATCAGCGTCGCCGCCGTCTTTGCTACCATCAGCGGCGAGCGCCCCGCCAGCGTCGCTGAAGGGATCTGATAGATCGTGCGCGCGGGAAATCCCGTGCCATAGCGATCGCCGCGCTCGTCGGTCACAAGATCGACGTCGGAGCCGCGCCGCCGCAATTCCTCGGCCAGTGCGAATGCGGGAAAAAGATGCCCGCCCGTGCCGCCGGCGGCCAGCATGATGGAAGGTCTTGTCTTACTCACTCTTGGCCGCCTCCTGGATCGTGCTCATGTTGGTGCAAGCACGCACACGATTCGGTCCTGGCATCGCCGCCCGCCCCTGCTCGGCATGTCAACGCGCCGCCCCCGCCTCGTTCCCAAAATTCACGCGCGGATGCAATCGCGGCTTTTTCAGACGGGTAAGATCCGCACGCCGCCGCGTCAGGGCAAGGATCATCCCCAGCGTGATCGAGATCGCGATCGTCGACGAGCCGCCCGCCGATATATACGGCAGCGTCATGCCCTTGGCCGGAATGAGTCCGACGTTGACGGCCATATTGATCAGCGCCTGAAAGCCGAACAGCAGCGCCAGCCCCTGGATTGCGAGCCGCGTCGATGCATCGGGCTCCCGCGAGGCTGCGAAAAACGCGCGAAGCACGATGAATGCGAATACGCCGAGCAGGGCGAGGCAGGCGATCACCCCATATTCCTCTGCCACCACCGCGAAGATGAAATCGGTGTGCGCGTCCGGCAGCACCGTCTTGATCGTGCCCTCGCCGGGACCGCGCCCCAGAAAGCCGCCCTCGGCAAATGACTGGATCGCCCGGGTTACCTGCGTGTTGTCGCCGACTTGCGGCGTCAGGAAGCGATCGATGCGGCTCGCCACATGCGGGAAGATGTTATAGGCGGCCGCAAGACCGAGCGCACCGACACCGGCAAGCCCGACAGCCGCGATGATTGGCTGCCCCGACAGGAAGAACAGCGCTCCCCAGACCACGGCCACGAGCAGCGTCTGCCCCACGTCGGGCTGCGCGACGAGCAGTCCCGCGAAGGCTGCGCCGGTCAGTATGGCGACCGGCAGCGCCGGCATGTCGCGGCGACGCTGAGTTTCTGCGAACAGCCACGCCATCAAAATGGTAAACGCGGGCTTGGCGAATTCCGAGGGTTGCAGCGAATGGCCACCGATGCGCAGCCACCGCCGCGCGCCATTGATCTCCGAGCCAGTCAAGTGGACTGCAACGAGCCCGCCGAGCGAAACGACGAAAAGAACGAGTGCGAACCGCCGCACGCCCGCCCGGTCAAGCAGTGAAACTGCCAGCATGGCCGCGACGCCGGCCGCCGCGAACAGAAAGTGCCGCTGCACAAAGTAGTAGGTGGCAAGCCCCTTCTTTTCCGCCACGGCCGGACTTGCTGCGAGCGATAGAACGAGGCCGGCTCCGGCCAGCATCAATATCGCCGCCAGCAGTGTATGATCGACCGTGAACCACCAGTCGGCCAATCGGCTTCTATCGGCGCGCGATACCCTCATGCCGTGCGTTCCCGGCCATGAACCCCGGGCAACGCGGCAACCAACGCACGGAAAGCATCGCCACGCACCTCGAAGTTCTTGAACTGATCGTATGACGCGCAAGCCGGCGACAGCAAGACGACCGGCGCGTCCGCCGCATCCGCCTGTGCATCCCGCGCCGCCGCCGCAACCGCCGCAACGAGCGTGCCGCAACGCTCATAAACGACCTTGCCTTCCAGCGTCTCGGCGAACTGGTCCGAAGCCGCGCCGATGAGATAAGCCTTCGCGACGCGTGAAAAGAGTGGCTCGAGCGTCGTGATGCCGCCCTCCTTCGGCTTGCCGCCGAGTATCCAGTAGATGTCGGAGGGAAATGCCGACAGCGCCTTCTCCGTCGAATCCGCGTTTGTCGCCTTACTGTCATTAATGAAAAGCACACGCCCCGCGCGCCCCACGTCTTCCAGGCGATGCGGCAGACCGGGATAGGTTTGAAGCCCCCGCTGCGTCGTCTCGGTCGTCAGTTTCAACAAGCCGGCAACCGCGATGGCCGCACAGGCGTTCTGGGCATTGTGCGAGCCCCTGAGCGTGTTGATGCCAGCCAGAGAGAAAGGCCCAAGACCACTCAGACCGGCAAGCGCACTCTCGCCAACGCGCACCTGATCGCCAACAACGGTAATGTCGGCTGCAACGCCCGCACGCGCCGAAATCGTCACCACCGGCCGCGTCTGGCGCTTGGCAATCATCGAGGACCAGATGTCGTCCAGCGAGACGACGGCATGGCCGGCACGTGCGATCACCCGCTCCTTGATGCCCGCGTAATTGCGCATGGCCAGATCGAGATCATCGGCCGGACCGTGCCGGTCGAGATGATCGGGCGTCAGGTTCATGAGCACGCCGATGCTGGGTGCCAGGCTGGGCGTCAGATCGATCTGGAAGGATGAAATCTCAATAACGTGGATGCGATCCATCGACGGTGGTTCGAGCGTCAGGATCGCCTTGCCGATGTTGCCGCCCATCTGCACGTTGCGTCCCGCCGTTCGCAGGATGTGCGACACGAGCGCCGTCGTCGTCGATTTGCCATTTGTGCCCGTGATGCACACGACGGGAGCCTCAGGGCAGTCCGCGGCGCGTTGCCGGAAGAACAATTCGATATCGCCGATGATCTCAGCGCCAGCCGCCCGCGCCTTTTGCACCACCCAGTGCGGCTCAGGATGCGTCAGCGGCACGCCCGGCGCCAGCACCACCGCAGCAATCCCGCTCCAGTCCGCGTCAGCGAGATCCTCGACTGTAAAACCGTCGGCCTGCGCCGCCTCACGCTGAGCGCCGCCGTCGTCCCAACACACAACGGTTGCATGACCATCTCGCAAGGCGCGCGCCGCAGCGAGGCCCGAGCCACCGAGCCCGAACACAGCCACCCGCCGCCCCGAGAATGTCGTGATGCGAATCATGATCCGCAATTTACAGCAGTTCGCCGCCTCGCGCTGTGGCCCACACGACTCGCGTCCTTACATCCCGCAAGCCCATATCAACGCAGCTTGAGCGTCGCCAGGCCGATCAGCGCCAGGATGACAGAGATGATCCAAAAGCGGACGACGACAGTCGATTCCTTCCAGCCCTTCTGCTCGTAGTGATGGTGCAGCGGCGCCATCCGGAATACGCGCTTGCCGGTAAGCTTGAACGAGACGACCTGGATGATCACCGAGAGCGTTTCCAGGACGAACAGGCCGCCGACGATGGCCAGAACGATCTCATGCTTGATCGCAACGGCGATAGCGCCGAGTGCACCGCCCAGTGCCAGCGAGCCGGTGTCGCCCATGAAGATCATAGCCGGAGGCGCATTAAACCACAGGAAGCCAAGCCCGGCGCCGATCAACGCACCGCAGATGACGGCAAGCTCACCGGCACCGGCGACATAATGGATCTGCAGGTACTTGGCGAAGTCGACGCGGCCGCAAAGGTAGGCGATGAGCCCGAACGTCGCCGCGGCGATCATTACCGGCACGATGGCCAGTCCATCGAGGCCGTCCGTCAGGTTCACCGCATTGCCCGCGCCCACGATCACCAGAACGCCAAAAAGGATGAAAAACGCTCCCATCTCGATCATGACGTTCTTGAAGAACGGCACAGTGAGCGCGTCCGAAAAGCCCGGCGTGCCGAGCTTGATGATCATATAGGCCGCAAGTCCGGCGATCGCCGCTTCCAGGGACAGGCGCACTCTTGAGGAGAAACCGGACGACGTGCGCTTCTTGACCTTGAGATAGTCGTCGTAAAATCCGATGGCGCCGTAGCCGAGCGTGACGAACAGCACGGTCCACACATACATGTTCGTCAAATTGGCCCATAATAGCGTCGCTACCAGCACGCCCGCCAGGATCATCAAGCCCCCCATCGTCGGGGTGCCGACTTTTGCCAGATGCGTCTGCGGCCCGTCCGAACGGATCGGCTGCCCCTTGCCCTGCTTGACGCGCAAGAGATCGATGATGCCTGGGCCGAACAGCATCACGAACAGCAGCGCCGTGAAGATCGCCCCGCCGGTTCTGAACGTGATGTATTTGAAGACGTTGAGCGGACCGAATTGTTCGCTGAAATTGACGAGCTCATAGAGCATTGCTGTTCATTCCCTCGCGTCCCGCACTACGGCGCGGATCCATTCCCCTGCGGTATCACGCTGCCTTCGCCCCGAGCGAGCGTACAATCTCAACCAGCGGCGCCATTCGCGATCCATTCGACCCCTTGATCATCACCACATCGCCCGGGCCAAGGCGTTCCCTGAGCGAAGCCTCCAGGCCCGCCGATTTTTCCGCCCAAGCGCCCTGGCAGCCGGCAGGAAGCGCATCGTAGAGATGCCGCATCATCGGACCGGCAGCAAACACCAGATCGATCCCCGCAGTCGCAATCGCGCTGGCCAGGGCCTCATGTAACGCACGCGACTGCTCGCCAAGTTCCAGCATGTCGCCCAGCACAGCGACGCGCCGCGGATGCCTCTTGCGCGAAACCGAAGTCATGGCAACGAGCGCGGCATCCATCGAAGCCGGATTGGCATTGTAGCTTTCGTCAATGAGCAGGATCGTGCCGCCGCCCACTGCCACCTCCTGACGCGAGCCACGCCCGCTCGGCGGAACGAATGCGCCAAGCCCTTCGGCAGCCTTGCTGATATCGGCTCCCGCCGCGTGGCACGCCGCCAGCACTGCCAGCGCATTGAGCACCATGTGCCGGCCGGTGGCGCCGATCGCAAAATCCATCTCGCGGGCCGCCGCATCACCCTCGTGACCCAGCCGCGCACGCACGTGCGTGCCTGCCCCGTGCTCCTGCGTGCCGATGAGGCGCAATGACCCCGCACCATCGCCTTGTGGCACCGCACTTTCGCCGAATGAGACCACATTGACGCCGGCCCGTGCGACTGCCGCCGCGCGCAACAGTTCATAATGAGGGTTGTCGCGGTTGAGCACCGCCACGCCGCCGGGCTCCAGTCCTTCTAGGATTTCCGCCTTCGCCCGCGCAATCTCCTCAACCGACTTGAAGGAAGCAAGATGCGCCGCCACGACCGTCGTGACGATGGCAACGTCCGGACGCACCAGCTTCGTGAGCGGCGTGATCTCGCCGGCGTGGCTCATGCCGATCTCGAATACGCCGAAGCGCGTTGTAGCCGGCATGCGCGCCAGCGTCAGTGGCACGCCCCAGTGGTTGTTGAACGATTTGTCCGAGGCATGGCAGCTATCGAGGGGCGTAAGCGCCAGCCGCAGCATCTCCTTCGTCGTCGTCTTGCCGGCGCTGCCCGTGACAGCGATGACTCGCGCGTCGCGGCCAAGCCGCCCACGCGCTGCCGCCGCGATACGTTCCAGTGCCTTGAGGACGTCGTCGACGCGGATTAGCAGCCCGTCGCCGTCGCTGCGCTGATAACGCTCTTCGACCAGCGCCGCCGCCGCCCCTTTCGCAAAGGCGGCGGAAACGAAATCGTGCCCATCGCGCTGATCCCTGAGTGCCACGAACAATTCGCCCGGCAGGATCGAGCGCGTGTCGATGGAAATGCCGCTCACCCCACCCGACGGCGGCAACGCTCCGTCGACCCGTCCTGCGGCCGCCACCAGTGCATCGATCGTCCAGAGCGTGTCAGCCATGTCCTGCTTCCTTGAGGATCGCCGCCCGCGCGACCTCATGGTCACAGAACGGCAGCACGGTGTTGCCGATGATCTGGCCGGTTTCATGGCCCTTCCCCGCGATCACCACGACATCACCGGCTCCGGCCATCCCGATTGCTTCGTCGATAGCCACTTTCCGGTCGCCGATTTGCAGCGCATGCGGCGCGCCCGCAAGAATTTCGGCGCGGATTGACGCTGGATCTTCGGTGCGCGGGTTATCGTCGGTGACGATCACGACATCGGCATGCTCCGAAGCGATCCGCCCCATGATCGGTCGCTTGCCGCGATCACGATCCCCGCCGCAACCGAACACGCAGATGAGCCGCCCGGTCACGAAGGGTCGCACACTTTCCAGGACCGCCCGTAATGCCTCCGGCTTGTGCGCATAATCAACGACGACGATAGCGCCGCGCACCTCACCGACCCGGTCGAGCCGCCCCGGCACACCAGAGAGTTTTTCCAGCGCAACGAGTGCGTCGCCCGTATCGATGCCCGCTGCCATCGCCAGTCCCGCCGCAGTCAGCGCGTTCTCCACCTGATAGGCGCCAATCAATGGCAACCGCACGGGCTGGGTAACGCCATCCGCCTCGATCGTGACGATCTGGGCGAAACCGTCCCGCGCCACATCGACGAGCCGCAGAACGCGCCCCTGCCGCCCCACGGTCATGACCCACAAGCCCCGCGCCCGCGCCGCGTCCGCCACGCGCTCTGACATGGCCCCATCAGTGTTGATGACCGCTGCCTGACCTGGACGCAGCAGCTCAGTGAATAGCCGCAGCTTGGCCGCCAGATAATCTTCGACGGTCGCGTGATAGTCCATGTGGTCGCGGCCAAGGTTGGTGAAAGCAGCCGCAGTCAGCCGCACGCCGTCGAGCCGATGCTGATCGAGACCATGCGACGATGCCTCGAATGCCAGATGCGTGACGCCCTCCTCCGCCAGCTCGTACAAGGTCCGATGCAGCGAAACCGGATCGGGCGTCGTCAGTGACCCGTAGACCGCACCGTCTGGCTTCATCAGGCCGATCGTGCCGAGGCAAGCGGCGCGATGTCCGCAGGCCGCGAAGATCTGTCGCGTGAATTCGGCAACCGACGATTTGCCGCTGGTGCCGGTAACCGCGACGATCTTGTCAGGCTGCGCGGGATAGAAACGCGCCGCCATCAGCGCCAGCGCCCGGCGCGGATTTGCCGCCCTCAGGATGGGCAGACGCACCCCTTCCGGAATAACCGTATCGGCCCCGGTAAGCACCGCCACCGCTCCGCGCGCCGCCGCATCGCCAATGAAACGCGCACCGTCGACGTTCACGCCCGGCAATGCCGCGAAGACGAACCCGGGCGCCACCTGTCTGCTGTCCGCGGTCAGCCCCGTCAGGAACAGCCGCGAAATGCCCGCCGGTGCGGCGATCTCGGGACCGAGAAGTTGAGTGAGAAGCATGGGGGCTGACCCAAGTCGGTGAATTCGGCACGTAGCTGATAGATCGGGTTCATGTTTGATGGAAACATGAACTCGATCCAGCACCTTGTTTTGAGCATGTTTTTCACGCTGAACCGCTACACACTTCAGCTAAACATGCCCTAGAGCAGGTCGGGTCTTGAGTGAATCGCCTCAGGCCGTTGTGGCCTGCTCTATCTGTTTGTTTGAGAGCCTCAATCACGACTGCGACGGAAGCACGACTGCTTGCCTCCCTCAACCGATCGGGCTCTAAATCGTCTGCGTCGTTTTCGGCCTCTTGATGGATTGAGGCCATGGCGCCGCGCCGGTCGCCATCGTCTTATTGATCGGCGCGCGGATCGTCAAACGGACAGGTGAAACGTATCGGTCCACGTACGCGAGACCCCGACGCGTTCGATACCGTTATCCGCTATCCGCCACCACCTGCCGGGGCCGCAGCCCGAGCAAGGGAGCAATACGCGAGACCAGCTTTCGTGTCACAGGTGCTGCGGTATGGCTTGCGGTGATCTCGCCGGCGGACGCGGGCGTTCGCGAAGGCCTGAACACCATGACCAGCGTCAGATAGCGCGGCTTGTCAATTGGAAATGCTCCAAGGAAGGAGGCAATGACAGCGTTGTTGTCATAGCGACCGCGAACGGCGATCTCCGCCGTCCCGGTCTTTCCGCCCACCGCATAGCCATCCGCGGCCGCGCGCCGCCCGGTGCCCCCCCGCTCTTCCACGTTGGCCCGCATCATCTCCCGCAGCGCGGCGCTCGTTGCCTCCGAGACGACGCGGCGGCGATCGATCTGCGCCCCGGCAGACCGCTTCAGGAAAGTTGGCGCAACATATTCCCCACCGTTGATGAGCGCCGCCGCGGCGGCAGCGAACTGCAAAGGCGCGACCGCCAGGCCATGCCCGAACCCGATCGTAATCGTCTCGATCTCGCCCCACGTCTTTGGCAACAGCGGCGCCGCAATTGCACCCGCTTCCGTGTGTCCACGTTTCGTCAGACCGAGCGAGGCGAGAAAAGCCCGCTGCCGTTCCGCGCCAGCCTGAAGCGCGAGCTGCCCTGCGCCGAGATTGGATGACTTGATGAAGACATCACGAACCGACAGCTTGGCCGCGCTGGAATGATGATCCTTGATCTCGAAGCGCCCGACCTTCAACGGCTGAGAGACATCGATGAGGCTATCCGCAGTGACAGCGCCCTGCTCCAACGCCATCGCAATCGTCATCAGCTTGAAGATCGAGCCGAGCTCATAGGTGCCCCCCGACATACGGTCGATCTCTTCCGGTCGGGGCGATGCCTGCGGATGCGCCGGATCGACACGCGGCAACGATGCCGACGCGATCACCTCCCCCGTCTCGACATCGAGGACGACGCCACCTGCACCTTTTGCACGATAGGTCTTCACTGCATCGGCGAGTTCTTGCTCGAGCGCATGCTGCACGCTGACGTCGAGTGAGAGCGCAACGGGCGCCCGCGTCGAAGGCTGCGCCCCGAACGCAGGATCGACAAGTCCGAGGGCATCGAGGTGCTGCTCGATGCCGGCAACCGCGCGGTTGTCCACGTTGACCCCGCCCAGGACATGTCCCGCCAGACGCCCTGCAGGATAGGCACGCCTCAACTCCTGTCGGAACGCAAGGCCGGGCAGACCCAGATTATGCACGCGCTGCGCCACGCCAGGAGACAGGCCGCGACGTACCCATTCGAACCTGCGACTACGGTCGGCGAGCGTTTCGCGAAGCGCCCGGTCGTCAAGATCCGGGAATACCGTGCGCAGCTTCTCCACCGTCTCGTCGCGGTCGACGATCGCCAGCGGATCGGCGTAGAGCGAGGGCATTTCGACATCGCTCGCCAGCAACCGCCCGTTCCGGTCGACGAGATCGGGCCTCGCGACGCCCGTCGCGATCGGCGCACTGATGGAGATATCAGCCGCCGCCTCGTGTTTGGCCGCGAGCCGCACGAGCTGCCCGCCGACAGCGCAGAATGCAGCCAGCACGACCAGGATGACGCTTGCTGAACGCAACGGATGGCGAGGCGCGACCTCGGCCGGCGGCGGCGCGGGCCACGGCCTGCCTGCGACCGGGATGAGCCCGTTCGATATGGTGACGGTGCGGCTCATGGCCTGTCCTCCCCGCCTGATCGCTCAGCGGCCGGTGTGCGTGGCTCGATGCTCGATGAGTGCATCCGCAAATTGCGCCGGGCGCGGCGGTTCGAGCCCAAGCGCGCGGGCTGCCGGCTCGATGCGATCAGGCCGCGCAAGATGTGCGCGCTCCGCCTTCAGAACCGCGATGTCGCTGCGCAGAGCTCCCGCCTTGCGCTCCTGCGCCTGCACGAGCCCCTCCAGTGATCGGGTTTCATTGTTGGAGGCATAAAGAAGCACCGCGCACGAGAGCGCCAGAAATATCGACGAGAGCATGAGGAGACGCATCGATGCTTAACTCCAAAATTGAGCAATAATGTCCCGCGACCAAGCCTGAATTTCTGAGACATGCTCTAGCGCCGCGGCGCCGCCGGCCCACCGTCGCCGTCAGCGCCCGGCCAGGGGGGCGCTGCGGTGCGGACCGCCGCTCTCAGCCGTGCCGAACGGGCGCGCGGGTTGACGTTCAATTCACCTTTCTCAGACGTTAACGGCCGACGGTTAACAATCTGGAAACTTGGTTCGTAAAATTGATTCGGATCGTCCGGCAGGAAGCGCGAGCCGCGCGGCGCCTCACCCGATCTGCTCGTGAAGAACCGCTTTACAATGCGATCCTCAAGCGAATGAAATGTCACCACGACCGACCGTCCTCCGGGCTTCAGCACCCGTTCGGCAGCTTCGAGGGCACGTGCAAGTTCACCCAGTTCATCGTTGACGAAGATGCGCAGAGCCTGAAACGTCCGCGTCGCCAGATGAACCTTGTGATCACCACGCCGGCCGCCCAGCGCCCGTGTCACCACATCCGCCAGTTCGAGCGTGCGTGCGAACGGCTCTTTTGCACGCCGTCGCACGATTGCCCGCGCCACGGCGCGCGACCGGTGCTCCTCGCCGAACCGGTAGAGTATGTCGGCAATCTCGCCTTCGTCGTAAGTGTTGACCACATCTGCGGCCGAAAGCCCGCTGCCGCTCATGCGCATGTCGAGCGGCCCGTCCGACTGGAAGGAGAAGCCGCGCTCGGCCTCGTCGAGTTGCATCGAGGAGACGCCGATATCGAGCACGACGCCGTCAACCGGCGCGAAGCCCTCGCGCTGCGCCACTTCATCGAGAATGCCGAACTCGCTTTCGACGAGCCTCAGTCTGGGTGAGAATTCTTCGACGAGCGACGCCCCGCCGGCAATTGCGCGCGGGTCGCGGTCGAGTGCCAGCACCTGGCAATCCGCCGCCTCGAGGATCGCCCGGGTGTATCCCCCGGCCCCGAACGTACCATCGATAATGCGCTGGCCGCCCCCCGGCTGCAGCGCATTGAGAACTTCCGAGAGCAGCACGGGAATGTGCCTCGACCGCACGTCGCGTATCTCCGCCCCCGCAGGCTGATCGCGCCGTGGCGTCATTCCCGTGCTACCTCTCCTCCCCCACCTGCAGCACCCCCGCTGCCGAACAGTTTTCTATGGTCCTGGACCTTTTCGCGAGCGCGCCGCCGGCGCTCCTCGAAGCGTTCGGGCTCCCACATCTGGAACTTGTCGCCAAGACCGACAAAAGTGACTGCACCTGAAAGGCCGGCATGCGCGCGCAGCCCTTCAGGAAGGACGATACGTCCGTCCCCGTCGACCGTGAGGATTTGCACGTCACCATAGAGCGCGACAGACAGTTCGTCTCGCTCGTCCGAATAATCCGGCAGGCCCGATAAAAGCTCATCGATTTTCTGCGCAAGCCTCTCGCCGCCCGCATCGAGCGCAGGAGCATCGAGCGAGGGGTAGCAGTAGACCCCGACGGCGTTGCCCGATTTGTATCCGTCGCGCTCAAGGACGGCTCGAAAAGCCGCCGGAATGGATACGCGGCCTTTGGCGTCGAGCTTGTTTGTATATGTCGAGACAAAGCGATCCATCCTCTGGCTGAAGCCTCAACCTCGACGCTGCACACGTTACCGGCAGACAGCCCAAGCGCTACCGGCCACTTGCCTGACATGGGCCGGCACGATGCGCCCAACCCAAATTCCTTTTCCGGCCGCCCTCCGGGTCTTTTGCACCTGCTGACGCAAGGGGTGGACCGCGGCAGTCGCTCTGACCCTGGCCCTCTCACAGGGCCGGCGCCTTACCGCGATCCCTTCGAGCCCGGTGCGGACGGGCATTAATGGGATTACATGGGATTTTATGGGTGTCAATGGAATCTTAAGGATTTCCACAGGGTCAAGTTGGGATCTTGATCGACAATCCTCCCTTTGGCTCTGGATCAATGCGCAGAACGCTGAAATGTTCGAAGAAGCTGCTGATCTACGACTTCGGCTGGACACCAGGAGGCTACGTATATGAACTTGCCAACCTCACACCGCCCCGCGGTCCTCGCTTTCGCCGTCCTGGCCGCGCTGATGGGCTATAGCCCGCCATCCCACTCCGAGACCGCGAAGGTCATCGCCGGCACGCTGACCTGCCAGGGTCAGGGCACCGTGGGTCTGATTGTCGGATCGAAAGAGGAACTCATCTGCAAGTACGCTCCCGCTGGCGGCGGACCGGAGCACAGCTTCGCCGGCATCACGACGCGCGTCGGTCTCGATGTCGGCGTACGCGGCAAGAGCGTGATGATCTGGACTGTGCTCGGCTCCTCCACGGAACTGCCGAGCGAACGACTGAGAGGATCGTACGCCGGTGTCTCGGCAGATGTCGCGGCAGGTCTTGGCGTCGGTGCGAACGTCCTCGTCGGCGGCAACAATAAATCCATCGTGTTGCAGCCCCTGAGCGTAAAAGGCGAAACCGGCATCAACATTGCCATCGGCGTCTCCAGCCTGTCGCTGAAGCCGTTGCAGTAACGACGCGGGCGGCACGACCGCGCAAAGAAGCAAGGCACGTCACTTGGCAAATGCAAAGCGCGCCGTGCTCGCGACGGCGCGCTTCAAGTATCGCAAATCGTCTTTGACTGGGCTTTGACGTCAACTACTCAAGCACCTTCTTCACAGTGAAGGCGCCACGCATGTCGCCGGCGGCAAAGCCGGTCGCCTGATCACTCGGATAAAGCTCTTTGATTTTGGCCGACACGTCTGGCGTCAACGCAGATCCGTGGCAGGCAAGACACGGCGTTCCCGCCGTCATGATCGGCTTCATGTAGCGGAAGACCTTCTTGCCGTCCCGCTCCACGACCTCGGCGTGCTCGAGCTTCATCGCATCCGCACCGCTGTTGAGATCGGCCACGAACTTCTCCATCACACGTTTCTCGAAGTCATCTGGCGCGTTGCCGGGGTTGCGAACCTTGAGCGCGGTGCGTCCGACATCCATTCCGCTTGCCGATGAGCGCTCTGCGGTCACCTTCGGCGCATCGACCTTGCAGACATCGAGTGCCGCGACCGGACCGCCGGCCTTCATGGCAGCCACCAGCTTCTCCTTGAGTCCTTCACCAAGACCCTTGACCGCAGCACGCGCGGCAGCAATGCGTTCGGCCTGCGGATCAGTGGCTTGGTCCTGCGCGAATGCCGGAACGCTACACGCGATGGCCAGAGCGGCGAGAGTTGCGGAAATGCGGTGCATGGGGAACCTCGACATGGATGGACGCGAAACGTCACGAAGCCTAGAGCCTGATCGACTGACATGGAAGCAGTCATGCTTGCGTCGAAGTCGTGATTGAGCCTCTCAGACAAAGCGATAGAGGAGACCATAACGGCCAGACGTTGTTCAAACGAAGCCCGACCTGGGCCTTACGTGGATGATCGACACCGAACGAGGGCGGCAGCGTTTGTGACAACGGTCACAACCTTTGCGCGGTTCAGACAGTCCCCACACCACCTCCCGTCGGGGTTTCCACGATAATGGCCTCACCGGCTGCAAGCTGCGTCTCCGCACACCCCTTAAGCGTTTCCAGTGTGCCATCAGCACGCCGCACCCAATTTCGTCCGCACTGACCATCATGACCGCCATCCAGTCCCGGCGGCGCGACGGCGCGGAAGCCCGACAGGATGGCGCAGCTCATCGGCTCCAGGAACCGGATAGTCCGTCGCACACCGTCACCGCTGTCGAAGCGGCCCTTGCCGCCTGAGCCACGCCGGATCGAGAACTCCTCAAGCACCACGGGATAGCGCAACTCCAGGATCTCCGGATCGGTTAGGCGCGTGTTGGTCATGTGGACGTGCACGGCGGCGGCACCGTGGAATCCGTTGCCATCAGCATCATATCCTGCCGGCGCACCCGAGCAGATCGTCTCGTAGTACTGAACGCGATCGTTGCCGAACGTCACGTTGTTCATCGTGCCCTGCGCCGTGCCGAGCCCCCGCATGGCCGCAAACAGCGCATTCGTGATAATCTGGCTCGTTTCCACGTTGCCAGCGACCACGGCTGCCGGATATTCGGGCTTCAGCATTGAGCCCTCGGGGATGATGATCTCGATTGGCTTGAGGCAGCCCGCATTCATCGGGATCGGCGCATCGACCATCACCCGGAACGCATAGAGCACCGCCGCACGCGTCACCGGCTCCGGGGCGTTGAAGTTGTTGGCCTGCATGGCGCTCGTACCGGTGAAGTCGACCCGCGCCGTCCGTGCCTCCTTGTCGGTGGAGATTGCCACAGAGATCACCGCACCCTGGTCGGTGCTGATCGAAAACTGCCCCGGCTCCAGGCGCGCAATCAGCCGCCGGACGCTCTCCTCGGCGTTGTCCTGCACGTGCGTCATGTACGCCTCGACGACATCGAGTCCGAAATGCTCCACCATCTTTCTGAGTTCAACGACGCCCTTCGCGTTGGCGGCGACCTGCGCCTTGAGGTCGGCGACGTTCTTGTCGGGACGGCGCGCCGGATACCGCGCGCGCTCAAGAAGCTCCCGCGTCTCGGCTTCGCGGAAACGCCCACCCTCCACCAGCAGGAAATCGTCGATATAAACGCCCTCTTCCTCGATCCGCGTTGCCTTGGGTGTCATCGACCCCGGCGTCAATCCGCCGATGTCTTCGTGGTGTCCACGGCTTGCGACATAGAACAGAACGCGCTCACCCGTCTCATCGAACACCGGCGTGACGACAGTGATATCGGGAAGATGAGTCCCGCCGTTGTAGGGGGCGTTGAGCATGTAGACGTCGCCCGGCTTCATGCTACCCGAACGCTGCCGAATGATCGTCTCCACCGAACGGTCCATCGAGCCCAGGTGAACCGGCATGTGCGGCGCGTTGGCGACCAGCGCCCCCGAAGCGTCGAATACCGCGCATGAATAGTCGAGCCGCTCCTTGATATTCACCGATTGCGCGGTACTGCGCAGCGCCTCCCCCATCTGCTCGGCAATTGACATGTAGAGATTGTTGAAGACCTCAAGCAGGATCGGATCGGCTTGCGCCCCCAGCGCCTCCCGCTTTCGCTTCTCCCGGCGCGTCATGACGATATCGTTATGCGGCGTAACGACAAGCTCCCAGCCCGGCTCGACCACGATCGTCTGGTTCGGTTCGATGACGAGCGCAGGCCCTGCAATCGGAGCCGAGCCTGGCGACAGAGCCGCGTCCCGCAGGTAGATGTGCGCCTCATACCATTGAGATTGCGCGAACAGGCGCGTCCGTCCCACCGGTTGCGCCTCGCCGTCTACCAACGCGTCCTCAACCGTATCCCCGCACGCAACCGAGGTGTCGCGTCCCGTTGCCTCCACCTCGAGAGCGCCGATCACCAATGCTTTCTCCGGCGACACGAAGCCGAATTGGCGCATATGCTCGGCCTCGAACGTCTCGCGCATGATGTGAGGCCGCGAGAGCCGCACCGGAATGGCCGTATCAGTTCCCGCATAGCGCAGGTGCAGGCGCGATGAGACACGCACGTCCCTCAACGCCACGCCCTCCCTCATCACGGTTTCCATCATCTCCTTCGCCAGCACTTCGACCATTTGCGCGATCGCGTGCATCGCAGCCTCGTCGAGATCGCTCTCGATCGACTGTTCGCGGCTTGCCCGGATTGGCGCCAGTCCCATGCCATAAGCTGAGAGCACGCCCGACAGAGGATGGATCAGCACCGTTTCCATGCCCAGCGCGTCAGCAATCAGGCAAGCATGCTGGCCGCTGGCCGCGCCAAAGCAATTGAGCGCATAACCGGTCACGTCGTAGCCACGCGCCACCGAGATCTTCTTGATCGCATTCGCCATGTTCTCAACAGCGATGCGGATCACGCCTTCCGCCACCTCTGCGCCACTCTTTGCTCCACCCATCTCGCGTGCCAGCACCTCGAATGCGGCAACGACGCTGTCGCGATCGAGCGGCTGATCCTGGTTCGGCCCGAAAACCCGCGGGAAGTGATCCGGATCGAGCTTGCCAAGCATCAGGTTGGCATCCGTCACAGTGAGCGGTCCGCCGCGCCGATAGGCCATGGGGCCGGGATCGGAACCGGCGCTCTCCGGCCCGACCATAAGCCGCGTGCCGTCAAAGCTCACGATTGAACCGCCACCGGCCGCGACGGTGTGAATGCGCAGCATCGGCACGCGCAGCCGCACCCCCGCGACCTCCGTCTCGAACGTGCGCTCGTACGTACCGGCAAAGTGCGATACGTCTGTCGAGGTGCCACCCATGTCGAAACCGATGATGTTTTGGAAGCCGGCAGCGCGCGCGGTCTCCGCCATGGCGACGATGCCGCCGGCCGGGCCTGAGAGTATCGCGTCGCGCCCTTCGAACAGATCCGCGGACTTGAGGCCGCCCGAGGACGCCATGAACATCAGCTTCGGCGGGGCCACCTTGCCATCGGCCGGCATCAACTCTCGCACCACGCGATCGACGTAGCGCTTGAGGATTGGTGTGAGATAGGCATCCGCTACCGTCGTATCGCCGCGACCCACGATCTTGATGAGTGGGGAAACCTCATGGCTGACGGAGACCTGCCGGAAGCCGACGCGCCGCGCGATCTCTGCGGCGCGCCGCTCATGCGCCGGGTAGGCGTAGGATTGCATGAGCACGATGGCGGCCGCCGTGATGCCCTTCGCCTTCGCCGCCCGCAGATCCCGCTCCAGAGCCGCTTCATCCAGTCGCCGCTCGACCGTGCCATCCGCGCGCACGCGCTCGTCGGCTCCGATCACATCGCTATATAGCATCGACGGCTTGATGATGTTGCGTGCGAAAATGTCCGGGCGCGCTTGGTAGCCGATCTCCAGCTGATCATTAAGCCCCCGTGTGATGACGAGCACCGTCTTCTCACCCTTGCGCTCGAGCAGCGCGTTGGTTGCGACCGTCGTGCCCATCTTGACCGAGGCAATGCGATGCGCAGGAATCGCCGCGTCAGATGCCACGCCCAGGATACGCCGGATGCCTTCCAGCGCCGCATCGCGATAGGCCCCGGGGTTCTCCGAGAGAACTTTGCACGCAACAATTCTGCCATCTGCGCCGCGCCCGACGATGTCCGTGAAGGTCCCGCCGCGATCGATCCAGAAATCCCATCGGCCCGTTGCTGCGTCCGCGCTGTTCATCGTTACTCCGTTCCACAGATGTCATGCGCCATGCCTGAGGGCGCTTGCCGGCGCGCACCCAGTCACTTGGCTGCAAATCTCCGGATCAGTGTCGGCTGATGGCGGAGGCGGAACCTGAGCTATCGGCTCGCGTCCCCTGCGTCAAATCGGTACCGGCCGCTCCGCTGGAGCGCTGTCGGAAAAGGAGCCACCGGATAACGGGCGTGCGGGATGCGACAATCAAAACGCGCCCGTTTCGCAATTGCGAACACGACGGCCGCGACCCGCGAATTGGACGCAAACCAAAAACGGACGTGATCTTATTGAGAATTGTGAGGTGCGTGTCGCAGGCAAGGCTGCCGCTAACGGGTTTTCAAGGCCAAAATACCCGCCATCGCCCTGCGACGCTGGAAGGGAGATCAAGATCGATGATACACCGAAAAAACACCGATGCCGCGCTCGCGTCCAACCAGGAGGCATTCTTGCCCGGCCAAGGCCGCGGCTTCATCCAGCCGATTCGCCCAGCTAATGCGAGACCAACATGCCGACGTTTGCCAAGTCGACGTCTGCCGGTGAATCACCGAATCCGCCGAGAATGGTTTCCGCCCTTGCTCCGCTCGCCAGGATGGCGAAAACGGCTGCCGCGCAGATCGCGAGAAGCAAACTCCTCATGCGTGCCTCCTCAAACACAAACGCCCACAAATGCGTCCGTTTCGGCGCTCTTCGGCGCCTTTTCGCCCTTCGGTTCCCACCCGAGAGCAACCTGCCGTCAATCACCGGTCCGCGGCATGTTCGCCTCACGCATCGGCCCACCCATAAATGCGGCATGTTTTTTAGTGTGCTCACGAACCCCAAAATGGTCAATTCAATGCTTCTGAAATATCCTTCACATCGCGTTGCACTGTGGATGAACACGGATGGAATATGTCGGGCACGTACCTTGGCCACGCTTGCTGAACAGCGCGCGAACGGCGCTGCAAGGGAGCCGCGCGGGGGTCGGGGCCGGGACATGACCTGCACGCCGCCCGGGCAACCGGTTTCAGGACTGCTTCGATCACTGGCGAGGGGAACCTAGCCCCATGCTCTGGGCGAAGCTGAGATCACTCTTCCATAGCCGCGCAAGATTGAAGCGTCTGGCCGCCACCTTGGGACTGGACGGTCACCGCTGCACGACGCCGGCACACCAGCGCACGGCATTCACCATGGCGTTGGTGGCGTTGGCGGCGAAAATGGCAAAGGCCGATGGAGTAGCCGTCGGCGCCGAACTCGACGCGTTCGAACGCTGGTTTCATGTACCCGACGATCAGCGCGAGGCCGTCCGCCGCGTCTTCGATCTAGCCAAACGCGACATCGCCGGCTACGAGCAGTACGCCCGCCAGATCGCAGATCTTCTCGCCGAGGATCCCGAGATCAAGCGCGACGTGTTCGAGTGCCTGTTTCATGTCGCTTCTGCCGATGGCCTCTTGCATGGCGACGAGGAGCAGTTCCTGAAGCGGGTTGCAGACATATTCGGCTTTTCCGAGTGGACCTATCGCGACATCCGCCGCGTGTTCGTCATCGACCCGGCCGACCCCTATAAGGTGCTTGGGCTCCCTCACGACATCACCGACGCGGCGCTGAGGCAGGCTTATCTGCGACTGGTCAAGGACAACCACTCCGACCGCCTCGCCGCCCACGGCGTTCCGCGCGAGTTCCAGGCGGTCGCAGACCGCAAGCTTGCCGCGATCAACGCTGCCCATGATGCTATCCTCGCAGAGCGCGCAAACCGCCGTCTCGAACGCGCGATGTCTCCCGCAAAGACTCCCGACACCGGAATGACGACCGAAGGCAATACGTGAGCAAGTTCCCCCTGATCGACGCGCCGGACAGTCCGCTCGTCCACGCGCTTCATCCCTCGCCCAACATCGAGCCACGCAAGCTTTGCTGCCGCCCGGACCTTTTGCTGCTGCACTACACGGGCATGCATTCCGTCGAAAAGGCAATCGATTGGCTGGCCCGACCGGAAAGCAAGGTTTCCTGCCACTATGTGGTTGGCGAGGACGGCACCATTACGCAGATGGTGGCCGAGCAACTGCGCGCCTGGCACGCGGGCAGGTCGCACTGGAAGGGTGCAACCGACATTAACTCGTGCTCGATCGGCATCGAGATCCACAACCCTGGCCATGCACAGGGCTATCCCGATTTTCCCGATGCGCAGATCGACGCGGTCACTCGACTGGCCTCGGACATCGTCACACGCCACCGCATCCCCAGGGAGCGTGTGCTGGCGCACTCCGACGTTGCGCCACAAAGGAAGATCGACCCGGGTGAGAAGTTCGATTGGCGCAGATTGTCGGCGTCGGGCGTCGGCCGCTGGATCGCTCCCGAGCCGATCGAGCGGGAAAGTTGGTCGCTCGGCCCGGGCGCGCGTTCGGAAAAAGTCGCGGAAGCCCAGCACCTTCTGCGCGCGTATGGGTACGGCATCGACGTGACGGGCACGCTCGATGAAGCGACCGCTTTCGTCCTGCGCGCCTTCCAGCTCCACTGGCGTCCCGCACTCATCGACAGCCGGCTCGACGCCTCAACGCTCTGCACGCTGCGGCGGCTTGCTGAAGCTACAAGGTCTGATCAGTCCATCGCATGAAACCGCGCGCGGTCGCCCGTCCGGCATCTTCAACGGTCGCAGCCGCAAGCAGGCTGGTGGCGCAATGCCATGTATTGGATGGTTCGCCACGCCTATGTCATGCCTGGAAAATCAAATTGGACGATCGATATCGAAACCCGATACCATCGCGATGGGTGATCGGCCAATGGTGAATCAGGATTTGCTCGCCGGTCTTGTCCGGCTGCATGTGCTTCATCATGCGGCCAAGCAGGACATCTACGGCCAGTGGATCATGAAAGAGCTTGGCCGGCACGACAATCGGCTCAGTGCCTGCACACTATGCTTCATGTGCTGGAAGAGCTGATCGAGGAAGCATAAGCGGGAGCCGGTTAGGTGACGAGTGAAGCACAATCGGAAGTTACCAGCCGCACCTCGCGCGTCGGCGAGGTCTTCCTGGTTTTCCTGCGCCTCGGCCTGACATCATTCGGTGGACCCGTCGCGCATATCGGCTACTTCCGCGATGAGTTTGTGGCACGGCGCAAGTGGCTCGATGAGCGTGCCTTTGCGGATCTTGTCGCCCTCTGCCAGTTCCTGCCGGGGCCTGCAAGCAGTCAGGTCGGTATGGCGGTGGGGTTGTCGCGCGCCGGCTACACAGGCGCTCTGGCGGCGTGGACCGCTTTCACGCTGCCGTCAGCGATCGCGCTCGTCCTGTTTGCCTACGGCGTCTCGGCGATCGGCGGCGCGGCTGGCAGTGCCTGGCTACACGGTCTCAAGATTGCGGCTGTTGCCGTTGTCGCGCAGGCTGTACTGGCGATGATGCGTTCTCTTGCGCCCGATAAAGAAAGAGCCACGCTTGCTGTCGTCGCAGCAATCATCACCATCGCGATACCGACGGCGTTGGGGCAAGTGGGTGCCATCGTGATCGGAGCTCTGGTCGGGCTGACGCTTCTACGAGGCACCAGTGCGCCGACTGGTCACGTCAGCATGCCGCTGTCGGTGGGACGCCGTGCGGGCATAGTGTCGTTGCTTTTGTTCTTCGGCTTGCTGGGCGGCCTGCCGATCCTGGCGGCACAGACGAGCGACATGTCGATCGACCTCGTCGATTCGTTCTATCGCTCCGGCTCCCTTGTGTTCGGCGGCGGGCATGTCGTGTTGCCACTCTTGCAGGCCGAGGTTGTGCCCTCCGGCTGGGTCAGCAACGATCAATTTTTGGCTGGCTATGGCGCGGCCCAGGCCGTTCCGGGACCGCTTTTCACGTTTGCAGCCTATCTGGGAGCGGTCATCGGCGGGTGGGGCATCGCCGTATTGTGCCTCGTCGCGGTGTTCATACCATCGTTCCTCCTGGTCATCGGCACTCTGCCGTTCTGGGAGGACCTGCGCCGTCGCGCGTGGGCTCAATCGGCACTTGCCGGCGTCAATGCGGCCGTGGTCGGTCTGCTTCTCGCAGCACTCTACAATCCGGTATGGACCGCAGGCATCAAGAGCCCACGGGATTTCGCGCTCGCCATCGCCGCGTTCCTGGCGCTCTACATGTGGAACGTAACGCCGTGGTTGGTCGTCGTTTCCTGCGCCATTGCTGCCGGTTCGCTTGCTACACTCGCGATGGGCGGCCTCTGACCATCGTTAGACATCGTTGAAGCGGCGCCGGGAGCGGGTTCCGCACCCGTGTCGGATGGCGTTCAATCCGGCCTCCAACCAGCGCCATCCCATGGGCCCTTGACCTCACCAGCCTCGATTGCCCATATCTCCCTTACCAGTCGGCCGGGCGGCCGCTGGCAGCGCGCGCCTCACCAGGCAAACGGCTGCTGGAGGAAAGTCCGGGCTCCAGGGAAACGCGGTGGCGGCTAACGGCCGCCGGGGGCGACCCCAGGGAAAGTGCCACAGAAAGCAAACCGCCCTAGATTGCGCTCAATGCGCGTCGGGTAAGGGTGAAAGGGTGCGGTAAGAGCGCACCGCGCGCCTGGCAACAGGCGTGGCATGGTAAACCCCACCGGGAGCAAGACCAAATAGGGGTGGCCGGGCGTGTGTGGTTCGCCGCACGACGCCAAGTCCGTTTCCTGGCCCGCCACCCGGGTTGGTTGCACGAGGCGGCGCGCGAGCGTCGTCCCAGATGAATGGCCGTCGCGGAGGCAACTCCAGACAGAACCCGGCTTACAGGCCGACTGGTATTTCACTTTGACCCGCAACGTCGGATAAAACCCTCCTGCCGACACCCGCCCAATCAGGGTCGAGCTGGGATGATCTCTGGCCGTTGGCCTGCTCTATCTCTTTGTTTGAGAGGCTGATCAGTCTCTATTTGCAGACGCGGTGCGTACCGGTGCGGCCACGCCGCGCAAGATCGAGATGGAAATGGTCGTGGTGATTTTGATCGGCCAGCGGGCCGAGTACCGTCGTGAACGTGTCACACGCGCCGCGGTGGACGGCCCGCAGGAACGCCCGCTCACGTTCGTCCCCCCACCAGCCGCTTTTCACCGAGACCATATGCCCGTTCGCGAAATGGAACTCCGAAATATCGATCGCATTGGCATGCCCATGCTCGGACAGTCGCGCGCCTGATATGTGATTGATCGGGCGGCAGCCATAGGAAGCGGCGACTTTCAAGCTATCGACGGGAACACCGTAATAATAGCGCGCCGCAGCGTCGACGACCGACCGCACCCAGTGGTCTACCGCGGGGATCATCGGGCAGCGTAGCGTTGCCGCGGGCCGCATCTGAACGCGGCCACCCGCCGTTCCTGAAACAACGAAAGGTTGTTCGGCACCGCACGCGCTCGGGCCACCAAGTGCTGAACGCGTTTGTACGAACGGGCTCTGTCGGACGACACCGGATGCAAGGCATTGGCGCTCTTCGATAGCGCGCCATGGTTCGTATTTCG
Organism: Hyphomicrobiaceae bacterium; assembly: GCA_036768475.1. Taxonomy (GTDB): domain Bacteria; phylum Pseudomonadota; class Alphaproteobacteria; order Rhizobiales; family Hyphomicrobiaceae; genus JAEUMD01. The sequence goes on along the minus strand of DAIPMW010000004.1, from coordinate 14,582 downwards.
CAACGAAATCAGGCCCGCCACCGCCCAGGCCGCAACCCGAAAGGGGCGCCAGGACAGCCGAACCGATCAGCAGGAGTGAGAACGAACGCAACGCGGACATGAGACGAATTTGCAACGGGTAACCCTAATAGGCCGTTAACGCCCCATCCCCGGACCGCACACCCCCGCCGTCGGCAGGCTTGAGAATTCTTAAATTTCCGGGCCCTTTGGCGGCGACACCCGCACAAATGCGTGGCAATTGCCGCTCCTTTGTGCGGCGCAACCTGAATTTGTTTCGTCATGCAAGCGTCACATCTCTTTATCCACAGTCATTTTCTGGGTGTTCTCGGAATATTGGCGACTGGAGCGCTCTATATTGATAAGTTGTAAGTAGTCCAAAGGAGTTCTGTTCGCGTTCACACGGCCTTGTGGCGGCAGGCGAACCCTCGATCGCCGCACCGCGCTGAAGACGGGTGATTGGCTCTCAGGATTTCCGTCCCGTTGTCCGTGGGACGGGACGACGACACGGAACTGTCGGCATTGCGTATCGTTCCGAGTTCCGATGCGAGTGCGAGCCCAGGTTCTCATTCGCATCAGGTTCTGCGTGGTGTTTGAGAGGTTGGGCCCTTGCGTCTTCGCTCGGTGGATCGCCACCGGTGCTCGATGCGATGGGCTCGCATCCCCGAAGTCGACCAGCTTAGTTGGTGTGACACAGCGTTGTTGGTTCGAGTTGGGCACTGTCCGCGTGTCGAGTTGAGTTCCGCGTATCGCGTAAGCGCACGATCGCTGCGTATTCGTGACCGTGCGTCGTTCTAATGCCTATGTATCGCGTCTTGTACGAGTGTGTTGTGTATGCACGCCATGGTGGCCACCCCCGTCCCCCCAACGGCCGGCTGAGCGTGCTGGAGTAGTGCTGCGGCCCTGGTGTTTTGCCCGACGTCGCTCTGCTGAAAGCCCCCGCGCTTTTTCAATTGCAGAGCGTTATGTCAGGCGTGCCGGGGCCGTTTGCTTTTATCAAAACGCCCGACTCGCCAATACGCCACACTCCCATGCTGTAAGCCGCTGCACCCGTAAACAGCCGCTCATCGCGGTTAGCGCAGGTCAGGCTTTGATTGAATCGGGTCTAGCCGTTGTGGCCAGCTCTATCTCTTTATTTTGAGTGCCTCGATCACGGCTTCGATGCAAACACAACTGCTTCCATCTCAGCCGATCAAACTCTAGGCTCCCACGCTTTCCAGAAAATCGGCAACGCCCTCTTTGTAAGCCCGGTCACCGACGGCCTTCATGTGATCGCGGCCTGGAATTGTCAGCGCGCGGGCGCCCGGGATGAGCGCGGCCAGATTCTCTGCCGAACCTCCCACCACGTCCGTCTCGCCAACAGCAACCAGCACCGGACAGGAAATCCGCCCCACATCCTCCCGGGTGAGCGGATCGCGGGCCGAGCGGATGCACGCTGCAAGCGCCTTCAGGTCGCTTTTGGTTTGCTCGGCGAAGGCGCGGAAAGTACGCGCGGTCTGATTGGTCACATCGTCGATCGAGGACGCTTCGAGAGCCGCAGCAATCGGCCCCGTACCGGCCATTCCGCGCACCATGTTGATGCCGAGCCCCCCGAAAATCGCGCTCCTCACACGTTCACGATGGGCGAGGCACAGAAAGGCCGTAATGCGCGCACCCATCGAATAACCCATGACATGGGCCCGCGCGATGCCCAGATGATCGAGCAGGCGCCTTGCATCCTCCGCCATCAGCGGGGCGCCGTAATCTTCCAGACGGTAGAGCTTCTCGCTCCGCCCGTGCCCGCGATTGTCGAATGCGATGACCCGGTAGCCCTTGCCGCGCAGATAGCCCACCCATGAGGGCGACACCCAGTTCGTCTGCACGTTCGACGCAAATCCGTGGATGAGCAGGATCGGCTCCCCTTCGCCTTCGTCAATATAGGCGATCTCGACACCGTCTGAGCTGAAGCTGTCCACTTCGCACACCTCCTCTTGCGACCATAGTGCGGCGCCCCTCCCCTACCATTTCCCATCCGGCGGGGCTATGTTCGCGCCCAACCCCGAAGGTTTTAGAAAAAGGAGCGCCCACGCATGGCTTCGAGCGTCGTACCCCACTTCGCCAATGATGCCGGCGTCGAGAAAATCTTTATCGGCGTCAAGGAATTCCAGTGCATGGGAGCACGGGCCCCCTACGACCATCCGCACGTCTATCTGGACATGGGCGCCGATGGTCAGATCCTGTGTCCATACTGCTCCACGCTCTATATTTACGATCCGCGCCTGAAAGCGACGGAGAGTGATCCTTCAGGCTGTCTTGTTGCCGGCGAAGGCGCGCTGACCGAAGGCTGAGGCTGCACCGCCTGAATGACGTCCGCCGTCCAGGGGGAGGCTTACATGACGTCGCCGCCAACCACCGCCGTACGTGCGACGCTGGACTCGCAGACTACGCGCGCAGATGCGCCCCTGATCCTGATAGCTGGCGCCGGCATCGGCGGTCTTGCTGCGGCGCTCGCGCTCGCCAAGCGCGGCATCGAAAGTCACGTGCTTGAACGGCGCGCGGCATTCGAGACTGAAGGCGCCGGCATTCAGCTTGGTCCCAATGGGACGCGCATACTCCAGGAACTTGGCATTGCCGAGCGCCTTGAGCCACTCGCCGGCAAACCGGATTTCATCCACGCGCGCAACGCGAAAACCGGCACATCTTTGGCGCACCTGCCACTGGGAGATTGGATCGCCGCACGCCACGGCGCGCCCTACTGGGTCCTGCACCGCCAGGACTTGCATGCAGCGCTTCTCGATGCGGCGCGATCGATGCCGCAAATCCGCATTTCGATGGATTTCAACGTTGCTGGAACGGCAAGCGACGACGCAGGCGTCACCGTCAAGAACCGCAATGGTCTCACGCTCCACGGCGATGCACTGATTGCCGCCGACGGACTACGCTCTCAAGTGCGCGACGAGATCTTCGAGCCCCAGCCACTTCGTTTTGCCCAGCGAAGCGCGGCGCGTGCCGTCATCCCGATCGAGGACGTTGCGCCGGAGCTGAGCGAGAATGCCACCGCCCTGTGGATGTCGCCTCTCGCACATGTCGTGCACTACCCCGTCCGCGCAGGCCGCGAGCTGGCGATGATCTTTGTGCGCAAGGACACGGTTCCCACCGACGATTGGAGTACCGAGATACCGCGATCCTGGGTGCTCGATCTTGCACAACAATTCTGCACCCCCTTGCGCCGCCTTCTCGATACGCCGCCGCAGTGGAAGAAGTGGGCGCTGTTCGAGCTGCCGCCGCTGTCGTTCTGGCACTCCGGGCGGATCGCGCTTCTCGGCGATGCGGCGCATCCCACCTTGCCATTCCTCGCACAAGGTGCCGTGCTCGCGCTGGAGGACGCAGCGATCCTCGCGCGCCGGATCTCCGAACAGCCCACCAATATTCCGCGCGCAATTGCAGCCTATGCCATGGCACGGCGCCATCGCGCAACACGGGTGGTCGCCGCCGCCAAGACGAACGGCCGCATCTACCATTTGGACGGCCCCATGGCCGCAGCACGAGATATGGTCCTGCGTGTTACGCCACCACGCACGCTCATGGCTCGCTACGATTGGGTCTATGGCTGGCGGCCTTGAGCAAAGCCCGCGTGCGTCTCAGCATCTCAAAAAAACTGGGGCGGGTGCACGCATGGCACTCGCCCCACAGCCCATCTGGCACTTCGGTCGCAGCATCACCCTCGCCGTGGGTGGATGCCAATCTGTTTCTTCGCATCAGATGTAGATCACATCGACGATCACGAACGTCTCTGGATCGACAATGCAAATCACATCTTCCAAGTAGATGTAGCGGTAGCCCTCATACTCGGGCACGATCGTGAGCCACACCGATGGTAGCGTATGAAGCACCACCCGCCGCGGCACGGTCACGCCGACGTTGATGTCGATGTCGATGTTCGTGCTGCGTTGTAGCGACGTCCGATTGACCCGCTGTTTGAGTTCGGCCTTCTTCTCGGGCTTCACGTCGATCTTCGCGGCATCTCCGGTCTTCGGCGAGACCTTCTCACGTTCGGTCTTCCTATCGACCTTCTCCTCGCCCGACCGGCGTTCGCGATCCGTCGAACGATCAGCATCCCGCTTCTTTAATTCTTCGCCCGCGCGCTTCTCGGTTGTCCCCTTGGAGGGTTTTTCCTTGTCCTCACGCGACTGTTTGCCGGAGCGCTGCTTCTTGCCGGGTTCGCCGTCTTCCTCTTGAGCCTCGCGTTTGTCGTCGCCAAGCCCCCTGGTACCAGGAGCGCCGCGATCAAAGCCTTTGGCCTCGCGTCGCGGTGTGACAGCACCTGCAGGTGCGCCGCCCTTGCCCCCACTGGGCTCCTGCGTCGTTGCTCCGCCACTAGGCGGATTGGCGCCGCCCGGCCCGTCGGGATTCGGCTTTTGCGCCGACGCGCCCATTGCGGCGGTCAGCAGAGCAGCCACGCTCGTCGTCATGATCAAAATCTTACGCTGAGACATTTTGCTCTCCTTCTCAATCAACACCTGTTGATGGGAAGAAAACGAGGACGCACCGATCGCGTTCCGGAAAAACAATCGAATTTGATCAATTCCAGCATACGGCCGAGGGCGCGCGCCTAGAGCATGTTTGGCTGAAGTGTGCGGCGGTTCAGCGTGAAAAACATGCTCGAAACAAGGTGCTGGATCGCGTTCATGTTTCCGTCAGACATGAGCGTGATCTAGCGCTATCACCCGCAAAATTCGGGAAAAGCGCGCTTAAGCGGCCAGTCATCTTTGACCATTTGATCTGTCTCGCGATAGCGAGTAGTGGCAACATCGTAGTTACCGCTCGACCAGATGATCAAGATGCACGCTCCCTGAGTGCGGCCTGCGCTGCAGCCAACCGCGCAATCGGCACTCGAAACGGCGAGCAGGAAACATAGGTCAGGCCGACCTCGTGGCAGAACGCTACAGAATCGGGATCACCGCCGTGCTCGCCGCAGATGCCGATCTTGAGGTCGGGCTTCACACGTCGGCCACGCTCCGTGCCAATTCGCACCAGCTCGCCGACCCCCTCCCGGTCGAGAGAGACGAACGGATCGGCGTGGAAGATTCCATGCGCCATGTAGCTGGCAAGGATCGGCGCAGCATCATCACGGCTGAGCCCCATCGTCGTCTGCGTGAGATCGTTCGTGCCGAACGAGAAGAACGCCGCGCCATCCTCCCCCTCGGCAATATCGGAGGCCCTGAGCGCCGATCGCGGCAGTTCCACCATGGTGCCGATATGATAATCGAGCTTCGTACCCAGCTCCGTTTCGACCTCGGCAGCGGTATCGCGAATGACGGCAGCGATGAGGTCAAACTCACGCCTGTCGATCACCAGCGGCAGCATGATCTCCGGTATGACGTGCTGGCCCGTCGCATGGCCCGCTTCCAGCGCCGCCTCGAAGATCGCTCGCGCCTGCATCTCCATAATCTCGGGATGCAGGATTCCGATGCGACAGCCACGGAAACCCAACATCGGGTTGACTTCCGACAGTTCCGCCACGCGGCGACGAATGCGCACGACGTCGATGCCGAGATCCTTAGCAACGGCTTCCTGTTCGTTCTCGTGATGCGGCAGGAACTCGTGCAGCGGCGGATCGAGCAGGCGGATCGTCACCGGCAATCCGGCCATCAGCTCGAAGAGCGTGACGAAGTCGGCGCGCTGCATGGGCAGTAGCTTCTGCAGCGCTGCACGTCGCCCAGTCTCGTCGCTCGCGAGAATCATCTCTCGCACCGCAACGATCCGCTCGCCGTCGAAGAACATGTGCTCCGTGCGGCACAGCCCGATTCCTTCGGCACCGAAATAGCGCGCCTGCTCGGCATCGCGTGGCGTATCAGCATTCGCCCGGACGCCGAGTCGCCGGTACTCGTCGGCCCACGACATCAACATGCCGAAAGCGCCCGACAGCTCGGGCTGGCGCATCTGGACCTTGCCCTTGATGACCTCGCCGGTTCCTCCGTCGATGGTGAGGATGTCGCCCGCGTTGAACGTCTCGCGGCCGATGATGAGCGTGCCGGCGCGTGCGTCGATACGCAGCGCACCGGCCCCGGAAACGCATGGACGCCCCATGCCGCGAGCCACGACGGCGGCATGGCTCGTCATTCCACCGCGCGCCGTGAGGATGCCGACCGCAGCATGCATTCCATGAATGTCTTCCGGGCTCGTCTCGGCACGCACCAGGATGACGTCACGACCCTGCGCCCGCCCCTCCTCTGCGGCATCCGCAGTGAAGACGATCTCGCCCGAGGCCGCACCGGGCGATGCCGGCAGCCCGGTTGTCAATACGTGCTTGTCCGCGGCCGGATCGATCGTCGGATGCAGCATATGATCGAGCCCTGCCGGGTCGATGCGCATGATCGCCTGTTCTTTGGAGATGATACCCGCCTCGGCCATCTCCACGGCGATCCTCAGACCTGCCTCGACAGTGCGCTTTCCCGAACGCGTCTGCAGCATCCACAGCTTGCCGCGCTCGATCGTAAACTCGATGTCCTGCATGTCGCGATAGTGACGTTCGAGCGTCTGGAATACGTCGATGAGTTCCGCGAATGCCTCCGGCATCGCCTCTTCCAGGGAAATGGCATCGGGATCGCGTTCTGAGCGCGCGGATCGGATGAGTGGCTGCGGCGTGCGAATGCCCGCGACAACATCCTCGCCCTGCGCATTGATCAGGAACTCGCCGTAAAGCTGGTCTTCACCCGTCGATGGATTGCGCGTGAAGGCAACTCCCGTAGCCGAAGTCTCGCCCATGTTGCCGAACACCATCGCCTGCACGTTGACCGCCGTGCCCCAACTGTCCGGTATGGAATGCAGTCGCCGGTAGGTTTTCGCGCGCGCATTGTCCCAGGAGCCGAACACCGCGCCGATGGCACCCCACAATTGCGCGGCAGTATCTTGCGGAAACGACTCGCCGAGCTCGGTCTCGACCGCCTCTTTGTACTCATCGACGATCTCCTTCCAATGCTCGGCTTCCAGATCGATGTCGAGCCCGAGACCATTGAGGTTTTTGAAGTTCTCCAGAATGTCCTCGAACAACCCGTGGTCGATGCCCAGCACCACGTCAGAATACATCTGGATGAAACGCCGGTAGCTGTCGTAGGCAAAACGCTCGTCCCCCGCATGACGCGCCAGCCCCACGACCGTTTCGTCGTTGAGCCCAAGATCGAGGATCGTGTCCATCATGCCGGGCATCGAAGCTCGACCACCTGAGCGCACGGACACAAGCAACGGATTGTCGGGATCACCGAACCTGCGGCCAGCGGTCTCGCCAACACGTGTCAAAGCCTCTTCGACCTCTCCGCGCAGACCCTCGGGCAGCTTCCGGCCGTTGGCGTAATAGGTGTTGCACACCTCGGTCGTGATCGTGAAGCCCGGCGGCACCGGCAGTCCGAGCAAGGCCATCTCCGCGAGATTGGCGCCCTTGCCGCCCAGGAGTTCGCCGAGTTCCGCACGCCCGTCGGTCATCTGGGCCCCGAAAAGGTAAACCAGTTTGCTAGCGGGCATCTCCAACCTCTTTGGCAAGTCACGCGCGCCAGCCCGACGGCTGCCGCGACCCATTCCCCGCCCGCAATAGCAGGAAGGGCGTCGTGCCGAAAGTCTCGGGCGCCGCCAGTGCCGCGAATGCGCCCGAATGGGGGCACGGCCCCGCCGCGCGACCCCTGTCATTCCGCAAGGCGCATCGACCTTGCCCACTCTTGCCAAACAGAAGCCAGCACGACGCGCCAGCACGGCGCCTTTGACCTCGACCCTTCGATCGCGCAACATCCGCCCCGCCGACATTGCCACTGCGGATGCCACAGCAAGAGAGTCCCATGACCGATCACCTGCCCCGAGTTCTCAAAGTACTCAAGGACGACGAGCCCGCCGCCCTGGCCCGGCTGTTCGAATTGTTGCGCATACCCAGCATATCCACCGATCCGGCCTATCAAGGCGATTGCCAGCGCGCCGCCGATTGGTGTGCGGCGCAATTGAATGACATCGGCTTTACTGCATCCGTGCGGCAGACCAAGGGCCACCCGATGGTCGTCGGCCACGACCGCAAATCGGTGCCGAAGGGCATGCCCCACGTCCTGTTTTATGGGCACTATGACGTGCAGCCGCCCGATCCGCTCGAACTTTGGACATCGCCGCCCTTCGAGCCGCGCATCGCCAATGACAGACTGAACGGCAAGGTGATCGTCGCGCGCGGAGCCGAGGACAACAAAGGTCAGTTGATGACATTCCTTGAAGCCGCGCGCGCCTGGAGGACGGTGGCAGGCGAATTGCCGATTGCCGTGTCCGTCATGATCGAGGGAGAGGAGGAATGCGGCTCGCCGTCGTTGCCCGCCTTCCTGAAGAAGAGCGGCAAGGAACTGAAGGCCGATATCGTGCTGGTCTGCGATACCGGTCAGTGGAACAAAGACACGCCCGCCATCACAACCATGCTGCGCGGTCTGGCCGCCACCGAGATAATTATCACCGGACCCTCGCGTGACCTGCACTCCGGCATGTACGGCGGCCCGGCCATGAACCCGATCCGCGTGCTCGTCGGCATTCTGGGTGCCATGCACGCGCAGAACGGCCGCGTCACCGTTCCCGGCTTCTACGATGGCATCGTCAAACCCACGGCCCGCCAGGTCAAACAGTGGCGCACGCTTGCCGAGAGCGCACCGGACATGCTGGGAGCTGTCGGCTTGTCCATACCGGCAGGTGAGAAGAGCTACAGTTTCGTCGAGCAGCTCTGGTCGCGTCCGACACTGGAGTTCAATGGCGTCACCGGAGGCTATCAGGGCGCCGGGTCAAAGACCGTCATACCCTCCAAGGCTTCCGCCAAGATCACCTGCCGGCTCGTACCCGGGCAGGATCCCGACCGCGTATTGGCCGCGATACACACGTTTGTCCGCGCGCGCATTCCCGAGGACTGCAAGGTCGATTTTATCGGCACGCATGGCTCGGCGGCCATCCGATTTGACACCGGCATGGCTGAGATGAAAGTTGCCGCCGCCGCTCTGGAAGAGGAATGGCAGCACCCGACGGTGCTCATGGGCTGCGGCGCCTCGATTCCCATCGTCACGTCGTTCAAGGACGCACTCGGCATGGACAGCCTCATGGTCGGTTTCGGTCTTGAGGACGACCGCATCCACTCGCCCAACGAGAAATACAATCTGACGAGCTTCAAGAAAGGGGCACGCAGTTGGGCGCGGATCCTTGCTGCCTTGGCGAACAGGTGAAAGGTTCACCAGCCAAGTCTGCTACAAGCACGCAATCCAGGCATTATTCATCGCGTCCTTGAAGATCTTTCATCGAAACTCAGACGACAAGCGATTGCACCGCCGCGATCCTCGACTATGCTGCCGCCCGGCCGCGAAACTGCCTCGCTGCACCCCGCTCACCTGGAAGGACCGAGACATGTCCCTGCGCGTCATTCTTGCCATCGTGGCCACCCTCGTCGGCCAGACGCTGCTCGTCGCTCCGGATGCAGATGCCCAACGCCGCTACAATGAGCGTTACGGCGAAGGATATGCGCAGCAACCCCAACGCAACGTCGCCGGCCAGTTCGACTACTACGCGCTCGTTCTTTCGTGGAGCCCGACGCACTGCGCGGCCAGCAACAATCCACGCGATGATCTGCAGTGCAACCGCCACGATGGACGGCGTTACAATTTCGTCCTGCACGGCCTGTGGCCGCAGTACGAACGCGGCTTCCCCAACGATTGCCCGACTCGCGACCGTCCCTTCGTACCCAATAACGTCATCGACAGGATGCTCGACATCATGCCGGCCAAGGGTCTGATCATTCACGAGTACAGGAAGCACGGCACCTGCTCGGGCCTCGAGCCTGCGGGCTATTTCGATCTTGCGCGTCAGCTCTACAATCGAATCCGTATTCCTGAGCGCTACATTAATCCCTTCGAGGTGCAGTTCGTGGCTCCCGAGGAACTGATGCGCGAGATGATTGCGGCCAACCCCGACCTGAAGCCCGACATGATGGCCATTTCCTGCGGAGGCCCGGGCAATCGGCTGAAGGAAATCCGCATCTGCTATACCCGGAGCGGTCAGCTTCGCTCCTGCGGCCAGAACGAGAGCCAGCGCCGCATGTGCTCAGCCCGGCAGATGTATGTGCCCCCCGTCCGCTCCACGTGGAAGGACCCGCGCAGCGGCGCGGGTGGCGAGCACCGGGGCGACGAAAAGCAACCCGGACTGAAGAAGGATTACCTGCCCGGCCCGCACATCTGAGCAGGCGTTCCAAGGATACCGGACGAGTGAGCCGCCAATCCAATTGCTCACTCGCAAAACCGGCCCCTCATGAACAATGCCGGCGCACTGGCGTTGGCAATGCGCCACATTTTGCCGATCGTCCTGTGCGCCGGATCTGAAACGCATGTGGAAAACGCTGACGTGATCGCAGACCGGTTGCCTTGAAAGGCTTGTGCTCAAAGTTGCGCATCTGCAAACTTTTTTTGAGCGATTCGAAGCACAAGGCTTAGAAGTCTGATTTGGACCAGCACATTCACATCACGCCACTGAATGAACCTGAGGGTTTCCAGCCCACGGAACCGCTGCCGCTTGCCGGCCCCACCGCCACGCACAGCGTGCAGGGCAAACCGGCGCATCGCTTCGCATCGCAAGCACGAACCTGGTCGACACGCGCACTCCTGACAACAGGTTCTATCTCCTTCGTGTGCGGTGCACTCGCCTGGCACATCATCGGCTTCTGGTCGTTCGTTTCTGGGATTGTGTTCAATCCCGACGGCGCACCACCGCTCATCGGCGTGCCCAGCACGACAGAACAGATTGCGACAGAAATCGGCACGGCCCCCGTCACCACGCATAAGGGTGATCCGGCACCGGCGAAAGCGACAACCGCGACGCCGGCCCGAAAAGCGCCCGATGCCGTCAACGGTGCGCATCGCCCGCCAGCCAGCTCCGAAACACTTGCGGAGTTGCTGCAATGCGCCGAAGCCCGAAAGGGTGAAGCCGGTACAAGTGTGTACGCCTGCCCGCCTTTGCGCCGCCGCCTACCCCATTACGCCGGTGGCTCGCGCGCAAATCGGCAATTGGATGCACGCGAGGCTGCACGGCGCCTTGCTGAAGGCTGGCAAACAGGCGTCGCTACCATCGAGACGGGTTCATTGCAGGATCACCGCTGAGTTCAAATCCACCGACTACGGCTTAGAGCCTGATCGGCTGCGGGACGAACTGAGCCGCTGATGATCTACACGACGCCAATCTTGGCACACGCACTCCACAAACGAAGCAAGGCGCTCGGGTGGACGCTCGGGGCGACAATCGAGAATGCGTGCGCGTTGGCGAAGGATGCGGAGAAGAAAAATGGATGAAGAACTTACGGCAATTGCGATTGAAACGGGCGACTGTGCGTTGCCGACATTGGTCGCGCCGTTTCCCGATCGCGAAGGCGCTACACCTTCAGATCATCCATGAAGACTTTCCGGAGCTTGTCGAAATCGGCCGTCTCCCTCAGACGTTCGTATTTGTTATAAACGGCTTCAAGGTGGTCACCTTCCGCGTCGCCGCTGATGATCCTTTGAGCTTGCTCGGCATCGAGTGAATCAGTCCAAAGCTTCCGAAGATAGTTGGTGACTTCAGGTCGAAACAGGAAGTGAGACCGGTTCCAGGCGCCAACCAAAGAACCAAGCTTGTCAAGATCGGGGCGGCCGTGGCGCAGCCAAGCGGCAATGAATTCTTCGGCTTCCTCGAAGACTTCGTATCGTTTGTCGAACATAGCGGCGCGAACGCTTTGTTCGGACAACCGCTTAGACGCGAGCAACGTGATGAGGGATATGGCCAGCGCCAGAACTGCGATCGTATCGGAGACGGTGATTGTTATCAGCATCACGCATTACCTTTCGCTATCACTACTGATGACGAATTAGCTACGCGATTCGAATCGCGTGTTCTGGCGAGAAAATGCCGTGAATTGGGGATAACGCGGAAGTTGTTTGAATTCGTGCCCCGACGCCGTGAATCACTTATCTTGATCATCTGCATTGGGGATTGATTGTCGCGTGTGACCCCAAAATCGCTTTTGTGACCTGTTACGGTCACGCGGAATGGAGCTAAGTCCTTGAGACTGTTAGCAAGCTGGTAAGCGGCTCACGTATAGCCGTCTGATCGCACAACAGATGGCGGCAATCATCGGCACCGACGCCGCCTGAACACACCGCCTCAGAACAAACATTGGTTTGCGCACGTATTTTGATGAAATACGAATGCGATCAGGCCATGCAACAGCTCACTCAAGCCGCGGATCTGCGCAACCGCTCTGTCCGCCAACCCTGCGGTGCCGGGGCGACGTAGCCCAGCGCGGCGGGAGCATCGCTTGGTTTGAGCGTCGTCGGATCGCGGCTCCAGCTCCGCGCGATCTGCATCACCTGTTCCTCGGTGGGCAACATCACGATCTCCGAACCAGCATCGCCGTGGCGCCCCCTCACACCGCGAAACTCGAACAGCTTGAGCCCCAGGGCCTGCTCGGCGCGCGAGGCATGCCCCTTCGACCAGATCACGCCCTCGTCCGTGCTGGCGAACGCCCGCAACAACCGTCCCTCGCGAAAACGCACCCACGAGTAGAAATCGAGCAGCGGATAGCTGAAATAGTACTGCACATCCACGAACGAACGCGCCAGTCCGGCCAGCAGCGGTGTGCATTTGTCCATCTGGCCCCTGCTCACCGGATGCGGCAGTGCCAAGCTCACGACGAACGTCCAACCATCGACCGGCGGCGATATGTATACACGATCCGGCCCCAGCCAGTGATCGTAGATGGTACCGATTCCGTTGTTCCAGTTGGAAGCCGTTTCACCCTCGATGCCCAGCGCATCGAGTACCGCTTCGGTATCGCAGGTCAGGACCGCGATCCACGACATCTCGCAGCCGAACGCATGCGGCGTATCCGGCGCCAGCTCATAGAGCACGCGCTTCTGCCCCATGCGCGGCGACAACCACATGGTGACGACCGCTACGACTGTAACCGCAAGAAGTGTGACGGCTAGGATCATGCCCGAAGCACCCTCTGACCCCTGGCCCATCATCGATAATGTGCGTCGGTGCACGTGCGCAAGCGCAAACGAATCAGCACTTGGGGAAAAGATCTTTAAAACATGCACGATTGTGATGGATGGTGCCTGGTTCGCCACGAACGGCACATGCGACACCGCGCTCACAGCAAAATGGAGAGCACACAGGACGAACCCTCGCGGGCATCGGTTGTGGGGTAGCGTGCACCGCTTGCGCGGGTCCGTCCTGCGCTCCAAGCGCGAAGCACCGGTAAGAGGGCGACCGGTGTTCAGCAGGCGCAGTTTGCACATTGCCAGACCGTGCGGGGCTTCCGGCGGGTGCGCTGCTGCAGCCGCGCGAACCATAGCGGCTCATTACAACAGTTTTATGTACATTCCGCTCAATACTCCATTATCCACGAAGCATGCGCCGGATGGAGCAAGCCGCAACGGTCAGCCGCAACCGTCACATGTGAACCGATCAAAACCTGACCCGCCCCAGCCTTGCCAACGGGTCCCCGCGGCCTACTTTCTGGACATGCTGTTCCAGTGGATCAGCCAACACTTGTGCATCAGGAGAAATTTGGAATGTTCGGATCCGTCCCCAGCGTCCCGCGCGCCATGCGGCATGCCCGCAGCTCCGGCGTCGCCGACGACATCGATTTCGAGATCTTCGGCCAGGAGATGCAATTCGTCGAGATCGAGCTGGACCCGGGCGAGAGCGCTGTCGCCGAAGCCGGCGCCATGATGTTCAAAGCCCCGACGATCCACATGGACACCGTTTTCGGTGACGGCTCCGCCCAGCCGAAGGGGCTGTTCGGCTCGATTATGGGGGCGGGCAAACGGCTACTGACGGGCGAAAGCCTGTTCATGACCCTCTTCACCCATCATGGCCAGGGCAAAGCCCGCGTTGCCTTCGCCGCCCCCTACCCGGGAACCATCCTGCCCTTCCACCTGGCCGATATGGGCGGCGCCATGATCTGCCAGAAGGATGCCTTCCTGTGCGCGGCCAAAGGCGTATCCGTCGGCATCCACTTCCAGCAGAAGATCATGACCGGCCTGTTCGGCGGTGAAGGCTTCATCATGCAGAAGCTGGAAGGCGACGGTTTCGCCTTCATCCATGTCGGCGGCTGCCTCATCGAGAAGGAGCTTGCCCCTGGCGAAGAACTGCACGTCGACACCGGCTGCGTCGCCGCCATGACACCCTCGGTCGATTTCGACATCGTTCGCGCCGGCAATATCAAGTCGATGATCTTCGGCGGCGAGGGCGTGTTCTTCGCCCACCTGCGCGGCCCCGGCAAGGTCTGGCTCCAGTCGCTGCCGTTCTCGCGCCTCGCCGGGCGCGTCCTTGCCAACGCCGGACCCGCCGGCGGCACCGGCGAAGGCTCGATCCTCGGCCCCCTCGGCGGCATCTTCGATGGCGATAACAGCTGACGCAGAGCCCTCCTGCGCAGCCCCTCCTCACAGCGCCCGCGCATGTCGCTTCTTGATCGATGCGGCCCAAGAAGGATTTGCGCGGGCGGAGGAGCCGACACAATCGCGAAAGTTCGTTCGGACGAACCAATCTATTGCCTACCGCGAAGTTTGCTTGCTAAG
>DAIPMW010000020.1:0-63751 GCA_036768475.1 Hyphomicrobiaceae bacterium | reverse complement strand
GCGCGAACCAATATTTCCGCGAGGGTCGCTTTAATGGCGTGCTGTGAGATGGCGCCCCGTAGGGGACTCGAACCCCTGTTCCCAACGTGAGAGGCTGGTGTCCTAGGCCACTAGACGAACGGGACAGCGCTCAGAGGCGGCAACGTATATGTCAGCCGCGCCGGGCGATCAAGCCCTTTCGGTCTGGCATGGTCGGGGTTTGAAAAATCGAGGTCATTCAGCGCTGAGGAAGGTGGGATTGCGCGCCGCCGCCGCCCGCATCCGGGGTCGCTGCAGGCTCCAGCCGCAAGCGTGTGACGGTCCGTCCGCTCGTCAGGTCGATCACCATGATGGAGCGCTCGTCCGCTTCTGGTCCCGTCAGATGCAGGGCCAGCCGGTTGCCCGAAAGCGACATGGACGCTACCGCCGCGCCGGTGGGAACGGCGACACTCCACTCCTGCCCTGCGGGAAGGCTCGCCTCCATACGAGATGTCAGATACACGATGCGGGCAAGAATGACGAAGAAACCGAGGATCAGGACGACCCCCATGCCGATCACCGCATACTTCAACATGCGCATCGACGGCGAATCGCCCGCTGCCGGGAGAAAAAGGCTCCAGCGGAACGGAATGTCCTGCTCGTCGTCTTTGACCGACATGGTCATCGGGTCCTTTGCTGAACGAGCCGCACTCCATGTCGGATGACGGCGAAAGGATTATCAGCGTCGTCGCCGAGGAGGGTGACGCGCGCCAGCGCCTCGACGCAGTGTTGGCCCGGCGGTTGCCGGATTTGAGCCGCACGCGCCTCCAGGCCCTGATCCGCGATGGGCAAGTACGCATCGGCGGCCGGACGATAGGGGACCGCAACGTGCGGGTCAAACCGGGCGATGTGATCGAGATTGCCGTGCCACCTCCGACCCCTGCCGAGCCCGTTGGTGAAGCGATCAGGCTCAATATCGTCTACGAGGATGCCCAACTGATCGTTGTCGACAAGCCGGCAGGTCTCGTCGTCCACCCTGCGGCCGGCCACGAGACCGGCACACTCGTCAATGCACTCATTGCGCACTGCGGCGATAGCCTCTCGGGCATCGGCGGCGTGCGCCGGCCCGGCATCGTGCATCGGCTCGACAAGGACACTTCGGGGCTGTTGGTCGTAGCTAAGACCGATGCCGCACATCGCGCGTTGTCCCAGCAGTTTGCTTCCCATGGTCGTGACGGCCGGTTGTTGCGGTCCTATCGCGCGATTTGCTGGCGGGCTCCCGAGCACGTCAAAGGGACCGTCGATGCGCCGCTCGGCCGATCCAGTCATAACCGCACCAAGATCGCTGTCCGCAATGATCCCGCAATCTCCGACGCACGCGACGCCATCACGCATTATGAGGTGCTTGAGGTGTTTCGCGGACGGGCTGAACCAGAGGCCGGCCATCGCCACCGGAGGCGGCGTTCGGCCGCTGTGACGGTCGCCCAGGAGCCAGGGGAAGCGCCGCCATTGGCCTCTTATTTGAAGCTCGAGCTGGAGACCGGACGCACACATCAGATCCGTGTCCACATGGCCCACATCGGCCATCCCCTTCTGGGAGACGATCTCTACGGCGCAGGATTTCGTTCCAGTATCCGGCTTATGACAGCCGCCCAGGCGGAAGCGTTGCAGGCGCTCGGACGCCAGGCGCTCCATGCTGCAGAACTGGGATTTGAGCACCCCCAGTCGGGCGAACTGCTCCATTTTGAAAGTTCGGTGCCTGCCGACATGGACAGGCTGCTTGCCGCCCTTCGTCGGCTGTGACCGGACTGACGTCGCCGCTTTCGGCCGCCAGCCCGTTGCGCCCGAAGCTGCGCCGCACGCATGCTGGCCATTCGTATTGCGCAAAGCTCTGTCTCGGCGGCTAAACCTTGAACGCCGATCAAAAATCCGCGAGCCGCGTCAGGTCCTATGTGTAATAAACTGATATTTATGGTATTCTTACAAAATTAGCGCATCGGAGTTCGGTCGAACTTATCGACCCTGTTCAATGCTATTGAAACAATGTAACGCACTTCACACATTGATGTGTTGCGACGTGCATTGCGGTTGACCGGGCTTCGTGACAGTAAACTTGAATTCAGAAGTCAGGTTATTATCTGACAGAGTCCGCAGGCGTTGCATGCAACGGAACCGGGGGGCTCAAGCGTTATAGAAAGAGCAAACCAGCGTCAGGCCCACCTGAGGAGGCGGGCGCAGCGATGGCGGCAGCAATCAAGCTGCTGATGGTTTGAAACGCGATCTCTTCGTATCTTGAAGGTGCCTCGGCATCTTGAGCAACGAGGAGCGCGGAGCAGAAAGGCTCCGTAACTGAAACGACCACGGGCTGACGGCCTGAAAGGCTTTGGAACTTCAGGTTTGGAAGCGAGGGACGAGATGACGACGAAGGCATTGCCCACAATTGCTTCTGGATCCGGGGGGCTCTCACGCTACCTGGAAGAAATCCGCCGTTTTCCGATGTTGGAGCCTGACGAGGAGTACATGCTCGCCAAGCGGTGGCAGAAGCATGGGGACAGCGAGGCGGCACACAAGCTCGTGACATCGCACTTGCGTCTCGTCGCGCGCATCGCGATGGGTTATCGCGGCTATGGGTTGCCGATCGGTGAAGTGATCTCCGAGGGCAACGTCGGACTCATGCAGGCTGTCAAGCGGTTCGAGCCCGACAAGGGTTTCCGTCTCGCCACATATGCGATGTGGTGGATCCGCGCATCCATCCAGGAATATATCCTGCGCTCGTGGAGCCTCGTGAAGATGGGTACCACCGCGGCACAGAAGAAGCTGTTCTTCAACCTGCGCCGCGTGAAGGGTCAGTTGCAAGCGCTCGAGGAGGGAGACCTCAATCCCGAGCACGTCACAACGATCGCGAAGAAGCTCGGTGTCAGCGAGGATGACGTCGTATCGATGAACCGGCGCCTGGGTGGCGACGCATCGCTCAATGCGCCAATCCGCGCTGAGGCCGAATCGGGCGAGTGGCAGGATTGGCTGGTCGACGAATCCCCCGATCAGGAGGAGCTGTTGGCCGAGAACGAGGAACTCGACCGTCGCCGCAGTTATCTCAGCGATGCGCTGTCGTCATTGAATGAACGCGAACGCCGCATTTTCGAGGCGCGCCGTCTCGCCGAGGACCCGATGACGCTCGAGGATCTGTCGGTGGAATTCGGCGTGAGCCGGGAACGCATCCGCCAGATCGAGGTGCGGGCCTTCGAGAAGGTGCAAAAAGCGGTGACGCGCTCCGCTGCCGAAGGCGAACTCTCCGCCACGCTTTGAGCGGCCCCACGCCACGCGGGATCCGCGCGTTGCGATAGGGCAGGTCAGGTCTTGATCGAATGACGTCTGGCCGTTGTGGTCAGTTCTATGTTTTCCGCACCTGTCCGTGCGGGACGGATGCTTGATCCGTGCCAATGGCAGGGATGCGGTGTCAGAAGGCCGGCTCAGCGCCGGCCTTCGTTGGTTGTGGCTTGTGCAACCTGTGTGCGTGTGACGTGATCGTGCGCTCACAGCACGGGCCTGCTAGAGCAGGTCAGGTTTTGATTGAATCACTTCAGGCCGTTTCGGCCTGCTCTATCTCTTTGTTTGAGAGACTGATTCACCGCCTCGATGGAAGCGGTCGTGCTTCCATCGAGGCCGATCAGGCTCTAGTGCACATATCGGCGACGCCAATCACCGCCGCCGCATGGCCGCAGATGCAACGCAAAAAAACGTAACGGTGTGTCACGCGGAAGTTGGACGAATCACATACGATTTTGTTCGTGGGTGAGCTTTCATCCACCGGACGGGACTTCCCGGGAGCAAGGCTCGGCGGGGAGCCGGGCTGAGTGCATGCGTCAGGGCAAAAGGATCAGGCCCTTGACGAAAACATTTGGCGTTGGCTCGAACCGGCGCTTCATGATCGGCAGACGTGTGGCGGATAAGGATGGGACCGCCCGAGGGACCGTCTGTCGGCAATTGCACCAGCAAGCCCTGAACGCCCATCTGAGAATATCGCTTACCATCTTTCCGAATGCATGCTCAGGCCGCGATGGGTTTCACCTGACCCCTCGCGTTGGCGCGTTGCGTGCGTTCGGTGGGACGCCGGGCCGGAATGCCCGCAGGGAAGCGGTCACCACACGAAGATGGAGTGGCCCATGCCAATGCGCCGTCATCCATACCTTGTCCCCGTATTCTTCGAGGCGTTGAAGCGTTTCCATCTTGGTCTGAAACTCGATCCCAACTGGTTTATTCTGCTCTGGCGCCTGAAACCCTCTCATCCCCCAAGTAGATGTTAATCCGATTTCGCCGGCGCCGATGTGCGATGGAGCTGCCGGCCACACGTATAAAGGCCGGTCCTTGGGGACCGGCCTTGACCGTTTCACGTGCCAATTCACGTTACAGTGTCGGATTACAGCGGCAGCCTTGCAAGCTGCTGGCCGAAGTAGTTGTCGACCGCATCCGTAATCGAGGTGGCGACCTTCTTGCGCCAAACGTTCGAATTGAGCAACGCGGCGTCCTTCTGGTTCGACACGTATGCCAGCTCGATCAACACCGACGGGAACTGCGCGGTCTTGAGCACGCGAAACGCTGCCTGCTTGTCGGGGTCGTCGCGCATGTTGGTGGACGTGCTCATGCGAGCCACCACGCTGCGGGCGAAAATACTGGTCCGCTCCTTGGTGACACTGATCTCACGACGCGCCAGGTCGGCAAGGATATTCTTCACCGCGCTCGTGTCTCCGTCGGCGGCTTTCACCGCACTGATCTCGTCCTTACTCAAGACCTGCTCGGAAACTTCTTCGGAGGTTGAACGCTTGAGCCGTTCGGCAACGCCGTCGCGGAGCGTGTAGATCGTGGCGCCGCGCGCTCGCGTGGTGGCGTAGTCGGCATGGACAGCAATGAACAGGCTGGCATTGTGCCGTTCGGCGAATGCCCGGCGCGCATCGAGTTCGACGAAAACGTCCGTCTCACGCGTCATCAAGATCTTGTAGCGCCCCGTGCCTTCTAGCTTCTCCTTGAGAATCTTCGAGAACGCCAGCACCACGTCTTTCTCCACCGTGCCGGCCTTGGTTGCGCCGGAATCATGGCCGCCGTGGCCGGGGTCGATCACGATGATCGGCTTGAACGCGCGCGCCGCGCGGGTGTCGGGCGTTTCGGCTGGCCGCGGCAGCGGGGGCTGGAAGCCGAGCTTGGACGGGGCAACATCGAGCGCCGCGGCCTGCTCGGACCTGAGCGCTGTCGAAACCGATGCAATGTCCAGTGTGAGCTGATAACCCGAGCCTTCCCCGGCCTTGCTCAGGGACTGTTGTTCGACCACCACCGGCCCCGTCACCTCGATAATGACGCGCTGTCGGCCGGGAGCCGAAATGCCGCCCCGGAATGATTTGATGAGGCCGATCGGTCCGTCGCCGATCATGTTCGGCAGATCGAGCCTGACGTTGCCCAGCTCGACGATCACGCGGTTTGGTTTGGAAAGCGCGAAGACGGAGAAATCCACGCGCTTGTCGAGCCCGATGACGAAGCGTGTGCGCTTTGCGGTCGCTTCAAGGGTCCCGTCGGTGCCGACACCTGGCATTGCCTGTGCGGCCTGGCTGGCGGGCACACCGGGCAGTGGCGGTGGCAGCTCCGATGGCACTGCGGCAGCCAACGTCTGCCCCTGCACGGTAGGCCCGGCAGCCAGGCCGGCCATGAGCAGCAGCGGCAGGAAAACAGCATGGCGCGCGCCAGTCCGGCGCGGCGAAGCCTTGATATCCCTCACGTTCGACCCCCGTCTTACGCAATACGGTCCGCTCTCGCGGGCACGGGAACGATGCCGCATGAAAATGGCCGTTTCCGGGTCATCCTCAGGCGTTGTTAAGGTTATCGCTCTGGAAAGGTAAACGTTTTGCTAATGCGGCCGGTGCGAATGGCGGTCGGCCGTCCGTCGATCGCCGGCTATGATCGATCTAACGCGGTGAGGGGTTATTCAGCAGCCTTCGATTGGGCCAAGGGTGCGGGCTCGCCAGCTTGCCAGCGATGGAGCGCCCCATCGTCGGCTTCGCGCGCATCGACCCAGCCGCCGCTGCCATCCCTTCGTGTCTCTTTCTTCCAGAACGGAGCGCGGGTCTTCAGGAAATCCATAAGGAACGCGGCAGCTTCGAATGCCGCGTGCCGGTGCCGCGAAGCCGTCACGACGAGGACGATGTTGTCGCCCGGATGCAGAGATCCATGGCGGTGGATGATGAGGCTGGCCTGCAGCGGCCAGCGGCGATGGGCTTCCGCCTCGATCCGCTCAAGCTCGGCTTCCGTCATGCCCGGATAATGCTCCAGCGTCATGTCGGTGATACTGTCGCCCTCTCCATCCTCGCCGCGCACGGTGCCCGTGAACGTCACGACGGCGCCGATGTCGCTGCGCCCTGCCGTTAGTCGGCGGACTTCCGCGCCGAGGTCGAAGTCGGGCTCTTGCACACGCACGCTCATGGCCTAGCCTCCCGTGACCGGCGGAAAGAACGCAATTTCGCGGGCGCCGGCCAGTGAGGCCGTGGACTTCACGTGCGTCTGGTCGAGCGCCGCGCGGACCACGTCGGGCCGCGCAAAGGCGGATTCGTATTCGGGACCGCGTGTCCGCAGCCAACCGACCAGATCGGCGATCGTGGTAACGCCGTCCGGCAGCGACACCGTCTCTTCGGCACGCCCCATCTTTTCGCGAACCCATGCGAAATAGAGGATCCTAACCGTTGCTGGCGTATTGTCCGTCATCGATCTGCCTTGCTGTCGTGACCTGCGTGGTCCGGTTGCGTCATCATGGCTGCCGTTCTTTTGTCGCGTGTAGGCGGATGAAATCAGAAGCACGACCAGCCACAATTCCCACTCTCAATGAGAGATGGCGTGTTTCACTCCGGCTTTCAAATAGTCGTAGCCGGTCCATAAGGTCAGGACCGCTGCGAGCCACAAAAGGGCGATGCCCACCATTTCCACGTCCGGTACGTACTTTTCCGCCGCCGGACTGGCCAGCAGCGCCGCCAGGGCTACCATCTGAACCGCGGTCTTCCACTTGGCTAGCACCGAGACGCGCACCTTGACGTTGAGCTCCGCCAAGAACTCTCGCAGCCCCGAAACCAGGATCTCGCGGCACAGGATGATGACGGCCGCCCAGATCGAGATGTGTCCGATCGTGCCGTCGTAGACGAGCATCATCAGCGCCGCGCCGACGAGTAGCTTATCCGCAATCGGATCAAGCATGGCCCCGAGTGTAGACTGCTGCTCCCAGGCTCGGGCGAGGTATCCGTCGAGCCAATCGGTAACACCGGCCAATACGAACAGTCCGAATGCGGACCATCGCGCTGCGTCGCCCTTCAGGAAATAGAGACAGGCCACAAGCGCCGGCACCGCAGCGATCCGCCCATAGGTGAGCATGTTCGGCAGTGAAAGTGGTGCGGCTTTGACAGGTGCGACGGTCATGCGAGCTTCGTACACCACCGCCCCGTTTCGTCAATGGGTGGCGGCAGCAACGGCCGCAATCTCGGTGAAAATCGTCCCTGTTGGTTCAAACGTGGTTCAAACCTAGTGCTTCAAAACGCCATCGGCCCGGCCGTCAGGGCAGGGCGGTGGCCCCCGGGTGAGGGGAGGTGTATGTGCGACCACCGGCTTGAATGCCGCAAGTTTTCTTGGCCGGTTCCAGCGCGAACAAGCGATAGGCATGGCCGCGCGATGCTCAGCCATGCCGCTCGTGAAAGAAATCATAGATCTTCTGCGCCATTTCCGCGGAAATTCCGGAGACCGCCTTCAGGTCCTCCACACCAGCGCGCGAGACGGCTTTGGCTGATCCGAAATGCGCCATCAACGCGCGCTTGCGCGTTGGCCCGATGCCGCCGATCTCGTCCAATGGATTGGCGCTCATGCTCTTTGCACGCTTTGCGCGATGCGTGCCGATCGCGAAGCGATGCGCTTCGTCGCGCAGGCGCTGCACGAAATAGAGGACCGGGTCGCGTGGCTCCAGCATCAAGGGTGCGCGACCGTCCGTGAAATGGAAGTGCTCGCGTCCCGCGTCGCGGTCAGGGCCCTTGGCCACACCGATGAGAACGATATCGGTGATGCCCAGATCCGCCATCACCGCGCGGGCAATTTCCAGTTGACCCTTGCCGCCGTCGATGAGCACCAGATCCGGACGCTCTGGAAAGGCGCCGTCGCCCTCGTCGACTGTATCTGGCTCGTCCTTGCTTTCGAGCACGGCGGCAATGGCATCATCTTCGCCGACAGCTTCGTGCTGACGCCGCAGCGTACCGAACGCCAGACCGTCCTTGCTGCGGACCGATGCGGGCGGCTCGGTCACGCGCGAAGGCTCTTGAACCTCGACAATGAGGTCGCGTGCATTGCCATCATCGTCGCGGGCGACTTCGGCCGCAGCCGCCAGATCGAGGGCTTCCCCTGTCGTAAGCTCTGCCAATCGGCGGAACCGCCGCGTCAGCACCTCTCGCATCATGGCGTAGTCGTCGCCAGGCGTCACCGTCACCGACTTGATGTTGAACTTGCGATAGGCCTTTTTGACGAAGCCCTCCGCTCCCGCAACGATCATGGCACCGACCGCATTGGTGCCCTGAATGTGCGAGTTGTCGAATACCTCGATCCGACGCGGCGCTCGCTCCAGTCCGAAACGCTCAGCCAGCCCTTTCAGAAGACGTGCTTGCGAAGAGCTTTCCGCCAGCTTGCGCCCGAGCGCCTCCTTGGCGTTGGCCAGCGCATGCTCCACGAGGCCCGACTTCACACCCCGCTGCGGCACGCGGATCTCCACCCGCCGCTCGGTCTTGGTGCTCAGTGCTTCCTCCAGGAGCGCGCGGTTCTCGATCTCGTGCGACAGCAGGATAAGTCGCGGTGCCGGCTTGTCGTCGTAGAATTGGGCAACAAAGGAATCGAGCACGTCGGCGACGTCAAGAGAGCGATCGGCCTTCGGGAAATATGCGCGGTTCCCCCAGTTTTGGCCGGTGCGGAAGAAGAACACCTGGACGCACGTCTGTCCGCCCTCCTGGTGTGCGGCGAATATGTCGGCTTCCTCCACGCCCTCCGGATTGATGGCCTGATCGGACGTCACGTGCGCAAGGGCGCTGAGCCGGTCGCGGTAGCGCGCCGCCCTCTCGAACGCGAGCGCATCGGAGGCCTCATGCATCAGGCGCTGATACATTTCGCGCACGTTCTGGCTTTCGCCTTTCAGGAACCGGCGTGCTTCATCCACGAGCCGCCTGTAGTCCTCGATGCTGATCTCGCCCGTACACGGCGCGGAGCAACGTTTGATTTGGTAGAGAAGGCACGGGCGCGTGCGGCTTTCATAAACGCTGTCTGAGCAGGTTCTGAGCAGGAAGGCGCGCTGCAGCATGTTGATCGTCCGCGTCACCGCGCCGGCCGATGCAAACGGTCCGAAATAATCTCCCTTACGGCTGCGCGCGCCCCGGTGCTTCAGGATCTGCGGCGCGGCGTGATCGCGCGTGATGAGAATATAGGGGAACGACTTGTCGTCCCGCATGAGGACGTTGAAGCGAGGCCGGAAGCGCTTGATGAGATTGGCTTCCAGAAGCAACGCTTCGGCTTCGGTTCGCACCGAGACGAATTCCATCGACGCGGTCGCCGCGATCATGCGCGCGATGCGGTTGGTGTGCCCGCCAAGACGCGCATAGTTGGAAACGCGCGATTTCAGGTTGCGGGCCTTACCAACATAGATCACGTCGCCCGCCGCATCGAGCATGCGGTAGACGCCCGGCGAGGACGGCAGATCCTTGAGGACGCGCTGGATTACCGCCGGTCCCGTCGTGCCGGTCAGCGCGCTCCCCGTTTCCATTTCTGTATCAGTGGGTTCGCTAGCGGTTATCGGTTCCGATCCGCTCTTGCCACCGGATGTCAGTTTCGTGGACATGGCGCAGGTTTGGGGTGGTCCGACCCAGTCGTCAAGAGGTGCCGCCGCCACCGGACGGCACAATTGCGTGTCTGATCCGCTTCTCGATCTCGAGAACGACCAGCAGCAGCATCCCGAGCGCCACGATTGTCGCTCCGTCGGCCAGTGAAACGGCCCGCGTATCGAATAGGTCTTGCATGACCGGAAGGTAGGTGAATGCCGATTGCAGGACGACGATGCTGCCGACACCAATGAGCACCGCGGGCGTGCCCGTGATGCCCTTGAGCGTCACCGAGCCCAATCTCAGATAGCGCACCGCGAACAGATAGAAGATCTCGAACACGACGATCGTATTGACGACGATCGTGCGAGCCTCTGCGATCTCGATGCCCCGCGTTCTTGCCCACCAGAACATGGTGAACGCCCCGGCCACGAACAGCGCCGATACGAAAACGATCTGCCAGACAAGCAGCGGCGTAAGCAGCGACTGTGCTGCCGGGCGTGGCGGCCGCTGCATGACGTCGCCTTCGGGCGGCTCGAACGCCAGCACGAGACCGAGGGCAACGGCCGTCACCATGTTGATCCAGAGGATCTGGACGGGGGTGACGGGCAGCATAAGGCCACCGAGAATCGCGAGCATCACCACCATTGTCTCACCGAAGCTCGTCGGCAGCGTCCACGCGATGACCTTGGTAAGATTGTCGTAGACCGTACGCCCTTCTTTGACCGCTGCGACGATCGAGGCGAAGTTGTCGTCGGCCAGTACCATCTGGCTCGCCTCCTTAGCCGCCTCCGTTCCCTTGCGGCCCATGGCAATGCCGACGTCAGCCGCCTTCAGAGCCGGTGCATCGTTCACGCCGTCGCCCGTCATGGCGATGATCTGGCCGTCGGCGCGCAGCGCCTCGATAAGACGAAGTTTGTGTTCCGGTGCCGTACGGGCAAACACGGTGGTGTGTTGCGCCAGATCCCGCAACTCGCGAGGCGACAACGTGTCGATATCGCGACCGGTCGCGACGGACTCTGTTGTCTCCAGCCCCAGATCGTGCGCGATGGCGCGCGCCGTCAGTGCGTGATCTCCGGTAATCATCTTCGTGGCGATTCCAGCCGCGCGCGCCTCCGCGATCGCTGTCCTGGCTCCCTCACGCGGGGGGTCGATGAGCCCGACGAGCCCGACGAGCAGGAGACCGTCACGCACGTCGTCGAAGTCGATGCTGCGAGTGTCGGCGGGCAGATGCTTGGTTGCGAAGGCAAGCGTCCGCTCGCCTTGTTCGGCCAGTTCCTCTACGGCGCGATGCCATCGGTCAGGATCGAGCGGAAGTCCGCCGCACGCGCCGAGCTGGCACGTGCACAGCGCCAGGACCTCTTCCGGCGCTCCCTTGAGAAACAGCACGGCCTCTGCGTCCTGCCCCTCGCCGGGCGGCCTGTGCAGGGTCGCCATGAAGCGATGCGCGGCATCGAACGGGATGAGATCGAGCCGTCCCATCTCCTTGCGCAGCTGCTCGACGTTGCTGCCGGCTCTTGCCGCGAGTGCGAGCAGTGCACCCTCCATCGGATCGCCGGCAACGTGCCAGCCGGATGAGTCATCCGCCGCAGCGCCGGGTGCGATCAGCGTGGCGTCGTTGCAGACGGCGGCAATGCGGGCCAGGACGTCGAACGCCGGGTCGTGTCCATCGCCAATTGCAATCGCGCCGTTAGCACCGTGGATTGCGCCGTGCGGCGCATATCCGCTTCCCTCGACCACGTATGTGCCCGCGCCCGTCACGACGTGCCGCGCCGTCATCTCGTTGCGGGTCAGCGTGCCGGTCTTGTCGGTGCAGATGACGGAAACCGAGCCCAGCGTCTCGACCGCCGGAAGCAGCCGCACAATGGCATGGCGCCGCGACATGCGCTCCACGCCGAGGGCAAGGGTGATTGTCATGACCGCGGGCAAGCCTTCCGGGATCGCAGCAACGGCCATGCCGACGACCGCAAGAAATGCGTCGGCAATTGCGTAGTCGCGAACCTTTATTGCAAACACGAACGTCAGGGCGGATAGCGCAAGGATCGCGAAGCTCAGTTGCCGCGCGAATGCATTGACCTGCCGGATGAGTGGCGTCGTCGTCTCGCCGATCGTCGAGAGCAGCGTCGTGATGCGGCCGATCTCGGTCCGCGCGCCCGTCGCCACCACGACGCCCGTGCCTTGCCCCTGCGTTACGAGCGTGCCCGAGTAGGCCATGCTGGCCCGTTCCGCCAGCGCGCAGTCGGGTAGATCGGCCTGCGGACGCTTGTCGGCCGGCACCGATTCTCCGGTGAGCGCCGATTCGTCGATCCTGAGCCCGCGTGCTGAGACGAGTCGCGCATCCGCCGTGACACGGTCGCCGGCCTCGATCAATAAGATGTCGCCCGGAACGAGATCGCGCGCCGGTATGCTGAGACGCTGCCCCTCGCGGATAACCGATGCGGTCGGGCTGATCATTGCGCGAATGGCGTCGAGTGCACGCTCCGCCTTGCCCTCCTGCAGGACGCCGAACACGGCATTGATGATCACGACCGAGAGAATGACGATCGTATCGAGGCCATGACCGAGCAGCGCGGTGATCGTGGCCGAGCCGAGCAGCACGTAGATCAGCAGGCTGTCGAGCTGTGCAAGGAAACGCGCCAGAAGCGATCGCGGCTTCTCCTCCGGAAGTGCATTTTCACCGAACCGCGCCCGGCGGTGGGTAACTTCCGACGTGTTCAGGCCGGCATCGCGCGACCGAAGCGCTTCGATCGCCTCCCGCGGGGCCAGCGCATGCCAAGTCCGCGCAACCCGCCCAAGGTCCTCTTGGCTGGTTGCTGCTGACAGCCTATCTGCGTCCGCTTCCATTGAGGTCCTTTCGTCGCGATCGGTGCCTTTGGGTCCTCACGGTTCAGTTAAGCCGACAATCCGTCCGGTCAATGCCCGTCAGCGTCGCGCTGAACGCAAGATTGGATCTTTGTAGCCGTCCCATCGAAGCTTGAACACGATCCGGTTGCCACAATATCGCCGCGCCATGTTGGGTTTGTAGCAACCGATCGCCGATTGAATTGGGGGAGGCCACCTGCCAGGCCGCCATTGTTAGCCGTGTCAAACCACCGTCAAATCATCATTCTTGCGCTGGCGGGCCTCGTTTGCGCCCTCGGGGTGATGCTGCCCGCTGCAGGTGATCTCGGGGCTGCGGGTGCCCGCGCTGCTGCAACCCATGGCGCACCCGGCAAGCATTCGCCAAAAGATGTGATCAAGTTCGAGAAGGCCGAGGAAGTATTGGCCTTCATCAGCAGCTATCGTGAGGAAAAGCCGCAACGGCACGTGCCCGAGTTGGTTCATGCGATGAGCAGGCTAGGAATGCTGCGAGAGCCGGAGGAGTGCGGCATATATATCGGCTTTCTTGCCGGCGTTATCGGCAGTAGCGGCGATGCCGCCGACAAGCTCGTTGCAGCAATGTTTCCGATGCCGCCGCCAGATCAGGTGATCCTGATCAAGGCGATCGCCTATTCAGATCGTGCCGACTGGCGCGATCTGATGATGCGCTTTGTCGAGCGCATGCCGGCTCGCAAGGTGCTTATCGAGCGCTTTCTCTACCGTGACGGGCCACGCCTGGATGGGTTGATGACAGAGCAGACCGGTGCCTTCGCCGTCGATATCAATTGGGGCCTCTATTTCGCGACCGGTAAGACCGAACCCGCACAACGCATCGTCGCCGCGCTCGCCTGGACCGCCGAACGCAACAGCGTCGAGAAGTTGACCATCGGCTCGATGGCCAAATGGACACTCGCCACCAATGCGACGCGCGATAAGGACCTGCGCGATATCATGAAGGCCGAGATGAATACGCAGCCGGCCGTCGTGCGCAAGCCGCTCGCCGAGGTCATAGAGGCGGCGGAGACGTTTGAGGTCAAGCGCATCAAGAACGATGCCCTGAAGGCCATTGATGAGCTGAAGCAGAAAGGGCCGAAATCGAGCCGCGACACGGTCTGGTGGGGGCAGGCGGGCCAAACAGCACTGGCCCTTGGATGTGTTGCCGCCAGTGTCATGGGGCAGGTCGAACTCGGCATTCCTTGTGTCATCGGCGGCGCGCTGTCGTCGGCCGCGCTGAAGTATCTCGTGCCGCAGCAATAATTGCATTGTATCGCCGCAGAACACTGTGGCGGGCCGCGTCCAGGCCTGACGCACATTGGACGCGCAATGTGAACGGGCAGCGTTACCGGGCAGCGAGCCGGGGGACGCGATCGGCCAACCTTGGCGGCGGAGCAATGATCGCCGGTTGGGTGTCGAAGGCTGCCGGCCACTGCATCACGTTCTGGTTCATTAACCGCGCCATGCTCTGCAGCCCAGAAAGCATCTTGCCTGCAGCAACCGCGCCGCCTGACGCCGCATCGCCACGTTGGGAAGAACGCTGCACAGGCTGAGGCAACGGCGGCACGGCTGCGTCAATGCCGGCAGAGCCCTCGCCGCGTTGCCAGATCGTCCTGGCGATGAGCCTGCCGCGCGCCTTGGCGGCCGGGCTTGGGGCTGGCGGATGCAATGAGGACTGCGTGCCGCCGCCCGCCGCCCGCTCGTGCATCGGTCGCTGGCAAAACGTGTGCTGGAAGCTCTCCGCGATGAGCGCGATCGAACTCGCGTAGCGCGGATCAGCCGCCCAACGCCGCGCAAGGTCTGAAAAGCGAACGGGGCGGTTGAGGCGCCGCATCGTTGCGACGATATCGTTCTGCTTCAGCGCCGTTCGTGAGGCGACGGGGCGATCGATCTGTTAGCCTGAATAGGCGACGAGATGCTGGATCTGTGCGAGTACGCCCGTGCTAACGTCGGGAAAGCGGTCTCCGGTGACACCCCCTCCTGTAGCGCCAATGCCGGCAAAGTTGTTCTGTGCGGGCTGCACATCGCCAGGTTCTCCGTTACCGCGCCGGTAGGTCAGGAAGTTGGTCTCCAGCGCCATCTGGAAAAAGGCATAATCCCAGCGGACGCGCCATGCTTCGCCATGATGCTGATACCACTTGGCAATATCGCGGTAGCGTGGCGCAAGTTGACCGTTGCGCATCTTGAGAAACGCCATGAGCCGCTCGGTTGTCACGCACGCAGGTACGCCGTTGTCGCGGTGCATTCTGATTTCAGGTAGCCGCGGAGAAGGGGCTGCCGAGGCGGACGGACGAGCATCGAAGAACGCGACGATTGTACAAATGGCCAATGCCGCGGGGCGCATCGCTGCCGGCCCGTTCTGCGATGTCGCACGTGATCGCAGGTCGCAAATCCGCCTTCGCTGCATCGTCAAGATTGGAAGAGGGTGCATTGAGAGCGGTCCTCGCTCGCTGCGGGCGAAAAGAACGCCCAGGTCAGTCGCGTCTGCCCCGGTCGTGTAAACGGCGCGCAAAATCGCACCGCCTGCCGCCCCCAATTCTTTCGTCGAGGGTCGGCCGTTCTCGCCAGCCTCGAGCGGATGCTATGCGTTGCAGCGTCCGGCAAGACTCGCGCCACATCAGAACACCACGTGTGCGCATCAGCTCTCCGGGCAAAGCTCGAAGGCTTTGGAGAGTGCCTTGCTCGATGTCTGGAACTCGCCGAGCGACGTGCCGTTCTTTGCATAGGCGGCGATGTAGGCGGCGACTTCGCGCTGCTCGCGCCCCTCGTTGACGTCGAGCACGGTATAGTTGGTCTGACCCTTGTCGAAGGCCTTGATAATGACAGCCTTCAGCCCGCCATAGCTTGCCTGCCAGACGCGGCACTTCGAAGCCTGCGAAGCTGATGCGCCAGCCGTGGCGTTTGCCGTGGCTGATGCGGCCGCGCCTGCGGCAAACGCTGTCTCGATCACACCTGCGGGCTGCGTTGAGGCATTGTCTTTCGGTTCATCCGAGCTGCCGTTGAGGACCGTGAACGTCGCCGGAGGCGTCGCGTCGGCCTGAGGCTTGGCGTTCGGCATGCTTGCCGCGGTTGAGCCAGCGCCCAGTCCAAAACGATTGGGGCCGCTTGTGTCACGGGCATCCGCGATAGCGCGCTCGGCGGTGACTTTGCCTTTCGCGGTACCTGTATCGGCCTTGATCGCCGCCGCGGTATCGATCTTGACTCCACGTGTGCCGCGGGCTTCCGCAACGAGCTCGGGCCGCGGATCGGGCTTGTCACAGAACTGATCGTAGAACGCATCAGCGACGGCCGCGATGTCGCGAGCGTAGCCTCGATCCTTCGGCGACCACTGGCGCGTGAGATGCGCATACGTCATCGGCCCGCGGATGCCATGCTGCCATTTCGTCAGAATGCCCCACTCCTGCACCTTGCGCGTGCGTTCCGCGACCGGGTCATCGATATGCGCGCCCGAATACATGAGGACATGCTGCAGATGTGCTTTGACGCCGTCGGCAAGGCTATTGAACCGCTCGCCCGGTTCGCCGCCTCCGGTGGCGCCGAGCCCCGCGAAATTGTACTGCGACGGCTTCACGTCCCCGACGAAGGAGAGGTTGGCTGTCTCGACCAGCATCTGGAAGAAGGCATAGTCCCAGCGGATCTTCAGCGACTCGCCATAGCGCATGTATTCGGTTGCCGCCCCGTCGAAGCGCCGATCGATACGCGAATTGCGCGCCTGCACGAACGCCATCAGCCGACCAGGCGTTGCGCACGTGGGAACCGAGTTGGAAGAGGAAGTCTTGATCGCCGGCAGCGATGCGGCGGAAGCCTGGACGCTGACCAACATGGAAGCGGCCAAGGCAGCGGAAATTACGCGATACATCATTGACATCACCCATCAACCGTCGATGAGCGGACGCGTGGACGCGCCCGGGTAAACGGTCTTGATCGTTAAACGGTTAAGGTTAACGCTCGGTAAAGTGGCGCCCCCGCGCCGATTTCGTTTGATGCAACATCAATGCGGCATGAGTTGGAGGGTGAGGGGGAGGAATTGTGGCAATCGTGCGCCATGCCTCAGCCACGCAACGATGCCGGGCAGTGCCAGAGCGGTTGTAATTCTCGTATTGAACCAGCCGCCTGCGGATGGCGGCTCGGATTGCAAATCATCTCATCGCCGGCTGGAGATTCGGCCGGCTTGGATGGATCGTGGTCACGTCAGGTGCTGACCGCCATCGAGCGCGATCATCTGCCCGGTCATCGCCGGTGCGCCGATGATGAACCGAACCGCGTCTGCGATCTCTGCCGGACTGGGCCCCCGTCCCATCAGTGTCGAAGCGCACTCTGCTGCAAAATCGTCTTCCGACTGGTGGATGGAGCGCAGAACCGGACCGGGCGCAATGGCGTTGACCCTGATGCGAGGTGCGAGTGCCTGTGCCAGCGTGCGCGTCGCGGTCCACAGCCCCGCCTTCGAAATCGTATAGGAGAAGAAATCCGGATTCAGGTTCCAAACCCGCTGATCGATGATGTTGATGACGTTGCCCTCACAGCCCGCCGGCAGATGGTGCGCCATGGCTTGGGCGAGGAACACCGGCGCCTTGAGGTTGATGTCGAGATGGACATGCCAGGCGTCGCGCGTCAGCGTCTCCAGCGTATCGTGCTGGAACTCGGATGCATTGTTGATGAGACAGCAGGGCGGCCCCAGAGCTGCGACGCAACTCGGTACAAGCGCGTCGACATCCTCTGCACGCGCAAGATCACCTTGTAGGGCGACCGCATGACCTCCGGCTGCACGTATTCGATCGACAAGGTCATCGGCCTCCGTCCGAGAGTTGCGATAGTGGATTGCCACGCGCCATCCGTGTCCGGCGAGATCCTCAGCGATTGCCCGTCCGATGCGCTTGGCGGCACCGGTGATGAGCACGGTCCTGAACGAAGAGCTATCGCCAGGCGGCATTGCATTGCTTGAGGACGTCATGGGCGGCTTTGCACTCAGGATGGATAACGTTGGCTGAAGACGGCAGACATCGCAGATCTGCCGCAAGAAGCTGCGGAATCCACTCCGCGAGCACAGGCAATCCGTCTTCTGTCACAACTCGTTCCGATAGGCGAGTGGCGAGGCGGATGGCCTCTGGCATGGTTCTGCCTAACAACAAGGCACGATGCTTAAATCGAGTTCAATATTTCAATTTGATTTTGCTTCGATGTTGGGCGGTCTTTGGCCGTATTCTGGTCAGTTCGGAGTATTCGTTGCAGTCGCGCACCAATGTTTCATCAAGCACACGCTGACGAGCGCAAATTACTTGTAGGGCCGCGCTGTTTCCAGCTTTCGTAAGATCAGCAGATGTCGATTCAACGCTGCCATATTGCGCCGCTCTTCCATTGCAGGGGAACTGGCCGGATCCGCTAGGGCCGACGGGCGCCGGGGGACGAGGTGGCCACCAAACCGGGGGTACATAACGATCATGACCATTTTTACCAGCAAGACGATCTTGGGGGCTGCCGTTGCCCTGGTATCGGCGGTTGCACTCGCCGCACCGGCCAGCGCCGGCGATTTGTTCGGACGCCGCGATGGCGGATCGGTGAAGGACGCGCCGGCGGCCGAGCCCGCCCGCCGCTGCAGCTTCTCGATGAACATTGGCGGCACGACTGACTACGTGTTCCGCGGCATCTCGCAAACCCTCGAGGATCCGGCCGCACAGGGTGGTGTCGATGCAACCTGCGGAATGTTCTACGCCGGCGTATGGGCGTCTACGGTTGACTTCGTCGAAGGCAAACCCAACCCCGGCGATGCCAATTACGAGGTTGACCTTTATGCCGGCATCAAACCGATCTGGGGTCCGCTCACCTTCGATCTCGGCGTCATCTACTATGCCTATCCGAACGCCAAGGACGACATCCCTGTCCTTGGCATTGGTGAATTCGATTATTTCGAGCTGAAGGGCGGCGTAAGCGGTACCTGGAACAATTTCTCGCTGGGTGGCACGCTGTTCTGGTCGCCGGACTACTTCGGTGAAACGGGTGACACGCTGACCAGCGAGGGAACGATCGGCTACACATTCAATGCGATTGGTCCGGTTACGCCGAGCGTCTCTGCCCTCATCGGTCACACCGAGTACTTTGACGATGCATTTGACGATCTGTCCTACACCTACTGGAACGCGGGCTTCGCTCTTGCGGTCGACAAGTTCACCTTCGATTTCCGCTACTGGGATACCGATGTGAGCGGTGGCTGTGGCGGTATCTGCGACGAACGCTTTGTCTTCACGGCGAAGGTCGCGCTGCCCTGATGAAATTTCGGCGCGGGTGGGGTGGAAGGGCTTCATTCGCGCCGGCCATGCAGGTGCCCAACCCGCCCAAGACCCCCAAAAGTGATCGGAATGCCGGAGTGGTCCGTCCGCTCCGGCATTTCTTGTGTTCAAGCATTCAGTGCGCGTCGGCCGGCACAATCAGGTGCAGCGATCGGCCGCTTAGCCTGATCGTTACCGGACCAAAGCCGAGCCCATCGCCGTCGATCTGGCTCGGCATAAGCCGCGGCGCGAGGATTTCAACCTGCTGGCACGAGACAACTGTCACGCTCGCGCATCGCTCGGCATGACCGGCAGCAAGCCACAACAGCTCCTTGAGGCGCCCGATCCGCGTCCGCGCGTTGAAAAGCACGGCTTTCAGGCGGCCATCGAAGATGGACACGTCCCTGACGAGCGTGAAGCTGCCGCCATAAGTGCGCGAATTGGAAACGATCACCCACATCGCCGTGTGCCGAGCGCCGTCGATCACGACCTCGAATGGCGCGGGCACGCTCTGCGCGAGTGCGGCCAGCGTCGGCAGCGTATAAGCCGCGCGCGCCACCCGCTGCTTGAGGCGCACCGATAGCCGCAGCAGCACCTCGGCATCGAAACCCGACGATGCCATCAGCAGGAACGGTGTGCCGTTCGCTTGCATGATCTGCACCCTGCGCGCCGGACCGCCGACGAGCAATGCGGCGAGCCTTTCCGCATCGCGCGGCAGTCCCACCTCGTTAGCCAGCACATTGCCGGTGCCTGCAGGAATGAGCCCGATAGGAAGGCTGAGCCCCATCTCATCAAGAGCCAGCGCCAGTGCGCGGACGGTGCCGTCGCCACCGGCTGCCACGACGGCATCCACGTCCACTGCCTCGCGTAGCGCGCCGCGCACGGCATCCGCGTTTTCCGTCTCGACGATACGGACTTGTGCGCCACGCGCCGCGAGCGCTCCGGCCACGCTGCCGACGAGGCGAGCGCCTTTCAGGCCCGCATTTTTGTTGCGGATGATAAGGAAGCTTCGGCGCGGCATCGTTTCAAGTACAGGCCCGCTGGCTGTTCGATCTGACGATGCCTTGCCCATGCGTCTTGGATGTCCCAGCCATCGCGATTTGCCTCAACCGCGCCCCTGCCCCGAGCCCATCTGACCCCGATGGCGCAACAGGTGGTCCGCCAGCACCAGCGCCATCATCGCCTCGCCCACCGGTACCGCGCGAATGCCCACACACGGGTCGTGCCGGCCTTTCGTCGCAACCTCCGTCTCGTGGCCCTGGGCGTCGATCGTGCGCCGCGGTGTCAGGATCGATGAGGTCGGCTTCACCGCGAACCGGCAGACGATCGGCTGGCCCGTCGATATTCCGCCAAGGATGCCGCCCGCATGATTGGAAAGGAACCGCGGCTTGCCATTGTTGCCCAAGCGGATCTCGTCGGCATTCTCCTCGCCAGTCAGCGCCGCTGCCGCCATGCCTGCGCCGATCTCGACCGCCTTGACCGCGTTGATGCTCATCATCGCCGATGCGATGTCCTGATCGAGCTTGCCATAGATCGGCGCGCCCAGTCCCGCCGGCACGCCCTCTGCGACAACCTCCACGATGGCGCCGATCGAGGATCCCGATTTGCGGATCTGGTCGAGATATTCCTCCCAGGCTTTCGCGGCTCGCGCGTCAGGACAGAAGAACGGGTTCTGATCGGTCTGCTCCCAGTCCCATCGCGCACGATCGATGCCATGCGCCCCCATCTGCACAAGTGCGCCGCGAATAGTGATGCCGGACAGCACCTTGCGCGCGATCGCTCCGGCGGCGACCCGCATTGCCGTCTCGCGTGCCGAGGAACGACCACCACCTCGATAATCGCGGATGCCATACTTGGCGATGTAGGTGAAGTCCGCATGCCCGGGGCGGAACTT
This sequence comes from Hyphomicrobiaceae bacterium, assembly GCA_036768475.1. GTDB lineage: Bacteria > Pseudomonadota > Alphaproteobacteria > Rhizobiales > Hyphomicrobiaceae > JAEUMD01. Next base: position 42,914 of record DAIPMW010000020.1, on the reverse strand, counting down.
ATCCTTGATCTCTCCATAGTCCTTGGAGCGCTGGTCCTCATTACGGATGAACAGGCCGATCGGCGTTCCCGTCGTTACCTGCCGGCCATCCGCATCGGCGAATACGCCCGACAGGATTTCGACCGTATCGGATTCCTTGCGCTGTGTGACGAACCGCGAGCCACCCGGCTTGCGCTTGTCAAGATAAGCCTGGATTTCGTGCGCCTCGATCGGGATTCCCGGTGGGCAGCCGTCCACGACACAGCCGATGGCGGGCCCGTGGCTCTCGCCCCAGGTAGTGATGCGGAACAGGTGGCCGAAGCTGTTGTGTGACATGCAAGCCGTCGTAAGTCGCGGAAAGAGGAAGAAGAACACCTGCGGACCGGCCCTGTGAAAGTCGCCAGCGTGCCGCGTGCACAGGTGCTGGTGTGTGGTGCAAATCACTCATAGGGTGGCATCCCGGCGTCCGCAAGGAGCCTTCAGCCCGCTGTGCGGATGACATAGGCCCTGCCGCCGGTTAACAGTCATATGTCTCGGTGCGATTCGAATGCGGGCAATGACGTTGTTTGATCGGCACGCCAGCTCGCGTTCCAAGCGGTTTCACCTCAAGTCCCGAACCGGGGGAACCGGAACGGACAGCGGGGAAACCGCCACCGGGTCAATTCGTTGCGTTTGCACACGCTTTTCGGCGTTTGCATATGCGTTAACGACGTTGAACCGGAAGTCTCCGGATTGGCCTGAGCAGCCCCTCTCGAGACTTATTCGGCGTCGAGAATGGAAAGAGCCGGAGAGCCGCTACTCCGGCTCTTCTTCTTTTTTGGCGCATTCTCGACCGGGCCCGCCCGATCTCGTCTGCCCACACACCCAGGCAAGCTGCCGTCGCATGAAGGGTATCGGCGGGTGGCTCAAAGCCAACAGATAGCGCCCCCTTCGATATGAAGGATACGGTCCTGCGGCACGTCGAGTTGGGCGATGTTCTCGGGGCGCACGTCGTCTATGAGAAGCCCGCGCAAAGCCCTGCTGACGCCACCATGAGAAACGACGACGCAGGGCTCCCCCGTCAGGTCAGCAAGCCAATCCTCCAGGCGAAGCGTCAGATCGATGTAGTTCTCACCGCCCTGCGGCCGCCAATGGTAGGGATCGGCGGTCCGGGCGGCCAAGCCATGCGGATCGGTCATCGGCAGATCACTGGCGAGCTGTCCCTGCCAGTGCCCGTAGTTGAGCTCGACGAGCCTTGCGTCCACGCTGAAATCGTCGCGCGCGAGCCCCAACTCTTCACGCACGATGCGCATCGTCTCGAGCGTTCGGCCGAGCGGGCTTGAGACGAAATGCGCTTGTGCGATACCAGGCAGCAGGGCGCGCAGGGTCCGGCCGTTCCGCCGGGCTTGCGCACGCCCCTTCGCGTTGAGCGGTACGTCGGCCTGCCCTTGATAGCGGCGCGCCGCATTCCAATCTGTTTCGCCGTGCCGGATGAAGTAGATCGTCGGGTGAGGTCTCAACCAGGTTCGCCCTTGACCACGCTGATGTCAGGCGCATCCTCGTTCTTCATGCCCTGCACGTGATAACCCGAGTCGACGTGATGCACCTCGCCCGTCACGCCGCGCGACAGGTCCGACAATAGATATAAACCCGCGCCTCCGACGTCCTCAATGGTGATCGTGCGGCGCAACGGTGAATTGTACTCGTTCCAGCGCAGGATGTAGCGGAAGTCAGAAATGCCCGATGCCGCCAGCGTCTTGATGGGCCCCGCTGAAATGGCGTTGACGCGGATGTTGTTCTTGCCGAGGTCGGAAGCGAGATAGCGCACGCTGGCCTCCAGCGCTGCCTTTGCCACACCCATTACGTTGTAGTGCGGCATGACCTTCTCTGCACCGTAGTAGGTGAGCGTGACGAGCGAGCCGCCGTTCGTCATGAGCTTTTCGGCGCGCTGGGCCAGAGCCGTGAACGAGTAGCAGGAGATCAGCAGCGACTTGGAGAAATTCTCCTCGCTCGTGTCGACGTATCGGCCATCCAGCTCGTTCTTGTCGGCGAAAGCGATGGCGTGCACGAGAAAGTCGAGACGTCCCCACTTCTCCTTGATGGCTTCGAAAACCGCATCCATGGATGCCCGGTCCGTGACATCGCATGGCAGCACGATTTCCGAGCCGAGCTCCTTCGCCAGCGGCTCGACCCGCTTCTTCAGGGCATCGCCCTGATATGTGAATGCAATCTCAGCGCCTTGTGCAGCGCAGGCCTGGGCGATGCCCCAGGCGATCGATCGGTTATTGGCAACGCCCATGATCAGGCCGCGCTTGCCCGCCATAAGCGTGCCGGTGGCCACGGCGCTCTGCGCCCCGGGTGCAGTCATCAGCTAATGTCCCTGTTTTACGTCTTCTGGAGACCGGACTTCGGCGCGCATCCTACACAAAAGGGCCGGTCGGTCCAGATGGCCGCTCGGACAGCCGGCCCGACCCCGAGGCAGGCCGGAGGCGGAGATCAGCGCACACTCAATGATACATGAAAAAAAGCGATGGAAATTTAGCGCACTGGCCTGCGGGGGGGCAGCCTGCAGCCGCCCTTCCGCTCATGGTTTGGGCAGCCGCATGCTTATGATCTTCGAGCCTTGGGCCGGCCGAGCTGCCCAAGATGTGCTTTCGCTCAGCCCTGCAACTGCCACTGTCCCGTCGACAGGCGGCAGGCAATGCCCTCCGTTCGCTCCGAGTGCGACCACGATGTCAGTTCCACGATGACATGGCGGCAAATCTTCCCGTTGTCGTCCTTGAAGGAGGAGGTCGGCGTGATGACGCCGGACAGACGGCCGTGATACCGGTGCCAGACATATGTCGAGCCATCGTCGACTTCGCTGAGCGCCAGTTGCAGCGTCTCCAGGGTCGCGATCTCGTCGTTGAGGTCGAGCCGGGCGTTGGAGACCTGAAGCTCGGCGAACTTGGGCCGTGACCACAGCTTGCCTGAGCTGCCGTTGTCCGGGCAGGTACACTTTGCCCCGCCGGCCTGGTTTCCGGCGTCATCGGCGAGGGCAAAATCCGGGATCATGAGGATCGCGGCAACAAAAAACGTCGCTGTGGCAGCGAATGCCGTCAGCGGAAAGATCGAACTATTGGGACGCATCACACACCACGCGAACTGGAACAACGCAAGATACCGAACCGATCCAAGGGAACTGCGAGGATCGCTTCCAAGAATGGCTTGTTAGGGTTAATAGGCTCTGAACAATTGCTCGCGTGGCGCACGTGTTCGAATGAGAAATCGCCGACGCGGGATCGCGCTGATGATCGAGGATGAGCAAGTGACAGATCGTTCGGATACAGGCGACCCGGGATACTCAGAGATACCCCAGGCCGCGGACTTCGCAACGGCGGAGGATCCATTTGCGCTGTTCGTGCAATGGCTGGCGCTCGCCCAGGAGCGCGAGTTGAATGACGCCAATGCCATGGCCCTGGCGACCGCGGACAGCACCGGCATGCCAAACGTGCGTATGGTGCTTCTCAAGGGTGTCGATGTTGAGGGTCGCAACGACCGCGGTTTCGTCTTCTACACCAACCTTCAAAGCGCCAAGGGCCAGGAGCTGAAGGTTAATCCCAAGGCTGCATTGCTGTTCCACTGGAAGTCGCTGCGCCGGCAGGTCCGTGTCCGGGGCCACGTGAGGCCCGTCGACGAGGCCGAGGCGGACGCTTATTTTCAGTCACGGCACCGCCAGTCGCGCATCGGCGCCTGGGCGTCGGACCAGTCGCGCCCTCTGGAAAGCCGGTTTGCGCTGGAGAAGAAGGTGGCTTTGGCCGCTGCACGTTATTCTATCGGCGAGATCCCGCGCCCGCCGCATTGGTCGGGCTTTCGCATCACGCCCATAGCGATCGAGTTCTGGCATGATCGCCCGTTCCGTCTGCACGACCGGGTTGTCTTTCGCAGGACGGAGGCAGACGCAACGGCGCCGTGGCAACGTATCCACCTCTATCCCTGATGTATCGGCACGGGTTACAGCCGCTCTATTCTTTGTCTGATTCTCAGGTATGATCCGCGCCAATTCAGCTCCGGCACTCATTGAGCGATGCATGTTATCGGCAGTAAATTTGGCGCCGTGCCGCGCTCGGCGCATTGGAACGGCATCGCAGGTATAAACCTGAGGCGCAGCAGCTGCCCCGGCAGTGTCCGCACGAGGCAGATTGCGTTCTCGCGTCAGCTTCTCAGCTCGGTGATGGTGCGATGACGCTGGCAAAGGTCGAAGGAGCGTCGGCGCTGGCCCGCTGGACGGGCCGCGTGGCGCTTTTCTCGCTGGTGCTCGCGGTCGTCGCTATCGTCGGACATCGCTTCTTCGGCATGGCGACGCCTGTATTGCTGTCGCTGCTGATAGTGGCCTTTGCCGGTGCGATATTGGGTCTGGTGCTGGCCCTGTTTGCATCTGTGCGGATCTGGCGGAACGGCGGTACCGGCGTTGCCCGCATCGTCATCGCCATCGTCATCGCGCTCGGCATGAGCGCTTGGCCGCTTTCATTCTATCCGCAATTCAAGCGCCTGCCGATGCTCAACGATGTGACCACGGACACTGCCGATCCTCCGGGCTTTGCAACGCTCGCCAACGCGAGGAGCGGCACCGCAGCGAATGGCGTCAAATACAACCCGGGTTTGGCGGAACGTCAGCACCAGGCTTATCCCGACCTCAAGCCGATGCTCATCAATCGGTCGGTCGAGGAGACTTTCGATCTCGTCGTCAATGCGGTGCGTCGCCTGCGCATGCATATCGTGCGCGAGACACCGCCGGACGATCGGAACGGGGAGGGCAGCCTGGAGGCCGTGGACCGCACCTTGATCATGGGCTTCAACGATGACATTGCGGTGCGCGTGACGGGCAGCGATATCGGCTCGCGTGTCGACATTCGCTCAGCCTCCCGCTACGGCCGCCACGATCTGGGGCGCAACGTCGAGCGCGTGCGCGAGTTGATGCGAGAGATTGTCGCCAGACTGGAGTCCACAATCCCCGGTGCAGCGGAGAACCGGCGTCGGCGCAATCGCAATAGCGCAAAGCCTACCGCGCGGAAAGACGCTGATCGAAAGAGAGAGGCCCCTCACCGGTGATGATCTCGCGCTCGATCAGATGCTCGACGTGCGCCATCACAGAGAGCAGTGCTGCGGTATGCAGTTTCGGATCAAGGTTGTCGTAGATGAGCAAAGCTACGTCGCGCACGGTCTCCCGCCCATCGCGGATTGCCGCCACGATGGCCTGCTCGCGCCAGCGCCGGTGAAGAAGATAGGCCTTCACCATACGTGTGGCGTCCTCGATGCGTCCACCATGGCCGGGTAGATAAAGGCTCTCGCGGCGCTCCAACAGCAGGTGCAGCGAGTTCAGGTATTCGGCCATTCGTCCTTCCGGCGGCGCCACGACGGTTGTATTCCAGGCCATCACGTGGTCGCCTGAGAAGATGATGTCGCGTCCATTGAGCGCAAAGCAGATATGATCGGGTGCATGTCCGGGCGTATGCAGCGCTGAAAGCGTCCAGCCCGCGCCGGCAATCTCATCGGCATGCTGAAGCTCAATGTCCGGGGTGAAGTCGATGTCGACGAACTCCGTACCCGAAGGACTGCGCTCGATATTACCGCGCGCCGCACCCGTGCGCCGATAGCCGCACGTGATGGCACCAGTTGCCTCTTTCAGTGCCTGCACGTTGTCGACGTGATCGCGGTGGGTATGTGTGACGAGGATGTGCGAGATCGTCCGCCCGCGGGCCGCCTTGAGGATGTCTGCGATGTGCTTGTCGTCGCGTGGGCCCGGGTCGATGACCGCCAGTTCGGTCGAGCCGACGAGATATGTGTTGGTGCCCTTGAAGGTAAAGGGTCCGGGATTTTCACACACAAGCCGCACGACGTCCGGCGCGAGCGTCGAGGCGACGCCGTAGCTGAACTTCATGTCGGTCTTGAAGTCGAGATCGTTGGCCATGGGTCGTACGTATTCTGACTGCCGCGGAAAGGCGGGACCCGGCGGCGCCGTCCCGCCGGCCGGGGACCCCTATCAGGGTTTGCGGCTGGGCACCAGCATCTCGGGCGGTGCTTGGCGGCCAATCGAGGGCGCACCACCCCGATCGCGGGGCGGCCAGTTTAGCGGGCATTCACATGACGAACGTCACCGGAGGCGCAGCGTGCGCTATTTCGGTCCCTTCTCGAACTTGGGCAGGTCGGGACGTATCGGATGCCAGTCCGGCGCTGATCCCACCCAGAACTGCGCCAGCGGCTTGTAGAGCGAGGGGTCGTCCAGGCTTCCAGCCTTTATACTGACGATTTCCGGGAAGGCACTGTCCTCTGCGAACAGCGGCGTGCCGCAGTTGCTGCAAAAGTAGCGTCGCCGCCGGTTGCCGCTATCGGACTCGTTGTCGTAGTGCGCCGGCATGCCCTTTGTGATTTCGACTCCCTTCTTTCCCACCACGAAGACGTAGGCTGGCGCACCGCCGCTGACGTACTGGCAGTGCCGGCAATGGCAAGCCGCCGACGCCAATACTGGGCCATCGACGCGGTAACGGATGGCACCGCAAAGACATCCGCCGGCTGCGTGCATTTCCTGCATATGCGCTCCCGATCCCTAGTTTTATGCGTTGGCAAAAAAGCCTTTGCGGGCCGTCCGCCGCCGGCGCGTCCGCTTGTGAACCCAGGGGGTGACGGTAAGGTCGGACCGCGGCTCGTTGCCGTCAAGGCAAGTTCGTTCAATTGCATGATAGGCCAAACAAAATTTACATGAAAGAGGGCTGGGGGCACGGTGTATCGGTAGGCTGGGCGCCGGCATGCAAGCGCCCCGGGTCTGCGGTTGTCATCATCCGGTCTGGCAGCCGCACCCCAAGGGTATCCGAAAGGCTCACGCTGCACCTGTCAAAGCGTGGCGCAGCGCAGCAGCTACCAAATTTACCCGGGAGTGTCGCGGTACTGGAACCGACGGCGACAATATCGGAAAATGTTGAAGCGGCGCGGGCGCCTGCAAAGTTGGTGCGCAGCACTTGGCGTGACTGCCGGTAGAGCCCAAATGGAAAGCTGGAAGGCTTGAGGAGTGCAATGACGATGGCAACCATCGAGTGGCCGAAGTTCAATGACATCGAGAACGGAAAGCTTACTGCGGCTCGCCGTCAGGCGCATAACGCGGTTCACTGGCTGGTCCGCTTTGCCAATAGTTATATCGAGCCGGAGGATGGCAATGGCCACACGAGGCTCCTTTGGAACGCCCGCGACGGTGTCATCCAGACCAAGCCCTTCCTCGACGACTATTCGGTGGAACTGCGGGTCGGCCCTCTCGAGATGCAATTCCGGGAAGGCGACAAGCCGGTGCCGCACACGCTCGACTTCGAAGAGCGCACGCCTGCCCACGTCGAAGCCTGGGTTCTCGTCGAGTTGCTCCATCGTGGCATTGATCGGAACCGCTACAGCAAGTCGCTGCCCTACGCAGCCAACGACCTTATGACTGGCGACAGCGAGGACTTCGCGGCGGAAGCCTATCGGCGCGAGCTTGAGATCATCGACCAATGCTTCCGCTTGGGCACTGCGGTCATCCAGGCTGTGCGCCACAGTTTGGATGGAAGCGATGCCTCGGATGCACAGTTGTCGTGCTGGCCCGAGCCTTTCCAGATCGGCTTCGAAATCGGCTTGCCGCCGGGCAGCGGTTCCAAGCGCCTGCGCATCGGCGTCGCTCCTGGCGACGGCGTACGTGCCGAACCCTACTTCTTCGTAGGTGCCGAGCAGCAGGCGCAGACCGCAAGCTTCCCGCGCGAAAACGTGCTTTCGCTTCGCGACGTCGCCAGTGCCAACATGGATGTCGATGCCGCTGCCGCCGCGCTTGGAAAGATCGTCCAGGACGTCAAGCGCAAGCTTCTCGGGTGAGATATAGGCTCTCAAGCAAAGAGATAGGCTGACTACAGCGGTTGGTGCGAATCCTGAAGAGCCGGATCGATCCCAAAATGTGCGGCGGCTTCGCAAGAGCCGCATGCGCAAAGTCGGATGCTGGCGCGCAATCGCTGCCCGGTGAAGGCAATCTCTTAAAGCGCAAAATGAAAACGCCGCTCGATCGAGCGGCGTTTTCAATTTTTCAGCGAGACCTAGAGCTGTTTCGCTGAAGTGTGCAGCGATTCCGCGTGGAAAACATGCTCCAAACAAGGTGCTGGATCGCGTTCATGTTTCCGTCAAACATGGACGCGATCTATGGCAAGCGCCTCGAGCCTGATTGACTTCGATAGAAGCACTCATGCTTCTGTCCAATCCACGTCTGCTCAGTTCAAGCGCTCTGCTTTTGCATCTTGCGTTCGTCCTTCGTCTTGACGGCCACGTTCTTGACCGCACGCGGCTTCTGAGGTTCGACGACGTTTTCGCCCAGCAGCCGCCGCAACTCACCCGTCTTCTGCAGTTGCTTGGCAACGTTGACCATGACGCCAGCCATCGGCATCACGGTTTCGCCCTCGGCCCAGAACAGGCCGACTTCCTGGCTCATGACAGGGTCGATCAGGTCAAGCGCCTTGGTGCCAGCGTGAAGGCCCGGCATATGCGTGAAGTGTGTCGGAATAATCGTGCACAGCTCTGTGAACTGCACCTGGAACATCAGGTGAAGAATGGATTCCGATTCCACCTTTGGATTGGGTGTTACGCCAGCCTTCTTGAAGACGCGATCGACAAAGCGGCGTTCGTGCATGCTGGGGCGAAGCAGTGCCAGCGGCAGTCCGGCGGCTTCCTGCCAGGTGATCTCGGTGCGCCCGGCAAACTGAGGGATGTCGGGCACCAACAGGCTCAGTTTCTCGGTATAGATCGGCATCACGTTGCGGCGACCGAGGTCGGCGCGCTCGATGTAGGTCAATGCGCAGTCGAGCGTGAAGTTGTCGAGACCAAGCTTCATGGCCTCGTTGCCAATGAAGTGTACGTCGATGACAACGCCTGGATGCTCGTCGCGCACCATTTGCAGCAGAACCGGCAGCACTGGCGACATTGAGGGCATGGCGCCCATGCGTAACGAGCCGTGCAGATTCTTCTGCATCGATTTGATCTCGTCCTTCATCGCGTCGCAGTGAGAGATGATTCGCCGCGCCCAGTTCGTGACGCGCTCTCCCTCCGCGGTCAGGCCGTGGAAGCGTTGACCGCGCCCGCGCAGGAATATGGGGACGCCGAGTTCGAGTTCGAGTTGCTTGATGCCACTCGAAAGGCTGGGTTGTGTGACGCAGCATCGCGATGCGGCGCGGCCGAAGTGCTCTTCTTCCACGACCGCAACCAGATATTTGAACTGCCTGAGAAACAAGGGGCACCTCGTGTGTGAATGAATGGCGGCAATGCGATGGGTTAGGTCGAGCGCCGGTCTGATGTGTCAGACTGCCGCGCGGCATTTGACTAAAGTCAAATATAGCGGATAGCTATGAAGTCCGCCAGTTTGTATGTTCGGGTCGATCATAGGAATTGTCTATCTATTGTTAGGCAAAACGATATCGCCTCGGACTGGCGCCCGAAGCGCCCAATTGCGACACTGATCGCGTCAGGTCACGCCGGCGACGAGGCGGGTCGGGCCTGTCATGCGCAGGGGGGTACGCGTCACATCCGGGAGACCGCGCGGCGGGAGCGCGGGCTGCAGAATGACTTTTGCTGAAATGCTGCTTTACGGCGGTTTCGGATTGATGGCCGGCGGGTTGATCGGCTGCGTCGGCGTTGGGGGCGTAATTCTTGTGCCTGCGCTGGTTTACCTGGCGGGCATACCGATCAAGTTCGCGATAGCCGCCGCCATGTTCGCCTACCTGTTGTCGGGAGCCGTAGGCACGTTGGCCTTCGCGCGCAAGAAATCGATCCGGTGGAGTATGACAACACCGCTGTGGCTGGCCGCGATGCCGTCGGCACTGGCCGGCGCGCTGGCTGTCAACGCTGCACCCGGGCGCGTGCTTGAGCTCATCATTGCATTGTTGACCGCGGGCTCTGGCATCCAGGCGTTGTGGGGCAAGCCTCCCCCGGCCGATGCCGCGAGCAAGGAAGTTTCCAATGGCTATCTCGGGATGGCGGGCGGTGTGACGGGCTTCCTGTCCGCACTCACCGGCACCGGTGGCCCGCTCGTTCTCATCCCGATTCTGATGTGGGTGCACGTTCCCGTCCTGACGGCCATAGGCCTGGCACAGGCAATCCAGTTGCCGATCGCCGTTCTTGCGACCGCAGGCAACTATTACGCCGAAACACTCCATGTTTCCCTGGGCTTGATCATTGGACTTGGCATCGTCTTCGGCACTTGGGGCGGAGCGTGGCTGGCTCATGTCCTGCCGCGCGAAATGCTGCGGCGCATCGTTGCTGCGCTGCTGGCGCTCGTCGGCGGCTCCATTCTGGCGAAGTTGTCCGTAGGGCTCTTGTAGTGAAACCCGTTTGTTCGATGAGGCGGCAATGGGCTTCGATCGAGCCAGCATCAAAGCCGATTACGGCGATCCGGTAGCCGAGGCCGTTTCCTGCCGTACGGCGACAGCGCTGTTCGATTTCTCCTTCATGGCGCGCGCCATCCTCACCGGGCCTGGCGCTGTGCGCGCCATAGGAAAGCTGACGCAGCGGCGTATCGCGGATCTGCCCGTTGGCCGCATACGCTACAGCGTGCGCGAGACGCCAGAGGGGTATCTCGCCGCCGATTTGACGGTGTGGCGCATTGGCAGCCAGACCTGGGAAGTCATGAGCGGCCGCCGAGTAGATATTGCCGATCTCGTCGCAGTATGTGCCGCTGACGGTTCGGTCGAAGTCCGCGATCTCACACCGCAAACACGAATCTATGCCGTCCAGGGTCCTCGGTCGCTCGACGCCCTGCGCCCGCTGTTGTCGCCACAAGCGGCCCGGCAGCTTGCAGCTCTGCCCTATTACGCCACCGGCGATTTCCTGCTCGGCGGCATGCCGGCCCGGATCGGCCGCCTCGGGTATACGGGGGAGCGCGGGTTCGAGCTGGTCATGTCGGCAACCGATGGGCAGGCGATGTGGCAATTGCTCGCCGAGCGCGCCCGTCCAGCCGGCTTCATTGCCGCCGACATGTTGCGCATCGAGGCCGGATTCGTTCTCTTCGCCAACGAGTTCCGCGTGCCCGTCACTGCTGCGGAGGCCGGACTCGGCACTTTCGCTGACGCTGGTTCCACAAGCGACGCTGGCTCTACAAGCGATTTCAATCCGCGCACCATGCACCACGAATTGAGCCTCGTCGCGTTTCGTGCAGCAACGGACGCCGACGTTGCCCTGTTTCAGCCGCAACCCTCCGTGGCCCGACCGCAGCGTGACAATGAGTTGATCGTCACCTCCGCCTGCAAGAGCATCGCGGCCGGGGGTGTGCTGGGGCTGGGATATGTCCGAATCAAGCAGGGCCGCACCGTCGCGCTGCGTGATCCCACCGATACCTTCCGCGGAATCGAACTCGTTTCCCGCCCCTATTATGATCCCGAAAAACGCCGCCCGCGCGCGCCTTGGGATGGCGGTAGTGCCGGGTCATAGGTTCGAGCGAACGCCTCATAGCTTCTGCTCATTTGACTAAGCACCCCTCGACGACGCCCATAGTGTAACGGTTCGGCGCGCATCCGACGACGGGGGCGCGTGCTTGGCCGCATCGAATTAAGCAACACAATCAGGAAGTCTCTGGGAGAAACGCCATGGCGGAGCAGGCGAAACGCAAGAAAGTAACCATCAATACTCTGATGGCGAAAAAGAAGAAGGGCGAGCCGATCACCCAGCTCGCGGCGTATGACTACCGCACCGCTGTCGTGGCGGATCGGTTGGGAATGGACATTCTGTGCGTTTCTGATACCGGCGGAATGATTCTGTTCGGACATCAGAGCACGGTGACGGTCAGCTTCCAGGAAGTCATGCTGATGTCGCAGGCGATCGACCGCGGCTCCAAGTATGGCCTCCGCATGGTCGACATGCCCTATTGGAGCTTCCATGTCTCCAAGGAGCAGGCGATCGAGAACGCCGGCCGCTTCGTGCACGAGGCGAATGCCGAAGTGATGAAGTGCGAGGGTAATCGCCATCACGCCCCCAATATCGAGGCGATCGTCAATGCGGGCATCCCGGTGCAGGGCCACATCGGCATCACCCCGATGCGCATGCCGCAGCTCGGTGGCTTCATCGCTCAGGGCAAGACCGCCAAGCGTGCGCAGGAGCTGATCGACGACGCCAAGGCGATGTACGACGCCGGCTGCTTCTCGATCCTGTGCGAGGTGACGACTTCCGAGGTCGCTGAGTACCTGGCTGAAACACTTCCCATCCCCATCATCAGCCTTGGAGCGGGCAATCGCGCCGACGGCGTGCACATCATCTCCTCTGACCTGTTCCACCTGTGGGAAGAGCATGTGCCCAAGCACTCGCGCATTTACACCGACCTGATCCCGATCATGGAAGATGTGATCTCGCGCTACATGAAGGATGTCGTCGACCGCGACTATCCCGGCCCCAAAGAGACGATCAGCATGGCAGAGGACGAACTCCTGGAGTTCGCAAAGGCCATGAAGTGGGAGCGCAAGATCGACGAGGTCAAGTCCGGTAAGAAAAAGGCCAGCTGACCGTATCGACGCGAATTGCCCCGCCCAAGATGGTGGGGAACCTGAACTTATCTCAACCTGCGCTCACGCCGGTGCCCTGCGGCGGAGCGCAGGTTTTTTTATTTATCGAGCACGAATGCGTTGCGACAATCGCATGCCGAATGTGTTTGATTGGCTGATATGGCAGTGCTCACGCCCCCGCCGGGAGCCGTGATCGAGGTTCTGAAACAAACAGAGAGCGGGTCACCACGGTTAGACGTGATTCGATCAAACCTGACCTGACCGGCTCTCATCGCCGCATCGGGTTTGTCAGCGCCAAACGTGCAATTTTTGGCTTGCAAAAGAAGAAGCTCCGGAGCCGCAGAGCGTTCCGGAGCAAGGCCCACCTTCGGGAAGGTCAGTGCATGGTGCTGGGGTAACAACAATGGCGCAGGACATTCGCCCAGGCACTGCTGTTCTAGCGATCAGCCACCGAAGCTGCTGATTGCGATGGTCACGATGCCGACCAGCAGCAAAGCTGCGAGTGGCCATGCAAGCGGAACGCCTGTCGATGCCCGCTGGCAATCGTAGGCAAGCATGCAGTCCGAGCAGCCGCCAGGAACGGCCGACTTGCAGGCGGGTGAGCTGCAGTGCTGGAGGGTTTGTTCGGTAGACATGGCATTATCCTCTGACGTTTGATCCGCTTGGGTCCCCGCTCTGGAGCAGCGCGCAAATCGCGCTGACGGGGCGGGTGAAGCACGATTGCTGTTCGATAGATGCAGTCTAAAACGAGCAGCAAAATACGATTTGACGGAAATCAAGCGTAAAGAGGCATCGAAAAGAATATTTTGTCGCACCGAAAATAAAAAGAGACGCCCGGCAAAGTCATTTGCCGGGCGTCTGCTATTCACGAATGTATTCGATCAATAATGGCCATCGCTATTCGATGTTTTGCGCCATCTATGATCGGGTGGCTGCCTAGTCCTTGATCGGTTGGCAATTATCCATGCAACGCACGGCCTTGGTGTCGGGCCGGTCGTCGACTATGAAGCCGTCACGATTGGGCATCTTGATTGCCGTAAGCGACTTGGCATCCATCACGGCATCGGCCGGCACCAGCTTATTGAGACTCAGGATATACGCCGAAAGCGCATAAACCTCGTCATTGGTAAGGCTTTCGGGTGCCGTCATCGGCATTGCCCGGCGGATGTAGTCGAACAGGATCGGCGCGTAGGGATACATGCTGCCCGGTGTCAGGACACGCTTGTCGGTCGTAAACGATCCGATTCCACCCACCATCGAGCCGTACATCGGCCCGCCGGCAGCCTTCTCGCCGTGGCAGACGACACACTTCTCCACGAAGATCTTCTCGCCGTCGGCAACGCTTCCCTTTCCTTCGGGCAAGCCCTTGCCGTCGGATGTCGAGATGTCGATATCCCACGGCGCGATTTCCTCGGCGGTGACCGGAGCACCCACCTTGAAATCGGCCTGCGAAAGGGCGAGCGCCGAGCACGCGCCGAAGCTGGCGCCAAGTGCCAGGGCAAATGCGCCGGCAGCTGTACGTTTCACATCAAGCAATCGCATTGGCAACCTCCCCCGAAGGAGCGATCGACCACGGGAAGATCGCGTTGTGATGTTGGACGAAACCGGTGAGCGCACGCACCTTCTCGATGTCGGCAACGGTCGGCTGAACATAGCCAGTGCTGTCGACAGCGCGGCTGGCGATCTTGGCCGGCCCTCCGTCCCAGTTCCACAGGTAGCGGAACCGCGTCAGGCAACGATCGAGAACCGGCTCTTCGAGTTTCGCCTCCTGCCACGTTTTGCCGCCGTCGGTGGTGACGTCGACATGCTTGATGCTGCCGTTACCGGACCAAGCAAAGCCTTCGATCTCGTAGACACCTGGTCCATACTTCAGCTTCATGCCGCCTGACGGCTTGGTGATGACCGATTTGCATTCCATCACCATGCTGAACTGGCGCCACTTTCCGTTCGGCATCGGATCGGTGTAGCGGGCCGTTTCGCTGCGCAGGTGCCAGGGCTTGTCGGACACCTTGATGCGGCGCAGCCACTTCACCGAGACATTGCCTTCCCAGCCCGGAATGAAGGCGCGAAGCGGATAGCCGTTCTCCGGCCGCAACATTTCGCCATTCATGCCGTAGACGACCATCGCGTCCGTCATCGCCTTGTCGATCGGTATCGAGCGGGCATGTGCGGAGCCGTCAGCACCCTCGAACAGCAGCCATTTCGCACCGTCTGCGATGCCGACGCGCTCCAAGAGCCACGACAGCGGCACACCCGTCCATTGCGCGCAGCTCAACAGGCCGTGTGTCTGCTGCACGGTCTTCGATTTGGGCGCCTTCCAGTCGGTCAGGCCGTTGCCGGAGCACTCCATGAAGTGGAACTTCGACACAGCCGGCAGCCGCAGAATGTCGTCCATCGAGAACTTCATCGGCTGCTTGACCATACCGTGCAGTACGAGCATGTGCTTGGCCGGGTCGATATCCGGCACGCCGGCGTGATGACGTTCATAGACAAGACCGTTGGGCGTGATGATGCCGATCTGGTTTTGGATCGGCGTCATGCTCCAGTCGGACCACTTCTGCTTGTTAACAAGAACATCGGAGCGGTTGCGGGTGACATGCGCCTCGTACTTTGAAGGCATGCCATACGCCTTCAGCTCCATCTCCCGGCCCATCTCCTTGTTCGACTCTGGGACGTCAAGCTTCGCCGCGTGCGCTGATAAGCTGGTTCCGGCGGCGGCTCCGGCAAACACCAGACCTCCTTTAAGGAAGTTTCGGCGTGCCTGTGAGCCAGGAGCGTTGTGCGATCCGGACTCTACGTCCTCGCCCCCGCGCCTCGTTGGTTTGCGGTGATCCATTTGGGTTCCTCTCGAATTATTTCTAGGGCCGCAATGATTTCTCGGAGTACGATGGCTCGGCCGCAAGATGGTGCCGTTCCATGCATCCTCCCAGGTGGGAGAGAACATTCTTGCGATGTCGTCTCCCTTGGGTGACGCGCAATCTGGGCGCATAAGGCCGTTTGCGAAATCACTCCCCCTGTTCCTGCTTGGCGGATGCCCTGCAGGTCATTGCACACAGGGTCAACTCAAGGCCGATAGTACGCTGCCCGCCGCGACATCGCGCCAAGCGAACGAACCAACTTCTGCAGTTACACACCCGGTTCTGCAGGCGCGCATCTCCCATGAGTCTCGTTTTCGGGTTTTCGAACTGACCGCAATCCCCGAATGTCGTGCTTTGAACAAAGATCGGCCAGTTTGCAGAGCGTATAGCCGGTCCGCATTGACTCAAGCAGTTTTGGGCTATCGTTCAATAGGATCCGATTATGATCGTTCGGATGAAATGAGATTTGCACGCATTGTCGCCGGGGTGGAGCAGGTCTGGTTCTGTTGGGCTTGGGTTCACATAGATCCCTGCGGCTTCTTCGAGCTCAATCGTTGACGTGTCCGATTGATGCCGTCGCTGGGAACGAAAATCCTTCCTTCTCAGTCGTTCAGACGCTTGAGCATGTTGAGCTGAAGTGTGCAGCGGTTCAGCGTGAAAATATGCTCGAAACAAGGTGTTGGATCGCGTTCATGTTTCCGTCAAGCATGAACGCGATCTAAGGCACTGTTCGACCGAACGCCGGCGCCATGCGCGTGTCACAAATGCCAGGAGAATCACGAGTAACGGTCCGGCAAGCAGATTGAGTAGCGTGAGCCGCCATCCCAGGCTTTCGACATCTTCGCGCATGGACTGCCTGAGCGCCCGGAGCTGACGACGATAAGGCAGCAATGCACGCCGGAGTTCTGTCACTTTGTTCTGAACGTCGTCTGGAAGCTCAGAGAGCTTCTTGGTTCCCGAGATTTCCAGCACCTTGCGGACGTTGTCCTCGACCCGGCCGATCTTGCCGAGCAACTCCGTTTCCTTCTCATGATAGCGTTCCTGCGCCTCCGATAGCATCTGCGAGACGCGCACGAATGGCCGCGTGAGCTGGCCGCGCGAGCGAATGCCGGCGAGTCCGCTCCGCCCTGCCGCGATTTCCAGGATGTTGGAGAGCGCTGCGATGTTGTCATTCAACGGACGCGCGAGATGGCGTCCGTCGCTGCCGCTGCCGGTGAGCGTTAGCGGATCGAAAATCCAGTCGACATCGGCGATTGCAAAAATGCGCGCCGCGGTTGTTTCCGATGGGCCGTTGTCGGATCTGTTCGATGTGGGCGGATAGGCACTGGAGATATGTCCCGAGATTGCCGCAACGATAACACGCCTACCCTCATTGGCTTGCAGTTGCGATGCAAGTGTTTGCGGATTGCCGTCCTTGAAAGCGTCGCGTGGCAGAGATCCTGCCTGCTCCGTTGTTGTTACCAGAGCTGTCGTGCGCTCCGGCGCAAGCAGTGTGAATGCGCCGGCTTCTGCGAATGCCAATTCGTTGAGGCCGGCCACGGCCGGATGTGTGGCGGAAAACTGCGGCCTGCGCACGCGCAGCCAGAAAGGATAGAGGAATCTCTGGTCGCCTGCGCCCACGGTCGAAGCCAGCGACGTGTCGCCAACCACCTCCTTGCCCTCGTAGCGCAGGCCATAGGCAGCCAGCAGGTCGGAGATGTCGTTGACGTCCTTGCCGGGCTCCGGATTGACCACGTTGGAGCCGGTGTTGAACCGGACGAACGGATCGAGCATCACCACGAGCCCGCGATCGGCCATGGCGTGACGATCGATCGCCTGTAGCATTGAAGGCTTGAGGATGGTTGCGTCGATCACCACCAGTGCATCGAGCCCATCGGGCAGGGTATCGGCGAAGTGTGGGATGATGGCGACGTCGTATTCACGCTTGATCTCCTCCAGGATCGCCAGCCCCTCGCGCGGCGTGGTCGTGTTGCTGGGAGCGAGCAGCGGCGAGATGATTCCGATCCGTGGGGCTTTGCTCCGGCCAAGCCCCGCCAGCGTCAAGGCGATGTCGTACTCCATGACAGATGCGCGATCTGGCGCGAAATAGGCGATTGCCTTTTGTCGCTCTCCATGCGCGAACGACGCCCCCAGCATGAAATTGCCGCCCGACGACAATGATACGCTCTCCACGCCCTTGAGCCGCGCTTCGTCCTCGTCCGGCGTGTCGGGAGCGGGATCATGTACACTGACCGAGATGCGTCCGCCCGATGCCCCGGCAATGCGGCGCAGCAACCGGCCAACGCGGGCCGCGTGCTGGCGAACCGCCGCCGGCACCTCTGCATTCGACGCGCTCCAGTAGAAGTCTATGTGCGTGCCATCGGGCGCCGAAGCTGCAACAACGCGTGTTTCCGGGTGCAGCGTGAATTCCCGCTCCTCAGTGAGGTCGAGACCGGCATCGAGATCGAGTGCAATGGCGAGAACCACACCCGCCGCCAGCAACCAGCCGACGGCGCGTAACGCCCGTTGCAAGAGGACCTCGCGATGCATCGGCGCACCGGTCCTGCGGCGTTGCTCGACAAGGAAGGCTGTAACCGCCAGCGCCAACACCGTCACGATCGCCACGTAGACGAGCCCGGCGAAAGGAATTCGCCCGCTCGCCATCTCGGACATCCAAAATCCTGGAGTGAGTTTCGGCACGATGTCGATCAAAGGCTCAGCCGAGGTGCCGCGTAAGACACCGGCGACTGCGTCGCTCCCGCCGAGCTGAAGCGTCATGAGCGCCAACGCACCAATCACGTATCCGCCGATCTGATCGCGCGTGGCAGCGGCAGCGGCGAGTGCGATCGCGTAACTGACAGCGAGAAAACAGGCCGCGCCTATGTATCCGGCGAACGCTGCTCCGCCATCGAGGTCGCCGAGATAGGCCATCGTCGCAGGAAACGGGAAGGTCAGCGCAAACGTCGCCAACAGAACGAGCAGGCCCGCCGCCCAGGTGCCGGTCACGACGGCAGCGGAAGATACCGGCAGGCTGGCCAGGAGTTCCATCCGGCGATCGCCCGGCGTATCGGCGAAGGCCTGCATCGCAAGTGCTGGAACAAACACCACCGCGAGCCAGGGAAAGAACGTCCATTGCAGGTCGAGAGAAGTAACGTCGGTCTGGTAGACGCGCCCGACGAGAAAGATCGCCATCGCGAGGGCAACCAGGAATGCAGCTTGAAAAAGCGGCGTCATCAATCCCGACGCAAGCTGCCGAAAGACATTCCGCGCCACGGCATATGTACCGCGCGCGAATGCGCGGGCCGCGCCGCCATCGACCACGGAAGGTGCCTCGTTGCCAGATTTCATGATGCGATCTGCGCCGCCATGGCGCCCTCGGCTCCCCTCGTCAGGCGCTCGAACGCGGGACCAAGTCGGCCCGATGCATCGGCAAGGTCCGAGGTCCTGGCATCCGCGATCACGCGTCCGTTGGCGATCATGATCAATCGGTCGCACAGCGTCTCGGCTTCTTCCAGGATATGTGTGCTGATCAGCATCGCTTTGTTTTCCGATAAGGACGTCAGCAGGCTGCGCAACGCGATCTTCTGGTTGGGATCGAGGCCGTCCGTCGGCTCGTCGAGGATCAATACCGGTGGATCGTGGATCAGCGCCTGTGCGAGCCAGGCACGCTGACGCCAGCCTTTGGAAAGCGCTCCCAGCGGGCGACGCACTGCCGGACCGAGCGACAGCGTCTCGGTGATGCGTGCAACCGCCCGATTGCGCGCGCAGCCCGTAAAGCCACGTGCTTCTGCCGCAAACATCAGGAATTCGGCGACTGTGAGCGAGCTGAAGCCATTTGCCGCTTCGGGCAGATAGCCGAGCGCAGTGCAAGCTTGCGGCGCGCACGCCACCACGTCAGCTCCTGCGATCCGCGCCCGCCCGCCATCCGGCACCAGCGTTCCTGCCAGCATGCGCAGCGTCGTCGACTTGCCCGCGCCATTGGCGCCGAGAACGCCGACGCGCTCGCCACGTGCAACAGTGAACGAAATGCCGCGCACCGCTGCCACAGAGGCAAACGACTTTTGAAGATCCTCTGCCTCGATCAGCATGGTGGGTGTGGTCTGCTCCGGTCGGGTAAGGCGGTGCGGCCATCAGCGCACATCGCTGTTATTGCCCGGAAAGGAACCCCGCGGCAATGAACAGGAATATGCTGGCTATCGTGAGGGCGTAACCGGCCACGGTCAAGTATTGCGCACTGGTGCGCGGCGGGGCCTTGGGATCGGGACTGGCGGCCAGTGCGCCCGCAGATACGAGCAACGCACCCGTGATGGCGAGCACCGCGACGACGGGCCTTTGTGCGGCACTGGCGAGCAATTCTAACATTGGAATGTCTGTTGCCTTGGTTGCGTAATCGTTTGGGCCCGCCATGTTGGCTGGCCCGCGCCGGGGTCCCCCAGCCGGCGCGCGCCCCGCCGGCCGCGACGCATGCAAGACGCCCTGCATGCGCCGCGGCGTGGCGGATTTTTCGTGTCAGTGTCCGCCCGGGTTCGAATAGCTCTGGGCGAAGTTCGACCCTGCCGACGGTGAACGGAAGCTCTTCATCGCCTCCTCGTGCAGCAATTCCATGGCGTCACGCTTGTAGGCGTAGGCTTCACTGGAGTTCAGCATCGAGTAATGCCGCGGACGCGGCAGGTCGATCTCCAGAACCTTGCGCACCGACGCCGGACGGTTCGACAGGATCACCAGACGGTCAGCGAGGAAGATTGCCTCGTCGATCTCCGATGTGACGAACAGATTGGTTCGCCGGTTCTCCTCGAACAGCCTCAGGAAGAATTCCTGCATAAGGCCGCGCGACATGGCGTCGAGACCGCGGAACGGCTCGTCCATGATCATGATGCGCGGCTCGTTGATGAGCGCACGCGCAAGCTCGGCACGCCGCTGCATACCGCCCGAAAGCTGCAGCGGGTATTTGTGCATGAACTCGCCCAGGCCCACCTTGACCAGCAGCCGCTTGGCTTCGTCGTCGAGGGCCTTGCCCCGCAGATCGCCACGCAGCTTCGGCCCGAACACCACGTTCTGGTATGTCGTCTGCCACGGAATGAGCGCGGTTTCCTGGAACACTACCATGCGGTCTTTGGCAGGCCCGGTTACGGGCTTGCCGTCGATCAGGACCTGTCCCGTATCGGGTTTCTCGAAACCTGCAATCAGGTTGACGAGCGTAGACTTGCCGCAGCCCGACGGGCCCACGACCACCGTGAGTTTTCCCGGAGGGATGTCGAGCGAGAGATCCGAAATGACATGCTGGATGTCCCATTCATCGCCGTAGGCCTTGGAGATATTGCGGACTTGCAGGTGGCTTTTGCCCGCCGTGTGCGGGTCGGCCGCCCCCTTGTCCGTGGTTGTGGTCGCTGTCATTGGCGTTGAAGCCTTTCTCGATTGCGAATGCGTCTGCTCAGGTGTTGGCGGTCGGGATGTTGTCCTGGGGATCAGAACAGGCGGCGCCATGGCATCAGCACATCACCCAGCCAGCGGATTGCGCTGGACGAGATATAGCCGGCAATGCCGATCGAGATCATGCCGACCACTACCTGCTCGAGCGAACCGCCCATGTATGAGTTCCAGATGAAGAAGCCGAGGCCACCACCGCCCTGTGTGCCGCCGCCGGAGATCATTTCCGCGGCAAGCACCACTTCCCAGGTGATGCCCATACCGACGGCCGCACCGGTGAAGATCGAAGGCAGTGTGCCGGGCAGGATGATTTTGGAGAACAGGTCCCACTGTGTTGCACCCATCGACTGGGCCGCACGCAGATAGCGCACGTCGATCGTACGCGCACCGCCAAGCACGTTGATGACGATCGTGAAGAACGCGCCAAGGAACGTCACGAAGGCAATCGACATCTCGTTGGTCGGCCAGAAGATGAGAGAAGCGGGGACCCAGGCCAACGGCGGGATGGGACGCAGGATTTCAAAAGGCGGGAAGAAAAGATCGCGGAAATACTTGTTGACCGCGAGCGCAAGCCCGAATGGGATGCCCAGGATCATCGCTACGCCGAAGCCTATCATGACGCGCTTGAAGCTCTGGATCCAACTGTCCCAGTAGCCAGGCTGCGGCAGGATTTCCAGCCAAGCTTTGAATACGGTAGTTGGTGGAGGAATGAGGCCGACGAACGGCAGCGTCCACTCCTTGCCGAACCAGTCGTCGAATCGTGCGCCGATCTCCCAGATAAGCAGGAAGATGGCGATCGCCAGCATGCCCCGCCACAGCGACGGGTTTTCCAACATTTTCGCAAGTTTCGACTTGCGTCGTACCACAGGTGGAGCTGTGTGTGATTGTGCAACGTTCGCCATGTTCGCCTGTTTCGCTGTTTCCTTGGCCGCCTTCGCTCGACGACCACATGTCTGTGAATTGACTCGATTATCTCAAGCGAGCTCGCGTTCGCCTGCCTGGAAGGCTTTCACGGCCTCCTCGTGAACGGCTTCGTTCACTTCTGCCATGAGTGTGCGGAACGTCTCAGACGAGAGGCTCTCGTAGGTGCGTGGCCTTGGGATCGTCACGTCGACCGTCTTTTTCAGGCTGCACGGGCGCGTGGTGACAATATGCACCTTGTCGCCAAGGAAGATCGCCTCTTCCAGATCGTGCGTGATGAAGAAGATCGTGACTTTCGTGCGATCGTAGGTCTCCAGGAGCGATTCGTGCATGATCGACTTTGTCAGCGCGTCCATGGCCCGGTATGGCTCATCGAGCAGCAGGACCTTGGGCTCGTTGATCAACGCGCGGACGATCTCCGCGCGCCGCGCCATGCCCGAGGAGACCTCGCCGGGATACTTATCGCCGAAATCTCCCAGACCGGCTTCCGCAAGCATGTGGTAGGCCTTCTCCTTTGCTTCGGCCTTGCGCATGCGTCCCTGCACGATCGGACCGTAGGCCACGTTCTCAGCCAGCGTCTTCCACGGGAAAAGAGCACCGTTCTGAAACACAACCATTCGGTCGGCGCCCTGGCTGGCCTTGGGTTTTCCAGGGCCGCAAAGCAGTTCGTTGTCGAGCAGGATTTCACCCGACGTGATCGAGTGGAACCCCGCGATTGCATTGAGCAAGGTCGTCTTGCCGCAGCCGGACGGCCCGACAATCATGCAAACCTCGCCTGCGGCGATTTCCATCGAGCAATCGTTGACGGCGCAAACATTGACGCCTTCCGGGTCGTAGATCTTCGTGAGGTTGCGGATCGAGATGGAACCACCCATCGGCGCTCCGTTGCCGGTTGCGGCTGCTGGGCTGGCTGTGGGTTTTGTGTTCATCGTCATATCGTTCATGTGACCAATTGTTCCTTGAGTGAGCGGGTCCTCAGCGGCCCTGGAGGGCGAGCGCCTTGACGTGCCACTGCATGAGGCGGTTGCCGGCGATGCGAACGAGGACGGAGGTGAACCAGCCGACGAAGCCAAGCGTGATCATTCCGATCACCATCGGGACGGTAACGCTGTTGACGTAGGAATCGACGATCAGGTAGCCAAGTCCGTGGTCTCCCGAGACCATTTCGGCAGCGACGAGCGAGAACCAGGCAACGCCGATCGAGATCTGCAAGCCGGTGAAGACGTAGGGCAGTGCGCCGGGCACAACGACGTTCTTGAAGATGTCCCAGTTGCTCGACCCCAGGCAGCCTGCCGCGCGGAAATAGGATTCGTCGATCGATTGCACGCCAAGCATCGTGTTGAGAGTAGTGACGAACAGCGAGGCGAGCGTGGCAAGGAAGAGCACGGGACCTTCGAAGCCCGGGAACATCAGGATGGCGAGCGGCACCCATGCGAGAATCGGGATCGGCCGCAGCGTCTCGAGGATCGGGAAGGTGTAGTCGCGAACGGTCTTTGACCACCCCATGAACAGACCAAGCGGGACGCCGATGCCGGTAGCCAGCGTGAATGCGATCAAGATGCGCCGGCAGCTGACGAGGATGTGGGTATAGTAGGCCTCGGTGAAGAGCGAGATGCCCTGGAATGGCGTTCGCGAAAACCAATCCTGCGCGACCGCGACAGGGCCGGGAATCTTATCAAAGCGATCAACCTTCAGGCCTTCACAAAGCAACCAGTAAGTAAAAAGCCAGAGAAAGATCCCCAAGACCGTGAGATACGGCCTCGGCGTCGAAAGCGACTTCTTGAAGTGGTACCAGTAGAGTGCTAGCCCGGTCGGCGCCTGCATTTTCTCAGGCGAGGCATCGGTTGTTGTAAGAGTGGTCATGGATGGACGGTCCCTGCCTTTGGAGGCGGCGAATTTCTTGACGATGATTCCGCAAGCTCGCATGGCGCCCAACCTGGGCATCATGATTGCGAGTCCCGACACCTGGCCGGCCACACATTGCGGCATGATGTATGCGTTCTAGGGCCGAGAAGCGTGGCTTGACCGTTCCGGTCAAAGCCACGCCACTCTTGTAATCCAGTCGCTACTTGAATGCGGACGATGGCTGGCCGTTGACGACTCCGATTGGAGACGTCAAGCCGCGCTCCTTGAGCACTTCCTCTGCAAATTGCGACATGATGCCATCCGGACGAATGGTCTCTGCCGCCGCAGGCTTCTTTTCAAGGCTGTAAAGGAACGCTGTTGCGTCCTTAAGCAGCGATTTCACACGGTCGTTGATGGTGAAATCCAACTGCACTTTGACCGTATTCTCGGGCGGACCATAAAGCGATGCCCAGAGTACCTTGCGGTCAATTTTCTCCGTCTGAGATTCTGCGAGCTTGGAGACTTCCTCTGCGTTTTTCAAATCTGCAAGGAAGAGCTGTGAATCCAGTTCGGACTTGAGCCAGCCCTTGACGACATCGGGCCGCTGTTCGATGAGCGAATTTAGCATGATCAAAAGGCCGCCATCGAGCGCGTCGAAATCCTCGCCCGATGCAACCCGTCTTGCCAGCCCAGCAGCTTCCATCTTCGTTGCGGTCGGTTCCCAGATAACCGACGCATCGAGCTTACCCGCACGGAAATTCGTGGTGATCACCTCGATGTTCTGGTTGAGATAGGAGCCTGGCTTGATGCCCGCCTTCTGGAAGGCAACCCGAGCGAACCGATCCGTGCAAGACCCGTGCGGAGACGATGTGATCTTTCCATCCATCCACTTCACTGCATCGACGCCGTTGGCAAACTTGGGGGCGTCATTGCGAACAAGAAAGATGTTGCACTGCTGCTTCGAGGTACCCAGTGCGGCGACGATCCGGATGTCGGTGCCGCCACGATCGGGAAGATTGCGGAACGTCGCCGCGATACCCGGCATGTCGCCCACATAGCCGATGTGCTGTTTCTCGCCGGTCATCGCATTGACGATGATCGCGCCTTGTAGACCGACCTGGAATTCCGCAGTCGATCCTTCCGGAAGGTACTTCTTCCAGAACTGCTTCCCGTTATTGACGACGCCAGACCACGATTCCGTATAGTAGGGCTGATAGCCGACGACGAGACTGACCTTTTCGCCATCCTTGCCGAAACTGGGCGCGGCCTGCGCCGTGAGCGGCGCAGCCACCAGGGCTGCCACGGCAGCCGCTCCGATACCAAGTGTTGCGTGCAATCGCATATGCGCTTCCTCCCGAAGCTTTGTAGTTGAACCCGGGACCTTTAACGGTGCCTCTTGGTTTTGCGATGCTTGTGGACCGGTCTTTTATTCGTATTCCCGTCGCCACAGCAGCTTTTCGACTTGTAATTGCTTGGTTTTTCTTAAGTTCTCCCTCCTGAAGTGCTGGCAAGCGCCCGTTCCGGCTAATCCGAAGTGAGCGCTTTTCTTGCGCGTCGCCAAGCACGCCCAACGGCTGCGGCAGGGTCATGGCAACTTGTCGCAGCTATAATGGCACGCTGCAAACCCCTCATTGTAAAATCGTTCGTGTTGATGCTGTGATGCCTACAACCTATCAAAGCGACGTCTTGCTCGGGTTGACCCTCACATAACTAGATTTATCCTCAAAAATAGCATAATAATTTAGTATCCGGCTCGGGGTCCCGGCATTGCCATTTCACGGCCGCCGAAGGTCGAGTGCGCGCTGTTCCGGCCTCATTTCAGCGCCGTCCGACTCGCCATCGTAATTAGTAGGTTCGATCACGTGATAGGAAGTTTTGATTGTTTTCATCAATCATCGCTGTGGCACAGTAACCCTCAGAATTCACGTAGCAGCCCCGTCTTTTCGGACCTGCCGGGACGGGCAAGACGATCATGTCGGCGCAACTTGAGGCGTCCGACGCCTTGAACTCCCGACGCCGAAGCGGCTGCCGTGAGGATTACATCCCAAACGTAAAATCCGCCAATCAGGAGAGCGGATCCAGGAGGAGGTAGACGAATGCCAGCGAGGAATCACAGCCAATGGCTCGCTAAGCCCAAGCTCGAGGGAGGAGAGTGGATCGATAGCCGGGTCTACTCCGATCAGGAGATCTTCGACGACGAGATGGAGAAGATCTTCAAGCGCGTCTGGGTGCCGGTTTGCCACGAGTCGGAGCTGCCGGACCCCTACAGCTTCCGCACGACGTCGATCGCCGGTGAGCCCATCATCGTTGCGCGCGGTCCCGACAACGAGATCCGCGCCTTCCTGAACGTCTGCCCGCATCGCGGCATGCTGCTCGAGCGCCGTCCCTCGGGCAACTTCCTTGAGGGCCAGCCTTCGGGCAATCCGAAGCGCATCACCTGCATGTTCCACGCCTGGCAGTTCGACATGAAGGGCAACTGCGTTTACGTGGCACGTGAGAAGGAAGGCTACCAGGACCGCCTCTGCAAAGAGGACGTCGGTCTTCGTCGCCTGCGCTGCGAAGTGAAGTTCGGCGGCTTCGTCTGGGTGAACCTGGATGATAGCCCCGAGATCGGCCTGGAGGAGTGGGCTGGCGAACCATTCGAGTGCCTGCGCAAGAGCATCGATGCCGAGCCGCTCGAGGTCTTCCACTATCACAAGGCGATCATCGATACGAACTACAAGCTGTGGCATGACACCAATAGCGAGTTCTATCACGACTTCATGCACTACCATAACCGTGTCACGGGCTTCAACGATGCCTACTTTGCGCGCAAGAACTTTGCCTTCAAGCATGGTCACGTCGTGGTCGGTACGTTCGAGGTGAACTACGAGAACTACGAGGGCTTCGAAAGCCGTGGTGCCCTGTCGTTCCCGCATCTACCGCCGAACCAGTGGTACATGGTCGACTTGTTCCCGGGCATGAACTTCAACCTGCGCGGCTCCGCGCTGCGTTGCGACATCGTCACGCCGCTCGGCCCCGACAAGGTGATGATTGAGTTCCGCGGCCTCGGCCTCAAGCGCGACACCGCAGAAGAGCGCGAGACCCGCATCAACCACCACAACTCGATCTGGGGTCCGTTCGGCCGCAACCTGCACGAGGACCTGATCGGTGTTGCCGGCCAGGGCACGACGATGCGTCCGCACACCGAGTCGCGCATGATCCTGCACGGCCGTCACGAGAACCAGACGATCCACGACGAGGTCGGCATGCGCCACTACTACGACGAGTGGGGTCGTTGGATGAACCGTCTGCCCAACGATCCCAACCAGCCGTGGCACGAGCGCAACCCGGGTGAGTCGGCTGAGGCTGCCGAATAGGCAATCGCATTGGGGGCGGCCGGTTTTATGCCGCCCCTTGTTTTCCGCACCGGCTGCTTTCATCGAGCCCCGCATTTTTCGACGCGCGCTGAGAGAAGGCGATGTCCGGGATCGATGCAACACGACCGAGCACATAAACAAGGCAAACGAACGCTCTACGAAATGGGAGATGCGTCCATGCACAAGAACGGACATGATGCGGCGTCAGTGGTTCGCGATACCATCTATCGCGCCACGATGGCCCTCGATGACCAGAAGTGGGAAGATTGGCTCAATCTTTGCGATGAGGACTTCCACTACAAGATTTCCTCGTTCAGCCCTGAGATCAACAAGGACATGATCTATTTGCAGGGCAAGCGCAAGGAAATGGAGACGCTGGTCCGCCTGCTGCCAAAGCACAACACCGACCATTCGCCTCTGCGTCGTCACACCTCGGTTTACGCGGTGGATGTTGCCGACGATCTGTCGAGCGCAACGGCGATCAGCTCCTTCGTCATATATCAAAACATGCTCGATGGCGTGAACTCGCACCTGGATGCCGGCGAGAGCCGCTTGTTCCTGGTCGGCAAGTATCACGACACCTTCAAGATCGAGGATGGCAAGGCACGGTTCGTCAAGCGTGAGGTTCGCCTGGACAACCGCCGCCTCGACAAGGGCTCGCACTGGCCGCTTTGATGCGGTTGCTGCATGTGCGCCCCGGCGGCGTGCATGAACGAAGGCACGTGCGGTGATTGGCCGTGGACCGCACGTGCCGCTCGATTGGTGAAAGCCTGTAAACGATACTTCAGGGGCGTTCGGTGGAATGGCGCGTCACTTGGCGGGTAAGTCCTGCATACGGCCAGATTCCTCGATATCGGCTCCCAAGCCTCGTGCGAGCGCGCATGCATCCGTTACATATGGCAATATGCGCGGCGCCCGAAAGGCGCATAATTCAGAATTTGGGGACCGCCCAACAGGGGCGAGGAAGGAACAGCATCCAAGATGAGCTGGATCAAGGTTTGTAAGGCATCCGACGTAGCGCCCAACTCACTCAAGAAGTTCTGGATCGCCGGCGGTATACCGATTGTTATCGCCAACTATGGCTCCGGTTTCGCTGCATTGCCGCCCCTCTGCCCTCACATGGAGGAACCGCTTGAGGAATCTGGCGTCATCGCCAACTGCGTTTTGACCTGCACGAAGCATCTGTGGGCCTGGAATCTCAAGACGTTCGCTCAGGAGGGAACCGAGACTGAGAAGGATATCAAGTCCTATCAGTGCAAGGAAGAAAACGGCGACATCCTGGCCTTCGTCGAAGAGGAGATCGTCTACGACTTCGATGACGATGGCGACATGGATGACGATGCCTTCTTCTCCAAGTCTTGAGTGTTCAACGCCCCATGTGCTGACCGCCCAACCGGACTCCGGTGTCCGGCACTTGGGCGATCGGTGATGGATTTTGGCAGACCGGCGCGCCGCTGGTCCGCCCAAACATGATGATGAGATCGCGCGCGCCATGAAAGTAACGGTTCAGAGCAAGACGGGCATCGCCGAATACGAGTGCGACCCTTCGGATAATCTGCTCTACGCCGGATTGAAGCAGGGACTCGGCCTTCCTTACGAGTGCGCGACGGGCACCTGCGGAACGTGCCGCGCCCGCGTCATGGAAGGCGAGGTTTCGCTCGCCTGGGATCAGGCTCCGGGTTTGGCCTACGTCAAGCGGGCCAAGAACGAGGTGCTGCTCTGCCAGGCACATGCGCATGGCGATTGCGTCGTGCGCGTGCCCGCCAAGGTCGAGCCGCTGAGCGGGCTCACACAGCATCCTGCCGACTATACCGGCCGTATCGATGTCACGCAGCGACTGACCCACGACGTAATCCAATTCGAGGTGCAACTCGATCGGCCAATGTCCTTTGCCGCCGGCCAGTTCGCAGCGATCGCGTGCGAGGATGTGGTCGGGATGCGTGCCTATTCGATGGTCAACTACGCGCAAAGCACCGACCGGCTCGTCTTCGTCGTCAAGCGCAAGCCCGGCGGGCGCTTTTCCGACTGGCTGTTCGAGACCGAGGTTTCGGGCAAGCCGCTCAAGATCATGGGGCCGCTCGGCCGTGCCACCTTCCGCCCGGAGGAGAGCAAGAACTTCGTCTGCATCGCCGGCGGTTCAGGTGTTGCGGGCATGATGTCGATTGCCCAGCATGCCACCACGAATGGTTACCTGAAATCGCACACGGGCCATATCTACTTCGGCGTGCGCACCATGGAAGACTGCTTCTATACCGCGGAATTTGCCGAGCAGGTTCGCCGTTCCGACGGCAATCTGGAAGTCACGATCGCGCTCTCCAACGAGGAGCCGCCGCAGCCCACCCATCCCGCCCATCCGGAGATCCGCCTCGCAAGCGGGTTCGTGCATGAGGTTGCCGCGCGCGAAATGGCGGGCCGTTACGACAACATGGTCGGCTTCGTCGCGGGGCCGCCACCGATGGTCGATGGTGCCTTGCGCATGTTGATCATGGAGGCGAGGCTGCCTGCGGAGTTCATCCGGTACGACAAATTCGGTTGATCCGCTGCGCGATTCCGCGATCACCACCAGCCGTCGCGGCGGTGTAATATGGACGAAAGAAGGCCGGCCGTGGCCGGACACATGGAGCAAGCAATGGTCGATAAGAGTAAGGCGCAGTCGGTTCTGAGCGGCGCAAGCCTGTTCAAGGGGCTGAAGCCGGAGGCAATCGCAGCGCTTGCCGAAATGGCGGATCAGCTCCGCTTCGAAGAGGGCGATGACATCTATCGGCTGGGCGATTCGGCGCTGCATGTGTTCGTCATCGTCAGCGGCAGCGTGCGCTTCTCACTCGGCGTCGGCAATCGCGCCTCTTCCGCCAACTCGATCATGGAAGCCGGCGAGACGTTCGGCTGGGCCGCACTGATCGGCGAGGAGCCGCGCCGCGTCGCCACCGCCACCTGCCTGGACGATACCACCGTACTGGCTCTCAGCGGCAACGCCTTGACCCGGTATTTCGCCACCGACACGGCGAGCGGATATGCCGTCATGCGCCAGCTTGCCAACCGTATCTCGCGCGATCTCTTGTCCGCACTGACGACCTGAGCCATACGTGGGTGTGTCGTCGAAGCCGTCAATCAATCTCAAACGAAGAAATAAAGCAGGCCACGACGGCCGGACATGTTTCAATCAAAAACTGATCTGCACTCGCGAACACCTCGACACCTGCGCCTGTTTCTGTGATACGCCTGCCTGACCGATGCGGCAGGCGGCGTGAATTGCGATGCGTTGGCCAACGTATTGTCATGGAAATTCAGCGGAGGTTCAGTGTGAGCGCCTATCCTTACATCGATAAACTCATCGCTGATGCCGTGGCGCTGGGCGGGGCGCGGGTTGCGGTCGCCTATCCCCTGAGTGTCAACGCGCTTGAGGCGGCAGCCAAGGCCCATTCACTCGGCATTATCCAGGCGACGCTTGTCGGCCCGCGTGCGCTGACTGAGCGCATGGCAGATGAAAATGGCATCTCGCTTTCGGGGATGTCGCTCACGGATACCCCTGACAACCCACAAGCCGCGGCAGCCGTCGCTGTTGCTCTGGCCCGCGATGGTCAAGCCGCCGCCATCATGAAAGGCAGCCTCCATACCGACGAGTTGCTCGGAGCAGTCGTCAACAAGGAGAAAGGTCTGCGCACCGGCCGTCGCATCAGCCATGCCTTCGTGTTCGATGCTCCGGGGCAAAGCCGCCCGTTGATGATGGCCGACTGTGTCGTCAATATTCAGCCGGATCTGATGGCCAAACGCGATATAGCTCAGAATGCGATCGACCTGGCGCATGGTCTCGGCATCGCGCGACCGAAGGTCGCCGTGCTCTCCGCTGTCGAGACGATCAATGCGGCAATTCCCGGAACGCTGGAGGCAGCGGCACTGTCCAAGATGGCAGATCGTGGACAGATCACCGGCGCCGTGGTCGATGGTCCGCTGGCGTTCGACAATGCCATTTCAGCCGAAGCCGCGCGCATCAAGGGGATTGCCTCACCAGTCGCCGGCGCACCTGATATTCTGATCGTGCCCAATCTCGAAGCCGGCAACATGCTCTACAAGCAGTTCGTCTATCTTGGAAAAGCAGAATGCGCGGGCTTGATTCTCGGTACCCGTGCGCCGGTCATCCTCACGAGCCGTGCCGACAGCGAGCTCAGCCGCATCGCTTCCGCCGCACTTGCTGTCGTCCAGGCACACGCTGAGCCAAGCGAGGCCTGAGGATCGCATCTTGTGGATCAGCCTTTGCCCTCGCGCACCAGCCCCTCGTAATCCTCGATTGAAATGAGCCCGCCTTCCTTGTCCGCGCGGCCCTGGTCACCAGCCGGCAGCACCTCTTGAATGGCGTCAATGCGTTTCCACGCCGGCAGCGGTGCCTTGCCCTGTGCATTGGGGACGTATCTGGAAGTCTCGACACGGCTCATGCGATGGATGTAGCGCGGGCAGTTGACGAAGATCTGCTCCACGCGCGCCTTTACCACGAGTTGCGCTCCGGGAAACCTTGCCAGCAGGTCCGCATCCTCTGAGAGCGAGGCCGTCGCCTGCACGCGCGTGCGGTGCGGCGTCTCGAAATCGATGAACAGCATGCCGATCCGCTGGCTGGCCGCGATGTTGCCCATCGACAGGAACATGCCGTTGCCGTCGTAGCTCGGGAACACGAGCGTCTTGTCGTCGAGCGCGGTGACGATGCCCTGCGCGCCGCCCTTGTGGGAGACAGTCGGCCAGCCCTCCGCATTGACGGTGGAGAGGAAGAAGAAATCGCGCGATTGAATGAACGCCTTGTCTTCGTCCGTGAGCGTGTCGTGGACGATCACCTGGGAGACGGTGTCGGCGAGCTTGCGGGTGGCGAACTTGTCCTGCAGGGCGCGCTGGGTGTCGCGATAAAGAGCTTCTGACATGGCGGCGGCTCCTCTTTTTGTACGACCCGTCTTCATGCGGGCCAACGAGGTGAGGACCGTAGTGTCGGGGTGCGAGGGGGGCAAGGCAGGATGCGGCCCTGGCGATCACGTTTCTGTTGGCGCAGCCCGGATGGGAGGAGCCCGCTCGACACCTCTGTCGCTGGTCGTGAGCACCCCGGTGCCGCCACTCTATTCCGGCGGTCCGCGCGCGTTTTGTGTTTGGGTCGAGCGCAAATCGCGAACAAGAGTCGGAATGGGTGTGGTTCCGACAGTCGGAATAAGCAGTGCTAAGTGTTGGTCGGAGCGGGGAGATTCGAACTCCCGACCCCTTGCTCCCGAAGCAAGTGCGCTACCAGGCTGCGCTACGCTCCGCCCGACCGTCCGGTGACGCGCGGCATGGGGGACATGCCGGTAACCCTGTCGCCACCCGGGCTGCCGCCGCCGCAAGGGCCGCGTCAGCGGTATTTCCAGAGAATAAAGCCCGCGACGGCGCCGGCTCAAGGCCGACCGAAGCGAGCGAGGCGTCCTTATAGCCTCCGATCCCGCCGCCTGCAACCCGTCTTGCGCGGTGCCGGTGTCGCCCCATGCAGGCCACACCGGCTTCGTGAACCCTCATGGCTAACAGGCCCGAGACCGTGGCGCGTGCCTGCGGAACACGTTCGATTGACCCGTCCTGGACACGTCCGCGGCTTTCATAATTTTTGTGCGCAGACGGGCTGACACCGCCTTCGGGATTGCCCGGTGGCAGGCGCTTGACTATGGTGCGCTCGCTTCGCACCGACCCTTGGGGTTCGGATGCTGTTGGGGCGTAGCCAAGTGGTAAGGCAGCGGATTTTGATTCCGCCATGCGGAGGTTCGAACCCTCCCGCCCCAGCCATCAACTAACTTATTGATATTAAAGGAAAATATATATTTTTCTGACCGCAAAACTGCCCCTCGTTTCGCGAGGTTAGCACGCTTGATGGGCACACGAGCCGCGGCCAGAGACCGGACGGCGCGGGACAACGGGTCAAACGAGGGCGGTTGTCTCTGCAGCGCCGTTTCGTGCTGCGGGAGTTGAATTTAGATGCACGGATTTCGACGCGCGTGCCGCGGGGGCACGATGGCTTTGTGGAGTCGAATTCAGGATTAAGCGTGCGCTGAGAGCGGTAACGGCGTCAGAACCCGAGATGGCGTCGTTGGAGAGACCACGCACGTGGCAGCAGGTGCGTCTTGGTGGAGAAGTTTCTCGCAGTCAATGTCACGGGATGACGTCCATCCAGGACCGCCTCGACGATGTCAGGTGCGAGAAAGCTGATGCGAAGAAGAGCCGTGACGTAGTTTGCGTTGACCTTGATGCGCTCTGAGGCGACTTCGATGCTTTCGCCATTGCCGTTCAATATCTTGTCGCGGATTTCGAATGCTTTGACGAACAGATTGACGAGTGCAGCGCTTGGAGCCTTGGCAGCCGGCGCGTCGTGAACGACGATCCTCATACCCTGGCCGGCACGCTTGAGTGAAGCATCCACCGTGACGACATAGCTGTCCCGAATCTGCCGATCGCGAGAGTACGCGATCGGTTCTCGAAGTTCTGGATCATTCAGCACCGCATGAACCTGATGTCGGTCGATATCGAGGTCGATGCGATCTGCATGAAAGACAACGCGCTGGACGAGCCGGCGAACGAAAGCTTTGTGCATTGAGCTTGGTAGGTGTTGCCAGTCCTTCGCGAGAGATTGAGAGCGAGCAACCGCTTGGTCCTTTGAAATCTGCATGTCGATGGTCGATAGGGCATCGAGAACGCTCGTCCCCGACTGCAAGAACTTGGCGATGGCATTGAGTACGACGTCTTCGACGTCGCGGGCAGGAAGCCTGCGGCCATTGGGCGATCCGGAACGCGGACCTCGAATGAGGCACTCGGACACATAGTAGCGGTAGCGTCGTCCGGCCTTGTTGGCGTGGCTGGGCGTAAGTCGGCCACCTTCGCCATCAAAGATTATTCCGCTCAGCAGGCTTGGATCTTTCGCCCGTGTGGAGTTCTTGTGATCATGTGCGTTCTCCTGAAGCTGCTTGGCGACAGCATCCCAGAGCGTTTGGTCGACGATCGGCGTGTGCTCGCCTGGGTAAGAAGCGCCCTTGTGAACAATCTCGCCGAGGTAGATTCGATTCTTCAGCATGTGGTAGAGGGCACCGCGAGCAAATGGCTTTCCACCAGTGGTTCTGCCATGCTGATCAACTCGTAGTTTCGAGGTGATGCCGTCCTGCATGAGGTCTTCGCGCAGTGCGAACACGGAACCGAGAGCGAGGTATCGCTGAAAAATGTGGCGAACGGTTTCAGCCTCTCGATCCACGATCACGAGCTTTCGTTCCCGTACTTCATATCCGAGCGGTGGGAGACCACCCATCCACATACCTTTCCTCTTGGACGCTGCGATCTTGTCACGGATACGCTCTCCAGCGATCTCGCGCTCGAACTGTGCAAAGGACAGAAGGACGTTGAGCGTCAGCCGTCCCATGGACGTCGTCGTGTTGAATTGCTGTGTCACCGAGACGAATGACACCGATGACGCGTCGAAGATCTCAACGATTTTGGCGAAGTCGGCCAGTGATCGCGTCAGCCGGTCGACCTTGTAGACGACGACACAATCCACTTTACCGGAACGCACGTCGGCGAGCAGTCGTTGCAGCGATGGACGTTCTATTGTCGCTCCCGAAATGCCGCCGTCGTCGTACATCTCTGGGAGTGCGGTCCAGCCACCGTGCTTTTGGCTTAGAATGTATGCCTCACAGGCCTCGCGCTGCGCGTCGAGAGAGTTGAAGTCCTGTTCCAGCCCCTCGTCCGACGACTTCCGCGTATAGATTGCGCAGCGCAGTCTACGTGGCCTCATAGAGCCGTTGGCGTCAGTCATCTTGATCCTCGCGAATGCGGGGCGCGGGTCGATCACGTCGCGTTGTCAGTCCGAAGAAGCGCGGACCCGACCAGTGCGTGCCGGTGATGGCCGCGGCGATCTTGGTCAAGGATTTGAATGCCTGCCCTTGCCACTCAAAGCCGTCAGCCAATACGTGGACCTCGTGCGTGATCCCGTTCCACTCACGCAGGAGCTTCGTTCCGGGTTTGAACGCAGCTTGTCGTTTAGGCTTGTTTTCCGATCCCGCCTCCGATTGATGAGACAGAACTTTGAGGCGACGAAGCGTCGCTTTGGTGAGACCGCCGTAGGCGGCCTCCTGGAGCTTGTAGACGATGCCGCGGATCAAAAGGTCACGACTCAGCCTGTGTGGCGGCGGCCTCCTAAAAAGCCGTCGCCACTCTGCCCGCAGGTCAGGAAGGCTGAGTTCCTCG
Source organism: Hyphomicrobiaceae bacterium (assembly GCA_036768475.1). Classification (GTDB taxonomy): domain Bacteria; phylum Pseudomonadota; class Alphaproteobacteria; order Rhizobiales; family Hyphomicrobiaceae; genus JAEUMD01. Next base: position 7,820 of record DAIPMW010000020.1, on the reverse strand, counting down.
ATTGCGGCAAACTTAGCTTCGAGATCGGTTTGTTGCGAACTGGCAACCATGATCAGCGCCCTCGATGAGAGGTCCCGATCCGGTATCGGCGAGGCTCGCCATCAACCTTCGTTGAGGTCAGGATGAGGCTCAGCTTCTTTTTCACCGTTCCAGCCAGAAAGCCGCGCACGCTGTGCTGTTGCCAATTTGTGGCTTGCATCAGGTCTGCGATTGTGGCGCCGTCTGCACGGCTCAGAAGCTGTAGGAGCAGCGCGTGTTTCGTCACGCGAGTTTCGGCAGGAGACTGCTCATGCAGCGGATTTCTCTTTGATACGGTGGTTGGCTTGGTACGCGGTTGACCGCGTGATGCGGCTTGCTTGCGTTTAGCTCGCAGATTGGCATTCGATCGCTCGGTCTTGGCAGCGTCTTCAATTGTCGTGGTCGTCATGGCTTGAGCTCCTTGGGTTAGGGGGCGCCGCTATTGAAGCTCCCACCACCCAAAGCCCCGCATTCCGCGAGGCGAGCCCTTCAAAATCGGCGCCCTGCCTACCTGCGCCTCTACCACCACCAATGCGTCCTTTGCGGTAGAAGTCGAGGCCTGTTTTCGCTGCAGTTGGGTGGACACACGCTACTCAGTTAATTCGCAATCATTGATTGACACCGACCACTCAAAGAAAATCGCTGCCCAAAATTCCGTCGCGGTTTCAATATCTTGGATCTAGTTGCGCCAGAACTGCATGCTTAGGTTCGAATCCTTTCACCTCAGCCAACGATTAAGACATTGATATTAATGTAGTTTTTAAGATTTCAGGGTTGGGAATGTCGCCGCCATTTCCGCGCGTTTGCCGACCGCATGTGCCGTAGGTCGACGGTCCGTCAGCGTCTCTCGCCGATTCGGACGTGCTTCCCTGCGGGAGTTCTCCGTTTCGACTTTTGGGGGCGGGTCGAATTTCTCTATTCGCGACTGCCTGCTGCCGTGGCGAATTTCAGGTGCTTGCGTTGAGACGACCAGTCGAGGGGCAGGCTTGCCGAGGTTCTCAATAGGCTTTTGGCGCTCAACTCCGGCGGCTGCCGACCGCGCAGGATATCATCAATGATGCTCGGTGCGAGGTATGTAAGGCGCATCAGCGCGGTGAGGTAGCCGTTGCTCTTCCCGCGCCGCGCCGTGATCTCGTTCAATGTCTCGCGCGTATCGGCCAAGACGGCGTCGCGGATGGCGAAGGCTTCCTGGATCAGCCTCACCAATGTCGGATCGATCGTCTCTGCCATGGCTTCACCAATGATCATGCGTTTGCCTTTGCCACAACGCCGAAGATCAGCTGCGATCGGCAACACAAGCATTGGCAGGCATTGGTCCGCGTTTGGGAATCCAAGTGCTGACGCCAAGCCTGCAGTGGAGACACTCAACTCGATCTGGTCCTGAGCAAGCGCAACTCTGGAGACGATCAGTCGGACCCATCGACGCTGATTAATGTTAGTTCCAGCAAGTTCCTCCGCGCGTTCAGCGGCTGCATGAAACGCACGTTCAAGCTCCGCCGCGGTCAGACCAAGTGGCGTCAAGACTTCGACCAGCCGTTGCCGCGAGCGGAGGAGCTGCAAGATCTGGTCGAGCACCAGACCTTCGATCTCGCCTGCAGGGACGCGCATTGTGTTCGGGCCGACGTTGCCACGGCCGAGAAAAGGCTCCGAGATGTAGTATCGATATCTGCGCCCTTTTTTGTTTGCATGGGTTGGCGTCATGCGCTGGCCGTCTCCGTCGAAGATCAGGCCCGACAGCAAGCTTGGAACTTTGGCGGCAGCGGCAAGTGAGTGCGCGTTGCGGTTAGCGGCAAGCTTCTCTTTCGCGAGCGACCACAGGTCCGCGTCTACAATGGCGTCGTGCTGCCCAGGATACACGTTGCCCTTGTGCGCAACCTCGCCGCGATAAACGTGGTTCTGCAGGATCAGATATAGGTTGCCGCGCGAGAATGGCCGCCCGCCGGAAATCCTTCCCGAAATGCCTTCGCGTACCTTGCTGAGACAGCCCAACCGCTTCAGTTCCGCTTCGAGCAGCGTTACGGATCCAAGTTCCGTATAGCGTTTGAAAATAAGACGCACCGTCTCGGCTTCAACAGCGTTGATGACTAGCTTGCGATCCTCGACATCATAGCCGAGTGGGACGGTGCCGCCCATCCATATGCCCTTGGCCTTTGAGGCGGCGATTTTGTCGCGGATGCGTTCACTGGCAATCTCTCTCTCGAACTGTGCAAATGAAAGCAGCATGTTGAGGGTCAATCGCCCCATCGAAGTCGTCGTGTTGAACTGCTGCGTCACCGAGACGAACGAGGCACTCGCTGCATCGAGAACATCGACGATCTTTGCGAAGTCGGCGAGTGAGCGCGTCAGCCGGTCGACCTTGTAGACGACCACGATCTGGACCTTACCGGCCTTGATGTCGGCGAGCAGCCGCTGGAGGGCCGGGCGCTCCATCGTTCCACCCGACAGGCCACCGTCATCGTAGTGGTCGCGTACAACGATCCAACCGGCGTGCTTCTGACTCTTAATGAACGCTTCGCAGGCCTCGCGCTGGGCATCGAGCGAGTTGAATTCCTGTTCCAACCCTTCCTCGGATGATTTGCGGGTATAGATGGCGCAGGAGACGCCTGTCATTGAAGCTCCTCCAGCACTCCCGTCAGTTTTGCGGAATGTTCGCGAGCGGGCAGGGGATCAATCATTGGACTGCTCTGACCGAAGTCCGAAGAAACGCGGCCCAGACCAATGTGCGCCGGTGATCTCCCTAGCGACCACCGACAGCGATCGGTAGCGTTGAGCGCGCCACTCAACGCCATGTTCCAGAATGATGACAGTGTGCGTAACGCCATGCCACTCGCGCACGAGCCGCGTGCCAGGTTTGAACGAGGGCCGAGGCTGGCGCGTCTTTGCTGGTGCGCCTTCAGCGGCGGGCTGAAGCTTTCGAAGGGTCGCTTTCGACATGCCACCGAATGTGTTCAGTTGCATTGTGTACGTGATCCCGCGCAGGAGTATATCGCGGCTCAGCCGTTTAGGAGGAGGCGTCTGACGCATTCGCCGCCACTCCTCGCGCAGTTGATGGGTTGATAGGCTCTCTAGCCGGGAGATCTCAGCATGGATGTCGAATACGGGCTTGGCCATGGTTAGCGCCCCCGACGCGAGGTTGCGATCCGGTACCGGCGATGCTGGCCATCAACCTTGGATGATATCAGTGTGAGCCCCAGCTTTTTCTTCACCGTTCCAGCCAGGAAACCGCGCAGGCTGTGCTGCTGCCAACCTGTGGCCTGCATCATGTCTGGGATGGTCGTGCCGTCCGCTTGTTTCAAGAGCTGCAGCAGCGCCGCGTATTTGGTTGTGCGTTCTTCGACAGGTTGCTTCGTCGGAGGCTCCTTGCGATTGCGATGCGCGGTCGTGTTCGCGGTCTTCTCGGGCAACGATGCGACCTTTTTCCGAGGCGCGCGTCGCGCGGTGGCCGATCGGTTGGTTTTGGCGGTCTTGTCGATTGCTTTGGTGGACATATCTTGGGCTCCGTGGTTATCGGAGCGCCGTCGTTGGCGCTCCCACCACCCAAAACCCCGCATTCCGCGAGGCGAGCCATATGAAATCGGCGCCCGGTGAACCGGCGCCGGTCCCACCACCAATGCGTGGTTCCCAAGGCAAGTCCAGTCGGTATCGGACTTCGATGCCGACTTTCAACGACGGAGATAATTTCCAGCGCTTTTAGTAAACTGAAAGAGTCTTCAAATTTCTATCGATGTAGCCTTCAGCACGTGGAGGTTCCAGAATTTCACTATTCAATCGCATGACGCTTTGGCGCTCCGTCGCCGATGGAATGGATAATCCATCGTCCCTCTTTCACGCCGGACATGCCTGGCGAGCCCTGAGGTATAGCCGGTAGGGCAATGCCCCGAATTGCTGGGCGTTCGGCGAGAAGCTTGCGCACGGCGCGCACTGGGACGTGCCCGCTCACGACATAGCCGTCGATGTATCCAAGATGGCAGCCCTGGAAAGCTTCCGGGACGCCTTCGCGTCGACTCATGGTTGAAAGTTCATGGGTCGGCTTTACAGTTACCTTGAAGCCATTCTGGCTAAGGTAAGCGGCATAACCTTCGCAACAGCCGCACTGGGGCTTTTATGGATCATGGCGTCCTGCGCCATCGATGCATAGCTTGTGAGGGCCGCTCCGGCTAACACTCCGGTCGCTGCGGGTATTGCCATTGTTCTCTTCGTTTTTTCGTTCTCTTCTAAATGTTGAAGTCACGTTGCGGTTTTTACGAAACGCGGACGACTCCCATCATGCCTGCGGCTTGGTGTTCGAGGATGTGACAGTGGAACATCCAGTCGCCGGGGTTGTCGGCAACGAAGGCGATCTCGACTCGCTCGCGCGGCGCCATCAGTACCGTATCCTGCCATTCACGGTGCGTTGTAGGATTGCCGTTGCGGGAGAGCACCTGGAACGAATGGCCGTGCAGGTGCATCGGATGATGCCATGCCGTATCGTTCCTCATGTCGAGGAGGTAGCTGCGGTCCTTTTGTAGCGTCACGAACGGATCCATCACGTGTCCATTGGCGGCAACGCCGTTGATGAACCACATTTTACCGCTACGCATCATCTCCATCATGTTCATCATGCCGCCGCGGTTGCCGCTCATCATCATCCCGCCCATCATGCCGCCATTGAAACGTACCTGATGGCGCTCAGCAGTGCTGAGATCGGGCTCGGACATGGTGTTGGCAGCGAGGGCCACCTCGCTATTGAGCGGCTTGTCGCGCAGCGGGCTGTCGGCATAGGCGAAATCAATCAGCCTGTATTCAAGCCCGCCGTAGAACGGATCGGTGATCGTGTACCGCTTGCCGGACTCGCCCGTCATGTCAATGATCAGGTCCGCGCGCATGGCGGGTCCGAGGACAACCAGACCTTCACTCGGCGTGTGCGGTGTAACTGGCTGTCCATCGAGCGCGATGATCCGGGGCTCATGGCCGGCGAAGCGCAGAGCAAAAATCCGCGCATTGGCGGCATTGATGAGGCGCAACCGGATGCGCTCACCACGCTTTACCTCGAATGTCTCGAGTACACGGCCATTTATCGTGACGGTATTGCCGACCCTTCCATTGTGAGCCGCATCGTGACGGTTGCCGAAGTCGGTTGCGATTTGTGCGTCACGTTCGAGACGCCAGTCATCGAGCACCCAGGTTACGTCGCGGTCGACGCGGATTGGATTGCGCTCCTCGACAATTAGCGGGCCGTAGAGGCCCCGTCCTACCTGTTCGAAACTGCGCTGATGGGGATGGTACCAGTACGTTCCGGCGTCCGGCACATCGAATTCATAGGTGAACCTGCCGCCGGACGCCGCAATGGGCTTCTGTGTAAGATGCGGCACACCATCCATGGAATTCGGCACGCGTAGCCCATGCCAATGCACGGTTGTTTCCTCGTCAAGACCGTTCTCTACGTCGATGCGCAGGCGATCACCCTGCCGCACTCGGATCTCCGGTCCTGGAACCCTGCCGTTGTAGGTCCATACTCGCGTCGGCGGATACGGAACCGGTGCGATTTGACTCCGGCTTTCAGTGCTGGTTTCGAGCGTGAATTTTTTGAGCGGAGCTGCGCCGATGGCCCATGAGGGCAGCGCTGCGGCGGCAGCCGTTGCGCCGCTGGCGAGCAGCACATTGCGACGCGAGACCATCGCGCATTCAAGCTTTGGCATGATGACGTTTCCTGATCTATTACATCGGCAAATGTTGAACATGGTCACGGCGAGCGCGACTACCGTGGTTCACTGCGAGTCGGCTTTGCACGCTGACAAGCCGATCGGCAGGCCCGTGCGTCATGAAAAGCATTTCGGAGGGAATGGATCTGGCGGTGCGCGCCAGCCTGCTAGACCGGTCTTGCGCATGGGCATCAAGGCATCAACGTGGACCGGTGAGACGTTCGCAGGGTCAGCTGCCGGTAGAGCCACGGACGAGAGAACACAATCGGAAGCGCAGGGTGGCCCGCTACCTTCAGGTCCGTCAGGGCAGTCCGCACAGCCACCGCCCGCTTCCATGGGTTCGGACATCTGAATGTCCATCACCGTAGCCTGGGCGATCTGCAAGTTAGAAGCAACCGCAAAAGCGGCGACCACTACGATCACGATACATTTTACCCAGCACCTCATGGCGTCTCGTGTAGGCCGGGTCGTCGCAGCCGTCCAGTGAACTTTTCGTCACGCGAAACCGCGAGAGCATGAGGTCAGTCAGGTGGCTGGTCAAAAAATGTCGTATACATTCGGGAACTTGTGCCCAGGCACAGTATTTTCAGTTCATGGACGCAGTTCTCCAACCGCTGTTGACTGGCGTGGGGATGTTCTGGAAGGCGCTGTGGTCGCTTGTTTCCGGATACGTCATCTCGGCTGGCATTCAGGTGCTGGTGTCCCTGCAGCAGATGACCGATATGGTCGCTGCACGTGGCGTGAAGGAAGCTAGCCTCGCCGACTTCTTCGGCTTCATCTCGTCGTCGCGTTTGTTCGCGGCGCTTGCTGCGTCGCGCTCAGTGCTCGTCGGTTGACCTTCGTTGCGTTCGGATCGGAGTCTGCAATCGGAGGCGAAAAAGATGTTTTGACGGTCCGATGGCTGCGGCCAGAGGGAAATCTGGGCGGACTGTCCCGGCGACTACGGTCCGAAGAAAGCCATCTACAATTGCGGTAAAAGTCGAGGCCAAATTTCACGCGTAACGATATTCCCGCAGCACATAAAGGGGTTGCAATTTCGCTGCATACATCACAACATTCCGACGCATTGATATGGCTTTTGCGCCAGATAGTCACATTGGTGGTTTGACCAGCGATACGTCCAGGGCGAGAGGTGCATTGGATCGATACCGGTCCCGCGTTGTGCCGCTCCTGCGAACGAATTGAGAGATTTGAGTATGTATTGGTTGCGCAATATCTCTCCATTTTTAGGGCTGTTGGTATTATTGCATTGTGCCTCTGTAATAACTCCTGCGCATGCCCACTCGGGTCATCCGCATGCAGATGCCGCACGAATCCATCGTATGCTTGCCAATGATGCAAGAGGCGCGATCACGGCTATCGCTCACGTTGGTCGCCAGCGCAGAAAAAATATTCGTGCTTTAACTCTGAATATTTCGAAGGCACTGTGCATTCTGGAAACGGACATTTCGTTGGTGGATGCAATGGTTGCGAATTCGCTGTGCGATGGCTGTTGCCAAGACAGTAATTGCTCACATTGCAGCGGGGCTTGTTCCCACGTGAAAGGATGCGCGGCTTCATGTGTTTATGCGCATGGCGGTGTAATCACGAGCGCCTTCTCCTTAGGGGCTCCGCAGCGCGAGTTTGATTTTTTTGTCTGTCAACAGAGGGCAGTTGGCCGCGACCTGCCTCCAGAACCCAAGCCGCCTCAGACCTAGTCAACCTACTGCCAATCGATAGAGCAATGTGCGTTTCCCTCCGATTGCATGGCCTGGGTCGATAGCGCACGTTCGCATTGATCAAATGAACTGTGCAGTCTCACTTCTTGCCTTTTGATGGTTGTGCGGCTGCTTAGGTCTTAGACGGCAAGTGTTGCCGCCGACCGTAATGGAGACTCCACAATGAACATTTCGAAGACTTTAGCTGCGACCTTAGTGATCACGAGCGCCGTGCTGAGTGGAACAGCGTTAGCGCAACAAGACCAAGGGGGCCAGATGGGTCCTGGCATGATGGGCCAGGGCGGTCAGATGGGTCCTGGCATGATGGGCCAGGGTGGTCAGATGGGTCCCGGCATGATGGGCCAGGGCGGTCAGATGGGTCCCGGCATGATGGGCCAGGGCGGTCAGATGGGTCCCGGCATGA
>DAIPMW010000019.1:0-63919 GCA_036768475.1 Hyphomicrobiaceae bacterium | reverse complement strand
TGGCGGAGGGAGTGGGATTCGAACCCACGGTACGGTTTCCCGCACACACGCGTTCCAGGCGTGCGCCTTCAACCACTCGGCCACCCCTCCGGATCTGGGAACAGCGGCGCACTATAGTCAGATGGCACGTCGGCGCAACCGTTGAAATGGACGTACCCTCAGGGATTTGCGCGCATGCCGATCAGTAGGCGAACGAGGGTCGCGGCGGGTCGCGTCAGGCTCATCTCAGGGCCCAGAGCCGTTCAAGAGGCAAAGTCCATCCGTGCCTCGGCCGGGCAACCCAAAGCACGGCCATTCCTCGCGATACGCATGGCGGCGATACCCGGCGTAACGGTCGAGAGGCCGTCGAAACCGAGGGGAACCGGAGGGAGACAGTGCGTCAGGACCCGGCGCGGATCGGCATCGTGCGAGACCACTCGGTGCCGTCGCTATCTCTGAGGAGGACTTTGAGTTGATGGTCGCCCACCAGCGATACCGGAAACTCGAAGTAGGGGTTTTCGGCAATTGTGATGGAGCCCGTCATGTCGAACAACTTGACGTCTCCCTGGCGAACCTCAAGCGCCGTGATCATGCGCAGCGGGATATAGAGCAGAGTCTGCTGATCCATCGCCATGCCAGTGTGATTTGGATGCGAGATCTGCAGGCGCATATCGTGCGCTATCTGCGTTGCGTTGGCCTCGGTGGGCGCCTCGACGAGGCTCATCTTGCCCATATTGGCGGCGATCTCCTCAGGGTTGCCTGTCGGAGGCGCAGCGCAAGCCGCCTGTCCACCTGCGAACTTGACGAGTCGTGACGTCATATAAAGGGCGCCGTCGCTCGCTTCGACGATGGCACGGATTTCCGTCTGCTGGTTGAGCCGGATGGCCGTCTTCAACGACACATGACGCTGGTTCGGACCCATATTGAAGACAGCGGCGACGGGCATAGGGTTCTCGTCGACCACCAGCGTGACCGACTTCACTGTGCGTCCATCGGCAAAGCGTGCATCGATTGCGACCGGCACGGCGCGCTGATCCTCAGGGCGAACGGGCGCGGTCACGGTGACAACCCCGAGGCCGCTCTGGACAGAGCGGGCGCCGACAACTTCGGCCTTGAGGCCTTCCCATGTGCTACCCGCGACAGCAGGCTCGGCTCCGGCGAATGAGACGATCGCCATCGCGGCGCAGGCTGCTGCGGCCAGAAGCGTGCTGGCCATCATTGCATTGCGTTTGGACATCTATCCCCGTTTCCAGAATCCGGATGGGAGCGGAAAAAACGCACGGAGAATGCCTATTTCTCAAGCAAATGTCGAGCATGGCGGCGCCGGGCGTGGCAGGCAATATCGGAAACGGACCGAGCTGGCGCGCGAAGGCCGGCCAAGTGTAAAGCCGGCCGGCCCGATCATCAGCCCGGCGCGAACGTACGGAGCGGTTCCTGCCGGATCGAGATCACGAACCCTGCGCAGGGCGCCAACCTGCTGTCATCGCTTCTTTTTCTGAGCAGAACCAGCGTTCGCCACGGGCCTCTTCGATTGTCACCCTGTCGTACCAGGGGCTCCAGGGCATGTGATAGATGCGGCCATTGCGTGTGACGTTCCCCTTGATGGCACAGCCCGCAGGCGCGTGTTGTTGGGCGGTCGACCATTGACGCTTGCGGTATTCCCACGGCGGCTGGTTGTCCCGCGTGGCGAAGATGCCGCGGCGGCGGGCGCGCGCCTCCTGCTCCTCTGCGACATACGACGTCGAGTATTTCACAAAGGCCCAGGCATCACCCTGGGTTACCATGCGCCGATTTATCTCGATCCCCTCAACGAAACAGACGCCGAGCATGCGACCGTAACGGTCCGTGCCGTGATTTTCGCACGTCACGGTGCGGCCCTCGACCAGATTGCGCAGAGCCTTGGTGGCAGCCGCGCCGCAACGCCATGTGCCGAAGAAACGTCGCGCGCAGGTCTGGCCGGATTCGGGGGCGTCAATGCCTTCAAGGCGAATGCGCTGGCCGGCAATGTCGATGGTATCGCCGTCAATCACCGAGGCCGAACCGACGATGTGGCCATGATCGGGCGCGGCGGCCACCGGGATGAAGCTTGCAGAGATAATCAAGACGCAACCCAGCGCGAGCGCCACCGGCCTGCGAGTTGTATATGTCGAGCCAGATTCTCTCATAGGTTGAATCTGGGCGATTCGGATGGTGGAACCTAGACGCAGCAGTGGCGAAAGGTTGACAAACGGTTAACTGCTTCGCGGCGCTGCAAAAAAGCAGCGTTTCGATATGCCTCGGGCGTGGTGCGAGGTTGAAACAGAGCTAAATTTTGTCCGGATGCCGGTTCTCAGATCTGGCGGTTGTGGCCTGCTCTATACCCCTGCTTGAGGCGGGGCGGCGGCGAAACGACCTCCACCCGCTCAGCGATCGTCTTGCTGGTATGCCTCGCGTGCTGCGAGTTCTGCGCCAACAGTGTCGCCATCCTCGTCGGCATCGGAATCGGTGACGGGAATCGCGTAGGCGCCATTCAGCCAGCGCGCCAGATCGACGTCAGCGCAGCGGCGAGAGCAGAACGGGCGGAAATCACGCGCGGTCGGCTCACCGCAGATGGGGCATTTCGGTGCCGTCTTTGCCACGTCGGCGTATCTCCCAATTCCCGTTCATGGCCCGCATCATTCGGCCGTCGCCTCTGCGTCGGACCTCTACTCGGGCTCGATCTCGGCGGAGCGGGCCCACGCATAATGTACAGGGAAGCCCTCCGCGACGATCATTTGCGTCACCTCAGTCAACGGCAGTCCAACGACATTTGTGTAAGAGCCGTTGATATTCTGGACGAAGGCACCGGCAAGCCCCTGGATCGCGTAGCCACCAGCCTTGCCGCGCCATTCACGCGAAGCGATATAGGCCTCGATCTCGTTACGCGAAAGATGCTTGAAGCGCACCCGTGTGTCGACGATCTTGGTGCGCATGCGGTCGTCAGGGGCGATGAGGCAGATAGCGGTCAGCACGCGATGGGCCCGGCCAGACAGCAGATGCAGCGCGGCAACCGCCTCCTCGATGTACTGGGGTTTCATCAGCACGCGACGGCCGACCGCCACTATGGTGTCGGCCGCCAGCACATGCGCGTGGGCTAAATCGTGATCATTGGCGATCTGATCGCGAGCCGATTCGGCCTTGGCGCGCGCCAGCCGGGCGACAAGAGCGCGCGGCATCTCAGCCTTGCGCGGGGTCTCGTCGACGGAGGATGGCCGCACCGCGTCGGGCGTGATGGCGACTTGCGAGAGAAGCATCAAGCGCCGTGGACTGCCACTCGCCAGCACGAGCTTGGAGGCGAACGGTGCTTCGGGATCAGAGGCCCGCTCACGTGCGCGCTCCTGGCGCAGCGTCTCGCGCCGGGGGCCATCGATCCGGCGCAATACGTTGAGCAGCGCGGTCTTGGGCAAGGTCATGAAGACTCCGTGTCATCCAGCGAACCACCGATGCAGGCGCGGGCCGTGCTTCTGCCAGATGATATGCGACGTTAGCAATCCAAAAGCAGACAACCCCTTACCGGGCAGACAACCCCCTTACCGGAGGACCGGGCTCATGGCCTGCCCGGTGCCGCGGAGAATGCAAAGCGCCGCTATGAAAAGCAAGCCTGCACAAAGAGATTGCCAGCCAGGGGCCGGGTCAGGCTAAATCGAACGGTTTTCCGAGCTGTGCGTTCGAGCGGAGGGCCTCTATGGCCATCAACGAAAAGCATCTCGAGCTGATCGAGAATGCGGCGATGTTCGAGCCGCTGGACGATGCCGACCGGCGGGCGCTGCTGGCCGAGATGCGACCCGTCAACTTCAATGCCGGGCAAGTCATTTTCACGCGCGGCGACAAGGGCCGCGAGGTTTATCTGGTCACAAAGGGCCGCGTGCGGCTTTCCGTTCTCACCGCAGAAGGCCGGGAACTCTCATTCGCACACGCGGAGACCGGATCGGTCTTCGGCGAAATCGCGATGCTGGACGAGGGACCGCGTTCGGCGGACGCGACCGCCGTAGTCAAGACGGAAGCCTTGAGCCTGGGGCGCGGCGCCTTCATGCGGCTGGCCGAGACGCGACCGCATCTCATCGACGCCGTGACACGGTTCCTTTGCCGGCGCATTCGCGATGCGGATCAGCAGCTCGAAGCCATCGCGCTCTGCCCAATCGAGGTGCGGCTCGCGCGTTTCTTCCTGGCCGCCGCGCGGCAGAAGGATCCCGATGCGGTGGAAGGAAGCGTAACAGTGGACCTGGGCATGTCACAGGGGGAGCTTGCCATGCTGATCGGCGCCAGCCGGCCAAAGGTCAACACGGCACTTTCGATGCTGGAATCCAGCGGCGCAATTGCGCGAAAGGGCAGCCAGTTCACCTGCGATATCGAGGAGCTCTCCACCGTGGCCGGCCTTGAGTAGCGCGATGCGCGAAAGCGCCCCTGCTGCAGCCGCAGACGCGCAGCAAGGGCAGCGAGGATCGAGCAGACACGACATGCAACGCTTCTGGCAGACCTTCACGAGCTTGCTCAGCCGCCTTGCACGGCTTCCGGGGATCTCGGGGCTCCTGACCGGGTTCGGCCGGCTGGCGGAAGCGGGCACGTCGGGGTATCGGCGCGACATCAAGCGGCGCTTGATGATCCTCAACGTGTTCGTCTACCTGATCATCCTGACGACGATGATCTTTGCGCTTCAATATGGACTGACCGAGGGAGCGGAATATCGGCCTTTGGTGATGATCAACATCGCGATCGCGGCGGTCGTCGCGTTCGTGCCAATCGCGCATCGCTTCAGCGAGATCGCAGGCGGGCTGCTGATCGTCGTTACAGAGTATGTCGCACTGACCGGTATCGCCTCCTATCTCGGGCGTGACGGAGGGACCGCGCTGCTCTTCGTCGTCGGTGCCGCCGCGCCGTTCTTCGTGTTCGGACTGGAACGCGTACGCTTGGCCGTATCAGTCGTCGTCACCGGTCTCGCGCTGCATCTGTATGTCTGGTTCTCATACCCGCAGGCCGCGGCTCATATCCCACCCAACCCGCGCATCCTCAACGATCTTTATACGCAAAGTGCGATCACGGCGTTCGGGCTCATTGCCGTGACGGTATGGTACGCGTTCAGGCTGGTGGAGAATGCGAAGGGAGAGACGGATCGGCTGCTGCGCAACATCCTACCCGAAAAGATCGTCGAACGGCTCAAATCCAAACCCGACACACTGATCGCAGATACGTTCGAGAATGCCTCGATCCTATTCTCGGATATATCGGGGTTCGTGCCGCTGGCGCGTTCGCTCGGAGCGGCGAAGGTGGTCGATCTTCTCAACACAATCGTGCGGGAGTTCGATGCCCTGGCAGCCAAGCATGGCGTCGAGAAGATCAAGACGATCGGCGATGCCTATATGGCTGCTGCAGGAATACCGGAGCCGGTCGCCGATCATACCGAACGCGTGACGCGGCTGGGCCTCGACATGCTCGCCTTCATCGAGCGACTGCGCAAGGAGACCGGAATCGACATCGCAATTCGCATCGGTATCGCGTCGGGGCCTGTGATGGCCGGCGTAATCGGCACGCAGAAGTTCAGCTATGACGTGTGGGGTGACACGGTCAATCTCGCCAGCCGTCTCGAAAGCCGCAGCGTGCCCGGGCGCATCCTCATCTGCCCGGCGTGCCGCCAGAGATTGGAGCACGCATTCACATTCGAGACGCGCGGCGCGATCGAGATCAAGGGCGTTGGAATGCAGGAGACATTCTTCGTGACGGGCCTGAAGGCGGCCTGAGCCCAGCCAGCCATCAGACGCTTGGGCCACCCTCGAAGCCGAAGCGCTGCCTGATTTTCTCGAACAAACTGTCGCGCACGCCGCGATAGTACTGCAGCATCTGCTCGCGGTTGCCATGGCCAAGATGAACCGTCGCGTCGATGGTCGGCCAGTACTCGACGTCTACGGCCATGGTTCGGGTCAGCTCAAGTGCTTGGTGATGTGCTTCCGGCGATAGCGTCACGATGAGATCGAAGCTGGAGTCGTTGAGCTCAGCAAGCGTGCGCGGCCTGTGAGCGGACATGTCGATGCCGATCTCGCTCATCACGGCGGCGGCAAACCCATCGGTATCACCCGCCCGGACGCCAGCCGACTCCACATAGATGCGTTTGCCGGCCAGATGGCGCAGCATCGCAGCTGCCATCGGCGAACGCACAGCATTCATGGAGCAGGCGAACAATACCGCGCCTGGCAGATCGCCCGCCATCGTGCCGCCTTATCCCTTCCAGTGAAGAGCACAGATCAGCGTGAACAGGCGGCGCGCGGTGTCGAAGTCGACATCGATCTTGCCCTGAAGGCGTTCCTGCAGCGTTCGGGACCCCTCGTCGTGAAGACCACGGCGGCCCATGTCAATCGCCTGGATCTTGGACGGAGGCGCGGTTCGGATCGCCTCGTAGTAGCTGTCGCACACCATGAAGTAGTCCTTGATGATGCGCTTGAACGGCGTCAGCGAGAGGAAGTGCGTGACGATGGTTTCTTCCACCTCGGTGCCGACCGCAAACTGGAGTTTCTGGTCGACGATCGACAGTCGCAGCCGATAGGGACCATCCTCGCGGCCGGTCACCGTGAAAGAGTTGCCGTCAAGCAGATCGAAGATGGCAACCTCGCGCTCGTGCTCGATGTTGGGGTTGTTGCGGGCGATCGACTTTTCGTCGATGTCGATGGCGTAGAGTCGCGCGCGACTCGGCTGCTCCATTGCCCCTTGCTCCTGCATCTCACTTCCCCGCACTGCTTCTTTCAAGCCGGATCTCGACAGACCGGCGATGCGCCTCAAGTCCCTCCGCGCGTGCCAGCGCCATCGCCGCGGGCGCGAGCCGATCGAGCGAAGCGGCGTCGAGCTTCAAAATCGAGGTGCGCTTCATGAAGTCGAGCACGCCAAGGCCGGAGGAGAAGCGTGCGCTGCGCGCGGTCGGCAGAACGTGGTTCGATCCCGCCACATAGTCGCCGATCACCTCCGGCGTATATCGGCCGATGAAGATCGCACCGGCGTTGCGCACTCTGGCTGCCAGCGCTTCTGCGTCGGACGTGGCGATCTCCAGATGCTCGGCGGCAAAGCGGTCGGCCAGCGCCGGCGCCTCATCGAGAGAGCGCAGAAGGATCGTCGCGCCAAACACATTCCAGCTCTCGGCGGCGATCTCGCTGCGGCTCAACGTCTTCAGCTGGCGCTCCACCGCCCGCTCGACGGCCGTGGCGAAATCGGCATCATCGGTCATGAGGACCGATTGCGCCGCCGTATCATGCTCGGCCTGTGCAAGGAGATCGGCAGCGATCCAGTCGGGATCGTTGTCCTTGTCCGCGATAACAAGCACCTCGGAGGGGCCGGCGATCGAATCTATACCGACGGTGCCGAACACCTGGCGCTTTGCGGCCGCGACATAGGCGTTGCCGGGGCCGACGATCTTGACGACAGGCGCGATCGTCTGCGTGCCATAAGCGAGCGCTGCAACCGCGTGCGCGCCGCCGACGCGGTAGATCTCACTGACACCGGCAATTTCGGCCGCCGCCAACACGAGCGGATTGAGCTCGCCGCGCGGCGCCGGCACCACCATGACGATACGCGGCACGCCCGCGACGTGGGCAGGAACCGCATTCATCAGCACGGAGCTCGGATAGGACGCAAGGCCACCGGGAACGTAGAGACCCGCCGATTCCACGGCCATCCAGCGATGTCCGAGCTCGACACCGGCGGCATCCGTGTAGCGGTCGTCGCCGGGGAGCTGGCGGGCGTGGTGCTCGGCAATGCGTTCGCGCGCAAGCTCGAGCGCGTCGAGTGTCTCGCTGCTGCAGCTCTGGCGTGCGGCCTTGATCTCAGCTTCTGTGACGCGCAGGCCGACCTTGTCGAGGTCGACAGAATCGAACTTCTGTGAATAGGCGATGAGCGCGCGGTCCCCGTCGCGGCGAACCGTATCGACGATTTCGCGCACGACTGCATCAACATCGGCCGACACCTCGCGCTTTTCGGCGAGAAAGGCCTTGAAGCCCTCCTCGAAACCGGGGTCCGAGGTGATCAAGCGCTTGGGCATCTCGTTTTCCGGCCTGCTCGGCCGCTCCTCAACGTCTCAATCTGCATCCAACTTTCCGGGCTGCCTGATGGCTATGCCCGGCAGACCCGAAAACCTTGCGGCTGTGATTATCGAAACCGCACCGGCCGCCGGCCATTCGCCTTTCACATCCCCAGGCCAAGTCATTACGCCGAGCCGCAACGCAACGGTCGGGGCGCTGCGTTCTCCTTTATCCGCTTCCGCCTTGTTCGCCATGGTCGGGAACGCGTCGGGCCCGCCAAGCGGCGCCCAGGTCCTTCAACTCCGCCTCGATGCACTCGACGGTCAGCTCGATCGCGCCACCACCGGCAAAATCGATCCGGACCCGGCCTGCGGGATCATCCTCACCGGCAGCCTCGAACGTGACTGACAGCAAGGAGAGGAAGGTGTTCTTCTGGCTGAGCGAAATGCCCGAAATCCGGGCCCGCATGACACGCTCGAAACGCAGTCCGGCGCGGCGGCGCTCACATTCGGGTTTGCGACCGGTCTCGGCGGCGATTACCACACCCACCCAGTCGAAGCGATTGATCAGTGCCGCGAAGCGCTTCTCGCCTGGCAGATAGGCCATGTCGCCAACGCGCACGACCGCATCCTGGACGTGCGCTGAGATCACGGCCAGATCCTCGGCGTCGAGCGCAATCAGCTTGAGTGGAATCATGGACAGGCCGTGTGGTTGGCGCGGACCGGTTGGAGTACGACAAAGGCGGACCCGCCGCCGGGCTGGGGCGCTGCGGGCTGGGGCGAGTGATACCCGCCTGGCCCTGGCGGCGCAACCAACGGCGGCCGTTGATCCCGGCAATCAGGTCGTCTGATGATAGATTGCGCCGAAGAGCCGCAGGATCGGGTAGGCCTGCGTTCAGCACGACCAACGTCTGCGCTGCAACTGCAGGTGGCTCAATCCCGGACGCTCAAGCGTTACCCGGCACTGATGCGCTCGATCATGGCGCCGCAGCGCGTCAACTTCTCCTCCAGGCGCTCGAAGCCGCGATCGAGGTGATAGACTCGGTTGATCATCGTTTCACCCTCGGCCACGAGTCCGGCGATGACGAGCGAGACCGATGCGCGCAGATCGGTCGCCATGACCGGTGCGCCGCGCAGCTTTTGCACGCCCTTTATGGTTGCCGTGTCACCGTGAAGCTTGATGTCGGCGCCAAGGCGGGCCAGCTCCTGCACGTGCATGAAGCGGTTCTCGAAGATCGTCTCGCGGATGACGCTGGTGCCGCGCGCAGTGGTGACCAGCGCCATCAGCTGCGCCTGAAGGTCGGTCGGGAAACCGGGGAAGGGCTGCGTCTCGATAGAGACCGGGTCGATTCCCGACCCGTTGCGGGTGATGCGAATGCCAGTTTCGGTCGGAATCACCGTCGCACCCACGGTATTGAGCACGTCGAGCGCGGTTTCCAGCAACTCCATGCGGGTACCTTCAAGGGCAAGGTCGCCACCTGTGGCCGCCACGGCGTAGGCGAACGTGCCGGTCTCGATGCGGTCCGGAAGCACCGTGTGGACTGCGCCTTCCAGGCGATCGCGACCCTGGATACGCAGCGTCGAGGTGCCGATTCCCTCAATGCGGCAGCCCATCTTCACGAGGCATTCGGCGACATCGCCGACCTCGGGCTCGCGCGCGGCGTTTTCAATCACCGTCTCGCCCTTGGCGAGGGATGCGGCTAGCAGGACGTTGTGCGTGGCACCTACGGACACCTTCGGGAAAATGATACGGCCGCCGTGCAAGCCCTTGGGCGCCTTGGCGATCACGTAGCCGCCATCGATGTCGATTTGGGCACCGAGCGATTTCAGACCCTCAAGATGCAGATCGACCGGGCGCGTGCCGATCGCGCAACCGCCAGGAAGGGAAACACGCGCCTCGCCCATGCGGGCGAGCAGTGGGCCCAGAACCCAGAAGCTCGCGCGCATCCGGCTTACCATCTCATAAGGAGCCGTCGTGTCGACAATGTCGCGCGCCGTGAGGTGGAAGGTTTCTCCCAAATGCGGGGAAAGGCCCGGGCGCTTGCCGTCCACGGCGAGGTCTACCCCGTGGTTTCGCAATATGCGGGCCAGCAGATTCACATCGGCGAGATTGGGCACGTTTTTCAGCGTCAGCCGATCCGCCGTCAGCAGGCTGGCAATCATGAGCGGTAGCGCCGCATTCTTGGCGCCCGAGATGGGAATCGTGCCCTCGAGCCGGTTTCCCCCTACAATCCTGATCCGATCCATATTCCGTTCTGCTGCCCCGATTTCGCGATGACCGGGCTTTGCACGTGCTGCCCGGCGTTGTTCAATTGGAACGCTGCGACTGTTACGGTTCGGCACCAGCTATTTGCCAAACCAGCCCTGTTCATTCCCCGCCGCACTCACCCGGACCAGCCGACCCCTGCCCGTTGTCACTGGCATCGTCACCGTTAGGCGGGACAGGCCCGCGTGCGCGCGAGCGGGCCTGCTCTTTGCGCCGCTTGAGGTTGGCGCGCAACTGGGCTTCCAGACGTTCGGTCCGCGTCTGGCGCGCACCTTTGGGCTCCTTGCCATCCTCCATGACTGTTGTCGCTCCGTCTTTCGCCGGCATGCGGCTAGTGCTTCAAGGTGTCTATGATGCGCGTGACCAGCCAGCCAGACCCTTGCCAAGTGGCGGGGTTAGCATGCAAATGCTCCGCCATATATGACGCACACGTGCTTATTGTAAGCTTCCCGATTCTCTTAACATGAAGGTGCCGGCCCGGCGCCAGACCTTTCGGCGAGAAACGGCACCGCTTCGACCACCATTCGCCGCAAAGCAAACAGTGCACACGTTGCGCTCAAATGCGGATGCGCCTTGCCCGGGCCAAGGGGTTGTGGCAGTGTGCGCCCGCTTTGGCAGCCTCGGGCTCCGGAGCAGGGGTTTTGTTGCCTATGACAGGCTGACGCCGATCAGCAATGCAGTCATGGGCACAGCTTGATTTGCTGCAGTAGCTCAGTGGTAGAGCACTCCCTTGGTAAGGGAGAGGTCGAGAGTTCAATCCTCTCTTGCAGCACCATGATTACAAATGAAGAATCAACGACTTATATCCGAGTTCGCGCTCACGGGCGGAGAAAGCGCCTGGGTTAGGAGCCGGGGTGGCGGAGAGCAGCGCGGGAACGGGCCAGGTCTTGATACGTCTAGCTTTGGGCCTGTTTTATCTCTTTGTCTGAGAGACTCAATAACGGCTTTGGCAAGCACGACTGCGCGCCACTCAGCCGATCGGCGGCGCGCAATAGAGAAACGCCACCCTAAAGGGCGGCGTTCCTCATTGAGGCCAAAGCCATTAGGAGTAACGGACAAAGCAGAACAATTGCAGGATGACTTGGTTTTGAGCAAGTCGACAAAGTACTGCACGTTACGAGCCCGAACCGTTCCGCAGAGGAAAAACTCGGAGGATCTGGATTGGCTAGCGAGGTCCAAATCATCCATCGGCGTAGGCTAGGGCGGTGGCGTACAAACACAGCCGCTCCACCATAAAAATTCGCACACATTGCAAATCCGGTCTATCGGATATCGGCCGCAAGCTCATGGTGCCGCTTATTTTCTTCGTCGACCGACGCCTCCGGCCATTGCCATCGACGCTGATCCAGCTAGAGAAAAATGACGTTACGTGTGCGGGTGTTAAAATTGGCACATCGTACTGGCGATCTGAATCTCGGAAAACACGAACGCCATGTCGAACGCTGTCGCAGCACTTGCCACTAGCGCGAGCGCCGCGCGATCACAGCGCGCGGCAGCAAGGCCAAATGGAACATTCACTTGAGCTATCGGTTCCGTA
This sequence comes from Hyphomicrobiaceae bacterium, assembly GCA_036768475.1. Classification (GTDB taxonomy): domain Bacteria; phylum Pseudomonadota; class Alphaproteobacteria; order Rhizobiales; family Hyphomicrobiaceae; genus JAEUMD01. The sequence continues at coordinate 52,123 of DAIPMW010000019.1, read as the reverse complement.
ACCGTGAAGAACGCATTTTATGCACAGTCTGGCGGCGTGACCGCAGTCATCAATGTCTCAGCGTGCGGCGTTATCGCGGCGGCGCGGAGACACAGCGACAAGATCGGCAAACTCTACGCTGGGCGTGACGGCATTCTCGGGGCTTTGACTGAAGATCTGCTCGACACGTCTGCAGAGAGCGGCGCGGCGATTGCCGCGCTGCGCCATACACCTGCGGGTGCCTTCGGCTCATGTCGCTACAAGCTCAAAGACCCTGACGTCGACAACCGAGAGTTCCAACGGCTGATGGAGGTCTTTGAAGCGCATGACATCGGTTATTTCTTCTACAATGGTGGAGGAGATTCGGCCGATACATGCCTCAAGATATCGAAATTCTTCGAGAAGTTCGGCCACCCTATAAAAGCGATACATATTCCCAAGACGATCGACAACGATCTACCGTTCACCGACACTTGCCCCGGATTCGGCTCGGTCGCCAAGTATGTTGCAGTCTCAACAAGAGAAACGGCCTTCGATGTACGCGCCATGGCGCGTACCTCCACAAGAGTTTTCGTCTTCGAGGTCATGGGGCGCCATACCGGTTGGATTGCAGCAGCCGGCGCGTTGGCGACCGACGAAAATTCCGATCTTCCCATCGTGATCCTGGTGCCCGAAATAACATTCGAAGTCGATCCCGTCATGGCCAAGGTGGCCGATATGGTCGCGCGATACGGCTATTGCGTCATTGTCGTCTCGGAAGGAATTCAGGCCGCCGATGGTCGCTTCATCGCCGATCAAAGAGTCCGCGATCCGTTCGGGCACACACAGCTTGGTGGCGTAGCGCCCGTGATTGCCGGACTGGTCGGATCGCAACTGCGCCACAAGTGCCGTTGGGCCGTGGCCGACTATCTCCAGCGTGCAGCACGCCACCTTGTTTCGGGAACCGACGTCCTACAGGCATATGCCGTTGGCAAGGCTGCAGTCGACATGGCAATCGCCGGCGAAAACGCTGTCATGGCGTCAATCGTGCGCACTTCATCAAACCCCTATGCCTGGGAGATCGGAAAGGTCCCGCTCGCTCAGGTTGCAAATGTGGAGAGGCGATTGCCGCGAGATTTCATTTCTGCCGACGGATTTGGCATTACCCCGGAGTGTCGCCGCTACCTTTCGCCACTCATCCAAGGTGAGGACTATCCGCCATATGAGAACGGCCTTCCGAACTACGTGACCTTAAAGAACGAACTCGCACCCAAGCGCCTGCCCCCGTTCGCGTGGTAGCACGCCCGTGAACAGCTTCGGGTTTTGCGGACACGTTGGCGAGCCAGGAGATGGGTGGTACCGCCTTCCCGGATCGAACGGGAGACCTCTAGATCCACAATCTAGCGCTCTAACCATCTGAGCTAAGGCGGCAATCGGTGCGACGCGAGATCGGCGCGCATGGCCATGGCGCGTGGCCGACGGCAAGCCGTGTGTAAAGCCGGAAGCGGCGCACCGCGTCAAGTGAAAATAGGCAGATGCCCACGGCAAGCCAAGCATTCAGTCGCATCTTTTTGCCCAAAACACGTTCGCTGGATGGGCCGGACATCGCGACGGGCATGCTCCCGAGGCGGTGCCGAAAGCAGCAAGGCGGTCATTCGCCGGCTTTCGCGGTGCGCTCTGCCGCTTCGGCCAACATGACGCCCAGTTCCTGGGTCTGGCAGTTTACCGATTCGAGCTGCGATCTGGCGTATTCCGTCTGAACCTGGAAATATTCGTCGAGATTACGGGCGCGCGCCAATCGGGCCGCAAAATCGAAGCTGTTGGCGATGTTTTGCTCAGCAAAGTTAAAAGCTGCCGCCTGGACCTCAAGGGCCGAAGCAGCCATCTCGCCTTGTGAGCGCGTCAACCGCTCCCGGGTGTGCCGCGCCAGCCCCATGAACTGCTCACACGCCTCGCGCGCCTGGCCGACGTTCTCCTCAGCCATCTGGCGCAGATTTTCGGGAATTTCATCATCGGCGGACCTGTCCATGCCGTACCCCTGACTGCCTTGTTGATTCCACGTGGATTGCGTGCCGGGTCACCCGGCGTAATGGCGGTATCCCCAAATCCGGCCAAGTATACTGCCGTTCCGCTGCGCACGGCACCCGTCAACCTGACGAGCAAGGTGCGGCATCCCCAGGCGGAACGTGTGATAAGGTTCATAGACGCCGCGAAGATGCGGGGCTAACAGGTTCTCGACGCGAGAGGTTTCTTGCCGATGGACAAACGGCGACAGGATTCCGGGCAGGGTGTGCCGCGGTCGACTGACAAAGTCGACGGCTGGCTTGCTTCTGCGCGGGGGCCAGCGTTTGTCATCGCACCCGGCGATGCAAGCCTGATCGCCGCCAATCCCGCGGGGGCGCTCCTCCTCGGTCTTGAAGAGAAACTGAACCGGCCCGTCCCGCTCGACAGCGCGATGCCCGCAATCATGGACCTGCGGCGCACCATCAATCGGGGCGCGCGGGGGCGGGAGCCGACCACGCCGCTCGTATTCTGGACAACCAATGGGATTGCGAGGCTTCATTGCCACGTCGAGATGGTTGCGAACGAAGGCGATCAGCGGCTGGTTCTGGTCGAGGTTGCATCTGAAACCGCTGCAGCGATGGAGCGACCGGCTGTGCAAGACCTCGCGCCCGAAAATTCCGTGGCAGGGAGCGGGCAACCTCCACAAAATGAGGCTGGCACCGAGCACGCAGCACCACCGAGCGCCCGGCCCGCAGGTACCGCCGCAACGCCAACCGATCCACTTGGAACCGATGCGTCGCGCGCGGTCACTGCATCGCCGGCGGCAGCAACACACGCAGGCGCGCAGGACCGCAGAAACCCATCGGCGCCCTCTTCGGCGCTGGCCGGCGGTGGGCGCGACAGACCAGGTCCACGTCCGCATCCCTCTGCCGTGTCCGCCATGCCACCGCCGACGCCACCACCGCAGCCGGCCCGCAGCGACGACGAGACGCTGAAGGCCATCGCACGGCAAATCCTGGCGGGGCGGCGCGCCGCTTCAAAAGGTACCGACAGCGCTGCCCGCAAGTCGGCGGAGGCACGGCCGGTCGGCGCGACGGAACACCGCCTACGTGACACGACGAGCGCCGCGCCTGCGGCACGATCCAGCCCGGCCGCCAGACCGGCTTCGAGCGCCGCTCCCGGATCGATAGCCGCTGCAAAGCATACCCCTTCGAAAGACGTGCGCCGTGCCGAGCCCGGCACGGAGCGAGTGCCCGCGAAGAGTAAGCCACAGACGCCCGCAGCAGACCTGCCGGTGGCGTCGGCGCAATCGGGTAGGCCGCCGCACAAACCGGTCACCGACGGGCCGCCTGTGCAAGCCGGGGATGAAGCAGAGCGTGGCGGGAGCGGGAGCGGGAGACCGACGCGCGCGCGACGCGTGGCACACGAGTTGAAGACACCGCTCAGCGCGATCGTCTCCGCCGCCGAAGTCATGAAAGATCAGCGTCTGGGAGCCATCGGGGATGACCGTTACCTGCGTTACGCCCAAGACATCTACGAGAGCGCCCGCCATGCGCTGGCCGTGATCGAGCGTATGCTGGGACAACCACGCAAGGAGGTCGGAGAGGCCGGCGATAGAGAACTGTCGTTCACAGATCTCGACCTCAACACTCTTGCGGCAGGTCTGCTTTCGGGTCTGGAAGCGATGGCGCGGGAGGCCGGGTTGGCACTGACGAGCGATCTTGCTTCTCGCCTGCCGCTCGTCGTGGCTGATGCGACCTCGATACGCCAGATCCTGCTCAACCTTCTCACCAACGCGCTGAAATTCACGCCACGGGGCGGCAAGGTGCAGCTCACGACGCGGATCGACGAGACGGGGCAATTGACATTGAGCGTGAGCGATACCGGTCCCGGCATCAGCGCCGAGGCGATGGCGCACATTGCCACCACGAGCGACGCAGCCGAAACGCCAAGCATACCGCAGCAACGTCCCGGCGGCGGCTTGGGCATCGGTTTGCCATTGGCGCAGGCACTGGCCAGCGCCAATGGCGCGAGTCTCACGATCACAGCTCGGGACGGGGGCGGCACCTTGGCGACACTTACCTTTCCTTCAAGCCGGCAAGTGCCAATCTGATACGTTTCGAAAAGTGGGTTGCGCTGCCTGTCGGCACGGCATATGTGCGCCGAGAGCGGCCCCTGGATCGGCACTGCAATGCACTGAACCCGTCCGGCTCCTGGCAGCATGACACTGGCAAATTCGGCCAGCACCAATTCCGTGAACGACGAGCCTATTTACGATTGAGACGAAAGTTCAACCGCTTCCTTCTCAGGCCATCAGGCTCTAGATGTGGAACCTCAATCACGGCTTCGACGGAAGCACGACTGCTTTCATCTCAGCCGATCAGGCTCTAGTGTACGGCCCCAAGAGACATGCTCTGCCACAGGCAGGATCGCTATGAGGCCCACAGGAACGTCTTGATGAATGTCATCCGCAGAAGCGCCCTGCTGCTCCTCACCCCGATTCCTGCGACGCTGCCCAGCCGATGAGCGCAGGACCAAATCATAGAACAGCGGGAGAGGCTGGCAGGATCATCTCGCCTGGCCGATGGGTCGCGCATGTTGGGGCGTGGTATGCGCAACGTCCGCAAAGTGTCGCATGGCTTATCTCGATCACAGCAATTCTTCTGCTGATGGCCCTGCCGATCGTCACGACGCTATGGCTCGCATTCTCGCCAAAAGAAAATATCTGGCCGCATCTGTTGCGAACGGTGCTGCCCTCTTCGCTCTTGCAGACGCTGATCCTGATGGCTGGAGCAGGCTTCCTCACCCTGGTCACGGGCACCGGCGCGGCCTGGCTCATCACCATGTATCGTTTCCCCGGCCGCGGGCTTGCCGACCGATTGCTCGTCATACCGCTCGCGATGCCGACCTATATCGTCGCCTACTGTTACGTCGAGCTGCTGGATTACTCAGGGCCGATACAAAGTGGGCTACGCGCAGTGTTCGGCTGGCATAGCGCCCGCGACTACTGGTTTCCCGAAATCCGCTCGCTGTACGGCGCCATATTCGTGATGGCTTCGGTGCTTTACCCCTACGTTTACCTCACGGCGCGCGCCAGCTTCGTACAGCAATCGGTTTGTGCCCTGGAGGTCGCGCGTACGCTTGGACGCACACCACTGGCAACACTTTGGGCCGTGGCATTGCCGCTTGCACGTCCGGCGCTTGCCGCCGGGCTCTCACTCGTTCTCATGGAATGCCTCAACGACCTCGGCGCCGTGCAATACCTTGGCGTGCAGACATTGTCGCAGAGCATCTATGCAACGTGGCTGCAGCGTTCGAACCTGGGCGGCGCCGCGCAGATCGCGACCGTCATGCTGGGGTTGATCGTCGTCATGTTCACCCTCGAACGCTGGGCCCGTGGCGGTGCGAAGGTGCATCACACAACGGGGCGCTACCGCTCGATCCCGTTCCAGGACTTGACGGGCTGGCAGGGAGTCGTGGCCGGGATCGTCGCCACGCTTCCGTTCATTATCGGCTTTCTGCTGCCGTTCCTGCAACTGGTGCGCAATGCCGTGCTCTATGCCGATGCCGGTCTGGAGAGCGGCTTCTTCACGGCGGCTTCCAATTCGCTCATGCTTGCCTCCATCAGTGCCGCTGTTGCCGTGCTCCTGGCGCTGGTGATCGGGTATGCCCGACGCATCGATCCCAATCGTTTCACCAACTTCGTTGCCCGCGCGTCGGGGCTCGGCTACGCCATCCCGGGTACGGTTCTGGCGCTCGGACTTCTCATTCCGCTGGCGGCGTTCGACAACACCGTGGACGCGTTCTTGCGTGCGACCTTGGGGATATCGACGGGGCTTCTCATCTCCGGATCTATTCTCGCGCTGGTCATAGCCTATGCCGTGCGTTTCCTGGCAGTCGCCCTCGGTTCGATCGAATCGGGCTTGGAACGCATCTCCCCAAACCTCGATGCCGCAGCGCGTGCACTTGGTGAGACATCGTTTTCGGCATTGCGCCGGGTTCACCTGCCGCTGTTGTTGCCGGCACTTGGTGCAGCCGCGCTGCTCGTGTTCGTCGACAGCATGAAGGAACTGCCGGCGACGCTTCTTTTAAGGCCCTTCAACTTCGAGACGCTTGCCACGCACGTCTACTCGTTCGCGGCACTTGAGCAGTTCGAGGAAGCTGCTTTCGGCTCGCTGGCAATCGTCGTCTCCGGTCTCGTGCCGGTCCTGCTCCTGCACAAGGCAGTGGCTGGAGGACGCGCTGGCTCACGACCCAGCTCGCCCGAAAATTGACCAGCGTCAGCCTATCCTTTGATACCCAGCAATGCCGGACAGGCATGAACCGTCGATAATTCCAACTCCCGGCGCATCAGCGTTGCCACGGAGTGAAATCGACGCGGCGCCTATTTTGCAATGCCGCGTGATGAGCGCGGTTCATGGAGGCGACGATGGACCTCAAAGCCCTCATTCTCGGAACGGACCCGCTGGCGCTGATCGCTCTCGGCGGCTTCATCGCGGTACTGGTGGTCACGTTCGGCCTCCTGATCTTTATGCTGAACAAGCTGCCAGGGCGCCGCTGAGGCGCGCGCCGCGCTGAGCTTACGAAGCTTCGCAGAGGATAGGGCGGCGTGTCGCACCGGCCCGCTCGATACACGCCCGAGAAGATCTGCACAGTTTTTTGCTGCTGCTCGATTCGGAGCCGGAACCGCTCCCGACATTGGTGGGCGCACGGAATTGCCGCGCATCGCATGTGCCTTGAGCATATTCATTCGATGGCCATCAAAAGGCCGCGAGACGCGGTTGGAAACGGTGCGTGGCGGACCGTGTTCAACATGGTCTTTGTCGCTTGCCAGCCTCTCGGCCCGCCACTAATAAGGATGGCATGCAATTCGGTCACACGTTTGCCTCGCCCGGCGCGCTCTGGGCATTCGCTCGACCGACGGCAAGGCGGGGCCCGGTATGATGTGTTTGGCTTGTTTCCAGCAAGGCTCATGACCCGCCAAGTCCACGAAATGCGTTACCGCAAACTCGCCATCGCGGCCTTCGCCGTCATTGCGGGTGCTGGGCTTACGGCACCGGTCGTCTTCTACCGTTCAACGTTCAATGACATGTCGCTTGCGTCGAACGCGGTCATCGCGGCGACCCGCGACAGCTTCACACTGACTTCACCGCTGGCGCTGCCTTTGATGCCGAACGTCATGATCGAGACGGGCAGGCTCTCGGTATCCGGTTCGGACCCCGCCAAGCCACTTACCGGTGCGGAAATGGTGGCGCTGCTGTCGGCCGGTAAGGCGAAGCTGGTGCTCGACGATGCGATGCTCTCACTCGTCCCGACACAATCGACGGGTGCGAAAAAGGACGTTGACGCTCTTGCACCCGTTCTGGCCGCCCTTTTGAACGCGTCCTTCTCGCAATTGGAGTTGCGCAACGCAATTGTCCAACTGGGGCGCGGCGAAGACGAGCGGGCTTTCCTGACAGATGTGACGCTGGAGGTGACGAAACTCGACCCCAAGCAGGTGCGTGTCGTAGGTTCTTTCGCCTTCCGCAAGAGGGGCGTCAACTTCGACATCGTGATGGGAATCGAGCCCGAGCTTCAGGAAAAGAAGAACGACGGGAAAGGCACAATCGGCCGGACATTCGACATCAAGTTGACGAGTGACCTGCTGGAGCTGAAGGCCGCTGGGACACTTTCGGCCGGCGATCAGCCGCAGTTGTCCTCATCGACATCAACGCTTGTCGTCTCCGACCTGCGCAAGATGGCACGGTGGATCGGCGTGGAGCTTGGATCCGGCGGCGGGCTCAGCAAATTCGAAGCGCGCGGGCCAATAGAATTTTCCCCCAGCGCGATCGCCTTTTCGGACGCAACCTTCAGTCTCGACGGCAACGAGGCGACGGGGACATTCACATTCATATGGGGTGGTCGGAAACGACCCGCCATTGATGGTACACTCGCTTTCAAAACCTTCGACATTGCACCGTTTTTCGCTCCATCCGGGAACGAGGGGCAAGCCTCCCCGCCTCCATTCAGCGTCGCCGATTATTTGTCGCTATCTACGTCCCGATCATCCGTTCTCCCGTTGGCGGAACAGATCGACGCCGACCTGCGCATTTCGGCCACCAATATCTCAGCAGGCGCGACCCGCTTCGGGCGCGGTGCGGCATCCTTCTCGCTCAAGGACGGCATGCTCCTTGCCGATCTTGCCGAACTGGAGATCGCCAAAGGCGCTCGGTGCGGCGGACAATTCGGTCTGCATATCAACGGCGGCGTGCCGCACTACGCGCTGAGAGGAAAAATCGAGTCGATCGATATTGCGATGCTGACCAACGCACTATGGTCCTACAACGTGCTCTCAGGAACAGGCGACGTCACCCTCGATCTCAAAGCCAATGGTCAAGATGTCGATCAGATCATCGCAACCATGAACGGGAAAATCGGCGTGCGCCAGGCTGGCAACGGGCAAATCGGACTTGATCTGCGGACGCTGGCTGCAACAGCAAGGGCGCAAACCCAGAAGGGATGGGGCGGAGCAATTCGCGGGCAGACGGTCATTCAAGGACTGAACGCCGACTTCGCAATGCTTGGTGGGCTCCTCGTTGCGGAACAGGTTAGCGCGCGGGCCGGCGATGCCGCCTTGAGTGTCGAGGGCAGCGTCAACTTTGGCGACAGGGTCGGGAATGTGAAAGTCTGGATTACCCATCCAACAGCCGATGGCGCACAGCCGGCAGCCGACCCCACCTCAACCAAACCGGATGCGGCACCGATCGTAGGCACCGCTTCGGCATCGGCTGCGGCTCCGCCTGCTGAAGCCTCGGCCACGCAGAAGGCAGCAGCGCGAGCTCCAGGCGGCGGATTGCACGTGCTCGGCCCACTGGATGCGCCCGAGATCCGCTTTGTTCCAGTGAGCCCAGCATCGGCTGGAAATGCTGTCGATCCGCAATCACCTCTCTAAGCTCCAGCAACCTCTTACAGACAAGAGCTGATCGGAATCAATTGCGCATTCGCTGGAGCCGCGAACGGCTGCATCTTCGACGATCAGGCTCTCGATCGTACTCATGTTGCCATGTTTGTTGCCATGCTCCATGGAAACACGCACCTAACCCGGGCCCTTTGATACTCTTGTTCTGAGTCACGTTTTTCACGCTGAACCGCTACACACTTCAGCTAAACATGCATTAGAGTGCAGCCGCTTCGCGATTGCAGCGCCGCAGTGGCTGGCGATCTGCAAACTTCTACAATGACGCCGGAGACAGTGCCTGATGCTCCCCCTAAGATTGATTCTCATTTCGGCTTTCATGCTGGCCGGCGCACTGACTGCCACGGCTCAGTCACCAGAGCCGGGGCAGAGCGCGCCGAGTGCACCGTCGCAGTCAACGGCAGAACCAGAATCGACACAGCCCGCGCAATCTCCACTGGAAACGGTCCATCCGGAAAGCGAGACGGCTGCGCCGATACCAAGCGGTACGGCAGAGGCGACACCCGCCCAGGCGGATCCAACCAGCGAAGCGGCGACCGCAAAGCGGGAGGATACACAGGTAGAGCCCAAGGATGCCGACACCCAGGGCGTCGGGTCGCCGGCTGAAACCGCACCCGACACCGCGCAATCCGCCCCCACCACAAGTGGCGCTCCGAGCGGAAAGACCGCGATCGAGACAACCACTGAAGAAAAGACCAATGCACCGGAGCCATCGAGTGAGGCAACGAACGGACCAGACACGAAGGCCAACGCACCGGCCGCATCCAGTGGCAGCGATACACCAGCGGCTGCGTCGGATGACGCCAAAGCCGCTGCGCCGGAGGTGACTCCAGCTACGCCCGAGGCCACAGCTGCTGCGCACCACCCTACCCTGGCGGTCGACACCGGCGGCGGTGCGTTCGCGCAAGCCTATAAACAGGTTGTCCTGGAGCCGTTCGAGGCCAAGACGGGCGTCACATTGCGAGACGCACCAGGGGAGGGAACGACTGGTGATCTGCTCTTATTGGATGCCGCTGAGCTTGCGCGTCGTTGTGCATCGGGCGAATTGATCTCACTTGAGCTGTCGGGGTTGAACCCGACGGCCACAGCACCTGCGGCGCCGGACGACTACCTCAATGGAGCATTGAAGCCTTGCGGCATCGCCGCGTTGTCCTGGTCCAACCTGTTTGTTTACGACCCCGCGAAATTCGAAAGGCGCGCACCTCGCACCGTAGCCGATGTGTTCGATACGCGTCGCTATCCTGGCAAGCGTGCGCTGCCACGCGATGGTCGGGGACTGGTTGAAGCGTTGCTGGTGGCCGACGGTGTGGCACCAGGAGACGTCTACAGCGTCCTGGAGACAAGCGATGGCATTAATCGAATCCTGAAGAGACTGAAATCCCTTGGCGCCAACATCGTCTGGTATGAGCAGCTTTCAGACGCGATCGCTCTGGTGCGCGAGGGCAAAGCGGCCATTGCGTTCACCTCGAATGGGCACGCCTTCATCGAGCAGGCACGCAGCGGGGCGCTCGGGCTCATCTGGGATGGACAGGTCTTGCACGCCTCCTACTTCGCGATACCCAAATCGACATCCGACGAAGCGAGCGCCAAAGAGCTTGTCGCGTTCGCTACACGGCCTGAACAGCTTGCGGGCCTTGTGCGACAGATTCCCTACGGACCGATGCGGCGCTCAGCCATCACCAGCGCATTGGGGCTGCGGCATGCCGTGACTGGGCAGGAGCTTGGACCTTACCTGCCGACAGCACCGGAGAACCTGCGCACGGCGGTGCGTTTCGATCCGGTCTGGTGGGGATCGAACTTGGAGCGCATCGAGTCTGCGTTGCGCATCGTGCGCCAAGGGCCGCCGCTGCCTGCACGGCCCTAGAGCATGTTTCGCTGAAGTGTGCAGCGGTTCATCGTGAAAAACATGCTCGAAACAAGGTGCTGGGTCGCGTTCATGTTTCCGTGAAGGATCGCGTTCACCACGTGCGGCGCGAGCCTGTGTCGATATGATAGAAGCCCAGCGGGTAACGCTTCAGGCCGCCAACATCCTCGCGCGCCTCAAGGTAGTCGAGCAGGCCTTCTCGTTGCGGGCCCATGACGCGGAAGTCGATTGCCTGGCACCGCAGATGAAACGAACGCGGTGCGCCGCCGACACGGCGATTACGCTGAGGGTCGCGGAATGTCGACAGGATCTGCACCTCGCCGAAATTCTCGGCGACATCGTAGATGACGTTCATCAACTCTGTTGGCAAGCAACGATCAGGCGTGTCGTCTTGGAAGTGAACCTTCCGGACGATGTCGCGGCGCACGCGGTCGCGATGTCCAAGAAGTGCCGCCGATGAGCGTGCGATCCTGCGCGGCGCGATATCGACGAACGTACCGCTATCGCGTCTCGCCTCATGGCCAAGACTGGCCGCACCGGCGAACGCGACGCGGGTCGGTTGAGGCAGATTAGGATTCGCATTCTGCATGCGGCGTGAGGACAGCGTCAGCCCTTCCGTGTTGCCGCGCCCATAGATGCGGGCCGGCGCAAAGGTGGAAACGCGCAAACCGAGATCGATTGCGGCGACAGACTTTACAATGATCGTGTCCGCGGGAACCTGGCTGGCTATTCTGGGCAAGCCATGATCATCGGGGAACTGGCCGAGCGTCAGTTCGGTCAGGCGATCGCCACGGCGCGCGACAGGCGTGGTGCTAGTTCCGAGGCTTTGGCGCAGGCTCACGATGTGTGCATTTGTATCCGCGCTAGATCTGATCTGGATTTTCGGTGGTGCTAGCGCGGCCTGAGCGAAACCGGTTGCTCTGCCAGACAGGTTCCCTTGCGCGACGACGAATCCCTGCAGCACCAGAGAGCTTGCGGCAAAGAGCGAGATGCCAATGATCGTCGAGCGCTCAACGGATTTCGGATCGAGGCGTGTCAGCGTGTGCAACGCGGCGATCCGCTGCCTGCGCAGTGTGCGTCGCACGAACCGATGAAAGTTATGGACGGACGCCTGTCGCACGTTGCCTGGAACCTTGCCGAAGTACGGAGAAGAGGTATCGGTTGGAACGCGGGAACGAAGGCCGATTTACAGTGTCCGGTAAAGTGGTTAAGCCACCGTTAAAGGAGAGCCAAAGTGCAACACTCCTTCCGGGTCGCGCCGGAGGGCGGGTAACTCTGCACTCAAACCGACAGGCAACGAGCGATGCGCTCGCGGGCTTCATCGAGGCGATCCGGCGCAATGAGGAGACCGGCTTTGGTCCTGCGCCACAGGATGTCCTCGGGTGTGCGTGCCCACTCATGATCACGCATGTATTCGACCTCGCGCTGGCTGAGGCCGCCACCGAAATCCTCACCCAGATCGGCGAGCGTCCGTGCGTCGCCCAACACCTCGGTTGCGATCGTTCCGTGTCGGCGCAGGAGGCCAACCAATGTCGCAGCGGGCATCTGCGGGTAGCAGAGCCTGAAGACCCGCGCAAAATCCTCAAAGTCAGCATCGGGCATAGCGCCGCCGGGCAACGGGATGTGCGCGGTCCATGGCCCGCCGAAGCGCTCGCCTGCGAATGGTGCAATGAGTTGCATGGCTGCCTCCGCGAGCCGCCTGTAGGTCGTCAGCTTGCCGCCGACCACCGTCAGCAACGGAGGTGCTCCAGCCGTTGCATCGAGCACCAACTTATAATCGCGGGTAATGGCAGAGGGATTGTCGCTGGCGTCGTCGAACAGCGGACGAACGCCCGAATAGCGCCAGACGATATCGGCCGACGAGAGCGGGGCGGCGAGAAAGCCATTCGCGACGTTCAGCAAGTAGGCGACTTCATCGGTGGAGACCTCGGCGTCGCCGGGATCGCCATCAAAAGGAATGTCGGTCGTCCCGATTAGCGTGAAACGCTCTGCGAACGGCAGCAGGAAGACGACGCGGCGGTCCGGCGCCTGCAGGAGATAGGCAGTCTCGGCGCCCGGAATCCGCGGCACGACGATGTGGCTGCCTTTCACCAGTCTGACGGGAACCTCCATCGTCGCGTTGCCCCGGCGGATCGCGGTGAGAGCGAGCGTACCGGCCCAAGGACCCGCCGCGTTGACGAGGATGCGGGCGCGTACATCCGTCTTGGCTATCGCGGCGGAGGATGCGACGGCGCTTTTCGTTGCGAGGCCAAGTCGCCAGTATCCGTCCTCGGCGGATGCCGACCAAAGCTGCGTGCGTGTCCGGATATCAGCACCATGCGCTGCCGCCTGCCGCGCCACCAGCACGACAAGCCGCGCATCATCGACCCAGCAGTCCCAGTAGGCAAAGCCGCTCGAATACCGAGGGGCAAGCGGGCGAGCGGCATGATCATGCGCCATATCGACGATGCTCGACGACGGGATGCGGCGGCGCTTCGCCAGATGGTCGTATACAAACAGTCCGGCACGGATGAGCAAGCGGGAGCGCATGCCCGGCACGTGCGGGACGATGAAACGCAACGGCCTGACGATGTGCGGCGCGTTGGTCAGCAGGATCTCGCGCTCGGCAAGCGATTCCCTGACGAGGCGGAAGGCATATTGCTCCAGGTAGCGCAGGCCGCCATGGATCAGCTTGGAGCTTGCCGACGACGTTCCGCTGGCCAAGTCGTCCTGTTCGATGAGCAGCACCCTGAGGCCGCGACCCGCCGCGTCCGCAGCGATTCCACAGCCGTTGATGCCGCCGCCGACGACAGCCAGATCGTATTCGGTGGTCATGCCCCAGGAATCATCCATGGTTCTGCATCATACACGTGGCACCAGTCCACGGGTGCGACTCATCAGGGCAACCGCAACCCCATCGGGGCGGGGCGTCACCAGCGAGACCAGGACCAGGACGAGAAACCCAAAAGCGGCGCCGAGTGCGCCTGAGGCCGTGTCGCGCAGCCCCCACCAATTGGCCACCGCGCGTGCGGCCTCGACATAGACTTGCCGAGCCGCCTGCTGTTCATCTGAGGCGGTGGCCTGTGCAAGTGCCTCGCGGGCCGCCTCGAGATCGGCAATTGAACCATAGCCTGCGGAGGAGAGAACACTCCACAGCTCGTAGAAGGCTGGTGCGAAATAGCGTGTGGCGACGATGTAATAGAGCGTCAGCCCGACACCTGCGAGCATGCCCAAGATCGCGCCTGCGGCCGTCGCACGCATCGACCAGACGCCGGCCAGCAACACGGGGGCGAGACCAGCCGCCGAGACGGCCAGTCCCCATGCCAGCAGGGTCATCACATCAGCCGTGCGGGCCAGCACCAGAAACACTGCGCCTGCAGCGGCGAGAGCCACCAACGACACACTGGCGAAAACGGATGCACCGCCTTTCACACTGCGGCACGTTGCGGCCGCCCCCAATGTCCGACCGAGCCAAGCTGCCGCGAACAGCGATGCGAGTGCGGTAACGCCGGCAAGCAGCAGCGTTGCCGAATCCGGAAGTCCAGCGAGCAATGGCGCTGCAAAAAGTGCATGATCGCGGGCGATGACTATATCGTCGAGGCGTAGCGTCGTGATCGGGTCCTGCAGGGCATCGCAGGCGGCAACGACCGCGGCCTGCGACACCGCTTTGACCCCGCAGATGTCGACAAGGCCCATACTGCCCAGTTGCAACAAGCGATCCGGCAAGGCGTCGACGCTATGGTCGGCGAAGGTCAGAACAGCGAGCCGCATGGATGCTGCGAGCGGTGGAAGCGCCATGGCTGCAATAAGGATCAGCAGCAGCGCCACAGCCGGCATGAGCCGCGCGCCCTCTCGCGATCGCGCCAACGCCGGCCGCTTCAGGACGGACGGCATCGCCGCCAATCCAAGCGCCAGCGAAAGCGTCAACAGGATGGTGCTGAAGGGCGTGGCCGTTGTAAACGGGCGCGTAAAGACCTTGAGCGTAACCGGATCGGCAAGCTCCTTCTCGAGCAGGCGCAGCTCCGTGGCGCCGATGTTTTTCAGGATCGCGCCGAACGTGAAATGACCGGGGACGATCCCCGATGCCGTCACGACGACGGGCAAGGTGAGGACCGCGAGAATGAGAGGATAGGCGATCGCCTGCCAGACCGTGACACCGGCGTTGCTGCCACGGGCGGCTGCGACCAGGAATGCGCCTGCACCGATCGCAATGGCCGCTTGCGACGCAAAGGCTACGTCCGGAAGGAGCATCGCCATCGCCAGGGCGATCACCTGCAGGTTGGCGCCAAGCACAAGTGTGACCGCCAGTGCCGCGACAAGCAACGCCAGGCATCCCGCAATCATTCCGAATCGGAGATGGATGTAGTCCACCACGCCTTTCGAACCCCCACGATGCACATGCGGACCGATCAACGTGGCCAACAACACGAGCCCACCGAAAAGCCCAACCAGCCAGCCGAGCCCATCATGTCCAAGCGTGTAGAGGGCTCCTGCGAGGGCAACCAAAGTCGCGCCAGAAAGCCAGTCACCAGCCATAGCAAGCGCGCCTGTGGTGCCGGCGATAGTCCCATTTGTCTCAGGTGATTGCGCCGGCGCGGAGATCGAGGCACCTGGCGCGCCGTCGAACAGTGTCCGGTCGAGGCGACGTTGACGCGAGACGAACAGGAAAGCAATCAAAACGAACCCGATCAGAATCCCTTGGGCTCCCGCATAGTAGCTCAGCGGGATGGCCATGATCGAAATCGCTTCGAGCGGTTGCGCCGCAAGCTGTACGCCCAGCGCCAGAATGCACCATGCAACGAGGCTCGCCAGCGCCACGCGCCGCGTCCTTGGCCAATAGCCGCGCGCCGTTTTTGCCATGAATATTACGCGCCCCCACGCGCGTTTTTATTGCGCTCTCAACGATGACCATCGCGTGCGGTCCGGGTACGCGCACCGATCATGCCGTGGACGAAGTTTAACGGCCGATCACGGCGGAATGAAGCGACTTGGCAAAGCGATCACGCATCGCCTGCCTTCATTTCGGTCAGCGCAGCGCTGGCACCATTGACCATATAGCGCACGTCACTTTGCAGCGTGACCAACCGGAAACCCTGCAACAGGCGTTCGCGCGCCGTTTCCGGACCGTCGGTATGGGTAGCGGGGATCAGCCCGGCGGCGATGGTGCGCTGAACGATCCGCGCAATTGCGGCGACGACGCCGGGGTCGGTGGGGCGCATCGCGGGATCGGCACCATACGACAGCGACAGGTCTGCCGGACCGACGTAGATGCCATCGAGACCCTCGACGGACAGGACCTCGTCAAGATTTTCGACGCCCTGGCGCGTCTCGATCATAGCCAGCAGAAGCACCTCGCGGTTGGCAGACCGCCAATAGTCGGATCCTGCATACTGGACCACGCGGTTCGGCCCGAAAGAGCGATATCCCAGCGGCGGGTAGCGGCAGGCGCCGACGAAAGCACGCGCATCCTCGGCAGTGTTGATCATGGGGCAGATTACGCCCATGGCTCCGGCGTCGAGGAGCCTCATCAGCAGTGCCGGATCATTCCAGGGCACACGCACCATCGGCATGGCGGGGCTGGTCGAGATGGCCTGCAGCATCGCAAACGTGGCAGCGTAGTCGGCGGCGCCGTGTTGCAGATCGATGGTGACGCTATCAAAACCAAGATGGGCGATGACCTCGGCAACGTAGCTGCTCGGGATCGAGCACCACGCATTGACGGCCCGCCCGCCAGATATGAGGGTGCGTTTGACGGTGTTCTCGCGTGCCATGGATTGAACCCGGCGCTGAGCTTCAGTTCACCACCGGCCTTCTGGAAAAAGCGCAGGGGCGACGCTGCGGCATCGCCCCTCGCTCGTCTCCCTAGACTCGGGACCGTTTAAACTTTTTTTGCCCACCAGAGCGTCCCAGCTCAGGAGGTAAACGCACAATGTTCAAGGTGCGACACACTGTCAAGAAAAGAGAACGCTTGACCTTCCCCTGCCGGCGCACGCCACCTTTGCATCAGTGATTCATACTGTATCGGTACGAACACAGCACGCAAACCGAGCAGGTGTCGGGCATGACTTCCTTCGTTCTCGCCATCGACCAGGGCACAACGTCAAGTCGCGCCCTTGTGTTCGATCAAACCCTATCCGTCTGCGGACTTGGCCGGCAGGAGTTCATGCAGCATTTCCCGGCTTCGGGATATGTCGAGCACGATCCGGACGAGATCTGGAGCACGACGCTGGCCAGCGCGCGAAAGGCAATTGCCCAGGCTAACGCCGCAGTAAGCGACGTCGCGGCGATCGGCATCACCAACCAGCGTGAGACGACGATCCTATGGGACCGCCGAACGGGCAAACCCATCCATCGGGCCATCGTTTGGCAGGATCGACGGACCGCTCAAGTCTGTCGCCAGCTCGTGGCTGCGGGGCTGGAGGCGGATCTAACGGCGAAGACCGGGCTGCGGCTCGACCCCTACTTCTCGGCCACCAAAATTGCATGGCTCCTCGATCACATCGAGGGAGCGCGACAGGCTGCAAACGCCGGCCACCTCGCCTTCGGCACCGTTGACAGCTGGCTGCTTTACAGGCTGACCGGCGGGCGCGTGCATGCAACCGACGCTACCAATGCCAGCCGCACCGCACTGTTCGACATTCATCGGGGCTGTTGGGACCAGGGCTTGTGCGAAGCGTTCGGCGTGCCGATGCGCATCTTGCCGGAGGTCCGATCCTGCAATGCCAACTTCGGTGAGAGCGATCCAGCTCTGTTCGGTGCGCCCATTCCGATCCTCGGCATGGCCGGCGACCAGCACGCGGCCACCATGGGGCAGGCCTGTTTCTCACCCGGAATGATGAAGGCAACGTATGGTACCGGTTGCTTTGCTCTGCTCAATACCGGCACGAACGCGGTCGCCTCGAGCAACCGGCTGCTGACGACAATCGCCTATGAGCTCAATGGTGAGCGGACATATGCGCTGGAAGGCGCAATCTTTATAGCCGGCGCCGCCGTGCAATGGCTGCGCGACGGACTTGGTGTCATCACTCAATCCGCGGAGACGGAAGCTCTGGCGGCGCAAGCCGACCCGACCCAAGAGGTCGTGGTGGTACCGGCCTTCGTCGGGCTTGGCGCGCCGTATTGGGAGCCCGAGGCGCGTGGTGCGGTGTTCGGCATGAGCCGCAACACGGGGCCGGCGGAGCTTGCGCGTGCCGTGCTCGAGGCGAACGCCTTCCAGACGCGCGACCTTTTGGAGGCTATGCGCGGCGACTGGGACGGGGTCGGCGAAACGACCCTTCGGGTCGATGGCGGCATGATCGCCAACAATCTCATGCTGCAGTTGCTCGCGGACATGCTCGATGTTCCGGTCGAGCGCCCGCACATTCTCGAGACGACAGCGTTGGGCGCGGCATGGCTGGCCGGCTCGCATGCCGCTGTGCTGCCCGACCGCGAAGGCTTTGCAGCAATGTGGAAAGCCGATCGAGGGTTCACACCGAAAAGCGATGCGCATCAGCGTGCGGCGGCCTACGAGCGCTGGCGCCGTGCGGTTGCCGCCGTCATCGCCTATGCGCGGAACAACCCGTGCGCATAGAGCATGTTGAGTTGAGGTGTGCAGCGGTTCAGCGTGAAAAACATGCTCAAAACAAGATGCTGGATCGCGTTCATGTTTCCGTCAAACATGAACGCGATCTAGACCTGCCCACACAAACCCGAGGCCGACACCGCCTCATCCGTGAGGCAAGCAGTGCGAAGCCGGCTTCAATGCCCGCTATCGCCCAATTCAGTGTTTGTGGTCACCCGTGCCATGCTGCATGTCATGTCCGGAATGCTCACCGGGACCCTGGCCGGGCTGATGATCCATGCCGTGGGGGCCCTTCGCGCCGATCGGCTCGACCGTTGCTTCGACCTCGATCGCTCCAGCCTTCTCGAAGACCAGCGCGAGCTTGATGAGATCGCCCTCCTCAAGCGGATTCACCAGATCGATCAGCATCAGATGATGCCCGGCCGGTGAAAACACCACCGAACTACCCGGCGCTATGTCAAGCGAGGCAAGCTCGCGCATCTTGACGACATCACCATCGGCCTCGTGCGTGTGAATCTCGACGCGGCTCGCGATGCCGTCCGCCCGCGCCCCGATCAGCTTGTCTCCCGACTTCTGAGATGCCTTGATCTCAAGATAGGCGGCGCCGACGCGCGCTCCTGGCGGTGTTGCGCGCGCCCACGGATGGGCGATTGTCACCGATTCCCGGGAGAACTCATGTGCGCGAGCCGACTGAGGGGCTGCGATCCAGGGAAGTGTCGCAAGAATGACGGCAGCAGCCACAGCGGTCACGAAGCAGGACGGCGACACGAAGTACGACGGCATACTGGTCCGGGTCACTTTCTTCATACGGATTTCGACCTTCTGTCTGTTCAGGATGGTTCGGCTGCGTTCGCCAGTCAGTTGCGGCGGGAAAATCATGAGGTCGGACGGCGACATTCCTCGTCCGGCGGCAGCGGGTCACAACGATCATCGCGGACGCAGGCGGCAAGAGCCTTGCGCAGATCCTCAGACTCAAGGCCGTCGATCTTGCCCTTGTAAAGGCCGTGCGCTTCCAATCCGCACTGATAAAGCTTGACGAGCTTTTCGCCGCCGAAGCGCATGGCGAGGATGTAATCCTGCAGCGCCTGCCGCAACCGGCCACCGACCTGATGCAGGTGGGCGCGCGTATCGAAGGCATGCGCGCTCCAAGGTGCGATCTTCAACGCCTTCTCCACATCGCTCATCCCCTCTGCGTACCGCTTCATCTTGAAGAGTGCCCAGGCGCGGTTGTTGAGCGCTACATCGAAATCCGGCCTCAGTCGGATGGCCTCGTCGTAGTCTTTCAGCGCCGCGGCGAACTGGCCCTGCAAAGAATAAGCGAGCGCGCGCATCGCATGGGCAAGACTGCGCTCGGTCGTCGAAAGCCTGGCACCGCCTTCGAGCAGAGCGGAGCAGCCCGGGATCCGGCGCAGGCTGTCGTCGCTGAAGCAGTCACTGGCGACATCGCTAGAAGTTGCATCGGCAAGCGCCGGGCGCGGCGCGCATGCCAGCACGGCAAGGGCTGCCAGGGCGAGCGCCACCGGTATAACGGCACGGCGCCTGCAACGCTCATTCCTTTGCTCAACGCAACTCATCTGCCGTTCCAATTTCTCCCGCCGTCCCGCGATCACTCCGGTTTGCACCCTTTGTGGGCTGGCACCGGGCGAACGTCCGCTGCCCGTCTTCTAGCATGGCTCGCTAACATGGCCCACCGACGGAATTACGGCTATCAAAGCCGATTTCGCAACGGACAAAACAGTCGCGCCAGTCCAAACGCTTAACGCATTATCCGGGGCGGTATGCTATAGAAACCGCGGTTTTCGCTTGTGGAGCGAACTCAAGCAATGGCGGCCACCGGCCAGGAACACGTAGCCTCAATACAGTGACCCAGAAGCGCATCGTACTTATCATTGGCGGCGGCATTGCCGCCTACAAGTGCCTGGACCTGATCCGGCGGCTGAAGGAGTGCGGCGTCACGGTGCGGGTCGTGCTGACGCGGGCTGGAGAGCAATTCGTCACGCCGCTGTCGGTTGGAGCCCTATCGAACGAGCCGGTCTTCACCAATCTTTTCGACCTCGATGCCGAACGCGAGATCGGCCATATCCGCTTGTCGCGGGACGCCGATCTCATCGTGGTCGCACCGGCCACCGCAGATCTGCTGGCGAAGATGGCGGGTGGACATGCAGACGATCTCGCCTCAACCGTACTGATGGCGACCGACAAACCCGTAATTGTTGCACCCGCCATGAACCCGCGCATGTGGCTGCATCCAGCCACGCAACGCAACGTCGCGCAGCTGAAGGCGGATGGCATAACGGTTATCGATCCCGCCGTCGGCGAAATGGCGGAGCGCGGCGAGGCCGGGTCTGGCCGCCTTCCGGAGGTGCCGGAGCTCGTGGCGCGGATTGAGACCGCACTCGGGATCGGCGGGCCTGCGCTTGCCGCTTCCAACGTGAATTCGCCAAGTGAGCGCCTGCCGCTCGCCGGCCGCCACGTACTGGTGACGAGCGGGCCGACGCATGAGCCGATCGACCCGGTGCGCTACATTGCCAACCGCTCGTCGGGCAAGCAAGGACATGCGATCGCCGCGGCTGCGGCGCGCGCAGGTGCCCGCGTGACGCTCGTCTCCGGCCCTGTCAACATCGCCGACCCATCGGGGGTCGAGGTCGTTCATGTCGAGACCGCGGCACAGATGCTGAAGGCTGCGTGCGGCGCGCTTCCAGCCGACGTCGGCGTCTTCACGGCTGCCGTCGCTGACTGGCGCATCGCTACGGCCGCGAACCAGAAGATCAAGAAGCAGGCCGGCGCCAAGGCGCCAAAACTGATGCTTGCCGAAAATCCCGACGTCCTGAAGACGATTGCAGCGGACGGTCCGCAGCGGCCTGGGCTGATCATCGGCTTTGCCGCAGAGACGGATAACGTCACCGCTTATGCCGCAGGCAAGCTCAAGTCGAAGAACGCGGACTGGATCGTTGCCAACGATGTATCTCCCGAGACCGGCATCATGGGTGGCGACCGCAATCGCGTGCACCTCGTCAGCGTGAAAGGCGTCGAGGACTGGCCGGAGATGAGCAAAGAGGATGTGGCGGAAGCGCTGGTGGCGCGCATCGCCGCTCACCTTCGCGCGCACGAGGATGCCTCGGAATGAGTGCCGGCAACGTGTTGAAGGTCGGCATCGTGCGTCTGCCGCATGCCGCCGGCCTGCCTCTTCCCGCCTATCAAACCGAGGGAGCAGCGGGCCTCGATATCGTGGCAGCCGTGGACACCAACGCACCGATGACCATCGAACCGGGTGGGCGGGCGCTGGTTCCGACAGGGTTGGTGCTGGAACTGCCACGAGGTAGCGAAGCACAGGTGCGGCCACGATCAGGGCTTGCGCTCAAACACGGTCTTACCGTCCTCAACGCACCGGGGACGATCGACAGCGACTATCGTGGCGAAGTGAAGGTGCTGCTCGTCAACCTCGGGCAAGAGCCCTTCGTGGTCCGGCGCGGAGAGAGGATCGCCCAACTGGTCGTGGCGACGGTGACACGGATCAAACTTACCGAAAAGACGACAGCGGGTGCTACACGGCGGGGGGGCGGCGGCTTCGGCTCAACGGGGACGGCCACAGTGGCCAAGCAGCAGCAAACGAAGGCAACGTCTTCTGCCAAGCCCGGCTCCAAATCGGCCCGGATAAAACGCAAGACAAGTGCGCCGCCCAAGGCAAGAGCGAGACAGCAGTCCCGCTGAACGCCGCAAAAACGAAATCATCATACGCAAACGCGCCGGTTCGAGAACTTCCAAATTCCGCAGCGCAACTTGAGGTCCTTGCGATTTGCTGCCAAAAGCAGGCTCATAGCGCGCGGCTCAGCGACGCCACTGATTTACAACGCAGGTGAGACAGCCATGAACGAGATGCCCGCCATAAAGACGCTTTCTGCAACTCAATCGTGGGGGCGCGGCCGTGTCTACAACGACATCACAGAAACCTTCGGCAACACGCCGATCGTGAAGCTCGGAAAGGTGGCCGAGGCCTCGAATGCCAAGGCGCAGGTGCTGTTGAAGCTCGAGTATTTCAGCCCGCTTTCGAGCGTCAAGGACCGCATCGGCGTAGCGATGATCGATACGCTGGAGTCGTTGGGCAAGATCAAGCCCGGCGAGACGGTGCTGATCGAGCCGACCTCGGGAAACACCGGCATCGCGCTTGCCTTCGTCGCAGCCGCGCGCGGCTATCGGCTTGTTCTCGTCATGCCGGAATCGATGTCGATCGAACGGCGCAAGATCCTCACTCATCTCGGCGCCGAGCTGGTTCTGACGCCTGCTGCGGAAGGCATGAGCGGAGCATTGAAGAAAGCCGACCAGCTTGCGGCCGAGACACCCAATGCAGTCATTCCCGGCCAATTCGACAATCCGGCAAATCCACTGGTGCATGAGAAAACGACTGCCGAGGAGATCTGGAAAGACACCGGCGGCAAAGTCGATGCACTGGTGGTCGGTTTCGGCACCGGCGGCACGCTGACGGGCTGCGGCCGGGTTCTGAAGCAGCGAAATCCCGACCTGAAAGTGATTGCCGTCGAGCCGACTGCGAGCCCGATACTTTCGAAAGGCGAGAAAGGCCCGCACAAGATCCAGGGCATCGGCCCCGGATTCGTACCGGCGATCCTCGACCGCACCCTCATCGACGAGATCGTGACGGTTCCCAATGAAATGGCGTTCGAGGTCTCGCGCCTGCTGGCCAAAATGGAGGGGATACCTGGCGGTATCTCGACTGGAGCCAACGTCGCTGCTGCCCTCACAGTTGCCGGGCGCGACGACATGGCCGGTAAAACGGTGGTGACGTTCGCGCCTTCGGCCGCGGACCGCTACATTTCCACCGACCTTTTCGTGACGCCGCCCGAAGCCTAGATCGCATTCATATTCGACGGACACATAAACGCGATCCAGAGCAGGCCAGGTTTTGATTGAATCACGTCTGGCCGTTGTGGCCTGCTCTACCTCTTTGAGAGCCTCAATCACGGCCTCGATGAAAGCAGTCGCGCTTCCATCGAGGCCAATCAGGCTCTAGCACCTTGTTTCGATCATGTTTTTCACGCTGAACCGCTGCACACTTCAGCTAAAAATGTTCTAGTGTCAGGGGAACGAGAGACACCCATCGAATGGACAAGTGATGCTGACCGCGGACGAAATCCAACGCTACAAGCGCCACCTCGTTCTCAAGGAGGTCGGCGGCGAAGGGCAGCAAAAGCTCAAGGCGGCGCGCGTGCTCGTCATAGGCGCAGGCGGGCTCGGCTCGCCGTTGCTCATGTATCTCGCCGCTGCGGGCGTGGGCACACTCGGTGTCGTCGATGACGATGTCGTCTCGCTCGATAACCTGCAACGGCAGATCGTTCATGATACTGCGCACGTCGGATGGCCCAAAGTAGAGAGCGCAAAGGAGATGATTGCGCGGCTTAATCCGCACGTTACGGTCGATACATACCAAGCACGGCTCGACGCCGGAAATGCTCTCGACATCATCTCGCGCTACGATATCGTCTGCGACGGGTCGGACAATTTCGCGACGCGCTATCTGGTGTCGGATGCGTGCTTCTTCGCCAAGCGAACGCTCGTATTCGCGGCCGTTGGTCCGTTCGACGGCTATGTGACGACTTTCAAGCCCCACCTTGCTGCGGCCGATGGAACTCCCTACCCCAGCTACCGCTGCATCTTCCCCGAGGCGCCACCTCCCGGAACGGTCGCCAATTGTGCCGAGGTGGGGGTGTTGGGCGCGGTCGTCGGCGTGATTGGCACGTTGCAGGCAACCGAGGTGCTCAAGGAGATCACGCAAGCGGGCGACAGTCTGGCGGGGCGGCTTTTGATCTATGACGCCAAGGGCGGTCGTTTCGAGAGCGTGCGCATCGCCTGGGACCCTCAGAACGCGCTTTCCGGCACCAATCCGTTGATCCACGACCTTTCGATCCACGAAGGCGCCGCACCGTTCGCAGCCTGTGCGAGCCAGTAAGCCGGTCGCGGCAGGGCTTAGTGCAGGTCGGTTTGATTGAATCACATCTGGCCGTTGTGGCCCGCCCTATCTCTTTATTTGAGAGCCTCAATCAAGGCTTCAGATCGCGCTCATGTTTGACGGAAACATGAGCGCGATCCAGCACCGTGTTTGAAACATTTTGCGCGGATCAGTACCTCGCATCATCGGGATCGAGCGACGAGGGCACGAACAACGATGCGGGGAAGTCCGCGGCCGAGTGGGGATAGTGAGGACGCGGCTTGAACTGCGGCCGCTCGCGTGAATCTGGCGGGAGGAGGCGCCGATACAAATGCCACGTGGCGTGACCGAGGATGGGCAGAGCCACCGCCAACCCCATCAGCAATGGCAGCGCGCCGAGCAGCAAGCCCAGAGCGACGATGAGCCCCCAGATCAGCATGATGATCGGATTGCGCAGGACCGCCTTGAGTGAGGTGGTCACGGCAGCGGCAACGCCGACGTGCCGGTCAAGCATCAACGGGAAGGAGACGACACTCACCGCCATCGCGACAACCGCAAACACCAGTCCGACCAGATTGCCGACAATGATGAGGCCAAGGCCGTGCGACGTGGTGAACAGTTCTTTCAGGAACTCGCCCGGCGTCGCGTGATAGGGATACCCGAAGTAGGCACTGAAGATGCCGTGCGCGGTCGCGATCCACAGCGCAAACAGGCCAACGAGCATGGCACCGAGTGTCAGAATTGATTTGAAGGATGGCGAGTGGCGCACGTCGAAGACATGCAGCCAGTGTGTATCGCGCCCCTCCTCGCGTCGGCGGCTGAGCTCATAGAGCCCAATGGCTGCGAATGGGCCGAGCAATGCAAATCCCGTCATCAGTGGGTAGAGAAGCGTGAACAGAGAGCCGCCAAAAACGATCCGGGCGATCAACAGGCCGGCGGCAGCATAAGCCAGGCCGAGAAAGATCGCGTGCGTCGGCATCGCGCGGAAATCTTCATAGCCATGCCTCAAGGCATAGCCAAGATCTTGCATGCCGATACGGTTGACCGCAGGCAACTCGCCGACGGCCTCAATCGGGGTAATAACATCGAAATCAGCACTTGTGGGAGATGAGCTCACCATGACCTGCGCTCCGTAACTCGAGTTGCGGGGCGGTCGCGGTCGGCGCGTGCGGTTGGCGTGCCAATGCAGGCACGGATCACGACAGATCGCGACCATGCATCCTATGGATACTAGTGCAATCAGGATGAAAAATCCCGCCTGCACCCGCAATTTCACAAAGATGTGCAGACGGGCGCACCCGTACGTGGCGCCCCGGTCACCAGAATTGTTAACGCCGGATCGCGCTCAGAACATCGCCGGGTGAACCCTGTCCGGCGGCGCGTGACCGTCGAAGAAGGTCTTGATGTTGATGATAACCTTCTCTCCCATGTCGACACGACCCTCGATTGTCGCCGAGCCCATGTGCGGCAGAGCGACGACGCGGTCGGAAGCCAGCAGCTTGGGATTGATCGCAGGCTCATGCTCGAACACGTCGAGGCCGGCGCCCGCGATCGCTTCCTGTTCGACGAGGCGCGCCAATTCGTTCTCGTCGATCACCTCGCCACGCGCCGTGTTGACGATGTAGGACGTCGGCTTCAAGAGCTTCAGGCGGCGTGCGGAGAGAAGGTGATAGGTGGCCGGCGTGTGCGGACAGTTGACCGACACGATGTCCATGCGGGCGAGCATCTGATCGAGGCTGTCCCAGTAGGTCGCTTCGAGTTCCTGCTCCACATCCTCGGCGACGCGGCGGCGGTTGTGATAGTGGATCTGAAGGCCGAACGCTTTGGCGCGGCGGGCCACCGCCTGCCCGATGCGACCCATGCCGATGATGCCGAGACGCTTGCCGAAGATGCGATGGCCGAGCATCCAGGTCGGTGACCAGCCGGCCCAGTGGTTGCGCGGATCCTTGAGATAGCTTGTGGCCTCGGCAAGGCGGCGCGGCACGGCCAGGATCAGCGCCATCGTCATGTCGGCGGTGTCCTCGGTCAGAACGCCCGGCGTGTTCGTCACCGTTATTCCACGATTGCGCGCGGTGTCGAGATCGATGTTGTCCACACCGGTGCCGAAGTTGGCTATTAGGCGCAAATTGGATCCGGACTGACTGATGACCGCGCGATCAATGCGGTCGGTCACGGTCGGCACCAGCACATCCGCCTCCTTGGCGGCCGCCACCAGCTCCGATTGCGTCATTGGATGGTCATTCTCGTTGATACGCGCATCGAAAAGCTCGCGCATGCGGGTCTCGATTACATCGGGCAGCTTGCGCGTTACGATGACGACGGGCTTCTTCTGGACTTGCGGCATATCGGCTTCCGTTCAGGGGCGTGGTGCATTCGGGGTTAGGCTCGAGGCCAGATGCTGGCAAGAATCGTCTATGAGGCCTCACAGGTGGGTGGGCACGTGTCTAACAGATGGCCTTGGCGATGACAAAGTACCGTTTAAAGTCGGATTCGCGGAAGATCGGGACCTGTTGCCAGAATTGCCAGCCAACATGTCGCGGCGGGAAAGCGGGAGATCATAGGACGGCATGAAAGGGGCTCTTGCGGCGGCGCCTTGGCGGGTGCTGGCGCCTCATCGATGGCGCCGCGGGTCGGCGACAACTCGGCGGGACGATTGCAGGAACGGCCGGGCGCGTGCAGCCTATATGCTCGTGCTGGTTTCGGCGTTGGGCCTCCTTGTTGGCGCGAGCGTGCCGGCTGATGCGCAGACGCCTGCCAAGCTGGGGCAGAGCGGGCTTCCACTGCCGCGTTACGTCAGCCTGAAATCCGATCGGGTGAACCTGCGTCAGGGACCGGGCACGGAATACCCCACAGCCTGGGTTTACCGCCGCGCCGGTCTGCCGCTGGAAGTGATCGAAGAGTTTGAGGCCTGGCGCAAGGTGCGCGATGCGGAGGGCACGACCGGCTGGATCCTGTCGTCTTTGCTGTCAGGCCGCCGCACGGCACTGGTTTTGCCATGGGAATTGAAGCCGGGTACGCCACGTCCACAGGTTCCATTGCAACACAGCGATAGCACCCGCTCCAGACCGATTGCCATGATCGAAGCCGGTGTCATTGCCGATGTACAGTCGTGCGACGGCGCGTGGTGCTACGTCGCCATCGATTCCTTCAAGGGGTACCTGGAGCAGACAAAGCTCTGGGGCGTCTACCCGCGCGAGAAAGTGAAGTAATCCGCCGCACTGCATGCTGCGCGGCAAGCGGCGCT
This sequence comes from Hyphomicrobiaceae bacterium, assembly GCA_036768475.1. Taxonomy (GTDB): domain Bacteria; phylum Pseudomonadota; class Alphaproteobacteria; order Rhizobiales; family Hyphomicrobiaceae; genus JAEUMD01. The sequence continues at coordinate 24,617 of DAIPMW010000019.1, read as the reverse complement.
GTTATTGATAAGTCTCAGGCCTTCACCAGCCGCACCACAACGTCGATGTGAGAGATCTTCATGCCTTCGGGTGGCTCGGGCAGGCCATCGACGCGAATGCCGTCACCTGAGATGTCCATCAGTTCACCCTCGTCCTCGACGAAGAAGTGATTGTGGTTGGAGATGTTGGTATCGAAATAGGCGCGGGCGCCGTCAATCGCCAGTTCGCGCAGCAAGCCTGCACGCTTGAACTGATGCAGCGTATTGTAGACCGTGGCCAGGGACACCTGCTCGCCCGCAGCCGAGGCTTCCGCATGCAGGGTTTCAGCGGTGACATGGCGATCGCCAGCGCCGAAAAGGAGCTGTCCCAGCGCGAGACGCTGACGCGTGGGCCGCAACCCCGCGCCCCTCAGTCGCTCGGCAATCGCTGTGCTTTCCGCCTGGCGGGGCTGTCGGTCAAGATGATCTTCAACTTGGCTCATGCGGGTCGTCGAACCTCTTTGCGTCGTCACATTGCGCATCGGCCTGTCAGCCGGACCGGAAAGGCAGTGTACGACCGCCTTTATTCCAAGTCACGGCATGCGACCTGTCGCCCTGGCCTACGGTAGTCCATCAGTGGCGGCGTTCCTCCGGCGGCGTGAGCCTTCAACGCAAGATGGTGCATTCCTAACCCTGGGGGCCGGAACCGCCAGCGCCTATGCACTCCCACCCACCCAGGACAGGGACCCACCGATACCGGAATTCGCTTGTCCAGTATAAGGAGCCGCGCTGTGGTCTGCAATGTGTGGGCAGCTGTGGTCATTGCTGTTTCTGGCCGAGATGCGGCTTGACGCTGGCCATCTTTACCTTTTGAAGGGTAACCCAAAGATGACTGGGCTCGACAGCCCGGCCGGCCGATATTTACCGGGGGGAGCCTGAAGCGCTCATGACTGTACCTGGCCGAGATGCGGCTTGACGCTGGCCATCTTTACCTTTTGAAGGGTAACCCAAAGATGACTGGGCTCGACAGCCCGGCCGGCCGATATTTACCGGGGGGAGCCTGAAGCGCTCATGACTGTACGCCGTTCAAGTTTTGAATTCGAGGACCTGCTGGAGTGCGGCCACGGCCGCATGTTCGGTCCTGGCAATGCCCAGCTGCCGCTGCCTCCGATGCTCATGTTCGACCGCATCGCGCACATCGCCGAAGACGGCGGCGCACACGGCAAGGGCCAAGTGGTGGCAGAGCTGAACGTTGCTGGCAATGCGCGTCTGGACTGGTTCTTCGACTGTCACTTCGAGGGCGACCCGGTGATGCCGGGCTGTCTGGGCCTGGATGCCCTGTGGCAGCTGACGGGCTTCTACCTGGGTTGGCTTGGCGCTCCCGGCCGCGGACGGGCGCTCGGCGTGGGCGAGGTCAAGTTCACCAACATGGTGCTGAAAACGACCAAGAAAGTCGAATACGTCGTGGACCTCAAACGGGTCATCCTGAGAAAGCTCAAGATGGCAATAGCCGACGGCACGCTGATCGCAGATGGCGTGCCGATCTATACGGCCACCGACATGCGCGTCGGTCTGTTCGAGATGGAGGCCGGCAGTGGGGCAAAAGCGTAAGCTCCAGCTCTTTGACAGAGCGTGGCTTACCGGCGCAGACCGCACCGGATATGAATGGCTCCGGGTCGGAAATCGGGAAGCAACGGCCCTCCCGTAGTGGTGCGGTGGCAGAAAATGCGGGCAATGAAGGATCTGATGAAATGAGGCGCGTTGTCGTCACCGGGATGGGGATCGTTTCCTCAATCGGCAACTCGAGCCAGGAGGTCGTCGCCTCTCTGAGAGAGGGCAAATCGGGCATCGTCAAGGCGGAGAAATACGCCGAGATGGGGTTCCGCTGCCAGGTGCACGGCGCGCCGCAGATCGACTGGGCGGCGCAAGTCCCGCGCAAGCCGAAGCGGTTCATGGAAGAGGGCGTCGGCTGGAATTACGTCGCCATGGAGCAGGCTATCCGCGATGCGGGCCTGGAAGAGGGTGATGTCGTCAACGAGCGTAGCGGCATCATCGTCGGCGCCGGTGGGCCTTCGACCCGCGCGATCGTATGGGCCGCCGATACCGCGCGGCAGAAGGACCCCAAGAAGGTCGGTCCTTTCGAAGTGCCGAAGGCGATGTGCTCGGGGCCCAGCGCGGCGCTTGCGACCAGCTTCCGGATCAAGGGCGTCAACTATTCGATCTCGTCGGCTTGCTCGACCTCGGCGCACTGCATCGGAAACGCCGCGGAACTCATCCAGTGGGGAAAACAGGACCTCATGTTCGCAGGCGGGTGCGAGGAACTCGATTGGACCCTGTCCGTGCTGTTCGATGCCATGGGCGCCATGTCGTCGCGTTTCAACGATACGCCGCAAACCGCCAGCCGCGCCTACGATAAGAACCGTGACGGGTTTGTCATCGCCGGCGGCGCCGGCGTCGTGGTGCTGGAGGAATTGGAGCGGGCCAAGGCACGGGGCGCAAAAATCTACGGAGAGGTCGTGGGATATGGAGCGACCTCGGATGGCTTCGACATGGTGGCTCCCTCGGGCGAGGGCGCGGTTCGCTGCATGCAGCTTGCCATGAAGGGTCTCGACGGCAAGGGCGTCGGCAAGATCGATTACATCAACCCCCACGCGACGGCGACACCGGTCGGCGACCTCAGGGAGATCGAGGCGATCCGAGAAGTCTTCGGCAAGGACGTGCCGAAAATCTCGGCGACGAAATCCCTGACCGGCCATTCGCTGGGAGCGATCGGCGTGCAGGAGACGATCTTTTCGCTGCTGATGATGAACAACGACTTCATCTGCGAGAGCGCGAATATCGAAGAGCTCGATCCTCAGTTCGAGGACATGCCGATCGTTCGTTCACGCATCGACGACGCATCGCTTAACTGTGTCATGTCGAACAGCTTCGGGTTTGGCGGAACTAATGCAACTCTCGTGCTCCGCCGCTACAATGGTTAACGCAGTCGTCATGGGTTAACACGGTTGTCATATCGCGGCGCTAGTGAGAGCCATTCAGGCTCATCCAGGATGCCAGGATATGAAATTTTACCGGAACGGCGGTTGCTGGTTCGAGACTAATGCGCGCGCGGATGGCGCGGGAACGAGGGCTCCTATGGCCGAGATAGATTTTTCCAAACCTGGCCCACTGATGGCCGGCAAACGCGGCCTCATCATGGGTGTCGCCAATGAGCGCTCGATTGCATGGGGCATCGCGCGGGCGGTCGCCGGGCACGGCGCTAAGCTCGCCTTCACCTACCAGGACGAGGCTTTCGGTCGACGGGCATTGCCGCTCGCAAAATCAGTCGGCTCCGACATCGTGGAGCCGTGCAACGTGCTCGATGCGGAGAGCCTCGACCGCGTGTTCGAACGCCTTCAGAAGGAGTGGGGCGGCCTCGACTTCGTCGTCCACGCGCTGGCTTATTCCGATCCCCGCGAACTGGTCGGGCGCTACGTCAACACGACGCGCGACAACTTCACTAACACGATGGTCATCTCGTGTTTCTCGTTCACCGAAGTGGCACGCCGCGCCGCTGCCATGATGAGCAACGGCGGCTCGCTGCTGACACTGTCTTATGGTGGCGCAACGCGCTCGGTCCCCTCCTATAACGTTATGGGAGTCGCCAAAGCGGCGCTTGAAGCATCGGTGCGGTATCTTGCGGCCGACCTCGGTCCGCAGAACATTCGCGTCAACGCGCTCTCTGCCGGCCCAATGCGGACATTGTCGGGGGCCGGCGTTTCGGATGCGCGCGTCATATTTAACTTCCAGAAAGAGCATGCACCGCTGCAGCGCACGCCCACGCTCGACGAGGTGGGCGGTTCGGCGCTCTATCTGCTGTCGCCGCTTTCGGGCGCGGTGACCGGCGAGGTTCATTTCGTCGACTGCGGCTATAACACCGTCGCCATGCCCAACCTCTCCTCGCTGAAGGCGATCGAAGGTGAGGGTGGCGGGCGCACCGCGGCCGAATAATCGGCGGCGGATCATGTGTCAGGCGAGGCCTGCGCTCTCCCGCGCAGGCCTTTTTTGCATTTGCGATCCGTGTTCATGCTTGGCGGTAACGCGAACACGATCGAAGCCTTTGGTTCCGGGCAGTTTTTCACGCCGAACCGCTCTGCACTTCGGCTAAACATGCTCGAAAGTCCAGCGGCTGCGAAGTTGCAGTGCCAATACGGTTTACCGCGACGCACAGCGAACCAATTGCGCTTCAGCGCGTTTTGTCCGTGTGGTTTTGTGGCAACCGACAGGACAAAGGAGATAATCCATGAGCAGATTCCTCACCTCTGCAGGGTTTGCGCTGCTGCTTGCCTTCTCTGCCGCGCCCAGCGCCTTAGCTGCACCATCAGGTGCGTCCCAGTCGCTGATCGGAGAAGCCGCCCAGTCCTCAATCATCCATAAGGTGCATCGTTGTCATGACGATGTGCGGCGCGGGCATCGCCACGTCGGCCGACACTGTCGGCGCATCGAATACGACGAGTATCGCCACCGCCACCGGGGCAATCGGTACTGGTACCGCGGAGCACGCTGCGACACCCATTGCGTGGGGGTCGGCCCACTGCGGGTGTGCGAACGCGACTGCGACTGACGTTGACGTTGTCGTACCGATCCGATCGATTGTCTGTTCTATCTCGTTGTTCGTGGTCTGATTTACGCTGCCACTGGTGGCCCGAGAAGTTCCACCTGGGACGATCAGTCTCCTGAGCAGGTCCATGTTGGCCTGCTCAGGACCTTTATTTGTTTATTTGAAAGTCTGGTTCACGCCGTCTCTGGAGGCTTGCGAGCGTCCATCTCAGACAATCAGACTCTGCCAGCGTCACCATGGGCCGACAGTTTTCCTCCGCTGGCCATGGTGGCGCCTTTTTACGGATGAACGTCTCGCGTTTGGCTCTTGACGGAAAGTCGCCGCCAGAGCAAGAGACGCGCGCATGATCGGGATATTCGATTCAGGGTTGGGGGGACTGACAGTGCTTCGCGCGCTGGTCGCCCGCTTTCCACAGGCAGAATTCGTTTATCTGGGGGATCACGCCAACGTCCCATATGGTAACCGGATATCCGACGAGGTCGTCGAGCTGACACGGCGAGGTGTAGAAGCGCTTTTCACACGCGGCGCCAAACTCGTGCTGCTCGGCTGCAATACCGCCACGGCAGTGGCCGCGCGGCGACTGCAACGCGTGTGGCTGCCCGGCGCCAGCTGGCCGGGCCACAACGTACTGGGCATTGTGGCGCCGACGGTCGAGGCTGCTACACAGACGCCATGGGCCGTGACCACTCCGCAATATCCTCAGAAATATACGACCGACATTGTCGCCGTGTTTGGCACGACGCGCACTGTTACGTCCGGCGTTTATGCGGAAGAGATTCGCAAGCGGTGCCCACGCATGCGCGTCTTTCAACAGGTGGCCGCGAACCTTGCAGGCGCCATCGAAGACGAAGCCCCTGAAGCGGAGCTCGACGGGCTTGTGGCAGAAGCCGTGGCGAGCCTGAAGTTGCAGACAGGCGGCGTGGAACCGCATCGCGTCATCCTTGGATGCACCCATTTTCCGCTGGTACAGCATCTGTTCCGTGCGCATCTGGCGCCTTCGGTTCGCATCCTTTCGCAGCCCGATGTCGTGGCAGACAGCCTGGAGGATTATCTGGAGCGGCGGCCACACTACGCGGATTGCACAGCTGCCGGCGGACTGCAGCTACTGACGACGGGAGCAGCCGACGAGATCAGCGCACGTGCTCGGGTATTCTGGCCGGATGCGCCCCACTTCGCCCACGCGAAGACATAGACCTGGTGTCCTGAGTCAGAAGTTCGCAGGTCAAATATTGCGAAGCATATCGAGCGCATCTGCCGTCGTAACGCCGCGTGCGGCTCCACCGGGAGTCTACTCGGCAGCGGCTTTAACGGGACTGAGGGCGGCGTCGCGCACATCGATACCGATGATGTCGCCCAGCGCCGTTAGGAACTGCAGCTCACGCTCGGCCACCTTCTTGAGATCCCATTCCGGCGCACCAACCACGTCTGCCACGATTGCGATCATTTGACTATTGCCGAAGTATCCCGCGATCTGCTGCTGCTTCTCGACGAAATCGCGATTGCGCAAACGATCATTCAATTGATCCGGAATGAGCGTGTAGTTGCCCAGACATTGGGTGGCCGCCTCGCGGACCTCCGGATCAGGAAACACCTCTCTCCAGTTGCTCGATGCCGACGGCCTGTTCGGCAGTACGTGTTCCACGCTCAGGCCCTTTGGATCCAGCAGCGAAACCTCGCCGCTGATACGATCATTGATGCGCATCAGCAGGAGCTTGCAGGCCGGCGGATTGCGACGGTGGAGATTGCGCAGGTGAAATTTGGCGTTGCGAATTTCCTCACGCCCGAACGCGAAGACTTCTGCCGTCTCGTCCTTCGCCTCGCCGGACAGGATCGCCTGAACCACGTGCGCAAAACGCGTCGCCCGCCGCCCACTGCCGTGGCACAAGATGCGCGAAATATGTGCCAGCCGATCGATTCCCCGGATGAGCCGCAACGCGGTGTCGGGTTCGTCTTCGTAGAACTTGAGAGCCGCCAGCGCAGCGGGATACCACTCGTGGCCGCGCAGACGTCCAAGATAAAAGAGATGCAGAGAAAGTTCGTCGCCCTGAGAAGCAGGTGCGGTCCGGCATGACTGCATGCGAGCGAATGCACGCGCATACGGAATGAGAAGATTGTCGATAAACGGTCGTGGTCCGCCCCCTTCCGCAATGAGACTGCGCATGCCGGTAACGACCGACGTGCGCCGACGCCCATGCATCGCCTTCAAATGGCTGAAGAAAGTTTCGAACTCATCACCGAGTTGCTGCTCGGCGGCCTCCCAGTTCCGGCGCACATAATCGCTATCATCGGCGGATAGGCCGCCTAGCAACTCGACCTTGACGATGTCATTCCGCCTTAATGGCTTGCCGCGTTCGTTGAGAACCGTGAATACCCGGTGCGCACGCTCGATGTCGCACGAAAGCGTCACCACGACGTGACACTTCTCGGCCAGAAAGTCTGCAAGTTGACCGCGCTGCACGGCACTCAGTTGCATGAGCGATGAAATTAGCGCTTCCCGCACGGCAAGCAGTTTGCCTGAACTGGCGCACGCTTCTGAGGCGGCTTCGTCCGGCTGCGCAAGTGTCCCGCCAGGGCACTGGACGTAACGATGGAGAAAATCGCAATCCGCCCCGTTCAACCGGACACGGTAGCTACGCGTTGCGCCAACCGTGCCGTCCGTTGCTGCGGGCATTTCAATCAGGCTCCGAAACAGGCTGGCATCTGCCCTAGAGCGATTATTGAGGTCCCGTATAATCGAAAACAGCACGGTCGTTGTGGTCAGCCGCTGCTGCCCGTCGATGATCTTGTAGTTGACCGGCGCGTCACCCGCTTCGCCCGCACCCGGCAGCGTATCGTTTTCATCCGTAAGCAGGAGAACGGTGCCGAGGAAGTAGTCGGGATCGGCCTGATCGGGGGTTTCAATGCCTGCCGCGCGCGATACATCGTCGAGCAGCTGTAGCGCCTCATCGGGCCCCCAATCGAAGGGCCGCTGAAACGCGGGGACAGTGAAATAAGCACCCCCGGAGAACAACTCTCCCAGGGCAACCGAGGCCAGACGCAACCGTTGAAACATTACACTCTTCTTCTTGTTCTTAATACCCGTAACGGAAGATCGCGCTCCCCCCGACCCTGCGCGTACCAAGCACAAGAATGTGACACCGGCAACGACTGTGCAATCGATCAAGACGACCCGCATGTGCACGGGGCAATTTGCACACGCTGCCCGTCCGGAGGTATTTGCCGATGTCGGTGCGGACCCGTAAAGGAGATATACACTCAAATATAATCTTACTTTCTCGCGCACGCACGTCTATTCACCAAGGTGACACAACGGCTACAAGCAAACCGGAAAAATCGAGCAAAGACCGATGCGCGACAAGCAGTGCCACCCGATTTACAAGATCGAGGACAGCGATGCCTGGGCACAGGCAGCTTCAGCGGGCGTCTATCGCGGTTCACCTGACGACCTACGTGACGGCTTCATCCATTTCTCGACCCGCGAGCAACTCGCCAAAACGGCACGCAAGCATTTCTCCAGGAGAGAGAATCTCTTGTTGATCGCGATCGATCCAACGCCACTCGGCGCGGCATTGAAATGGGAGCCCTCGCGGGGCGGCGCACTCTTCCCCCATCTTTACGCGGATCTGCCGACGACCGGCGTACTCTGGGTCCGCGAGTTGCAACTGCGCTATGATGGGGTTCCCGATGTCGACGCCGCACTCGTGGAACCAAGGTCTTGAAATGACGTCGCTGTTTCAGTTCGCCCGCCCTCTCCTGTTCGCGCTGTCTCCTGAGGAAGCGCATGAGGTGACTTTGAAATCTCTGGAGTGCGGTGTCTATCGCCGGGCCTCGACCGCCGATCCAAGATCCTTGCGTGTCTCGCTGGCAGGCCTCGAGTTTCCCAATCCCGTGGGGATTGCAGCAGGTTTCGATAAGGACGCCCGGGTTCCTGATGCGGTGATAGGCCTTGGCTGTGGATTTGCTGAGATCGGCACTGTCACACCCCGCCCTCAGTCCGGCAATCCCAAGCCACGGATCTTCCGGTTGGTCGCCGACCACGGCGTCATCAATCGACTTGGCTTCAACAACGCCGGACATGCCGCTGCCCTGCAACGTCTTCAGCGCCGCGCACCGCGAGGCATCGTCGGCATCAACATCGGCGCAAACAAGGACAGCGAGGACCGCACGGCCGATTATGTCCTCGGCCTCGATACGTTTTACGATGTTGCCAGCTATTTCACCGTCAACATTTCCTCGCCCAACACCCCAGGCCTTCGCGACCTGCAGGCGCCCGCAGCACTCGACGAGCTCTTATCACGCGTGATGGCCGCCCGCGCCGCGCAGGTGGCGAAAGGCAAGCCGCAACGTGCCGTCTTCGTGAAAATCGCTCCCGATGTAGCGATGGACGATCTGCCAGCCATCGTGGAACGCCTCGTCGCGCATGCTGTCGATGCAATCGCCGTCTCCAACACGACCCTCGCACGCGACCGGCTCACTGATCCGAATCGCAACGAAGGCGGTGGCCTGTCCGGCCGTCCCCTGTTCCACCGGGCGACCGTCATGCTCGCCCGCGTTCACCACCTGACAGCGGGCAGCATCCCGCTCATCGGGATCGGCGGCATCGACAGCCCCTCGACGGCGCTGGCGAAGATTGAGGCGGGTGCCACGCTGATCCAGCTCTATACGGGACTGATCTTTGAGGGCCCCTCGTTGATCGACCGCATCAAACAGCACCTGGCCGCAGAGGTCGAGCGCTCGCGCGCCCGCTCCATCGCCGATCTGACGGGGCGGCGCGCTGCCGAATGGGCCGCCCGCGATCTAGAGCCTGTTTAGCTGAAGTGCGCAGCGGTTCAGCGTAAAAAACATGCTCAAAACAAGGTGCTGGATCGTGTTCGTGTTTCCGTCGAACATGCACGCGATCTAAGCGGCTGAGAAGGCCATTCGAGAACATCGCCACGCAAGCGAGACCATCAACACCCGGCCTTGTCGTAAAGCTCGGGGCGCCGATCCCGGAAGAACCCCCAATCGGCCCGATAGCTCTCGATCATGTCGAGATCGAAGGTATGCACCAGCACGCCCTCCTCCTTCGGGCCGTAACTCTCCACCAGGACGCCGGTATGGTCAGCGATGAACGAGTGTCCATAAAACCGCTGCCTGCTCCCCCCGTTCACTTCAATACCGATCCGGTTCGCCGCAACGACAGGCACCGCATTCGAGACCGCGTGTCCCTGCATCGCGCGCTGCCACATCGCATGCGTGTCGAGAGCGTTATCGTAGGGTTCCGATCCGATCGCGGTCGGATAAAACAGCACCTCAGCCCCCTGCAGCATCATCGCCCGCGCACTCTCCGGATACCACTGGTCCCAGCAGATGCCGACGCCGATCGTGCCGAAGCGGGTCTTCCACGCCTTGAAACCGGTGTCGCCGGGACGGAAATAATACTTCTCCTGATAGCCGGGGCCGTCGGGGATGTGGCTCTTGCGGTAGACGCCGAGGATCTCGCCGTCCGCGTCGATCATCGCCAGCGAGTTGTAATAGCGCGGGCCGTCCTTCTCGAAGAACGACGTCGGGATGGCTACCTTCAACGTCTTGGCGAGTTTCTGCATCGAAAGAACGCATGGGTGCTCGGCCGTGACGAAGGCCGTCTTGAACCACTTCGGATTCTGCTCCGTGCAGAAATAGATACCCTGGAAAAGCTCGGAGGGCAGCACCACCTGCGCACCCGCCTTGGCCGCCTCGCGCACGAACCCCTCGGTCCTGGCGATGTTGTCCTTCATGTCGTTGCCATACGAGGTCTGGATTGCCGCAACGGTGATGGAGCGCTTGGTCATTTCGAACGGCCCTGAGCTGCCGGGCACGATCGCCCGGACCGCTTAGATGGCAGCGCTTTCCCTCACGATCAAGCGCCCCGCGCCTGAAGTCAGCCAATGTTGGTCAACGCGGCGTCACAAACCGCGCCTGCCGCGCGCCGAGCTTACCGGAACGCCCATAGGAGGCTGTTGCGGCCGGCCCAAATCGCCGCTATCGAAGCAGTCATGAGCCTGAAGACCCGCATCATCCCCTGCCTCGACGTTAAAGACGGCCGTGTCGTCAAGGGCGTCAACTTCATCGACCTCGTCGACGCCGGCGATCCCGTGGAGGCTGCGGCCGCCTACGATGCCGCCGGCGCGGACGAGCTTTGCTTCCTCGACATAACGGCGAGCCACGAGAACCGGGACACGATCTTCCACATTGTCGAAAAGACGGCCGAGCGCTGTTTCATGCCGCTGACCGTGGGCGGTGGTGTCCGCACGGTCGATGACATCCGCAAGCTGCTGGAAGCCGGTGCGGACAAGGTCTCCATCAACACCGCCGCCGTCTTCAATCGGCAGTTCGTCAAGGAAGCGTCCGAAAAATTCGGTGCGCAGTGTATCGTCGTGGCCATCGATGCAAAGAAGGTCTCCGCCGAGGGGGAGCCGAGCCGCTGGGAGATCTTCACCCACGGCGGCCGCAAGCCCACCGGCATAGACGCGATCGCGTATGCCAAAGAGGTTGTGGCACTCGGCGCTGGTGAAATCCTGCTGACATCGATGGACCGTGACGGAACCAAGGCCGGCTTCGACCTGGCGCTGACCCGTGCCATCTCTGACGCCGTTTCTGTCCCGGTCATTGCGTCAGGCGGCGTCGGCACGCTCGATCATCTCGTTGACGGCGTGCGAGAAGGTCACGCGAGTGCTGTGCTTGCCGCCTCCATTTTCCACTTCGGCACGTATTCGATCAGCGAAGCCAAGCGCCACATGGCTGCTGCCGGATTGACTATGCGCATGGACGGCATCGATCCGGCTTGAGCGGACCGCATACCTGCCGCGATGCCACCGTCCTACCGGAACACGTTGGCCAGGGCAGCAACAACACCGGCAAGGCTCTCCCCGACGACGAGACCCGCCGCAATCACAATGATCCGGTGCTCCGCCCATTTCGGCGCAAGCCGGACGACGACCGCAGCACCGACCGCACCGAGAAAAAGCGAGATCGAATTCCAGGCGGGGATACAGAATGCGAGACCTATCGCGGTTGCCGAAGGCACCAGGTTGCGCCAGCCCTCGGGCAAGCGATGCTCCGCAATCGAAAAGCCAATACCGGCCACAACAGCAATGATCATCGCTGACAAGGCCGCTGGAGGCATCGCATCGATTCCGCCGGCAAGAACTTCTGCCACTGCCTTCCAGGTGGCAACCGCAGGGGCTGGCCATTCCGGCGTGATCAGCATGCTGGATGGATCCGGGATCAGCAGCAGATAGGCTGCCGCTCCCGCCAGGCTACCGCTCAGCACACCAAAAACCTGCGCCAGGATCTGCAGGCGCGGCGTCGCGCCGATCAACTGCCCGCATTTGAGATCGTGCATCATATCGGCGCACTGGCCCGCCGCGCCGCCCGTCACGTTCGCTGTCATCAGATTCGCTGTCACGCTGCCAGGTACTGTAACGCCGAACGTAAGCTGTGTGATCTTGCCCAGCGCACCGACGGGCGTGATGCCCGTCTCACCGGAAACGCGCGCCGCTGCGACCGCAAGAACGAAACTCAACAGAACGGCGAGAATGGCCGCCACCGGCGTGATGGAAAAGATCGCGACCTGCGCAGCAGCGGCAAGCACCAGTATCGCCACGAGCGCGACGACAAATGTGCGCCGGTCGAGGACGTGTTCAACCCGTTGCGCGCGTCCTTCGCTACGGCGGTCCGCAAACAACCTCCGCCGCGCCACGTCAGCCATTGAAAAGCCGAATGACGCCAGCGCCGAGACGACCATCAACGTCGCGCCCGGCCACAATAGCCATTCCACCAGTGGAGCAAACCACGAGATGGCGGGATCGGCAGGGCCAGCTTGGGCCCATCCCCGGTCTATGGCAAGGGGACCAAGAACGCCCCACGCGATCACGGCACCCAGCATCAACGAAATACCCACACGCAAACCTGCGATAGCGCCGAAACCAACCATCAGCAATGATGGATCGATCATGAATCCAAGGTTCGTCGGCGAAACGGCTGTGCCTTGCGCTCCGACCCGCGCCGAAATCGAAGGCGCCCACTTCGGGATCGTGACCAGAAATTCGCTGGTGATCTTTAAAGCTGCAGAAACACCGATGCCCGACAAGAGCAGGCCGAGCCGATCACCCGATCCGGTTTCCCCACCGTGGATCTGGCGCAAGGTGGTCGCAGTCGCCACGCCTGACGGGAATGGCAGCCGCTCGCGCTCCAGGAGTTGATTGCGCAATCCCGCAGCGACAATGACACCAATGAGGCTGACCGCGAGCAACCAGACCGCAAGGACGCTCCACGCCAGCGTCTGACCTGTCAACAAGGTCAGCGCCGGGATCGGTGCAGCAAGGCCCGATGAGATGATCGAGGCGGCGGCCGATGCGGCCGTCTGATTGATGTTGTTCTCGAGCAGATAAAGCGGTTGCGTTGCGAGTTGACGGGCGAGCACCTGCCAAAGCCCGAATGCCAGCAATCCTGCGGCGACCGACATGTTGAATGCCCAGCCAATCTTCAAACCGCTGTAGACATTGCAAGGCGTCAGCAGTGCACCGAGCAGCATGCCCGTCAGAACCGCCCGGATGGTCAGTTCCGGCGCACTTGCGATCTGGGCATGGCGTAGGGGGCGTGCGCCGGATTCTTCATTCGCATTTGCCATCACGAAAAGGAGTTTAGCGAACGCCGCGATCGACGGAACCCCCGCGAACGGCAGAACGAAGCTGCGCCCGGCTATTGAGGGCTGATGGGACTCTCACCGGCCGGCACTGCATTCGCAGGAGAGGCTGGCGGCACGCTGGTCGGCGCAGCAGCAGCCAGCGCTTTTTCGAGACGGTCCAGATCGGTTTTGGCCTCCGAGTTGCCGAGTAGAATGGCTCGGCGATACATCCGCCGCGCCTGCTCAGAATCCGGGACCACGTCCGGAAAGGCCACCGTCTTCAAATACGACGGATCCATTGAACGGCCTTGCGCCAGACTGGCCTCGGCAGCGTTGGCGCTCATCGCCAGCTCGAACCGCTCGCGCGCCTTCTTGACGAACCCAGCACGCAGCAACCGATAGCCGTCCTCGATCTGCCTTTTGCTCGCTGTGTGCGCTGCCTCGTCACTATCCTCGGATGGCTTCGACACCGCCGTCTCAGCGGGTTCGGCGCGGGTGCTCACCACCGGCGGCGCATCAAGTACTGCCGGCGAAGAACGCTTCAGCGGAGCATGGGCGGCCGTTTCTTCACGCACTGCAGCGCGCGATCGTTGAGGCTCAGTCTCGCTGGCAGTCCTTGTCTTTGCCTGCTCCTGCTGCCGTACCGTGTTGTTGGTACGCTCCTGCCTGGCCCTTGCGCGAGCCCGAGCTTCGGCACGCATCCTGGCGCGCGCGCGCCGTTTGGCTTGCTGTTCCTCATTGCGGAAATATGCACGCGATTCGCGCTCGCGATACCGTTCCGATGCCCCGTACTCAAAGCGCGAAGGCGCGCAGCCCGTCAGCGTCGTAAGTCCCAGAAGCCAAAGTGACATGACGACCGCTACGCGCATACTCACATTCCCCAAGTCGCATTCGGCTCTGCCGCAGTGCCAACCCGATCATGGGCGCCTGCATCGATTGCTGCGGACGCCAAGTTCAAACCACGGCCGGCACGGATCACTGCCCGGCCGAAGGTATCTGCGAGCGATACCGCCGCCGCAAGCCCCGCGATGATTTGATGACGGACAAAGATGCCCGCAGTTTGATCAACAGGCGGCGATGCGGTGGCGGATACGACCAATTCCCCGCGCTCGCACGCGCCAAATTGCCTCGCCCCTACCTTATTCCGCTAGCCAATCCTCCGGGCCGCAGATAAACAAGCCCTTGAAGTGAAGGCAAAACTTCACCGGACCATGCAAGGAGATGAAAAACATGGCGATTTCAAAGTGGGTAATCGCAACACTCGCCGTATTTGCTGTGCTTAACCTTAACACCGAGGCCTCCGCCGGCCATCTCAAGACAAAGGCAAAGCCCGCCTCGTGCGCCGAGCTCAACGCAATCGACCCGGACAACGACGGCGCCATGACGCTCGGCGAAGCGCTTCGCGCCGCAAAGAAGAAATTTCGCCGCATCAACCGCGATAGGGATGGCACGCTGGAAGGCCGCGAGTTGGCGAGCGTCATGCCACGCAAAGCCGTCACCGCTGCGGACACCATCATCAAGGACGGCAAGATCGGCCTCATCGAGTACCTGCTCTTCGTCAAGCGCGCCTTCAAGCACGCGAACCGCGACAACGACCGCACCATCGAGTGCGACGAGTTGTTGAGCAGGAAGGGCCGCCCGCTTTACGGCCTGCTGAGGTAATTCACCGGACAGCATACCGGAAAAAGAAAACGGCGCGTCTCTCCAAGACGCGCCATTTTTTCGTTTCGCCGGTCTCTTCGTCCCTCGGCTTCTCACGCGTGCGGCGTCTTCGGCTCGAAGCGGCATATGTCGCAGATCGGACAGCGATAGCATTCGGGCTTGCGCGCCTTGCACAAATAGCGACCGTGCAGGATCAGCCAGTGGTGCGCCGACACGCCGTAAGCAGCCGGAATGCGCTTCAGCAGATCGCTCTCGACCGCCAGCGGCGTCGCTCCATTGCTCAGCCCGATCCGGTGAGCCACACGGAACACGTGCGTATCGACCGCCATGGTCGGCTGTCCGAACGCAACATTCATGACAACGTTGGCCGTTTTCCGGCCCACTCCCGGCAAGGTCTCGAGCAGATCGCGGTCCCGAGGCACCTCACCCCCGTGCTCGGCCAGCAATCGTTCCGATAATGCAATCACATTTTTTGCCTTGTTGCGATAAAGTCCGATTGTCTTGATCGCCTCGCGCACCCGCTCCTCGCCCAGCACCACCATCTTTGCCGGCGTATTTGCGAGCTTGAAAAGCCCGCGCGTCGCCTTGTTCACGCCCGCATCCGTTGCCTGCGCCGACAGAACGACGGCAACCAGCAGGGTATAGGGGCTGGAGTGCTCGAGCTCCCCTTTCGGCTCTGGCTCGATCTGGTGAAAACGGCGAAAGATTTCTGCAATCTCGTCCTGCGACAAGGGCTTGAAGCGACCCTTGCGGGAGGCCGCCTTCGTGGTCCTGCTATTGTCAACCGCTGATTTGGTGCCGGAACTGGACAAGGGCCGCATCGCGGGTCTGGCTTTCGCGCCCGATCTTTCCGCCTCGCGATCCTTTGCGCGTCGCCCGCGCCCTTCGCTCGCATCCTTTGCAGCGCCAGCCACCGGCTTTCGACCGGAACCTTTCGCCTTTCCGGCCGTTGTCATCGCAGTCCCTGTCCTTGAGGCGCGGCGCGTCGTCACTTGCTGGCGCGCCTTGCCTTTCGTTACCATGCTTATACGACGTTCACATCAGACTGTGTAGACCGCAAGCCTCGCGATGACCGATACCCCGACCGACACTCCGATAGACGATACCGCAACGGACGCACCTCACGAACGCTGGGTGTTGTCATCCTACCGGTCGCTGAGCCCGCGCGGCTTCTTTATTCTGATGTCCGCGGTAACACTCGTCAGCTTCATTGCCGGCATGGTCTTCCTGCTAATAGGCGCCTGGCCCGTATTTGGCTTCTTCGGTCTCGATGTGCTGCTCATCTATATTGCCTTCCGGCTCAACTACAGGGACGGACGTTTGTACGAGACGGTCGAACTCGATCCCAGTCAGCTCACGGTGACCCGCTTCCACCCCTCCGGCAAGGCCGAACGCTTCGAGTTCAATACGTATTGGGTGCGCGTGCTCTGCTCAGAAGGTATCGACGGGCGCACGAGCCTGTCACTCACGTCACACGGCGCCACCTTCCCGTTCGGCGGATTCCTGACCGACGATGAGCGAAAAGAATTCTCTGCCGTTCTTGGCGACGCACTCCAGGTGGCACGCGCGGCGCGTGTCTGATCGCCACTCCGATCGGCCGGATCGACCACCCGTTGCGGAAAATTGGCGGCGCGGCAGATCAATGCGCGCTGACGCGCACAACACGATCGCCGCGCCCCAGGACCACGGTACGCAATACTGATCCGCAGCCACGGCCTGCATCTAACTCCAAAATAGTTTCTGGATCGAAAACGTTCATGTCTCACACGGTGCATAAGGTTGTCGCATCGCGGTCGCGCCACCTTACTGCCGCTCCGTCTCGCGGCCGCCGCCCGTTGCCTCGCTTCCTCGTGGCTTCAAAAGCCAGCCGACTATCGGCACCGCGATCGGATGTGGCATGACGCGAAGTGCCACTCCCATAATCCGATTGAGCACGCCCGGCACGATCACCTGCAGGCCGAACCTGTAGCCCCGATAGATGGAGGCGGCGACCTGCTCGGGGCTGTGCGACGGCAACAACAGACGGTAGAACGATCTCGACGCACCCATCTCCGCATGAAATCCGGTGTCGACCGGGCCGGGCACGGCGACGGACACGCGAACGCCACTGCCCGCGAGCTCATATGCCAACGCCTCGCTCAACGATAAGACATAAGCCTTGCTCGCGTAATATGCCGCCTGATAGGGCCCGGGCACATAACCACCGAGCGATGCGACGTTGATGATGTGACCGCTGCCTCGCTGGCGCATGTCCGCAATGGCATGATGCGCCAGCCGCGTCAGCGCCACGACATTGAGCGCCACCAAGCGGTCGACGTTGTCCGAAGACTCGTCGGCAAATGCACCGCTGAGCCCCATGCCAGCGTTGTTGATCAATACATCGACGTGCATTCCGTTGGCGGCAAGCTGCTGCGTCAGTTCCTCATATGCATCCTCGCGTGCCACATCGAGTGGAATGGCGATTGCTGCAAGATGATCGCCGGCAAGCTTCTGCAGCGTTTCGGTCGCAGCGTTGAGGCGGGTCTCTCCCCGCGCCACCAGAACAACGTTATGGCCTTTCTCAAGGAACTTCCGCGCCAGTGCCAATCCGATCCCTTCGGACGCTCCCGTCACAACGACGGTTGCCCGGCTCGCCCCGCGCCAATCCGCGACAATCGGCATCACCACCCCCCTCGATCCAATCTATCGGCCTGCACATGAGGTGGTTGCATTGCGTTCGACGTTCGGTTCGGCCGCCGGTCACAGATACCGGAAACCAGGTTTCGTGATGTGGCTTCCTTGGGCCAAGCCTATCATGCGCCACCAGATTTCGACACAACGACCGGCCCCTGGGTTGCTCCGTTGACGCGCGGCCGCGAGAAATTTCGTGTCGGGCCAATCTGCTCTGGGCACCCGTAACAAATGTAGGCGCTCTAGCGAAAAGGTAGCGACTCGCATGATCCGCGCAATTTCGGATCAATTCGCTCAGGAGCCAAAGCATGTCCGTTTCGCGCCGACTCGCCCTTGCCATCATGGTTGCAGTGCTGGCGGTATCACCGGGGTTTATCAAGTCGGCATCGGCGGCCGATGCTCGCCCCAAGATCCGCTTCGCTGTCGGTCCCTATCAGCCGACGGCCGGGGACACCCGCAAGGCTTACGAACCGTTCTTCAAGTACATCGCCGACACAGTCGTTGCCGATTACGAGTTGACCGTGACCAGCGACTGGGCGGGCATAGCCATCGCGCTCACTAACGGTCAGGCCGACGTCACGTGGATGGGTCCTTGGGGATACGTCCTCGCTCATCACAATGGCGGCGCCGAGGCCATCGCAACCGTGAAGTACGATGGCAAGTCCACCTACCATGCGATTATCATCGCCCGCCCGGACCTCGATATAAAATCCTATCCCGACGATACAAAGGGCATGAGCCTGTCTCTCGCCGATGTCGGTTCCACATCGGGCTGGCTGATCCCGACTTATGACCTGAAGCAGCGCGGCATCGATCCCAGGACGTACTTCAAGTATCGGGACGGCGCATCACATGCCGCCAATGTTACAGCGGTCGCGAACGGTCAGGTCGATCTTGCGTCCGACTATAATCGCAACCTGGATGCCATGATTTCCAAGGGTCTCATTGGCAAGGATCAGATCAAGATCGTCTGGCAGTCGCAGCCTCTGCCAAACGACGCTCTCGTCGTTCGCAAAGGTTTCGATCCCACTCTCGCCGAGAAAGTCCGGGCCGCAATCCTGGCCATCGACGAAGCCAAGGCCAAAGACATCATGCCGCCACGCTATACAGGCTGGGTGGCATCCAGTCACGCCGATTACAAGCTGATCGAAGATGCAGGCCGCGCCCTGAGTCGCATCAAAGACGAATGAACCCCGCCGCTGCGCACAAGTGAGACCGTGAATGTCTGAACCGATCATTGCCGGCGGCGAACTGGACGAAACGCGTTATCGCACGGTTCTGGAGGCAGAGCGGCACGGCAGTTGGCGGCGATTTGCTTTCGCCGCATTGCTGCTTGCCATCTATGCTCTTTGCTTCGTGGTCGCCGACATCGATCTCTCGCGTCTCATCGACGGCATCCCCAGACTTTTGACCTGGCTCGGCCGAAGCTGGCCACCGAACCTCACCGATATTGACGCCGTATTGCGCGGTGCCGCCGAGACCGTTGCAATCGCCACGCTCGGCACTACGCTCGGCGCTATATTCGCAATACCGCTGACGATATTTGCCGCCGTCAACCTCACACCTTCGCGCCTGCTTTACTGGCCCGCCCGATCGATCCTCAACGTGCTCCGGTCCATCGACACCTTCGTATTCGCACTTTTGTTCGTCGCCGCGGTAGGGCTGGGACCATTCTCAGGCATTCTCGGCGTAGCGTTCCATGTCGCGGGCTCCTTCGCCAAGCTCTGGTCGGAGGAGATCGAGGCCGTCGACCCGCGTCCACTCGAAGCCTTGACGGC
This sequence comes from Hyphomicrobiaceae bacterium, assembly GCA_036768475.1. Taxonomy (GTDB): domain Bacteria; phylum Pseudomonadota; class Alphaproteobacteria; order Rhizobiales; family Hyphomicrobiaceae; genus JAEUMD01. The sequence continues at coordinate 5,302 of DAIPMW010000019.1, read as the reverse complement.
GACAGGCGCCTCCCGCCTTCTGGTCATGCGTTACGGCCTTCTGCCAACAATCATACCCGGACTGACCTCGACACTGCTCTACATCTGGGAGTTCAACATTCGCTCTTCGACCGTTCTCGGACTCGTCGGTGCCGGCGGTATCGGACAGCAATTGAAGAATGCAGTGGACCTGCTGGACTTCCCGAGCGTGCTGACCATCATCGCCGTGATTCTCGCGATGGTTGCCGTATGCGACGGGCTATCCGCATTGATCCGCAGGAGGCTCATCGCACCATGATCTGGCTCGAGCGGATTACAGTTGCATTCAAGGATGGAACGAAGGCTCTTGACGATGTGACGCTGGCGCTCGGCAAGACGCGATTCACTGTTCTGCTCGGCCCCTCCGGCGCAGGTAAGTCCACGCTGTTGCGTGTCGCCAATTGCCTTGCGCTCCCGACCACCGGCAGCGTCCGCGCCCGCGACGGCAGGGTGCTTGCCGGAAACCGGCGGCAGCTCGCCGCCCATCGCCGCGACACCGCGATGATTTTCCAGCAGCACCACCTCGTCGGCCGCATCAGTGCATTGGCCAATGTCGTCAACGGTCGTCTGGGCCGCCTCGGCCGTATTTACGCGGTTCTACCCGTTCCGCCTGCCGACCGCAGGATTGCCGTCTCCATGATCGACCGCGTCGGCCTTCTCGACAAGGCGCTCGTTCCCGCGCGCAACCTCTCAGGCGGCGAGCAGCAGCGTGTCGGTATCGCGCGCGCGCTTGCCCAGGAGCCTTCTCTGATCCTTGCCGATGAACCGGTCGCCAGCCTTGATCCGGCCACCGCTAATCAAGTCCTCAGCCTTATCGACACTCTGACACGCGTGGCTGGCATCAAGGCAGTCGTGAGTCTCCATCAGGTCGATCTGGCGATCCGCTATGCCGACTGGATCATCGGCCTCAATCGCGGTCGTGTAGTTTTCCAGGGCCCGCCCGGGGAGCTCGATCCAGCAGCGCTTGCAAGCATCTATCACGGCGCCGGAGAAATCGACGCCGCAATGTGCGCAGCGGGTGCTGCGATCGGTATCGCCGCAGCAGCCCAGTAATGCTGCAGCATGCAGCCCGATTCTGCCCGCCGGTGCAGCTATAAGATCGATTGCGCAGCCTCGCAGCCGACGACGCACTTGCACTGCGTGCGCCCCGTACTATGTCCAACACGGATCAAACGGATCAAGCTGCATGGTCTGGCATCAGCAGTGAACGTCCTAACATGACAGGAGCACGCATGTCCTCATCGCTCGACTGGTCGACCGTCACGGCGCCCAGCCTCGATGACTTGGAGCGTCTTGCGTTGGCCGCCTGGAGCCGCTTGCCCGTCGAAGTCCGGCGCACCTGCGGCGACGTCGTGATACGCATCGACGAATACGCCTCCGACGAAGTGCTGGACAGCCTTGGCATCGACAGCCCGTTTGAGCTGATGGGCCTCTACCAAGGCGTAAGTCTGGATCGCAGAAGCGTTGGCGACCCGCCCCGAGAGCCCGACATGGTATTCCTCTATCGCCGGGCCATTCTCGACTATTGGGCGGAGTCGGGCGACGAGACTCTGGCAGACCTCGTCACCCACGTGCTCGTCCATGAAATCGGCCACCACTTCGGATTTTCCGACGCCGACATGGAGGCGATTGAAGCGGCCGCTACGCCCGAAAGCCTGATCGGCTGAGACAACGGGTATAGAGCAGCCCACAACGGTCAGACGTGCTTCAATCAGAAGCTGACCTGCCCTGACACTGATCAATAATCAGGACGGATTATGCCAGCGCTGAAGTTACACCGTCCTTATGCCGCGACGTTTTTGCAGCACCGTCGGGCGGCATGACAGCGTATCGTCCCGGCGCACTTGCTCGTAAAGCCGATCCGGGCCAAGTTGGGTGCCTGATTTGAGCGGCAGCGTCAGAGGCACGCGCAGATTTGCGCGAAATCGGTGTCGCTCTGGAGACGAACAGTAGGGGGCTCCTGGTTATGCTGAATTGGGCTCGCAGGGTAACGAGCACGTCTTTTGCTGCGATAGGCGGGATCGGTCATTTCGGACTTGGGCTTGTCGCGCTTACGTTGCTGGGTTCATTCCAGCCGGCAAGCGCCGAAACCCCTCCGAGCCCTTCTGAATACATCGCCCACGTCGGCGGTGATGCAAAGCTGGTGCCCGCGGGCGCTCTGACCCTCGATGGCAATCGCATGATCTGCGGCCATCGCCCGACCGTGCTGGACAATAATCTGGACGACTATGCTGCGGCCTATCCGGGCTTCCTCATCGTCAACCCGAAGCTGATGAACCGTGTCTCCACGCCAGTGAAGATGTGGATCTATTCGCACGAGTGCGCCCATCAGTTTCGTGGCCCCGATGAGGATACGGCAGATTGTTTCGCAGTCCAGCGCGGCCGCCGCCAGGGCTGGCTGAGCGAGCAGGGCCTTGACGAGGTCTGCACGTTTATCAAACCCGCCAAGGGCGACATGATGCACCTGTCGGGATCGCACCGTTGCGAGTCGATGCGCCGCTGCTACAAGGATCCCAAGGTCCGCTGAACCGTCTCGTCGAGCGTCTGCCGGATCGGCTAGGTACGCCGGTTCCTCCCGCATGCGCACGCTCCGTCGCGCCTGCTATCAAATAATCCCCGACCCTGCAGCATGTTCTTAGCATGGCACGAGCCCTAGAGCATGTTTAGCTGAAGTGCGCAGCGGTTCAGCTAAACATGCTCAAAACAAGGTGCTGGATCGTGTTCATGTCTCCGTCAAACATGAACGCGATCTAGAGCCTGATCGGCGGAGATGGAAGCACGACTGCTTTCATCGAGGCCGTGATTGAGGCTCTCAAACAAAGAGATAGAGCAGGCCACAACGGCCTGAGGTGATTCAATCAAAACCTGACCTGCTCTAGCCCAGCGGAGCCGCCGTCCATGCCCTTCACAGCCTATCTGCGCATCCTTTCCGATCTGGCTGAGACGCTGCACGGCTGGATCACTGCACTGGCGCCCCTCGACCGCGCCCGCCGGCGCCGGGTCGCACGATACTCAGCCAGGATCGCCGAGACACTGGCTCGCGCCGCCGAAGCGCTGCATGCCCTGGAACTCGACCCCACCGATCGCCAGGCCGCGCGCCGCGCCTCCCGCGAGTTCGGTCGCATCGCGGGTTACGTGGAAACAATGGTCGGCGTGTTGGAACACCATCTTGACGGACGCAAGCTCGCTGGCGTTAAAAGACGCCTTGAACGCCTGGATGCAAGCGCGCCGCAAAGCGATTGCGTCCGATCGGCATCGGACCGGCGCATTGATCGTCTGACCGCCGCCGAAGGCTATTTCCGCGCCCTTGCCGACGGTCTCGAGACCTGACGCCACAAGCCAAGCCAGAAGAGAGAACCGCCGAGATGGACAAGTTCACGACGTTAACGGGCATTGCCGCTCCCCTGCCGCTGCGCAACATCGACACTGACATGATCATTCCCAAGCAGTTCTTGAAGACGATCAAGCGCACCGGGCTTGGCAAGTCGCTGTTCTACGAGATGCGCTACGACCAGGACGGCAAGGAAGTCGCCGACTTCGTTCTCAACAAGCCGGCCTACCGCAACGCCACGATCCTCGTGGCTGGAGAGAACTTCGGCTGCGGGTCGAGCCGCGAGCACGCACCGTGGGCGCTTCTCGACTTCGGTATTCGCTGTGTGATCGCCCCGGATTTCGCCGACATCTTCTACAACAACTGCTTTCAGAACGGCATCCTGCCGATCAAGCTGCCGCAGTCCGAGGTCGACAAGCTGCTTGACGATGCGAGCCGCGGATCCAATGCCACGCTGACGATCGATCTGGAAGCACAGGAGATCCGCGGCCCGGACGGCGGTGTCATCCATTTCGATATCGATCCTTTCCGCAAGCATTGCCTGCTCAACGGCCTCGATAACATCGGACTGACGCTCGAAAAGACTGATGCCATCGCACGGTTCGAGACCCAGGCGAAAGCCGATCGCCCCTGGGCTTGACCCACGCGCGGCTGGCATGTGCGGCTGGCGACCCAGGCGATTTGCAGCGGTAGCCAATTTGCAGACGCCCGGAAATTCCTTTTTTCAGCAGACGTCAATTCGGCCGCAAATCCGAATTGACGTTTTTTGTTTTCAGCAGATCCGCGCCCTGCAACTTGCGCCCCGAGAACATCTCCAACAGCCCTGGCGGGCATGTCGCGGCCGACACGCGGCCCTGCTTCCCGCACCGCGGCTCAGCTCTGCGATGGCCTTGATGGAACGCCTCGAACGCATGATTTTCGATGCGCCGGGCCCCATTTCACCCTCTTCAAAAAGGCATCCATGAGCGCTAGAGTGCTTCCTGCCGGCGCTTCCATTTCAGGCTCCAAGCGCGACTCACTCGATTTGAATTGCCTTGCTGACAAGAGTGCCGGACCTCGAAAATGCATATGGCGCGGGCCTTTTTTGACTCCGAACAGGGGAAAAACAGCCAATTTCGTTGCAAACGCGTCACGCCGCATTCGTTTTTGAAGATCAAAAGTGAAAAAGCGGCTTTGTGGCCAAAAGGAATTAACATATCCAATCTTGACCTGATCGGCATGAAACTTTTCCAGATTCTGAACCTAGAAAAATTCGAAACACCACCTGATGCCTTGAAGAGGGAGAGATCCAATGGCAGCTAAAACGAAGGCGAAGGCGAAAGCCAAGCCGGCAGCAAAGAAGACCTCGGCGAAGAAGGCCGTGAAGAAGTCCGCCACGGCCGCCAAGGCCGCTAAGGCGTCCAAGACCCAGGCAACCGTCACGCTTCGCAACCTGAGCGACGCCATCGCCGAGGCGCACGACCTGCCCAAGAAGCAGGCCAACGTGATGCTCACCGAGATGGTCGACATGATAACGAACCACCTCAAGAAGGGTTCGCGCATCCGCATCGGCGGGCTCGGTATCCTGCAGGTTCGCCATCGCCCCGCACGCATGGGCCGCAACCCGGCCACCGGCGAAAGCATCAAGATCAAGGCGAGCAAGAAGATTGCCTTCCGCGCCGCCAAGGATCTGAAGCAGGCCATCTGATAGGCCGCATCGTCACCAGCCGGGCCGCCCACCCGCGCAGCGCATGAAAAACGAAAGCCCCGGCCACAATGCGCCGGGGCTTTTGCTTTTGACAACGTGCTGAATTGTAGTGTGCAGCGGTTCAGCGTGAAAAGCGCACCGACGACCAAGGGCTGGATCGTCTCGCTGCGCACACGCAACAAAGCCTTGCCATCCGGCGGGATTCGCCCCGTCCGCAACGAAGCAATCCCAATGCGCTGTCAGGGGAACTGGTGCCGCTTGCGTGA
>DAIPMW010000003.1:0-312320 GCA_036768475.1 Hyphomicrobiaceae bacterium | reverse complement strand
CGTGATCAGCGACGCTCCCGCCGCTGCAAGCGCCCGCTATTCAGAGGTTCCCTAATTACAATGATCCTATCGATTTCTACCTTCTCCGAGTTTTCACCTGGGATCGAGTAGCCTAATGGAAAAAACAAGTCCGCGATGAATGAGTAAGACTGCTTCACCTGTCGTGGAATCTCGACTTGCCTTCGCCTCACAAACTCGACGATTGCCTTGCAATTCTTCTCTACGACGTGGTGATCAAAAACTTGATCTGTACCGAAGATCAACACGATCCGATTTCTCTCGAAATCATATGTCGGAACGGCAAAACTCAGGCCGGGATCTACTTCCTTCAGTTCCTTCGAATGTAGCGCCTGCAAATATTCCCTCAGTCGATACATCCCGAATGTAAATGCAGTTACTTGGCGACCCATCAGCTTCGAAACGGTGGGACCCGGCTCTGCAGATGCGGATGTCGATGGAACAACACCCCAGATCACCGCTGCCATCATTAAATAGATGCACCTACTCGCAATCAAACCAGCCCCCAATGTCTTATGTTGGTCAGATTGAAACAAGAACGGACAACAGACCTGTCCCTAGAGACTGACTATCGCGCAAGCATACCTTAGGTAAAAGGCTCAGGCCGGCAAGGTAGCAGTACAGCGAGCTCGATTGTTGAAATTGTTCCCAGATCGTTCTACTCAAGACAAACGTGTTTATTTCACATGCTCGCCGTGACGCGATTAGGCGGCGGGATCACGGCCAGTTCGTGAAGTTGCTCGCCGGCTTTGGACCAACCCAAGCCGCTCGCAGTCGTGTATTGTTTCGGTATTGGGTGTTGATTTGGGCTGGTACGGAGCACAGGCCAATAGTGGCTGCGCTGTACGGTCTCGGATACGTCGATGATTGCGGCGTTGGAAGTTGGCCTCTTTAGCTCATTTCGCTCGCGAGGCCGAGCAGATCTCCATGCTATGTTGTTGAAGGTCTTTACGTGAAAGCGCAAATATTAGAAGTGCGCGCCCGTCAACCAGAATACACGAACGGCAGCACTTGACCCTCCAGCAACTGGAAACCCCACTTTTACGGGACGGGCCTGATTTTTGAAGATCCTTCGTCCGGGCCCAACAGTGTTGGAGATAATGTCATGTATGGTGACGGTTTTTTTCATGGATGGGGCGCGATGTGGCTTGGCCCATTGTTCATGTTTGGATTGCCGCTTCTCATCCTCGTGCTCATCGTGTGGTGGCTGATGGACACGCGGCGCACGAATGGCAGCGCTACGCCACGACGAGATGCACGTGCCCTGCTGGACGAGAGGCTTGCACGCGGCGAGATCGACGAAGAAGAGTATCGCCGCAGGCGCGACGCAATAGAATCCTGATGAAGCCGAACGGGCTTATGAACTGGAACAAATCGCACCGCCCGAATGCGTGTGCGGAGAGGATTGGTCATGTCGAAATCATGCTGTCAGCACGAACATTCATCCCACAAACACGGCGCACACCACGGTGGAGACAGGCATGCGCCACAGGATCCTCATTCCAGTGGTGCGGCAACTTCGGCCCATGACGCAACTGCAATCGACCCTGTCTGCGGGATGACCGTCAACATCGCGACCGCGAGCCATGTCCTGCAGCATGAAGGCCGAGAGGTTTATTTCTGCTCGGCCGGATGCAAGGCGAAGTTTTCTGCTGATCCTGCAAAGTATGCGAAGGGACCGCCTGCAGCCGAGAAGATGCCGGAAGGCACGCTTTATACCTGCCCGATGCATCCTGAGATCGTGCGCGACGCGCCCGGCACCTGCCCCCTCTGCGGCATGGCGCTGGAGCCGATGGGTATTCCTGCCAGCGATGAGGGTCCCAATCCCGAACTCGTCGATTTTAGCCGTCGGATGTACGTCAGCGCGGTTTTGACAATACCGATCCTTGTGCTGGCGATGGGTCCGCACCTCGGTCTTCCACTCAGGTCGTGGCTTGGCGAACGCGTGTCCGACTGGATCGAACTGGCGTTGGCAACACCTGTAATTCTCTGGGGTGCATGGCCTTTCTTCGTTCGATGCTGGCAATCCTTCGTCAATCGCAGTCCCAATATGTGGACGCTGATCGGCATCGGCGTGGGCGCTGCATATCTCTATAGCGTGGTAGCCACGGTTGCCCCCGGCGTCTTCCCAGAATCATTCCGCGGATCTGAGGGCGCGGTTGCGATCTATTTCGAAGCCGCCGCTGTCATTGTCGTTCTCGTGTTGCTTGGTCAGGTTCTGGAGCTGAGGGCACGCGAACGCACCGGTGGTGCGATCCGGGCGCTTCTGGATTTGTCGCCCAAGACGGCGCGCCGCGTCAAAGCAGATGGAAACGAGGAGCAGATTCCGCTCGATCAGGTCGAGATTGGTGATCGCTTGCGGGTGCGACCCGGCGACTCGATACCGGTCGATGGTAGCGTCGATGAGGGACGTTCCTCGGTCGACGAGTCAATGCTGACCGGTGAGCCGGTGCCGGTCGAGAAGACTCCGGGTGATCCCGTGACGGGCGGCACTCTCAACGGCTCTGGCAGCTTCATCATGAAGGCTGAGCGTATCGGCAGCGAAACGATGCTGTCGAGGATCGTCGCCATGGTCGCCCAGGCACAAAGGAGCCGTGCGCCCATACAGAAGCTGGTCGATGTCGTGTCGAGCTACTTCGTTCCTGCCGTAGTCCTTGTCGCGATCATCGCATTCGTCGCCTGGGCCTTTCTCGGACCCCAGCCGCCGCTCGCTTATGCCTTCATTGCTGCCGTATCGGTCTTGATCATCGCGTGCCCTTGCGCACTGGGACTGGCTACGCCGATGTCGATCATGGTTGCCACGGGTCGAGGAGCTCAAGCCGGTGTGCTCATCAAGAACGCGGAGATGCTCGAGCGCTTTGCTGATGTTGATACGCTGATTGTCGACAAAACCGGGACGCTTACCGTCGGCAAGCCGAAACTCACCGACGTCGTCGCCCTGAACGGCTTTAACGAAAGCGAGGTTCTCGGGCTGGCAGCGAGCCTGGAGCGTGGCAGCGAGCATCCGCTGGCCGAGGCGATCGTCGATGGTGCAAACGAGCGCGGACTTCAGCTGGAAAAGTCGATCGACTTCTCGGCGGAGACCGGCAAGGGCGTGCGGGGCCGGATCGGCGATCGATCGATAGCGCTCGGAAATGTGCGAATGATGGAGTTGCTCGGTATCAAGGTAGCTGAGCTTGACTCGGAAGCCGATACGCTGCGATCCGAAGGCAAGACGGCCATGTTCGTTGCCATCGACGAGAAGCTTGCCGGGCTGGTCGCCGTCGCCGATCCGATCAAGGACACGACGCAAGAAGCGATCGAGGCGCTGCATGGCGAAGGCTTTAAGATCGTCATGGTCACGGGTGACAATGAGCGGACCGCGCTTGCAGTGGCAAGGCGATTGGGACTGGATGAGGTACGCGCCGACGTCCTGCCGGAGGACAAGGCCAAAATCGTTCGTGAGTTCCAGGACGCCGGTGCAAAGGTGGCGATGGCGGGTGACGGCGTCAATGACGCACCGGCGCTGGCGCAGGCCGATGTCGGCATCGCGATGGGGACCGGTGCCGATGTCGCCATCGAGAGCGCTGGCCTCACGCTGGTGAAAGGCGACCTGCGCGGCATCGTTCGCGCGCGACGGCTCGCCCACGCGACGATGCGGAACATCAAGCAGAACCTGTTCTTCGCATTCGCATACAATGCCACCGGCGTTCCCATTGCTGCCGGCATTCTCTACCCGGTCTTTGGACTGCTGCTATCGCCGATTATTGCGGCGGCAGCCATGAGCCTCAGCTCGGTTTCCGTGATCGGAAATTCACTTCGGTTGCGGACCGTGCGGTTGTGAGGGTCATGGGCACCGTGTCCGCAGGGCGGCGATTCTTCGTTCGCTACCTCGGCGTGGTCGCGCTGGCCAGTCTGGTATGGGAATTCGTGCAGATGCCCCTGTACGGCGTATGGGAAACAGGCTCTGCGCGGGAAATCATCTACAGTGGTCTTCACTGTACCGTAGGGGATGTGATGATCGCGACTGCAGCCTTGCTTGTTGCGATCATCCTTGTTGGCGGGCGACGATGGCCGCGAGACCACGCCTGCGTGTGGCGGTTGCGGCAATTTCGGTCGGCCTCACCTACACCGCTTTCAGCGAATGGCTGAATGTGTATGTCCGCCACTCGTGGACTTACGCGGAGCTGATGCCCATCATTCCCGGAACGGGCATCGGCCTCAGCCCGATACTGCAATGGATTGTTGTGCCAGCCGCCGCATTTGTCATCACAGAACGCACCAACGACCTCAACGACCACCTCAGGCGGTTCCAATCCTAGAGCTCCCTGGCTTTGCCGGGGGATACTTACCTTCACTCTTGACGTTCCAGTGGCGGGAACTTTCATAATAGGCCAGTATCAAGATCATGGAGGATGCCATGAACATTGGCGATGCTTCCACGCTTTGCGGGCTACCTGTAAAGACCATCAGGTACTATGAGGACATTGGGCTCATCGAGCCTGCACGCCGCCAGAACGGATACCGGGACTACAGCGCTGCCGAGGTCGGACGTCTGAAATTCCTGCAAAGGGCAAGAAATCTCGGCTTCTCGATCGAAGCCTGCCGCAATCTACTCAAGTTGCAGGATGACAAGAGCCGAGCGAGTGCAGATGTGAAGCGCATCGCGCAGGACCATCTGGCGGAGATCGATCACAAGATCCAGGAACTCAACGCCTTGCGTGAAACGCTGCACGACGTCATTGACGCGTGCCCCGGCGATGCAGGAGTGGCGTGCCCGATCCTCGACAGACTCGCCGAATGAGTTCGGCGTTGTAGCCCGTTTCTCATTCCCCAGCCTGTGCTGCTGGAGCCTCGGCATGGCTCCTCGATGAGCCGGCCAGCCGGCGGCTCACCACATAGAACACAGGTGTGAAGATAAGACCGAAGATCGTCACTCCGATCATGCCGGAGAAGACCGTCGTGCCCAGAACCTGACGCAATTCCGCGCCTGCACCCGTCGCGATAACCAGCGGCACGACACCGAGGATGAAGGCGAGCGATGTCATCAGGATCGGCCGCAGACGCAGCCGCGCCGCGACGATGGCAGCGTCGAATCTATCCCTGCCCTGCTCCTCGAGTTGCTTGGCAAATTCGACGATCAGGATGGCGTTCTTTGCGGCCAGTCCGATCAGCACGATAAAGCCCACCTGTGTAAGGATATTGTTGTCCTGCCCGCGCCACAACACGCCAACAATGGACGCGATCAGACACATGGGTACGATCAAGATGACGGCAAGCGGCAATGTGAGGCTCTCATACTGGGCTGCCAGCACCAGGAAGACGAATACAACAGCAAGTGAGAAGACGAAGATTGCCGTGTTGCCGGCTCTGAGCTGCTGGAAGGCTAGCGTCGTCCATTCGAAATTAATGCCCGGTGGCAGTGTCTCGGCCGCCAGCTGTTCCATGATCGCGATGGCCTGCCCCTGCGAATAACCGGGCGCCGGCGAACCATCGAGCTCTGCGGCAGGATAAAGATTATAGCGCGGAACCCGGTAGGGGCCAGCCTGGTTCGATATGGTTGCAAAGCTGCCAAGCGGAACCGTCTCGCCACTCGCATTTCGAATGCGAATCTTCAGCACGTCATTGGGCTCAAGCCGGAACTGGCTGTCGGCCTGTGCCGTGACGCGGAAGGTGCGCCCCAGCAGATTGAAGTCATTGACGTAGGCCGAGCCGAGATAAGTCTGAAGCGCACTGAAAACGTCCGGCACGCGGATCCCGAGCAATTGGGCTTTCGTGCGATCGATATCGACATAAAGTTGCGGCGTCGAAGTCTCGAACAGCGAGAAAACGCGTTGCACACCCGGAGTTTGCGCCGCGCGCCCCATCATGGCGCCGACCGCGCCCTGCAAGGCCTGAGAGCCAAGCCCACCGCGATCCTCGACCATCATGCGGAATCCGCCTGCGGTGCCAATGCCACGCACCGGTGGCGGACGCACCACGAAAACCATGCCCTCCTCTATCGCCATTACCTTTTTCTGGAGGTTGGCCAGAATTGTTTCGGCAGACCGACTCTCGTCACCGGCCCGCTTACTGAATGGCTCGAGCACGACGAAGACGGCACCCGCATTCGGAGCAGTGGTGCGCGTCGCGCCGGAGAAGCCGACGATATTAACCGCATGCTCGACTCCTGGAACAGTGAGTGCTGCCTCGACGACTTGCTTGTTGACGGCGTCCGTACGCGCCAACGAGGCAGCGCCCGGCAACTGGGTTACCACGATCAGGTAGCCCGCATCGACTTGTGGAATGAACCCGACTGGGGCCTTACGGAATTCATTCAGGCCGAATGCAAGAACGCCCGCATAGACGATCAGCATCAGAGCTGCGAACCGCACGAGCTTGCCCGTCAGCCAGCCATAGCCGTTGCCGAGTTTGTCGAACGACCAGTTGAAGGCCTTGAAGAAGCCTTTGATCGGAACAAACCACCACGCCGTATGCTCGTGCTGGGCGTGCGGCTTCAGTAGTATCGCGCACATCGCCGGTGAAAGCGTGAGCGAGACAATCAAAGATATGATCGTCGCGCCGGCAATCGTCAGGGCGAACTGCTGGTAGAACTGTCCGGAGATGCCGGTAATAAATGCTGACGGGATGAAAACCGCGCTCAACACCAGTGAAATGGCGATCAGCGCCGATCCGACTTCGTCCATCGTCAGTTTGGATGCCTCGCGCGGCGCCATCCCCGCAGCGATATTGCGCTCGACGTTTTCCACCACGACAATCGCGTCGTCGACAACGATACCGATCGCCAGCACGAGTCCGAACAGCGAAAGATTGTTGAGCGAGAACCCGAACATCGCCATGACGAAGAATGTACCGACCAGCGAAATCGGAATGGCGAGAATTGGGATGATCGCCGCACGCCACGTCTGCAGGAATAACACGACAACGAGAATGACAAGAATCACGGCTTCGCCGATCGTGGTGACGACCGCATCGACGGACTGTTTAATGAAGTCGGTCGGGTCGTAGACGATCGTGTACTTGAGCCCTGCAGGAAAATCCTTCGCTAGCTCTTCCATCTTCGTCTTAATTGCGTCGGCCGTTGCCAGCGCATTGGACCCCGGACGCTGGAAGACGCCCAGACCAATCGCCGGATCGCGATCGAGGTACGAATTGCGCCCGTAATCCTGCGCGGCAAGCTCAACGCGGGCCACGTCCTTCAGGCGAACGACCGCGTTTTCCGTCTGCTTGACGACGATCTCGCCGAACTCGGAAGGCTCCTGTAGCCGGCCTTTGGTGCGCACAGATAGCTGGAACGCGCCCGGATTCGGCACGGGCGGCTGGTTGAGCACGCCTGATGCGACCTGCACGTTCTGACCTTGAAGCGCCGTAACGACATCACTTGCCGTCAGGTCGAGCGACTGGAGCACGTCAGGATCGAGCCACACGCGCATGGAGTAGTCGCGGCTGCCGAACACAGTAATCGAGCCGACGCCTTCGATGCGGCTCAGCACGTCTGTGACCTGCACATTCGCGTAGTTGGAAATGAACAGGGAATCACGCGACTTGTCGGGCGAATAAAGATGCACGACCATCATCAGGTCGGGCGATGCCTTCGACACCGTCACGCCGATGTTGCGCACATCCACAGGCAGGCGCGGCTGCGCAACGGACACACGGTTTTGCACCTGCACCTGGGCAACATCCAGATCGGTGCCGAGTTCGAACGTGACCTCGACCGAGAACGTGCCGTCTCCCGACGAATTCGACGTGATGTAGAGCATACGCTCTACGCCATTGATCTGCTGCTCCAACGGCGCAACGACCGTGGCCGCAATGACGTCGGCGCTGGCGCCGGGATATTGCCCCGTAACGTTGATGGTCGGCGGTGAGATCTCGGGATACTGCGCAATCGGCAAGCTGCCAAAGGATACCGCTCCAAGGATCACCAGAGCGACAGAAATGACGCTGGCAAAGATCGGCCGGTCAATGAAAAAATGCGATATCCGCATGGGTGCAACCCTTCCGCGTTAATTGCGCTTCAAGGCGCCCATGTCGGCATTGCTCGCCGTCGCGATCGTACCTTCCTTCGGGGAAACAGGCGAGCCCGGCCGCGTCTTCATGAGGCCGTTGATGACGACCTGATCGTCCCGCGTGATGCCGTCGCGCACGACCCGCAGTCCATCCGCCACAGGGCCGAGCGTTACGTAGCGCTGCTCGGCAACCTTGCGGCCCTCCTTTTCGCCGACCACGAAAACGAACTTACGCACCTGCTCCGTGCCGATTGCGGCATCGGGAATAAGCAAAGCCTCAGCCGGCGGCGCAATCTGCAGGCGCAGGCGTCCGAACATTCCCGGCGTGAACTTGCCCGTGGGATTGGCGAACTCTGCGCGCATGCGAATGACACCCGATGAACGGTTGAACGCATTGTCGACGAAGTCGATGCGCCCCTGGTGTTCGAAGTTGTCTTCGTCGATGAGCTTCAGGCTGACGGGCACATTGGGATTGGCGACAGCCTTCTCACCGTTGAGTGCCAGAAATCGCAGGTAGGTTGCCTCGTCGATCGTGAATTCGAAGCGGATCGGATCCGTCGAATTGATCGTCGCGAGCAAGGTCGTGTTGCCGCCGCTGCCACCGGTGACCAGATTGCCTTGCGAGACGCGACGATCGCCGATACGCCCGGCAACCGGTGCGCGCAGCTCGGTATATTGCAGGTCCAGCTCGGCCTGCCTCACCGCCGCTTCCTGCGCCGCCACCGCCGACCGCGCAACGCGTTCGGCTTGCACGCGCTGATCGAGCGTCTGGTCGGAAATCACGGTGCCGCGCTGCAGGTTCTGGCCCCGCTGGAGATTGGCCTGAGCGAAAGCCAGGTTGGCCTTGGTCTGCTCGAGCGTTGCTTTTGCCTGCTCCAGGGTGGCCACAAACGGCCGCTTGTCGATGGCAAACAGCAGTTGCCCCTTGTCCACCAGACTGCCGTCGCGGAACTTGATCTGCTCAAGGTAGCCCGACACACGCGCTCTGATCTCGATCGAATCCACGGCGACGAAACGGCCGACGAACTCGGTCGACTCGGCCAGCGTCCTGACGAGCGGCTGCGAGACGGTAACCTCCGGCGGAGGGGGCTGCGCTGCCGCCGGGCTCGCTGACTTGGACTGATTACAGCCGCCGAGCATGAGCGCCAGCATGCCCGTCGTGACGATCCATAGGATTCGGCGGTTCGACATATCGACCTTGTTCCAACTGAAGCGACTGATGTGCCTGCAATATTTTACAAAAGCGCGCCCCCTGCGCCTTACGTCCAGATGGGGGCATGGATACAAGCAGCCAGTCGACGAGAGTTTCCTCGAGGCAAGGGCTGCGAATTAGCGGACGAATCAGCCAGTAATGTCTCTTTCGAAGTGACAATTCCCGTGCGCCGTCGTATGTTACTGACCGGTCACACACACCCCACACATACCGGCGGGTCAGATCAACGTCAAGAAGCAGACAACGCATTTGATGAAACGATTGCCCTATCGCTTGCAGCAGGTCACGCCGGACGCCGCGCCTCGTGAGCGCATATTGGCTGCGGCCAAGCGACTGTTTTATCAGCAGGGAATTCGCGCGATCGGAGTCGAAGCGATTGCGGAGGCCGCGCTCACCAACAAGATGACGCTGTACCGTCATTTTGGTTCCAAGGACGAACTGGTCGCGGCGTATCTGCAATCACTGGCCGACGAATCGGAAGCGCGATGGGAGGCTCTGGAAGCCGCCCACCCGAGCGATTTCGCGGCACGTCTGGAAGGCTGGCTCGCGCACGTCGAAGAAATCCTGAACGATCATGGTGAGCGCGGTTGTGCTATGGCCAATGCCGCTGTGGAACTGCGCGAGAGCGATCATCCCGCTCGTCGTATCATCGACGAATACAAGACCCGCAAACGCGGACAACTGGTCGATCTGTTTCGGGGCGCCGGCTATCATGAGCCCGAGATACTCGCCGATGAAGTCTTCCTGCTGTTCGAGGGTGCGCGGATCGTGAAACAGTGCTGCAATGCGCCCGACGGCCCTGCCTCCCGCCTCGTCGGAATGCTAAGAGCACTGCTCAAGCAGCATCGCCGCCGTCGACCGGGCGAGCGCACGAGAAGTTCATAAATATCCCACAGCAATTCATTCCCGCATGCGGACCAGGAAGAGCGAACCTCCGTCCCTCGCGGGCGACGTTAGTCCGCGACCGCATGAGCCTTGAACGACAGCCACGCCGAAAGCGACAACCCATAAAGGGCGACAAGCACGAACACGCTTTGCGCCCATGCCTCGGCGGGAAAGTCGTTGAGCACGGTCATCAGCGCTGCCACAGACCACAATGCGGTCAGCAAAAGCGTCGCCGGTCGGAAAAACCTGACACGTATCGGATGTAACCAGTGCAGAGGGAAGAACGTTGCCATCGTGCATAGAAGGATCATCACGACCGTAAGCCAGGGACCGATGTCGAGTGCAAAAACATAGAACGCTAAAATGTTCCAGATGGCGGGAAAGCCGACAAAGGCAAGGTCGTTCGATTTGCTCTCGACGTCGGAGAAGTGAAACAGCGACGACAGCAGGATCAGCCCGGCCAGCGCGTACCCCATCGTTTCCGGCAGACGCCCTGCGGCGAGCAGCACCAGAACCGGCACGAAGACGTAGGTGAGATAGTCGATGATGAGGTCGATCCGCTCGCCGCTGAAGCGCGGAAGGTTCTGCTTCACATCAACCGCGCGTGCAATTGGACCGTCGATGCCATCGATCAGGAAAGCGATACCGAGCCACAGGAACACGCGCGGCCATGCGCCGGCCATCACGGCTTCGACGGCAAAGAGCGCGCATACCGCTCCAAGCCCTGTCAGCACATGAACCGCCATACCCGCGAGTTTCACCATTCCCCGTATGTTCCTCCCCCGGCCGCCACACATGAGTCCCGTTGCATGAAAGCGCGCTTGACGGCCAACGAAAAAAGGGAGCCGAAGCTCCCTTTGAAACTCATGTCCGCACCGGTCCCACCATCAGAAGCGGTGCTTGACCGTGCCGCGGATCCGCAGATCGCTGTCGTCCGACATCGTGTCTGGACGCACGCTCTCCGCCTTGGGCTCGGAAGCCGCGCCATAGAGCAGCTCAAGACCAAAATCCATCTTCGGCAGAACACCCAGTTTCCCGAGTCCCGGTATCCGGACCTCAGTCCCCTTCGATTCGTCCTTCGATCCATCCGGGGAGGAAAACTGCATTTCAGGCTTGGCCGGGGCAGCCTGAGGCGCAGCCTGACCGGCGGCGCCCGTGGCACCACCCTGCTGCTCTTGAAAAGCCCCTGCTGCCGTCGATACCGCCATCAACGCGGCGCTCGCCAACAGAATCTGACTCAATTTCATCGCAAGAACCTCACCGGCCCTATACGCCGCACGCGTGTTCACCAAGAACATGCTGCCTCGCACAAGGAAGCTCAAGCATCAATCGTTCATGGTTAAGTCCCAATGAATATTTCCTGCATTGAGTGTTGTTAGCCCGCCATGTGGCTTTGAGCACACATTTTTTCAAGAATCGTACGATGACCGAATGTTGTCATTTTCTGTCCACAAATTCTACGCTTTGCGCGCTTGCGTCGCAGGGATTCCCGTGTCAGCCGCCGATCCCTGTGAGTCTTTTCCGCCAGTCCGATTGCGGCACCTCAAGGCTGGTACGGCCGCCTCGCGGTATCGTAACAATTTCAGGGGTAGACCCGTCGCCGCGCAATGGTCAGAACGACGGGGACACGACACTGGGCTTTGGCCCTGCTACCCCAGCCAACCCGTGCGAGATCGCGATGACAACGCCTCAGTGCGCCCCCAATTCCGCAAGCCAAGATCTGCGCACTGCCAGCGACCACGATGCGGTTGTCGTCGGTGGCGGGCCTGCCGGCCTTGCCACGGCACTGGCTCTTGCGCGAACCGGCATCTCCGTTGCGGTTGCCGCCCCTCCCCACCGTCCGGCGGGAGATCGGCCCGACATGCGCACGGCAGCCCTGTTTCCCGGATCGATCGCCATGCTCGTGAACCTCGGCGTCTGGGGCGATCTGGAAAACCAATGCGCGCCCCTGACCGCCATCCGAATCATCGATGATCGCGACAGCCTCTTGCGCGCTCCGGAAGTGACCTTCCACGCAGAGGAAATCGGGCGCCCGACGTTCGGTTACAACGTCCCCAATATGGCTCTCGTCGAAGCACTGCTCGAGCGGTGCCGGGCCGCGGGGTCCGGCGTCACGCTGATCGATACCGCAGGCGCCACCGAGTTGCAGATAGGAGCGCGAGAAGTTTCCATTTTGCTTGCTGAAGGGCGTGTCTTGACCGCGCGTCTTGTCGCTGGCGCCGACGGCCGCAACTCCCTTTGCCGCAAGTCCGCCGGCATTGACACCGACACATGGCGCTATGAGCAAAGCGCGTTGACCACCATCTTCTCGCACTCACGCCCCCACGGCGGCGTGTCCACCGAGTTCCACCGCCCCGCCGGACCGTGCACCACCGTGCCCATGCCCGGCAATCGTTCCAGTCTGGTCTGGGTCGAACGTCCCGAAGTTGCCGAGCAGCTTGCCGCGGACGATGACGCGACCTTCCGTCGTGCCCTTGAGCACCGTCTGCACGGCCTCGTCGGCGCAGTCGGAGAGCTCAGTCCCCGCGTCGTCTTCCCGCTGACCGGTCTCACGGCAAAGTGCTTCGGAAAGAACCGGGTCGCCCTCATCGGCGAGGCCGGACACGTCATTCCACCAATCGGCGCACAGGGCTTGAACCTCGGCCTGCGTGATGCCGCGGCCCTGGCCGATTGCGTTTCGGATGCGCTGAGCGAAGGTCGCGATATTGGCGATCCAGAAACCCTCGCCGCCTACGACCGCGCACGCCGCGCCGACGTCGCCTCGCGCAGCTGGACCATTGATTTGTTGAACAAGTCGCTGCTCTCCCCGGCGCTCCCGGTGCATCTGGCGCGCGGCGCTGGATTGTTCGCCCTGAAAACGATTTCGCCTTTGCGCCGCCTCGTCGTCCGCGAGGGTCTCCAGCCGTCCTTCGCGGAGCCGACACTGATGCGCGAAACGCCACATCCCGCCAAGGGCCCGACCTCCCTCGCCCGTTGACGCCACTCGATCAAAACCAAGCCTGCTCAAGCCTGTCACCCAAACATCTAATCCGACGCCGGACCATGCCGCGCCGCGGCACAACGGTGGATCGCACCGCCATCGGGCTTGACCAGCCGCCAAACCCCCGGCAGAAGCCGTTTTCAGCTTGAATCTTCCCTGGTCTTGCGCTCCGGGGGACTGCCAACATCCTTATGCGAGGCGATGAAGCCAATCCCGTTCCTTCGCGATCTTCAGTTCCGCTTGGAATACCTCGCCCTTCGCGCGGTGGTAGCGCTGAGCCACACCTTGCCGCTCGAATGGGCCACCACGGCCTCCGCATGGTGTTGGCGCCGGCTTGCGCCTGTCATCAATCCGAGGCGGCACGCCCGGGCGCTCGCCAATCTCGCCATCGCCTTCCCCGAGAAAACCGATGCCGAGCGCGAAGCGATCGCCGCCGCGCACTGGGAGAACCTTGGCCGCATCATGGTCGAAACCATGCGGCTCGCCGACATCCTGAACGATCCCGAACGCATCGAGATCAAAAGCTGGAGGACGTTCGCTCGCTACCGCGACAAACTCGGCCCCATCGTCGGCGTGTCCCTGCACATGGGCAATTGGGAACTGGCAATATGGCCGCTGACCCTGGCCGGCGCGAACCCTGCGGCCGTTTATCGTTCCGTCAACAATCCCTATGTCGACCGCTACCTCCGCGACCAGCGTAAGGATCTCTATCCCGGCGGCCTGTTCGGCCGCGGTGGCGTGGAGGGCGACCACGGCGAAAGCCAGAAGACTGCACGCCTCATCATGGACTATGTGCGCAGTGGCGGACGCCTCGGCATGGTCTGCGATCTCTATGACCGCACCGGCATCCCGGTGCCATTTTTTGGTCGCGATGCCATGACCCAGGCGATCGGCGCAATGATCGCCCGACGCGTCGGCGCCCGCATCTGGCTGGCCCGATGCGTGCGCAAGGGTACCTCCAGCCGCTTCTGGATCGAATTGCGGGAGTTGCGCATCCCGCGTACCACCGATCAGGGCGCCGACATTCGCTGGGCGATGGCCGAGATGCAGCTCGTCTTTGAGGAATGGATCCGCGAGTATCCCGAGCAATGGATGTGGTCGAACCGCCGCTGGAGCTGAATTCCAGCGGCGCCCTTGGGCCAGCCGAGCGCGCAACGCTGGCACCGCAACGTGCGATCCGCCCGGCCTATTTGTGACACCCCTCACATGCTCTCGTTCATGCCGCGGATGCGCCGGGCGAGCGCCTTCATCACGTCGAGCGCGAACGTCGGCTTGCGCTGCACGAGTGTCAGAAACCCCTCGCGCGTGATCGGCGCAACCTCGCAATCTTCGACCGCGACCGCCGTTGCCGATCGGGTCGCGCCATCGATGATGGCGATCTCGCCGAACATGCCACCGGGTCCGACCCGATCGAGCACGGCGCCATAGTAGCGGATCTCGACGGTGCCGGACCGAACCACGTACATGCAGTCACCCTCGTCGTCCGTAACGAAGATCTTTTCGCCCGCCTTGTAGCTGCGAAACGCTGTGCCTGCGTCGTCGAGCATGCCCAGATCGAATTCGCGATCCTCATCTGCCATCGCTCACCTCGCACAGTCGCCTGCCAAGCTCGAACGGTACTCGCCAACCGACGCAGCGACAACAGGATCATGCGATCGCTTCCAGCAAAGCCATGAAGCAGACCGCAATGGCCGACGCCGCCGGAACCCGGCACGAAGGCTCACGCCCCCGCGCCTGCATCCTCACGCGGCTCATCGAACGGCACGCCGTCGTCACGCAGCACCACGTAGATTGCAGGAATGACGAGTACGGTCAGCAGCGTCGATGAGACGAGCCCGAACAGCAGCGAAATCGCGAGCCCCTGAAATATAGGATCGGTGAGGATCACCGCCGCGCCGATCATCGCCGCCACCGCCGTCAGAAGGATAGGCTTGAAACGGATCGCACCCGCCTCCAGCAGCGTCTGGCGCAGACTCTGTCCTGGCTGGCGTCCGTGCCGGATGAAATCGACGAGCAGAATCGAATTGCGCACGATAATACCCGCCAGCGCGATGAATCCGATCATCGACGTGGCAGAGAACGGGGCGCCGAACAGCCAGTGTCCGATCATGATACCGATCAGTGTCAACGGCACCGGCGTCAATATGACGAGCGGTACTTTGAATGATCCGAACTGCCCGACCACAAGGAAATAGATGCCTAGAATCGCGATCGCGAATGCGCCACCCATGTCGCGGAACGTGACATACGTGACCTCCCACTCGCCGTCCCACAGCAGCACAGGTTTGGCGTCGTCAACCGGTTGTCCATGATAACGGATCTCGGGCTTCTCCAGATCGCCCCAGTCCCCCTTTTCAATCGCGTTTTGCACGGCGAGCATACCGTAGACCGGCGCCTCAAACGCGCCAGCGAGTTCGCCGAGCACCATTTCAGCCGGCCGGCCGTTATGCCGGAACACGGAAAACGAGGCCCGTTCCTTGCTGAGCTTAACGACATCACCCAGTTCGACGATCGCGCGGTTACCGGGCAGTGCATTGGCGGGCACCGGCGTCGACAGCGCATCAGCCGTCATCGTCCGCATCGACTTCGGCAACGCCACCGCGATCTCTATCGGATGCCGGCCCTCGCCACGGTGCGAATAACCGACCGGCGTCCCGGCCAGATATGCCTGGATCGTGTCGTATACGTCGCTCTCCTCAACGCGGTAAAATTCCAAATTGTCCTGATCGATGGAGATGCGCAGTCGCTCGGCCGGTTTCCCGTAGCTGTCATCCACATCGACGATAAAGGGAACCGAGCGAAAGGCCTCCTTGACCTTTTCGGCAACAGCGCGCCGGGTCTCAGGGTCCTTGCCATAGACCTCTGCCAGCAGCGTCGAGAGAACCGGCGGACCGGGCGGCACTTCGACGACCTTGACCGACGTTCCTTCCGGCACCTGCAGGTCCTTGAGACGTTCACGCACATCCAGCGCGATCTCGTGACTGGTACGCGTGCGCTCGTGCTTCGGGCTGAGGTTGACCTGTAGATCGCCCAGCTCCGGTGATTTGCGCAAATAGAAATGTCGCACGAGGCCGTTGAAGTTGAACGGCGCCGCAGTGCCCGCATAGGTCTCGATCGTCTTGAGTTCCGGCAGGGTCCGCAGCCTCTGCGCAGCTTGCCGCAGCGCGCGATCGGTTGCCTCCAGGGAAGCTCCCTCCGGCAGATCGACAACGACTTGCAGCTCCGACTTGTTGTCGAAGGGCAGTAACTTTACCGTCACGGACTTGGTGGCGAACAGGACCATTGATGCCAGCGTGGCTGCACCCACTCCGATGAGGAATTTCCAGCTGTTCTTGCGCGTCTTGAGAATGGGCTTCGCCGCCTTGACGTAAAGCCGGCCGAGCAGCCCGCCACTGACACCTTGATGCCCGTGGCCAGCTGAATGAGGCTTGCCGATGCGCACCATCAGCCATGGCGTCAACATGACGGCGACGAAAAACGAAAAGATCATCGCCGCCGAGGCGTTCGCCGGGATCGGGCTCATATAGGGACCCATCAGACCCGACACGAACAGCATCGGCAACAGCGCCGCAACCACCGTCAACGTCGCGATGATCGTCGGGTTGCCGACCTCGGCCACCGCCTCTATCGCCTTCTGCACCTTCGAGCGCGGATCGGGCATCCCCCAATGTCGCGCAATGTTCTCGATCACTACGATGGCATCGTCGACCAGGATGCCGATGGCGAAGATCAGCGCGAACAGGCTCACGCGGTTGATGGTGTAGCCCATGATGTAGGAGGCAAACAGCGTCAGCAGGATCGTCGTTGGAATGACGACCAGCACGACGACGCCCTCGCGCCATCCAATCACGAACCCGATCAAGAGAACGATGGAGATCGTCGCAAGCCCGAGATGGAACAGCAGCTCGTTCGCCTTCTCGTCTGCGGTCAATCCATAATTTCGCGTCACCGAAATCGTGATGTCATCGGGGATGAGCTTGCCCTTGAGCTGGTCGAGCCTGGCAATGATTGATTGCGAAATCGTCACGGCATTTGCGCCGGCGCGCTTGGCGATGGCGATCGATACAGCCGGCACCTGTGTGAGCCCCGTGACCTCGCCGCCCGCGCTTTTGTGCGCGCTGGCGGCTCCGCCATCGCGGATCGGACGCATCTGCCAGGCACGGCTCTCGATCGGTTTGGATTCCACCACCACGTTGGCAACGTCGCGGACATATACCGGCCGGCCGTCGCGCGTCGTCATCAGCAAAAGGCCGATATCGGGAATGCCTTGCAGCGTCTGCCCGGCCACCACCGCTACCGATTGGTTGGCCTCACGCACGTCGCCGGCCATGAAGGCGCGGTTCGCCTCCTTCACCTTGCCGACGAGTTGGGCCAGCGTGATGCCATAAAGCGCCAGCTTCTTCGGGTCCGGCTCGACGCGGATCTGGTCCGGACGCCCGCCGGAAAGATAAGACAGCCCGATATTGTCGAGCTTTGCCAGTTCGGTGCGCACGTCGTCCGCCAGATGATAGAGGCGGCTGTCGTTCCAGTTCTGTGCAACCTCTGGCCTGGGCGCAAGTGTCGCCACGACGATCGCAACGTCGTCGATGCCGCGCCCGACGATCAGCGGCTCGGGAATGCCGACTGGGATGCGATCCATGTTAGCGCGCACCTTGTCGTGCACACGCAGGATGGCGTTATCGGCCTCCGTGCCAACGAGGAAGCGCGCCGTGACGACCACGCGATCGTCCTGCGTCTGGCTATAGACGTGTTCGACGCCGTTGATCGATTTGACAATGGTTTCCAGCGGCTCGGTCACGAGGCGCACGGCGTCCTGAGCGCGCAGACCGTCGGCGTTGACCATGATGTCGACAAGCGGAACCGAGATTTGCGGCTCTTCCTCGCGCGGCAGACTGACGAGCGCGATGAGGCCCAGCGCCAGCGAGGCGAGCAGCAGAAGCGGCGTCAGCGGCGAACCGATGAAGGCGCGCGTAAGACGGCCCGAGATGCCGAGATTCACGGTATCTCCGGCACCGCCGGGGGACGGGGGCTTTTCGCTCATGGCTTGACGATCTCATCACCGGGGTTGAGACCGCCGAGCACTTCGACACCTTCACCACCGTCTGCAAGAACCGTTGCGGGTCCGAGCTGCACGATGACGTCGGACAAGTGTCCGGTGCCGCGCGAGACCTTGACGAAGTCGTAGCCATAGCGCGTCGTCACCAGGGAACGCGGAATGACCATGCCGCGCCGCTTGCCGACCGAGATGTAGACGAGCACCCGTTCGCCGACGAAGTAGTCGCCGAGACCCTTGACACTCGCATCCGCAATGACCCGGCCACCCTGCAGCTCCGGATAGACTTGCGTGATTGAACCCTTGATGAGGGGTTGGCCCGTGCTGTCGAGACTGCGGCGGCCAACCTGGACTGCATCGCCCTTGTTGATGAAGCGCGCATGCCGCTCGGGCAGTTCGAGCCGAAGGACATATTCGTTGCCGGCGATCGTCGCTAGGCTTTCGCCCGGCATGATGACGGAGCCAACCGTAACCGGCACGAGCAGCACGCGTCCCGACGCAGGCGCCAGCACTTCGCCCTCCTGCACCTGACGCATGACGACATCGCGTTCGGCCTCGGCGGATTTCAGCTGGTTCTCCACCACCTCGAGCTGCGTGCGCAGTTCATCCACCTTGGCCTTCGGCGTGAAGCCGCGCTTGATGAGTTCCTCCTGCCGGCCCAGTTCGCGCTCGGTATTGACGCGTTGAGCCGTCAAGCCTGCGATCTGCGCCTCCAGCGCCTTCAACTTCAGTGCGAGCTTCTGGTCCGCCACGAGCGCGATGACCTGACCCGCTTCAACCTGGCTGCCCTCGTCGACTGCGAGTGAGGCGATCGTGCCGCCGATACGCGCGCGCGCGTCGATACGGTCGGTCGAACGCACCGTCCCGTAGACCGACTTGAGGTCGTCGATCTCGTTCATCTCAACCTTGTAGGTGGCGAGGCTGTCCGAATGCGGGGGCACATCGCTGCCGGGCTTGCCTCCGGCCGCATCCGCATCGTCCCCCGGCGCCTCAGCCACACGCGACAGCACGCTCGGCTGCCCAGAATCGAATGGAGATCTGAGCGCCACGGGAATGCTGATGGTTTCATCGGGTGCGCGCGTTGGGGCGGCCCATGCGGCACCCCCGGCCAACACCGCTGTAATTCCAGCGATCGCCTTTATTTTCAATAACTTGCTCATGTCGACCTTTGATCGTTAAAGGCCCTTACTCGATTGGTGGGCTCTTTGCATTGGCCTCATGCCTATCATGGCGTGGATTCGCGGTTCCGTGATCGCCGTCACCAACAATTTCGCAACTGCGAGATCGCAGGCGCGTGTGCATAGAGCACGCGGTTCATGACGCCTGATTGGTCTTTCCAAGCCGTCCCATGAGCCGGCCCTTCTTGTCAGCCGGAATGCGTACCGTGAAGATTGAGCTGCCGTCCTCTTTTTCCTCGGTAGCGACGATATCGGCATTTTCGTGCAGCCAGGCACGTAGTTTTCCATCACCCGCCTTGATCGGCACCGTAACGATTTCGTCACTGGCCCCGAGCCGCGCGTCGATTGCGTCCAGCAGGGCAGCCAGACCTTCGCCCGTGACCGCCGAGGCCATAACCGGACGAGGCGTTTTGAACCGCGCTGCGTTCTCGGCTTCCGCCCGCGTCACCGGCGATAGCCGATCGACCTTGTTCCACACCTCGAGTACGTGGTTCTCGGCCGGTGTCAGGTCGATGTCGAGGCTTTCCAGCACGCGCTCCACGTCCTCGGCCTGCGCCTCGGTCTCAGCATGCGAGATGTCGCGCACATGCAAGATGAGATCAGCATCAACCACTTCTTCGAGTGTCGCACGGAAGGCAGCGACGAGCATCGTCGGCAGGTCGGAGATGAAGCCAACGGTATCCGACAGAATGATTCGCCGGCCGCTGGCGAGCTTCACCTCGCGCATGGTCGGATCGAGCGTGGCAAAGACTTGATCCATCGCCAGTACGTCCGCGCCCGTCAGCCGGTTGAACAACGTCGACTTGCCCGCATTCGTGTAGCCGACGATGGCGACGACGGGATAGGGAACCTTGCGGCGGCCTGCGCGATGCAATTCGCGCGTGCGCACGACCTGGGCGAGTTCGCGCCGGATCGCGTCGATGCGATCCTGCAGCATGCGGCGGTCAAGCTCGATTTGAGCCTCTCCCGGTCCCCCGAGGAAGCCACCGCCGCCACGCTGACGCTCCAAGTGGGTCCATGCCCTGACGAGCCGGCCCTTCTGGTAACTCAGATGCGCAAGCTCCACCTGCAAACGACCTTCACGGGTCCTCGCGCGGGCACCGAAGATTTCGAGAATGAGACCAGTGCGATCGAGCACCTTCGCATTCCAGGCCTTCTCAAGGTTACGTTGCTGAACGGGCGAGACCTGATGATCGATGATGACGAGGCCGATCTCCCGCTCACCAACGAGAGCCGCGAGTTCGTCCACCTTGCCAGAACCGAACAGCGTCCCGGCCTTCGGATTGGGAACAGGCACGATCAAGCCCTCGACGACGTCGAGCTCGATGGCTTCGGCAAGGCCGCGCGCTTCCTCCAGACGGTCTTCTGGCGAATGCACGCTAAGCGACCTGCGCGCAGCTCGGCGAGGTGGGGAACCAGCGTCTGCTGTCCCCCCGGCCGTGACTGCGCCGGACGCACCTTCGCCAGCGCGCACGTTCAGCACCGGAACGAGCACGAGCACCCGCTCGCGGCCTGATCGAAGGACCCGCGCGCCATCATCCGGCGCCGGTCGCACCGTTCTGAGAGCCTCTGGAGCCTTCTTGTCGATCGGAATCGGTCCCTGTTGTTGCCGGCTCAGTGGCCGTCAGCTGGGTCCGCGTCCATCAAGTGAACCGGCTGACCCGGCATGATCGTCGAGATTGCGTGCTTGTAGACGAGTTGGGAATGCCCATCGCGTCTAAGCAGGACACAGAAATTATCAAACCACGTAACAATGCCCTGCAACTTCACGCCGTTAATCAGAAAGATTGTCAGAGGGGTCTTGTTCTTACGAACGTGGTTGAGGAATGTATCCTGGAGGCTTTGAACTTTGTCTGCCGCCATCGTTTTTTTCCGCCCTTGTTCCTTTATTGCCGAGCCGACGGCCTAAGCCGATCCGACGTGGACCCAGCGGCCCATGCTCACGGGAAAAAAGAAGCCCGCGACGACACGAACCAACCAGTCGACGTATTCGGTCCCGCGACACTAGCCCGGCTGGCAAGATGAAATCAAAGCCAAAGACTTATCGCAGGATAGGCAATACGACGCATATGCCTTCCCATCAGGCAAACGTGCCCGCAAATGGTTTATTCTTTGATAGCCACGGTCTTGTGGAATATTCTTCGCATCTGCCGAGTAAGAGGACCGGGCCTGCCGTCGCCGATGGCGGACCCGTTTATCGACACCACGGGCATGACAGTGTTGGTTGCCGAGGTTATGAACGCCTCACGCGCGCCGGCGGCTTCAGCCGGCGTGAAGTGACGCTCCTCCAATATGAGTCCCTCGCGCGCAATCGCCTCGATAAGCGTTGCCCGAGTGACCCCAGGCAGTATCGATGCGGAAAGCCCGGGCGTCACCACCCGACCGTCCTCGGTGATGATCCAGGCGTTAGACGAGGCACCCTCTGTGACGAAGCCCGCCTCGTTCACCAGCCAGGCTTCCTTTGCCCCTTTCAGTGCAGCCTCGCGCTTTGCCAGCACCGCGGGCAACAGCATAACCGTCTTGATATCGCAGCGCCGCCACCGGATGTCAGGTGCCGTCACCACGGCAATTCCGCGCTCCGCACGCGCGGCAGCATAGTCCGGCGGCAGAGACCGCGCGAGGCAGACGATGGTGGCCGGCGTATCCGGCGGCGGAAAAGCGAAATCGCGCTCGGCCACGCCACGGCTCACCTGTAGATAGACAAGACCGTTGCGAACGCGATTGCGGCGCACCGTCTCGCGTAGAACCAGCCGCAGAGCAGCCATAGTCATCGGCATCGGCATCTGAAGTTCGCTAAGCGAACGCGCAAGCCGCGCCAGGTGAGGATCGCGATCGATGATGGCGCCGCCCTTAACATCGCACACCTCGTAGACGGAATCGGCGAATTGGAAGCCGCGATCCTCGACATGCACGAAAGCTTGCGCGTAGGGCCGATAGCGGCCGTTGACATAGACGACACGGGTCAAGAGACGGAGCCTCCGCTGTTTTGAGGTCGCGGCCGGTGGCATTCAGGGCAGCAAATGTATGGGAATGAAGTGCTGGACATCAGAAATAGTCGGGGCTTACTCGGAACATCTGTTCCACCTCCCGGACATGGTCGGCACGGGCGAAAAGCACGACTCGGTCCTTGACCTCGAGTTCCGTGGCACCTGTCGCCATTATCACCTTGCCGTCGCGCAGAATGGCTCCGAAGCGGATCCCTTCGGAATTCTTGTACTCCCTCAGCGGCCGTCCGAGCACCGGCGCGGTCTCTAGAACCTCCGCCTCAATCAGCTCGCCTGCACCGTTGTGCACCGAGTGCACGCCGCGGATGCGCCCGCGCCGCACGTGCTGCAGCACACGGCTCACCGTTATCGCCCGCGGATTGACGTGCGCGTCGATGCCAAGCGAGCGCACCATTCCGGCATAATTGGGAGAATTGATCAGCACCATATTGGAGCGGCAGCCAAGTTGCTTGGCCAGCGCCGACGTCAGCAGATTGGCCTGGTCGTCGTTGGTCACTGCCACGAGTGTGTCTGCTGCGCTGATTTCCGCCTCGCGAAGCACATCTTCCGACAGCGCCGAGCCATGCAGAACCACCGTCCGCTCCAGCGTCTCGGCAATATGCACCGCACGTTCGCGGGACGCCTCGATCACCTTGACGCGAATGTTGGGCTCGCGTTCCTCGAGCTGCCGCGCGATGTAAAGGCCAATGTTACCGCCACCCGCGATAACGATGCGCCGCGCGCGCCGCTCCTCGTGTCCGAAGATTTGTAGTGTGCGGTTGATCTGGTCCGACGGCGTGATGACGTAGGCTTCGTCGCCTTCCTGCAGCTGGTCCTGCCCGTGCGGCACGAACAGCCGCCCATTGCGCACCAGTGCTGCAGTGATGGCCGGCAGGTCCGGGAAAAGACTAGCCAGCTGCGTCAGCGGAGTCTCGAGCACCGGACACTCCGGGCCGCAGACAATACCGAGCACCGAGATTTTGCCGTCGCCAAAACTCACCGTATCGAACGCGCCGGGAAGCTGTAGCCGCCGCAGGATCGTGTTGCCGACTGCGACTTCCGGCGAGATGATGTAATCGATCGGCATTGCTTCGCGCGAAAACAGCCGGCTCCACTCCTTTTGCAGATAGGTCTGCGCTCTGACGCGAGCAATCTTCGTTGGAATGTCGAACAAGGTATGTGCGATCTGGCACGCGACCATGTTGACTTCATCGTGCAGCGTCACGGCAATCAGCATATCGGCCTCGCCGGCACCCGCCCGTTCCAGCACATCAGGGTGTGCCGCATTCCCATGAACCGCGCGCACCTCCAGGATGTCGTTGGCGCGCTGCACCAGCTCCGCGCTGGCATCGATTATGGACACGTTGTTGCCTTCCAGGGAGAGCCGCTCGGCGATCCCGGTGCCCACCTGTCCCGCGCCGCAAATGATGACCTTCATGATGATCCTGCCATCA
The DNA here is from genome assembly GCA_036768475.1 of Hyphomicrobiaceae bacterium. GTDB lineage: Bacteria > Pseudomonadota > Alphaproteobacteria > Rhizobiales > Hyphomicrobiaceae > JAEUMD01. The sequence goes on along the minus strand of DAIPMW010000003.1, from coordinate 288,564 downwards.
GCCTGGGCTGCCGGTCACTCCGCGGCCCCGTCCCGCTTTCCGCTCTCATAGCATTGCCCCGCGGACAGATGTACCGGCGCCGCGCGACATGCAAGGGAAATACCCCAATCGATCTGGCACCCACCCTTGGCTTTACTTGTCCGCGAGCGGCGGGGCGATGGGCCCAGCACCGCCGCCTCCGGTGCCGCGGTGCTCCGATGAGACCCCCAGCGCTCTCAGCTTGCGGTGAAGTGCGGAACGTTCCATGCCGACGAATTCGGCGGTGCGCGAGATATTTCCGCCGAAACGGTTTATCTGAGCCAAGAGGTACTCGCGCTCGAAGATCTCGCGCGCTTCTCTCAGCGGCAGGCTCATCAGGTGTTCGGCGCCTCCGTTCACAGGCAGTGGAACGTTGGAGCCGATCTCATCCGGCAGCATGTCGGCCGTGATGACGGTGTTGGGATCGCCACCAGCGAGGATCATCAGCCGCTCGATATTGTTGCGCAGCTCTCGCACGTTGCCGGGCCAGTCATGCGCCTGCAGCACCGCAATGGCGTCCTCGCCGATGCGGCGTGGCGCCAGACCGGACGTGCTCGCCACCTGGTTGACGAAATGCTCGATGAGTTCGGGAATGTCGTCGCGCCGCTCCGCCAGGCTCGGAACCCTTAAGGGAACCACATTGAGGCGGTGATAGAGATCCTCGCGGAAGCGTCCCTCCTGCATCTCGCGGTCAAGGTCACGGCTGGTCGACGAGATGATGCGCACGTCCACGGCCACCTTCTGGTTGCCGTTGAGGCGCAAAAACTTCTGCTCGACCAGAACGCGCAGCACCTTGCCTTGCGTCTCCAGTGGCATGTCGGCCACTTCGTCGATGTAGAGGGTGCCGCCATGCGCCTCCTCCAGCGCGCCGACCTTGCGCGGCGTGCCGGCACGATCCTCGATGCCGAACAGCTCCTCCTCGACGCGCTCCGGCGCCATCGCTGCGGCGTTGAGCACCACGAACGGCGCATCCTTGCGCGCCGATTTGAGATGGATGACGCGCGCCGTCAGCTCCTTGCCGGTACCCGAGGCGCCGCGGATCAGGATGCGGCTGTTGGTCGGCGCGACCCTGTCGATATGATTGCGCAGATGGTTGATTGCTGCCGAATGACCGACCATGTCGGTCGAAACCGTCGAGCGCTCGCGCAATTCCTTGACCTCGCGCTTGAGCTGCGACGCCTCCAGCGCGCGCAGCGTGACGAGCAGTAGCCGGTCAGCCTTGAACGGCTTCTCGATGTAGTCATAAGCGCCACGGCGGATCGCGGTAACGGCGGTCTCGATATTGCCGTGGCCGGAGATGATCACCACGGGCAGGTCGGGGTAAGTTGCCTTGATTGCGGACAGAACCTCCAGACCGTCAAGCCGGCTGCCCTGCAGCCAGATATCCAGGATGACGAGGTTGGGGCGGCGGTCCTCGATCGCCCGCAGGGCTTCGTCGCTGTCGCGCGCCAGCCGTGTCTTGTGGCCTTCGTCTTCGAGGATTCCGGACACGAGGTCACGTATGTCAGCCTCGTCATCGACGATCAGGATGTCTGCGGCCATCGGATGCTCCTTGGTCGTTCTGCAATGTCCCGGGGGGCGGGATCTGTTGTGTATTCATCTGTTGATCCGGATTCCGGATCGCACGCTCCACAACTGCGCGCAGGTCAGTCGCTCGCCTCGAATAACTTCTGCCTCGATCTCATGCTGCCCTCATGCACTCATGCTTTGTTCTTTCGACGCCCGCGCTGCCGCCGCCTCGTCCGCTTCGCCCGAACCACGTCCACCCGGACGCGTCAGGGGCAGCACCATGCGCACGCGTGCACCCTGTGACCGCCCCGGACATGGCGGCGCATCGTCGAGCAACAGTGTACCGCCGTGCTGCTCGGTGATCTTGTGCACCATGGCGAGACCGAGCCCGGTACCCTTGTGCCCCTTGGTCGTCACATAAGGTTCCAGCAAGCGCATGCGGTTGTGCTTGGGAAAGCCCGCGCCGTTGTCTATCACCTCGATGATCGCGCGCCCATCATCGGTGCTGATCCGCGTCTCCACCATGCCCTGCCAGTCAGCCTCGCCCGCATGCGCCTCCGCCACACTTTCCACCGACTCCGTCGCGTTCTTGACGAGATTGGTCAGCGCCTGCGTGAGAAGTCGGCGGTCATGACTGGCGATGATCGGAACGTCTGGCATATCGACCTTATAGGCGACTTTGGGGTGCCCTTCACGGAACAGCAGCACCGGTTCCTGGATCGCGTGACGCAGATCGTCATCGGCCATTTCCGGCTTGGGCAGGCGCGCGAATGAGGCGAACTCGTCCACCATGCTCTTGAGATCACCCACCTGGCGCACGATCGTATCGGTGAGCTTGTCGAACGTTTCGCGGTCTTCCGTGATGACGCGCCCATATTTGCGCTTGATGCGCTCCGCCGAAAGCTGGATCGGCGTTAGCGGATTCTTGATCTCGTGCGCAATGCGGCGCGCCACGTCGGCCCAGGCGCTGGTGCGCTGCGCGGTGACGAGTTCGGTGATGTCGTCGAACGTGACCACCATACCGACGTCGCCGCTGCCCGCCTTCTCATGCGTCAGGCGCACCGCGAAAGTCCGCTCGTTGCCGCCGACGTCGATAGTGACCGGATCGGGCGCACGTCCCGACTTCTGCGATTGGTCGACCTGGTCGCGATAGGCGCTGGCGAACGCCGGCACCGCCTCGACCAGCGGTCGGCCAACCAGTTCGTGCTCGTCCTTGCCGAGCAGCGCCAGCGCCGAACGGCTGGCAAGCTCGATGCGACCATCGCTATCGAGCCCGATAACGCCCGCACTGACACCCGATAGAACCGCCTCCATGAAGCGCCGCCGCTCGATCAACTGCTCGTTCGCGGTGACGAGCTGGTTGCGCTGAAGCTTGAGTTCGTGGGTCATCTTGTTGAAGGTGGCGGACAAGCGGCGCAGGTCACCCTCGCCGCGCTTTTCCGGCACCAGCACATCAAGATTGCCCGTCGAAACCTCCGAGGCGGCACCGATGAGCCGCCGGATCGGCGCAACGAACCGACCCGCAAACCACATGCCGACCCAGATGGCAGCCAGCATCGCCGTCATTGAGATCATCAAATACATGAGCGCGTGCGCCCATTTGAGATTACCGCGCGAGCGTCGCAGCTGCTGGTATTCGGCGACGTTCTGCTCGGTGCGTTGCAGATGCATGAGCACCTTCGGGCTCACCGGCCGGCTGACGTAGAGATACCAGTTCGGATAGCTCGCCAGCTTACCGACAGCCGTTATCCGAAAAGCCGCCATCGAAATCGACAGTGCCACCTGGCCCGCCTTGACCTCATCCAACGCAGCCGCAGTCGGCGCGGCAAAGGGCAGTCTCTCGTCCTCTACCGCCGCGATCACCGGCGTTCCGGTCTCGTCGATGATATAGGCCGCCGGCAGATCGCGGAGACCGGCCTGGGCGATCACCAGGCGGCGCAATTCGTCATTGTCGCCCGCCACCAGCGGCGCGGCCGCATCGAGATCGCGCCCCATGTTCAGCAGGTCGTTGCGGATGACCTGGCCATGCTCCTCGACATAGGCCTGCGCCACGCCTCGCGAATCCTCGATCAGCGTCCGCACGCGCCCGGTAAACCAGCTGTCGAGCGAGCGTGAGAACGTTATTGTCGCAGCTACCGCCAGCAGCAGAGCCGGCAGTACCGCGATCAGCGAGAACAGGCCGACGATCCGCACATGCAGGCGCGCACCAGCACTCTTCGCACGCCAGGCTCGCCACAACCCCACGACCTGCCAGGTGATGACCGCGATCATCGCCGTGATGAGCACGACGTTGAAGAACAGCGCGCTCCACACGACCCCGCGGGATGGAACGATCGGTGTCAGCCCGGTCAGGATGAGATAGGTGACGAGCGCCGAAACCAGCGAAAGCATGACAACGCTGAGGCCGACCCAGAACGAGCGCTCGCTCGCGTCCAGAGACACGGCGGCGACACGGCCCTGGGCGGCCGATGTGTCATCGCGCACATCAACCGAGTTCGAGAAATCGCGCACACTCGCTCCTGAGATACCCCGTTCCGCCAGCTTGAATTTCAAAAATGCTAGCGATCAGAGCATGTTAATAAAGCCGCCCATTGCTCACCCAGCGCGTGTCTGCAAGTCGCCGCGATAGCGGCCGCACTGGCGCGGGGCGATCACAAGTTGAGTTTCAAACTGTGACATTTTCGCGACAACGCTACGGGTAACGCCACGCCTTGATGCCGTCAAGGGGGCATCGTCAGCCACCGCACAGGGAACGTGGCACTTGCAGTGACGGTCGCATCTGCGCCCCAGCAGGCACAAGTCGCTGCTCTTATGGCGCCGGCGTACGGAACACGCGGATATCCAGCGCCTTGATGCGGGCGCGCAGCGTATTGCGGTTGAGGCCGAGCAGTTCGGCAGCGCGGATCTGATTGCCGCGCGTTGCCGCGAGCGCCGCCGTCAGCAACGGCCGCTCCACATCGCGGATGATACGCTCATGAAGGCCCGGCGGCGGCAACTCGGAGCCGAACTCGGCGAAATAGTTGGCAAGATACCGCTCCACCGTCTCCGCCAGATTGCCGCCCTCCTCCGCAGCGCCCGCGCTCGATACCGGCGCCTGCTCGGCCAGTTCCTGCTCGATGATTTCGCGGGTCAGTGTCTCTTGCGGATAGAGCGCAACGAGCCGGCGAACGAAGTTTTCCAGCTCGCGGATGTTGCCCGGCCAGACATGTGCCTTGAGACGCTCGATGGCCGCCGTCTCGATCGCCTTCTGCCCCAGTCCTTCGCGCGAAGCCGTTCTCAGGAAATAGCGAACGAGATCGCCAACGTCGTCGAGCCGCTCGCGCAGCGGCGGAATTCTCAAGGGCACGACATTGAGGCGATAGAAGAGGTCCTCACGGAACAAACCCTGACTGATCTGCTGCTTGAGGTCCCGGTGTGTTGCCGCGATGATGCGCACGTTCGTCTTGATCGGGATACGGCCGCCGACCGTCGTGTACTCGCCCTGCTGCAGGACGCGCAAAAGACGCGTTTGCGCCTCGAGCGGCATGTCGCCAATTTCGTCGAGGAACAGTGTTCCCCCCTCGGCCTGCTCGAAGCGTCCCTGCGTCTTCATCTGCGCGCCTGTGAACGCGCCCTTCTCATGGCCGAACAATTCAGATTCTATCAGCTCGCGCGGGATCGCCGCCATGTTGATCGCGACGAACGGCCCGTGCCGCCGCTTGCCGAAATCATGCAGCACGCGCGCGACCAGCTCTTTTCCCGTACCGCTCTCGCCCGTGATCATCACGGTGAGATCGGTCTGCGTCAGCCGCGCAAGAACGCGATAGATCTCCTGCATTGCCGGCGAGCGCCCGATCAGCGGCAGCTCCTCGCCTTCGCCTTCCATCGGCGCACGCTGCGGCTTGCGGCCGGGCTCGGCCAGTGCGCGCGCCACGACGGCCACCACCTCCGACAGATCGAAGGGCTTGGGCAGATACTCATAGGCGCCCTTCTCCGCCGCCGTCAGCGCCGTCATCAGCGTGTTCTGCGCGCTCATGACGATGATCGGCAGTTCGGGCCGCAACTTTTTAATCCGCGGAATAAGATCGAAAGCATTCTCGTCTGGCATCACTACATCCGTGATGACAACGTCGCCCTCGCCCTGAGAAACCCACCGCCACAACGTTGCCGCGTTGCCGGTTGCGCGCGGCGCATATCCTGCCCGCGCCAGCGCCTGATTGAGCACAGTGCGGATCGCGGTGTCGTCATCGGCGATCAGGATCGTTCCTCTGGCCATCTCGTTCATGCCTCTCGCAACCCGCGTCATGCGGGCGCTTTGTTGCGCGGTTGGGTTTGCATGGGAAGGAGGACGCGGAATACGGTCTTGCCCGGTTCGCTGTCACATTCGATGACGCCACCATGATCGCCGATGATCTTGGCGACCAGTGCCAACCCGAGCCCCTTGCCAGAGGTCTTGGTCGTCACGAACGGATCGAAGATCTGCGCGCGAATGTGCTCTGGGATTCCCGAGCCGTTGTCCTCGATCTGAATCATCAGCGGCAGCGAAACGCGCGCCGTCGTTCCCGGAACCGAGAGCCGCATGCCCGGGCGAAATGCGGTCTGCAAGATGATGCGGCCCTGCTCGGCGTTCTCCCCGATCGCTTCCACGGCGTTTTTGAAGAGATTGAGAAACGCTTGCACAAGCTTGTCACGGTTGCCCGGAACCGGCGGCAGCGAAGGATCATAGTCGAGCGCGAAATGAATGTTGCGACCCATGCCGCTTTCGACGATCCGGCGCACATGATCGAGCACGTCGTGGATGTTGATCGGCTGGGCGTTGATCGGACGCTCGTCGCCGAAGACCTCCATGCGGTCGACGAGGTCACGAATGCGATCGGTCTCCGCGCAAATGAGCTGCGCCAGGGGTCGGTCCTCCTCGCGCAGCCCCGGCTCGATCAACTGCGCCGCGCCACGGATGCCAGACAAGGGGTTCTTGATCTCGTGCGCCAGAACCGCCGCCATTCCCGAGACCGAACGCGCCGCCGCGCGATGCGTCAGCTGCCGCTCGATCATCATCGCCATGGTACGCTGGTGCAGCATGAGGAAGACGTACTCGGGCTGATCGGGCATCGGCCCGCCATAGATGTCGACCAGCTTCGTCCCGGCAAACCGCTGCGAGGCGATCTCCACGCCGTACTCATTGAAGCTCGCCCCCGTCCTGCGCACTTGCTCGACGAGCGCAAGCAATGGACAGCCGAACCCGACCACCTCGTCGAGCCGCATGCGTTTGAGCATCGAAAGCCCAGCAGAAATGAAGCTCTCGGCAGCCGCGTTGGCATAGACGATGCGGTTTTCTTCACCCAGCACCAGCACCGGATGTGGCAGTGCCGCAAGCAGCAGATCGTGCTCGACGGGGCGGCGTGCACTCGGCACCGCCATCCGGCTCGTGGCAGTCTGGTCGCCAGAGGACACAGGTGCGATGGCCGTTGCTGGAGTGGCGGCAGTCCGCGATCCCCGTTTCATTACACCGGGCGCCACCGCACCGGCTGCAACCGTCTCAGCCGGCGATACTGTCTCGACCGCCGTCACGGGAGGCGTATCCACGCGCCCTTTCGGGCCACTTGTCTGGCTGGCGCTCTTGCGCTGTGCTTTGCCCTTCGTAGGCGCCGCACCGCGGCTGGATTTGGCAGACGCGCTCATGCTGCACTCCTCAAGGTCGCCGCCTCCGCATAGGCAGCATCCAGATCCGCGATCACGCGGTCGGGCATCTCCTGGGTGCAAAGCCGCCGGCGCCAGCCTTTCAAGGTCTCGCCACTCAATCCTGCCGATTCCAGATACCAGCCGATGTGCTTGCGCGCGTTGCGCACGCCAAGATCGCGGCCGTAGTAGTGGAACATGTCGATGATGTGCGCTTTTGCGATCTCGGCCTGCCGGGAAAGTTCAGGCTCGCCCATATCGTGTCCCGTCTCGATCAGCTTCGCGATCCGCGCCGGACGCCATGGAGCACCATAGGCACCGCGCCCGACCATCACACCGGCTGCACCCGACTGATCGAGCGCATCGCGCGCATCCTGTGGCGTGACAATGTCTCCATTGACGATGACCGGCACATTGACCGCTTCGACAACACCTCGCACCGCCGCCCAGTCCGCACGCCCCTTGAAGAAGTCGCACCGCGTGCGCCCGTGCACGGTGATGAGTTGTACGCCAGCCGCCTCCGCACGGGCCCCGATCTCCGGCGCGTTCATCGCGTTGCGGTCCCATCCCAGACGCATCTTGAGCGTGACCGGCACACAGACCGCACCAACCACCGCTTCGATCAAGCTGAGCGCATGATCGGGTTCGCGCATCAAAGCACTGCCCGAAAGCTTGCCTGTGACTTCCTTGGCCGGGCATCCCATGTTGATATCGATGACATCTGCGCCGAGATCCTGAGCAATCCGCGCGCCCTCCGCCATCCACCGCGCCTGCCGCCCCGCCAGCTGGATGACGAGCCGGCTGATGCCCCGCGATTGCGCGCGGCGCAGACTGCCCTTGTGGCCGCCGCTCAAGGCATCCGATGCGATCATTTCAGAAACGACCAACCCGGCTCCAAGGCGATCCGCCAGATCGCGCATGGGCAGGTCGGTAACGCCGGACATGGGCGCCAAGGCTACCGGATTGGGCATTGCAATGCCGCCGATCCTCAAACCGTGACGCGTAGCCGCCTGATCGGAATTGCTCATCAAATGGGCACACATTAATTTTGCTCTAGTCTTGTGCAGATTAGGGTTGTTTGCGCCGTCTCGCAAGTGCGAAGACGCGCACGGCAGATGAATTTGCTGGCCCCGATTGCCGCAGGGCCGGCACTCCGCTAATCACGACGAGCCGCCGGCCTCAAGCCGAATTGGCAATGCCTGGTCGGGCAATCGTGAAAGTCCCGTACGCAACGCAGTCTGACGATCAGCGCCAGCAGGAGCCCTCCCCACCGTGACCACCGCCGCTTTGATTGTCGCCGCAGGCCGCGGCAGCCGCGCCGGCGCAGATCTACCCAAACAGTATGCCCTGCTGGCCAACCGGCCGGTCCTGAGCTGGGTGCTCGAAGCATTCAGCGATCTCAACGAAATTTCTCACATACAGGTGGTCATCCACCCCGACGATGCCCGCCTTTATGGCCGGTCCGTGCCCGCAGCAGACAAGATGCTGCCCCCTGCTTACGGCGGCGCCACCCGTCAGCTCTCGGTCTTGGCCGGGCTGGAAGCGCTTGCCGGCAAAGGCATCGACAAGGTTCTGATTCACGACGCCGCGCGCCCCTTCGTCCAATCCACTGCGATCCTCGAGGTCATCCGCGCTCTCGACCGCTACCCCGGTGCACTGGCGGCGACCCCCTTGGCCGACACCTTGAAGCGCGCCAACCACGCCGGACTTGTGGCCGAAACGATCCCGCGCGCCGGACTGTGGCGCGCACAGACCCCGCAGGGCTTCCGTTTCGATGAAATTGTCGCTGCCCACCGCAAAGCCGCCGCATCGGGCCGCGATGACTTCACCGACGACGCAGCAATTGCTGAATGGGCCGGCCTGCCCGTCGCTCTCGTCGAGGACAGCCCGGCCAACTTCAAGATCACGACGCCCGTCGATCTGCGCATGGCCGAGAAACTCATCATGACCTCTCCCCAGACCAGTTGGCTGCCTTGTTCCGGCACCGGCTTCGATGTCCATCGCTTTACTGCTGGCGATCATGTCATGCTGGGCGGTATCAGGATCCCCTACACCCACGGACTGGCCGCGCATTCCGATGGTGACGTCGTACTGCACGCCTTGACCGATGCCATCCTGGGCGCGCTGGGCGAAGGCGACATCGGCCAGCACTTCCCGCCTTCTGATCCGAAGTGGAAGGGGGCCGCCTCGCATATCTTTCTGAAAGACGCCGTCCGCCGGGTACAAGATCGCGGCGGACACATCGCCAACGCCGACGTGACGTTATTGTGCGAGGCACCCAAGATCGGGCCTCATCGCCACGCCATGAAGGCCAGTATCGCGCAGATCATGGGGCTCGACCCGGCTCGCGTCGGCATCAAGGCAACCACCACCGAAGGTCTCGGCTTCACCGGCCGCCGCGAAGGCATCGCCGCCATGGCGGCAGTCATGCTGCTGCTGCCCTGACCGCAAAAGCCGGCTTCGAGAAGCCATTTCTGCAAAAACTAGTGTTGCTCAGACAAGGTTTGTTTCGGATCGATCGTCACTCGCAAGACACACCCAATGCGTTGACCCACCCGGCAGAATCGCGGCATCAAATTTGCTGTGCGTGGTTGTATGATCACGAGCCATGCGGGGGTCATGAAAAAATGAATCTGACATCTACAATCGATCGGCCGAGTGCTGAAACTGAAAGCATCAGCGCTATTGCCGAAACCACCGCGGCCGCGTGTCTGGCCACGCGAGTTCGTCAACTCTCGCGTATTATTACCCGCGTATACGACGATGCCATGCGCCCGCTTGGCATCACGGCGAGCCAGTATACGCTGCTTGCCCAGCTCGCCTCTCGTGACGGCATTACCGCAGTCGAAATCGGCCACGAGCTCGATATCGAGAAATCAACGCTGTCACGGAACCTGAAGCGTCTCCTGGCGCTGGGCCATCTGATCATGGACCCACCTGCCGGCCGACGCGGTCGTGGCCTGCACCTGACGCCCAAAGGTCAGGCCGTTCTGAAAGACGCGTACCCGATCTGGCAGGATGCGCAACGCCGCGCAACTGCAGTCATGGGACCGGAGAGCCGCACGGTTCTCGACGGTCTCCTCGATCAGGCGGAAAAACTTATCGCCGCCTGACGCACAGCACAGTTAGACCTCTCTACTCTCCCGACAATCGAGCCGGCGCACCTGCCCAGTGCGCCGGTTCCGTCGTTTGAACCAATATACAGCCGAACCTGCCTCTGGCTGATACCGACGAGACAAGGCTGAAGGATAGGTGCGAGTTGCGCGGCTTCTTGGCGTAAGGCATGGTTAGCTGAGGTGTGTAGCGACCTGACGTGTAAGACAACTCAAGTCGAAATGCTGGATGGTGTGCGTGTTTCCACGAAACATGACTACGATCAACGCTCAACCCCCGCAGGGCGAACTCCGGCAATGACAAATCTCCATCTCTTTTCAGACGACCTGTTGACCGCAGCAGCGGCACTGATCGAGTCCTGTAATTCCGCCCACCTCAAGCTCGTCACGGCCGAAAGCTGCACCGGCGGTCTGATCGCCGCCGTGCTGACTGAGATTTCCGGCGCCTCGCACGTCGTCGAACGTGGCTTCGTCACATATTCCAACGAGGCCAAGATGGAGAGTCTCGGTGTGCCGGCCGAGTTGATCAAGCATCACGGCGCTGTCAGCCGTGAGGTCGCACAGGCTATGGCGGAAAGTGCGCTGGCTCATTCCCGCGCGAATGTCTCGGTCGCTGTGACGGGTATCGCCGGCCCCGGCGGCGGCACCACCCAGAAGCCGGTCGGCCTCGTGCACATCGCCGTCCACCGTAAGGGCCGGCTGACCCGTCATCACGAATTCCGTTTCGGCGGAATTGGTCGCACAGCCATTCGTTTGGCGAGCGTGCGTGAGGCACTCGCGATGCTTCAGAAGATGGTTGAGAGTTGACAGGTTTCGACGTCCGTTCCCCCAGTCAGTCCTGACGTGGCGGCAACGGCATCCCCGCTGCAGTACGCCCGTAAACCGTTCGCGCCCGCGCCTCGAACGCCTCGGCGAATTTACGGAATGCCTTGTCGAACACCGCGCCCATGACAAGGCCAAGCATTGCGTTGCGGAACTGGTATTCGATGAAGAAATGAACCTCCGAGCCGTGCTCGCGGTCGATGAAACGCCAGCGGTTGTCGAGGTGATGAAATGACCCGTCCAGATAGGCGACGTCGATGCGTGGCGGCTCGGCTTGCGGCGAAAGGATCACGCGTGTCGTGAATGTCTCGCGGATCGCCTTGTATCCGATCCCCATGGTAGCGACGAGGTGCGTCGTCACCCCGTCCTGGGTTCGCGAGGTGATCTTCAGGCTTTCGCACATCGGCACGAACAGCGGATACCGCTCGACGTCCGCCACCACGGCGAACATCTGCTCTGCCGAGAATGGAACGCGCCGTATCGTCTCGAATCTTGGCATCAGCGCTCAGTTTCGAAGCTGCCGCTCGCGCGCCGCCCTCAGCCGCGCGAAATCCTCACCCGCGTGGTGGCTGGAGCGCGTGAGCGGCGTCGCTGACACGAGCAGGAAGCCCTTTGCATAGGCCGTCGTCTCATACGCCTTGAATTCCTCGGGTGTGACGAAGCTTTTCACTTCCGCATGCTTGCGCGTCGGCTGCAGATACTGCCCGATTGTGAGGAAATCGATACTGGCCGATCGCATGTCGTCCATCACCTGCAACACGTCCTCGCGCGTCTCGCCCAGACCGACCATCAATCCGGACTTGGTGAACATCAACGGATCGAGCTCCTTGACCCGCTGCAACAGTCGCAGCGAATGAAAATATCGCGCGCCAGGCCGGATCTTGAGATAGAGCGAGGGGACCGTCTCCAGGTTGTGATTGAAGACATCAGGTTTCGCCGCCACGACGATTTCCAGCGCGCCTTCTTTGCGCAGGAAGTCAGGTGTCAGGATCTCGACCGTCGTTTCAGGTGCGGTGCGCCGTATTGCTGCAATCACCGCCGCGAAATGCGCTGCGCCGCCGTCGGCAAGATCGTCACGGTCGACCGAGGTGATGACGACATGATTAAGTCCCAGCGCCGCTACGGCATCCGCCACCCGGTTGGGCTCGTCACCGTCGAGCGCATCGGGCAGGCCGGTCCGCACGTTGCAGAAAGCGCAGGCCCGCGTGCAGGTGTCCCCCATGATCATCATCGTCGCATGCCGCTTCGACCAGCACTCGCCGATGTTCGGGCAGGAGGCCTCCTCGCATACGGTGTGAAGCTTGTTGTCCTTCACGATCCGGCGCGTCTCGCCGTAAACTGGCGATGACGGAGCCTTCACCCGGATCCAGTCGGGCTTGCGCTGAACCGGCGTATCCGGGAGTCGCGCTTTTTCCGGATGTCGTGGACGCACGATGCTGCCGTCGCCAACCGTGTCGAGAACCTTGACCATTCTGCCTCCAATGGAGCGCAACCCATCGCCGCGGCTGCGCACAAGTGCAACCGGCCTCCCCTATAGGTGGCCGAATAAAGGCAGCATATCAAGCGCTGCAGATGTCGTAGATGAATGCCGCGCAAAACGCCCTGAACCCGGGGCGGGCCCGAACTGTGTCGGCCGGTTATCGGGCGATGAGCCGCGCTATGATGATAAGTAGCAGGGCCCCAATCGTCGACACGACGATCTGATTGCCCCAGGTTCCGAAATCGACCGGTAGCTGGAGCACTCCCATCTGCACCAGCGCACCGCCGATAAACGCACCCAGGATGCCGACCACCAGGTTGCGGATAAGACCGCCGCCACCAAGCAGCAGCCCCGCCAACCAGCCTGCGATCAGGCCGTTAATGACCATGATCACCCAGGGGTTCTGCAGATACGACATGACCTGATCCATGCGACGTCTCCTCATGCCGCCGACACCGGCGGGGTGCTGTTCGGCAATCAACGCATTCGCCCAAACCACCGTCAGCTTATATGATCATGCGTGCCAGCAATACGACGACGATAGCGCCGATTGTCGAGGTGACGATCTGACTGGCGAGCGGGTTCTTGATCCCGAGATTGAGACCGAGAGCATTCAGCAGGAAACCGCCGACGAACGCACCGATGACGCCTGAGACGAGATAGCGGATGAGACCGCCGCCGCCGACCACGAACGACGCCAGCCAACCGGCCACAAGTCCAATCAGGAGAAACACCAAAAGGGCTTTGGAATCTGCGTTCATGCCTGCCTCCCTTGGTTTGAGGGATCGGGCCCAGGAAATCGAGCCCGATCGCAGACTCTGCTGAGTCTCATCGCCCTGTCCAGCGACAATAGCAGCCGGGCGTTACAGTTCCCGCTCAAAGATGGCAGCGCGATCCCAGGTATTGATTTAACAGACGATTGTAGCGATCCACTTCGGCGCGCTGCGATCTGCTCAGATTCTTTCCCGCGGCGGAGGCCTCGGTCAAGGCTGGAACGCCTTTGGCGTCGAGGCGATCGAGCTCGCGGCGCGTCTCCTTGCATGAGCCATTGTCACGCACGCTGGCCTTTGCGCTGGGCTCATAGTCATTTGCGCAACCCGGCAGTGCCAATGCACTGGCGAGCACGGCGAACAGCACGGGCCGGCGCCAACGGGATGTCACGTTGAACACGGAAAACCTCTTGCCGAAGACAATTCGAAATACGCTGCAGGATTCAGCACAACGCCTTAACCCTCGCAACCCCTCAAGCGTTGTGTGTTGCACCGCGGACGCAGGTCAACACATTGATCCAAAAGGACTCCATTGCATGCCTTGCATCGTTTCGCCACACAACAAAACTGCGCATACTCACGATACAGGTGCCGCGCAAGGCCAAATCTTGGCATCCGGACGGATAAGGCATGGATCCGCGTACGCACCGAAATTACTCAGACGCAATCCCCACGCCACAGCAAAGCGGCAGCTTCACTGCAAAACAGCGCAGGTCACAACGGACAGACGATCTGCTCTATTGTGCCGTTGCGGTCGCCTTCGGTGCCTGCTTGGCGACCGTCTTGACCGCGGATTGCTTGGCGCCGTCGGTAGCGGCCACCTTGGCAGCCCCTCCAGTGGGCGTAGCCGCGGCCTGCTGGCCAGCCGAGAGCGTCGAGCAACGCGACTGGAATTCAGCGTTCGCTTTGTCGAGTTCGGTCATGCGTTGCAAGGCCTCGCGCTTGACCACGGCCGTTGCTGTTTTGCCGGTCGAGACCTTTTCGATCCGTTCAGGCGTGCCTTCCTTACGCAAAGCGTCGATTTTCGACATCAGTGCCACGCACTGCGGATCGATGCTCGGTTGCGCCTTGGCTGTCGAATTTATCGACGACGTCGTCAGGCTGTCGGCGAGGAAATTGCCTTCACTCGCACAGCCACCCATCACACCCGTAGCGGCGAGAAGTGCCGCTCCTGCAAGAGCACGAATCGACATCTGAGAACCCCCTCCTGATGAAAACTCAAGCACCGGCCCTCCCCCATGTGGCCGTTGAGAATCGCTCTTAAGTAGAAGATTAATGACGTTGTACGAACAAGCCGCGACATCATCTTCCCGGTTGATGATCAGGTGATAAAGGCCCCTACAATCGCAAAAGCTGTGGAAATGAGGCAACTGTGCCGCCGACGCCAGCCTCGCGCGAGGGCGAGCCCGCTAGAGCCTGATCGGCTGAAATGGAAGCGCTACTGCTTCCGTCGAGTCGTGATTGAGGCTTTCAAACAAAGAGATAGAGAAGGCCACAACGACCTGAGGTGATTCAATCAAAGTCTGACCTGTCCAGTGCGCTGGCGCAACGACCTGCCGCAACTCAGACCAGCATGCGCATGGGATCTTCGGCATAGGCTTTGACGGCGCTAAGCAGCCGCACTGCGGCGCGCGCATCGATAGCGCGTTGATCGACGGATAGCGACATGCGCGCGCACGCTCGAACGACAACGGAGCCATCGACGACGACCGCCTTGGCGTCCGCCGCCCCCATCACCAGAACCGAGGATTGCGGTGGGATGACGAGCGTTTCGCATCCGCTCACGGCTGAACCACTGAGATCGAAAACGGTGGTTACGCCGCCGCGGATCGCTGCTGGCTCGAGATTTCCCGATCGCACCATCGTGCGCAGTGCCTCGACCTCGTCTGAAATCTCCGATAACGACTTCAGGTCCGCATGTGCGATGACCGGCGCGACCATACTGAAATCTCGGCCCTTGTGGATCTCCTCCATTTCGCTGGCCGTGTCAGGAAGCATTGCCACCGCCACGTCCGCAGCGCCATGCTGCAGTATCGCCGCCTGGGTGTAGCTCACGTTCGCCTCAGGGACTTGACGCAGCGCCAGGCCCATTGCCTTCACCAGCACGTCGCAGATGTTGAGTGAAAGCGCACGCGGCCCGAGCGTGATGTGTCCGTGATTCATCCGCTTCAGCGCACGCTCCATCTCATCGAGAAACACATCTGCATGAAGCGTCAACTGCGGGACATGCGTATGTGCCATCACCAGACGATCGACGAACATGCGGCGGCGCGGATCATGCGATCGTGCGACGTAGCTGCCTGGAGCATAGCTCTCGCGGGCAAGCGCCGCATCGTCGCACGCGAGGGGTAATGCGGTTTCGATATAGGCGAGCTGCCCGCGCGTTGCATCCGCACTGTCGGTGCGGCGCATGGCGACCGCCGTGGTGTCATGCGAGTGTCCGGCAGCGCTGGACTGTCCGATCGCGCCACGATCTGGCCCGCCGATGGCTGCGTGGGCCGCCACATCCCGAGCGATAACCCGTCCGCCGGGGCCGCTACCCTGCAAATCGTCAAGCGTGATGCCGGCAGCACGCGCGCGCCTGCGCGCCAGTGGCGACGCCTTAACGCGGCCGCGAGCACGATCTTCGGAATGCGCACGCAAAGCCTGTGGATCTTGTACTTCGATCACCATCGGCTTCCCGCCTCCTTGGGGCAAAGCTTCACCGGCGTTGCGCGACTTCGCCCGGCCAGCGATAGTGGAAGGTAAGACAGAACAGCGCAAGATAAACGGTCACCGCAACGACCTAATCAATCGCGTCGCACATGTGCACATGTTCCGTGGTATCTCTGCCTCGCTCAGGTGCCCGGCTCCCTGACCGCGTACCATGCGGTACAGACATCAATGCGCCACGCGTCTTTTGATGCGGCCAATCTTCTTTTCCGGATCGGTACTGCCGGCGCCACGCTGGAATGCATCCATCATCGCTGCGAGCGCATCGTCGCTGCCCATCTGGCCATCGAGTTCAACCCCGTGCGCGATGTGCTGCGCGATCTCGCCGAGCAAACGGCCCCATTCGGAAACATCGTGGGCAAAGGTTTCCGGATTGAAAATCACGTGCAGGCCGCCATCCGCGATCCACGCCCGCATGACTTCCATCGCCATTTCAGCATCGTGCACACCGTCGGGAAGCTCGAGTTCCTCGGGCACCTCGAAGTCCTTGTCGTCCATGTCGTGCGGCCCCTCCCAGTTCATTTCTGTACGGATTTCGGCGCCTGATACGCCTGCGGTTCCGGGCGCACTTGGCGCCACGGCCGCGTCTCTTGAGCCCACTGATACACAAGAACGTCTACTCTGGCGACCGTATGGCGTCCCTACGACGATAACGAACCCCGATCCTTACAACGCGCCTTGGCACGCGCGCCGCACCGCCCGCGCTACAGCCTCTGCATCGGGAAGGCCCAATGCTTCGAGATTGGCGGCATAGGGCAGCGGAACGTCGGCGCTCGAAACCTTCTCCGGCGGCGCGTCGAGTTCATCGAATGCTTCGATCGCCACCCGCGCGCAGATCTCCGAGCCGACCGAGCAGACCGGCCAGGACTCCTCAACCGTCACCAGACGATGGGTCTTTCGCACCGAGGCGATCACCGTCTCCATGTCGAGCGGCCGCAACGATCTCAGATCGATCACCTCGGCTTCGATCCCCTCCTCGGCAAGCGTTGCTGCGGCGCCAAGCGCATGCATGACGCCACGCCCATAGGAAACAATCGTGACGTCGTGGCCCGCCCGCGACACATGCGCCCTGCCGATCTCCACTAGGTGATCGACAGCCTTTGGAACATCCCCGCTATCCCCGTAGAGTCGTTCATGCTCCAGGACCAGTACGGGACCAGGATCGCGGATCGCCGCTTTGAGCAGGGCCTTTGCATCGGATGGATTTGACGGTGCTACCACCTTGAGCCCCGGCACATGTGCATACCACGCCGAATAGCATTGCGAGTGCTGGGCCGCGAGCCTGCCGCCCGCACCGTTAACGCCCCTGAACACAATGGGCACTGTGATCTGACCGCCCGACATGTAATGCGTCTTGGCTGCCGAGTTGACGATCTGGTCGATCGCCTGCATGGCGAAATTCCAGGTCATAAACTCGACGATGGGCTTGAGGCCCGAGAAAGCAGCGCCCACACCTATACCGGCGAATGCTTGCTCGGTGATCGGCGTGTCGATGACACGGCGCGGTCCGAATTCCTCAAGGAGCCCCTGGCTCACTTTGTAAGCACCCTCGTAAAGCCCGACCTCCTCTCCGATCAGGAAAACGTCGCCATCGCGGCGCATTTCCTCCGCCATGGCGTCGCGCAAGGCTTCGCGCATCGTCTGCGTGATCGTTTCGGTCGGGTGAGCCGCCGGCGTGGCGATGGCGGTGGCAACTGCCGCCGCATCGCCGTCTGGCTTCGTCGCCCGTCGCGGAATGTCTGCCAGCGTAACGTGCGGCAGGTGTCGTTCGCCGCGCGTCAATGATGGCGCAGCATCGCTGCGCACCTCCGTCGCAACATCGCTGCTCGCCTCGTGCCGGGCCGCCGGCTCGCTCGCATCGCCGTCAAGGCTCAATCGCGCGATCGGCGTATTGACCTTCACGCCATCGCTGCCCGCCGGAACCAGTATCCTGGCGATCGTGCCATCCTCGATCGCCTCCACTTCCATCGTCGCCTTGTCGGTCTCGATCTCCGCGATGATGTCGCCTGCGCTGACCCGGTCACCTTCAGCGACCAGCCACTTGGCAAGCTTGCCAGTGTCCATGGTCGGCGACAGCATCGGCATCAGGATATCGGTCGAATCAGTCATCAGCGCAGCACTCCCTGTCGGAGCTTGTCATGTTGCATCCGCTCCAGTCCCTCACTGCGACAGGCCGAGCCTGCTAACCCGTCACCAAAACGTCGCGATAAAGTTCGGCCTCATCGGGTTCGGGATCGTCCTGCGCGAATGCTGCCGCATCGTTAACGATGGCGCGCACCTCGCGGTCAACGTCGCGCAGTTCGTCTTCGCTGAACCCGGCCTCGAGCATGCGCGCACGCACCTGCGCAATCGGATCGTGGTGCTCGCGCATGTCGTTCACCTCTTCCCTGGTGCGGTATTTCGCAGGGTCCGACATCGAATGCCCGCGATAGCGGTAGGTCAGCATCTCCAGAATAAATGGCCCGTTGCCAGCACGCGTCCACTCGCCGGCGCGCTGGCCGGCGTCATGGACGGCGCGCACATCCATGCCGTCCACCTGCCAGCCCGGTATCCCGAACGAGCGCCCACGCTGCGAAAGGTCCGTCGTGGCCGACGATCGCTCGATCGACGTGCCCATGGCGTACTTGTTGTTCTCGATCACGAAGACGACCGGCAGACGCCACAGCTCCGCCATGTTGAAGGTTTCGTAGATCTGCCCCTGATTGGCTGCGCCGTCGCCGAAATAGCACCACGTCACGAGGTCATTGGCGCGATACTTGTTTGCAAAGGCCAGTCCCGCACCCAAGGGCACCGACGCGCCGACGATTCCGTGACCTCCATAGAAATTGGCAGCCGTCGAAAACATGTGCATCGAGCCACCCTTGCCCTTCGAGTAACCGGAGCGCCGCCCCAGCAACTCGGCCATCACGCCGCGCGCCTCCATGCCGGCAGCCAGCATATGACCGTGATCGCGATAGGCGGTGATGACCTGATCGCCGGGCTTGGCGGCCATCTGCAGACCACTCACCACCGCCTCCTGACCGATGTAGAGATGGCAGAACCCGCCGATTTGACCCATCCCGTAGAGCTGACCCGCCTTTTCCTCGAAGCGACGGATCAGGAGCATCATCCGGTAGGCGGCACGCTCCTCATCCGCTGTGAAGGTGAGCACGGCCGCCGGTCGCGGTGGCGGCGTGGCGGGTGGGCGCGTGGAACGGATGTTTTCTGGCATGGGCTTCCGATCGAATGCCGTCCGATCACAATGAGGGTCACGGCTGACCAGAGCCTAGTCCGTGATCGGCTGAGATGGAAGCGCGCAAGTCTCCAACGTGAGGTGTGGTTCACCCCCAATCAAGACATCACGAAACAGACCAATAATGATCCATGTGACCCCATAAAGACCTGCCAGACCATGCCGGCAAACCGTACCATAGGCGGCAGACCACATGAGCGCGCGCCCGGACCGCGATTTGGCCGGGCTGCAGCTTCGACAAGTATGGATTGATCAGCGAACGATGGTAGCGCGCGTGACGATGCGGTCCTGACGGTGAACGAAGCCCAGCACATCGCGCGCGATCTCTTCAACGAGGTCGGCGTCGGGCGGCTCTGCTGCCAGCAGCGCCACATCACGCTTCAATCTGGCGCGCACAGCCTCGAGCCCCCTGATTTCGAACTCCAAACCTGCAGAGCGGGAAATCAGTCTTGATCGGGTCTCGAGGCCGTGTCGGCCATAAAGCGCATGATAGGCAAACGTGCAGGTCAATGCGAGGCAGGTAAGCACAACCAGGATCCGCCTCGGCCCCGTGGGCCTGTCATGTTTTGGTAATTTACGCAGCACTGTTTTCAACGTTTGTTCGACTGGGAACAGAACTGTTTCTACAGCATTCCTCTTAAAGCTCGGTAAAGCTGCGTCCCGTTTTCATCAGACCGGGTCATTATTTTTCTGTCCCCCTCACGGCATATGGTTGTCGAGACAAGGGGTCTGCTCGGCCAGCTGCCGATCGTGTCCGATCCGCCATCGCCTCAACATTCAACACGCTGTTAATGCATATCTTTTTTTGATTTTTCTAACGTGTCGGGTTGGGTTTACAAACGCGGAGCCCGGCATCGACTGAACCCGCATAATGCTCGTCATCGGTGAACGACGCCCATCTACGCTGCTCAACGACACGTGGCGTGCTGTCATACACATTTGCAGATGGGATAAAGAGAACGAGATGCTGGCCGATCTCACCGGATACCAAGCTCAACGAGCGCGCGCGCACTGATCACGCCCAAAACAACGAGAGTGCCCAGAACAGCAGGCCATTTTGCAACCCGCCCCATCCGATAGCCGACCCAACCGGCCAGCAGGCTGCCGATCACAAGTCCGATCGGACCTCCAAACAGGAATGCAGCAAACGCCACACCCTGCAGAGCCTCGCCGCTGACTGGGGGACCAAATGCATATTGCAGACCGGCCATGGCGAACGTGCCAGCGAGGAAAGAGAGCGGCGCCGCTGCCAGCACGAATGCGAGCGCCAAAATCCAGACTTGCCAACCTGCTCTCGCCATTTCGCCTTCTACCTACTTTTTGCCTTCTCGTTACAGATCGGCGCGCGCAGGTATCATGCGTGAACCGCGAGAGAGACCAAGAGAAAGCGGGTTAATTCGCCGGCTAGGTCGACACTAAACGCTTCCGGCCGCGCCACGCAGGATCGAGCGGCCCGCATAGCGCGCCACCTCGCCCAGTTCGCCCTCGATCCGGATGAGCTGGTTGTACTTTGCCAGACGGTCCGAGCGGGAAAGCGAACCGGTCTTGATCTGTCCGCAGTTGGTCGCGACCGCCAAGTCGGCGATCGTGGAATCCTCGGTCTCGCCAGAGCGGTGTGACATCACCGCCGTATAGCCGGCGCGCTGCGCCATGTTGACCGCGTCGAGCGTCTCTGAGAGCGTGCCGATCTGGTTGACCTTCACCAGGATCGAGTTGGCGATGCCCTTGGCGATGCCCTGGCTCAACCGCTCGGTATTTGTGACGAAAAGATCGTCGCCGACGAGTTGGCACTTAGCCCCAATCAGCTCGCTCAGCACCTTCCAGCCCGCCCAGTCGTCCTCGGCCATGCCATCCTCAATCGAGATGATCGGATAGTCCGTGACGAGCTTGTCGAGGTAGTGCGCCATATCGGCGCTGTCCAGCACCTTGCCCTCACCTTCAAGATGATACTTGCCGTCCCTGAAGAACTCCGTCGAGGCGCAGTCGAGCGCCAGTACCACGTCGTCGCCCGGCCGGTATCCTGCCTTGGAAATGGCGCGCATGATGAAGGACAGTGCTTCATCCGCGCTCTTGAGACCGGGAGCAAATCCGCCTTCGTCACCGATACCGGTGTTGTGGCCCGCGTCCTTCAGGTTCTTCTTGAGCTGGTGGAAGATCTCCGCGCCCATGCGGATCGCGTCGGCGCACGAGTCGGCGCCGATCGGCATGATCATGAATTCCTGAATATCAATCGGATTGTCCGCGTGCGCGCCGCCATTGATGATGTTCATCATCGGCACCGGCAGCACATGGGCCGCAGCCCCGCCCACGTAGCGATAAAGCTGCAAACCGGAGGCGGCAGCAGCCGCCTTGGCCACAGCCAGCGAAACGCCCAGAATGGCGTTGGCACCCAGCCGGCCCTTGTTCTTGGTCCCGTCGAGTTCGATCATGGCCGCATCGATGCCGCGCTGATCCTCCGCATCCATGCCGGCCAGCGCATCGTATATCTCACCGTTGACGGCATCGACGGCCTTCGTGACACCCTTGCCGAGGTAGCGCTCCTTGTCCCCATCGCGCAGCTCCACCGCCTCGTGGGCTCCCGTCGAGGCGCCCGATGGCACGGCAGCACGGCCAAACGCGCCATCCTCCAGCACCACATCGACCTCCACCGTCGGGTTGCCACGGCTGTCCAGGATCTCGCGGCCGATGATATCGATGATGGCGGTCATGGGATCACGTCCTTCGCTTCTCGTTGTACTTGCGTCGTCGTCTTACGGGCGGGCCGGCGCGGCAGAGCGGTTCTCCGCACCATTCCCTGAGCCCGCACCGTTACCCCAGGCGCGGCTCAAGTCGCGCCGCGTTGTAATCCTGTTTCGCCCTGCGGCAAAGCCCCGAAAGGATGACACTTGCCCTACCCGTTGGGTGCAACAGCGATCCGCGCGGCGGTCCATGAGTTCAAGCCCCCCGCAGCAGCTCCAAAGTCCGTTCGTCGGATGCGCCGCCGCACAATTTCTCGAGCGCCTCGGCATAGAGGCTGCCCGGCCCCGCAACCTCCGCAAAAAGGGTCATGCTCGAACAAAATTTGAGGTCGTCGGGCGCGCTGAACAGCCGTCGCAGCGGCGTGCCCACATGAGCGAGCGCCAGCCGCGTCACCTCCTCCAGCCGCGGCCCCAAAACAGGGTGAGCGAGATAGGCCCGAGCCTCCTCCAGCGAGCCGATGCCGTAATATTGGGCAGTTGGCGAAAACCCGAGCCCCTTCATCTGCGGGAAGACGAACCACATCCAGTGGGTCGCCTTGCGGCCGCAACGCAGTTCCCTGCAGGCGCGTTCGTGAATGCCCTTCTGGGCCGTCACGAATCGGCCGAGATCGAATGCGGCGGGCGTTGACATATCTGTCACCCCTGGGCATGTCACGATCTTAGCATGACTATAGGTTCCTTCGCACAAGGTCACGTGCGCGCCTCTTGGCCCCGCCATCTCACGATTGAATCCTGGAGGGTGTATGTCCGCCAAATCCGCCCTCGTGCTGTTCTCCGGCGGCCAGGATTCGACCGTCTGCCTGGCCCACGCACTCACGACCTTCGACCGTGTCGAGACCGTGGGCTTTTCCTACGGCCAGCGTCACGACATCGAGCTGGAGACGCGCCTTACCCTCCTGGCGCGCCTGCGCAGTCAATTTCCCGATTGGGACAAGAGGCTTGGTCCCGACCATCCCCTGGAACTGCCGACCCTGGGACGCATCTCGGAGACGAGCCTGACACGCTCAGTCGCCATTGAGATGGCCGACAGCGGCCTGCCCAACACGTTCGTTCCCGGCCGCAACCTGCTCTTCTTCACGTACGCGGCCGCACTCGGCTATCGCCGTGGCATCACGACGCTGATCGGCGGCATGTGCGAGACCGATTATTCCGGCTATCCCGATTGCAGAAACGACACGCTGCAGACATTGGCGGATGCAATCTCGCTCGGCATGGATAAGTCGTACCGGATCGTCACACCGTTGATGTACGTGGATAAGGCCGCAACCTGGGCGATGGCCGAAGATCTGGGTGGCAGCGCCCTCGTCGACCTCATCGTCGAGGCGACGCACACCTGCTATCTCGGCGACCGCGAGCATCGCCACCCCTGGGGCTTCGGTTGCGGCACATGTCCGGCCTGCGAGCTCCGCGCGAATGGATGGGAGACATGGCAACGAGCGAGAACATCCGGACAGAGCTGATAACGGCACTCGAACACGCCTTGGCAGGACGGTGGGATGCCGCGCACACCATCGTGCAGGCTCACGAGGAAAGCCCGATCGCCTGCTGGCTGCATGCCGTGCTGCATAAGATGGAAGGCGATGCGTCGAATGCCCGCTACTGGTATGCCCGCACGCACATGGATTACGAACGCTTTGCCGATCCGAGGGTCGAGCTGCGCGCTATCCATCATGAATTAACCACGAGAGCTGATCGGCCAAAGCAGGAGTGACAATACAGACATGACCGCCCAAGCGCTTATCATCCGGTTCGACGACTACGGCGCGAGATTCTGCACTGACGGAACGCAGGATCTGGCTCCCCTCGTGAACCTTGCCGACCAGCTCGACGGAATCTTGACTGCCGATGGTCTGGGCGAACTCGACGGTCATGAGCTGGCTGACGACGGCAGCGTCGGCACGATCTATCTCTATGGAGAGGATGCGCGTGCCATGTACG
The DNA here is from genome assembly GCA_036768475.1 of Hyphomicrobiaceae bacterium. Lineage (GTDB taxonomy): Bacteria > Pseudomonadota > Alphaproteobacteria > Rhizobiales > Hyphomicrobiaceae > JAEUMD01. Next base: position 264,577 of record DAIPMW010000003.1, on the reverse strand, counting down.
ATGCCGTCAGTCAAACCCTCGACATCTCTCCCGTCACGCGCGGTGGCATGGCGTTCCTCTATTTCGGCGACGTCACCAGCGAAACGACCCGTGTCGAGGAAATCCCCATCCACGGGCAGGTTTTCTGAACGCGGCGAGCGGCGTTCAGCCGAACGGGGCCCGCGGCGAAAATATCTCCCCACAACGCGTATCACCCCGTAAGCCTTGCACCGACCCGACCAGCGCCGGTCGGCGCGCGACCGCGCGCCGCCGCTGGTGCGGCTGCCATCAGCTGGTACGCGGTTCGCGGCGACTATGTCTCCCGCAACACGTGTCACAATAAGATAATCACGTCTTCATCGAGAACGGTGTGAAGTCGGTATCGCGGTCGTAGTGATCGACGTGTTCCACGCGTTTGAGAAATCTGACGATCTTGTAAGTCAGCGGTGTGAAGACGACCTCGACCAGCGTCTTCAACAGGAACTGCGCCACCATGACCTGCGGCAGCGCCTCGTTGGGAATAATGCCTGAGTTGTAGAACGCCAGCGGATAGAACAGCGTGCTGTCGACGGCCTCGCCGAAAATCGTCGAGCCGATCGTGCGCGTCCAAAGCCAGCGGCCTTGTGTCCAGACCTTCATTTTCGCCAGAACGTACGAGTTGACGAACTCGCCGCAGAAATAGGCGATCATCGACGCGCCGACGATCCGCCACGTGTTACCGAACGCCACCTCGTAGGCCGCTTGGTGTTTCCAGAAAGATGCCGGTGGCAGCGCAACAACGATTGCCGACATCAGGCTTGCGAAGGCGAGTGCTGCAAATCCGACCCAGATCACCTTGCGTGCCCGCGCATAGCCGTACACTTCTGTCAGAACGTCGCCGAAAATGTAGGAGATCGGAAAGAACAGAACACCCGCGCCGAACACGAACGCACCCACCAGTGGAAGCTCGATCGTCGCTATCTTAGCTGGGCCGATCAGATTCGAGCAGATCAACACCGTGACAAATGCGGCCATGACGAGATCGTAGTAATTGAAGCGCGCTGCACCTGCTCCCGTCGCCCGGTCGCTCATGAGCCCCCTCCTCCGTCTGCCCGCTGTCACCTATCATTGCATCGTTGGCGCGCCCGAAGCTACAACGCCATGCCGCCGCCACCGCACCCTCAATGCTTGACAGTCAGCGCGGCGCTCTCCAGATGTGCGCCATGTATCAGGTCAAGGAGATCTTCTATACGCTGCAGGGGGAAGGCCAGAACGCGGGCCGGCCCGCGATCTTTTGCCGTTTTGCCGGTTGCAATCTCTGGTCGGGTCAGGAAGCCGACCGGATGAGCGCTGAATGCCGCTTCTGCGACACCGATTTCGTCGGCACCAACGGCCCTGGCGGCGGCAAGTTCAAGCGCCCGGAAGACCTGGTCGAGGCCATCGCTGCTGCCGCTGGCGATGAGGCAACCCCCTCGCTCGTCGTCCTCACCGGCGGCGAGCCCATGTTGCAGGTCAACCTGCCGCTCATCACCGCCCTCCACAACGAGGGGTTCGAGATTGCAATCGAGACCAATGGCACGATCAAGGTGCCGCGCGCCATTGACTGGATCTGCGTCAGTCCAAAGGCCGGCACCAGGCTCATACAGCGTTCCGGCGATGAGTTGAAACTCGTCTATCCCCAGGACGGTTTGGCCCCCGAGGACTGCCTGGACCTTGATTTCCAGTACCGCTACCTGCAGCCGATGGACGGTCCCGATCGCGACGCCAACACCGTTGCCACCGTCGCCTACTGCAAGGCAAATCCAGAGTGGCGCCTATCACTGCAGACGCACAAGCTGATCGGAATTCCCTGAGCCTGGAATCTCATCCCTCACGCCGCATGCCGAAGCGGCAGATTTCTTACCGCGCGATGCGGACCACAGAGATGCTTTCCGCGATCTTTTTGAACGAGGCAGAGAGACTGCCCGCATCGGCGGCCTGATAATAGTAATCGGGACCGCTCGCGCAGGTTTTCAGCACATCGACCACGGTGGGCTCTGTCACATCGAAGGCGACGGTATAAATCACAACGCCTTTCGCCTTAACGCTCTGGCAGACTTCTTTCGTCAGGTCATTCGCCAACGTTGCATCCCAGCCATCGTGCGTCGGATAGGTGGGAGACTTCGTGTTGATGCCGTCGGTCATGATTACCATGTACTTGCGGACCTGAGTGGAATTCGGATCCACTCCATCACCGAACGGTGCGTTCCAGTCGAGCACCCGCCAGCCCCAGATGACACCTGGCTGGATAAAGGTATCGTAGACCGCCACCATCGAATTGATCTGGTTGACGAGATCTGGCTTCATATTGGTCAGCCGCAGAATCTTGCTGTTGCAATACTGGTTCATGAGCCCGGGTACGCGCGTGGAAAAATCGGCGCCGGACTGCACGTCCAGGGGATATGAGCGGCTGCCGACACATCCGTGCCACGTCTGATCGTGTCTCACATCCCCACATTGCTCCACCGGGTTTCCCCAGTTCCAGTCGCATGACGTCGACTGGCATGTCGAAGGCATGCCATCATTCAGGCACGCATACGACGTGGTTTGGCAATTGCTCGACGTGGCATTGGGGTAGGTATTCCAGCATTGATAGGTTGTCGTGCTGCTGTCCATCGGCACGTCGATCCAGGCAGCATTGCGATATTCCAGGCCGACATTGATGTATTGCGCGAAGGGAACGAGGCCGATACGGACGTTCGCCTCGGCATTTGGAACAGAATAGACCGTGTCGACAAGTCCGGTGGCCGCAGCCTTGAGGGCGTCGAGCTTCGCGCCAGCCATCGAACCGGTATTATCCAGGACGAGTACCAATTCGGAAGTTGTCACGCCGTAGGTCGAGGCTGCGCGAAGATTCAGATCGAAGTCAGTGAAGCCCAGGATACGCGCAAAGTAGGTTCGCATTTTCGCAGTGGCATTCACTGTAATCTGCCGCTCACTTTCGTCGACGAGCGTCGCCATACTGTAGGAACTCACGTCGTTTTTGACGACGAAATTGGCATTGAAAAACTGATTGGCCACAGTTTCGGGATCGCCCTGGTTCATCGCCTTCGCACGGGCGGCGGCAAGCGCGGCCGCATCAAGCGAGGCTTGTGCGTCCGTTGCAACTCGGTTCGACCTTGTAAAGTCGATCGCGAACCCGACGAACCCGATCAGCAGGGCCGCAAACAACGCAAACATAATTGCAATGCCGCCGCTTCGGTCACTCCAAAGCGCAGTTTTGTTGCCCCACCGTGCCATTTTGCGTTGTCTCCGAATGTGGACCGGCCCCGTTACGGGCCCAGTGGTTCGGAAATCTGCCGGCACAAGCCCTAACGGGAACTGAAACACCCTCCCGTTTTGCTCGGCGTGGTTACAATTTTGGAAACATTCACAAAATCGCCGCACAAGTGTCTTGCCAGCCCGCGCGGCAATCGCTGTTCAACGCCCCGCCGGACCGCAGAACCGCAGCTGCGATGCCGCCCCATTCAGCCGGCGAGCCGCATGACCCAGTCTGCAACCGCATGCCATTGCGCTGTCGTACTTAGAGGCACTTGCAGCACCTTCAAGGCCACATATGCGCCGCACACAATCCAATACGCGCGATGAATGCGTCCGTTGTTGCGCCGGTCCGCAAACATGGCAATCCCGAGCAGCATCAGAGCCACCGCCGATGGCCCGATGTCGACAGCAACAGGCGGCGGGCCGGATGGTGGTTCCGGCGCTAGGAACGTTACGAACCAGCGCGCGATGGGCGCATCCAGAATCGAAATGGAGCCTGCGAGCATGAGCCGCTTATGCCAATCGGGCCGGCGCACATTGGCAACCGCAAAGCCGAAAATGACGGCGAAAAGCAGTATCGAGCCCAATGGAACGATTGAGAAGGCCAGCCCGGCCTCCTTCTGGCCAGCCGCGGCAGCCGCCCTCATCCGGTCGATGGCGACCAGCACGCCCATGATCGTCATCGTCGTGGCAAGCGAGATGGCGAACATGCCCATGGCGCGATGGGATGCCAGTCGGCGCGTCGCGGCAAGCCACGTCTGTGCAACAAGAAACAACGCCCACATGAAGAACACCAGGGCGTGGACATGAATGACGGGAGGGACGTTCAGTCGCCCCTCCGTCATCGGCATCCAGTAGGTCGGTGCAAAGCCCAGAAACGCCACAACCGCGCAAACGACAGCCATATGAAAGTAATATCCGCGCTCGAAGGCGCTTGCGGGCAGGCCCGGAACCCTGCTGGACGCTGTCGTCATGGGAAAGCCCCCCAAATAGCATTTGCGCTTGAAAACGATCGCGCCGCCATAATCACTCACTTGGAAACAGAAAGGAGTGTAGCGGATAATCCTTTGTCTCGTTACGCACAAATCCTGCCGTTTCGACTCTTCATACAAAGGGTTCAAAGGATGGTTCGACGCGGCCCACGGAGCGGGAAATCGTCCGTCTTCGGCATTGCCCTGTCCGCTCGGGACCGTTAGAAGCCTGCAAGAATGAATTTCAAGGATCCTGATCCTCAAGACCATGCTCATCTACCGAGAGTTTTATTTCGAAGCCGCGCACTTTCTGCCGAGCGCCCCGCTCGGGCATCCCAACTCCCGTGTGCACGGTCACTCGTTCCGCGCCCGCATCACCGTCGCGGGCGACCCTGATCCCACGACAGGGCTGGTGATGCATTTCGATGATCTTTCCGCGGCGGTTGCTGATGCGCGCGACGCGCTCGATCATCGCATGCTGAACGACATTGAGGGGTTGAAGGCGCCGACGCTGGAATTGATCGCAATGTGGCTGTGGGATCGCATCGCAAACCGCGTCCCCGGCCTTGCCGAGATCGAGATCGCACGCGACAGCTGCCACGAAGGCTGTATCTATCGCGGCCCGCGCTCGTTCACCCGGATGGCTGCAGAGTAATCCAATGGCAAACAAGGCGAAGGCAAAGCCCACCAAGATTCTCGGCCACCAGGTTCCCTTGCCCGAGAGTCCCGACACAGCGCTGCTCGAGCGCGTCGCCAATCCGCATCAAGACACACACTATCTGGCGCGTTTCACCGCACCTGAGTTCACCTCGCTGTGCCCGGTGACGGGACAGCCCGATTTCGCCCACCTGGTCATCGACTATGTGCCGCAGGACTGGCTGGTGGAATCCAAATCGCTCAAGCTTTATCTCGGCTCCTTTCGCAACCATGGCGCATTCCACGAAGATTGCACGGTCGCGATCGGCAAGCGGCTCGTGACATTACTCGAACCGCACTTCCTGCGTATCGGCGCCTACTGGTTTCCGCGCGGCGGCATCCCGATCGATGTCTTCTGGCAATCAGGAGCCTGCCCCTCCGACGTATGGCTCCCCGACCAGGGAGTGGCGCCCTATCGCGGACGTGGTTGATCGACAAACACGCCCTGCCTCTGCCACGCCATGAAGGGCACCGTTTCTTCCGTTTTCTGTTTCAACAAAGAACAAACGCCACTTGTTGTGGCCGGCCGCAATAGCGCCACGGTCACCGGCTGAATACCGTGGCGCGTGATGCGGCTCCGCGTGCGTCCATGTCAAAGCGAAACGCGCAGGTGAGGTCGCGACGGAAAACCGATCGCTCACCGTTAGGGTCTGCATCAACGTCATCCACCCAGGAGATAACCCAACATGAAACTCACCAAGATTGCTGCTCTTACGGCCCTTGCGGTTACCGCGTCTGCCGCAACGGCCAGCGCCGCACCGCTCGCCGGACTCGCCAAGGCACCTGCGGCACAAAATGGTGTCGTCCAGGTCCATGGCCGCCATAGTGCATGCGAGTGGGGCCGCGGCGGCTTGCATCGCTCACCTCGCCACGGCGTTCGCATCGCCTGCCGTACGCATCGTCCGCGCGGCGATTTCTGGATCTGGCGTTCAGAGGGTTCGCGTCACGGCTGGTGGCACAGCAAGCAGCACCGCTGGCACAAGTAAGGACAACGCCTGAGTTGCAGATGGCCGGCTCTTTAAGGGCCGGCCGTTTGCCTGTTTCTCACTGTCGCATTCTCGCCCGGCATGTGCCAGCCGGGCACGAACGGACAATTTTCATGCGGTACGTTCGATCACCGAGTAGGTCTGATCAGGGAACCCGTCGCCGCCTTTCACGCGCCGCTCCGAATGCACCTCGCGCCAGCCGCTGAGCGCATCGGCTTGGAGCATTGGCGCATCTTCCACCGTTTCGTGCAGCACCGTGCGATAGATGCGCCCTGCGTGCGGCATCGCCTGTTGGTAGAGGCTTGCCCCTCCGGCGACGAAAATCTCCGGCGCACTCTTCGTCTTCGCCAGGCGCCGCGCCGCGTCAAACGCCGCATCCAGGTCGGGCAGAAACCAGAACCCATATCCCGAGAGATGATGGTTGCCGCCGGCTTCCAGCAAGTCCTCGTCTCGCGTGACGACGAACAGCCACCGGTCACCGCCAAGCATGTTCATATAGTGAAACGCGCGCCGCCCGATGATCACCGGCCGGTTGCGCGTTACCTGCACTGCCCGGTTGACGAGCCAGGGTGCGCGCCACGCCACAGAATGGACGGGCCCCGCAAGCGCATTGTTATCGCTCATCAGCGCGATCATCGATACGACCGGCTGGCCTGCCGCAGTCCCCGCCATGTCGTTACCTCTCTTCTTCGTTGCGATCTCTCGACGTGACGCCGAGGCTTGGCATCCATTGCATGCCGCCTCGCCGCAGCGAGGGTGAGCGAAAAGGGTGCCGGCCACGGATGGGCCCAAGCAACGGCCTCAGCGTTGCAACCAACATGAGCACATAAATTGCGGCATTGCTTGACTTTTTTCGGCCATCCGAATCGCCACGATGAGAAGTCAGCCAACCACTGGGGGTTTCAATGACCGGGCTTCCTGAGAACATCGAAGAACTGCTGACCGAGCTTGTCGAGAAATCACGCCACGAGATGAACATCATGCTGGCGCTGGCCGACGCGATCCGCCGCACCGACGAACAACTCTTGCGCGAAGTGCAGAATGTCACCCTGCATCACGAAATGCGCCGCGCCGAGATCAAGGGTGAGTTGCAGGCATTGGCCTCGCGGCTCTGCACCCTCCCATCGCGTCCCCTCACCGATCGCACCGGCGACCAACTGCAACGTCCCCACCACGCGATACCCGACGCGATGCAACGCGAGCCGCATGTCGACCGGCGCAATGGCTGGAACCATGCGGCCGAGGACATCGATGCCGAACTGAATGAAGCTTTCGGCGCCGAGCTTCAGCGGCACTGATAAAATACGACTTGGAAGAGGGAAACGCATATCGCCGACTTCGGTGGCGCGATAGCCAACTCGGCTGAGACGGAAGCGCGACTGCTTCCGTCGAAGCCGTGATTGAGGCTCTCAAACAAAGCGAAAGAGCAGGCCACAACGGCCAGACGTCATTCAATCAAAGCCTGACCTGCTCTAGGGAGACGGAACAGGCGGATGTGTCGTTCGAGGTCACGAGAACCATTCCGCTCTGCGGCAGGCTAACAAAATAAGCACCGTTGACCCTGAAGCGATGCACTATTTCTTCTCGGTCGCTGCAAGGGTGCGCATGAGTGTGTCTTTCGCACGCGCCTGTAACGTGTCGATCGACGACGTTGCATCCTTGAACTCGGAATATGTATTCAGCGTGAGGATGTGATCCTTGAGAGCAATCCAGCCGGTGACAACGGCGATCTCCCGGGCGCCTGCACCGCCTGCCACGGCGACAGTCTGGGCTGTGTAGAGCGCGTCCTCGTCCTTGGCTATGACGCTCATGTTGCGCAGTTTGAGCTGCAGCCCCTCTTTGCCCGTGACCTCGTCGATCTTGCTCTTGACCGTGTCGAGATCAAGGCTCGGCATCGCCGCAGCGAGTTCGCGGACCACGTCCGCCCGGCTCATGCCCGCTGGCACGCGCGTGTGCTGACCGGGTTTGCCGTTGAGCAGCCAGATCATCCACTGCTTCCATGCCTTGCCAGCCCGCATGGCCTCCACGTCGACGCAGGGGACCGCTATCAGCAGGACCGCATTGACCTCCTTCTGCATCTGGTCCTGCAGTGCGTAATGCCCTTTTTCCTTGGCGTGCGTGCGCGACATCGCGCAATAGCCATCGGGCAACTGCAGATCGAAGGCCGCGCCATCCGCGCTGACCATCTCAGCCCGCGTGGGATGGACGCACAAGAGACTGAGCACAAGTCCTGACACGAGGACCACAACACGCATGAGCACACAACCTTTCGAGCTGACGAGGTGTTGAGCCTAGCGGCCTGAGCCCTCATCGGGCAAGCGTTTCGCATCCGACCGCCCCACAACCCATTCGATCAGCATGTCTATCCGGTCCGCTCCCCAGAAGGGTTCGCCACGCCACAGGAAGAATGGCGAACCGAACACGCCCTTACCAAGAGCTTCCTGGCTCCGATTTTTGAGGATTTCCTTGCAGCGCTCATCGCGAGCGAAGGCGAGATGCGATCTCGACGCGCCTGCATCGTCCAGGCAGCGGGTCAGCACGTCGTCCTCGGTGATGTCTTCGCCATCGCTGTAATAGCGGCGCAAGCAGGCCGCAGCGAACCGGTTGGCAACCGTACGGTCGCTTTCCTCGAGCCCATAAAAGATGCGGCTCGGCGCCAGAGCGATCACGGGATGGTTGGCGGGCGGCGCGAACCGCACGCCTCTCAAATCTGCAAGCCGTTGCCAGTCGCGGCGCGCGTAATCGCCCTTCATCGGCGTCGAGGACAACCCTTGCGCGCCCGTCACCTTGAACGCCGTGCCGAGCATGAAAGGCCGCCACGCCACGTCGCAGCCCGTCGCGCGCTCGAGTCTGCCGATCTCCAGATGCGCGAAATAGGCATACCCCGACCCGAAGTCGAACCAGAACTCGATGGGGTCAACCGGTGGGCCCACGACATCACCTCAAATCCGGCGGTGTGCCCTCCGCCTTCAGCATCGCGATGGCCTCATCGAGCGGCATTACCTCCTGCTTCTGGCTTCCCAGGCGACGGATCGAAACCTTGCGCTCCTCGGCTTCGCGTTTTCCCACGACCAGCATCACCGGCACCTTCTCCAGCGAATGCTCGCGCACCTTCAGATTGATCTTCTCGTTGCGCAGGTCCGTTTCAGCGCGCAAGCCCGCTGCTGCGAGTGCGGAGGCAACCTCGCTCGCATAGCCATCCGCATCCGACACGATGGTGGCGACCACCGCCTGCACCGGCGACAGCCACAGCGGGAAGTGCCCGGCGAAGTTCTCGATCAAAATCCCCGTGAACCGCTCCAGCGATCCGAACATGGCGCGATGGATCATCACCGGCGTCACCTTGTTGGAGGTCTCGTCGATGTAGAAGGCTCCGAGACGGCCAGCGAGATTGAAGTCCACCTGCGTCGTGCCGCACTGCCACTCGCGTCCGATCGCATCCTTCAGCACGTATTCCAGCTTCGGCCCGTAGAACGCGCCCTCACCGGGCTGCAGCGCCGTCTTGATGCGTCCATTCGAGCGCCGCGTCACCTCGTCGAGCACATCCTGCAACGCCTTCTCGGCCTTGTCCCACAGCTCGTCGGCACCAACGCGCTTGTCCGGACGTGTGGAGAGCTTGATGAAGATGTCCTCGAAGCCGAAGTCCTTGTAGATGGAGAGCATCAGATCGTTGATCTTGAGGCACTCCTCCATGATCTGATTTTCGGTGATGAAGATGTGCGCATCGTCCTGCGTGAAGTGGCGCACGCGCATGAGACCGTGCAGTGCGCCCGACGGCTCGTAACGGTGAACCTTGCCGAACTCGGCGATCTTGAGCGGCAGGTCGCGATAGCTCTTCAGGCCGTGCTTGAAGATCTGCACGTGGCCGGGGCAGTTCATCGGCTTGCAGCAGAATACGCGTTCATCGGGAAGAACCGTGGTGAACATGTTCTCACCGTAGTTCTCCCAGTGGCCGGACAGCTCCCAGAAATGCTTCTCCATCATGTCGGGCGAATTGACCTCGACATAGCCGGCCCGCACTTGAGCACGGCGCATGTAGGAAATGAGATTCTGAAAAAGCGTCCACCCCTTTGGATGCCAGAAGACGGAGCCCGGCGCCTCCTCCTGGAAGTGGAACAGATCCATCTCGCGGCCAAGCTTGCGGTGATCGCGTTTCTCCGCCTCTTCCAACTGCGTCAGATATGCCTTGAGCTCGTCCTCGCTCGTCCACGCCGTGCCGTAAATGCGCTGCAGCTGGGCATTGTTGGAATCGCCGCGCCAGTAGGCGCCCGCAAACTTCATCAACTTGAACGCCCGGCCGATCTGGCCTGTCGAAGTCATGTGCGGGCCGCGACACAGATCGAGCCAGGTATCCTGACTGTAGATCTTGACGTCCTGATCCTCAGGAATCGCGTCGACCAGTTCCACCTTGTAGAGCTCGCCCTTCTCCTTGAAGTAGCGCTTTGCCTCATCCCTGCTCCACACCTGCTTCGTGAAAGGTGCGTTGCGTTGGATGATCTCACCCATCTTCTTTTCGATCCGGGCAATATCGTCGGGATGGAATGGCTCTGCCTTGTCGAAGTCGTAATAGAAACCGTTTTCGATAACGGGCCCAATCGTCACCTGCGTGCCGGGCCACAGCTCCTGCACGGCTTCCGCCATCACGTGCGCGCAGTCGTGGCGGATCAGTTCCAGTGCTTCGGGATCGTTGCGCGTGATGATTTTGATCTCGGCGTCGGCATCAATTGGATCGGCCAGATCGGCGAGCGCGCCGTCGCGCGCAATTGCGACAGCCTTCTTGGCGAGGCTCTTGGAGATGCCTTCGGCCAGTTCTTTTCCGGTGATGCCTTGGGGATAGCGACGCTCTGCACCGTCGGGGAATCGTAGCGTGATCTCGCTCACGGGGGCCCTCCTCTCACTCGCTGCCTACCACGCAGGTAAGATGGCTGAATATGTCGATCTTTGAAGCGTGCTCCACTTCAGGTTGGGGGCTTTTGCACGGCTGCCGCCCCGCCTGTCAAGGGCGGCCTTGGGCTCCTTCATGCTGGCTTTTCGCCGCTGTCGTGCTCAAGGCTTTAGCTTCCGGCCAAGTCGTTGTCGGCATTCACCTCTTTCTCGTGACAACACAGCAATGCCGCAATTCCGCCTTGGCAAATCCCGCATTCGGCCCCACTACCGCCGCCACCCCTCAGTCACCATCTCAATGAAGCCGAAATGGCTTCCTGCATCGCTCCATCCGCACCGAGGGGCGCCTGCAGCATCAAACCGATCGGGCTGACTTGGGGGATTTCGTGACCAGAACGCCGAGTACGTGGGCGCAACCGCGCTAGCCGGAGACGATTGTCAGGGCGGCATGGCAGCTATCAAAATGTAGCACCATGACCTGGGGAGGCGAGCGTCCCTGGCTCCATGCTCCGGCGAACAGTCGCTGGCCTGCCGAGAAACGCCCGATCGCAAGACGGTCGGGAGTTCATAGTATGCGTTTCATTCCTTGTTCAGGCGCCACCTCGCGCCCGTCCGGCCAGCGGCCGGTGCATTTTCACGCCTTCGTCGTGTTCGCAGATCGCGCCTGTGCCACGCTCGTGTACATGGCGATGCTGGCACTCGCCGGACTTTGGATCGCCGCCGCCATTGAACCCGCGCAGGCTGCACCGCGCACGCTCGCTCCCATCACCATCATCGCTGGCACGCCCGAGGAAACATCCCTCGCGATCGCCAATGACCTTGCCGCTCTCGGCGAAACCTCCCGCACGCGCATCCTTGCCGTCGTCGGCCGCGGCAGCCTCGCCAACATCTCCGATCTGACCGAACTTGACAGTATCGATGCCGCGATCACGCAGACCGATGCGCTCGAGCATCTCAAAACCGCCGGCACACTGGGATCCGGGCTCGACAGGCGTATCGGCATCATCGCCAGGTTGCACGATGCCGAGCTTCACATTCTCGCCGGCCAGGGCATCGAACGCATCGAGGATCTCGCTGGAAAGACAGTCAATCTGTGTTCCTCGGGCTCCGCCACCGAATTCACCGCCCGCGTTGTTCTGGACCGCCTTAGCATCAAGGTTCGCTCCATCAACGTCAGTCATCGTGCGGGGCTTGCAAAAGTCGCATCCGGTGAGATCGCCGCAACGATGCTCGTAACCGGCAAGCCGGCAGCCGCGATCGAGGGGCGCCTCCTGCCTGAAGGCGTGAAACTCCTGAGCGTACCGTTTCCCCCGCAGCTTGACGAAACGTATATGCCCACAACGCTCACGGAGGCAGATTATCCCGGCCTCATCGCGCATGGCCAGCGCATCGACACGCTTGCGGTCGCAGTCGTCCTTGTCGCGCCCATGACCTCGCGTTCGGGCGCACCAGACGGTCGCATCTCCAAGGTCGTCGACATGCTCTTCTCCGAGGTCGCGACCCTGCACATGCCCGCCTATCATCCCAAGTGGCGCGACATGAACCTGACCGCATCCATGCCCGGATGGCCCCGTCATCCTGCCGTCGAACACTGGTTGAAGTCGAATGGCGCGGCACGCTCACGCGAGCCCGCCCCAGCAGACAGATCCGCACTGGCCGATGCGGCAAGCCAGCTTGAGACGTCCGCCCCCGGGTTCGATCCTATGGCCACTTTTGCCCAGGCCACGCGCGCAGCCAACGGCAACCCCGCCGAGCAGGAGCGGCTGTTCAGGGCCTTTCTCCTAGAAAACAGACGTCCGCAACCAGCGCAGACCGCGTCGAGCGCCGCCGCCCCTTGACGCCGTCGCCTGATACGACCGACGACAGGCATGCATGCGGCACGCGCTGCGCCGATTTGGACGAACCGGATGACGCAAATGACCAAACGACAAGAACGCAGCTCCCAAAGCCCCAGCATCAAGGAACTGCTTGAAGCGCTCACCGAGGAGGAGCGGCGCGCCACCGCACCATTCCCGCCCGCCTCCCAATGTCCCACCACGACCCCCACGGGCAATCATCACGCTGTGCCAAGTGCGCCAGCTTTGAATGGCTCTCACCCCGCGCACATCGCCCTGGCGGCACTGACGGCGCAGACCAACGGCTGGGCTGCCGCCCCGCCACAGTCCGCAACCGACATCGATTTCGAACTGGGTAATGGCGCCAACGTTGGCCCGTTCGATCGAGCCGCGCATCGTGCCCAGGCTCCACATCGCGCATCCCCGCCGCCCCCCTCACCCTCGATCGCCATCGACGCCCAGGATGCGCGCTATGCGAACTACGATGATGACGCCTTCGTGCAGGCTCGTCCGCACGTCAATCGCGAGCGCGCGTTCAAGCTTCTGCAATCGCATCTGCGTGTGCCGTGGATCGCGCGTCATGCATTCGCGGCCGCAGGCGCCCTGGCGGTCATCCTGCCGAGTGCGCTCTATCTGACCACGCCTGTCCGCGATCGCATGGCCAACGAGCAAACAGCCGGGCCGCCCGTCGCCGCCATCGTCCAGCGCGGTATCGCGGTGACCGACGTGAACACCGCATCAGCAGAACCGAAAGCCGCCGCATCGCAACGCGCGCCGTCAGATGCCAGGGTCAGCGCCGACCGCTTCGCCACCGCCTCATTGGGATTGCTGGATCAATTTGCACCACTGCCGAGCGTGCCCGCACCGGTGCCCGCGCATGCGCAAGTGAACGCCATGACGACCGGTACCGCATCACTTCCCACGCCTGACGGGTCGCAGGTTCACGAACCGCCATTGAAGTTGTCACCGAATGCAAGCCGCACCATGACACCCGAGCGGGCTGCAGCGCTCCTTGCGCGCGGCCGGGAGCTTGCCGTCAGCCGGGACATCACTGCAGCGCGTCAGTATTTCCAGCGTGCTGCGGAGGGTGGCAGCGCACAGGCTGCGCTCGAAGCGGCGCGCACATACGACCCTGCGCAACTGAAGGAACTCGGCCTCATCGGGCTGAAAGCAGATCCTCAGCGTGCCCGTGAGTTTTACAGACAGGCCGAGGCGGGTGGCATCGCCGGCGTGGGCGAATTGCTGGCCCGCCTCCCAGCGCGCTAGGGCATGTTTAGCTGAAGTGTGCAGCGGTTCAGCGTGCCTCGTTGTGGCTCGCTTGAGCTTACCGATGGTCGTGACCACAACCGTTGCGCCGCCGTAGCTCACCTGATGATGTCTCTCCCGCATCGGGTCGCCCGCGCGCTTCTGCCGTGCCGGCGCCAGCCTCGATGTGCCGGCCGGTCCACTGTCCGTAAAGCCAAGGCGCGAAAGGGTGCGACGTATGGCTGATCTCCGGTGGCGGGTCATATCCCGACGAGCCCCAGGGATGACAGCGCAGCACGCGAGAGAGCGTCAGCCAGAAGCCACGCCAGGCACCGTTATTGTCGATTGCCATAAGCGCATACTCAGAACACGTTGGCAGATGCCGGCACTCCATTCCGATCAGCGGCTTCAGCGTCCAGCGGTAGACGTGAACAGGAGCCTTCAGCAGCGTTTTGGCAATCTCGATCACGGGCGTCAGGCGGACCGCGCCGCACCGGTTGCCGCGCGACGCTCCGCCGTCTCGTCGAGCGCGCGGCCAACCGCTTCAAATACCAGCAGCGTAGAGGTATGCCGCGCTTTGTAGTCGCGCACCGGCTCCAGCACCGCCAGATCGGCCCACTTGCCGGTGGGCGGCGGACCGTTCTCCTTCAGCATGGCACGCATCGTCTCGCCAACCGCGCGGATCTCCGAGCCCGAGCAGCCGATAATTTCGCGGCCCACCACCGATGCCGCCGCCTGGCCGAGCAGGCACGCCTTCACGGTCTGCCCGAAGCCGACGATGATGTCGCCATCGACCACGAGATCCACCGAGACCGTCGAGCCGCACAGCTTGGAATGCGCACTCGCCGTGGCGTCGGGACGTGCCAGCCGCGTCGTCCGCGGAATGGCCGCCGCCAGTTCCAGGATCTTCGTGTTGTAGATCGCGTCGAGCTCGGTCATCTCATCTCTTCGAGTTTGCGTCTGTACACCAGGGCACCAGCACCACCATCATCGGCGCGCGCGCCACGGCCCCGAACCGGGCGTGACGAGCCATCCAACCGTCTATATAGGACATGTCGGGACCGGAAGGGAGCATCCCCCGGCCCGGATGCACCTGCCACAACCGGAATATGCCGATGGCCGAAACAACTCCGTCCCCCTTTCCCGTCGCAGCCTCGACCGGCGACCTTGAGCACGGCACGCAGTTCACGCCGCGCTTCGACGAAAACGGACTAATCCCGGCCATCTGTACCGATGCGGCCTCCGGCGAGGTCCTGATGTTCGCCTGGATGAATGCGGATGCTCTGCGTGCGACGCTGACGACCGGCGAAGCCCATTTCTACAGCCGCTCGCGCAAAAAGCTCTGGAAGAAGGGCGAAGAGAGCGGAAACGTGCTCACTATCTCGCAGATGGCAACCGATTGTGACCAGGATGTCATCTGGCTCAAGGTCACGGTGACGGGCGCCGGGAAAGCGTGTCACACCGGTGCGCGCAGCTGCTTTTATCGCCATATTGTGCCCAATTCCGCCAATCCGGCGCGCTCGACACTCAAACCGCGATCGTAGGGCCGCTCAATCCCGGTCAGAAATTCGGACGCCATACTATCCGCGCCAACCACGGCACGGACAATATTGCCGCACGCGCTAAAAATCTAACGGAGCCCCTCCGCACTGCAGCATCGAATTTTGCCGCCGCATCACTCTTTCGGTAGCGCCCCTTTAATCCGATATGAATAACATCAATTAAGATTAATGGAATGAGTCGCAGCAGTTGCCCCCGCAAGTGGCTGGATTGTCGTAGCATCCGAGATGTTGGCAGCAAGGCATGTGTCGTAGTAGACGCTCGCTCGTCCGACGTCGAACAGGCCAACGGCACGTCGATTGCAGGGCTCGGCCCCAAAAAGGGTAAAAACGCCACGCAAAACGCGACAGACTGACTGAAACGAGGTCCGCCATGGCGGCAAACGGGATGGCATCGACAGGCAAGATCGGTTTGGCACTGGGTGGCGGCGCGGCCCGCGGTTGGGCGCATATTGGGGTGCTTCGGGCGCTCGAAGCCGTCGGCATAAAGCCGGATATCATCGCAGGCACGTCGATCGGCGCCGTCGTTGGCGGATGTTACGCTGCCGGACACCTCGACCACCTGGAGACTTTCGCCCGCGAACTCACTGTCCGTCGCGTCTTTGGCTATCTCGATTTCAACTTTGCTGGCAATGGTCTCATCTCGGGTCAGCGCCTCTGTGAGCGCCTCGAGGCACATCTCGAAGGAAAATCTATCGAAGAGCTGCAACGCCGCTTCACCGCTGTCGCGACCGAAATCGGCACCGGCCATGAGGTGTGGTTGTCCCGTGGTTCGCTGGTGACGGCGATGCGTGCGTCCTATGCGCTGCCCGGCATTTTCCGCCCGGTCAAGGTCGATGGGCGATGGCTTTTCGATGGCGCACTCGTTAATCCGATACCGGTCACCGTATGCCGTGCACTCGGCGCTCGTTACGTGATCGCCGTCAACCTCAACAACGACCCGTGCGCGCGCGGCAGCGTCATGCCGCATCTCGATCACTTCCCGCAAATCCCGGCAGACGAGCCCGAAACCGCTGAAGTGGCCGATACCACCGCAAGCAGATCCGCTGGCAGTCGCGCAAAAAACGCAATGCGCCGCCTGTTGCAGCGTCAGATGTTCGGTAAGGGCGAAAGCAGCCCCGGCATCTCGACCGTTATGGTGGACGCTTTCAACATCGTGCAGGATCGCATTGCGCGCTCACGGCTGGCCGGTGATCCGCCCGATGCCATCATCTCGCCGCGCATCGGCAACGTCGGCCTGTTCGATTTTCATCGCGCCGACGAGCTCATCAAAGCCGGTGAAGCTGCCGCAAAGCGGGAGATCGACGACCTGCTGCACGAAATCGAGGCGCGCCGCCACCATCAGCAGCTCTCTTCGGCCATGATGTAAAGGCGACTTACAAACCTCACGTGCGCCAGAACATGTTTAGCTGAAGTGTGCAGCGGCTCAGCGTGAAAAGCATGCTCGAAACAAGGACTGGATCGTGTTCGTGCTTCCGTCAAACATGAACGCGGATCTAGAACCTGATCGACCCCGATGAAAGCAGCTATGCTTCCATCGAGGCCGTGGATCAGTCTCTCAAAGATGGAGCCGGCCACAACGGCCAGACGTGATGCAATCAAAACCTGACTTACTCTAGCCCGTTGCCAGATAATCGCGCATGGCTGTCACTTCCATCTCGACCTCGGCGATATGGTGCTTGACGACGTCACCAATCGAAATGATGCCCACCAGAGAACCATCGTCGATCACCGGCACGTGCCGGAAACGGCCCTGTGTCATTATCGACATCATCTGGTCGATGGTGCTTGCCTCGTTGCAGGTCATCACGTTCTTCGTCATCACCTCGCTCACCGGCTGATGCAATGCAGTCGCGCCCTGCTCGGCGACGACGCGAATGATATCGCGCTCCGAGATGATGCCGATGACGTGTCCGCCTTCGCCGACAATCACGATGGCGCCGATCCTTCGCGAAGCCAGCTTCCGCGCAACGGATTCGACAGTGTCTTCGGGCGGTGCAGTGGCAACCGACTTGCCCTTCACCTTGAGAATCGCAGCGACGTTCATGGGATCAACCTCCTGACCACGGAATTCAGGTAACGCTCGAGGCCGGTCCGTATGCGACCGTTCCGAATTCATCGTCACGTGCCTGCATGGCCTCGTCCGATGAGCCCGACCAGCCCGCGGCCGCATGCCATTAATGGCAACAGCCTGGAGCGTTCGCACTTTGGCGCCGAGTCTTTGCGCGCATTAGGTTGCCGCCGTCCCACGTGGTCCGCATGTGGCCCGCATGGCAATCTAAGACGCCGGCTCTTGAAGCAATCGTGCGACAATCTGCTATGTGGCGCAAGGCGCAGCATCGCACTTGCGAAAGAAATGACCCGCCAACACGCCAAGTGGCCGATCCGTCGGCCGATCGTTCATCACGCAGAGCGGCTTGATCGCAGAATTGATGCGCAAGAGCATTCCCTTCAGTGGATCGTCGGCACGACCCGCAGATCGGGCCGCTTGGGAACCCGGGGGCGCGGATCGAAAAGTCCGAAAAGCAGCAGACCGGCGAGATAGCCACCGATATGCGCCTCCCATGCGATTACCGAGGGCTCCGCTCCCACCGCGCCCACACCGACGAGCGTCAATAGGTTAATGGCGATCAGAATGGCGGTCGCCGCCAGAACGCGCTTGTCGGTGAGTGCTACGGCAATCGGCATCAGCGGCACCGAGCGGGGGGCTTCGCGCAACCGCCAGATCCCGCCCATGTCGATCGCCGCGAACAAGAAGCGCATCGTACCGCCCATCAGCCCTGCAACCGCGCCCGAAGCGCCGATGACCGGCGCGCGCGCGCCCCAGTTTGCGGCCAGGAAGGCGAGCGCGGCCGCCAAGCCGCATATCACGCCGAATACGATAAAGCGTAGCGTCCCGATCCTGAGAGCGATCGCACCGCCAAACGCCAGCAACCACAGGCTGTTGAACGCCAGATGCGTGTAATCCCCGTGAAGCAGCTGGTAGGTGAAGGGCGAGGTCAGCATCGCCAGCGATCCGCCCGGAATGAAGGCTGCCTCACCTGAGTACCGCGACGGGACAAACGCGCCTGCTACCACGAGCCAGGTATCGAGATCTTCCGGCAGCAACTGCCGCCCGACGTGGATGACGATCAGCAAGCCGATGACGACGAGAACGCCCGTGGGCACGTTGAACAACGGTTCGTTTCGCTGAGACACTGGATTTCCTCGTTGTATGGGCCGGGCTGAACGGTTAACCGCTCAACGCTTCTCCGACAACCGCAATAACTTTTCCTGTCGATCTGCAAACTGGCACGGAAGCTGCTTTTGAAGCCGCAGACTGTGGATCTGCGGTCCCTGTCTCGCCGTTGAACGCAAAGGGCGCGTTTGGCCCATCCTGACAGTAACCTGATTGTCGACGGACCGAATTGCTGATGAAATCCAAAACGACACAGACGCTTTACGCTTACTGGAACGACGTTCGGCAAAACCGGCTGGCGCCGCGCCGCTTCGAAATCGAACCCTCACGTATTGCCCCCATTCTCTCGGAAACTTTCATTCTCGAGCGTCTCGACGACGCTACCTACCGTTTTCGCATTGCCGGCACACGCATTTGCGATGATTTCGGTTCTGAGTTCCGAGGCACCAATTTCCTCGATGGCTGGACGCCCGATGACCGGATCACGCTCACCCGCCACCTCCAGACCATCACGCGTCAAGGTGGCGTTGGCATGCTCACATTCGACGTCAAGACGCCTTGCGATGGCCTTGTAACCTTCGAGTGCATATTACTTCCGTTGATCCATACCCGTGACAGCATTGACCGGCTCATGGGCGGTTTGGCGCGCCTTGATGATCCCCCCGCAAGCTCCCCTGACCGCCTCGCGGTCCGTCGCCTGGGATCGGCAGAAGTGATCTGGCCAGACGGGCGTCCCTACTCCCTGGTTGCCAGACAGAACCATCAGCCCCCCCTGCTGCCGCACGTGCGCAACGCCCGTATCGTCCGGATCGATCGTCGGCAGTTTCGCGTCTACGACGGCGGCCTCGCCAAACCGCAAGGCGTCGACAGCTGAAATCCGTAAGCAGGAACGCAATTCGCGTAGCCGGCGGATTTCTGCCAGGCGATGAGCCCAGCATGGGGCACACGATTGTCCCAAAAAGAACCCGCCGATTAGTCTCTCATTAAGGCATGCCTCGCATACTCGAGCGAAGTTGCGCCTCGGATCGGCTCCCGAAAGCTCCAAACTGACCTGCGCCAAGAGCCTGATCGGCTGAGATGGAAGCGCGCGAGCTTCCAGCGAAGGCGTCAATCATACGCGTCATACAGGGACTGGAGACGCAAGACACGGTGGACGGTGTGGTTCCACCAAAAGCGAACCTGCTTTGGACCAGTCTTTGGTGCTTGAGGACCAAGATCATGCCCGCGCAAACGCCGCTCGCCATCAGACGTGAACGCGCATCCAGCGCGATGGCTGCGCCCGAACGGCGCCTCCACAAGCGCTTTGCCCTGAAACTCACAGGCCGGTTCATGCGTGCCGACCGCCACGAATACCCCTGTGAACTCATCGACATTTCGGTCGGCGGCATGGCAATCACGTCATCGGTCCAGCCGAACCTCACAGAGAGCATAATCGTCTACATGGACGAACTGGGCGGCCTAGACGGCAAGGTCACGCGTGTCTTCGATGGCGGCTTTGCCATCTCTCTCACCGCCACCATTCACCGGCGTGAGAAACTTGCTGCCCGCATTACCTGGCTCGTCAACCGCGATGAGCTTGCCGCGGTCGAAACACGCGCTCACCAGCGCACACTTCCGGGCCGAAACAACAATACGCTGAAGCTGTCCAACGGGATCACGTTGCAGGTCCAAGTGATCGACGTATCGCTCTCCGGCGCGAATGTCGCCACCGAGGCACGTCCGCCGCTTGGCAGCGAAGTGCAACTTGGCAAGTTGCGCGCCGAGGTTGTGCGTCACCACGAGCGCGGCATCGGTATCCGGTTCATCCAGGTTCAGGAACCTGACGCGATCGGACGTAGTTTTAGCTGAAACTTCAACCTTCATACCCATTTGCGGCATGGGTTGGGGATAACCCGAAAGATTTGAACCAAATTCGATGAACTTCGTTGAGGCGAAATCCAGGGAATTTGGCTACTCTAGGATCAGTGGTACGGGGTATGTGATGTTGCGTCGGTATTTTGCAGTTGCGATCGTCGCGCTGATTGGCGCGGCGGGAGCAAGTAAAGTTCAGGCTGATCCGATCGTGCGCGGGCCGGGCCCTGGCGGGTACCAGTCTGGTTTCATGCGTATCCATGGTCTGTCGCAGGTGCCTTATGGCTTCGTCCGCTTTTGCGAGGCTAATCCCAAGGAATGCTCTCAGGACGGTCGTGAGGAAACGCGCCTTGATGCAACGCCCGAGCGCTTGTCAGAACTCGACGCCATAAACCGCTCCGTCAATCGCGCAATCAAGCCGCTCACCGATATCGAGATTTACGGCGTCACTGAATATTGGACGCTGCCGACGACCGTCGGCGATTGCGAAGACTATGCGCTTTTGAAGCGGAAGATGCTTATCGATCGCGGTTGGCCCGCCAGCGCATTGCTCATGACCGTCGTACGCGATGAGCGCGGCGAAGGTCATGCGGTTCTCACCGCGCGCACCGCTCAGGGCGATTTCGTCCTCGACAACAAGAGCAGCCAAGTAAAGATCTGGCACCAGACGCCGTATCAGTTTGTCATGCGTCAGTCGTATCTGAACCCCAAGGTCTGGGTCGCACTGGAGCCCGGCGACACGTCGCGTCCGGCGGCTTTGGCCGGTGTCCCACCGCAGCACTGATCTGGCAGGCGCAATGCGCTGGGATAGCTTGTGCGCAGCGCACTGTCTTGCTGGCACAGCAGCCGGTTTGCGAAGTTGACGCGTACGAGCATCGAGCGAAGGCACCAACCAGCAACCGCAAAACGTGGCGCAGGTCGGCGCGGGACGTCCGAGCACTGGACGATTGGTAAGTCTGCCTCAGCCTGCGTCCTGAAGCTTCAGGCCCGTCTTGTAACGCTGCCAGTTCTGCACGTAGCGTCCGGCCGCGGCACTGAAACGAACGACGTCCTCCTCCGAAAGCTCCCGCACGATCCGGCCGGGGGAGCCGAGCACCATCGAGCGCGGCGGAATCTTCTTGCCTTCGGGAATGAGCGTGTTGGCGCCGATCAGCGAGCCTTCACCGATCTCCGCGCCATTGAGGATGATGGAGCCGATGCCGATCAGCGCCCGGGCGCCGATCGTGCATCCGTGCAGCATCACCATGTGCCCCACCGTAACATCCGCCCCAATGGTCATTGGGAAGCCAGGATCGGTGTGCAGCACGCAGCCCTCCTGGATGTTGGAACGCTGACCGATCCGGATCTCCTCGTTGTCCCCGCGAATGCTGGTGCCGAACCAGACGCTCGCATCCTCTTCCAGAACCACATTGCCGATGATGATGGCGTTGGGAGCGATCCAGAACCGCCCGCTTTGTGGCGTGCGCACGCGGACGTCATCGAGCGAGTAACAGGGCATGAAAAACTCCAGCGGGGGAATGACCGTTCAGCCAGCGCGTCACCTGAGATCGGAGGAAGCGCATAAGGGCAAACTCGGCTTGGGATGCACGAGAACCTGCAGAGGACAGCCCTTGCAAACGGCAGCGAACGTCTCAGGCGTCTTCCAGATCCATCTCGAGGATCGCCATCTGCACCTGATACTCGATTTCGCCGTCCTCCTCGATGCGATAGAGGGTGGCAATGAAGTCGTCGTCGATGAAGATTTCCGCCATGTCGCTCTTCTTGGGCTGCGCCCTGACCTCCAGGTTCGCCGCGCCGAACGTCTTGCGCAGGTATCTTTGCAGGCGAGCCAGTTCATCCTTGGTCACGTCGTTTGAACTCCATTTGATGAGGAAAAAAGCATAGGTCGACGAGCGTGCTACAGCACCTTCTGGCGCCGTAGCAAGCCGACGTCGGCACGGCGCATTACTTGCAGCCGCAATCGTCGGGTCCAAGCCCCTGGTCCATCGTGCGCGCCGGCTCCGAGCACCCGGCAGGCCCCACGACTTTGGCCGGCACACCGGCCACGGTGGTATTGGCGGGCACATCGGCGAGCACGACCGAGCCTGCGGCAACGCGCGAGCAGTTTCCCACCTTGATGTTGCCGAGCACCTTGGCACCTGCCCCGATCAGCACGTTGTTACCGAGCTTGGGATGCCGGTCGCCTGTCTCCTTGCCGCTGCCGCCCAGCGTTACACCGTGCAAGAACGAGCAGTTGTCGCCGATCACCGCCGTCTCGCCGACGACGAACCCTGTCGCATGGTCGAGCATGATGCCCTTGCCGAAGCGCGCCGCGGGATGGATGTCGACGCCGAAGAACTGGGAGCCGAGACTCTGCAGGAAGAAGGCGAAGTCGCGATGCCCTTGCTGCCACAGCCCATGCGCCAGGCGGTGCGTGCTGAGCGCGTGGAAGCCCTTGAAGAACAGCATTGGCTCGATGTAGCGGTTGCACGCCGGATCGCGATCACGCACTGCGGAGAGATCAGCGCGGAACACGGTGCCGAGATCGGGGTCACGCTCCAGCACCTGTGTGAATAGACGCGAGATGAGTTGCACATCGACATCGGCGTTATCGAGGCGTCGGGCCAGACGGTGGCAGATCGCCTCCTCCAGCGTGTCGTGGGCAAGGATCGTCGCAAAGATGAAGCTGCCGAGCCCTGGCTCGGCCTGCATAGCCGCCTCCGCCTCGCTGCGAACCGCCTGCCATATCGGATCGACGGATTCGACGACGCTGCGCGGCTCGGTCGAGGTACGTCTCTGGGCCATCACAGGTTCTCCTTCAATTGGCAGCCTACACGGGAAAACGACCGGCGCCCTGGAACGGGAAACGCATCGATCGGTTTTCAACCGCAGGGTTTCGGTCCACAGGTCCGGCGCGGCTGCCTTAGGGCGCCGGCGTACAGACGGAACCCCGATGTGTCAACTTGGCCCCCAATGTAGCCGAATAGGCCTGAATGCGCACGGAAAAAGGATGGCGCCTGACTATGGAACCCGCGTATGCGGATGTTTCGTGGTGCTGAATCCGACGGCCGCCGGTTGCTTTCGCGACCGCCTTGGCATGCAGGACGATACCGCAAAAAAACCAGTCCGCCGCCACGGCAGGTTTGCGCTCCGGTTTCGCACCGCCGGCGCGGCCAGCCTCGCCGCGACATATTCTGGCCATCGACCGGCGCGAGCGGCATGCTACACGTCGCCGGTCCGCCAGCCGCATTTGTCCGGCGCAATCCCCTTCGACGGATGCCGCGAGATATGAGCACCATACGGAAACATCGCAGTAGGCTGCCGGCCGTTCGGGCACGCCACCTCGCACGCACCACGGCTGTGGTGCTTTGCTCTGTTGCGATCGCACTTGGCGTCATGGCGGCGGATGCCGCTGCACAAGAACCACACACCAGCGGACTACTCGAAGCCTGCTTTCCGCCGGCCGAGCTTGCCGCCAGTCCCGGCGAGAAGGCGCCGCGCAAGGGCCAGCACGCCTTTGATCGACCCGAGCCTTCGCGCCGGCTTGCCCCGTTCCAGCCTGTGCCGGCAAACCTGCGTGGCGCGATCCGTCGCGTCAGCCTGCCGCCCGGCAAGAAGCTCGTCGCTTTGACGCTCGACTTGTGCGAACAGCCCGGCGAGATCGCCGGCTATGACGGTGCCATCATCGACTACCTGCGCAAGGAGGGTGTGAAGGCGACATTATTCGTCGGCGGCAAGTGGCTACGCTCGCACGAAAGGCGCGCGCGGCAACTGATGGCCGATCCGTTGTTCGAGATCGCCAACCATTCCGCGGCGCACCGCAATCTCCGCCTGCTTTCAGGCAAGCGGCTTGCCGAGGAGATCGATGAGCCGCAGCGCGCTTATGAGGCAATCCACGAGAGCTTCGCCGCAAATCAATGTACCTTGCAATCGCCCGAGGCTTGGCACAGTGTGCCGAAGCGCATGTCGCTCTTTCGCTTTCCGTTCGGTGCCTGCAACAAGGCATCGCTCGATGCGGTCAACGATGCCGGTCTCCTCGCGATCCAATGGGACGTCTCGACCGGCGACCCTTCACCCACCCAGTCGGCCAAGGCCATCGCACGCGAGATTCTGAAATCGACGCGGCCCGGCTCCATCGTCATCGGTCACGCAAACGGACGCGGCTTCCACACAGCCGAAGCTCTGCCGCTGGCCATCCCCAAGCTCAAGGCGCAAGGCTATACGTTCGTGACAGTGAGCGAGTTGCTGGCGGCCGGCGCGCCAGAGCTTGCCAGCACGTGCTACAATCTGCGACCAGGCGATACCGACCGTTATGACAATCTTGCGACCGCCTTCCGGCGCAAACTGCCCAATGCGACGGGACCGGCAGCCAATTGGAGCACAACTGTGCAACCGCAGCGATGAACGCCTGATTGCCTCGCAATTCAGTTAAGAAGAGGCGCCAATGCCCGAGCCATTCCCATTGCTGCCGCCGGATCTTGGCCTGGAGACCGTGGCAACGATCGCCGTTGCCGATGGCAGCAATGTCAGCATTGCCCCGATCACTCAACCGCTGCCGGCCGACATCGCCGAGGCCTTGGCCTGTGCGATTGCCGGCATGGACCCCTGGAAACGTTACGGCTTCGATCCGGCTGTCATCGTTCGCTTTTGCGCACCGGCGCAAGCCAGCGCGCCGCGCTATCTGGTGACGCGTCAGCACGAGATCTTGGGATTGTTCGCAGTCAAGCTCGGATGGATGTTCGGCAGCTACTTGAACATCCTCGCCGTCCTTCCCGCCTACCACGGCCGCGGAATCGGCAGCGCCGTGCTGCGATGGATCGAGGAGCGGGCGCGCGCCAACGGAGAACGCAACCAGTTCGTAGCCACGTCGGCCTTCAACACGCGCGGCCTGGCGCTCTACCAGCGCCACGGCTTCGAACGGATCGCCACCATGCCGGGCCTGATCAACGATACCGAGACCGAGATCCTGCTGCGCAAGCGCCTAGAGCATGTTTAGCTGAAGTGTGCAGCGGTTCAGCTAAACATGCTCAAAACAAGGTGCTGGATCGCGTTCATAGTTCCGTCAAACAGGAACGCGATCTATTGCAGCCCGATCGAGGCTGAACGTCCGGCTGCAGCAGCGCGCGCACGCAGGTCAGAAGGACGCTTTACGCCACATCGAGCACGATCCGCCCGCGTATCTTGCCGGCAACGATCTGCGGCGCCAGTTCTTGAACTTCGGAAATCGGCTTTGTCACGGTTAGACCCGCGAGCTTTGACCGATCGAGATCGCTGGCAAGACGTTGCCATGCTGCGATGCGCTTGGACTTGGGCGCCATTACGCTATCGATGCCGGCAAGGGTGACGCCCCTCAGGATGAAGGGTGCGACCGAAGTTGGCAGATCCATGCCTTGCGCTAGACCGCAGGCGGCGACGCAGCCTGCGCGCATCGTCGTTGAGATGGCGTTGGCCAGCGTATTGGAGCCCGCCACATCGACCACACCTGCCCAACGCTCCTTGCCAAGCGGGCGCACCGAGCCGGACAGTTCTTCTCGAGCAATGATCTCTTTGGCACCAAGCCCTTCCAGATAGGCTTTCTCCTCAGGGCGTCCCGTCGAGGCGACGACGTGGTGCCCGAGCTTGGCGAGTACCGCCACGGCGATGCTGCCGACGCCCCCTGCAGCGCCCGTAACCAAGACCGGCCCGCTGTTGGGCGTGACATCATGTGCCTCCAGCGCCAGCACACACAGCATGGCGGTATACCCGGCCGTACCGATCGCCATCGTCTCCGCCGCAGTGAAGCCCTCAGGGCGTTTCACCAGCCAGTCGCCCTTGACGCGGGCCAGCTGTGCATAGCCGCCATGATGGGTCTCTCCCAGCCCCCACCCATTGAGCACGACGCCATCCCCGCTCTTGAATTCCGGATGCGAGGACTCCAGGACCTCGCCTGCGAAATCGATTCCGGGAATGAGCGGCCACTTGCGGATGATCGGTGCCTTGTTCGTCAGCGCCAGCCCGTCCTTGTAGTTGATGGTCGTATGCGTGATGCGGACGAGAACATCGCCTTCCATGAGATCGTCGCGCCCCAGTTCGGTCCACGCGATGCTCGGTCCGTGCTCCGTCTTGATCGCAAGCAAGGCATTGAAACGTTCCATGGCGGGGTCCCTCCACTTCGTGTTGCGGTCATGTGTCGGCGCGAAACTCTGCAATAGGTGCTGACCGTTCCTGCGTAAAGCCAGACGTCCGAAGAACGATGGCCACGCCCATGATCGCTTCGTAAGACCCGTCCGACTCCTGAACGCACACGTTTCGGGCGTTCCAATCACGAGAGCTGGCAACCGCAGTATCCAGACGACTTTACAGCCGCATATTTATCAACTGCTTCACTTCGCGGCGCACAAGTGCCTCGCCGACATAATCACATCTGAAGTACTACGGTATTACTTGTCTAGAATCCAAAAAACGCCTGCCGCTCAAGAAGTACCGCGCATATCATTACTCGCGAATATGTGTCGCCAAGGACATTCCCGGTTGTGGCGCGAATGTTGTTGCTGCGGGCGCGCGCTTTACCTCGCAACGCAGCAACTTTTTTGCTTGGCATAGTACCTTTGTCGCATCTAACGTCTGCTTAGTGCAGCCTATCCCCCGGGCTGCAACCTTATCGGCCGAGGCATTGGTCGACCCGCCCGACAATGATCGGAACGGTGCATACGTCAGGAGGCAACGATGGAAATCAAAACGAGATTGAATGTGCTCGCGACGATGATGTCGTTCGTATTCCTCGCTGCAATCGTGTTCGGCATGATCTGATGCCAGGCGCGAACGTGAGACACGCCCGCGTGACGGTCTGACCCAAGTTTGCGTACAAGAAAATTTCTTCAAGGATCCGATTGACGGAGCAATTTCACAAAAAGCGAGGTTCGCGGCGCCGTCTTAGGTCTCCGCAACCGCTTCCAGCCGCCCCCCGGCGAGACTGTAAAACAAGCTCTCGATGCGGCTGGTGAACGGAAAGCGAAAGGCGCGGCATCCACCGCGCCTTTCGTCATTTCAACGGGACGAACATCAATACCTCGCCGTCCTGTCAGGTTCCCTTGGCGAGTGCGGCGCGCACAGACTTGCCGAGCAGCAGGGCCCACGGCGCCGCATGTAGGAATAAATCGAAGATATCGATCGGGCGCACCAGCGTGCCGCGGAAAAGCAACTTCAGCTTCTCCCATATGTGCGGCTCTGGAAAGAATGGCGCCAACCCCAGCGTCAGCGCGCCAATAATCGCGATCGACCAAGGGATGCGGTCAAAAAACTCCATCGGCCTCGAGCCCTCCTCGTTCGTACGCGCACAAGGGCACGGCACCTCTCACCGGCGGACCAGATAACCGAGGATCGCACCGATCAGCGGAAGATAGAGGGGCGGGAACTTGATGGGAATTGCGGCAATAAGCTGCGGCACGAACATCAACGCCGCGCCGATGATGGCGCCGATCAGCGCCGAAGCAAGCGTCCGTGTCGTCGGCATGCGCACCTCTTGCAGCACGAAGCAGCCGACCAGCCCGACGATCCAAACGATCACCGCGTAAATTGCCGCATGAACGAACGTCTGCGGATCACCGCTTATCGGAATGTAGCGCAGCACCAGCGGCGCTCCGACGAACGCCGCCGCAAATTGCACCACCACGAGAACCAGATAGCCGATCATCATGCCCCCCGATCAGTCTGAAGCCCAATGCAGCCCACTTCGCCTATCACATGCGGGCCGCAGGGTCGACGACGCCTGTGCATAAGCACCGGCAAACGTACCGGCATCCGTCACAACTGACCACGACCCAGCCTACCGGCAACCGGCCTCAAGCCACCTTTGGCGCCTTGAGGCTTCGCGGATCGTAGTTGAGCACCGGTGCAAGCCAACGCTCGGTCTCCTCGACCGTCCAGCCCTTGCGGGCGGCGTAATCCTCCACCTGGTCGCGCTCCACCTTGCCGACGCCGAAATAGTGGCTTTCGGGATGCGCGATGTAGAGTCCAGAAACGGACGCCGCCGGCCACATCGCACAGCTCTCGGTCAGTGCGATGCCCGCGTTGTTGGCGGCATCCATCAGCTTCCACAACGTCCTTTTCTCGGTGTGATCGGGCTGGGCGGGATAGCCTGGCGCGGGACGAATTCCCGCATATGATTCGGCAATCAGGTCCTCGTTGGCGAGCTTTTCGTTCTTTGCATAGCCCCAGAACTCGTTGCGGACGCGCTCATGCATGCGTTCGGCAAAGGCCTCAGCCAGACGGTCTGCCAGCGCCTTGAAGAGAATGCGACCATAATCGTCGGTCGCCTTGAAATGCGCCGCCAGCGCCGCCTCGTCACCGATGCCCGACGTCACCGCGAAACCGCCGATGTAGTCGCCAACGCCGCTTTCCTTCGGCGCAATGAAATCGGCAAGGGCCGTATGGGCGCGATCGCGTTTTGGATCGCGCGCTATCTGCTGGCGCAGCGTGTGCAGCATGGCGAGCTTGGAGTGACGCGGCTCACCTGTATAGAGCTCGATGTCGTCGCCGACACTGTTGGCCGGCCAGAACCCGATCACGGCACGCGCGGTGAGCCACTTGCCGTCGACGATCTTCTTCAAAAGCGCCTGCGCGTCGGCAAACAGCTTCTTGGCCTCCGCACCCACTTTGTTGTCGCTCAGAATCTGCGGATAGCGCCCTCTAAGCTCCCATGTGGAGAAA
Source organism: Hyphomicrobiaceae bacterium (assembly GCA_036768475.1). Classification (GTDB taxonomy): domain Bacteria; phylum Pseudomonadota; class Alphaproteobacteria; order Rhizobiales; family Hyphomicrobiaceae; genus JAEUMD01. The sequence continues at coordinate 235,447 of DAIPMW010000003.1, read as the reverse complement.
AACGGAGTCCAGTCGATGTAGGGCACCAGTTCGGCCAGATTGTAGCTCTCGAATGCGCGCGGCCCGAAAAACTGCGGCTTTGTCGGCCGATAGGCGCTCCAGTCGATCTGGAATCCGTTGGAGCGCGCCGCTTCCAGTGTAATGCGCTGCTTCTTGGCTTCATTGGCAAGATGCTGCTGGCGCACCTTGTCGTACTCGGCCCTGATCTCGGCGACATAAGGCGAACTGTCGGTTTCCGAAAGGAGCTTGGAGACGACGCCGACGGCGCGGCTCGCATCGAGCACATAGATCGCCTGGTTGCGATCGTAATTGGGTGCGATCTTGACTGCGGTATGCACACGGCTCGTCGTCGCACCACCGATCAGAAGCGGCATGCCGAAGCCCTCGCGCTCCATCTCTGCGGCGACGAAACACATCTCGTCGAGCGACGGCGTGATGAGCCCCGAAAGGCCGATCATGTCGACGTTCTCTTTTTTTGCCGTCTCCAGGATCTTCGCCGCAGGAACCATGACGCCAAGGTCGATGACCTCGTAGTTGTTGCACTGGAGCACGACGCCGACGATGTTCTTGCCTATGTCGTGCACGTCGCCCTTCACCGTCGCCATCAGGATCTTGCCCGCCGCCGGCTTGTTCTCCAGCCCGAGATCCTTCTTCTCCTGCTCGAGGAATGGTTGCAGATAGGCAACCGCCTGCTTCATGACCCGCGCCGACTTCACCACCTGCGGCAGAAACATCTTGCCTGCACCAAACAAGTCACCGACGACGTTCATGCCGTCCATCAACGGCCCCTCGATCACATGCAGTGGGCGTTCTGCCGCCTGCCGTGCTTCCTCGGTATCCTCCTCGATGAAATCGGTAATGCCATGGACGAGCGCGTGCGTGAGGCGCTCATTGACCGGCTGCTCGCGCCAGGAAAGATCTTTCTCCTTCTTCTTTCCACCGCCTTCGCCCTTGAAGCGCGGTGCGGCATCGAGGAGACGATCAGTAGCATCGTCGCGTCGATTGAGGATCACGTCCTCCACCAGATCGCGCAGCTCGGCAGGTATGTCGTCATAAAGCGTGAGCTGGCCGGCATTGACGATGCCCATGTCCATGCCCGCCCGGATCGCGTGATACAGGAACACCGAATGCATCGCCTCGCGCACCGGCTCGTTGCCGCGGAACGAGAACGACAGGTTCGACACGCCGCCCGAGATGTGTACGCGTGGCATCTTCTCCTTGATCTGCCGCGCTGCCTCTATGAACGCCAGACCATAGCTGTTGTGCTCCTCGATACCCGTCGCTACTGCGAAGATGTTGGGGTCAAAGATGATGTCTTCGGGCGGAAAACCCACCTTCTCGGTAAGCAGCTCGTAGGCTCGCGAGCAAATGGCGACCTTGCGCTCGACGGTATCAGCCTGCCCGTCCTCGTCGAACGCCATGACGACAACCGCGGCGCCATAGCGCAGCACTTTGCGCGCATGGTCGAAGAACGCCTCTTCGCCTTCCTTGAGCGAGATCGAATTGACGATCGCCTTGCCCTGCATGCACTTGAGCCCAGCTTCGATCACGGACCACTTCGATGAATCGATCATCACCGGTACGCGTGCGATGTCGGGCTCGGATGCGATGAGGTTCAAGAACGTCGTCATCGCCTTTTCAGAATCGAGCAGTCCCTCGTCCATGTTGACGTCGATGATCTGCGCACCGTTCTCAACCTGTTGACGCGCGATCGCCAACGCCGCGGGATAGTCGTTGGCCTCGATGAGCTTGCGGAACTTGGCCGAGCCCGTGACGTTGGTGCGCTCGCCGACGTTGATGAAGGATTGTGCTGCGTTACCTTGGGTCATTTTGTTCTCAATTCGTGCATTGAATCACATTGGCTCCATTCCATGGGGAACGGAGTGCCGAAGGGCTGAGGATGATGTGGGGCCGGCGATGCAGCCGGCACGCGGATAGAACGATCGCGGCGGACCTCGTCGGATTCGCCCGATAGGGACGATGCGCGCGAAGCGATCGTCTCAGATACCGAAGTTGGTGCGCACGAACGGTACGATGAAGAGCCAGAGCAGCGTTGTCAGTGCGAAGACCGCTGTCGTAAGGATCACCGGATCGCGCCAGCTGCGCGTCGGCGCCAGCACCGTTACCCGTGCATCTTTTTCCTGCATGTCGACCTCGACACCCTGGAAGCGCTCCAGCGTGGTGTCTCGCACGACATGCGACAGCAGCGGCACGAACAGCTTCCAGGCGGAACGCGTCAGCAAGCCGGCCGGCCATCTCACCGTCGGATCGACGATCCATAGTTGCGTCACCGCACCGGTTTTCTCGGGCCGCAGCTGCGTTCTTACGAATACCGAATAGTTGGGCGGAAGATAACCCGAAGCACGCTGTCGGATGTATTCGGAGATCTCGTAATCCATCCGCTCCAGCTCTTTGAAGAGCTGCTTGCGGATCTCGTCCGACACGAGCGAAACCTCCGGATCGGCCGAGCGGTATGTCGCAGGCAGATCGAGCTTGATGATACGCATGAACTATTTCCCCCATCGCGTCGGCAGGCCCGCACCGTGGCGAAGGAGCCACCGGCACGCACGTTTCCCCGGCCATGAAATGATGGCGTGGAGCGCGCACGATAACAGCGCGATGCGGGCACGACGGCGGGACCATATGCTGCGACATGGGCTTTGATGTGGCAGATCGGCCCTCAAGTGGCGCAATCGCCACCGCGAGCGTAGTGCTCCGACGGAGAACTGCCACGGTATGAATATCGATCCGGTCGGCCATAATCATACGATCACCCAAACACGAACGGTTCGAGTCCCGACAACCGCATCTTGGGCGCGATATCCGGCAGCCGTCGTGGCGCATACTTGGCCACATGCTCGGCCACGTGCCGGATATGGTCAGGCGTCGAACCACAGCACCCGCCGACAATGTTGAGGATGCCGTCTTTCGCCCACGGCTCGATCTGGCAGGCCATGTCATGCGGGGTTTCGTCGTACTCACCCATGGCATTGGGCAGACCTGCGTTTGGATAAGCCGAAATGCGCACCTCCGCGACATGGCTCAGATCCGCCAAGTAGGGCCGCATCTTCTCCGCTCCCAGCGCGCAGTTGAGACCGACCGAGAATGGCCGCAGATGGCGCAGCGAATACCAGAACGCTTCCGCCGTCTGTCCCGTCAGCGTTCTGCCCGAGGCATCCGTGATGGTGCCCGAAATCATGATCGGCAGACGCACACCCTTTGCCTCGAACACCTCCAGCGTCGCAAAACCCGCAGCCTTGGCGTTGAGCGTATCGAAGATCGTTTCGATCAGGATGATGTCGCAACCACCATCCACGAGCCCTTCCACCTGCGTCTTGTAGGCCGCACGCAAGGTATCGAAATCGATGTTGCGGAATCCCGGATCGTTTACCTTGGGCGAAATAGATGCGGTGCGGTTCGTGGGTCCCACGGCCCCGGCAACAAAACGCGGCTTCTCAGGCGTCTTTTTCGTCCATGCGTCGGCGGCAGAACGCGCGATCTTGGCAGCCTGGAAATTCAACTCATAGACGAACTCCTCGGTATCCATGCCGTAATCGGCCATCGAGACCACTTGCGCATTGAATGTGTTGGTCTCGATGATATCGGCGCCGGCTTCAAGATACGCCTCGTGGATCTCGCGGATCATCTCCGGCTGGGTCAGCACCAAGAGATCGTTGTTGCCCTTCAGATCCTGCTTCCAGTCCTTGAAGCGCTCACCGCGATAGGTCTCCTCGGTCGGCTTGCGCTTCTGGATCATCGTACCCATCGCACCATCGATGATGAGGATGCGCTCGTTGGCGGTCTTCTCGAGCGTGGCGGCGCTGGCAATCGTTTTCATGGTCTCAATGACTCGCTGTTCTTGATCGGTATGGATGACCGCGACTTACGCGATCGCCTTTTGGGGTATGGCCACAGGCTCCGGTGCCAATCCCCTCAGGCCCAGCAGATGGCAGATCGCATAAACGAGGTCTGCCCTGTTGAGTGTGTAGAAATGGAACTTCTTCACGCCCTGTTCGACGAGTTCCATAACCTGTTCCGTTGCAACGGCGACCGCGACGAGTTGCTGCGTCATGGGATCATTCTCCAATCCCTCGAACCGGTGCGCCAGCCAGGCCGGGACGGACGCGCCAGTGCGCGTGGCAAAACCGGCAACCTGGCGGAAATTGTGAATGGGAACGATGCCGGGTGTGATGGGCACCCAGATACCGGCCGCCCGAGCCCGTTCCAGGAACCTCAGGTAGTGCGCATTGTCGAACCCGAACTGCGTGATGATTCGATCTGCGCCCGCATCGACCTTGGCTTTCAGGTTGTCGATGTCTACCTCAAGCGTCGGGCTTTCTGGATGTTTTTCGGGGTACCCGCCCACCGAGACTTCGAAATTGGCGATCCTCTTCAGACCGGACACGAGCTCGGCCGCATTCTTGTAGCCACCCGGATGTGGTTCGTACGCCTGGCCAACGCCGGCAGCAGGATCGCCACGCAACGCCACGATATGGCGCACACCGGCATCCCAGTAGGCGCGGGCCACGGCATCGACCTCTTCGCGTGTCGCATCGACGCACGTGAGATGCGCAGCCGGTTTAAGAGCGGTCTCCTTCACAAGGCGGGCAACCGTGGCATGCGTGCGCTCGCGCGTTGAGCCGCCCGCACCATACGTCACCGAAACGAATTCGGGTGACAACGGCGCCAGCCGCTCGATAGCCGCCCAAAGGGCCTGCTCCATCTTCTCGTTCTTTGGCGGGAAGAACTCGAATGAAACATCGATGTCGCCTTCCCCGAGCAGTCTGCTCTTGCGTTCACGTGTCTCAAACATCACTCAGCCCTCTCGAGTTTACGTTCGGCCGGGGTGCGCGCGCGAGCCCTGACTGCGGCGCTGCTCTTCTCGGCAATCCAGATGGAAACGGTCAGCCGATCGGTAGCCTCGGCCGCAGGTGGACTTAATGTGCGCACGTGGCCGGGCTTCAACCCGGCAGCACGCATCCAGTCCTCGATCTGCTGGGTTGCAAAACCCAGCCGTTCGTGTGCGAAGCGCTCACGCAGCTCCTCCAGAGCATGCGGAGCGAAATCAACGATGAGCAGTCTTCCGCCGGGTGCCAGGACACGTCCCGCCTCAGCAATCGCACGTGCGGGATCGGAAAGGAAATGCAGCACCTGATGCATCACCACGGCAGACGCCGCGTTGTCCTCCAACAAAAGGTTGTAGAGGTCGCCATGCCGCACCTGCGCCTTATCGAGACCAGCATGCGACAGCTTGGAGCGCGCATAGGCAAGCATGGCCTGGTTGAGATCGATGCCGAGGCCCTGCGCATACCTGTCACAGAGAAGCTCCAGGATGCGGCCCGTGCCCGTGCCCAGATCGACCAGCAGGTCGAATGGACCGGCGCCCAGCATGTCCAGGATCGCTGCCTCGACGTCGGCCTCGGCAACATAGAAGGCGCGGATCTTGTCCCAGTCCGCCGCATGCGCCTCGAAGAAGGCCTGCGCCGCCGCTTCACGCTCCCGCTTCACCACGCGGGCACGTTCCTGATCTCTTACCAGTACGGGATCGGCGCTATTGGCAATGTCGAGGATGCGGCGGACGAGCTGGCCGCCCCGCGTGCCGTCCGCGACATAGAAATAGACCCAGCTGCCCTCGCGGAAGCGGTCGATCAATCCCGCCTCGTTGAGCAACTTGAGATGGCGCGAAATGCGCGGCTGGCTCTGCCCCAGGATCTGCGTCAGGTCCTTTACGTTGAGTTCGCCCGCCGACAGCAACTTGAGGATGCGCAGCCGTGTCGGCTCAGCGGCAGCCTTGAGTGCGGCGACCAGGTCGCGTGAATCGAAGTTGAGAGACATTTCGTGCACGGCTCCGCAGAACGGTTTCCGCGGAACATATAAAGATATGTTTATATGTCAAGGGGCCTCTCGATTATCTCCGAGCGAGCGTGAGAGGTGCCGCGCCCGATCTGGACCGGCCGGAGCCGGTCATGTTGTCGGGGTCCCTGACCAAGGTCGCCGCGATAAAGATAAGGATCCGACGGAATGCGACAAGAATTGCCGGCCGATCAGCCAAATGCCAAGATATGGCCCATCTTTTGGAGCCGATTGTCGGTAGGTAACCAGGTTATGCCAACGGGCACCGCCCAATTGCCGACCCCGGGTGGAAACGGGCATACTTGAAACGGGTCACGGGGCCGAGACAAGATTGCTTTTCGTGACGATTGGTATCGAGGCGCCGCTCCGGTGAGCACGGAGCGAGAGACGCCACAAGCGGGGTGTGTAACACCAGCTTGATCAGGGAGTACGAGAGGAATGATGAGCGAAGCGCAACCGACGTGTTCCTGCCGCCGTCTACGCGAGGGACGCCGTGCAAACGGCTTGTGGATCGCAATGGCACTGGCAGTTGTAAGCCTGTTTCCCACACCGGCTGCCAACGCCGGCGAACCGGCTGCGCGTTACATGCAGCGCGTCGCCAAGGACCTCATGGATGCGGCGCGCTCCAGCTCGCAGAGCGAATTTGCCCGGACCGTGCGCAGTCATGCAGATTATCCAACCATCGGTCTTTATTCTCTCGGCTCTTATGTAAACGGACTGCCGCAATCGGATCGAAATTCGTACTACTCCGGCATGATCAACTTCATTGCCAGGTATGCGGCGACAAACGCGCCCAAGTATCCGGTCGCCAGCGCGGTCGTGACCGGCCAGACCGAGGAGACAAAAACCGGCGTCCACGTCGACACCCGCGTGACGCTGCAGGACGGAACCTCCTATGATGTGCGATGGCTGCTCGTTCGCCGCGGCACGGCGTGGAAGGTGCGCGACGCTCAGGTACTCGGGTTCTGGATGAGCCCGTTCCTCAAGGATCTTTTCGAAAGCTACATTACCGAGAACGGGGGCAACCCGCGTGCATTGATTGTAGCGCTGAATAGATAAGTCAGTAGCGGATTTGCCTGGGCAGCCGTTTTCAGCAAGCACCGTTAATCAGCTTTTGCAACGTGCACGACCGGTGCATGGCTCTTGCGCCGCACCGATCGGTCGCCGCTGCGAATACAGCTACGCAAGCTTATCGATATTTTCCCTGCACATTCCTCAGCGCCGTTGCGACGGACTCCCGCCCTGCCGGAATCCATCTGCAACCGTGAATCAGCCGGCGATCTGCTGTGCGATCGCGTCGAGCGCCACGGCTGCCTTGCTGCCGTCCGGACCGCCGGCCTGCGCCATGTCCGGACGCCCGCCGCCTCCCTTGCCGCCGCTCTTCTCCGAGGCAACGCGCACCAGATCGACGGCATTGAACCTGTCCGTCAGGTCCTTGGTGACGGCAACAACAATACCGAGTTTGCCGTCGGTCGACGCGTTGGCCACCGCGACGATCCCTGAACCCACTTTAGCGCGCCCCTCGTCCGCAAGCGACTTCAGATCCTTCATCTCGACGCCCGAAACGTTCATCGCGAGATATTTGGTGCCGCCGATTTCCTTGATACCGGAAGCCGTACCATCGCCGCCACCACCCATCGCAGCTTGCCGCCTGGCGTCCGCAAGCTGGCGCTCCAGAGCCTTGCGCTCATCCATCAGGGCCTTGACGCGATCAACCACCTCTTCAGGCCTGATCTTCAACAATGACGCGGTTTCCCTGAGACGCCGGTCCTGATCGGCCAGATATTGGCGCGCGCCATCGGCCGTCAGTGCCTCGATGCGCCGCACGCCTGACGCGCTCGCAGCTTCCGCAACGACACGCACCAGACCGATATCACCGGTCCGCTTCACGTGCGTCCCGCCGCACAATTCAACCGACCACGCCTTGTTGTGCGGTCCCTCCCCCTGCGGCTGGCCCATCGACACGACGCGCACCTCGTCGCCGTATTTCTCGCCGAATAATGCCATGGCACCTGAGGCAATGGCGTCATCGACAGCCATCAGCCGCGTCTCGACCGGCGCATTCTGCAACACGATCCGGTTGGCAATCTCTTCAACCTCGGCGATCTCTGCTGCCGACATCGGTTTGGGATGAGAGAAGTCGAAGCGCAGCCGGTCGGGCGCGACAAGCGAGCCCTTCTGCGCGACATGCGTGCCGAGCACCTGGCGCAGCGCCTCGTGCAGGAGGTGCGTCGCCGAATGATTGGCGCGCGTCGCCGTGCGGCGCGCATGATCGACGTGAAGTTCCACCGCCTCGCCGGCTTTGAAGCTACCTGCCTCAACGACACCTCGGTGAACCAATAGGTCGCCCAGCTTCTTTTGCGTATCCGTGACTTTGAAGCGCGCTCCCTTTGGCCCCAGGATCACGCCCCGGTCGCCAACCTGACCACCCGATTCTCCATAGAACGGGGTCTGATTGAGCACCATCTCGGCTTCATCACCCGGCCGGAGCGACGTAACGGACTTGCCTTCCTTCACCAGCGCGCGGATCTCGCCCTCCGCATCTTCGGTATCGTAGCCCAGAAAATCGGTCGCACCGACCGTGTCCCTGATCTCGAACCAGACCGTCTCTGTGGCTGCCTCGCCCGAGCCCTTCCACGCCCTGCGCGCCTCTTCGCGCTGCTTTTCCATCGCAGCCCTGAAGCCTTTGGTGTCGACGCCGATGCCGCGCGCGCGAAGCGCATCCTCCGTCAGATCGAGCGGGAAACCGTAGGTATCGTAGAGCTTGAAGGCGACATCGCCGGGGAACACAGCACCCTGCGTCATATTCGATGAGGCATCCGCAAGCAGGCCCAACCCCTTGTCGAGCGTCCTCTTGAACTTCGTCTCCTCCAACTTCAGCGTCTCGGTAATCAAAGGCTGTGCGCGAACCAACTCCGGATAGGCTTGGCCCATTTCGCGCACGAGTGCTGGAACCAAGTGGTACATCAATGGCTCTTTGCAGCCTATCTGGTGTGCGTAGCGCATCGCCCTGCGCATGATCCGGCGCAGCACATAGCCTCGCCCCTCATTGGAGGGCAGTACGCCATCTGCAACAAGAAAGCTGGTTGCGCGAAGATGATCCGCGATGACGCGCTTGGCGGATTTCAAACCACCGGTTTGATAAACCGCTTTAAGCTCCGCATCGCTGTCCGCAAATGCACCCAACTTGCGCGCTTCTTCGTCAATGCTCGCGATAAGCGAACGGAACAGATCCGTTTCATAATTATCGTGTGTGCCTTGCAGCACAGCCGCGATGCGTTCCAGGCCCATGCCCGTATCGATCGACGGTTTCGGCAGCACCACTCGGCTGCCGTCCTCGTACTGCTCGAACTGCATGAAAACGAGGTTCCAGATCTCGATGAAACGATCGCCGTCCGCATCCGCCGAGCCCGGCGGGCCGCCGGGTATGCCTTTCTTGCCGTCAGGATCGTGGTCGAAGAAGATCTCCGAGCATGGCCCGCACGGCCCCGTGTCACCCATCTGCCAGAAGTTGTCGGAGGTAGCGATGCGGATGATACGGGAATCCGGCAGCCCGGAAATCTTCTTCCACAGCCCGAAGGCTTCGTCGTCATCGTGGTAGACGGTGACGAACAGGCGCTTCGCATCGAGCCCGAATTCCTTCGTCACCAGCGTCCAGGCGAGTTCGATCGCGCGATCCTTGAAGTAATCGCCGAACGAGAAGTTGCCGAGCATTTCGAAGAAGGTGTGATGGCGCGCGGTGTAGCCGACGTTTTCCAGATCGTTGTGCTTGCCGCCCGCGCGCACGCACTTTTGTGACGTCACCGCCCGGCGATAAGGCCGTGTCTCCTGCCCTGTGAAGACGTTCTTGAATTGGACCATGCCGGCGTTGGTGAACATCAGCGTCGGGTCGTTGCGCGGCACCAGCGGCGAGGATGCCACCACTTCGTGGTCGTTCTTGGCAAAGTAATCGAGGAACGCTTTGCGAATCTCGTTGACGCCGGTCATTCTCGGGTCCTTCGGTGATCCTTCCCGCGGCGCGTATCGGCTCGAAAGCCGCGTGCCGGGCTCGTAGGGAATTGAAACAGTATCGGGGCTGGCACTGCGACGCGGTGGCACACGGCCCGCACAGGGTTCCGCGCATGCCCGAATTCTGCAATGCGCAAAACAGCAACCGTGCGAGACGAATGCCCTCGTGCGAGCACGCTGCAGCCGGATGACGGCGCCCGACGCAGACCGCGCAACGCCTCGCCTGTGAGCGTCACGCCCCTAGAAGTACTCCGCATCGTGATGCGAAGCAGGCCCCTTTTAACGGCGGCGCGGTGGAGTGTCCACAAATCCGCAAGATCCGGGGGAAGAAGAGTTTTGCAGGATGCTCAGGACAGGCAAAGCCGCCTGTCGCGGGGCCGGGCGGACCGTGCCGCTCCGCGCGCCCGCCGGCCAAATCAAACAACGCCCGGGAGCCAACCACGCCGGGAAAACGTCCAGGTCGCGCGAACGGCGACTCGCAACTCAAACCTGACGCGGGCACCTGACCGGCCCAGACCTTTGAGCGCCCGAGATCACCCTTGACCGCCCAAGATCGGAGCGTTTTCGACCAGGACCCGCGCCTACTGGCCGAAACGTACGCCACCGTTATCGCTTGGCTCGGGCCTTTGGCTCCTCGCCGCCGGCATCGTCGACCGGGGCGTCGTCCGCCACCTCCGACCCAGCGTCGGGATCGACGTCCTCGTCGGGCGTCACCAGCAATTGATCGACGATGAGACCGGCGTTCTGCCGAATCGCCCGTTCGATCTCGTTGGCCATCTGGGCGTTCTCCTTGAGGAACGTCTTGGCATTCTCGCGGCCCTGGCCGATCCGCTGCCCATCATAGGAGAACCATGCACCCGATTTCTCGACAATGCCGGCCTTCACGCCCAGATCGATCAACTCGCCAACCTTGGAGATGCCCTCGCCGTACATGATGTCGAACTCGACCTGCTTGAATGGTGGCGCCACCTTGTTCTTGACCACCTTGACCCGTGTCTGATTGCCGACCACCTCGTCGCGGTCCTTGATCTGACCGATGCGGCGGATGTCGAGGCGCACGGAAGCGTAGAATTTGAGCGCATTGCCGCCCGTCGTGGTCTCCGGATTGCCGAACATGATACCGATCTTCATGCGGATCTGGTTGATGAAGATCACCATGCAGTGCGACTTGGAAATCGAAGCCGTGAGCTTGCGCAGCGCTTGGCTCATCAGCCGCGCCTGCAGACCCGGCAGGCTGTCGCCCATGTCGCCTTCCAGCTCGGCCTTTGGCGTCAGCGCGGCCACCGAGTCGACCACCAGCACGTCGATGGCGCCGGACCGCACCAGGGTATCGGCAATCTCGAGCGCCTGCTCACCGGTATCGGGCTGCGAGATGAGCAGATCCTCGACCTTGACGCCGAGCTTCCTGGCATAAACGGGATCGAGCGCATGTTCGGCATCGACGAAGGCGGCAATGCCGCCCTTCTTCTGCGCCTCGGCGACGACTTGCAGCGCCAGCGTCGTCTTGCCGGAGCTTTCCGGACCATAGATCTCGATGACGCGGCCTTTGGGCAGGCCACCGATGCCCAGCGCGATATCGAGGCCGAGCGACCCCGTCGAAATCGCCTCGACGTCGATCGACTTGTCGTTCTGGCCAAGGCGCATGATTGAGCCCTTGCCGAAGTTCTTGTCGATCTGCGCCAGCGCCGCCTCTAGCGCCTTCTGCTTGTCCATAACGCCCCCTTCAACCACTCTGAGCTGCGGCATATCCATCGATCCCATCCCTTATTTCATGAAGCCTCGATTGGCGCAATTGAGGTTAATGTACATGATTTGTTCTTTCTGTCGAGAACTTTTTAAGTTGCTGATCAAGCGGATTTATTGAGCGGGTGTTCTTGTTTCGAACCGCAGGTTGGGCTCCGCATATATCCCCTTAGAACATGGACGACTCAAATGAGGTGTGATAAGAACGCATCTCGGACGAGTCGGACGTGGGGTGAGGGATGCCAGCCACCAATATGTACTGGTCTAAGACGCGCGACGCATTTCATCGTGCTTGGCAACGCTGGTATGGGTTTTGGGGTTCATTGTTCATTGTTGCTGCCGCCGCTCTCAAGCTCATTCAGTTTGGGGGCGACATGGATTTTATAGCGCAGCACTGGCCAGCAATCCGTGACTTTATGCAGGTATGGGGCGTGCTGATCTTGCTGGCGGTCGGGATATTTATGGTCGTCAAGGCAATCCATGAATCAACTGAGCCTGCTGCCTCCATTCCTGCCACAACATTGGAAGCGCAAAAGCCGTTCCTTGTGCGTTTTCCAGAGAAGTCTCAGGACTGCATTGGCAGCGTTACAGAGCATGGTTGGAAGCTACTGAATATCGAGGTGGTGAACGCTATTGCCCAGCCCCTAAGCGACGTTGAGGTATTCATATCCGGTGAGACAAATTCAATAGGAACGGCACAAAGGAGGCGGGTCAAGATTGGCAAGGTGCATTTGAGGAGCCGCCGTGGCGTCACAAATTTCAAGGCGGGGCAGTCCGAAGAATATGTGCTCGTGTCACGAAATCTAGATGATGGGGAACTGTTCTGGGGCGACCACATGCTGCTGGGAACAGCCGAGCGCCAACACCTTGAGGACTCTTGCGCGCAGCATTTTCTAGAAGTGACTGTCTTGTCCCAAGAGCAGCAAAGGTTCATTCAAAAAATGCTGGTTATCACAACAGGTGAATCCCCGCAGATTCTGCCAATCCTCCCAAAGCCAACATCGTGGATTTGGAATGGTCGATAAGACAGCAAGCACAGACCGCTTCAAGCGGCTTCTCGACCTGATGGTCCACGGCGACCCACCGGAGACGGGAAAGCGCGCAAAAGCAGCATCATCATCAGTTCCGGCGACTTCCGAAGGTTGTGTCGGAACTCGAACTCGCACAGGTACTTCTGCAAGTGCTTCTTCGAAACCCAAACGTAAGTCCCGGAAATCCCGCGCTTCAGATTAGACCAGAAGGCTTCGATGGTGTTGGTGTGAACCAGACCGCGCACATACTCCTTGGCCGAGTGATTGACGGCGCCATGCCGGTAGCCTTCCTCACGAAGATTGCCGAACGCGCGGGCTTCGTCGGTGGCGATCTTGGAGCCGGGCTTCACCCATGTCTTGATGACCGGAACGACCGTTGTCTCACGACGATCCGCGACAACGCGGGTGACGACCTCGCCGCCGCGCTCCACCATGCCGATGACGATGGACTTGTCGTCCTCGCCTTGTCTGTCCTTGCCGCCGATGAACGCCTTATCTGCCTCCACAACAGGCGCGGTCGGGTGATCGCCGCCCATCGGGAAGTCGCCATCGACGAACGCCATGTACTTGCGGATTTCATGGCCCATGCGCCAAGCGGTCTTGTAGGTCACGCCCGTGATGCGCTGGATTTCTTTTGCCGAGACACCGTTGCGGGACGCGCAGAACAGGAACATGACCTTGAACCAGACAGTGAGCGGCGTGCGCGTCTTGTCGAACGGCGTGCCAGCGGTCGGATAGACCTGATAGCCGCACCATTCGCACTCGTAGGCGCGGCGCTTCTTAACGCGATGGTATTTCGCGGTCTTGCCGCACTTTGAGCAGGTGTGGGTGTTGCCGTAGCGCGCACGAAAGACGTGTTCCAGACACGTATCGTCATCTGGGAACATATTTTCGATCTGCGCGAGTGTGAGTGCCTTTGTCATGACACCAATATAGCGGATAGGCGCTACATGTTCAAGGGGGATATATGCCTTGGGCTCATTTTCAAACTGACCCACTACCGCTCCACGCGGGGTTGCCAAGAATGCGAACCTTCCTGGCTCCGGTGCACGCGCCACCTCCTCGCACCTCCCTAGATCGCGTTCGTGTTTGACGGAAACATGAGCGTGATCCAGCACCTTGATTCGAGCATGTTATTCACGCCGAAGTGCTGCACACTTCGGCTCAGCGGGCTCTACGCTCCTTCCACGTCAGCGCCGTCGATGTCGGGGTGGCGGTCGAGCAGGGCGTGAACCTCGACCATGAGGCTATCGTGGGCCGTTTGATCGTAGCCGTCGCGACCAGGATCCAGAATGAGGCTCGTGTAGACCAGGACGTGCTTGCAGACGGTGCCGTCGAGCTTCTCGGTCTCGACGATCTCGCAGTGCTTAATACTTGGATGATCGATCAATTTCTGCATGGGTTATGGGCTCCTCCGGTGGGCCACTATAGCTGCGCGGCGGCGCGCTGACGATCCGCATCGGTCAAACGACCAGCGCAACCGATCAGTTATCGTGCGATACCGGATTGCCGAGTGTGGACCTGGGCATCGCCACGATGCGTGACAGACCCTTCCCCACCCCTATAATGCTGGCCGTTGCTATTGTGGCCGCGCCACCCTTTGGGAGAGCCCCATGCTCAACGGCTTCGAGTTTCGATCCGACGACAAGGTCTATTTCGTCTGCGCCGCCGACCTGGCCCGCGCGCGCCTGATTCTGGCCGATCACGACCACGACGCCTCGATGATGCCCGATCCTGAAACCCTGCCCGACACCGTGCTGCGCTATTTCGGCCTGAAGGATGGGGATCTGATCGCCGGACGCTTCATCCGCAAGGGCAAGAGCTGAGCGCGCCGCGATGAACCGCAGGGCCGCTATCGGCTAGCCGCCATCGCTCAGGCCCGGCGGCAGCTCGACCGCGCAAATGAGCCCGTTGGTCGGGCTGCCCGGAACGATGGTCGAGGCGCCGAATAACGCGATTGCAACGCCGATCGCCACGCGCGCCCGCCCCCGAGCCTCCAACGAGGCAAGCGTCGTCACCCCGAACGCGGTGAGGAACACCGGGATCACGGTCGCCAAACCGAAGCCGGCCATGAAGATAATGCCCCCTGTCGCGGTGCCGGTCAGCATCGCGGTGAACAAAGCTGCGTAGACCATCGGACATGGGATGACGCCCCATGTGAGCCCGGCAACATAGGGACCGGCAGCCGACGACCGCAACGGTGCAAGCGCCCTGGCGAGCGCGGCGGAGACCCGCGCCACCGCCCTGTCAACCGGCGCAGGCATCGGCAACAGGCCGGCGAACGTCAACCCCAACCAGATCAGCACGACCGCTCCGAGCCACTGCAGGATCCGGAATGCGCCCGCCCGGTCGAAAGCACCGTAAAGCTCAGCTCCCGCGTAGCCCAGCACAGCACCCGCAAGCATGTAGGACGTGACGCGCCCGGCCTGCGCCAGTGTCAGCACGCGGGCTCGCTCGCCTGCCGTTGTCGGTCCAAACATCAGCGTCAGGCTGGTGGCGATGCCGCCGCACATGCCCGCGCAATGCAGGGTCGAAGCAAACCCCAGAACCATGCCGCCCAAAAAGCTGAATTCGGATACCGCCATGCCTGCGCGCGTGTCCCATGTCGCTCGTCACATAGGGCTCATATAGCACCCGATCGGCAGGCCTTTGACCCAGCACAACCAGAGCCGCGACGGAATGAAGCTCCCGGCGCCCATATAGGGGCTCGATGCGCGCAAGAAAATACCGCCCGGCGGGGGGAACCGGACGGCAAGTCAGGGGAGATCAGGAGAAGGCAAATAACGTGGGAGAATTTGGGGTGGGAGAATTTTGGCGTGAGCGTCAGACGTGCTCGACGTAGTCTTTCAGCTCACGGATGCGGCGCACGTAGGCACGCCTCAAGCAGCCGACGTTGGCGCCGCAGGCATTGCGCTCGGCAAGCCAGGCGCGCTGGTCTTCCCGCACATCGGCGGTCTGCTCGAAATAGCCCGCGCGGATCAACGCCCGCCGGTACCAGCTGTCGAGCCGCTCATCCAAGGCGCCGAGCCGGTGATTGACGCAGACCGTCTGCTCGGCAGCATTCATGTCTTCAACGTTCATGCAATTGAAAGAGGCCGCCGAAGCGCGCGACTGGTAGGCCGAGATGGCGGCAGCAAGAGCTATTGCCGCTGTGACAGATCTGAAGGGCATGACCATCGGTTAAGTGCTCTCGGTGTGGGGTGCGGCTCATCAGTGCCGTTCGATGAAAACCACCTTGAGCCGACTGCCCTGAACGTGTCCTGAGCCGGACATTCATCGCCAATTCAGATTCGCAAGACGGCCCTCACCGTGCTCAAATGACATCCTGCCCTTCACCTCCACGCCCAGAACAATCCTAAAACGAGACTGCAATGACGAAGCCCGTCCTCTGGATCACCCGCAAGCTGTCCGACGCTACCGAGGCACGCGCGGCTCGTGACTACGACGTCATCCTCAACCCCGAGGATCGCGTCTTCTCCGCCGACGAGATCGTTGCAATGAGCGGCAAGGTGGATGCGATCCTGCCGTGTCACTCCGAGGTCTTCTCCGCCGAAATGGCGGAACGCCTGTCCGATCGCGTCAGGATCATCGCCAATCATTCGGTCGGTGTCGATCATTGCAACCTGCCAGCACTGAAAGCGCGCGGCATTGTCGTCACCAACACGCCCGACGTGCTCTCCGACGCGACCGCCGAGATCGCGCTGCTGTTGATGCTGGGCGCTGCACGCCGCGCCTCCGAGGGGGACCGGCTGGTTCGCACCGGCCAATGGACGTCGTGGAGCCCGTCCTTCATGGTGGGTGTGCAAACGACAGGCAAGAAGCTTGGCATTGTCGGTATGGGCCGCGTCGGATTGGCGGTGAAGAAGATCGTCGACGGCCTCGGCATGGAGGTGCATTACGCCAACCGCCGCCGCCTGCCTCCTGAGACCGAAGCGGGTGCGATCTATCACGACAGCGTCGATGATCTCCTCGGCGCAGTCGACGTTGTTTCGCTCAACTGTCCCTCGACGCCCGAAACACTCAACCTGATGGATACACGCCGGCTGGCGCTGATGAAGAAGGGTGCAATCCTCGTCAACACAGCGCGCGGCAACCTGATCGACGAAGCAGCCCTGATCGACGCACTGAAAAGCGGCCATCTGTTCGCAGCCGGCCTCGACGTGTTCAAAACAGAGCCCGGCGGCAACCCGGAACTCGCAAAGCTCGATAACGTGTTCGTGTTGCCGCACATCGGCTCAGCGACGCGCGAGACGCGCGATGCGATGGGCTTCCGCGCGCTCGACAACCTCGATGCCTTCTTCGCCGGCAAGGAGCCAGGCGACCGGCTGGTGTAATCGGCTCAAATTCGAAACGCAAAAAATCTCGAGCAAAATAAAACGCCGCGCTTGTCAGACAGCCACGTAAGCCGCGCGACACGCCGCGCAGCCGCCTTCGACATAGCCGCCGCCCTCCTCCGCGCTCGCCACCGCCACCGGCGCACCGCATGCATGGCATAGACTGTAGGCCGATTGGGCAAGTCCATGTCCGACCGCCACCCGTTCGTCGAACACGTAGCAAGCGCCCTGCCAGAGGCTCTCGGCTTCCGGCACCTCCTCGAGATATTTCAGGATGCCACCCTTCAGGTGATAGACCTCATCGATCCCGACTGACTTCACATAGGCCGTCGCCTTCTCGCAGCGGATGCCGCCGGTACAGAACATGGCGACGCGCTTGGGCGCCGGGCGGGCCTCGTCGGCGAGGCGGGCGCGCATCCACTCTGGAAACTGGCGGAAGGAGCGCGTGCCGGGGTCCTCGGCGCCGGCGAACGTGCCGATGCCGACCTCGTAGGCGTTGCGGGTGTCGATCACAAGCGTCTCGGGATCCGCGATCAGCGCATTCCAGTCCTGCGGCGCCACATATGTGCCCACCACATGCAGGGGGTCGATCCCGTCGACTCCCATCGTTACGATCTCTTTCTTCAGCCGCACCTTGAGGCGCCCAAACGGCATCTCGCGCGCTGCCGCGAATTTGACATCGATGCCGCCGAGTTCCGCAATCGCGCGGATCGCATCCAACACATGATCCAGGCCCGCACGCGGTCCCGCGATCGTGCCATTGATGCCCTCGTCCGCCAGCAGCAGCGTCCCTTTGACACCGCCCGCCATCGCGGCCTGGTAGAGCGGCACGCGATGCTCTGCGAATTCAGGCCAGCGGGCGAAGCAGTAAAGTGCAGCCACAGAAATTTTTTGATCAGCGTCCATCATGCCTATCGCTTAAGTGGAACCCGTGAGCGCTGCAAGTGCGACAGCGAGACCAAGGGTGGTCCGAACCGCTGCAATACCGCCGTTGGCAGCCTTGAAAGCCTGCGGCCGCCGTGCCGCCAAGGCACCAGCGCAGACCCAAGCCACTGTGGAAAGCTTCCTCTGGATCGGCGCGTCTCGCCCCTCGACATGTGGCAATCCTGCCTCATTCACACCTACGAGAGCGCCCTGCACTTGACCCATCTTTCCACCAGAACCGAATCGCATAATCGTCCGAAAGCGTTGCAGAACACTGCAGTCCAATATGGAGAACAGGACAATGGCAGCAGCGAAGAAGGCTCCGGCTAAGAAGGCAGCTCCGGCGAAGAAGGCCGCAGCGAAGAAGCCGGCCGCGAAGAAGAAGAAGTAACCTTCGTTTTTCGCGTCTTTCGGTCCTGGCCCTCCAGTGGCCGAAGCATCGGGCACCCCAGCGGGTGCCCGAACTGCTTTTGTTTGGCCCAAGTTGCTCTGTGCGCGCGAAACGTCGTTTGAACCGGCAATCACCGCACAGCCTCGAAAACCTGATCGCACGAGGCGGCCACCCCGGCCCTCACGATAGCGCCCATCCGCCCTGGCAAGTCTTTACCACCCCTTCGGGTGGCCACGATATCGCGTGGCCGAGACGCCCCCGATCTGCTATTGCGGCGAAAATCCGGGGCAAACGCGCCCCGAACGAACGCTGCACGACTGCCGCAGCACCTGCCGCAAACAACCAAGACGGAGATCGCCCGATGAGCCGCGCCGACACCCAGGCCCTGATCCAGCGCTACTATGATGCCTTCAACCGCGGTGACAGCGAGGGCATGCTCGCCTACCTAACAGACGACGTCATCCACGACGTCAACCAGGGCGAACGCCGCATCGGTATCGACAAGTTCAAGGCGTTCAATGCGCGCATGGACCACCACTACAAGGAGCGGCTGGACAACATCGCGGTCATGGTCAACGAAGATGGCTCTCGCGCTGCCGCCGAGTTCAACGTCCACGGAACCTATCTCAACACCGACGCCGGTCTGCCGGACGCCAAAGGACAGACCTATGTGCTGCCGGCCGGCACCTTCTTCGCCATCCGTGACGGTAAGATCGCGCGCGTAACGACCTATTACAATTTGACCGAATGGATCGCTCAGGTCGCCGGCTGAAAACGCGCGAGCGCCAACTCGTGCGACGCACGAACGGCCACACGCTGCACCTGTACAATCGAAGCGAATAAGCTCCAACATCCTTGAAACGACCTGCAAAGGATGCCCCCATGCTCGTGACGATGCTGAAATGCAAGCTGCATCGCGCCACCGTGACCGAGTGCGATCTTCATTACGAAGGCTCGATCTCCATCGATCCGAAGCTGATCGCCGCAGCGGGCCTGCTCATCAACGAGCGCGTCGAAATCTACAACATCGACAACGGCGAGCGCTTCGCCACCTACGTCATCGAAGGTGAGAAGGGTTCTGGCGTCATCGGTCTCAATGGCGCAGCCGCCCGCAAGGCCTGCCTCGGCGACAAGCTCATCATCTGCGCCTATGCCCAGATGAGCGAGGAGGAAGCACGCGCGCATTTGCCCAAGATCGTCCTCATCGGCAAGAACAACCGGATCGAGAAGGGCAAGTCATGAAACTCGAGGTGACATCGCTCACCGGCGACGCCATCAAGACCGTGCTGCCCGATCTGGCTCGCCTGCGCATGATCGTGTTCCGCGACTGGCCCTACCTCTACGATGGCACGCTGGAATACGAGCAGCAGTATCTCTCGACCTTCGCGGCCGCACCCGGCGCCGTCTGCGTCATCGCGCGCGATGGCGAAAAGATCGTCGGCGCATCGACCGGCCTGCCAATGGTGCATGCCGACGAGGAGTTCAAAGGTCCCTTCGCCGCTGCCGGCTATGACATCGCCGAGGTGTTTTATTGCGGGGAAAGCGTACTCCTGCCGACTCACCGCGGCGGCGGCGTCGGCCACGCCTTCTTCGACCACCGCGAAGCCCAGGCCCGGCGGCTCGGAGGCTTCAAACATTCCACCTTCTGCCGTGTCGTGCGCCCGGATGATCATCCGCTGAAGCCAACGGATTATCGCCCCCTCGACGACTTCTGGAGAAAGCGCGGCTATGCCCCAGCGCCGGGCCTCGTCGCCCATTACGCCTGGAAGGACATCGATCAACAGGCCGAGACAACCAAGGAACTGCAGTTCTGGGTCAAGGATCTATAGCTCCATGAAGGATACCTTGACCGTTGCAGGCGCCCAGTACCCCATCGACGCCGTCGTCAGCATCGACGCGTGGAAGGACAAGATCGCAAGCTGGGTGAAGGAGGGGGCCGAAACCGGCGCCGAGCTTCTCGTCTTCCCCGAGTACGGCTCCATCGAGCAGGCGCACGCGCTCGGCCCGCAGGTGTATGGCGACCTCGACGCTACATTGGAAGCCATCGCCGAACTCGCCGCCGAGCGCATCGCCCACCATGCCGAGTTGGCCCGCCGCCACAACGTCCACATCCTGGTCGGCAGCGGACCATCGAAGCGCGCTGATGGACGCTACGTGAATGCGACCCAGCTCGTTGCACCGTCCGGTGCCGTGGCCGAGCAGCACAAGCTCATCCTCACGCCATTCGAGCGTAACTGGAATATGGCAGCTGGCGACGAGATCGCCGTCTTCGACACGCGTATCGGCATAATCGCCACGGCGATCTGCTATGACTGCGAGTTTCCTTACCTAGCGCGTGCCATGGCCATGGCCGGGACGGAAGTCCTGCTGGTGCCACAATGCACCGAACGCATCTCTGGTCATCATCGCGTGCGGACGGGCGCCATGGCGCGTGCGCTGGAAAATCAGATTGCTGCAGTCACGAGCCCAACCATCGGTGATGCACCCTGGTCGGCTGCGGTCGACTTCAATACCGGCGCCGCCGGCATCTTCGTTCCCGCCGAGTTTGGCGTGTCCGACAACGGCGTGCTCGCCGAAGGGCGCGTAAACGAGCCGGGATGGGTTGCTGCAACAATCAACCTTCATCACCTGCGCAAGCTGCGGTACGGCGGCGAGATGCGCAACTTCACCGATTGGCTCGAGCAGCCCGGTGCCCCCGAGGCCGAGACCCGCGCGCGGGTCAAAGTCCACAAGCTTGACTGAGAAGCGCTCTTATCGCCTCGCCGCAGCCAGCCCCCTCACTCCAAGGCATATGTCACCGTAACGCGCGCGGTGATCTCTTGCGATCCCTCGGCGATGGGGACGCTTTCAGCAGCGGCGGCCCGCGCCATCATCGGCCCGCGCGGTAGAACCTGCGGCATGTCTTCCGAAATGACGCGGACCTTGCCGATACGGGCGCCGGCTGCACTCGCATATAGCTCGGCACGCTGGCGGGCATTGGCGATGGCCTTTTGGCGCGCCTCGTCCTGCAATGTTTCGATCTTCTCGATATCGAACGAAAGCCCACCGATCCGGTTAGCTCCCAGTGTCACCAATTGATCGAGGAGCGGACCGAGCCTGGCGAGGTCCCGCACCACGACGCTCACGTCGTTGCTGACCCTGTATCCGTCGATGCGCGGCGCCGACCCGTCGCGGCTGTGCTGATAGCGCGGCGAGACGTCGAATGAGGTGGTCTTAATGTCTTCCTCGGCGATGCCAGCCGCCTTGAGACCCGTGAGCAATCTTTCCATCGCCAGCGAATTGGCACCCAAGGCCTCCTTTGCGCTGGCGGCCTCGCTGACGACGCCCGATGAAATGCGCGCCATATCCGGCCTGGCAGAGACCTTCCCCTCCGCCGAAACCGTAACGTACCGCTGCGACATGTCTGCTCCAGACCGCTCCACCTGCCCCTCCTGTGCCAATGCGGCTCGGGGTACCACCGCCAACGAAAGCAGCGCAACGATAGCCCCGGCAATCCTGCCGCAAGCACCAGCCTGAATCATTCACGTCTCCCACAAATGTTGACCACCGTTATCAAAAGGCGCCCGTGCTTGGCGCCGAGCCTCATTGAGATCAAGCGAACACGGTGAAACGAGGGCACGAACAGGTCAGGTCTTGATGGAAGCACGACTGACCGCTGCACACTTCAGCTAAACTTGCTGTAGGCCAGCTGTTCATCGAACGCGAAACACCGCCCAGGGGCGTTCCCGCGGCGCAGCCGGCCTCCGAATCGTAGCAGCAACCGCAACCGCCAGATCGAGCCCCCTCAGTCGAAAAGGCATCCTGCGGGGCGGAACAGCACCGCACAACTCTGCAGTCCCTTGACCAGGCTTGCCAGCGCTCTTACGGTCCGCAGCCGCCCAGTTGTGGGCGGGGCAAGTTACGCCTCCCCGATCTCATACTATGGGGCGCGCTGCCCGATCCACATGTCTGATGAGCCGAATAATGCTGGTGCTCAATGGACTAATTCGGGGGC
The DNA here is from genome assembly GCA_036768475.1 of Hyphomicrobiaceae bacterium. Lineage (GTDB taxonomy): Bacteria > Pseudomonadota > Alphaproteobacteria > Rhizobiales > Hyphomicrobiaceae > JAEUMD01. Next base: position 213,169 of record DAIPMW010000003.1, on the reverse strand, counting down.
GTCGGCGGCGAACAGAACATGGCAGAGAGGAACCATTGTTTGGTTCCTCGTGCCGACGAAGCGTGGGGCCCGTAGCTCAATGGTTAGAGCTGGCGGCTCATAACCGTCTGGTTGCAGGTTCGAATCCTGCCGGGCCCACCAATCGTCCCGATCGCCCACCGCTTCTCTCATCCAAGAGACAGAGCAGTCTCGATGACCAGACGTCACTCAGTCTGAACTTGACCTGGTCCAGTCGAATGAGATGCCATCACGCCGTGCAACTGCACGTCGCTCCTCGGATCATTCCGACGGGATGAATGATGCCGACATCCGCGCGCGCTCGGCCGGCGGGGTATCGAGGAACTGCTCTAAGATGTTGCCCCACAACATCCAGCCCGCGCGATCATTCGCGATATCGTGACCCTCAACGTTATAGGCCGGCAACAAATGAAATTCGGCATCGCCTCCAGCCTTGGTCCAGGCATTCACAAGTTGCTGTGCGACACGCGGAGGAAAAAAGGTATCGTTGCGCGAATAGAGCCAAAGCGTGGGCACTTGCGTCCCGGCTCCAAAATCCGCAGTGGCCGAGACCAGCTTCTCCTCGCCGCAAATCTCGCCAGCCTTTCCCCATGCGTGACCGCCTCTGCCTGGCGCAAAGGCAATGGCACGTTGCATGCCGGCAGGGTGGCGAGAGGCAAGCGCCAATGTCGCCCATCCCCCGGCGGAAATTCCCACGACGACCGCTGAATTCGGTTTGACGAACGGTTGCGCCAGCATGAAGTTCATGACGGCTTCGATGTCGTCGGCTGCAGCCAGCCCCGCGCTAGCATGATCAGGGTTCAGGCACGTGTCATTTGCTTCGGCAAATTCGCCGCCTGTTGCGCCAAAACCTCGGCGCTGCGGCAGAACGACGACGTAACCGCGCTCCACGAACCAGCGCGACAACCAGTAGAAGATCGGCATGGAAACCGATTCGCGCGTTGCTGCATCGCTACCGTGATTGATGATGACCAGCGGTCGCCGGGCAGGCGAACCATCGTCAGCAGGCGGCTGAAAAACCGTCGCTCGCAATGGCGTTTGCGGATCCGCGCCGGGAACCACCCAGAGCTGTTCACGAAGGCGGCTGCTCTGCGGGCCAAATGGCCCAAAACCGGCCGCATTCGTGCCTCGCGGGTTCAGGTCCTCGGCATGGAGTGTAGCAGCACAGATACACACCATCGTTAGCGTGGCCACGACAAAGCGCAGTCGTCGTCCGAAAATGTCGCGCACGTCCCCTCGCCCCTTCACCCCCAGCACACCAGCACGAAGAAATCGCGCCGCTTGCGCATCATTCAATTCGAATCGGGGGAACCCCGCCAACGATAACAACGTTACTTGTACCGCAGCCGTACTCGAGCTGCAAAGCCCCCTGGTAGAATGCAAGAGAGGAGACTTCCATGTCACGGATCACTCTGATTGCCGCAACGCTGGCCGGCGCGGCACTGATCTCAACCGGAGCAATTGCACAGGCGCCACCGACAACGTCACCCCCGTCTGGTACGGCAAACAAACTGTCTCAGGCTGAGTGCGACACGATCTGGAGCAAAGCAAATCCGTCCGGCGCGGGCAGCCTGTCGATGTCCCAGGCTCAGTCCTACGTGACCGATTTCAAGAGCGTGGATTCCGATAACGACGGCAAATTGTCGCAATCAGAATTCACGAAGGGCTGCAAAGACGGCCATGTGAAGAGTTCTGCGGCGACCGGTGCCGGTTCAGGCGCGAGCGGCAGTTCACCGGGCGGCGCACCGGCCGGCTCACCGGGCAGCAAGATGAAGTAATCTGCTCGAAGTGCACGGGTCGCGCCATCGTGCGCGACCCAAGCACTTTGCCGGGACACAGGCCAGCCTCGGGCCCAATCGGCGCACTCTGAGCATCCCAATCCCAGCAGAATCCAATGCGCGTCGCGCGGCGACCGCACGCTGAGCTTTCGCAGCAGAATCTTGCAGTCATATCCTACTGACGTCCAAATCCCTGCTGCCCCCTGAGCCGCGCAAAACGAGGATGAAGTTACGACGTTGCGATCGTGGCTTTTCGGGAAAGAACCAATGCTGAAACTCATACTTCTCTTGTTGATCATCGCGGCCTTCGCCAGCCTTTTCGGCTTCTATGGCGTCGCCGGCGCCGCAGCGACGGGTGCCAAACTTCTCATTTCTTTCGTCCTTGTGATGTTCCTTCTGGTGCTCCTCGGAATCGTGACAGTGGCCTGAATCGACCGCGCTCACGTGCGTGCTCATTGGCGGCGAACCGCACGAATGAGAGTTCGACAACAAGGTCAGAAGGGGAGACACAAAATCGCCGCCGGCATTGACCTTTGATCATCAGGCAACACGCTGCACGCCGTCGAAAAACGATCGCCAGATGTCCGTTGCACGGTGCAGATGATCGCAGACGATTTCACTCGCGTGCCGTTTCATCTGTGAACTCAAGCCCCCCTCCAGCGTGCGCAACTGAACATCGACGATGGCAGGTTCGTCGATCGGCGTGCCAATGCGGCTCACCAGCCGGCATTCCGCATCAGTAACGCCGGGCACGACCGCAACCAGCTCCTGCGCAATATTCCGGGCGGTCGCATTGTAGATCTTGCCGACATGGGTGATGGGATTTTTGCCGGCGACCGCCTCCAGTGTCATCGGCCGGTTTGGCGTGATGAGACCATTGATGCGGTTGCCGCGACCTGTCTCCCCGTCGTCACCGGCTTCGGCGGACGTGCCGGCAACTGTCAGAAAGATGTCACCCGAAGTGACGTTATCGGCGACGTTCACGTCGACTGCGACCTCCCGGCGGGTCAACGCGGCCGCAACGTTCCTGGCTGTCATCGCGAGCTGTTCTTTGGCCTCGATATAGGCGGCGCTGTCGTGCAAATACGCTCCAACAAATGCACACGCGACCGTCAAGGTGATCCGATCGCGAACTCTCACTCCCATAACCTTGACGTCTTCGCCGCTTGAGGGAAAATCCCTCTTGAAGCCGCGCGTGTTGACGTGCTCCTCAACCTCCAGAACGATCCGCTCAAGCCCGCTCATGGGCGCATACCCCACACCGATGGATGTATCATTCGCGAGCATCTTGCCCGCCTCTCGTTGCCGCATGAAGAGTTCAACAAGCTCGCTCGACCCTGGCTGCACCAGGCATTTTACCTCGACGTCGCCGAGCAGGTGGCTCATGTGGAGATTGTCGCCAATCCAGGATCGAACCACCTCGGTCGCAATCTCGCGCACGGGCACACGCGCGCCCCTCACGTCCAGACTTGCCCGCCCGCCCAGATAGATCTCGATCGGCTTGAGGATTTGACCGCCGCCAAACCGCGCTTCCGCGCGCCCCGCTGACAGCAGTGCCTTGTCCACGTTGTGATGAAGGATGATTCCGAACCGATCGATGTAATGACGCGAAAGCGCAACGCTGAAACGCTCACTCAACATGTCGCAGATCGTATCCGGGTGCCCTAGCCCTTTGCGCTCGACGATTTCCACCGGTTGCTCTTCGATCAAGAGCCCTTGCAGCGGACGCACTTCGATCTGCACCATTGTAGGTTTCCTATTTGCGACGTCCCCTGCCACGCGACTTCTCTTCCCTGCGCTCATCCGCCTTTTGTTGCTCCAGCGCGCGTTCGACACGTCGCAATATGATTTTGCGGGAGCGCTCGTCGGCGGCAAGGTCGAGTGCTTTGCGCAGATCGATTGTGAATTGCGCCAACTCATTATGCCAATCGGGGCGCCCGACCAGCTCCGGCTCGAGTCGTCGGGGCATGCGCCGCACAAGCGGGGAACGGCCATATTCTGTCAAATCATACGCGTCATCGAGAACCGGGCTGATGATCCGCTCTGCAGGGATACCCTGCAACACCAGCGCACGCGTCAGAGCAGTCATTTCCTCCTCTTCACCGTGTGTGAGATAGAGCGCACGTTTGATCGGCATGCGCGCGATGATCCAACGCGCAAGCTCCTCTCCATCCGCATGTCCCGAATAGATATCTGTCTTGCGGATCCGCGCCTGAACCTTGATATCGACGCCCTGGATCGTGACGTTCGCCACACCGTCGGCCAGAAGCCGGCCAAGCGTGCCTTGCGCCTGATAGCCAACCAGCAGCACTGTCGCGCCGGGATGCCACAGCCAGCGCTTCAGATGGTGACGAATGCGACCGGCCTCACACATGCCGCTTGCGGCGAGCACGATGGCGCCACCGGTGACACGATTGATCAGCTTGCTCTCTTCACTGGTTGCAGTGGCATAGATCCCTGGCTGGTCGAGCAGCTTGCGCCCGCAATCCATGTTCTCCAGACGCGCCGCATGCTGCTCGAAGACCTTCGTCACCTGGATGGCAAGAGGAGAGTCGAGGAATATCGGCACATGAGGAATGGCGCCCGCGCCGCGCAATTTGACGAGGTCACAGATGAGCTCCTGGGTGCGCTCGACCGCAAAGACTGGAATGAGGAGCATGCCATCCGCCCGTAGCGCCTCCTTGACCTCGCCAGCGAGCATCAGACGGCGTTCATCAGGTGTAACCCGCGTTCGGCGGCGTCCGCCGTAGGTGGATTCGGCAATGACATAATCGAAGTTGTCAGGAGCATCCGGATCGGGATGAAAGAGCTTGTGCTCGGGACCTATGTCACCCGAAAAGAGCATGCTCACGAAGCGTTGCTCGGGCTCCTCTGTCGCAATCTGCACCTCGATCGAGCTGGATCCGAGGATGTGCCCTGCGTTCCAGTAGCGTGCCCGCACACCATCGCCCACCTCGATCCATTCCTCGTAGGGCACCGCCACGATCTGATCGAGCGTCAGTTCTGCGTCGGCCCGCGTGTAGATCGGCGATACGAGTGGCCTGCCGCGCTGCGCATTTCTTTCGTTGAGCTGCTCGACCTCGAACTCCTGGATGTGGCCGCTGTCGGGCAGCATGAACGACAATAGATCGCGCGTTCCATGCGTTGCATAGATCCGCCCCTTGAAGCCTTGCCTGACCAGTTTGGGCAGCAAGCCGGCGTGATCGATATGGGCGTGCGTGAGCAGCACGAAGTCGATGTCCGGCGGTTCGAACGGAAATGGGCGATAGTTGAGCTCCTTGAGAGTCTTCGCGCCCTGGAACAGTCCGCAATCGACGAGAAATGTCGCATGTGGCGTCTCTAGCAGACTGCACGAACCCGTGACGGTCCTCGCAGCACCGCAAAAACGGATCGTCACATTCATGGTCCTCTCCGCACCGTGTGACATGTGTGCCGCATGATGGATCATGCCAACGAAAGATCTTTGTCGACGTCGGCCCTGGTGCGCTCACCCGATCCGCGTACTGGTCCTTTCGGCAGCGCGTTGGCGGGCATTCACATTGGCCGAGCGGATCATGAAGAATTCCGCGATATTCTCCAAGGTGACGTAGCCGACGAGCTGACCATCGCGCGCCACGACGGCAACTGCAGGAGCCGCGTCCTTCTCGAGACGTTCGACTGCTTGCTCCAGGAACGCGCTTTCCGACAAAACCGGGATGTCACGCACCATGATCTCGCTGACGAGCGTGCTGCCCGCTTGTGCGCCGAGACTGTCGACAAGCGCGCGCGATGCGACGAACCCTGCGACATGGTGCTGCGCATCGAGAACCGGGAACTCACGCTGCGTCGTCTCGAGCAGCATGCGCGCCGCATCGTCGAGCGTCGAATGCGTCGACAGCGCCTCGAAGTGCACGATCATCGCATCTCCGACTGGCCGCCCGCGTGCAAAATCATGCAGCGTTGCCGAATAGGCTTCCGTTCCCGCGGCCAGATAAACGAACACGGCAATCAGAACGAGCACGGGATTACCGAGCAGACCGAGAAATCCGAGAGCGATTGCGAGCATCTGGCCGACGCGGGCCGCCGCCTGGGTCGCCTGCGCGCGAGACATTGTGAACCCCAGCACCGCGCGCAAGACACGCCCGCCATCCATCGGGAACGCCGGAATAAGGTTGAAGACCGCAAGCACCAGATTGACGGTCGCCAGACGCGACAAGAAATCGGCCCCCGGCGTACCGAACTCGCTCAGCGCAGCAAGTTCAATACGGGCACCGAAGAGGGCGACGAGCACCAGCGCGATGAGGATGTTGACGGCGGGTCCGGCCAGCGCGACGACCACCTCTTGGGCCGGAGCCTCCGGAAGTCGATCGAGCGCTGCCAGTCCGCCGATCGGGTAGAGCGTGATACTTCGCGTACGTATGCCATAGCGGCGTGCGGCATAGGCATGCCCCAACTCGTGCAGCACGACACAGACGAAGAGCGCAATGACGAACACGACACCGTCGATCGCTGCGACCGGGCCCTTTGCCATCCACAGCACCGCGCCAATCCAAGCGATCAGCAGCATGAACGTCAGGTGCACACCGATAGCGGTCCCACCGAGGGTGACAATAGGAAGGGTCCAGCGCATCCATCTCCTCCTTTACAGCCGTTCGGTTTCACGGCTGACTTTAGCGCACGTACCTGTCGTGCGAGCCATGCCGCGGTCGATTCCGGGCAGAGCTACGAGTCAGGCAAGCCCCTCGTTGTGCCACACCTCATCGACAGGACATCCCAACGCGATCAGGGACTGCGCTGCCCGGCGATAGGCATTGACGCGAAAGCTTTCCGCCTGCTGCTGCTCAATGACATCTGCCATCTCGCGCAGCTTGTCAGCGATAGCTTCGTTGGTGGCAGGGATTGTCATGTTAAAAGCGGTCGAGAGACAATGAAAGCGCAGGTGCGCCGGTCCGGCTTGATCGAAAGCTTCCAGGGCAATGACGCACAGACTGCTGCAGGGAGCGGACAGATGGAAGAGCAAAATGGCGAGGTGAGATGCAAGCCCGAGCCGGCCGACCCGATCGCGCGCCGCACGGTTCTACCCTGGCAAATCCCCAAATCCGACAAGGAGGACCTACGCGCTTCTACCCAGATCGCGGAAATCATGAGCCACCCGAGCTACCGACCGGCAGATGAGGAGCTGAACTTTCTCGACCAGGACGAGGCGCGCGGCGTGCGCCTCATGCTCGACTTTCTCAAGGCCGACAACCTTCTCGATCAGCAGGGTATCAGGAATTCAATTGTCGTATTCGGAGGTACACGCATCCTTGAGCCGTCAACAGCGAGAGCCGAAGTCGAGCGGCTCGTCGACGCCGTGAGTCGGTCGCCTGGAAACGAGCAGCTGCAGCAGAAGCTGAAATTGGCCAACCGTGCACTTGAGAACAGCCGCTATTACGACATCGCCCGCACATTTGGCCGCATCGTCGGCCAGCAGGAGGGCCCCTATGGGCGCAAGCTGGTCATCGTCACGGGCGGCGGGCCCGGCATCATGGAGGCTGCAAACCGTGGTGCGTGCGATGTCGGCGCACTTTCGGTTGGACTCAACATCACCCTGCCGCACGAGCAATTTCCCAACCCATATCTGACACCCGGCCTGTGCTTCCGCTTCCACTATTTCGGCATGCGCAAACTGCATTTCCTTCTGAGGGCGCGCGCCCTCGTCGTCTTTCCAGGCGGCTTCGGCACCCTCGACGAGTTGTTCGAGACCTTGACGCTGATCCAGACGCGCAAGATCACGCCCATGCCCGTGATTCTCGTCGGTGAGAGTTTCTGGCGACGCGTCTTTGATCCAGAGTTCCTGCTTAACGAGGGCACTATAGATCCTGAGGATCGGGAACTGTTCTGGTTCGCGGAAACTGCAGACGAGATCTGGTCGGACATCGTCAACTGGTACCACCGCGCCGGCCGTCCTCTGGCGCCTTAGCGCATGTTTAGCTGAAGTGTGCAGCGGTTCAGCGTGAAAAACATGCTCGAAACAAGGTGTTGGATCGGCTGAGATGGAAGCACTCAGACGTCCAGCAAGAGCATGAAGCACACGGGCCAAACACGGAGTTGGAACCGGCCATCGATTTATGTGGTTCCACCAGGGCTGGATCCGCTCAAATGCGAGGCGCCTGCAACGGCGGCAGCACAGTTTTTCCCGCCCCGCGCCGGAATTGCCCGCTCAACTATCTGCTTCGATCACTGCAATCTGTTCGCCTCCACGCACCGACCTCAATGCCGTGACGTCATCAAGCGCGTGCGCCCAGACGTTGCACGGGCTGGCGAGCCTGATCTCGCCGTCCCGCGAAATCGGTGTCGGCCCAAACCCGAGCGCGATCGCATCTCCGTCGGGCCAGAAGGCGATCTCTCCAGCCTGCACCACGTCGCGGGCATCCGCCTCTCGCGCCACCGATAACGGTGCACTGAAATAGACCTCCCGTCCCCAGGTCTTCGCCCGCGAGTAGATCGGTAGCGCCGCCCAGATCCTGTCCGCGGTGGGCGTATCGAGCAACCGGGCGCGGATCGCCACATCACCCACCCGAATGAGAATGTCCCGCATGGCTCCTCCTGCCCTGAATCGGCCGTTTGCCCGCGCCTCTCGGTCGCCACGGATGCTCCTGTCCCCGCTTTGTCACCCCGAGCGTGTCACGAGCCCCGCCAGCGCGATAGCGACACTTTTTCACCCACACGCACGCCCCGCAAGACTCCGACGTCGTCGAGCGCGTTGGCGAGGACGTTAACGGGGCTCGGCATGCGGATCTCATTCGGACGCGAGATAGGTGTTGGGCCGAACGCGATGATCACGCGACGCTCCTCGCACCACAGGCAGATGTCGCCCAGCCGCGCCTGCAGCCGCGCCGTCCTATCACGTCCGCAGCGCAAGGGGATCTGGAAATGGATTGCCTCGCCCCACGGCTCTGCCTTGCTGAAAATGGGAAGCGCCTCCCAGATCAGGTCTGCAGTGGCGGTCGGCGCGAGCCGCGCGCGTATGCTGACCCGTCCCGCCTCAAGCACAATGATGCGATCGCTCGGCTCACGCAATACAGCCTGGCTTCGGCCGGAAACTTTGGAACGCGCTCTCAGAATGTCTGTTGGCATCGCGTCGATAGAGCATGTTTAGCTGAAGTGTGCAGCGGTTCAGCGTGAAAAACATGCACAAAAGAAGACGGGCGCCAATAAGGCGCCCGCTTCATGGAGCGGCTTTATCCAGCCGATCACGCAGCCTCGGGCGCCGGTCCGAAAACCAGAACGGCATTGAGACCACCGAACGCAAACGAGTTCGACATCGTGTAGCGAACTCTCATGGAACGACCCTCGTTCGGCACGTAGTCGAGATCGCACTTGGGATCGGGTTCGGTGTAGCCGATCGTCGGCGGCACCCAGCCTTCGTTGATGGCCTTGATGCAGACGCCCGCCTCAACGCCACCGCCCGCACCAAGAAGGTGCCCATGCATCGATTTCGTCGAGGAGATCGCCATTTTGTAGGCGTGGTCGCCGAAAACGTCCTTGATGGCGTTCGTCTCATTGACGTCGTTGAGCGCCGTGGCCGTGCCGTGAGCGTTGAGATAGTCGATCTCAGAGGGATCGAGCCCCGCATCGTCGAGCGCAAACTGCATGGCGCTGCGCGGGCCGTCGATGTCCGGGTTGACCATATCCTTGCTGTCAGACGACATGCCATAGCCCTTGAGCTCGGCCAGGATCTTGGCGCCCCGCCGCTTGGCGTGTTCATATTCCTCCAGCACGAGAATGCCCGAACCTTCCGCCAGCACCGTACCATTACGGCGCTTGGAGAATGGGAAACAGCCATCCGGCGACAGCACGCGCATCGCCTGCCATGTGCGCATGGAGCCGTAGGTCAGCACCGCCTCGGATGCACCCGCGACGCCGACGTCGACAAGGCCCTGGCGGATATAGTCATAAGTGATGCCGATGGCGTGCGTCGCCGTCGAGCAGGCCGAGCATGTCGCAAAGGTCGGCCCCTTGATGCCATACTCAATACCGACGTGGGCCGAAGCCGACGAACCGATGATGCGAAGCAGCGTCAGCGGATGCGTGGCGCGCTTGTTGTTGATGAAAAGATCGCGATAGGCCGTCTCGACCGTGGAATAGCCGCCCGCACCCGAGCCGATGATGCAGCACGAACGATAGGGATTGTTGTAGGGCGTCGGCAGGCCCGACATCCTCCAGGCCTCTTCTGCTGCCCGGCCGGCGAACCACGAATAACGCTCGCCATATTGGATTTTCTTGCTGGTGACATGCGTGGCCGGATCGAAGCCTTTGATCTCGCCAGCGATGTGAATGTAGAGATCTTCCAGTGGGAAGTTCTCGATACGGCTGACGCCGCATTTGGCTTGCTTCATTGAAGCCCAGGTCTCGTTGCTGTCGAGACCGATCGGAGTGACCATGCCAAAGCCGGTCACGACGACACGGCGCAAGCCGTCCGCTCTTTTCATACGATTACTCTACGATCGATGCGGCCCGTGTGACCGCGGGAAACTACCTGGAATTTGCGGTTGACGCGGCGGCGGCAAGCCACGCGCGCCCCATCCTCGAACACTTTACGCGGCTGCATTCTGCGCGATCAGCGCCTTGACGCGATCGACAACGGAGCCGACGGACTTGAAGTCCTCAACGTCCTCGTTAGCGTTGTAGGGAATCTCGATCTGGAACGAATCCTCGATATCGAAAACGATCATGGCCAGATCGAGCGACTCAATCTTCAGGTCCGTCAACGGCGTGGACAAAGCGATATCGTCACGCGGCTCCTTCATATGCTTCTTGAGGATCTCGATGATCTTGGTGGCGACTTCGTCCATTTCGTTCTCCTATCCGCGCCCCTGGGGCTTCGCGGATCCCTGTTACTTTCTACCTACTATGCACGAGCTGCCGTGCAAACAAGCTGAGGCCGTCCTTATACTTAAACCTTGCGCCCGTCCAGCATGGGGATTTGCGGCAAATCTAACAACGACTTTCGAGCAAATTCCGTGCCGTGGGCCGATGGTCGTGCCTACGGATCCCAGGATCTGTTTGGCGCCAGCATCACGCTACAGCCCGTCCTAGCCGAAACTCTTGAAAAAGTGTTCAATAGTACTCAAATGGCCGGCCTTGCATCACCATCTTAAGACAAGCCGGCCCCTTACAAAATACAATGAACTTCGGCGTGCGCCACCCGCGCAAGGCCCTAGATGGGAGGCTCTTTTGATGACAGCTGCTAGCGTCCAGCCCGCCTCCGGCGCTGACGCCAATCCAAGGTGGCTCCGTAGCTACCCTGAAAATATCGAGTGGCGTCAGACGTTTACACCAGCCCCCCTTTACACCCTGCTCGATCAGGCAGTCGCATGCCATGCCACCCGGACTGCAACAAATTTCCTCGGCAAGACCCTCACCTACGGCGAGTTGGGACAGCTCGTTGAACGCGCTGCGGCCGGACTGCAGCGGCTCGGCGTGCGCAAGGGTACAAAAGTCGGGCTATTCTTGCCAAATTCTCCAACATTCATTGTTTATTACTTTGCTGTCCTTAAAGCGGGGGGCATCGTCGTCAACTATAATCCTCTGTATACGGTTGACGAGTTGGCCTTCCAAATCAAAGACAGCGAAACCGAGATGATGGTTACGCTGGACCTGAAGCTGCTGTTCGACAAGGTCGAGGCGCTGTTGAAGGAGGGAGTGCTCCATCGCGCCGTGGTCGCGCCGTTCACGTCTCTCTTGCCCGGCACGAAGTCAGTTCTGTTCCGCCTCTTCAAGAGCAAGGAACTTGCCCACCCCAACGCTTCTACGGTGCGTGACCGCATCACGCTCGAGGGTCAGGTTCTGACCGATCACGGCCCCCGGATGCCGGTTCCTATCGCTCCGGAAAACGACATCGCCGTGCTACAGTACACCGGTGGCACCACGGGCACGCCCAAGGGCGCTATGCTGACGCACGCCAACGCCTACATCAACGTGCTCCAGGTCGCCAGCTGGGCCCCCGATCTCAAGGACGGCCAGGAGCGTGTCATGGGTGTGCTGCCCTTCTTTCACGTCTTCGCCATGACCGTGGTGATGAACCTCGGCATCGCCAAGGCTGCCCAGATCGTCATCATGCCTCGCTTCGTGCTCAATGACGCCTTGACGCTCATCAACCAGACGCGACCGACGATCATGCCCGGCGTGCCGACACTTTATAACGCCATCATGAACCATCCCAAGATCAAGACCTATGATCTGTCCTCCCTCAAGTTCTGTCTCTCCGGCGGCGCTGCGCTGCCGATCGAGGTCAAGCAGAAGTTCGAGGCGTTGACGGGATGCAAGGTGGTCGAAGGCTATGGCCTCTCCGAAACCTCTCCCGTTGCCACGTGCAACCCGATCGAAGGCAAGGTGAAAGCCGGATCGATCGGCATACCTCTGCCCGCCACCTTCATCTCGCTGCGCGATATCAATGACCCTGAAAAGGAGGTCCCGCACGGCGAAAAAGGCGAGGTTTGCATCAAGGGCCCGCAGGTGATGAAGGGCTATTGGAACAAGCCGGAGGAGACAGCAGCGGTTTTCACCTCAGACGGCTTCCTGCGCACCGGCGACGTCGCCCGCATGGACGAGGACGGCTTCTTCGCCATCGAGGACCGCATCAAGGATCTCATCATCTGCTCGGGCTATAACGTCTATCCGCGCCAGATCGAAGAAAGGATCTACGAGCATCCCGCCGTCGAGGAAGTGACCGTCATCGGCATCAAGGACGATTATCGTGGCGAAGCCCCCAAGGCATTCATCAAACTGAAGTCCGGTGCACAGGCCACGTCCGAAGACATAATGGCCCACCTGGAGAAATCGCTGTCCAAATTCGAAATGCCCGTGGCCATCGAGTTCCGCGACAGCCTGCCAAAGACGATGATCGGAAAGCTTTCCAAGAAAGAGCTCAAACAGGAGGAGGCCGCCCGGCAAGCTGCCTTGAGAAAAACCGGATGACGCACATTGGGCATAACGATCCGGACGCCATTGCCCGCCAGAGTGGTTCGCCGGACGACGAGAGCACATACACCATCGGCCAACTCGCCGATGAGTTTCAGATCACGACCCGCGCCATCCGCTTCTACGAGGCGCGCGGACTGATCAGGCCTCGCCGCGAAGGAACCAACCGCATTTATTCGCGCCGCGACCGTGGTCGCCTCAGCATCATCCTGCGCGGCAAGAACCTCGGCTTCACGCTGGAGGATATCGCCGAATACCTGGCGCTCTACGACGTCGACCGCTCGCAGCGCACTCAGACTGAAATGCTGCTCTCCAAAGTGGAGGTTGCCATTGCCGACCTCAACCGCAAGAAGGTGGACCTGGCACGCACCTTGACCGACCTGAAGGAATTGCGCTCCAAATGCGTGGAATTCCTGAAGTCCGTCGAAAAGCCTTAAATGGCAGCCGCCACCTTTCCTACCGGTAAAGGTCGGCTCGGGTCGGCGGCAAAGCCGGCGGACGCTTCGCATTTTTGGAGACCAGTGTCTGGAAGAGCCGCAGCGTTCCTCGCGAGAAGGCCAGAGAGACACCCGCAAGATAAGCCACCCAGATGCGATACTTCTCCTCGCCCACGAACGCGATGGCCTTTTCCTTCTCGGCGGTGAGCCGCTCACACCAGAGCTGGCAGGTACGCGCATAGTGCAGGCGCCAGGCCTCGACATCCTGCACCTCGAATCCGGCGCGCTCCATCGCAACCAGCGAGTGGCCGATGTCGTCGAGTTCGCCGCCAGGAAAGATGTACTTCGCGATGGCGCGCTGCTCGGGTCTGAGCCGCTTCGTCAGCAGCGTCGGCTTGGGCGCGCGCCGCGCGATGGCGTGATTGAGGAACAGCCCGTCATCCTTCAGGAGCGTGCGCACCTTGTGCATGTAGACGGGGATGCTCTTCAATCCGATGTGCTCATACATGCCAATTGACGCAATCTTGTCGTAGGATCCCTTGACCTCCGTGTAATCGGTGAGTTCAAAGGTGACGCGGTCCTCAAGCCCCAGTCGCTTGACTTTCTCGCGCGCAAACTCGAGCTGCTCCTGAGACAGCGTGATGCCATGCGCACTAACGCCGTGGTTCTGCGCGGCGTGGCAGACGAGCCCACCCCAGCCAGAGCCGATATCGAGCATGTGGTCGCCAGGTTTCAATCGCAACTTGCGGCAGATCATCTCCAGCTTGTCGCGCTGCGCCGTGGCGATGTCATTGCCCCAATCGGTGAAATACCCGCACGAGTAGACCATTTCCGGATCGAGGAAGAGCGCATAGAAGTCGTTGGAAAGGTCGTAGTGGAACTGGATGTAGTCCTTGTTGTCGGAGGTTTTGCGGCTACGGCCAATTTCGTCACCAGAAAACCCGCCCTTTTCCTGCGGTGGTGCGCCCGGCGCGAACAGAAATGGCAGCAGCTTGCCCGCAAGCTTGAACGCATCGAGACCTTTGAGCTTGACCGAGCGCCCCTCGCGATTGAGCTGGCGGCCCAAATCGATGATCGTTCCTCCAGCAAAATCGATACGCTTGTTGACGTAGTGGCGGATGATGGTTTCGAGACCCGGGCTGCGCAATGTCGAAGCGATGACACCCGGATCGGCGATGATGATTTCGAACGGGCCGCTGGCGTTCGCCCCCAGCGGCACGCGCGAGCCATCCCACAACCGCACGTACGCGTCGAGATCGAGTTTCTGTGCCAGTTCACCGATCAGCACCTTGGCCGCGTTGAGCTGCTTGTCGTCCGCCGCGTTCGTCATGAACCCACTTGCCCCTTCGTTTGCAGGGCACTGATAACGCAGATGCGCTGAGGTGTCTTCCCGCATCACGCGGCCTTGGCACTCTCCATGATCGCGGCAACACCCATGCCGCCCGCCGTGCAGATCGAAATGAGGCCACGCCCGCCATGCTCGGCCAGCAGCTCGGCGAGATTGGCGACAATGCGCGCGCCCGTCGCCGCGAACGGATGACCGAACGCGATCGAGGAACCCTTCACGTTGAGCTTCGCGCGATCAATCGAACCCATCGGCTCGGAACGTCCCAGCCGTGTTCGGCAATACTCCGGGTCCTCCCAAGCCTTCAGCGTTGCCAGGACCTGCGCGGCAAATGCCTCGTGGATTTCGTAGAATTCGAAGTCCTGAAGCTTCAGGTTGGTGCGCTCAAGCATGCGCGAGACGGCAATCGTAGGCGCCATCAGCAGCCCTTCGCCTGCCACGAAGTCGTTGGCGGAGGTCTGCGCATAGGTGAGATACGCCTTGACGGGCAACCCGCGCGCCGCGGCCCATTCCTCCGACGCCAGCAGGATGGCTGCCGCACCATCTGTGAGCGGTGTCGAGTTGCCGGCCGTCAGCGTGCCCCTGACCGACTTGTCAAACGACGTCTTCAGTGAGGCCAGCTTTTCGAGCGATACGTCGGTGCGGATATTGTTGTCGCGGAACACACCCGCACATGGGATCACCAGACGATCCATCCAGCCCGAGCGATATGCCTCGGTCGCTTTCATGTGGCTTTCATAGGCGAGTTGATCCTGCGCCTCGCGGCCGATCTCCCATTCCTTGGCCATCAGCTCGCAGTGCTGACCCATGCCGAGGCCGGTACGGGGCTCCGACGTCTGCGGCGGCAACGGCGCCAGCTCCGCCGGAGACAGCCCCTTGAACACCTTGATCTTGTCCATCATCGTCTTTTTCTGGCCGAGCGCAGCGAGACGATGCGCGAACTTCTTGGAGAACACGATCGGCGGGTCCGACGTCGTATCGGATCCCGCGGCAATCGCGCATTCGATCTGACCGGTCGCGATCTTCGCTGCCGAGCCCATCGCCGACTGCAGGCTGGTACCGCACGCCTGCATCAGCGTGATGCCTGGGGTCGATGGGGCAAGGCTGGTTCCCAGCACCGCCTCGCGCGCGAGGTTCCAGTCCTTGGAATGCGTGACGACTGCACCACCCACCACCTCGTCGATGTGGGAGCCCTTTAGTTCGAACCGGTCGACGAGACCGTTGAGCGCTGCCGTCATCATCTCGAGATTGGTGAGATCGGCATAAAGCGTATTCGATCGACAGAAAGGAATGCGGGTGCCGCCCAGCACGGCCACACGGCGCAATGTCTGTGTCATTTCGTTGCTCTCCGGATACCCGCGATCACGCCGTCACGCATGGGGTTCACCAATGAACTTGTCGGGGATGGTACAGCGCGATGCTCCGCGCGGCACCGGTTCGAATTTCGCGGCCGGCTACTCCGCAGCCGCGGCAACGTGCGAGCCCGCGCCAGGCCCGCCGCGCGAGCTTTTGTAGTGGAGGGGGCCGCCGCGGAACGGGGCAAAGCCGGTGCCGAAGATCACACCCGCATCGACCAGATCGGCATTGGCAACGACACCTTCGTCAAGCGCCTTTTGCGCTTCCTCGATCAGCGGCTGAACAAGCTCACGCCCCAGCCGTTCGAGCTCGCCTTCCGCATAGGTCCCAAGCTTCTTCTCCGCCTTGCCGTCCTTCCAGACGTAGAAGCCTTCACCCGTCTTCTTGCCCAGGCGCCCCGAGTTGACCAGCCGCTCCAGCCGCCCACCCTGCCCTTCCGACCCGAGACCGAGGATCTTGCCGACATGCGCGCAAACGTCGAGGCCGACAGTGTCTGCCAGCTCGACAGGCCCCATCGGCATGCCGAAAACGCGCGCCGCCTCGTCGATCTTCTGCATGTCCTCGCCCCTGTCGACGCGAACCAGTGCCGACATCATGTAGGGCGCAAGCACCCGGTTGACGAGGAAGCCGGGTACGCTCTTGGCAACGAGCGGGAACTTCCCGATGGCCGTGACGAACGCACAGCCCTTGTCGAGAGCCGCCTCCTTCGACTGGCCGCCGCGGATGACCTCCACCAGCGGCATCTGCGCCACCGGATTGAAGAAATGGATACCGATGAGCCGCGAGGGGTCCGCCATCTCGCTGGCGATCTCCTCGATCTGCAACGACGAGGTGTTGGTGGCCAGCACCGCGTCCGGTTTCACCTTGTCCTCGATGTCCTTGAACAGTCGTTGCTTGATATCGAGCTTCTCTATGATCGCCTCGATTACGACATCGGCGTGAGACAGCCCGTCGCCCTGTGGATCGGCAATGAGCCGAGCGCTGGCAGCATCGCGCAATGCCTTTGTCTTGAACTTCTTCGAGAAGAGGCGCCCCTGTGCCTTGATCCCCTTGGCGATGACATCGGGTGATAGATCCTGCAGCGTCACCTCCATGCCAGAGACGACACACCACCCGGCGATATCAGCACCCATGGTGCCTGCACCGATCACATGCACGCGCATCGGCTTCCAGTCGAGACCCTTGGGGGCCTGTGCCTTCAGCAACTCCGAAAGACGGAACACCCGACGCAGGTTGCGCGAGGTGTCGGACACCATCAGCGGCGCGAACATCCGTGTTTCGTGCGCTTTCATGGCATCGAAGCTGCCACCGTGACGCTCGAACAGATCGATGAGGCGGAAGGGTGCGGGATAGTGGGCTTCGCGCGCCTTCTTGCCGGTTTCCTCGCGCAGCTTGCGGGCCACCAGACCACGCGCCGGCCATTTGCCCAAAAGCGCCTTGCTCTGTGGCGCCGGCGACGACTTCCGTTTCGAGAGGATCGCCTTGCGGGCGGCCCAGTGCAATGTGCCTGGACTGTCGACCAACTGATCGATCAGCCCCATGCGCTTTGCAGAGGAAGCGCTGATCATGCGACCTGTCAGCATCGCTTCCATGGCAGCCAGCGGCCCCGCCTGCCGGATCGAGCGTGCGGTTCCGTTGAAGCCCGGGAAGATGCCGAGCTTGACCTCGGGGAAGCCAACGCGTGTGGTGTCGTCCCTGGTCGCGACCCGATAGTGACAAGCCAGGATCAGTTCCAGTCCTCCGCCGACACACACGCCGTGGACCGCCGCAACGACCGGCACCGGCATCTTCTCGATCCGGTCGAGCATCGCATTGACCGGCGTCACCGCCTCGACCACCGCAGCTTCCGTCGTCAACTGCTCGAATTCGCGGATATCGGCACCGACTATGAAGCCCTTCGGCTTGCCCGACTGAATGACGAGCCCGGCGATTTCACCGCTGCGCGCGCCCTCTTCCACGCGCCCAACGATCCGCATCAGTTCCTCGAGCGGGCGCCTGCCGAGCGCGTTGGCGCTCTCGCCCTCGCGGTCGAACGTCGCCCAGGCGATGCCCTCCATATCGAGCCTTAGCCGCCAGTCCTTGAGATCGTTCAACAGCTCGGCCTCTTTCATGGACAATACTCCTCTCGCCTCATGCGGCGGCACTCGAGCCCGCAGCGCCGGAATTGTGACCAAGGCGCGCATCGTTGGGTTTCACTTCACCCGGATCGAAATGATCTACGGCGATGACGCGGGCCACCAAGCGCTCGACCTCGCGCAGCTGGTTGGCCTCCACCTCCGAGACGATGCCCTGATCAACCGCGTCCGAGAACCAGTCGATACCGTGATAGCGGCGCACCTTGCCCTCGCGGACGGCCTTCTCCAGCTTCCTCTCCGCCGCCTGTGACGCAATCACTTTCTCGAGCGTCACTTCGAGCAGGCCGGTCGGATCATCGACGTCGCGCGAGACGAATATATCGCGTGTCAGCCGGTCGCGAACTTCGCCCGGCTCCAGTGCGAGCTTGGCTACGGCGCGACCGAGCTTGTCACCGGCCGGTTTCATCCTCCGTCCGAGCGGGAACACAACGAGCCGCATGAGGTAGCGCGCGGGCGCAACGGGGAAGTTGTCGATCACGCCGCCCAGCGCCTGCTGGAAGCGGTACAGGCCATTGCGCGCCGCCAGTTCGACGATCATACGGTCGCCAGCGGGCTTGCCGTCATCCTCGTAGCGCTTCAGAACGCATGCCAGCATGTAGAGTTCCGCCAGCGCATCCGCCATGCGCCCGGTCAGCCGCTGCCTGGTCTTGAGGCCGCCGCCAAGCAGCGCCACCATCAGGTCCGAAACGAGCGCAAAGGAGCGGCTGGCGCGCCACAACTGGCGGTACCATTCTGCGGTGCCGTACGCCTTTTCGGGCACCTCTCCGAAGAGTCCACCCGTCGCGTTGTGGAAGAAGGCCCCTGCGACGTTCGAAAGCGAGAACGCAATGTGCCCGTTGAACGCCGCCTCGAACGCGCTCAGACCCGCACGGCTGTCGGCATTTTGCGCCGCCTGAACCTCCTTATAGAGGTAGGGATGCGCGCGCAGCGCACCTTGCGCGAACGTGATCAGGGTGCGCGTCAGGATGTTGGCACCTTCTACCGTAATGCCGACCGGCACCATCTGATAGGCCGATTGCAGGTAGTTCGACGGACCATCGCAGATTGCCCGCCCGCCGTGGATATCCATCGCATCGTTGACGGCCTGACGCATGCGTTCTGTCGTCGCGTATTTCATCACCGCTGAGATCACCGATGGTTTTTCACCACGCGCGACCATCGACGCAGTGACGGCTCGCGCCGCCTCGTTGACGTAGGCTACCTCGACCATCCTGACGAGCGGCTCTTCGATCCCTTCCATGTGGCTGATCGGCAGTCCGAACTGCTTGCGGATGCGCCCATAGGCCGACGTGAAGCGGAGCATCGCCTTCGCACCCGCCGTTGCCGATGACGGCAGTGAAATAGCGCGCCCGGCCGACAGGCACTCCATGAGCATGCGCC
This sequence comes from Hyphomicrobiaceae bacterium, assembly GCA_036768475.1. Lineage (GTDB taxonomy): Bacteria > Pseudomonadota > Alphaproteobacteria > Rhizobiales > Hyphomicrobiaceae > JAEUMD01. Next base: position 193,776 of record DAIPMW010000003.1, on the reverse strand, counting down.
ACCCCTGGCCCGCCATTTTCTCGCCGCCGATCACGAACTCCAGCGGAATGAAGACATCCTTGCCCCAGTTTGGCCCGTTCGGGAACGCCGCGCCGGATGGCAGATGCCGCCGCCCGATATTGACGCCGGGGTGATCAGCCGGAATGAGCGCCACCGTAATGCCGATATCTTCGCCCTTGCCGAGCAGGTTCTCAGGATCCAAAAGGCGGAATGCGAGACCCACGAGCGTCGCATTGGGGCCGAGCGTGATGTAGCGCTTGTCCCACGACAGGCGGATACCGATCACATCTTTGCCCTCGTGCGCACCCTTGGTCACGGTACCGATGTCGCGCATCGTCGCCGCATCAGAACCCGACGTCGGCCCCGTGAGCGAGAAGCACGGCACCTCCTCGCCGCGCGCTAAGCGCGGCAGATAGTAGTGCTTCTGCTCATCCGTTCCGTATTTTTCGATGAGTTCACCTGGACCGAGCGAGTTCGGAACCATGACGATGGTCGAAACGTCGGGAGATCGCGACGCGATCTTGCCGATAATCAGCGACTGCGCCTGCGCAGAAAAGCCAAGGCCACCATGAGCCTTCGAAATCAACATGCCGAGAAAACCGTGCTTCTTTACGAAGTCCCAGATCTCCTGTGGAATATCCTTCTCGCGAAAGCGGATCTTCCAATCGTCGATCATCGCGCAAAGGTTCTCGGTCGGCCCATCGAGGAACGCACGCTCCTCCTCCGTCAGATGGATGGCCGGAATGGCTCGAAGCTTGTTCCAGTCGGGCTGGCCCGAGAATAGCTCTGCATCGAAGCCGACGGTGCCGGCATCGAGCGCCTGCTGCTCCGTTTCCGAAACCTTGGGCAGGATGCCTTTGACCATGCGAAAGGCCGGCTCGACCACCAGCGACCGCCTGATGGAGGGCACCGACAGGATGCCCAGGACGACAACGGGAACCCAGGCGAGTAGGCCGAAAAAGCCGGGGGCAGTCGTGTCGTATTGGACGCCGATAAGTCCAGATTGTGCAATCACGAGGAACGCGGCACCGGCCGCTGCCCAAAGCCACAAGGGCGCACGATGCATCGCCAGTGCAAGCGCCACGGCAACAAACAAAACGAACAAGATGAGACCAGCCATCCACCGCCTCCTTGCGACAACTTGCCCCTCCGCGGGCCCGCCTCAGCCCACCCTTTTGACTAGATCAAGTTGACGTAAACGTCAACTTGCGGCGTTACACATCTCCTCATATTTGGTAGTTTTCGAGAGCTGCCGGCTTGAGGTCCGAGCCAATGACGCGAGCGTATCGGAGTTTGCCACATTTTCCAAAAAGTTAACTTCGAGCTTTGCAGGGCATGCCGGTTCCGTTCGAAAACTGGCAAACATCAGCTTTCGACATCTGCGGTTTCTTGCGATTGCGAGGCCGCGCCTCTATCGTAACAATGTAAGCAGCAATCGAATCGAGACCCGTTGCCTGCTCTGGGATCCGAGTTCACAAGCAAAAAGACAATTAAATCATGAACTGTGCGAACTCTGTCGAAGATTTTGACCTGGAAGAGCCCGAAGGCGACGAGCTTGTCGACGGCATGCGTACGGCTGCGGGCGAGGCGACCAAACTGCTTCGCTCCATCGGCAGCCCGCACCGCCTGATGATCCTGTGCCTGCTCATGGATGGCGAAAAAACGGTGACGGAAATTTCCGATGCCATCGGCGCACGCCAGAGTCTGACCTCCCAACACCTGACACATCTGCGCCTGCACGGTCTTGTTCAGGCCGAGCGTCGCGGCCACTTTGCATATTACTCGCTGAAGCATGAGGCCGCGCGCGAGATCGTCGGCACCCTCTACCGCCACTATTGTGCGGACGGAATGGCTAACTCAGCCGAAGAGCGATAGTCTTCTCCTTAAAAATGTCCTGGCCACGAGCAGCCGCGCTCGAAGTAATCCGGGAACAAAATTGATGGGAGGAGTATGTGCATGAGAAAGTTGCCTCGCCTCGTTGTCTTGGGTATCTCCGCTTTGGCGCTACCGTCACTTGCAATAGCCCAGTCCCCTAACCCCAACGTAGTGGCTTATGGTGAGCATCTGTCGGGCGAATGCACGACGTGTCACCGCATCGACGGCACCGACAACGGGATTCCTCCAATCGTTGGTTGGCCGATCGACACCTTTATTGCGGTCATGACGTCCTACAAACAGGGCGAGCGCACCAACCAGGCGATGATCTCCGTGGCCCAATCGCTCGACGAGGAGCAACTCAACGCGCTTGGCATGTATTTTTCGACGCTGAAACCGAAGCAATAAGAGCAGCGCAGGTTGCCACATGTCGCGCTGAGCCGAGCGGCGATCGGGCGGGACCATGTTGCAACGACCAACCAGCAAGAAAAACGGGAGCAGCGCTGCGCCACCCCCGTCCTTGTCATTCTATCGCATCGGCTATCGCGCGCGACACCTCATGCCATCACGCACTCTTTGCGAACATGTCAGTCGTGATGCCGGAATACCAGCCTACGCTCTCGTTGAACTGTTCTTCACGCATCTTGGCCTCCTCGCCGGGCTTGGAGACGAACCCGCCGCTGGCAACCAGCATTGACTTTCCATCCTTCTCACCGGCCTGATAGCTGGCACCGACCTTCACGCTGTCATTCGGTCCGACCAGCGACCAGCAGGTGTTGCGGAAGCGCGCCGGGAACGACGGCTTGCCCGCAAGTGCCGCCGCAATATGCGCAGCAACCACCTTGGCCTGGCTATTGGCTGAGAAACCGGACTTGGGCATCTCCGCTGCAACCGAAGCATCCCCGAGCACGTAAACGTCCGGCACCTTCTTCGACAGGAAAGATGCCGGATCGACAGGACACCAGTCGCCGTCCGTGCAACCTGCGTCGTGCGCGATCTTGCCGGCTTTCTGATTGGGAATGATGTTGGCTACGCCCGCGGTGAACTTCTCTCCGCTCTTCGTCGTCACCTCACCGGTCTTCGCGTCGACCTTCACCACCGCGAAATCGTCGATCTCGTTGGTGAGATTAAGCTGCACGATGTCCTTGTAGTATTTGTTCACCGCTTCCAAGAACACCGGCTGCTTGGAGATAGTCTTCTTTGGATCGAGCACAATCAGCTTCGACTTCGGCTTCTCCGTCTTCAGATAGTGGGCGATCATGCACATGCGCTCATAGGGTCCCGGCGGGCACCGAAAAGGATTGTTCGGCGGTCCCATGATGACGAGACCGCCATCCTCCATGGCCATGAGCTTGTCCTTCAAAAGCTTGGTTTGCGGGCCAGCCTTCCATGCGTGCGGCATGATCTGCGCCGCGTCCTCCGAGTAGCCCTCGATGCCTTCGTATTTGAAATCGATACCCGGCGATAGCACGAGCCGATCATAAGAGAGCGTGTCGCCACCTTTCAGCGCGACCGTCTTCTTCTCTGCGTCGATGCCGACAGCCATGTCGTGAACGACATTGATGCCAAGCGCCTTGAGCCCATCATAGCCATGCGTGAGACTTTCCAGCGTCCTGAACCCGCCCAGGTAAAGATTCGAGAAGAAACAGGTCGTGTACTGGCTGTTGATCTCGACGAGTGTGACATCGAGATCAGGGGCGCTCTTTTTGACATGGTGCGCCACTGTCGCACCACCCGCGCCGCCGCCGATCACCACGACCTTGCCCTTGCCTTGCGCGATGGCGAACTGCCCCAACGCACCAGCTCCGGCAGCGACAATGGCGCCGCTACCGGCAATTTTGCCAAACTGACGCCTTGTGAAATCCGTCATGTGTTGTTTCCTCCGATTGTAAAATGCAATGCTATGCGGGCAGTTGGCCAGGCGTTATTGTTCTCATTCGCCCGGAAGCCATTAATCCGGGTTCCCGTTCTTTTTTCAAGTGATAAGCCGCCGGCACGGCATAGAATTGTAGGCACCGCATGATTAGCACGCGATACTGCAATGCAATAAAACTTGTGCTTTGCTGGTCACACATGGGATGAGCAAGACTGACGGTCTTCAGCGGCCGGACGCCGATGCTGGCAATCCGGCAGCTTCGTGCTTGCGCAGCATCTCGCCGAGCATGCTCCAGAAAAAATCCGGCCCGGGATAGCCGTTGATGCGCCCGAGTTCTTTGCCATCGCGGAGAAGAATGAACGTCGGCGTGAAGACAACCCGTGTAAAGCGCGCGGCGTCCTCGCTCGTGCGATCGATCCTGACGAGCGGCGCCTTATGACCTTCCTCGCTGAACGGATAACCGGGACCAACCTCATCGAGCCACTTGCGACAGTACCCGCAACCATCTTCCTCGATCATCACCAGGGAGAGAGAAGCCGGGCCGGTCGCTATCGCCCCCTGACCAGCATACGTCGGCGCCGACAGGCCCAACAAACCAAGCGGCACGAGCCCGAGCATCAAGAGAAGTGCGGATAGCAGACCTGTGGGCGACGCCCAAACCGCCGCCACCGATCCTGATAACTGACGCAATCCTGCCAACCAATTCGCCTTCCCGGGGATGCAGAATGCGCCCGAGCAGCTCCGACCCGTGCAACCCTGTAAGGGCGTTCTCCGCATCGACGATTCCAGCTCCCGCATTGGCCCGGTTTTGCGCCAGACGTTTACGTTGCATTCGCGTCCATGAATATGTTAGCGTATCGCCAACCTGAAAAGAAGTACCGTGTGCAGGGTAACTCAGGCCCCAAGGTCGACGCTATCTGCGTTCAATTGAATAGCAGAGAGTGTCGTGCCTTGTTATGAGCGTATGTCAGAGGGGCGTGCCCCTTGGAGCTTATAATCGAGCCATCGTTTGGGGGAAGGAGACGCAGGAATGACCCAACGCCTGAAGTTGGAAGTTGTGGATCGGCGCGACTTTGTGGTCGGAGCCACCGCAGCTGCCACGCTTGCCGCATTGTTTGGCCGTACCGGCGCGGCATATGCCCAGGAAAAGCAGCCGACATTCGACGAGGTGCTGAAGAAGATCGTCGGTGACAAGAAGGCCGAAGAGGCAAAGGTGGCGATTGAGCTGCCCGAGATTGCCGAGAACGGCAATACCGTACCTTACTCGGTCACTGTCGAAAGCCCGATGACGGACGCCGACTTCGTCAAGTCCGTACATATTCTCTCCAGCGGAAACCCATCTCCCACCATCGCCACGTTCCATTTCACTGCGATGTCGGGAACGGCGAAGGTTTCGAGCCGCATGCGTCTTGCAAAAACGCAGGACATCTATGCGGTCGCCGAGCTGTCGAATGGCTCCATGCTAATCGGCAAGCGCACGGTGAAGGTGACCATCGGCGGCTGCGGCGGCTAAGAGGGAGAAACGAACAATGGCGAGTAAACCCCGCATCAAGGTCGAAAATGCTAAAAAGGCCGGCGACGTTATCGAAATCAAGACACTCATCACCCACGTGATGGAGACCGGCTTCCGCAAAGGCAGCGATGGACAATTGATCCCCCGCAACATTATCAATTCCTTCACCGCAACGTTCGGCGGCAAGGAAGTGTTCAAGGCGGATCTGTCTTCCGGCGTGTCCGCGAACCCGTATATCTCCTTCCATCTCAAGGTGCCGGGCCCGGGTGATCTGGAGCTGACATGGGTCGACGACAAAGGCGAAAAGGTCGTCGAGAAAGTTCCCGTCACCGTCGGCTGAGGTCACACCATTTGCCTTATGCCTGCATCTACACCAAAGAGCGGCTCGCACAGTCATCTGTGCGGGCCGTTTTCATGAGGTGTTATCCTAATCAGCCTCGATGGAAGCACGACTGCTTCCATCGAGGCCGTGATTGAGGCTCTCAAACAAAAAGATAGAGCAGGCCAAAACGGCCTGAGGTGATTCAATCAAGACCTGACCTGCTCTGGAATTGACCTCGCGGCTTGCCTGCGCACCGCAATCCCGCTAAGCCGTTGCCGCTTTCACCGCAGAACATCAGAGACACAGATCAGGAGCCGCCACGACGGCTGGAACGCGCCAAACGCGCAAGGACAAGGAAGGACATCGCATGGCAGACGATCCCGTCATCGCCCAGAAAGGACCATTCCAGGTCGACCTCGTCGCCGGCAAACCCTATTTCTTCTGCCGTTGCGGCCGATCCATGAACCAGCCCTTCTGCGATGGCACCCACAAGGGAACCGGTCTGGAGCCCATGCGCTTCACGGTCGACGCCGATGGCACGTATAATCTGTGCGGCTGCAAAACGACCGACGACGAGCCTTTCTGCGACGGTTCTCACAATATTCTATGAGGTTTGTCGGGTATTCCGCACTCGGCGCATATAGAGCCGGATCGGCTGAGATGGAAGCGCACCTGCTTCCATCGAGGCTGTGATTAAGGCTCTCAAACAAAGAGATAGACCAGGCCACAACGGCCTGAGGTGATTCAATCAAAACCTGACCTGCTCTAGCGGACGGTTTTCCCGCTCCCTGCAGCCGACTAACAGCAACAGCCGACGCCTGCCCCCGATCGCCTGCCCCCGATCGCCTGCCCGAAAGGCTCGACGCCGCCCCGGTATCGAGGCTAACGTCGCAAGGGGGGGAAGATTCTCCGGGAGCAACTGAGGTGCGCGCGCCAACTTCTGGCCGCGAACCTTGTTGGGGCAGCGTGAGCGTTTGCGTGCCGCATGGCGGCCCGCTACGGCGCGTCAGGCTGACGGCCGAGCAGGCCGCCGAGCCGACATTGCTACCGGCCGTGCCCGATTGGCGCCGTCCGATTGTTTCCGGACACCCCCTCTCGTAACCTGCCCTTCAGCCGGGGCGGGCCTTGCCGTGGCCATGCGACTCGCGAGGAGAGGGATATGGATTACTTGGTGCAGCAGTTGATCAACGGACTGACGCTCGGATCGATCTACGGGCTCATCGCAATCGGCTACACGATGGTCTACGGCATCATCGGCATGATCAACTTCTCGCATGGCGATGTCTTCATGGTGTCGACCTTCATCGCCCTCATCGTCTTTCTTCTCATCTCGTCGATCTTCGGTACGGTCGGCTTGGCCCTGGCCCTCCTGCTGGTGCTGATTGCCGGCATGGTCCTCACCTCCTTGTGGAGCTTCGTCATCGAGCGAGTGGCCTACCGGCCCTTGCGAGGATCGTTCCGACTGGCCCCCCTCATCTCCGCGATCGGCATGTCGATCTTTCTGATGAATTTCGTGCAGGTCGTCCAAGGCCCCAACAACCGCTCGGTGCCGCCATTGCTGCAAGGCTACGTGGCGGTGCCGCTCGGCGATGGCGCCTTCACCATTGCTTACAAGCAGATGCTGATCTTCCTCGTCACGGCCGCGCTATTGTTTGCGTTCTGGTTCATCGTCCAAAAGACGTCGCTCGGCCGCAGCATGCGTGCGTGTGAGCAGGACCGCAAGATGGCCTCGCTGCTGGGCGTCAACGTCGATCGCACCATATCGCTCACCTTCGTCATGGGAGCGGCGCTGGCAGCCGTCGCAGGCGTGATGTATCTCGTCCAATACAACGTCGTGAACTTCGCCGATGGCTTCGTTCCCGGCGTCAAGGCGTTCACCGCCGCCGTGCTCGGCGGCATTGGATCCTTGCCCGGAGCAGTTCTCGGAGGCATCCTCATCGGCCTCATCGAGACGATATGGTCGGCCTACTTTTCCATCGACTACAAAGACGTTGCCGCCTTCTCGATCCTCGCCATTGTGCTGATCTTCATGCCATCAGGCCTTCTCGGCCGGCCGGACGTGGAGAAAGTCTGACACATGACGACGCCGGCAACCACGACGCATACGGCAACAGGCGCCGATATGCCCGCCGAGCCCTCCGCATTTACGGTTGCCCTCAAGGACGCGCTGACGACAGCGCTTCTGGTGATCGGACTGGGCACGCCCATCGTTCTCATCCAAATGCACCAGTCCGGCGCGGGCGTCACGCTCGAATGGCGCTTCGGCCTTCTGGCCACCCTTGCCGCACTGGCCTTCGCCGGACGCCTGCTCTGGCTTGTGTTCATTGCACCGTGGATCGCAGCGCGCCCCGCAATCACCATTTCCGACAAGGTTTCGCCGGCGACACTCAACTGGGCCAAGCGCGCCGTTCTTATCTTCGTACTCCTCTACCCCTTTATCGCACTGGGACTCGCCGGCCGCGGTGGCGCCATCAAGTGGATCGACAATTTCGGCGTCCAGCTCTTGATCTACGTGATGCTGGGCTGGGGCCTCAACATCGTCGTCGGCCTCGCCGGCTTGCTCGATCTGGGCTACGTCGCCTTCTATGCCGTCGGTGCCTATTCTTCGGCACTGCTCGCCAAGACGATTGGCCTTTCGTTCTGGATCTGCCTGCCGCTGGCCGGAATACTGGCCGCTTTATGGGGCATCCTTCTGGGCTTTCCAGTGCTGCGCCTGCGCGGCGATTATCTCGCGATCGTAACGCTGGCTTTCGGTGAAATCGTCCGCCTCGTCCTCATCAACTGGGTGGATTTCACCGGCGGCTACGCGGGCATCTCCGGCATTCCGCGCCCGACCTTCTTCGGCCTCCCCTTCAACGCCAGCGACGACGGCTTCGCCGCTTCATTCGGAATATCGTTCTCGCCGCTTCACCGATTGATATTCCTGTTCTACCTGGCACTCGCACTGGCGTTGCTCACCAATTACGTCACGATCAGGCTGCGCCGGCTGCCAATCGGTCGCGCCTGGGAGGCGCTTCGCGAAGACGAGATTGCCTGCCGCTCGCTCGGCATCGACACGGTCATGACCAAGCTCACCGCATTTGCCATAGGCGCCATGTTTGGCGGCTTCGCCGGGGCTTTCTTCGCCGCGCGCCAGGGTTTCATCTCGCCGGAAAGCTTCATCTTCATGGAAAGTGCGGTGATTTTGGCGATCGTCGTGCTGGGTGGCATGGGCTCGCAAGCGGGCGTTGCCATCGCCGCCATCGTCATGATCGGCGGCACCGAGCTTTTGCGCGAGCTCGACTGGCTCAAGCAGCTCTTTGGTGCCGAATTCGATCCCACCAAATACCGCATGCTTCTGTTCGGCCTTGCGATGGTGGTGATGATGGTTTGGAAGCCGCGCGGCCTCATCTCAACACGCACGCCATCGATCTCGCTGGGCGAGGCGAAAGCCATCTCCGGCTCATTCGTGAAGGAGGGGCACGGCTGATGTCGCCTGCGCAAGCTCCCCTGCTCACGATCGAGCATCTGACCATGCGCTTCGGCGGACTTCTCGCCATCGATGATCTCTCCTTCAAGGCTCATCGCGGCGACGTCACCGCCCTCATCGGCCCCAACGGCGCCGGCAAGACGACTGTCTTCAACTGCATCACCGGCTTCTATAAGCCGACTGCGGGGCGCATGGCTCTCGCGCACTCAGTGACCACGACGCCCCAGGATGTCGAGGCCCTCACCGATAGCGGTCACCGCTGGGACGAGACCAACGGCGGCCTTTATCTGCTGGAACGCATGCCCGACTACGAGATCACCGCCAAGGCCCGCGTCGCGCGCACCTTCCAGAACATCCGCCTCTTCACCGGCATGACCGTTCTGGAAAACCTCATCGTCGCCCAGCATAACGCACTCATGCGCGCTTCCGGCTGGACTTTTCTGGGTCTCCTCAGCGCTCCAAGCTTCAAGCGTGCCGAAGCAGAGGCCACCGAGCGCGCCCGCTTCTGGCTCGATCGCATCAAGCTCACCCATCGTGCCGACGATGCCGCCGGCGATCTGCCCTATGGCGATCAGCGCCGTCTCGAAATCGCGCGCGCCATGTGCACGAGCCCGGTGCTGCTCTGTCTCGATGAACCGGCGGCCGGCCTGAACCCCAGGGAAAGTCACGAGCTCAACACTTTGATGCGTACGATCCGCGACGACCACGCTACCGCGATCTTATTGATCGAGCACGACATGAGCGTGGTGATGGAGATATCGGACCACGTCGTCGTGCTTGAGCATGGTGCCAAGATCTCCGATGGCACACCCGCCTTCGTGAAGAACGATCCGAACGTCATCGCCGCCTATCTGGGCGTCGAGGAGACCGAGGAGGAAGCGGCAGAAGCCGAGATCGAGCGGATCGCCGCGGAAGCAGCCACGAAAGGCGGCAGCACCAACGGCTCCGGTTCGCGAGGCACGCCATGACCGTGCCGCTCCTGCAAATCCGTGGGGTCACCGCCTACTACGGCAAGATCGTCGCACTGAAAGGCGTCGATATCGATGTCCACCGCGGCGAGATCGTAACGCTGATCGGCGCCAACGGTGCCGGCAAATCGACACTGATGATGACCATCTTCGGCGATCCACGCGCCCGCGACGGCGCGATCGTCTACGAGGGACGCGACATCACGCGACTGCCCCCCTACGAGATCGCACGCCTCAGGATCGCCCAATCGCCCGAGGGTCGCCGCATCTTCCCGCGCATGACGGTGATGGAGAACCTGCAGATGGGCGCGGCAATCGACGGCTTCGCCCACTTTAACGAGGATCTGGAGCGCATCAGCGCGCTTTTCCCGCGCCTGAAGGAAAGGCTCGATCAACGCGGCGGCACGCTGTCCGGCGGCGAGCAGCAGATGCTGGCGATCGCGCGCGCCTTGATGGGCCGGCCGCGCCTGCTGCTCCTCGATGAGCCCTCGCTCGGTCTTGCACCTCTCATCGTCAAGCAGATTTTCGGCGTCATTCGCGACATCAATAAGACCGATAGCATGACGATCTTTCTCGTCGAACAAAACGCGTTCCATGCCCTGAAGCTCGCTCACCGCGCTTATGTCATGGTCAACGGCGCAATTACCATGTCCGGCACGGGCCGGGAGCTGCTGTCTCGGCCCGAGGTCCGCGCCGCATATCTCGAAGGAGGGCGTCATTGAGCGCGCTGCTTGACGGCTACCCTGGCAACTTATCGATCTTTCTCGTGCTGAGCGTTGTGCTGGGCGGCGGCGCTGCGACCATCACCGGTAAAGCCATCGCCGAAACGTGGAAGCCCTACTGGCAACTCATCTGGTATATGCTGCTTCTGGCGGCAGCCGTGCGCTTTGCCCACTATGCACTGTTTCAGGAAACCTTGCTCTCCTCGACGGGATATCTGGCAACACTTGCCGTGCTCGTCGCGCTTGCCGCGTTAGGACATTATCGCGCGCGTCGCCGCCAGATGCGCGACCAGTACGGTTGGCGAAACGTGTCGTCCTGACCTTACAAGTCCTTTCCCCATTCATAGCCTGTCGCCAATCGGCTTCCTGTTTGATGGAAACATGAAGCCAATCTCGACCAGGTCAGTTCCAGATAGAGCCACGTCTGGCCATTGTGGCACATGCTCAAAACAAGGTGCTGGATCGCGTTCATGTTTCCGTCAAACATGAACGCGATCTAGAGATCGCGTGACATTTGCGCTGTTTCAGGGAAACATGTTGCACCGCAACGGCCGGGTGTTCGACCTGTCGCCATCAATCGCCCCGTAAGAGGGACTGAAGACTGGTATCTCAAGGAGAGGAATTTTCATGCGCCAGCTTTTGTACGCCGCAGTGATGCTCGCAACGGCAATCGTCCTTGCCGCATGTGACAACGGCCCCAAGTCGCAGAAGGAGTCCGCCGAGAAGGAGGCCTCAGCGCCTTCTGCCAGTGGTGATGGCGGAACAATCAAGATCGCAATCGGCGGCCCGCTGACCGGCGCCAACGCTGCATTCGGCGCGCAGTTGAAGAACGGCGGCGATCAGGCCGCCGAGGACATCAATGCCGCAGGCGGCATCCTCGGCAAGAAGATCGAGCCGATCTTCGGTGACGATGTTTCCGATCCCAAACAGGGCGTCTCCGTCGCCAACAAGTTCGCCGGCGATGGCGCTAGGTTCGTCATAGGCCACTTCAACTCTGGCGTCTCGATCCCGGCATCCGACGTCTACGCCGAGAACGGCATGCTGCAGATCACACCGGCCTCGACAAATCCGACATTCACCGAGCGCGACATGTGGAACGTCTTCCGCACATGCGGCCGTGACGACCAGCAGGGCACGGTGGCCGGCAATTACATCGCAGAACAATTGAAGGACAAGAAGATCGCTGTCGTCCACGACAAGACCACCTATGGCAAGGGTCTCGCCGACGAGACGAAGAAGGCGATGAACGCCAAGGGCGTCACCGAAGTGCTCTATGAAGGGATCAACACCGGCGAGAAGGATTTCTCCGCTCTAATCTCAAAGATCAAGGAGTCGGGTGCCGAGATCGTCTATTGGGGTGGCCTGCACACCGAAGGTGGTTTGATCCTGCGCCAGATGCGCGACGCAGGTGTCACCGCAACACTGATGGGTGCCGACGGCATCGCCACCGATGAGTTCGCAGCCGTTGCCGGACCTGGGGCGGAAGGTACACTCATGACCTTCGCTCCCGATCCGCAGAAACGGCCCGAAGCGAAAGCCGTGCTCGACAAGTTCACCGCACGCAACTTCAAGCCTGAGGCCTATACGCTTTATTCCTATGCGGCCATGCAGATCATCAAGCAGGCCGCCGAGAAAGCCAACTCTTTGGATCCCAAGAAAGTCGCCGAGGTGATGCATAGCGGCGAGGTGTTCAAGACGGTGATCGGCGACATCTCATATGACAAGAAGGGCGATATCACCCGTCTCGACTACACCATGTATACATGGAAGAAGCAGCCGGACGGCAAGATCACCTACGTCCAGAACGAATAGGCTCAAACGAAATGGGCAACGGGTTCACGCCTTGAGCCGGGTCGGACACATGCTAGCGGGGAGCGCACGCGAACAGCGCTCCCCGTCGCCATTGCAAGCCTGGCTCGCTGAAATGTGGCATCGGGACTCAGCTTTGAGGACGCATGAACTGGCACATGCGCGCTCATATCCGGCCCCTGCCGCCGCGATGTGCGCGGCTCTCGCATCACTTGCATTGATCACAGGCCCAGCCTTTGCCAACGACCCCAGACCGGACGCCGGTCAGGCAACTGCGCCGAATACTGAAGCACCGCCCACCGCGCCCACTATCGCCAACCCATCGATCCGCATCGTCGTCGCATTACCTCTGTCCGGCCCTCGCCGCAGCGTCGGCGCGGCTGCCCGCCAGCGTCTTTCGCTGATGAAATCCGCAAGCGACTCCAGCAGCGGCATTGGACGGCGCACATGGCAGCTGGAGATCCTGGACGACGCTTGTGACCGCGAAGCCACGCGGCAACTGGCGCTGCATATTATCGCCATGACACCACCACCCGCAGCCGTCATCGGCCATCCCTGCGCGAGCGCCGCCATTACGGCAGCCCCGATCTATCAGCAAGCCGGCCTGCTGTTTCTCGCCGCTGGCATGCGCCATCCGCAACTGACCGACCAGCGCGCAGGCCCCCTCGTCTTTCGCGCCGCCGGACGCGACGACCGCCAGGGGGCTGAGGCTGGACATCGTCTCCGCGTCCTGGCCGGCAGCAGCGGCAACGGCCTTATCATCCATGACCGTACCGTTCTCGCCCGCTCACTCGCCAAGGCCGCACGTGAATCCGCAACCTTTGGTGCGCAGGCAGAACCTTATGAGCTGACCATCGTTGCCGGCGAGAGCGACTACACCAGGACGATAGACGAGATCGCCAGCCGCATGCCACGCGCGATCCTTTTCCTGGGCTTCCCATCGGAAGCAGCGATCATCTTGAGGCAATTGCGCGCGCGCGGGCTTGATGTTCCCTTTGTCGTCAACGACGCCATGGCGTCCACCGAGTTCATCAACCATGCCGGTGATCTTCTGGAGACCCATGTCGAAGTGATGATGCCCGTGTCGATCAACCGCAACACGCGCGCTGAAAGCGAATTGTCGGATGCATTGGCCGCCAGCGACGTTATTGCGGCAGTCTCCGTGTGGGCGGATGCGGTCACTGCGATTGCAAGCACCGACGCAACCCAGATCGCGCAGCACCTGTCATCGGCACGCAGCTATCTGGATAAAATCGGTTTCGACAGTGCGGGGGATGCGCTGCGGACTTCATTCGCCCCGTTCCGGCGACGCGATAACACCTGGCAGCGCGCCGATCTCACCAACGCGACGGAAAGCGCGGCTTCGCCAGCGGTCTCCCGATCGACGTCTGACCCATGATGGCTTTAGATCGCTTTAATGTTTGACGGAGCCATGAACGCGATCCAGCACCGTTTCGAGCATGTTTTTTTCACGCTGAACCACTGCACATTTCAGCTCAACAGGCTCTGCTACGCAGCAGCCGCGTGCGAGCGCCACGGTAACGTGCGTGCACAAGACCGCTGCCGCCGCGTGCGAGCGCTGCGCGACGCATCACAGAGCGTAAAGCCAAGACGAGGCCGATAACCGAACTGCTGACTCACAATCCGCGTCGGAAATTCTCGCTGCAACGCAAAAAACATTGCAGCGAATTTCTTCGCCACAGAAATGCGTTTCGTCGGCCTTCAGCCAGAATCGATGGGCTTCAACGGCCCTGCGACTCGGCATTGCATTCCGTCAGAAGCGCACGCTCCAAGCGCCGCAAGTCGTCCGGAATGGCTTCTCCGCGAAGCTCACGTGTCTTGATCTTCTCGCGCACCAATTGATAGCACGCACGAGGATCTTCAGTTTCTTCAATTCGGGAATTGATCTCGGCAATTTCTTCGGTATCTGCCTGAGACATCGCGCCCTCACTCCGTGCCATCACGTCGTACTCGCCTGCTTGTCCGTCTCATCGAACATTCTGCGTCTCCTGGACGTTGGCGTTTTCAACGCCCGATGGTTTCGCATTCCTCCACCATGCCGCAGCCACCACAGATACGCGCAATCGAACTGAGGGGCATTCACCGCATGCTTTCATTCTTCATTCGTTGTTCGCTACCTGAACCGCTGCACCTCGCAACGGCACCACGCAGCTCTGAGCCCGTCGGCACAAGTCCTGTGACCCAGATTAGTTTAGTTTGATACGAACGCTTCCGGATTCAACCCCTGTACGCCAACCAATCCTAACGTTCGTTGACTCTGCCCCGGCGTGTCGTACGTCGCGGACGTCGTGCGGAAAACGCATCAGCGCAGACCGCAAGCGTCATGGGCGCGGCATCTCAACCAAGCGATCATGACAATAACGAGGCCAGCCTAATCCCAGATCAAAGCAATTTGTCCCGTACGAATTGCCGCAGGCACGATCTGCGAGGCCGACGAAATGCACATCGACCAAATCCTAATCGGGCGCGCCGGCTGGTGAAAGTCGCCGCCCCGTGCGCGCCCGGCCGATCAGCACACGATGCAATCAAATCTCGCAACTCGTGCGCAACAAAGTTCACTCCGCGAACTTTTTTGCGGTGCATCAATCGAACCGCTGCCGATGAATACGAAGGCCGCGCGTCATATGCTAAGCATCCTTCAACACAAGCCGGCATGAGCATCGATGGCCACGACCGCATACCGCAACCTCATTACCGACGTACCCGGCCTGCGCGTTGGAAACGCGCACCACGATCGCTTGATGTCGGGCGTGACGGTGCTGCTCGGTGACGCGCCGTTCGTCACCGCTGTCGATCCGCGCGGCGGCGGCATCGGCTCGCGCGAAACCGATGCATTGCGCCACGAGGGAACCGTCGATGAAGTTCATGGCCTGGTGCTGTCAGGCGGCTCTGCCTTTGGACTGGACGCTGCGACGGGTCTGCAAGCCTGGCTGCGAGAACGAGGCATAGGCTTTAAGGTGCGCGAGGCACGCGTGCCCATTGTTCCCGGCGCCATCCTGTTCGATCTGCTCAATGGCGGCGACAAGGACTGGGGCCGCAGCCCGCCCTACGCTGGTCTTGCCTATGCCGCCGCTTCGCGCGCCACAGCCGACTTTGAACTCGGCAGCGCCGGTGCGGGCTTCGGCGCCACCACGGCGGTCGTGCGCGGTGGTCTGGGAAGTGCATCCGCATGCCTTGAGGACGGCACCGTCGTCGGCGCGCTGGCGGCGGTAAATCCGGCCGGATCAGTCAACATCGGCGAGGGCCCGCACTTCTGGGCGGCCCCGTTCGAGAGACACCGCGAATTCGGTGGGCTGGGATGGCCCAGAGCGATCAGCGAGCAGGATCGCGCCGTCCGGCTGAAAGGCGCCGTAGGAGAATCCACCGTGCTCGCCATCGTCGCCACCAGCGCCCGCATCGACCGGCGCGCCGCCTCGCGTCTCGCCATCATGGCGCATACCGGCCTTGCACGGGCCATATATCCCGTCCATACCCCCCTCGACGGAGATATCGTATTTGCCGTTGCCACGGGCACCACACCGCCACCCGATCCGATCAACGGGCTTGCGCGGCTGGGCAGCGTGGCCGCCGATGTGCTGGCCCGGTCCGTTGCCCGCGCGATTCATGCCGCTGCCCCCGCCCCGCCGGGCTGGGCGGGGCCTCCGGCCTGGGTTGAACGTTTCGGCGGAGAATGATGATGAGTACGCGCACGTTGACCGTGATCCTGGCCGCGCTCGCCCTCGTCTTGTCCTTGAGCTGGTGGGCCCGCAATCACTTTGCCGCGCAAAGATGCGAGGAAAAGGGCCTTGTTTACGAGCCGGATCGAGGCTGCCTCGCGCCCCCGAAGGCCCCACCTATCATCCTCGAGCGTGGCCTCACGCGCACCTGACCCGCCCGCCTCGCCCTGCTGAAAAATCAAGCGATGGCTTGTTCCCCCACGCGTTTTTTTTGAGCAACGTTTGCTGCCCTGACGGATCGTCGCATTCGTGCATCGGTCGCCTTGCCGTGTCGAACGAACGGGCGTACAGCAATCCTACAACCGCCATGAGTGCGGCTCTTGCAAACCTGCCGCGCGACGGCCCAATGGTCGATTGCGTGCTCGTTTGCTCACGCCCCGCCTGCAAACCAAAAAGTGCGAACATGACGTTTCATGTCTACCTCCCCGTTGCAGGGGTCGCCGTCAATGCACTTGCTGTCATAGGCGTGGGTGGTGCGGTCGGCTTCCTTTCCGGCCTGTTCGGCGTCGGTGGCGGCTTCATCATCACGCCGCTGATGCTGTTCCTCGGCATTCCGACAGCCGTTGCCGTTGCAACCGGAGCCAACCAGGCAACCGCCACCGCAGTATCGGGCTCGATGTCGCACTGGCAGCGCGGCAACATTGACTTTCGCATCGGTAACGTGTTGCTCGCGAGCGGCATCGCCGGCTCGCTGGCTGGAACCCAACTGGTGGGCATCCTACGCGCTACGGGGCAGTTCGATGTATTCCTCTCCCTGAGCTATGTCGTCCTGCTCGGCTCACTCGGGCTGCTGATGCTTATTGAAAGCGTGAACACAATGCGCAGCGCCGCCAGGTCCGGTGGCACATTGCTCGAACGGCGCAAGCACACTGCGCTCCATCATCTCCCCTTCAAGACCCGCTTTCCGCGCTCCAAGCTGTACATTTCGGTCATTCCAGTGCTGGCCATCGGCGCTTTCATCGGCGTCCTGACCGCGTTGATGGGCGTCGGCGGCGGCTTCGTGCTGGTCCCCGCGATGGTCTATGTGCTCAAGATGCGCACCAACATAGCCATTGGCACGTCGCTCTATCAGATCATGTTCGTGGGTGGCTTCACGACTCTGTCGCAGGCGATATTCCTTCATTCGGTCGACGTGGTTCTGGGGATGCTGCTGATATCCGCCGGCGTTATCGGCACCCAGTTTGGCGCCAAGGCTGGCGCCAAACTCAAAGGTGAGCAGCTGCGCTTCCTGCTGGCGCTTCTGGTGCTTTCAGTATGCTCACGTGTCGCCGTCGATCTGATCCGCACGCCCGATGAGCTCTACTTGTTGTCGATTGTCCACGCCCAGCCGTAGCCCCAGTGATGCTGGGCCCCGTAATCCCAAGCCCCAGTGGTGCCGGGCCCGGGTGACGAGCCGGGGCGACCGGCTCAGTGAAAACGGGGACGTCGGCACCGCACGCGGATTGCACCTGCAGGCGGCCTTTGCTAGAGCAGGTCCGGCTTTTGTGTAATCCCACAGACAACGGTGGCCAGCGCAAAAATGGCTGTTCGAGAGGCTGATTGATTCCTTCGCTGGAAGCTTGAGCGCTTCCATGCCAGGCGGTCAGACGTCAGGCCCCCGCGACGATCGTTTCTCCGGCCGCTGATCCGGCACACGCACCCCGAAAGGCTCCCATGATTCCGCGATATTCCCGCCCCGAGATGACCGCCATCTGGGAGCCCGCGACCCGTTTCCGCATCTGGTTCGAAATCGAGGCACATGCCGCCTCCGCCATGGCCGAAATCGGCGTCATTCCCAAAGAGGCGGCCGAAGTCATCTGGGAAAAGGGGGGCAAGGCTGAATTCGACGTTGGCCGCATTGATGAGATCGAACGCGTAACCAAACACGACGTGATCGCTTTCCTCACTCATCTGGCCGAGTTCGTCGGACCCGAAGCGCGCTTCGTCCACCAGGGTATGACGTCATCCGACATCCTCGACACCTGCTTCAACGTGCAACTGACCCGCGCCGCAGACATCCTCCTGGGTGATATCGACCGGGTGTTGGCCGCACTGAAGAAGCGGGCCTTCGAGCACAAGGACACCGTCACTATCGGCCGCAGCCACGGCATCCACGCCGAACCCACCACGTTCGGTGTAAAGCTCGCCTTCGCACACGCCGAATTCCAACGCGCGCGTGCACGGCTGGAAGCCGCCCGCGCCGACGTCGCCACCTGCGCCATCTCAGGCGCGGTCGGATCATTTGCCAATATCGATCCGCGCGTTGAGGAATATGTGGCCGCGAAGATGGGGCTGTCACCCGAGCCCGTCTCCACGCAGGTCATACCGCGCGACCGCCACGCGATGTTCTTCGCCACACTGGGCGTGATCGCCTCATCGCTCGAACGGTTGGCCACCGAGATCCGTCACCTGCAGCGCACCGAGGTGCTGGAGGCGGAGGAGTATTTCTCACCCGGCCAGAAGGGCTCGTCCGCCATGCCGCACAAGCGCAATCCGGTGCTGACCGAGAACCTGACCGGTCTTGCCCGCATGGTTCGTGCCTACGTGACCCCCGCCCTTGAGAACGTCGCCCTCTGGCATGAGCGCGACATCTCCCATTCCTCGGTGGAGCGCATGATCGGGCCCGACGCCACGGCGACACTCGATTTCGCCCTCAACCGCCTCGCCGGCGTGGTCGAGAATCTGGTCATCTACCCTGAGAACATGAAGAAAAATCTCGACCGCCTGGGCGGACTGCACAATTCCCAGCGCGTCCTGCTGGCGCTGACCCAGGCCGGCGTCTCTCGCGAGGATGCCTATCGCCTCGTGCAGCGCAACGCCATGAAGACATGGGAAACGGGCGCAAACTTCCTCGCCGAACTCAAGGCCGATGCCGATGTGGTCGCAAACGTTCCAGCCGCGCAGTTGGAGGAGATGTTCGATCTCGGCTACCACACCAAACACGTCGATACGATCTTCAAGCGCGTGTTCGGGTGAAGGCTTCAGCCATCCCGATCAGCCGGGGCACCACCTAATCCTTCGCGCCAGGACCTCAAGTTCAGCCATGAAACCTGCAGGTCAGGTCTTGATTGAATCACCTCAGACCGTTTTGGCCTGCTCTATTTCTTTGTTTGAGAGACTGATCTTCAGACGATGATCGCCACCTTCAATGCGTCCAGCGGCCGAGCCTGCCGAACTTGAAATTGTCGGCATAGGATTTTGCCTGATGCTTGCGCACGTGTGGCTCGGCGACGGTATAGGGCAACCCGTTGCGTTCGGCATACGCGATCGCCTCGTCCTTGGTATCGAATTCGAGGCGTACCTGGGACTTCATATCGGCTGAACTGGTCCAGCCCATCAGCGGCTCGACGCCGCGCGCTGATTCGGGCTCGAACTCGAGCACCCACAACTTGGTATTGGCCAGGCCAGACTGCATTGCCGACTTTGCCGGACGATAGATGCGCGCCACCATGGATTGCTACCCCAATTGCCGGCGCCCACGAAGGCGCCACTGATCCCAATCGCCAAACCCGAACCGCCAGATGCTTCCGGCTTTGGCGCAATCAGCTCTCGAACTAGGACCCGGACACCGAGCAGGCTGATTGTCGACCCGATGAATCGATCCAGTCCTGAACCGCGCGGGCCGCCATGCCGTCACATCCCAGCGTCGTGCTGGTCGGGGCAGCGGGATTCGAACTCGCGACCCCCTGCTCCCAAAGCAGGTGCTCTACCAGGCTGAGCTATGCCCCGATCGGACGGCGAATGGATGTGTGCCGCTTCGCGCCCTCCCGGTCAAGCGCGTCGTTGGACGCGGGCCATCGGATTTGAGTATCTGGCACCTATCTGGACCGATAAGGACCGGCATGGACCGACGTGGCCGCACACCGGTCAGGGTGCCGTGGAGCCGGCGAAATGCGGATGCTCCACCCGGCTCCCCGCCGTGATCTTATAGTGATCCGCCGCCCCGGCCTTCAGTTCGAGCACGCCCAGCGCCGGTAGATCGGACGAGATGATCGCCTCCGACATTGGCTCGGTGTTACGGGCCACCCTCACCACAACGCCGTCCGCACCGATGAAGATCATGTCGAGTGAGATATACGTATTGCGCATCCACATGGTGATCTCCTGCGGGCGATCGTAGGGGAACAGCATGCCGTGCCCATCCTTCAGCTCTGTCCTGAACATGAGCCCCAGGCGCTTCTTCTCTTCTGTATCGGCGATCTCCAGCGTGATTGGATGACGCCCGCTCTCAGTCACCAGCGTCAGTTGGTCCGTCGGTCCCGCTGCCCCAGGCCGCTGATCGGCATTGCAGCCGCCCGCCACCGCCGCCGCCGCCAGCGCCGCGACCGAAATGAAAAACAGGACGGCGCGAGGCGCCGTCCTGCCTGTCTGTTCGCGTCCATTGCGCGTTGTCGCGCCAGCCAGCTCAAGCATCAGTGTTGCGAAGGCAGGCCGCTTGCCGCGCCGTCGGGCTTCAGCTCGGCCGCCATGCAGCCCTTGGAGCCATGCCCCCAGCGCACCTGGACGATCTGTCCCGGTCGCAGCTCAGTGAAACCGAAGCGGCGCAGGGTCTCCATGTGCACGAAGATATCCGGCGTCCCCTCGCCACGGGTCAGGAAGCCGAAACCGCGAACACGGTTGAACCACTTCACCATGGCCCGCTCCCAGTCGCTTTCCGGCTGCACGACGACATGCGTGCGTTGCGGCAGCTGTGAGGGATGGATTGCGGTGCTCTCATCCATGGACAGAATGCGGAACGCCTGCATGCCCTTCGGGCGGTCCATCACCTGACAATGGATTCGGGCACCTTCGTATGCCGTCGGATAGCCTCCGGCTCTCAGGCAGGTAACGTGCAACAAGACATCGGGAAGGCCATTGTCGGGGACGATGAACCCGTACCCCTTCGAGGCATCGAACCACTTGATTGACCCCGCGATCTCGAAGATCTCCGCAGTCAGATCATCGTGTCGTTCGACACTCCCTCCCTCCCCAACTTCCTTGTTCGGAAGATCGGGAGGCAACTTGGAATCCCCCATTTGATACCCCACTTCGACTATTCATACCGTTGAACATTCACAGTTGTTGCCGTCCGCATCGCTACCCGTCGATAGCCCCTCTTCGTGCAGCCGCCATGGCGCCAACAACGCGCCGGAGAATACCAAACGCGCCCCCTTCGAATAGCCCCCCACGGTTGAAAGTTGTTGTCATTCTGCCAGCACCGGATGCCTGCCGTGCGAGGATAACATGGTTAACAGACTGATAATTCAATCTATTCGCGTCGTATACACAGCAACGCTAAAATTGTGCATGCGCGACACGGAAACGCCATTCACCTTTGTTGACTTGTAGCTGCGCCCATCAACTGACACACACTTCGATATGATTGATTCGATTATTTGATGGGCGTAAGCCATCCTACGCCGTGATGAACATCGTCCACTTGACGGTTACCCGACAGATACTTCGTGAACGATCTATGCAATCAAAGGTTGCCGCCAAGAGCGCATATGTGCGAACGAAGTCCTTGTGTGTTTTTCCTGTCACCAAGCGTGGCGCTGCTGCAGCACCAACTCCGAGCATATGCGTGGGGTGAAATGCGTTGCTATTCCATGCATTGCCCGGCGATCATGTATCGGATGACTGCTTTGCGGGTTGGCACTGCTTTTCGGGTTGGCCTTGTCCTAACGTGATGGTCCTTGCACAAAGTGCCTGCCCTGGCTGCTGACTCGGTCATGGGCCGGTTCCAATTGTCACCGTCAGCTATTAATTGGTGGAAGACCGAGCGCGGGTCTGGCTATGCCCTGCGCTTGCCCCTTTCGAACGCAAAACCCGTCTCGACGAAATGCGTCCCAGGATCAAGACAATGGGAACACCATCACAATGCGCTATTTGCACACCATGATTCGGATTGCCGACATCGACCAGAGCCTTGACTTTTATTGCAACAAGCTCGGCATGCGAGAGATGCGCCGCATGGAAAGCGAGCAGGGCCGGTTCACGCTGATCTTTTTGGCCGCACCCGGCGACCGCCGGCGCGCCACCGAGGAAACCGCCCCGCTCCTGGAACTGACCTATAACTGGGATCCGGAAACGTATTCCGGCGGCCGCAACTTCGGGCATCTGGCCTTCGAGGTTGATGACATCTATGCCACCTGCAAGGATCTGGCTGACAAGGGCGTCACCATCAACCGCCCACCCCGCGACGGACGCATGGCCTTCGTCAAGTCGCCCGACGGCATCTCCATCGAACTTTTGCAGAAAGGCGCCGCACTGCCCTCGTCCGAGCCGTGGGCCTCGATGGCCAATACGGGTACCTGGTGAGCAAACCCGGAGCTATCGATAAAGACGCGCAGCTGGCGCAGGCCGAGGCACTTGCCGCGGGCATCCGACGCATCGATATCGCCATCGTCGGCGCGGGTCCTGCCGGGCTCATTGCAGCCGAACGCCTTGCACAGACCGGCCACCGGGTCGTGATCTACGATCGCATGCCCTCGCCTGCGCGAAAGTTGCTCATGGCCGGGCGCGGTGGCCTCAACCTGACCCACTCCGAGCCGCTCGACCGGCTCCTGCAGCGCTACCATCCCGACGAGCCCCGACTGCTGGACGCCGTGCGTGCGTTCCCGCCCGACGCGCTAGTCGCCTGGGCGAATGGTCTGGGCATCGAAACTTATGTCGGCTCCAGCGGCCGTGTTTTTCCGGCCGCCATGAAGGCCTCGCCGCTCGTGCGCGCCTGGCTGGCGCGGCTTGCCGGTCTGGGTGTGCGCATCGAGCGCGAGCACCGGCTCGTCGGCATCGACCGGATTCATGAGACCGACGACTTTTTGACGCCACGTCTTACGTTCTCCCGCAAGGCGGGTGGATTGGTCACGATTGCGCCGCACGCGGTGCTCCTCGCCCTCGGCGGAGCGAGCTGGCCGCGACTGGGATCGGACGGCGGCTGGGTTGACCTGCTACGTCATCACGCCATTCCTATTACGCCGCTGAAGCCCGCTAATTGCGGGATCATCGTGCCCTGGTCTGCGCATCTGATCGAGCGCTTTACGGGAACGCCGCTGAAACGCATCGCCCTGACCGTCGTCGACCGGCGTTTCTCCGGCGAGGTGGTTGTCACCCGATCCGGTCTCGAAGGAAGCCCTGTCTATGCTGCCGGGCCGCATATCCGCACCGCCCTTACCGCCGCAGGGGACACGCCCGTCGCGATCATCCTCGACCTGCGCCCCGACCTGTCGCTGGCCGAGCTTGAACATCGGCTTGCGAAACCGCGAGGCAAACAATCCCTCGCCACATACCTTCGCAAAGCAGCCGGTTTGTCGCCTCTGGCGATCGCCTTGCTGCATGAAAGCAATCGGGAAGCCGGCCCCGACGCGGCGCACCCGTCGGCCTGGAATGCGATGACCGGCGCCACGCGCGCGGACCTTGCAGCAGCGATCAAGGCGCTCCCCTTGCGCGTCAAGGGGCTGGCCGGAATGGATCGTGCGATTTCGACCGCTGGCGGTATTGCCTGGACCGCAATCGATCCGAATTTCATGCTCCGGGACTTGCCTGGCGTGTTCGCAGCCGGCGAGATGCTCGACTGGGAGGCGCCGACCGGGGGCTACCTCCTGCAGGGCTGTTTCGCCACCGGGGTCGCAGCGGCAGCGGGTATTGATCGCTTCTTGAACCAACCTGCCACGGCAGCCCGCGAACCGGCCGCCAGCGGCCTCTCCTCACCCGAACGTTAACCAGCCCCCCGGATCAATCCACCACCCGAGACGGCGCTTCGGCCACTTGAAACGATGGATGATCACATTCCGGTGACGACGCTCTAACGCTATTGTGAGCGGGTGTTACTTGCCGGTTTCGGGGCCAGCATGGTTTATCATGACACCTAACGCGGAATTCATTCGATCGATGATCGCTTGACAGGTGATCGGCAATCCGCAGACTAAGCCGGCTTTAAGCACCAAAGGAAAAGCCGTCTTGGCGGGTATGCCCTCGGCGGGGACACCCGAGACAGTAGGCACATGATCGCTACAGGAGGAATGCTATGAAGGTTTGGACGAAGCCCCAGGTTACCGAGCAGGAAGTTGGCCTCGAGGTTACGAGCTACCTGCCTGCCGAGATCGACATCATCTAAGATGTTCCACGGCACGCTCACTTGGTGAGCGCAGTTCGGCGCGGCGGTCGAGGCTCTCGACCGCCGTCGTTGTTTCAGGGCCCGTTCACCGCTACCCGCAAGGGTCGCGTGGTCCCTATTTCCACCACGATGTCGGCCGATTGCGCGGCCAGTTGCGCGAGGCCTTGCCGATTGCGTGCGCCGGTCCTGGCGCACACCGCAAGCGCACGCACAGACACCGCTGCATGATGCCGGCACAGCAACGACAACCTGCGGAGCGCAAGCGCCGCAAAACGCAGCGACATCCCATGATCATCAAGGTTCTGGGGTCGGCAGCCGGTGGCGGTTTCCCGCAATGGAATTGCAACTGCCGCA
The DNA here is from genome assembly GCA_036768475.1 of Hyphomicrobiaceae bacterium. Lineage (GTDB taxonomy): Bacteria > Pseudomonadota > Alphaproteobacteria > Rhizobiales > Hyphomicrobiaceae > JAEUMD01. The sequence continues at coordinate 169,057 of DAIPMW010000003.1, read as the reverse complement.
ACTGTGCCGACGTGCGCAAAGGCGCCCCCGGCTTCACCGCACGTACCCAATCGTCTCTGGCTGTCAGCCGTGACGGCGCGGATTGGGTGCTCCTCAATGCATCTCCCGATCTGCGCAAGCAGATCAACGACACGCCGCAACTCGGCGCGCAAGCAGGCGGCGACTTGCGCAATTCCCCCGTGAAGGCCGTTGTCGTGACCAACGGCGATGTCGACCACATCTCGGGCTTGATCAATCTCAGGGAGATGGAGCCCCTCGCCGTGTATGGCTCACATCGCGTGCTTTCGGTTCTGGCCCAAAATTCGATCTTCAACGTGCTCAATTCTGAAAAGGTCGTTCGACGCGAGTTGCCGCTTGGCGAGCCGATAAAGCTCGCTGGCGCCAGTGCGCCGCTCGGCCTCACCGTCGAGGCCTTCGCCGTGCCCGGCAAGGTGGCCCTCTATCTGGAGGACGCTTCGAAGGGTGAGGATTTCGGCACCGAGGAAGGCGACACGATCGGCCTGAAGATCACCGATCCCGAGACCGGCAAGGCCTTCTTCTACGTGCCCGGTTGCGCCGAAGTCGATCCCCCGCTCGCCGGGCGTCTGAACGGCGCGGCACTCGTCTTCTTCGATGGCACGCTGTTTCAGGACAACGAGATGATCGATGCGGGCCTGTCGGCCAAGACCGGCAAGCGCATGGGGCACATCTCGATGTCGGGACCCGACGGTTCGATCGCCGCCTTCGACAAGCTTGGCGTCGCACGCAAAGTCTATGTCCACATCAACAACTCCAATCCCGTGCTCAATGAGCATTCGGAAGCGCGCAAGCACGCCGAGGCTGCGGGATGGGATATCGGCTACGACGGTATGGAGATCAGGATATGAGCAATCGCGCAGTTCAATTCGGCGCAAACGAACCGCTGATGAGTCCCGATGAATTCGAGACCGCCATTCGCGCCGTCGGCACCGAGCGCTACCACGACAAGCATCCCTTCCATAAGCTTCTGCATGGCGGCAAGCTAAACAAGGGTCAGGTTCAGGCATGGGCGCTCAATCGCTATTGCTACCAGGCTGCCGTGCCGCGCAAGGATGCCGCCCTGATGGCGCGTTGCCACGACCGGGAGCTGCGCCGCGAATGGATGCATCGCATTCTCGACCATGACGGCTCCAGCCCCGAAGAGCCCGGCGGCATCGAGCGCTGGCTGGTACTCACCGATGGCCTCGGCCTTGATCGTGATTACGTCGTCTCCCGGGCCGGCGCGCTGCCCGCCACCAAGTTCGCCGTCGAAGCCTACGTCAACTTCGTGCGCGAGGAGCCGCTGACGATCGCCGTCGCCTCCTCGCTCACCGAGCTCTTCGCACCTAAGATCCACCGCGAGCGCATCTCCGGCATGCTGGAGAACTACGACTTCATCGACGACAAGGTGATGGCTTATTTCCGCCGCCGCCTCGACCAGGCCCCGCGCGATGCGGATTTCGCGCTGGCCTATATCAAGCAGCACGCCAGCACCCGCGCCGAGCAGGAGGCCTGCGTCGACGCCGTGCGCTTCAAGTGCAACGTGCTGTGGGCGCAGCTGGATGCGCTGCACCACGCCTACGTCGAACCCGGCAACATTCCACCCGGCGCATTCCGCCCGGAGGGCATGCGATGACGGCCAGCACCCAGCCGACGCGTCTCATCGTGGATGCAGACACGACGCCCGTACTGCCGCGCCATATCAAGTTGCGACACGACGCGGGCCGCGGCGTCTGGGTGCTGCTCGCACCCGAGCGCGTCTTCACACCTGACCCAATCGCTGTCGAGGTGTTGAAGTTGTGCGACGGAAACCGCACCGTAACCGAGATCGCCGCCCACCTCGCAACCGGGTTCCAGGCACCCGAGGAGACCATTCGCGCCGACGTGATCTCCATGCTGCAGGATCTCGCAGACAAAGGAGTGGTGAAATCATGAACGAGATGAGCACCTCGTCCCACGCCGTCGAGCTGGAAGCCGCGCCGGTCTGCGCGCGTGCGCCCGTCGGCCTGCTGGCAGAACTCACGCATCGCTGCCCGTTGCAGTGTCCCTATTGCTCAAACCCGCTCGAGCTGGAGCGCGCCAACACGGAGCTGTCGACTGAAGACTGGCAGCGCGTAATGCGCCAGGCCGGAGCGCTCGGCATTCTCCAGGTCCATTTGTCGGGCGGTGAACCGACCGCGCGCAAAGATCTTGAGGACATCGTCAAGGCTGCCGTCGATGCAGGCCTTTATACGAACCTCATCACCGCTGGCGTATTGTTGACGAAGCAGCGCCTCAAGGGCCTCGCCGACATCGGCCTCGACCATGTGCAGCTCTCCATCCAGGACGTCGATCCCGGGAATGCCGACCGCATTGCCGCCTATAAGGGTGGTGCCGTCAAGAAGCATGAGGTCGCCGGCTGGGTGAAGGAGCTTGGCCTCGCGCTGACGATCAATGCGCCATTGCATCGCCACAACATCAAGAGCCTCCCGCGCATCATCGATTATGCCGTCGAGGTCGGCGCCGGCCGCCTCGAGATCGCGCACATCCAGTATTACGCCTGGGCGCTGAAGAACCGGGCCGCGCTGATGCCGACCGAGGAGGACTTCATGGCGACCGCGCGGATCGCCAACGAGGCCAAGGAGCGGCTGAAGGGCATCCTCGTCATCGATTTCGTCGTGCCTGACTACTACGCCAAGTATCCCAAACCGTGCATGGGTGGTTGGGGCCGCGGCATCATGAATGTCACGCCGTCGGGTCGCGTACTTCCTTGCCACGCCGCCGAGAGCCTGCCTGGACTGACGTTCGACAACGTCAAGGAGAAGGGGTTGCGCGAGATCTGGCTCGATGGCGAAGCTTTCAACCTCTATCGCGGCACCGATTGGATGAAGGAGCCGTGCAAGTCCTGTCCTCGCAAGGAAATCGATTTCGGTGGCTGCCGCTGTCAGGCTCTGGCGCTCACGGGCGACGCAACCAACACCGATCCGGCCTGCTCCCTCTCGTCGCACCACGCCGATTGGGCGAAGGTCGCACGCCAGGAGAGCCACGAGCCATCACCCGAGTTCATCTATCGTCGAATGGCCGCAAAATCGCCCTGATCGTTAAAGTGTTACGGTGCGCGTGAACGAGCGGTGGTTCATCGAACGTTCATTTCGGGCTGACTAGGCTGTCACTAGGCTTGAACAGTTTGTCGCATGCCAGGGGTGCTCTGCATACGACTGTTGCCACATCCCGGAGTTACGTCTATCGGTCTCATCCAAGACTTTGCTATCCGGCTTTGACTTTTCCAGCACTCAAGGGAGGAACGATGAACATGCGCAAATGGGTTTTGGCCGCTGGCCTCATGATGGCTCTGCCGACGATGGCGTCTGCAGCGGATGTCGCGAATGGCGAATCGGTATTCAAGAAGTGCAAGGCCTGCCATGCAACCGATGGCAAGAACAAGGTCGGTCCACATCTTGACGGCATCGTCGGCCGTAAGGCCGGTACGGCCGAGGGCTTCAACTACTCCGAGGCTATGAAGAAGTCTGGCATCACTTGGAACGAGGCTGAACTCGACAAGTACCTGAAGGATCCCAAGGCTGACATCCCGGGTAACAAGATGGTTTTCGTCGGCATCAAGGATGATGCTGACCGCGCAGACCTGGTCGCCTACCTTGCGACGCTGAAGAAGTAAGATCAGCTACGCGAATGCGTGATTGGACGGCGCTGCCTGGCTGGGCGGCGCCGTTTCAGTTGCTGCCGCTCGGCGCAGCCACACGGTTCGATAACGAGCACATGCGTCGAGATTGTGCGAGCAAGCAATGAGACCGGGCAGACTACAAACGCCCAGACGTGATCTGATTCAAACTGACCTGCTCTATCCCGCCCGGACGATTGCAGAATCAGCAAACGGTTCGACCCCGGTCGTATCCGTCCGCGCCAGCCACTCCGATACCGTTTTACCGTTCAGCACCAGGTCCGGATCGACATCAGCGAGCGGAGCCAGAACGAACGCCCGTTCTGTGATGCGCGGGTGCGGCAGTTCCAGATCGTCCTCCATTACAGCGCCGTCGCGATGCACCAGCACATCCAGATCGATGATGCGAGGTCCCCACTTCTGCGTGCGCACGCGCCCCAACTGACGCTCCACTGAAAGGCACCGCTCAAGCAGCGCACGCGCGCCAAGATCGGTCCGCACCGACGCGCAGGCATTGGCGAACCAGGGCTGGTCGGTGATCCCCCAGGGTGGCGTCTTGAAATCACGCGAGCGCGTCACGATCCCAACCGCCCCGTCCACACACAGCAACTCCAACGCATGCGCCATGTTGGCGCGCGTATCGCCGATGTTGGAGCCCAGCGCGATGATCGCGTCATAGGGCCTTTGCGAAGGGCTGCGAGGCGAATGCTCATAGGCCGGCGGCGCGGCATCATTGTTCATACGGACCTTCTTCTCGCAAACCGAACGTGGCCGCTTAAAGCATGTTTGGTGGAAGTGTCCAGCGCTTCAGCGTGAAAAACATGCTCAAAACAAGACCATGTTTAGCTGAAGTGCACGGCGGTTCAGCGTGAACAACATGCGCCACCGGAGCCTGTTTGGCCAAGGTACCGCGGCCCGGCGTGCGGCCTCGACAAATCCCGAACGCTGTCCGGCGCTTATCAATCATACTTGATGTAGGCGAACCGCATGTCGTCTCGCGGCGTGCCTTCGAGGCCCTTGCCCTCGGTTCCAGGCTGCCAGGTCACCACATCCTCGATCCTGCTTGCCAGGGCCAGATCCTTCGCCGTGATGCCTTTGGCCGTATGGGTCATAAGCCGCACCTCGACCCAGGCGTAGGACGCCGTAAGGTCGGGATGGTGCCATGCCGCCTCCGCCAGATGGCCGATCGTGTTGATAACCATCAGCGTACCTTTCCAGCTGGCCGTTTTGTAGGTTCGCCGGATCCAGCCGTCTTCCAGGCGCCATTTTGGAAGATTTTCCTGAAGCCAGGCCTTGACTTCCGCCTCAGCCATTGGCTTTTCCCGTTCTTGCGACATGGTAAGCTTCCCTTCTATATCCTGATTGATTGCATCCACCCTCCACGGGATGGTTCTGTGCTCTATGTGCACCCCCGCTCCAACGACAACAAGGATTTCTCGATGGCTGACCCAACCGAGACCGCGGCCCTGAGCGTCAACGCGCCAGCCCGCCTGCACCTCGGTTTCCTCGACCTCAACGGGGAGTTGGGTCGAACTTACGGCAGTATCGGTCTGGCCATCGACCGGCCGTCGACCCGTGTCACGGTCCACAGGGCCGCACGCGATAGCGCGCGGGGTCCCGAAAGCAAGCGCGCATTGAACGTGATCGCACGTTTGCGCGAGCGGCTTGGCCTCCCTGGCGCTTACGACATCACCATCGAACGCGCCATTCCCGCCCATGCCGGGCTTGGCTCGGGCACCCAGTTGGCACTCGCGGTCGCAACGGCCGCCATGCGCCTGGGCGGCATTGCCCGCCCGCTCGATCTGGTCGGCACGTTAACCAACCGCGGCCAGCGCTCGGCAATTGGCATCGCCGCCTTCGACCACGGCGGCTTCATCGTCGACGGCGGCAAAGGCCAATCCGATGCCCCGCCACCGGTCCTGATCCAGACGCCCCTGCCTGAGAGCTGGCGCATTCTGCTGATCCTCGACCCAAAGGCGACGGGCGTGCACGGCGACCGCGAGACCCGGGCTTTTGCTGCACTTCCGCCGATGGAACGGACGACGGCAGCGCACCTGTCGCACCTGGTCTTGATGCAGGCCGCTCCCGCATTGATGGAGCACGATATCTCAGGGTTTGGCCGCGCCATCACCGAGATCCAGGCACTCGTCGGACGGCACTTCGCTCCGGCCCAGAACGGTAGCGCCTGGTCGGAACCCAGGGTCGGCACCCTCGCCAGAAAGCTGGAAGCCGGCGGCGCCGTTGGCATAGGCCAGAGTTCCTGGGGACCGACCGGGTTCGCCTTCGTCCCCAGCCAGAAAGAGGCCGACGCCCTCTATCATTCTTTCGTACAAGACGCTAAAGCGCAGGGACTCGAACTGACGATCGCCGCCGGCCGCAACACTGGCGCCAGTGTCGAGATCCGAACCGTCGCCGAAACCGGCCAATAAAATAAGGAGCGAGACGAATGTCCGAAAAAAAAGGCACCCCGATATTACACATGCTTGACCCGAGCGAGCACGTCAGCCCGTTCGACGTGAACATGGCCGCGGACGCAGGTTTCAAGGTGATCATCCCCTACACGCACGTCGAGCTGAAGAAGGTGACCGCGCTTGTGCAGGACGCCATCTTCTCTCGCCCGCCGCATTACGGCCCGCAGACAGGTGTGTTCTTCGGTGGCAAAGACGCGATCCTCGCGCTCGACATGATGAAGGCCGCAAAGGACGCCATGGTGCCGCCCTTCGAGCTGTCGACGTTCGCCGATCCGGCCGGCTCGTTCACGACCGCTGCGGCGATGGTCGCCTGTGTCGAGAAGGTCCTCAAGGACAAGTTCAATTCCGGGTGGAAGGGCGTCAAGGTCGCCGTTTTCGGGGCAACGGGTGTCGTCGGCTTCGCCTCATCGATCATCGCTGCGCTTGAAGGCGCCGACGTTCAGCTCGTCGCTCACCGCGGCGTCGAGCGGGTCATCAAGTCTGCCGAGATTTCTAAAGAGCGCTTTGGCGTCGACCTCAAGGCCGTGCCGGGTGAGACGGCTGACCAGAAGCGCGCCATCATTGCCGACGCCGACGTCATCTTCGCCGCCGCGGCCGCCGGCGTGCAGGTCGTTTCCAAGGAGCACAAGCAGCTGGCCAAGAAACTCAAGGTCATCGCTGACGTCAACGCCGTCCCGCCCGCCGGCGTCGAGGGCATGGAGCTGTTCATGAACGGCGAGCCGCTGCCCGGCTGTAATGCCCTTGGCGTGGGTCCGCTGGCCATTGGCGACATCAAGTACAAGACGGAGTCCGGTCTCTTCAAACAGATGATCGCCTCCGACAAACCGGTTCAATTCGACTTCCGCGACGCGTTCAAGCTGGCGCGCACGTTCGTCGGCTGACATCAGAGCACGGAGACGTGTCACAGGAGACGGTCTTGATCGCCGGGTTCTCCGGTCGAGCGCTTGCAGCGTCCGCCCGGCGGGCCGGCTATCTGCCACTCGTGGCAGATGCATTCGGCGACACCGATACGCGCGCGCTGGCGACCGCTTGCGAGGTCCTCCCCGGCGCACTTCACAAGGGCTTCGGCTTCGCCACGCTGAGCTGCGCGCTCGATCGTCTGACGCAGATGGCTGCGACCCCGCCTATCGGCCTCATCCTCGCTGCCGGCTTCGAGGATGAACCCTCACTGGTTGCGCGCCTCGCCGAACGCTATCGGCTGCTCGGCTGCTCGGCCGAGACGATCCGCGCCGCCAAGGATCCTGATCGCCTTTTCTCCATGCTTGCTGATCTCGGCATCGCTTATCCTCCGACCCAGCGCGCGCCGCCGGCGGACGGACGCGGCTGGCTCACCAAGCGCATCGGTGGAAGTGGCGGCACACATATCGCCCGCTGCAGGCGAACGGTGCATGCCCATGACGATCGCTACCTTCAGCGCGAGATCGCAGGCGTACCGCTGTCCATGACCGGCCTCGTCGGCAAGGGCGCCGCCTTCGCCTTCGCCAAGCCCTGGGTTGCGCCGATGCCGCGCCGCCCGTTCCGTCATGGCGGGCTCGCCGGCAACATCGACCTGGATGCCGACCTGGAGGCCCGCCTCATCGAGATCGGCGTGGACGTCGCCCGCAACCTGGGGCTAACGGGTCTTGTCTCCTTCGATTTCATCCTCGCCGAGGGCGTGCCTCATCTCATCGAGGTGAACCCGCGCCCCGGCGCCGCACTCGACATTTTCGACGACGAGGACGGCACTTTATTCAAGGCGCACTTGCTTGCCGCATCGGGCGAGGACCCAACTCCCCTGCTGGCGGCAAGCTGGCGGCCCCAGCCGCGCGCGAGCGCCTGCATGTATGCGGATAAGGCCCCCTTGAAGATCGATCGGATCGCTTGGCCCACGTGGGTGAGCGATCGCCCGGCCGAAGGCGTTACCATCGCCCGGTACGACCCCATTGTCACGGTACACACCGTGGCGCCATCCGCCGAGCTGGCGGCAACCATCGCCACCGAACGCTTGGGCGAACTCACCGCCTTGCTGTATGGTCGGCCAAAAAACTGAGGTAACATCCGATGAACAATTCCCAATCTTCGACCGTCAGCGTGTCGGCAGGCGCGCAAAAGATCGTCGACCAGCTCGTCGCTGATGCCGTCGCGCTGCGTTGCGTCGTGAGCGTGGGCGAAGCCGGTGAACAGCGCATCGACTGCGGCGCGGCGACACCCGGCGGCCTGGAAGTCGGGCGACGCCTCGGCGAAATCTGTCTGGGGGGGCTCGGCACCGTTTCCTTCACCAACCAGTCAGGACTGGAGCGCTGGCCTCTCGGTCTCATCGTTCACACCACAAACCCGGTGATCGCGTGCCTCGGCAGCCAATATGCGGGCTGGTCGATCCACGAGGAGGCATCCGGCTTCTTCGCGCTTGGCTCCGGACCGGCGCGCGCCCTGTCGCGCGTCGAGAAGCTTTACGAGGAACTCGGCTACGCCGACCAGTCGGGTTGCACCTCAATCGTGATCGAGGGTGACAAGGCTCCGCCGAGCAGCGTCGCCGAAAACATTGCCAAGGCCTGTGGCATCAGCCCCTCCGGCCTCACCGTCCTTTATGCGCCGACCGGCAGTCTCGCCGGCACCGTTCAGATCGCCGCCCGCGTGCTCGAGGTCGCGATGCACAAGGCGCACGAACTGCATTTTCCGCTGGAGAACATCGTCGATGGTTACGGCGCCACGCCGATCGCACCGCCGATCCCGGATTTCATACAGGCCATGGGTCGGACCAACGATGCGATCATCTACGGAGGACGCGTGCAGCTGTTCGTGCGCGGCGACGATGAGCGTGCCGAGGACCTTGCCCAGAAGCTTCCCAGTCGCAGCTGCGAGATCTATGGACGCCCGTTCGCGGAGATCTTTGCAGCGGTCAACGGCGACTTCTACAAGATCGATCCGATGCTGTTCAGCCCTGCCAGTGTAGCCGTCTCCAACCTCGATACCGGCCGCACCTTCAATGGCGGTGCACTGGCCCCCGAGATCATCGATGCGAGCTTCCGCAACTAGAGCTTGATCGGCTGAGCCGGAAGCGAGTCAGCTTCCAGCAAAGGCGTGAATGAGACTTCCAGCAACCAAATAAGCGACCCAGCGTGACAGGGCGCGAGCCGATGATGATGCGCCGGGGAGAGCACATGACCGAGGCGTTCCAAACGAGCATCAGCCGGGTGTCGGCTCGCCACCCGCCGCACATCGTCCTGTTTGTCGAACAGGGCGGTGGCGACTGGCACGCGCGCCAACTGAAGGCAGCAATGGAAACGCGCGGTGCGAAGGTCGTCATCACGACGCTCACGTCGTGCGCCTTCGATACCCGTTCGCCCACTGGCTTGGAAATCCCAGGCTTCAAGGATTGCCTGCCCGACGGTGCTTTCGTTCGCTCGATCTCGACGGGCACGCTCGAACAGATCACACTGCGCCTGGGCATTCTGCACGCGCTGCGCGAGTCGGGCGTAAAGGTCTGGAACGATGCGCGTGCCATCGAGCGCTGCGTCGACAAGTCGACGGCCACGTTCTTCTTCCAGAAAGCCGGCCTGCCCGTACCGACGACGCGCGCGGCCGAAGGCATCGAAAGCGCCAGAGCGTTCCTCGCCGACCATGGGGACCGCTGCGTTCTAAAACCTTTGTTCGGCAGCCAGGGCAACGGCGTCCGGCTGATCGATACCGCTGACGCGCTGCCGGAGCCGGAGGACGTGGGCAACGTCTATTACACGCAGCGCTATCTGCGGCGCCCCGACGAGACAAGCTTCGTCGATTGGCGTGTTTTCGTCTCACGCGGCCGTGTCCTCGCCGCAATGGCGCGTGTCGGCGAAACCTGGATCACCAACATTCACCAGGGCGCCGCCGCCAACGCGGTATCGGAAGACGATGAACAAGGCATGTCGGCTCTCGCGCTGTCCGCAGCCGAGGCCATCGGCGCCGACTATGCCGGAGTCGACCTGATCGCCGATGCCGATGGCAGGCTCAACGTGCTGGAGATCAACTCAAACCCGGCGTGGAAGGGCCTCCAGTCGGTGACCGACGTCAACATCGCTTGGACGCTGGCAGAGGATTTTCTCGCGGCTGTCAGCGCCACCACCCGGGCGTGAGCCATGATTGGAACCTGGTCATCCGACCGGATCGCGCAGGCCTTCCTGCACGCCTGCCGCGCCGAGTTGACCGCCCTGAAGCCCGGCAACGTCCACATTTATGCTGGCGGTCATGGCATGCAGGTCGCGACGTTCGAGGCGGCGGCAACGGCGGCGGCACCTCACGTCGCCGATGCGACGCTGAGCCTCGGGGCACGCATCCGCTGCGCTGTCGAAGCAAGCATGGCCGCGGCCGGCTGCAACACCAACCTCGGTATCCTGCTCCTTTGTGTCCCGCTGGCCGTCGCGGTGATGCGGCCTGATGGCGGCGACCTCCGCAATCGCCTCGAACATGTCCTGCACGACCTCGACCAGCACGACACGGACGAAGTCTATGCAGCCATCCGAGCTGCCAATCCGGGCGGCCTCGGCAAGAGCCATGAGGCCGATGTCGCCGAACGCCCTACCATGCCGCTTCTCGATGCCATGGCGCTGGCCGCCCCGCGCGATCGCATCGCCGCCAATTACGTGTCCGGCTTCCGCGACATCTTTGAGGATCACCTTCCGCTTCTGATCCGCATCAGCCGGGGCGAAGACGACGGCGCACCGCCACCGCGCGACGCCGCCATCTCAACGTTGTATATGTCACTTCTGGCCCGCTACCCCGACAGTCACATCCGCCGGAAGTTCGGCATGGAAACGGCGGCTCATGTCCAGCGCTTGGCCCAGGCTACACGCGATTATTGGATGCCGGTCGTACGGCCGTCGAGCCACGGCGAACTGATGGCATTGGACGCTCATCTCAAGACCGAAAGGTGGAACCCCGGCACAACCGCTGATTTCGTCGTTGCAACCCTGTTCACGGCACAGATCGATGGCCAATTCGACTACTAAACGCTTGTCTCAGGCCGGATCATAGCGTTATTTAGCGCCGGCGCTCAGCGCCGCTATCTGGCGAACCGGTTCGGTGGGATCGACCACCGTTCGCTGACAACTGGGATAGCTCGGAACGATCGGACGCGGTTAAGGTCGAAGACCTGACGGTCTGTCCGCTCCCAGTGGTGATTTTTCAATCAGAGGAAACCCAGGCATGGCAAAGATCAACAAGGTTTGCGTTGGTGAGTCGCTCGTTGGCGACGGCAACGAGGTCGCTCACATCGATCTCCTCATCGGACCGCGCGGCTCCGCCGCTGAGGCAGCATTCTGCAACTCGCTGACGAACAACAAGGACGGCTTCACGTCGCTGCTCGCCGTGATTGCGCCGAACCTGCCGTGCAAGCCCAACACCGTCATGTTCAACAAGGTCACGATTAAGGACGCCCGCCAGGCTGTCCAGATGTTCGGACCGGCCCAGTATGGCGTTGCCAAGGCCGTTCAGGACTCGGTCGCCGAGGGCGTTATCCCGGCTGACGAGGCCGACGACCTCTACGTCTGCGTTGGCGTGTTCATTCACTGGGAAGCGGCTGACGACGCCAAGATCCAGGACTTCAACTATCGCGCCACGAAGGAAGCCATCGCCCGCGCCGTTGCCGGCAAGCCGACGGCCGCCGAAGCAACCGCTCAGCGCAACTCTGCCGAGCATCCCTTCGCGTCGAAGTCTTGAAGCGGAAACCGTCCTGGGCAGGAACAACACGATAAAGCCCCACCGATGAAGGGGGGTCTGCTACAGCGATTGGGTAAACTGCTTTCTGGCCGCTGGGGCGGCTGACAAGGCCAGACGTACTCGGCTTGCAAGAGCACAGGGTACGTGCCCCAATCATGAGCATTAAGGACCGGTTTGAAGGCCGGCGACTTCGACGAGGTCGCCGGCCTTCAGCGTTCCGGCATGCAGAGCGGTTGCGACAAGCGCCGCATTGGCCCCCGCCGCAACAAGGCTCACAAGGTCGCTCTTATCGCGAACACCTCCGGCCGCAACGATGCGCGATTGGGACGGAGCGCAGGCCCTCACCTTGCCGATGTGCGATACGTCGGGACCGCCGCGCACACCGACGGCATCCAGCGTCATCACGATCACGGTATCGGGCCAAGCTTCAGGTCGGCCCATCAGATCGGCGCCCAGCATCTCACCTCCTTTGAAATCGAGCGAAAGGATGGGCGTGTGTCCCGTCGCCTTCTCGACCGACCCGGAGAGAACGATGAAGTCGTCGACGTGGCGCAGCGATTCTGTCCCGATGACGGGCCGGACCCGCGCGAGATTTTGCAATTGCTCCCCCACCACGCCCGCATCGGACATGCCATTGTCCAGCCAGATATCAAGATCGGGAAAAGCCTCCCTCAGCGCATGCAACGTCTGAAGGTCTGGAACGCCTTGCATGATGCCGTCGAGATCGGCCACATACAGCGTCTCGAAAGGGTGGAGCCGCATGAAGCCTTCAATGACAGTGACGGGGTCGGGACCTTTCGCCAGCGGTGAATTGAGCGGCGCATAGGCGCTCCGATCGCCGCCGCGCGCATGCACCACCACGCCGCCTTTTAGATCGATGACCGGGATGACTTGCATCGCGCTATCCTGAGGTGAAGCATGGGATGGCGAAACCTTCGCACGAAAGGTGTCTCACGCGGGAGTGCGACACCCCGAACGGTTTGCGGTGGGCTTGCCGCCTGGAATAAACGGACGCAACGGTATTAATTGCGAGGCACGTACATCGAACCTATCACTCCCCGACGCGACAATAGAACGTAGAAGATTCCGGACAATCGATCATGACCATAACCGCCGGACTTGATGTTGGTGGCGCACACCTCAAGCTTGCGCTCGTCGAAGACGGAACGCCTATAGCCGTCGAGCAGCACGTCTGCCCGCTCTGGCAGGGACTAGCCAAGCTCGATGCGGCACTAGCCGCTGCAAGGCCGCGTCTCGATCGCGCCGACCGTATCGGCATCACCATGACGGGCGAGCTGTCGGACCTGTTCGAAACGCGCCAGCAGGGCGTTTCGGAGCTTGTCGAATGTTTGTCACGAAAACTGGGTGATGAAATCCGTTTCTGGCAAGGCTCTCGCGGCTTCGCAACGGCAAACTGTGCAATCGAGCATCATACCGACGTCGGCTCCACCAACTTCCTTGCAACTGCGACGGCCGTTGGTCAGCGACTGCAAGACGCACTGCTACTCGATTTCGGATCGACGACGGCCGACATCATTCCCATCATTAGCGGCAAACCCACCCCCGATGGCCTGACTGACGCAACACGACAGGCAAACGGCGAGCTTATTTACACGGGTTACACGCGCACCGCCGTCATGGGCGTGACCCAGCAGGCTCCTTTCAAGGGGCGATGGGCGGGGCTCGCACGCGAATACCTCGCCAACATGGCTGATGTTCGCCGCGTCCTCGGCAATCTCGCCGCTGACATCGATCTTCACGCAACCGCCGATGGCCGCGGCAAGAGTGTTGCGGAGAGCACGCAACGCCTCGCCCGCATGCTCGGGCGCGACGCCACCGAGGGGGACAATGCGGATTGGCACATCACTGCACGCTTCATCGCGGAATGCCAGATGCGCTCCATTTACGACGGCTTGCTGACCGTTCTCTCGCGCCATCCGGGGCTTCATGGCGCAAAGCTGGTCTGCGCGGGCATTGGCGCCGATGCCGGTGCCGAGCTTGCCTTGCGGCTGGGCATACAGCCGGTGACATTCGGTGACCTGATCGGCACAAGCGGACAGCTGTCTGTTGATGCGACCCATTCCGCTCCTGCTACGGCCATTGCGCTCCTGCTCGCGCATGCCGAGACATGACGGCGATGCACACCATGGTGGCATCCCCATCACACCCGCGCCCACCGGCTGGGCTCACGTCACACGACTTATGAATGCCTATCAGCGGTGATGGTCTGCGCAAACGTCTGCGCATCGACATTGCCTCCCGTGAGCAGCACGCCCACCGAGCGCCCGGCGGCGCCAACTCGGCCAGATAGCAACGCAGCCAGCGCGGCCGCCCCGCCTGGCTCGACGACGAGCTTCAGCTCCGCGAATGCAAACCGCATCGCCTGCCGCAGCTCCTCGTCCGTGACCGTCACCGCATCATCGAAAAAACGCTGGCCGATGTCGAAGGTCAGCTTGCCGGGCGATGCCGCCATCAAGGCGTCCGCAATCGACCCCGACGCCCTTTTATTGGTCTTACGCTGCCCGCTTTTCAGCGAACGTGCAAAATCGTCGAACCCATCCGGCTCAACGATGACGATCCGCGCATCCGGCATGAGATGTTTGACAGCGATGGCGACACCCGATGCAAGCCCACCCCCCGAGCACGGAACGATAACCGCGTCGAGCTCCACATCATTGGCCGCAGCATCCTCTGCCAGCTCGAGCCCGGCCGTCCCCTGCCCGGCGATGACACCCGCATCGTCGAAGGGATGCACGAAGTCTGCCTTGCGCTCGTGCGCCAGGGCCCGGGCGATCGCCTCTCGGTCCTGCGTCACCCGATCGTAGAGCACGACGTCCGCTCCATAGCCGCGGGTTCGCGCAATCTTGAGGCGCGGTGCATCGGACGGCATGACGATCGCGGACGCATGTCCGAGCAGCGCCGCGGCATGCGCCACGCCCTGCGCATGATTTCCCGAGGAACACGCCACCACGCCCCCGGGATAGTGCGCGCGATCGACCATCGAAATCCGGTTGTAGGCGCCGCGGAACTTGAATGCGCCGACGCGCTGTAGGATCTCCGGCTTGATCAGCACGCACCCGTTGACAGCCTGATCGAGCGCGGGGTGGCGGATGAGCGGCGTGCGCACTGCGTGGCCGGCGAGACGCTTCTGCGCAGCGCGTATATCGTCGAAGGTAGGCAGATCCACAGTCATCCCGTCCCCGGAAAACGCGCCGGCCGGTCACAGGACCGGCCGTCACAACCGAACAGATCGCAAGAGCATGCCTGGCTGACGTGTGTGGCGGCTCAGCGTGAAACGCATGCGTCAAGAAAATACCGATCGCAGTAGCGATCACTTGAGCGATGCCAGTGGCGCCTCCCCGCCCCACTTGGTCTTCAGGCTGACTGAGAAGATGTCGACCTGGGATTCGGCATAACCCGTGATGTTTTTGCCCGTCAGACTGGTCCGGTCGAAATCGCCGTTCTCGATGAAAACGTGCGAATAGGCGAAGTCCGCGCTCATGTTCTGTGTCAACTGAACCGAAGCACCCGCAGACACCCACCAGCGGTCGGCGTCAGGGATCGTGGTAAAGCGCTTCTCCGGGCTGTCGACCGGAGAGATTTCATAGGCAACGCCCGTACGCAAGGTCATGCCCGGACTAACGTCATATTCTCCGCCCAGCGCAAAGAACCAGCCATCGCTCCAGTTCGCGTCGATTTCGACCGGAGGATTGGAATTCTCAAGGACCAGTTCCTTAAACCTGCTCCAGTTCGACCACTCGACCGTGCCGAGCAACCGCATGTTTGGTGCAATCGCCTGCCGGATCGACAGCGTGACGATGTCAGGCAAATCGAGATCACCGGTCACGCCGCGCTGGTACGGGCCTCCAGCAAGGGAAAACTCGCCTTCCATCTCATGCGACAATTGCGAACGATAGCCCAGACCGATGCTGGTGCCGGCCATAGGCTCGATAAGAATACCCGCCGTGCCGCCGAATGCGATATCGTCCGCATCCTTGTAGACCGAGGATGGGCCATCCGGCGCACCGCTGGCGAGCGCCATCTTGGCGCGCGCGTACTGGATCTGAACGCCCGCACCGACCGTGATTCCCGGCGCAATCTTGTAGGCGAGCGTAGGTGCGGCATTGAGCGTGAAGAGCTTGGTCGTGCGACCGAGTTCCGCGCCGAGATAATCGAGATTACGCGGCTTGGTGCTGAGGCCGAAACCGGAGGTCATCGACATGCCGAGCGTCAAGCGGTCGCTGAGCCTATACGAATAATAGCTCGCGCCCACCACCGCGGTGTCCGCGATGTCGCCGCTGTCAATCGGCAGAGCGTTTAACGGAGCCCCAAGCAAACCGACAGGCGTTCCGTTGTAAGTCTCAACCGTATTCTCAGCCTGCCCGAATATACCCGAGAAATGGCTCTCCGAGATCAGTCCCCAATCGGCCTGCCCCAGCGCTGCCGGGTTCCAGTACATCGACGACAAGCCTCCACCTGCCGCGCTTCCGGCAAATGAGGAGCCTTGAAACTGCGCCGACTGCTCTCGGATCGCGAAGCCGCCCGCCTCGGCCGTACCGATCGCGGGGCCGCAGCCCGCAATCGCGCTCGTCGCCAGAAGTGCAGCTTTGAATGCCGAAACCGACTTACGCATGATACCCCCGCACGAGCCGCACGTCCCGATGCACCCTTGCCGTCCCGGCATACGCATCAGGAGCGCGGGATGAGCCCCGGCCATTGCAGCCGTTCCTCCCCCCGACGACCGGAGTGTCGAGCTCCAAAATCGTCCACGAAAAATACGCTAGCTCGAATTCGTATCAGTGCATATGCAGGATTAACGCCTTGACGGGCTATCCACCGCTGATTCCCGGCACCTGTGACGCAACCGTCACAAGTTCATATGAGCGGCAGGGCAACCGTTTTCCTCCAAAACGAAAAAACCGGTCTGGCAAATTGCCAGACCGGTTTTCAGCCGAGCCAAGCAGCGATCCCTGACGCGCTTGGCCTTCCCCCCGGAAGTTCGTTGCCAGCCATACCGGCCAGCGGCGTAGGAAGAATGCCTAGAGTCCCAACCCTATTGCAAGGCACATGTTGTAACAGCTCAAGACAATACCATCACGCGGTGCTGGCATGCCACACGTGCAGTGCAGCACGGTCCAAAAACCACGGCACCCGGCTCAGCATTTGCCAAGGCCGATGGCAATCCTACGTACATCAGTACCTTCGGGCGCAATGTTGATCGACTGCTTGCACGAGGACGTCGAAACCGCCATTGCCGCCGTGAAGGAGACGCCCCGGATCGAGAGGTTGAACCCGCTCCCAGTCATCCTCCCCGTTACCGAGCCCGAGGCGGCGTTCGCGCGCTCTTCCCAACGCCCTGTCACCTGATCGCGCAATACCTCGAGTTCCGCCTTCGCGTCGATTTTGTAGCTCGCGCTGGCGCAGCGCAGGTTCTGCTCGACGCGGCCGCCGTTGTCCTTGACGAAGTAGGTAACGATGCATTTCACCTGCTCGGACTTGCCGCTCAAAAGCGTGATCGCGCCCCATCCGGACCAGCGGCCCGGCAAGTGTTCCAGCGGAGCCGGCGTGGCGGCCGCAACAACGCCTGTCGCCAGGACTGCAAGCAGGGACAGCCCGAAAGCAAGCGGACGCACTGCGGCCCGCGCCGAGAAAACCGCCCCCGCATGCACGTGAAATCGCATCATGGCCAAGCCCTCTTATACCGCGGCACCCGCGCTCGGACACGGCGGACACATAATTCCATTTCCAGCGATGGTGATCGAGGGGGCGCCAACATCAATGGCCAATGTTGAGCAAAACCTGTTTGTACGGCAAGGTGTTGCCGAGATGCCGTGAGCCTCGCAAACAACCTGACGCGCGGTGCGATCCGCCGCCACAACGGGCAGACGTTATTCAGTCCGAACCTGATCCGCTCTGGTTCCGACGAATCGCGTGCAAATGATCCACAGGCCCCCTGCCTGAGCCTATCCGCTGCTCCCGGCCTGACGCCAAGGCAGCCGCCAAGAACCGCTTGGCGCGGTCCACGGCATCGCTGAGTTCAATCCTGAACGCGAGTTGAGCCGCAATTCCGGCCGCCAGCGTGCATCCGGTACCGTGCGTATTGCGTGTCTCGACACGCGGTGCGGAAAACCGCTGCGGCACGTCCGGACGGTCACGCTTCACGAGCACGTCGATCGCCTCCATGCCCGTCATGTGGCCACCCTTCAGCAGCACCGCATCCGGCCCGAGCGCCAGCAGATCGCGTGCCTGGGCTTCCATTTCTGCAAGACTGCCCGCGGGACGCGACCTCAGCAGCGTGGCAGCCTCCGCGAGATTGGGCGTAATCACCGTGGCTTTGGGAATGAGCCGCGATTTGACGACCGCAATGGCATCGGCGGCAATAAGCGCCTCGCCACTTGTCGCCACCATCACCGGATCGACCACCAGTGCACCGAGATCGTGCTGTTCGAGACCGTCACAGACCGCCGAGACAGCCGCCGCCGCGCCGAGCATTCCGGTCTTGGTCGCCCGAACCTTGAGGTCGGCAGCGACGGACGCGATCTGCAGCGCGATGAAATCTGCAGGCACTGCGAGCACGCCCGTGATGCCCTGCGTATTCTGCGCGGTGAGCGCCGCGATCACGCTGGCGCCGTAGACGCCGAGTGCGGTGAATGTCTTGAGGTCGGCCTGAATACCGGCGCCGCCCGAGCTATCAGAACCGGCGATGGTCAGCGCAATAGGCGGGGTTATGCTCACCGAGCGGCCTCCACGAAATGCTGGTATTGGCAGGGCCAGCTTCGGATGCGTCAATCCTCCGACAAGGCTCCTCAGGTCACTCCGCACCCTTACGCATGATCTCGTTCTGTAACCCCTCCGGTGTCACCCAGCTCTCGATCATGCCGAGCCCCGGGAATGTCTCGATCAGCCACTGGCCGAACCAGTTGAGCGAGCCGGTAAGAAACAGCAGCCCAGTGATCACGAGCAGCACACCCATGACTTTCTCCATGGTTCCCAGGTGAGCCCTGAAGCGATGCATGAAGCCGAGAAACGGCTTGATGGCGACCGCAGCGAGAATGAAGGGAACGCCAAGCCCGAGCGAATATGCGCCGAGCAGCGTGACACCCATCATGAGCGAGCCTTCGTTCGCCGCAAGCGCAAGAACCGTTGCCAGGATCGGCCCCACGCACGGCGTCCAGCCGAACGCGAACGCCAAGCCGATCACATAGGCGCCCAGATAGCTCGCCCCTTGCGTATCGGCATGATAGCGCTTCTCTGCATAAAGCGCGTTGATCCTCAAAATGCCGAGGAAGTGGAGACCGAACAGGATGATGACGATTCCCGCCACCATCGACAACTGGCTCTTGTAGGTCTGGATGAGCTGGCCGAACCAGGAAGCTCCTGCGCCAAGTCCGATAAAGACCGTGGAGAAGCCCAGCACAAAAAAGACCGAGGCCGTGACGACGCGACGCCAGACCGCACGGTCGACGCCCTCCTCCGCCGTCATTTGATCCATCGTCGTTCCACCCAGATACCCCAGGTACGGGGGCACCAGCGGCAGCACGCATGGACTGAGAAAACTCGCCAGACCGGCAAGCGCAACACCGAAGTAGATATAGGCATCAGCGAGCATCAACAGCTCCGCAATTCTAAAGGACGGCGCCGCGGTGGCGCTCATATTCCGGGCGGCAGGCACAATGACGCCCTACCCCCCAATGAGCAAGGCACCAGAGCATCACGCCAATTCACATCCCGACGACTTTGACGGTTTCCGAATTGATCGGACCGATCACTTTCTTCTTGGTGATGTAGTCTTCCATGAGATCGTAGATCGCCGGCCCCTTGGTAGCCTGATTGACCGACGCCCATCCTGCGACGACATATTTTTTGGCTGGATCGATCGTTTCGCCGGTCTTCAAAAGCGTCATTTCGGTGATGCGCTTGCCCTTCACCTCTTTCGGCGCACACGTGTAGCTCATGCCGCCGACGCGCACCATGTCGCCGCCCTGCTGGTAGAATGGGTCCTTGTGGAACAGGTTGTCACAGACGTCCTCCATGATCTCGTGGAGCTGCTCGCCCGTGAACTCATTGCGATACACCGCAGGATAGGTCATCGAGGTCTGCGTGTAGAGATCATCGATCGTGATATCGTTGCCGGGCAACAGTGTTGTGCCCCAGCGGAAGCCCGGCGACAGCGCAATCTGCGCATCGCGCTCCTCGATCAGAGCCTGACAGATGAGATCGTCCCATGTGCCATTGAAGTTGCCGCGACGGTAGAGCAGTCCTTCCGTTTTGCCGATGACGCGGTTGCACTCCTTCTCGTAGGGCGCGCGCACCTCGGCAATCTTTGCAGCCACCTCCTTGTCCGGTTCGATCGCATCGGAGAAGACCGGGATCATGCCCGAGCTGTAGCCGACCACCTTGCCGTTCTTCACCTCCAGATCGATGCGGCCCAGGTACTTGCCATGCGAGCCCGAAGACAGAAGCAGCGTCTTGCCGATCTCGATCGCCCGCGGAATGGAGTCATGCGTGTGGCCAGTGAGAATAACGTCGATCCCCTTGACGACCGTGGCAAGCTTCTGGTCGACGTCAAATCCATCGTGGGACAGGAGAACGACAACTTCGGCACCATCCTCGCGTGCCTTATCGACATGGCTCTGCACGCGCTCCGGCCGGATGCCGAACGACCACTTCGGAATCATCCACCGCGGGTTGGCGATCGGCGTGTAGGGGAAGGCCTGACCGATAACCGCCACCTTGACGCCACCCTTCTCGAACATTTGGGTGGCCTGGAACACCGACTCCTCGAAGTCATTGTCGACGATGTTGCCGCCAAGGAACGGATAGCCCAGGTTCTCGATGATCTCCTTGACGCGCGCTTCGCCAAACGTGAACTCCCAGTGACCGACCATGGCCTCGGGCTTCAGCAGCTTCATGCAGTCGACCATGTCCTGGCCGTTGGTTTTGAGTGACGTGTAGGAGCCCTGCCACGTGTCGCCGCCATCGAGGAACAGGACCTTGTCGTCGCCTCGATCTGCCCGGATCGCCTTGACCAGCGTCGCAATGCGATCGAGTCCCCCAAGCTTGCCGTAGGTCTTGGCGAGATTGATGTAATCGACCATCGTGTGCGCGTAGGCGAGCGGGCTGCCGGCCGGGATATTGAAGTGTTTCAGGAACTGCTCGCCGACCAGATGTGGCGGAATGCCCTCGAACGCTCCGACGCCGAAGTTCTCCGATGGCGGGCGGAAATAGATCGGTTTGAGCTGCGCATGTATGTCGGTGAGATGCAGCAACGTCACCTGGCCCTTTGAATCGAACTTCAACAGATCCGCCTGCGACAACTTCTGCTGGGCGGCCAGCCGCGTCAGGTTTCCAGAAAGCCCCGTGATTGCTGCGGTGACGGCGGCAAGCTGAAGAAAATCGCGACGTGAATGCATGGGCGTTCCTTCCTCGGGGCGGCGATTATTGCCGGCTTATGCGACATCATTGGCGGTCGAACGAAATTGCTGGTGCCGTGTGCGTGGCCAAGCCGTCTACCTTGGCTGTGCGCCCATCTCAGCCGTATCGATGCTGCACAGGCGGCATTACTGCGTATTCAAACTCAAATATTCTAATGTCATGAAACGTACCGGCACAACATGCAAACGCCCATCTGTTTCGCCCGCAGCGCAACATTTCCTTGCCCTGATCGACCCCGTGCCATTGCGCAATCGGCCGCCCTCAACGAGGACGGCAAAAAAAAGCCGGCAGGGTCGCTTCGGACCAGTGCCGGCTTCGTCATTAGGTTCGCGGCGGCGACATAACGAGATACACGAAATGCGTGGCGCCTGGAGCCTGATCGGCGGAGATGGAAGCAATCGTGCTTCCATCAAGGCCGTAAATCAGTCTCTTAAACAAAGAGTTAGAGCAGGCCACAACGGCCTGAGGTGATTCAATCAAAACCTGACCTGCTCTATATAAAGCCTACTTGTTGACCGGCGAGTCCTTCGACATCAACAGCGCCGTAACATCCTTGATCTGCTCAATCGTCAGGATACCCTGGGTACCAAAACGCGGCATGTTCGAGCAGGCAAGAACGGCATGCGAATTGTAAATTTTCTCGTAGGTCGCCTTGATTGCAGCTTCGCTAAAATCACGAAGCTTGCCATATTCTGCCAGTGAAGGACCTATCGTTCCAAAGGCCAACTCGGCCTTGTTGATCTGGTGGCAGGCATAGCAGTTGCCGCCGGGAACCACATCGGCCTTATCGTTGAAGCGGAATCCCTTGCCGTTCTGCGCAATTTTCTCGCCGTTTTTCCAATCGCCCAGGAACTTGCCATCGGCTGGATACTTGATCGATGCCTTGGCCGCAGCCTGGATTTTGGCCGACTGCTTATCACTGGGCTTATTGCGGATATCGGAACAAGTCTTCTGCAGCTTGTCGAGTTTGAGACGCTCGGCCCACGTCGGCTTAACGGCGAACTTGGTCGATTTGTCGGGATCCTTCCAGCTCGACGCAATGACCTTCTGTAGCGCCTCTTTGGAGACGCCTTCGGCACAGGCCGGCACAGCCGCGAGCAGCGCAAACGCAGCGGCAGCGGAGATGACGATCTTGTTCATGGCTTTTCTCTCCTCTGCCTATCAGCGCTTCAATGCCGGAACCTGGATCTCGCCACCTTCGCCTTGTTTCACCAGATAGGTGATGAGCGCAGTGACGGCGTCCGATCCAAAGCCGACTTTGGGCATGCGCATCTGCCGGTAGCAGTCCGACATGCGGTGCTGCATCGTCTTTACCGACTCGGTTGAGACGCGGTAGGCGGGCCAGGTCGCAATCGTCTTCTGGGCATCGGGACCGGGTTTGGCGAGGTCCGGCAGGTCCTGCAGGCGAATGCGTGTTCCCTCCGCGCCATGGCAGCTCTGACAGGAGAAGTCATGGGGGCCTGCGCGCCTGTAGAACAGCGCCTCACCCAATGCATAGGCTTCCTTCTCCTTGGGGTGCTTGAGCTGTGGCGTGAGCTTCATGCCGTTCGACTTGGAGCCGACATAGGAGGCCAAGAACTCCATCTCGCTGCCACCGGCACCGCGCTTGGAGAACGCGCCCTTCTTCACCGGGCCGATATCAAGACCCTGCAGCTTGTCCATGCACCACAGGATGCGGCCCTCCATATCCATGACCTTGTCGGCATCCTTGAAGTAGCGCGGCAGCTCGGCCATTGCGCCTTCGAGCACGCCCGGTCCCTTGCCGAGATCGCAACCTTCAAGCGAGACGTTCTTGGAGCCGCGCTTCTCCTTCCAGAGCGCCTCACCAGCGTCGATGTAGAGATTGCCGGGATTGGCAAACGGGTCATCGGCCATCATCTTGCGATACTGCTCGATGCCTTTGGCGGTGTCGTCAGCGTGCACACCGTCGGCGATTGCCAGCACGGATACGCACGATAGTGCAAAGGCGCCCAGAAGGCGTCTGATGTGCATGGTTTTTCTCTCCCCTTCGTCGTTGAGCCTGGCAGACTCATGAGGCCATCCAAGAGTGATGACGCAGCGTGCCCGGAGTCTTTTCTGAACCATGGCGCGTGAACGGCGGGTGGTGCAGTCTGGCAGCCTGGCTCATTCGTATTGGCCAACGGCGCGGGAGCCCGAGCGGGCGGAGACCGCGCAGTGACGCTAACATATTTAGATGTGGCAATATTTCAGGTCAAACATATTACTTCATGCAGCGCAGCAATTCGCGCGGCACGGTTGCCTGATATACGTTGCCTGATATACGGGCGGCGATCATCTCTTTCTGCGCGCCCCGAAAAAAGAGGCGACGCATTGTTGCGCCGCCCCTTCGTCGATCAGCGAAGTTGAATGCGAAAAATCTTGGTCTATTTGTTGACCGGCGAGTCCTTGTCCATCAGCAGTGCCGTCACATCCTTGATCTGCTCGATAGTCAGGATGCTCTGGCTGCCGAAGCGCGGCATGTTTGAGCATGCGATGACGGCGTGCGAGTTGTAGATCTTCTCGTAGGTGGCCTTGATCGCATCCTCCTTGAACTCGCGCAACTTGCCGTATTCGGCCAGTGACGGTCCGATCGTACCGAAAGCTAGCTCCTTCTTGTCGATCTGGTGACACGCGTAGCAGTTGCCGCCCGACGGCACGTCTGCCTTGTCGTTGAAACGCAGCCCCCGGCCATCCTGTGCGATCTTTTCACCGTTCTTCCAGTCGCCCAAGAACTTGCCGTCTTCGGGATACTTGATGGATACCTTGGCCGTAGCGACGATATCGGCTGCAAGATCCTTGTCTGGATGATTGCGCGTCTGCGAGCACACCTTCTGCAGTGAATCCTGCGTCAGACGCGACGCCCAATCCGGCACCGCTCCCGCCGGATTGTTCTTGTTGGGGTCCTTCCAGCTCGACGCGATGACCTTCTGCAATTTCTCGGCAGAAACCTCGCCAGCAAGTGCCGCACCGGTCGATGCAACGAGCGCTCCGGCGGCGCATGTGATGATAATCTTCTTCATGGTATGTCGCTCCTGCCGATCAGCGCTTCAATGCGGGAACCTGAATTTCGCCGCCCTCACCTTGCTTGACGAGGTAGACAATCAGGGCTGTTACGGCATCGGAGCCAAACGCGACCTTGGGCATGCGCATCTGCCGGTAGCAGTCCGACATGCGGTGCTGCATCGTTTTCACCGAATCGGTGGAGACGCGATAGGCCGGCCACGTAGGTATGGCTTTCTGGGCGTCCGGACCGGGCTTTGCCAGGTCGGGAAGCTCCTGCAGACGGATGCGGGTACCGGTCACGCCGTGACAGGTCTCGCAAGAGAAATCGTGCGGACCTGCGCGCATGAAGAACAGTGCCTCACCTACGTCGTATGCCTCTTTCTCCTTGGGATGGCTCAACTGCGGCTTCAGTTTCATACCGTTGGAGAGCGATCCGACATAGGACGCCAGGAACTCCATTTCGCTGCCGCCCTCACCACTCTTTGAGAACGCACCTTTTTTTACCGGTCCGGTATCGAGGCCCTGCAGATTTTCCATGCACCACAGAATGCGGCTCTCCAGGTCCATGACCTTATCGGCATCGGCGAAGTAACGTGGCAACTCGGCAAACGCACCCTCAAGCACACCGGGCCCTTTGCCCATATCGCAGCCTTCGAGCGAGACACCTTTGGCGCCACGCTTCTCTTTCCAGAGCGCCTCACCGCTGTCGATGTAGAGATTGCCCGGATTGGCGAAGGGATCCTCTGCCATCATCCTGCGGTACTTCTCGATGCCTTTGGAGGCATCCTCCTGCGCGACCGCCGTGCCGGTCACGGTCAAGGCGGCAACGATAGCCGCACATCCCAACGCAAGGGCGCCGAAAAGGCGTCGTGTCTTCATCTTGTTCCTCCCTGGGTGATTTGACGAACGACGCGCGGACGCAACCAGGCGACGTCGGGATGCTGCACCGGTGCGCTTAAAGGCTTGCAATGAGAACGAAGGCATGCACGCACGCGTGCCATTTCCCCCAAAGCGGCCATTACCTGGCGGGTCTCGTTCGGTGGACCCGAGTGCCGGCGTTTTGCATCACCGTCTCACGATATGCGCAGTCCCGATCTGCCGCAAGAATCTTGCGGATTCAATTGATGTCTAAATATTTGATGTAAAATGATTTATTTGCTTCGCAGCCGCGCCCGAAACATGACAGCCGCCAAATAGAGAGCACGACAATATCGCTGATTTCAGGCAGTTCATCCCTGCCAGGTCGTCATGCGCAAGCGCCAGCCGCTTGGAGCCGGACTAGCTCTAGGCTACGCGGCTCATCCGGCCAGCCTCGACCAACGCCACCACGCCCGGCAGAGCTCGCCCTTCGAGCCACTCCAGGAATGCGCCGCCAGCCGTCGAGACGTAAGTGAACTTGTCCGTAACGCCCGCCGCATTGAGCGCGGCGACCGTATCGCCTCCACCTGCAACCGAGATCAGTTGTCCCGAACGCGTCAGCTTCGCCGCTTCCTCGGCCAGAGCGAACGTACCCTTCCCGAACGGCTCGATCTCGAATGCGCCGAGCGGACCGTTCCATAACAGCGTGCGGCAACCCGCAATCACCTGCGTCAAGCGCGCGACGCTTGCCGGCCCGACATCGAGGATCATGGCGTCCGCAGGAACCTCATCGACCGCGACGGTCTGAGCTGTCGCGCCCACCTTGAACTCGCGCGCGACGACAGCATCGACTGGCAAGACGATCTCGCAACCCTTGGCCTTCGCAGCGGCAACGATCTCGCGCGCCGTATCGAGCAGATCGTGCTCACAAAGCGACTTGCCGACATCGAGACCACTGGCGGCAAGGAACGTGTTTGCCATGCCGCCCCCAATGATGAGCTTATCGACCTTGGCGACGAGATTCGTCAGCACTGGTATCTTGGTAGAAACCTTCGCGCCGCCGACCACCGCAGCCGTCGGCCGCCGCGGCTCCTCGAGTGCCGCGCGCAACGCCAGGATTTCCTGGTTCATGAGGGGGCCGGCATAGGACGGCAGCAAGCGCGTAATCGCATGGACGCTGGCGTGCGCGCGATGAGCGCATGAGAACGCTTCACCGACGAAGATGTCACCCGAACGTGCAAGCGCTGCGGCGAAGCCAGGATCGTCCTTTTCTTCCTCATTGTGGAAGCGCAGGTTCTCGAACATTGCGATCTCGCCCGGCTTCAAGTCGCGGCTCGCGACCTCGGCCACCTCTCCGATACAGTCCTCGACGAACCGCACCGGCTGGCCCAGCACCTCGCTGAGCTTGTCGGCAACGGGCTTCAGGCTGAGCTCAGGCGTCGGCTTGCCTTTCGGCCGCCCCAGGTGTGTCAGGATGATCACCTTGGCGCCACGGCCGATCAGGTCACGAAGACAGGGAACGGCGCGCACCAGACGCGTCGCGTCCGTGACCACGCCATCGCGCATCGGCAAGTTGAAATCGACACGCACCAGCACGCGCTTGCCCCCAACATCGAGACCCTGCGTCGTCTTGAGCTGATCGAATTCCATCTGCTTGCACTCCCGTGGCATCTCTGCCTTGCAGCACCGCCTCGGCGGCGGCCGCCTTTCAACCGTTTCAAACCGCCCCGCCAGCAATCCTCATGGAGCCGGCGCGGCGGCAATAAATACGCATCACGCCGATAGCAAGACCCGGGCGCGCACGGCGCGACCCTTGGCGAGCCCTCCCGTGCATCACGCTTACCTTCAGCAGCACCCGGGCAAGCACGCCGTCGCCGTCAGCGGCGCGTGGCGAGCCCCCTTGCCACCTCTGCGGCGCGCTTTGCCGTCAGCCCGAAACACTCAAACAGCGCACCGGCGGGCGCTGATGCGCCGAAATCATTCAGGCCAACGAACGCATCCTCCGGACGCAACACGCGCCGCCAGCCCATTTCCACTCCGGCCTCGATCGCAACCCGAGGCGCATTTCCCAACACACCGTCCCGATAGCTCTTGTCCTGCGCCAGGAACAACTCGACGCCAGGCATAGAAACCACTGCGGCTTTCAAGCCCTCCTGGGCGAGCAGACCGGCTGCCTCGACGGCCAGTCCTACCTCCGAGCCGGTCGCAATCAACGTGACGTCGCGTGCGCCGTCCGTCTCCGCGAGCACATAGCCGCCGCGCGCTGACCGGTTCTCGATCTCCGCGGCGGTTCGCAGGAACGGAACCGCCTGACGCGTCAAAGCCAGCACCGTCGGCCGATCGGCCGCTTCGAGCGCCAGTTCCCAGCACTCGATTGTCTCGATCTGATCGGCCGGCCGCAGAACCTGCAGATTCGGGATAGCGCGCAGGGCCGCAAGATGCTCAATCGGCTGGTGCGTCGGCCCGTCCTCGCCCAGGCCGATGGAATCGTGCGTCATGACATAGATGACCCGCTGTTTCATCAACGCCGCAAGGCGGATCGAAGGGCGGCAATAGTCGGTGAAGACCAAGAATGTGCCGCCGTATGGAATGAGTCCGCCCGACAGCGCAATACCGTTCATCGCGGCGGCCATGCCGTGCTCGCGCACGCCGTAATGGATGTAACTGCCGGAGAAGTCGTCGGGCGTGATGGGCTTTTGCGCTTTGGTTTTAGTGAGGTTCGATCCAGTGAGATCCGCCGAGCCGCCGATCAGCTCCGGACATGCCGGAACCAGGTGCTCCAGACTCATTTGCGACCACACACGCGTCGCTCGCTTCGCACTGTCTGCCGCGAATGCTGCCTTGGCCTCGGCCACTGCGGTCTTGATATGCTGCGCGCGATGCGCCGCAGCAGGCAGCGCCAGCGCTGCCTTGGCAGCATCCCCCGTCGCATCGAGCTTCGCCTTCCAGGCCGCATGCTCGGCGGCTCCGCGTGCACCCGCCGTCCGCCATGCCGAAAGGATCGGTGCTGGAATTTCGAAGGGCGGCGCATCCCAGCCGATATTGGCGCGGGTCGCAGCGATCTCGTCGGCGCCGAGTGGCTCGCCATGCGTTTTCGCCGTGCCCTGGCGATTAGGCGCGCCTTTGCCGATGACGGTCCTGCAGGCGATGAGCCACGGCCTGGAGGCATCCGCCTTGGCTTTTTCCAAGGCCGCCGCAATCGCGTCGGTGTCGTGCCCATCGATGCGCATCGTGTTCCAACCGCTCGCCGCAAAACGCTGCAGTTGATCGTCGCTCTCCGCAAGCGACGTCGCGCCGTCGATGCTGATGCCGTTGTCGTCGAACAGCACAATGAGCTTGCCGAGCCTGAGGTGGCCGGCAAGCGAGATCGCTTCCTGGCTGATGCCCTCCATGAGGCAGCCGTCACCGGCGATGACATAGGTTCGGTAATCAACGAGATCCGGGCCGAGCCGCGCCGCCTTGACCCGCTCGGCGATCGCCATGCCCACCGCATTGGCGATGCCTTGCCCGAGCGGTCCGGTCGTCGTCTCGATGCCCGGGGCATGACCGTACTCGGGATGCCCTGCCGTCTTGGAGCCAAGCTGGCGGAAGCGTTTGAGCTCGTCGACCGTCATGCCCGGATAGCCGGTGAGATAAAGGAGCGCATAAAGCAGCATCGAGCCGTGGCCGGCCGACAGCACGAACCGATCGCGATTGGCCCACCCGGGCGCACCAGCGTCGAAGCGCAGATGCCGGGTGAAGAGAACCGTGGCGACATCCGCCATACCCATCGGCATGCCCGGATGACCGGAATTTGCCGCCTGCACGGCATCCATAGCCAATGCCCGGATGGCGTTCGCCATGTCCTTGTGCGCTACGGCCGCCTTCGAACCCTCGCTCATACCTGCTCGTCCCTTTTATGCGCGGCGCCCCGGGCGCCAACCGACTTTGGCGGCACAATTAACGGTTGGGGTCCCCCCCGTCTACGGTCCCTTGGCATTGCACACGCCAAACCCGGGACGATATGCCGCTTGCGCAGTGCAGGGCGCCGTGCTCATGTCCGCTGACGCCTGTAAAATGGGCATTTAAGCCGCAAACAGGGCGATGTCGGACGGCCTGCAAGTATCACGGCCAAGGACTCGCCTTGCCCCCGGCATGAGCTCAGCGTAGCCACGCCGCCTGGCCAGCCGCCAAAGCGAGCCGGCTACCTTCCAAAAACAAGAACATCCATCGAAGGTTCGCCATGACCGACCGCACCACTTGGTCGACCGCCTGGGTGACGGGCGCCTCTTCTGGCCTTGGCCGCGCATTGGCACTGCGGCTTGCCGCTGATGGCTGCAAAGTTGCCGTCTCGGCGCGGTCTGCCGACACGCTCGAAAAGCTTTGCGCCACCAACGCCAACCTTGCCGCATTCCCCTTCGATGTGCGCGACCACGGGAAAGCCACCGATATCGCCAGCAAAATCGTGGCCGATTTGGGCGTGCCCGATCTGATCGTGCTGAACGCTGGCATCGGCACGTTCAAGAATGCCGCCCGTTTCGACGCGGGACTATTCCGCAATGCATTTGAAACCAATGTCATCGGCATCGGCAATGCCTTGGCGCCAATCGTACCATTGATGGTGGAGCGCGGCAGCGGCCATATCGCATTGATGGGATCGCTAGCCGGCTTTCGCGGCTTTCCACGCGCTGCCCATTACGCTCCAACCAAGGCGGCGGTGAGATCTCTGGCGGAATGTCTGCGCTTCGACCTTGAGGAGAAGGGCATCACCGTAACGATCATCAATCCAGGTTACGTCGAGACCCCACTGACCGACGATCTCGAAATTCCGATGCCGGGACTGATGCCGCTCGATACTGCAATCGACAAGATCATGACCGGCCTGCACAAGCGCCGCTACGAGATCGCCTTCCCGTGGCACATGGAACTGCTCGTCAAACTCGGCGTGCGTGTTTCGAATGCGACCTATTTCGCCGTGACCCGCTGGACCGCGGGCTTCTGAGGTCCGGCACCGGGCACCTGCTCTAACGCATGCCCTCTATCGATCGCAGTCATGCCATCCGGAGGGCGGCTTCTGCCTGCGCCTTCACAACACGGTCGATCTCCATCAACTCGCGCATCAGCCCCTCGAATTGACCAAGAGGCACCATGTTGGGGCCGTCGGAGGGAGCACGGTCAGGATCCTGGTGCGTCTCAATGAACAGCCCCGCTACACCCACTGCCACCGCGGCACGCGCCAGCACCGGCACGAACGTCCTGTCGCCGCCCGAACTCGTCCCCTGTCCGCCCGGCTGCTGCACCGAATGCGTGGCATCAAAAATAACCGGCGCGCCAAGCCCCGCCATGATCGCAAGCGCGCGCATGTCGACCACCAGCGTGTTGTAGCCGAACGAAACGCCACGCTCGGTCACCATGACGTTGGCATTGCCCGAAGCCACCACTTTTGCGACCACGTTCTTCATATCCCACGGGGCGAGGAACTGCCCTTTCTTCACTTTCACCACGCGGCCGGTCTGCGCTGCCGCGACAAGAAGATCCGTCTGCCGACACAGGAAGGCGGGGATCTGCAGGATGTCGACCACCTCCGCAATCCGCGCGCATTGCCCCACCTCGTGCACGTCGGTGACGACCGGCAGGCCCAGCGACTCGCGGATTTCGGCGAACACCGGCAGCGCCTTGTCGAACCCGATCCCCCGCTGGCCGGAGAGCGACGTGCGGTTGGCCTTGTCGAAGCTCGTCTTGTAGACGAGGCCAAAACCCAGTCGCGCGGCGATCTCTTTCAGCGCTGAAGCCATCTCCAGCGCATGCTGGCGGCTTTCCATCTGGCAGGGACCGGCCAGCACCGCAATCGGCTGATCGTTGGCAAAAGTGACGTTACCCGCCGCGACGCGCGGATTGGGCTTCAAGGGTGTGAGTGTTGTCATGGCACGCTTATAGCGCGCCGCACATTACCCCGCGAGCCACCCGTATCCGCATTCAACAGAAAGACCGGCGCCGGCGCTCATCCCTGCCTGCCGGCGACGTTTTCATCACAAAACCCCGCCATTCCTCACACAATGTTACGCGATGTTTCAGTAATGCATTGTTTTTTATGACAAATCGACGCACTTACGGCCGCGCGCCTTGCGTCGGCCCCATCGCTCCTCCTAACCGCCCTTGGCTCCGCTGAACGGAGCCAGATGGGAACCCAGAATAGGGGAGCACTGATCATGATCTCGAGAACGCATGTCATGTTGCGCGTGTGCGCACTCGCAATGCTTGCACTACTGACCTCGGTCGCCTTGCCCACCGGCAGCGCCGAGGCTGGCTGCATACCGTCATCGCTTGCCGCCAAGCTCAATCAGATTCGCGCCAAGTTCGGACCGGTGCAGGTCATCTCTACGCATCGCCGGGGCGCCCGCATCGCCGGCTCGGGCCGTCCGAGCTACCACGCCTCGTGCCGTGCGGTTGACTTCAACCCGCCGCGCGGCAAGTACAGCCAGGTGCTGGCATGGCTGAAGGCCAACCACAATGGCGGCGTCGGCAGCTACAGCTGCGGCATGCATCACATCCACATCGACACCGGCCCGCGGATCCGTTTCCACAAATGTCAGGGCTCGGGCCGCTATGCGAAGCGCTCTACTTCGAGGAAGCACTATGCCTCCTCGCGTGCGCGCGGATCGAAGAAATACGCAGCGGCCTCGCGTAGCGCCAAGAAGCACGCCGCCACATCGCGCCGCACGACCAATCGCTACGCCAGCGCCAACTGATCGTCTTCAGCGAAGCGAACGCACGCGGGCACGTCCCCAAAGGGCGTGCCCGTTTTGCGTCGGCCGCAACATACCTCCTCTGCACACGTGATTGCGCAGCCCGGCGCCGGGCGATAGCCTCGCGTGATGCAGCCAGAGTGGCGATCGAAATGAACCGACCCGACAGGGCAACCGATGCGCACACAATACGTGTTTGGTGATCCAAGGGTGGCAGCCTGCTTCTTTGCCGCGCTCATGCTGATCGGTACTGCGGCAGGACCTGCACGTGCGGAAGATGCGGTCGATACGGCACTCGTGATGGCGGTCGATATTTCCCAATCCGTTGACGAGAACCGTTACCGCCTGCAGATGGAGGGCATCGCGCAGGCGCTTGAGGACGCCAGTGTCGTCCGTGTCATCACGTCGGGTCCGCGCAAGACGATCCTTTTCACGCTGATCGGCTGGGCCGATCGCGCCAAGGTGCTGCTGCCTTGGACATGGATCGGCTCGGCATCGGATGCGGCCGCCGTCGCCAAGATGCTGCGCTCACTGCCCTCATCCTCCGGCGAGTACACGTGTCTCGGCCGTATGTTGAAATACCTGAGCGACGTCACTTTGAACCCTGTGCCCGTGCACGCCGACCGTGTCGTCATCGACGTCTCCGGCGATGGTCCCGACAATTGCACTTCGATCGATTACGTGCGCCAGCAGCGTGACCGCCTCGTCACCGACGGCGTCATTATCAATGGCCTACCCATTCTGGAGGATGGCCATGAACGCGAAATCGAGCGCTGGAACCGCGCGCCGGGCTCCACACAGCAGGAATTCCCATTACCGTCGAAGGACGACGCACGCACGCTAACTCGCTGGTACGAGAGCTATGTGATGGGTGGCCAGGGCGCCTTCGTCATCACCGCGCAAGGCTACGACGACTTCGCCCGCGCCATCCGCCGCAAGTTCATTCAGGAGATCGCATGGCCCGGCGCTGATCGCGAACGCCATGCAGCGGCGAGGTGAGCGCTGAAGTGCAGATCTTCTCGCCGCCATCCGGCACACTTGGCTGGTCGGCGCTGCCAAGCCGCCGGCACATCCATCCCCTTCGATCCAGCACCTTGTTTCGAGCATGTTTTTCACGCTGAACCGCTGCACACTTCAGCTCAACATGCTCTAACCGGAACGCATTGGCGGCGACATCGTTAAAGGAGCAGACGAAGAACGAGACGACATAATCAACGCGATCGGAGTAACGACCATGCCGACACGCTCAGGCCACACCAAGGCAATCCGTGCCTCCCGCGTCATTGGCGCCAACGTCCTCCTCGCATCCGGAGAGCCATTTGGGCGGGTGGCGGATGTCGTCCTCGACAAAACGAGCGACCGCATCATGTTCGCCATCATCGGCCGCGCCGGCGCACTGACCGCCGTGGACAACTTCTATCCCGTCGCCTGGGCGGATCTCGACTACGACGAGAAGAATGAGGGCTATCTCCTCCCCTATGGCGCCGATGTGTTCGACGACGAACATGGCGTATCGGCGATCGCCGAGCTCATCGAAGACGACGGTGCCGGAGCAAAGCGGATAGCGCATAACGCATAAGACGACGATCCAGGCATCAGTTTGGTCAGGGCCAGAACAACCGCCGTCATTCCCGCGTGGCGGGCGACCCGACACGGGCGTGGACACCGTTGCCAACCACGACAACACCACGGGCGTCACCCTCGGCGACTTGAGGCTGGCGAAAAAGAATTGAGGCCAAGGCTGACAGTTGAGAGCCCCGCCCCATAACATTGGCATCACCCTCAGCTTAGGCCGAGGATCCCGACATCAACCAGGGAAAGCCTTCGCGCCTAACGCAAGCCGATACGGCGCGCACTCCAACATGCAGCGTCACTGCCGCCGCACGCTGGGTCCTCGGGACAAGCCCTCACACCAACCTGCTCTGCTCCACCGCCGCTGCGATGAAACTCCTAAAAAGTGGATGCGGATCGAAGGGGCGTGACTTCAGCTCGGGGTGATACTGCACGCCGATGAACCAGGGATGGTCGGGATATTCCACCGTTTCGGGCAAGAGACCGTCGGGCGATGTGCCCGCAAACCGGAGGCCCGCCGCTTCCAGCCGCTCACGGTAGCGCATGTTGACCTCGTAGCGGTGGCGGTGACGCTCTGAAATCTTCTCCGCGCCATAAATCTGCGCGATGCGGCTGCCGGGGCTGAGCTTCGCGTTATAGGCGCCGAGCCGCATCGTGCCACCGAGGTCCCCGCCCGATCTGCGCTGCTCGAGCTCGTTGCCGCGCATCCACTCCGTCATCAGGCCGACAATAGGTTCCTCAGCCGCGCCGAACTCGGTGGAGGATGCCTTGGCGACGCCCGCCAGATTACGGGCCGCTTCGATACACGCCATCTGCATACCGAAACAGATGCCGAAGTAGGGCACGCGCCGCTCGCGCGCAAACTTCGCCGCAAGGATCTTGCCTTCCGCGCCGCGCTCGCCGAAGCCGCCGGGAACGAGAATGCCGTCGACGCCTTCCAGATATGGCGCCGGGTCCTCGTGCTCGAAGACCTCCGCCTCGATCCATTCCAGATTGACGCGCACCCGGTTGGCGATGCCGCCGTGCACCAGCGCCTCGATCAGCGATTTGTAGGCATCCTTGAGGCCGGTGTACTTGCCGACGATGGCGATCGTCACCTCGCCCTCCGGATTGGCGATGGTTTCCGAGATCTGCATCCAGCGCTTCAGGTCCGGCTGCGGCGCACCAGTGATGCCAAATGCTTCCAGCACCTGCTGGTCGAGCCCTTCGGCATGATAGGCGAGCGGCACGTCATAGATCGACTTGACGTCGAGTGCCTGAATGACGGCTTCCTCGCGCACGTTGCAGAACAGCGCGATCTTCTTGCGCTCCGCCTTGGGCATCTCGCGGTCGGCACGGCACATCAGAATGTCGGGCTGGATGCCGATGGAACGCAGTTCCTTCACCGAGTGCTGCGTGGGCTTGGTCTTCAATTCGCCGGCAGAGGGAATCCACGGCAGCAGCGTCAAGTGAATGTAGACGCAAGCCCCGCGCGGCAGTTCGTTGCCAAGTTGGCGGATTGCCTCGAAGAACGGAAGCGCCTCGATGTCGCCCACCGTGCCGCCGATCTCCACCAGCACGAAGTCCACGCCTTCATTGCCTTCCAGCACGAACTGCTTGATGGCGTCCGTCACGTGCGGGATCACCTGCACCGTGCCGCCCAGATAGTCGCCGCGGCGCTCTTTGGTGATGATCGTCTGATAAATGCGGCCGGTGGTGATGTTGTCCGACTGCTTGGCCGGAACGCCGGTGAAGCGCTCGTAATGGCCTAGATCGAGATCGGTTTCCGCGCCGTCGTCGGTGACGAACACCTCGCCGTGCTGATAGGGGCTCATCGTTCCGGGATCGACGTTCAGGTAGGGGTCGAGCTTACGGAGACTGACGGAATACCCGCGTGCCTGGAGGAGCGCGCCGAGTGCGGCCGATGCGAGGCCCTTGCCGAGGGAGGAAACCACGCCGCCGGTGATGAAGATGTACCGTTGCATGGGCTTGCAGAATACATACACCGCCTCAGATTCGAAGAGGCAATTTCGCTTGTTCCACCGTCAGGCTCAGGCTCGCACTCGGGTTGCCGCGCGAACCTGCCGAACCAACCGGCAAACTGCGCCGGCCCCGCGATGAAAAACGAAGCACGAGACGCCGGCCAGCGTCGAACCTGCTGCCCTGGCGGCCTCGTGCGGAGGGACCGGTTGGCCGCAACGGCGCAGGCGCCGCCCGGCAAACCTGTGAACGATCAATTGGAGCGCGGCACCTGCGGGCCACCGCCCTGCAGCTTGTCGAGAATGCCGCCACGACCCTCCGCTGGCTTTTCAGCCGGCTTGTCACCTGCCGGGGCGGGTGCGCTCGTGCCGCTTGCGGGGCGCCCCGAATCGAGCACCGAAGGGCCACTCGTGCGCTGATTTGCCATCAACGTCAGCATCACTGAAGTGATGAAGAACGCAAGCGCAAGCGCCGCCGTCGTCCGGGTCAGCAGGTTGGCGGTTCCGCGGCCGGTGAGAAAACCGCCGCCGGCGCCGCCGCCAGAACCCATGCCGAGCGCTCCGCCTTCTGATTTCTGCATCAACACGACACCGACCAGCGCGGCGGCGATCATGAGGTGGATGACGAGGACTACCGTGGCCATCAAGGGCTCCTGAACCGGACGATTTCGGGATTTGCGGGCCTCATACACGATTGCGAGGCCAATGACCAGCATATGGGGATCGCGGGTCGCTGCTTACACCCGCCAGGCACATCGAAAACAGCGCTCGCCGCGATGATGGCCGCACAATGAAATGAGCCGCGCAATCACGCGCTGGAACATGTTTGGCTGAAGTGTTCAGCGCTACTGCTTGAAAAAACTTGGCTCAGAACAACGTACTGGATCGCAGACGTGCTGGCGTTGAACATGATCTAGTTCCCGGCCGCCGGTGATGGCACAGGTTTCGTCTTGCGTTCTGGAGCGGGAACCGCCGCCGACACCCCCTTTGGCGGGAATGTGCCGCGCAGCTTGGGCTTGGGCCCGCTAACGGCGCTCATACCGTCCTTGCCGTCTCCTGCCTTGCCATTGTTTGCCGGCCGCCCCTGCAATTTGGCCTCGACGTGCTCCGGCCGAGCCGGCATAGGCACGCTTCGGTTGCCCCCTTCCGGCGCGGCTGGCTTGCGAACGGGCAACGGTGCCGTGGCCGGCGCCGAAGACGGCAGCGGCGCTTCCTCATCCGGGGCAAAATTTCGACAACGGAACAGCAGATCCTCGCGAACCGCGATGAGGCGGCGCACATAGCCCATTTGCTCAGGTGTCAGATTGGCCTTGGCCCACTCAGGGCCGCGCTGGATGTTCTCTGCAGCGCCGCCACCTTCAAGAAGCGAGAGCTCCGCAGCAAGCTCCGCGCAGCGCTCCTTCGGCAACGGCTCGCCCCGGACCGTACTCACCCAAGCCGGCGCAAATACGCCCACGCAGAGCACCGCGACAGGTACGATAAGCCTGTTCAGACTTCGTATCGTCGCAAAACGAATGAGCGCTGCCGAGCCTGGGGTCACAAGCACACCTGCGAGACGATGCCGATCCGGGCCGATTGCTTCAGCCCGTGTTCACTTCCCATAAGCGGCAACAATTCTCAAGAAGTCGTCTGCTTTGAGGCTGGCGCCGCCGACGAGCGCGCCGTCCACGTTTTCAATGCTCATCAGCTCACGCGCATTATCGGGCTTGACCGAGCCACCATAGAGGATCCGCATCGTGGTCCCCTCCTTGCCGAAACGCTGTGCCAGCGCAACGCGGATCGCGCCATGGACGGTTTCCACATCCTCAGGCGTAGGCGTCAGGCCTGTGCCAATCGCCCAGACGGGTTCATAGGCGATGATGGTATTTGCGGCCGTGGCGGCGTCGGGCACGGAGCCTTCAAGTTGCCGACGCACCACGTCGAGAGTGAGGTCGGCCGCACGCTGCCCCGCCGTTTCTCCGATGCAGACGATTGCCGCAAGTCCTGCGCGATGCGCCGCATCGGCCTTGGCGCGCACGTCGCGATCCATCTCGCCGTGGTCTGCTCGCCGCTCCGAATGCCCGACAATCACGGCGCTGGCCCCGGCGTCCTTGAGCATCTCCGCCGAGATGTCGCCCGTGTGTGCCCCCTGGACCGCCGCATGACAATCCTGCCCGCCGATCAGCAGGCGCCCCTCACTTGAAAGCTCGCCCAGAACCATCAGAAGCGTGGCGGGCGGACAGATCATCACATCGGCCTGCGCATCGAAACCGGCCGCAGAAACCGCGTCACGCACACTCAGCGCCTGCTCCAGCGCCGTCTTGAGGCCGTGCATCTTCCAGTTGCCTGCCACCAAGGGACGAACCGCAGGGATGTCGCTCATGGGCGTAGCTCCTTCACAAATTGAACCAGCAACCTGACTTGTGGCAGCCATCTCGCGTTATTCGGCGCCACCTGCTCCAGCAACAGGCGCCCATGAATTGCTTGCCGGCCAGGGCCGTGACCGATACCCGTGCCGCAGGCCCGGAGCAAGTCTTGGACCGCCAGCAGGTTTGCCTCAGAGCGAGTTTGCTGAGATCGTCCGGATGGCACAATCCGACCCCCTGTTTTCCCGGTCTTACCCCTGCACCCTTGCTTTCGCCAGCCGCCTGCGCTTCATATGGCGCGTCATATCATGAGCCCGCCCGGCACGCCGGGTTTTCGACCAGATCAGCGTGCGGCGAATCGGAGCGGCGCATTTACGGTTCGCCCGCCCGCCCGTCCTGACACCAACAGTGGAAGACAGTCTCAGATGCTCGAAGCCTTGCGACGCGGTTCACAGGGAGTTGTCGTCAAGCTCTTGTTGGCCATATTGATTCTCAGCTTCGCTGTGTGGGGCGTGGCCGACGTGTTCACAGGCATGGGCCGCAACAGCATTGCCCAGGTCGGCGACGTCGAGATCACACCCGAGGAATACCAGCGCGCCTTCCAGAACGAAATCAACGCGCTCTCCTACCGTGCCGGCCGCCGCATCACGGCCGATCAGGCGCGTGCCTTCGGCCTCGATCAACAGGTCTTGAACCGCTTGATCGGCTGGGCCGCCGTCGACACGCACGCTGCTGAGCTGAACCTGTCGCTATCCGACGCGGCGATTGTCGAGGGCCTGCAACGCGATCCCGCCTTCCGTGGCCCAGACGGAAAATATTCACGCGCGGCCGTCGACGCGGTGATGCGCCAGCTCAACCTGTCCGAGGCCGGATTCGTGAGACTGCGCCGGCAGGAAGAGCTGCGCCGGCAGCTTACGGGCGCACTGGTCGATGCCGTCACCGTCCCCGACGCGATGATCGACGCCATGCATGCCTACCGCGAGGAAACGCGCCTGCTCGCCTACACGCGCATCGATCCCGAAAAGGTCGTGAAGATCGAGCCCCCGGACGAGGCGAAGCTGAAAGAGACCTACGAGGCCAACAAGCGCGAATTTGCGACCCAGCCGACACGCAAGCTCGCGGTCCTGATCCTCTCCATGGACGATGCCAAGAAGCGCGTCACCGTCACCGACGAAGAGGCCAAGGCAGCCTACGAACAGGAGAAAGCCAGCTACGATACGCCCGAGAAGCGCCGCGTCCAGCAAATCTCCTTCTCAGACAACGTCGCTGCGCAAGCCGCCAAGAAAGCCATCGAGGCAGGTCAGAGTTTCGTCGATGCCGCCAAGGCCGCCGGTGCCAAGGAAAGCGATATCGACCTCGGCCTCGTGACGAAGGATCAATTGTACGATCCCAAGATCCGTGACGCTGCCTTCGCCCTCGAAAAAGACAAGATTTCCGATCCCGTCGAGGGCCGCTTCACCACCGCGCTGCTGCGGGTCACGGCGATCGAGCCGGGTGCGGTCAGCACGTTCGACTCCGTCAAACAGAAGGTGATCGACCAACTCACCGAGGAGAAAGCACGAGTCGAGATCGGCAAGCTTCACGACGAGGTCGACGATGGCCGCGCTGGCGGCCGCCCGCTGAAGGACATCGCTGCCAAATCCAAACTGACGTTCCTCGACATTCCCGCCACCGATCGCAACGGCCAGACGCCCGAGGGCAAGCCTGCCATCGATCATCCGGACGCCCAGCGCATCATCGGTGCGGGTTTCAGTGCTCAGATCGGACTTGAACAGGACCCCCTCGAGCTGGCCGATGGCGGCTTTGCCTGGGTCGACGTCCTCTCCATCACGCCGGCCGCCGATCGGCC
Organism: Hyphomicrobiaceae bacterium; assembly: GCA_036768475.1. Classification (GTDB taxonomy): domain Bacteria; phylum Pseudomonadota; class Alphaproteobacteria; order Rhizobiales; family Hyphomicrobiaceae; genus JAEUMD01. The sequence continues at coordinate 129,513 of DAIPMW010000003.1, read as the reverse complement.
CTACGCGGAGGTCGAGGCTGACGTGAAGGCGCTCTACGAGAAGAATGAACGCGCGCGCCAGATCCGCGAATTCGCCGACAAGCTCATCAATCGCCTCAAGGCAGGTGAAACGATGGAGGCGATCGCCGCGGACGCAGGTGACGGCAAGGTTGAGATGACGCCGCCTGTGACGCGCGCGACAACACCGCAAGGCATCGCGCGGGCGGCCGTCGCGCAGGCCTTCGCCCTGCCGAAGGGCGGCGCTGGCTCAGCGGAAACGCTGGATGGCGCGACACGCCAGGTCTTCCAGGTGAAGGATGTAATCCCCGCACCTGCTGCCACCAAGGAGCAGCGCGCGCGGATCGCCACCGAACTCAAGGGCAGCCTGGAGAATGATGCAATCAGCGCCTACGTCAGTACGCTTCAGCGCCAGCTCGGCAGTTCGATCAATCAGGCCGCGTTCGATCGCCTGAGAGGCGCCAATCAGCCCTAGATCGCGTTTATGTTTCCATCAAACATGAACGCGATCTAGCATCTTGTTTTGAGCATGTTTTTCACGCTGAAACGCTGCACATTTCAACTATACATGCTCTAAGCGCGAGCCCCTGGCGCGCGCATCATCCAAGACCGCCAGTTCCAGGCATGCCGGTGAAAAAGCATGAGCGACATCGAGAAGGTCAACGTCCGTGACGAAGCCTGAGACGCGGCCCTCCGGAATCGACATCTGGCCCGATCCGGCCGCGTTCGCACAAACCTACACGGCAGGCCGCGCCCAGGTCGTTGCGACGCGTCTCGTCGCCGATCTGGAAACGCCTGTCTCCGCATACCTGAAACTCGCCGCCGGACGCACACCTGCCTTCCTTCTCGAATCGGTCGAAGGCGGAGCAGTCCGCGGCCGCTATTCCATCATCGGCCTGTGTCCCGACGTGATCTGGCGCGCAACAGGCAACACCGCTCAGATCAACCGCGACCCCGCCAACGACCCCAACGCATTCGAACGTGACGAGCGAGCGACGCTCGCCTCGCTGCGCGCCCTGCTCGAAGAAAGCCGCATCGAGTTGCCCGAGCAGTTGCCGCCCATGGCCGCTGGCGTGTTCGGCTACATGGGCTATGACACGGTGCGCCTCATCGAGCGCCTTCCGAATGTGCCACCCGACATACTCGACGTTCCCGACGCCGTGCTGGTGCGCCCGACCATCATGGTCATTTTCGACGCCGTTCGCGATGAGATGACGGTGGTGACGCCGGTCCGGCCTGCTCCTTCGATCACGCCCGAAGAGGCTTACGCGGAGGCAGGACAGCGGCTCTCCGGCGTTGTCGCCGCCCTTGACACGCCGCTCGCCCACGGCACCGCTGCAGCCGGCCAGACGATTGCGCTCGACGAGCCGACCTCCAACACTTCGCCTGCGGAATATATGGCGATGGTGGAGAAGGCGAAGGAGTACATCAAGGCAGGGGACATCTTCCAGGTGGTCCTCTCCCAGCGCTTTTCCACGCCCTTCACGCTGCCGCCGTTCGCGCTCTATCGCGCGCTGCGCCGCCTCAACCCGTCGCCTTTCCTGTTCCACCTCGATTTCGGCGGCTTTGCTCTTGTCGGTTCAAGCCCGGAAATCCTCGTACGGGTCCGCAATGGCGACGTGACCATCCGGCCGATCGCGGGCACGGCACGGCGTGGCACAACCTCGTCAGAAGACAAGATGCTGGCGGATGCGCTCCTCAAAGATCCCAAGGAACGCGCCGAGCACCTGATGCTGCTCGATCTCGGCCGCAACGATGTCGGCCGCGTCGCCGAGGTGGGCAGCGTGCGCGTCACCGACCAGTTCGTGATCGAGCGCTATTCGCACGTCATGCATATCGTTTCAAACGTCGTCGGACGGCTCGCTGCGCATTCCGATACCGTCGATGCACTGATGGCAGGCTTTCCGGCCGGCACGGTATCCGGGGCGCCGAAGGTGCGCGCCATGGAGATCATCGACGAGTTGGAGAAGTCCAAGCGCGGCCCCTATGCCGGGTGCGTCGGCTATTTCGCAGCCGATGGCGAGATGGATACCTGTATCGTGCTGCGCACCGCGCTGGTGAAGGAGGGAACGTTGCATGTCCAGTCGGGCGCCGGCATCGTCTATGACTCGCTGCCGGAGAACGAACAGCAGGAATGCATCAACAAGGCCAAGGCCATCGTGCACGCGGCCGAAGAAGCTGTACGTTTTGCTTCGGGCACGGCAACGCCACGGTCAGGCAACAAGGGGCCGTGGGGCTGACCGGCGTATGGCCTGGCGACGCCACACACCCGCCAGTCGATGATTACATTTGAACGCTTACCTCGCCACGCCGGTTCATTTTCATCACCTTGCTGCCCATGCTGACACTTCTCCTTCTCCGCCACGCCAAGTCGAGTTGGGACGATCCCTCCCTGGAGGATTTCGATCGCCCGCTGGCCAAACGCGGCACCAAGGCCGCAGCACTCATCGGCAACCATCTCGTCAAGCATGCCCTCGTGCCCGATCTCGTGCTGTGCTCGACCGCGGTTCGCACGCGCGCCACACTGACGCTGGTGATGAACGAGTTCACGGATGCGACCCCAACTGTCGCTTACGACGACTCGCTCTATCTCGCCGACGCGCAAACGTTGCTGGAACGCATCCGCGCGATCAAGGGACATCCCGCCGTGGTGATGCTTGTCGGGCATAACCCGGGCCTTCATGCCATCGCGCTGGAGCTGATCCGTTCCGGGCCCAAATCGAACCTGCGGACGCTCGCCATGCAGTTTCCAACCGCCGCGATTGCCCAGATCGCCTTCGAGGCGGAGAGTTGGTCACGCGTCGCCCCGGCCACCGGCGAGCTGGTCGACTTCATCCTGCCTCGTAAGCTCTCCTGAGACGTGCGCCCAGACCAATGCCATGACCGTTTTTCGCTAGAGCATGTTTAGCTGAAGTGTGCAGCACTTCAGCTAAACATGCTCTCACGTCCCATATACGGACAGAGCCGACCTGTTCGGCTTTCCATTCCCGAAGTGCCATTGGCACGATCCTCGCATTCGAAAAGATCAGCTTCAGGGCGCTGAGCGCCACGGTCGTCAGTTGGTCTTTCAAGGGCTGACGTGGGGAACGCACACTTGCCCCCGGCCGCACTGTGACCTGTGCCACCGGCGAAGTCGTCAAGCGAGGCAGGAGCTCCTCGCGGCACCCGCAGGAGTTTTTGAACCCGATGACCAAGAGGATGAAAAAGTGGCTGCACCGTTTAAGGCAGCGCCTTGCCCAACTCCGCCCATCGGAGATGGTGGCTTGAGAAAGCCCGCACTCATCAACCAGTAGACTGAGGTGTCATGAACGTGGCCGCTTGATCAGGTGGCGGCGCAAAACGTGATGAGTCTCGACGAGCAGCGCAACCAAAGCCGGCGCCGTGGCCCGGCAACCACAGCCACGAGGTGGTCAGGCCAAGTTGCCGCCCGGCGCTCGCCTCAACTGCCCGATACCACTAAATATTGACACCTCCAGCAGCGGGCTTATCACGATACCCGCGAAGTCGGAGGCGCCGTACGGTCGTTCATGCGAGCATCGACACGCCACCAGACTGGTCAAAACGCATTTTTGGCCGCAAATTCAATGAGATCGACAATCGATGCTGATCCTGATCGATAATTACGACAGCTTTACCTACAATCTCGTCCACTTCCTGGGCGAGTTGGGCGCCGAATCGGTCGTCATCCGCAACGATAAGGTCACGGCCGAGGAGGTCATCGCGCAAAAGCCCAAGGCGATCGTGCTCTCGCCGGGTCCATGCACGCCCAACGAGGCCGGCGTCTGCCTCGATCTGATCGCAAAGGCGGGCGCCACAATTCCGCTGTTGGGCGTCTGCTTGGGGCACCAGTCGATCGGCCAGTCCTATGGCGGCAAGGTGATCCGCGCACCCGTACCCATGCACGGTAAGCTCTCGCGAATCCGTCATACGGACAAAGGAGTCTTCAAGGGCCTGCCGCAGGACTTCGCAATCACCCGCTATCACTCTCTGATCGTGGAGCGCGAGAGCCTGCCGGACTGCCTGGAGATCACGGCCGAGACCGACGACGGCCTCATCATGGGTCTTCAACACAAGCAGCACCCTGTGCATGGGGTGCAGTTTCACCCCGAAAGCATCGCATCGGAGTATGGCCACGCCCTGCTCGCAAACTTCCTCGAGTTCGCAGGCATATCGCCAAAGCGCAATGCGATTCCTCCGCCGCGCAGCAAGAGCGCCGCCTGAGCCTGCACCGACATGAGCCTGCCCCGAGTGGAATCGACGCACGCATGACCGCGCCCGAGCTCAAACGCATCATCCAGAAGGTTTCGACCGGCGCTTGCCTGAGCGGGGAAGAGATCGAGACCGCCATCGACATCATGTCATCGGGCGGCGCCACGCCTGTTCAGATGGGCGCTTTCCTGATGGCGTTGCGCGTGCGCGGCGAGACGATCGAGGAGATCACCGGCGCTGCACGACTGCTGCGCGCGCGCATGCTGACCGTCAATGCACCTGCCGGAGCCATCGATATCGTCGGAACGGGGGGCGATTCACACGGCACCTATAACGTCTCGACATGCGCCGCCATCGTCGCCGCTGGTGCGGGTGCCAGGGTCGCCAAGCACGGCAACCGATCGGTGTCCTCACTCTCTGGCGCCTCCGATGTACTCACCGCACTCGGCGTCAAGGTCGACGTCGGGCCGAACGTCGTCTCGCGGGCTATCAGCCAGGCCGGCGTCGGCTTCATGTGGGCGCCGATGCACCATCCCGCCATGAAACAATGGGCGCCGGTCCGCGCCGAACTCGGCATCCGCACGATTTTCAATCTACTTGGCCCATTGTCCAATCCAGCCGGCGTCAAGCATCAGGTTCTTGGCGTATTCGACAGTAAATGGGTCGAGCCGCTTGCCCATGTGATGAAGAACCTCGGCTCGGAGCATGTCTGGATCGTCCACGGCAGCGACGGCATGGACGAGCTAACGACCACCGGGGCCAGCATCGTCGCCGAGCTCAAGGATGGCGACATCACCATTTTTGAGGTGTCGCCCGAGGATGCCGGCCTGCCGCGCGCGTCGCTAGCCGACCTCAAGGGCGGCGACGCGGCCGCCAACGCCGCCGCCATCCGCGTACTTCTGCAGGGTGAGCCGGGGCCCTTCCGCGACATCGTTCTGCTCAATGCCGCCGCGGCACTGATCGTTGCAGGCAAGGCTGCCAATCTCGCCAATGGGGTGGAGCGCGCCGCGCGATCGATCGACAGCGGCGCCGCCATGGCCGCACTCGACAAGCTCATCGCCGCCACCAATGAAGGAGCCTGAGACGCGATGAGCGACATTCTCGGTAAGATTACCGCCTACAAACGCGAAGAGGTGGCGCGCGCCAAGGACGCCAATCCGCTGCAGGTGATGGCCGAATATGCGCGTTCTGCACCGAAAGTGCGCCCCTTCGCTAACGCGATCGCCACAAGGATCGCGCTTGGTGAGACTGCGCTCATCGCCGAGATCAAGAAGGCCTCGCCGTCGAAAGGTCTGATCCGCGCTGACTTCGATCCCGCTCTACTGGCGAAAGCCTACGAGGAGGGCGGTGCGACGTGTTTGTCGATCCTCACCGATGCCCCCTCGTTCCAGGGCGCTCCTGAATATCTGCATGCCGCCCGGGCTGCCGTGGCCCTGCCGGTGCTGCGCAAGGACTTCATGATCGATCCCTACCAGGTGGTGGAGGCGCGCGCGTGGGGTGCGGATTGCATCTTGATCATCATGGCCGAGGTCGACGATGCAACCGCGCGTGACCTTGCATCGGCGGCAGCGGACTGGGGCATGGACGCCATCGTCGAGGTTCACGACGACGTGGAACTCGATCGCGCACTCGCCCTGCCATGCCGCCTCATCGGCATCAACAACCGCAATCTTAAGACGTTCGAGACGACGCTCGAAACAACCGAACGCCTCGCCCCGCGCGTACCGGAAGATCGCATCGTCATCGGCGAGAGCGGTATCGTCACGCCAGCCGACATCGCCCGTCTGGTCAAGGCCGGTGTCACCACGTTCCTCGTTGGTGAAAGCCTTATGCGCCAGACAGACGTAGCCGCCGCGACGAAGGCGCTGCTGGCGCGGGCGTAAGGCAAGCAGGTCGCCGCATTCACGGTGAAAAGGGGGCGGCACCGACACGGCGTCACTTCACCAGCCCGCACTCCTTCATGAAGGCAAAGGTTTTGTCGACGATGTCGTCCTCCTCCTTCTCGCTGAGGCCCGACTCGGTGTTGACAAGTTCACCTATCGGCTGCGCCAGCGACTGATAGGCAAACGCGAGTTGCTTATCCTTGAACGCCTGATCCAGTTTGTCGGCAACACATGTGCATTTCCCCTTGTCGGCATCCTTCCCGCAAGCCGCAAGGTACGACGCGCGGTCGGCCGCTTCAGCCGGCCCGCCGGTGCACGCGAAGAGGATGCTGCCGGCCGCGGCCAGCATCGGCAGACGGTACATGGTGACAGACATGCAAAAACCTCCGGTTCAGACTGCGCCGATGCCATCTCGCATGGCAGCGCGGACGACGAACGTCACCATACCGCGCCGCAGGCCGCGCGTTGAGCCCCGCCGTCGGCCGTACTCGTCCAATCTGGACTTCCCGTTAACGATGAGGCGGCCATCGATCCCTGGTGCGGCGGCGCAAATGGTTGATATAGTCCGCGCGCTGGCCCGCTCCGCCGCGTTTGCGCCAGCTTTCGTCTCACTCGAGACCACCCACGATAACCTGAACTGCCGAGCCGTGAACCGATGCCCAAGACCGCCTCTCTCACCCAGCGCCTCTCGCACCTGAACGAGAAGGGCGAGGCCAATATGGTCGACGTATCCGCCAAGGATGTGACTCACCGGGTGGCCCGCGCGGAGGGCTTTGTGCGGATGGCCTCCGAGACGCTGGCGCTGATCGAGACGGGCACAGCAAAAAAGGGCGACGTGCTGGCTACCGCGCGCATCGCCGGCATCATGGCGGCGAAGAAGACCTCCGACTTGATACCGCTCTGCCACCCCCTGCCAATCACCAAGGCCACGGTTGATTTCGCACCGACCGCAAGCCCGTCCGGATTGCATGTCACAGCCGAAGTGAAAGTCGCCGGCCAGACCGGCGTCGAAATGGAGGCGCTGACGGCTGTCTCGGTCGCATGCCTCACCGTCTACGACATGCTCAAGGCCGTCGATAAGGCGATGACATTCGAGAATATACGTCTGGTCGAGAAGTCCGGCGGCCGCTCTGGGCATTGGCGCGCAGACGACAACCGCCCCGCCAGGACACGGACCAAGAACGCGAAGGCTTGAGATGGCATTGCTCTCCGTTGAAGAAGCGCTCGCACGCATCCTCGCCAAGGCCCGTGTGCTGGACACCGAGGACGTCGCGCTCATCGGTCTGGCTGGCCGCGTGCTCGCCGCTGACGTCGTCGCCCGCCTGACGCAGCCGCCGTTCGACGCGTCTGCCATGGACGGATACGCGGTGCGCGCAGGCGACGTGACGGCGTTGCCTGCGACCTTGAACCTGATTGGCGAATCCGCAGCGGGACACGCCTTCGATGGCGCTGTCGGACCGGGCCAGACGGTGCGCATCTTCACCGGCGCACCTGTGCCTCAAGGCGCCGACGCCATCGTCATTCAGGAGAATACGCAAGCCGACGGGACACGCATTCGCGTTGTCGAAGGCTCTCCCGATCCCGTACATATCCGCCGGCGCGGTGGAGACTTCAGCCAGGGCCAGTCCGTCCTCACCAAAGGCCACCGTCTCACGGCGCGCGACATCCTGCTTGCCGCCGCTACCGGTCACGCCAGTCTTGTCTGCACGCGCCGTCCCAGGGTCGCCATTCTCGCCACCGGCGACGAACTCGTCGAACCCGGCCAGACCCTGCGCCCCGATCAGATCGTATCGTCAAATCCGTATGGCCTCGCCGCCATGCTCACCGCCTTTGGCGCCGAGGCAATCCTGCTCGGTATCGCGCGCGACACACTCGACAGCCTCGCGGAGAAACTCGCCACCGCCGCGGATGCCGATATCCTCATCACCATTGGCGGCGCCTCCGTCGGCGACCACGATCTCGTCATTCCCGCGTTGAAGGCCGCCGGTATGACACTCGACTTCTGGAAGATAGCGATGCGTCCCGGCAAACCGATGATCTTCGGCCACCGCGAACAGCAGATCATACTCGGCCTGCCCGGCAATCCAGTGTCGTCCATGATCTGCGCCCGTGTGTTTGCCGTGCCGCTCGTGATGACGATGCTTGGGCTGCCTGCAGAGGCTGCACACCCCGTACCGGCCACACTCATCGCCCCCCTCGAGGCCAACGGTCCGCGCGCGCACTACATGCGTGCCCGCCGTGCCGGCAACAACGCTGCAGGCGTGCTACCGGTCTCCAGCCAGGACAGTTCGCTCATCGCTCCGCTCGCCACCGCCGATTGCCTGATTGTCCGGCCAGCGCGCGCGCCAGCGCTCCCAGCCGGCGCCAAAGTCGATACGCTGCCTCTCGATTTTTGACACTGTGCGCGTCCAGCCCCTGAAAATGGAATGCTGTCCTAGTTCAGGGAATCCGGACAGCGCCTGAAAGTGCTTGCAGAACACCTGGGGAACGCGTAGTGTACGTTCATGGTTTGTGCCCAGACTCGCACAGGCGTCAGGGCGCACGAGAGGGAAAAGTCCGCATTTAATTGAAGACGTTGCGGACAAAAAAGCGGAGGCGTGATGCTCACGCAAAAACAGAAAGAACTCTTGCTCTTCATCCACGAACGCATGCAGGCCGACGGTGTTCCGCCCTCGTTCGACGAAATGAAGGACGCGCTCGACCTGAGGTCCAAATCCGGAATCCATCGCTTGATTACGGCGCTCGTCGAACGCGGGTTCATCAGGCGGCTTCCGCATCGCGCACGTGCCATCGAGGTTATCAAACTGCCCGAGGGTGGCGAGGGCGCGCCCAAGCGCGGCGGTTTCCAGCCCAGCGTGATCGAGGGTAGCGGCCGTCGCGCACAGGAGGTTGCACAGCCAAGCTCGGTCGCCATCGATGCCCGCACCGTTTCGGTACCGGTCATGGGGCGCATTGCAGCGGGCACGCCCATCAGCGCAATCCAGAACCATACCCACGACATCGCCTGCCCACCGGATCTACTCACCAATGGCGAGCATTTCGCGCTGGAGGTGAAAGGCGATTCGATGATCGAGGCCGGCATCCACGACGGCGATACGGTGATTATCCGCCGCTGCGATTCGGCGGAGAACGGCGACATCGTCGTTGCCCTGGTCGAGAAGGAGGAGGCGACGCTGAAGCGCCTTCGCAAGAAGGGCACGACGATTGCGCTTGAAGCCGCCAACCCTGAGTTCAAGACCAGGATCTTCGGACCCGACCAGGTCGACATTCAGGGCCGTCTCGTCGGCCTCATCCGCCGCTATTAGAGCCTGATCGGCTGACACTGTCGCGCGATGATGAGCCGCGTCGGCGCGCGCCAGCGCCTGGCTCGCCCGCATCTCCCGTGCGTGGCTCTGCCGCGGAGGCTCCTGCTTGTGCGTACCCGGCCCGCGCAGCAGGCCGTCGCCTTCCGCCCGACCATCGGTTGGGCGGTGACCACGGCCTCACGCCACGCGCATCCGCAACAGTCTCTATTCTCAGCCGCGGCCCTTCCACATAAACCGCATGCGTCCCCTTGGCTCGGACGTCGAAGAAATCGATAACAAATCGAGGTCCTGCACATCCTTTCGGTGCGGGTCGAGGCAGGATCAGCAGTCCGGCCATGGCACAATCATCCGCCATGGATGCGGCATGCTGCGAAACCGCAACGCGCAGACCGCGGACGTCCATCACGCAGCCCGCCGAATCGCAAGCAGGACCGGCGGTGGAAACGACCTCTGCAAGATCACGCCCGTCGCCGTCATTCTCCAGCCAGCGCTTCAGCTCGAATTGCGAATGCGGCACGGCTAGCACGACAAGCCGCCCGGCCGAATTTCGAACCGCGACGAGCTTTCCCTCCTGCCCGACGAGAACATCGGGGCGTGCCGCAAAGGGCGCGACCGCGATCCCGGCACAGATGAGCGCCAGTCCGATAAGCCGCCAGCGTTGTTGCCACAGAGTTAGCCACAATCCCCCCGCGATCATCAGAGCGAACGCGCTTGTCGATATGGCCGGCATCATGCCGACCGCACCCGGCAGACCTGCAACGAACCGCGCCGTGGCGCTCATGGCGTCAATGCCAAACCCCATGATGAGCAGCGGTGTCGTTTCAAGTCCCAGCGGCAGGAAGACAAGCGTGGCAAGTGCCGCCGGCATGACCACGAAATTGCAGATCGGAACGACCAGCAGATTTGCCAGCACGGCATAGTGCTGCGTCTTGTGGAAATGGTAGATGGCGAACGGCGTCACTGCCGCCGAAGCGATGACGGTGGAGAGAATGATTCCGCCCACGAAGACGCCCACCATCCCGCCCCAGCGCGGCAACCCCCGTCGGCTCTCCCCGAACCGCGTGCGCACAAACTCGTAAGCCCCAACGAGTGCGACCACCGCGGCAAACGACATTTGGAAGCCGACATCCAGCAGGCTCTCGGGAAAAAGAACGATAATGACCAGCGCGGAAAACGCGACGTTTCTAAGTGCGATCGCCGGCCGATCGAGCAGGATTGCGAGGAACATGATCGAAATCGTGATGAACGCCCGCAGTGTCGCAAACGTGCTGCCCGAGATGGCAAGATAGGCGAGTGAGCCTCCCGCAGCGGCAAGAGCCGCCCATTTCTTGACCGGATAGCGCAGTGCCAGGGATGGAAACAGCGCCAGCAAAAAGCGCATCGACCAGAAGACTGCACCTCCCATGATCGCCATGTGCAGGCCGGAAATGGAGAGAATATGGAAGATACCGGAGTCGCGATACGCCCCGTTGGTGGCTTCCGGGATGCCGCCGCGCTCACCCGTCACCAGGGCTTTGGCAATTGCCGCCGTTTCGCCGCTCAGTACCTGGTCAATACGCGCACCGATCGCGCGCCGCACACGCTGGACGGCAGCACTGATCCTCAAGGACAGAGGCGGCTCGCCAGCCGTCTCATCGAGGACCGGCATCGCCGCTGCGAACCCCACCGCACCGAGTCCGGAAAAATAGGCGTGTCTGGCGAAGTCGAATCCGCCCGGGAGTGTTGGCCCGCCGGGCGGCGCCAGATGCGCCCTGACGATGACAGCATCGCCCGGGCTCAGGTTATCCCCACGCGCCATCGTGCGGATGCGGACGCGTTCAGGGCTTGCACCGCGCTCGAGCTGCCCCAGTTGCGTCACTCTCAGTGTCAACCTGTCGCCCGGTCCCTCGCGCGGCTCGATCAGCTCAATGAACCCGCGGACCTCCACCGGCCCGATCCGCTTTTCCAGAATTGGCGCAGCCACCCACCACGTTCGAACCGCGATCAGGCAGAAACCGGTGACCAGCAGGAGAAGGATATCGATGAGCACACGCACGGCCGGTGTCGCCGGAAGAGCATGACGCACACCAATCACGCCAATGAGAGCGAGTGCGCCAATGGCCAAAGGCGGTTCGAAGGGTAAGGCGAAGTAGGCCGCGATCCCGGCCCCGAGCAACACAGGCGCCCAATAGAACCAATGCGCGCGCTCTGCTTCGAGTGCCTCACAGAACCGCGCCCATGCCCCTGCTCCGGCTGCACCGCCATCATGGCGCATCCTCAGCACATCGTGATCGTATGAGCCTGCCGACGCTCCTTCACGCCCCCCTGCCCCATCGCCACCGAGGTTACGCGACGACATATCTGGCTCGCATCCGGCTTCGGCCCTTACCCCTGGCCGCCCCCTGTGGTAAAGGCGCAACCAAATGGTAACAGCCCCCGATCCGAATTCGATCATGGCACGCGAGATGACAGAAAGACAGACCTCAGCCTATCCCGCTCCCGTCGTTCGCTTCGCGCCATCCCCAACCGGATTCCTGCACATTGGCGGCGCACGCACGGCACTTTTCAACTGGCTTTACGCCAAGGCGAAAGGCGGCACATTTCTGCTGCGTATCGAGGACACCGACCGCGCCCGCAACAATGAGGATGCCGTCGCCGCCATTATCGATGGCCTGCAGTGGCTCGAACTCGACTGGACCGGTGAACCGGTCTCGCAATTTTCCCGCATCGATCGGCATAAAGTCGCCGCAGCCCAGCTACTCGCTGACGGCAATGCTTATCGCTGCTATCTCACGCAAGCAGAACTCGACGAGATGCGCGCCAGGGCCGAAGCCGAGAAGCGCACGCTCTCGATTCGCTCTCCCTGGCGTGACCGCCCGGCCTCCGAAGCGCCGCAAGGGTTGCCCTTCACGATTCGCCTGAAGGCCCCTCGCGATGGCGAGACCGTGATAGAGGATCACGTCCAGGGCCGCGTGGTCTTTCCCAACAAGGATCTCGATGATCTGATCCTGCTGCGTTCGGACGGCACACCGACCTACAATCTCGCAGTCGTCGTCGATGATCATGACATGGGCGTCAGCCATGTCATCCGCGGCGTCGATCATCTGACGAACGCCGCACGCCAGACGCAGATCTACAAGGGACTTGGCTGGAGCGTGCCTGAGTTCTCCCACGTCCCCCTCATTCACGGACCCGACGGCGCCAAGCTGTCCAAGCGCCATGGTGCGCTCGGTGTAGAGGCCTATCGCGCCATGGGCTACCTGCCCGAAGCGCTGCGCAACTATCTCGTCCGGTTGGGCTGGAGCCATGGCGACGATGAGATCATCCCGACCGCGAAGCTGATTGAATGGTTCGACGTTGACGGCATTGGCAAGAGCCCCGCGCGCTTCGATTTCGCCAAGCTGGAGGCGCTCAATGCGCATTACATCCGTCTTGCCGACGACCAGGAGCTGTTTGACCGCGCGGTCCGTCTACTGCCCGAGATCAAGGGCGGTGACCGCATCGCCAAGGCGCTCGCAGAAGGCGCGGGCGCAAAATTCCGAGCCGCCATCCCGAGTCTGAAGGAACGCTCCAAGACGCTCGTCGATCTGCTGCAGGGCGCCGATTACGTGTTCGCCATGCGCCCGCTGCCCCTCGACGAGAAGGCGGAAAAACAGCTCGACGCAGATGCACGGCGCATGCTGGCCGACCTGCACTCGCAACTGAAAGCTGCCAAGGTCTGGGACGCAGCCGCGCTCGAAGCGCAGGTGCGAGAGTTCGCGCAAGCCGGCGGCCTGAAGCTCGGCAAGGTCGCCCAGCCGCTGCGCGCCGCATTGACGGGCTCGACCGTATCACCGCCTGTATTCGACGTAATGGCCGTTCTGGGCGAGGAGGAGAGCTTGGCGCGCATCGCGGATCAGGCCGCTCGCGACTGACGTAACTGACCCGACAGGCTATTGCGCTGCAAAATTCGCCTGCCCCCGATTGCCGTCAACACCCATGGCCGATACGGAGATAATTTAGCAAACCCATTGACGAGACTGGGTTTTGCCGTAATCGCCCAGAACCAGTATCGCCGAAGGGTTATCTTGTCGCATGGCGAAATGTCGGGTACCAGGGTGCCACGCCTCTCTGACGCGGGTCACCGCTGTTAGGGACACCCGAGCCGCCGCCCGCCGGCGCACGTTGACTCGAGGGACATTCTCATGACCGTTCAGGATAGCTCTATGGCCTCATCGAACCCGACCGAAAACGCGAAGCTTATCATCAAGGGCAACACCGCCGAGATGCCCGTGCGCTCCGGCACCCACGGTCCGGACGTCATCGACATTGGCAGGCTCTACCGGGACACCGGCTGCTTCACTTACGATCCTGGCTTCACGTCGACGGCCAACTGCTCATCGAAGATCACCTACATTGATGGCGACAACGGTGTGCTTCTGCACCGCGGCTATCCGATCGATCAACTGGCCGAGCGGTCGAACTTTCTCGAAGTCTGCTATCTGCTCCTGAACGGTGAGCTGCCGACCAAGGCTGAGCGAACCGAGTTCGACAAGGCGATCACACGCCACACCATGGTTCACGAGCAGATGACGCGGTTCTTCACCGGCTTCCGCCGCGATGCGCATCCCATGGCTGTTGTCTGCGGCTGCGTCGGCGCAATGTCGGCCTTTTATCACGACTCGACCGATATCAACGATCCCGACCAGCGCCGCATAGCCGCCAATCGCATGATCGCAAAGATGCCGACGATCGCCGCGATGGCCTACAAATACTCGATCGGGCAGCCTTTCATCTATCCGCGCAACGACCTCGACTACACCTCGAATTTCCTGCAGATGTGTTTCGCGGTGCCTTGCGAGCCCTTCGTCGTCAACCCGATCGTCGCGCGCGCGCTCGACAAGATTTTCATCCTGCATGCCGACCACGAGCAGAACGCATCGACCTCGACGGTCCGCCTCGCGGGGTCCTCGGGCGCCAATCCCTTCGCCTGCATCGCGGCCGGCGTCGCCTGTCTGTGGGGTCCAGCCCACGGCGGCGCCAACGAGGCAGCCCTCAACATGCTCCAGGAGATCGGCACGGTCGAGCGCATCCCCGAGTACATCAAGATGGCCAAGGACAAGACCTCCGGCTTCCGCCTGATGGGCTTCGGCCACCGCGTCTACAAGAACTATGATCCGCGCGCCAAGGTGATGCAGAAGACCTGCCATGAGGTTCTCGATGCTCTGGGCGTGCACGACGAGCCGCTCTTGAAGGTGGCGATTGAGCTGGAGCGCATCGCGCTGCAGGACGAATATTTCGTCGAAAAGAAGCTCTACCCCAACATCGACTTCTATTCCGGCATCACGCTGCGCGCGATGGGCTTTCCCGTCTCCATGTTCACGGTGCTGTTCGCCGTTGCCCGCACGGTCGGCTGGATCGCTCAGTGGAAGGAGATGATCGAGGATCCCGAGCAGCGGATCGGCCGTCCTCGCCAGCTCTACATCGGCGCTGCCGAGCGCGACTACGTCTCCATCGACAAGCGCGCATAAGCGTCCCGAAAAAGACGAATGCAATACACAAGGCCGGACCCCGTGTCCGGCCTTTCGTTCTCAAGACCGCCATCATGAATGGAACGAGGCGAAAAGCCGCTCGGCCGCAACGATCGACGCGCTGCGATTACCCCGGCGCGCCATCAAATCAAACCGGCCTGCCAAAACCGCACGCCGCCTAATGCTTTCAGCGCCTCTCGAAAATTCGCTGCACGGCATAGAATGTCAGCGCCGACGACCAGCCGAACAAGAAGCTGCCATTCGCACCCTGGATAGCGGATAGAATGCGCCAGGGCTTTTCAAGAACGACATCGCCGTAACCAAGCGTCGCCATCGTCACGAGCGAAAAATAGATCGCCTCTTCGAACGTCTCGACTGCACCCAGCGCCGTGTAAAGAATGGCCCAGGCAACAGCCGCGAGGTTCGTGCCGAGAAACATCCACACCACGAAGAGTGCAAGAAGGAATGCGGATCTCAGCTGCGAGTGCGGCTCGCCGTGGAGCACAACATGGCGGGCGACGTGGCGCGTGAGAATTCCGACACCCGCTGCGCTGAACAAACCGTGGCTGGCCACGGTCAAAAGAATCATAGCGCTACCCAAAGCGAATTGGAAAAGCACCGTCAGGCTTCCTTCGGATGGGTTTGATGATGGGGTTGAATGGTGTCGCCTCGCGCAAGCCGCAATACGATCTCTGCGGCGGCCTCGCTGGGAGTGGTGTTGGCAAGCAGAAGACGCTGAGGAATGCGCTGCAGGGCCGCAAGCTGTGCGCGGCGCTGCGGCGTCTCGGACAGTAGCGGCTGGAGTGCATCGGCGAGACGCACGGGCATGCATTCCTCCTGGAGATATTCAGGAAATGCATTTTCCCCCAGTACGAGATTTGCCAGCACAACCGAATGCACTTTCAAGAGGAACCGCAGCCGCGCCGCCACCGCGTCGACCTTGTAGGCCACGACCATCGGCGTTCCGGCAAGTCCCAGTTCGAGCGTCACCGTGCCTGACGCCGCAAGCGCCGCGTTCGCGAGACGGAAGGCGGCAAACTTGTCGGCGGCCCCGCAGACCAGCCGGGGCTTCACCGTCCAGCTCGACAGTCCCGCCTCCACCAGCCCGCGCACGCTCTCGACGACCGGCAGGACGGCATCGACATGGACCCCGCGCGCCCGCAAGAGCTCCAGCGTCTCCCCGAATGGCCCCATCATCCGCGAAACTTCGGAAGCCCGCGAACCGGGCAGCACGACTACAACCGGACGACGACCCGAGAGACCGAGCCGTGCCGCCAGCGCCACACCGTCCTGCGCTTTGATCCAGTCATAGCGCTCGATCAGCGGATGGCCCACGTACGTGCATGGCGGCCCACCAAGCCTTTCATGCGCCTGCGGCTCGAACGGCAACAGCGCCATCACGTGATCGACATAAGCCCGCATCCGCTTGGCGCGCCCAGGCCGCCATGCCCACACGCTAGGGCTGACATAATCAATGATAGGAATGTCGGGGCGCCGCTTGCGGATGCGCTTGGCGATCGGGTGCGTGAACTCGGGGCTATCGATGATGACAACACAATCGGGCTCGAATGCAACCGCGGCATCGACCACCTGATAGACGCGTCGCACGATCTTTGGCAGCCGCGGCAGGATCGACATCGGCCCCATGACGGAAACGTCAGCGAGCGGAAACAGGGAACTCAGTCCTTGTGCTTCCATGCCCTCACCGCCGACCCCGCGATAGCGGATCGGCATGTTCGCACGAGCATTGAGCGCCGCCATGAGCTTGGCGCCAAGTGCATCGCCCGAATGCTCGCCTGCCACCACGAACAGCTTGAGCGCGCGAATGTCGCCCACATCAACACGCACGTCAGCCGCAACGGAATGAGCCGCCGGCATGCCGTCGCTGTCGGTCGGATCAGCCATGCCCGCTCTCCCCGGCCGATGCGAGGCCCGCGATGAACACGCCGGCCTTGTCGGCCGCAGCGATCGTGTCGGCAGGCACTCCGGCCGTGAACCGGCGCAGTTTGACGACAAGCCCTGCAAAGCGGCCCTGCTCCAGATGCGCAATCAGCTCCGGCACGCAGTCACGACCGGCATCGATCGCGACCACGCCGGCACGCCGTCTCAGCCGCCTGTCACCCCATTGCCTGAGCCCCGCCGCCCGCGCCAGAGCATTGCTCACACCCTCCCCGGTCTCAACCGCCAGGACATGACCACGCACCACCACCACCGCGCGCGTGCCACCGATGGGTTCAAGCGCCGTCATGACGTCGAGACCCGTCTTGGCATCGCGCAACACGCGCTTAGGTATCGCATGCCGGCCCACCGGCCGCAGCGCGAGCAGGCGTGCCGCTCGGCGCGACTTGATCGCCTGCAGCATGCGCCCGCTCAATGAGCTGTGCTCGCGTGTCGGGTGTTCACCGCCGCCATCGGCAGGCTTGATGCCCGTTATGCAAAGTCCGCTCACCTGCGCACGCGCCAGCAGTTCGCTCCGCTCCGCGGCGAGAGCACGCCCGGCCTCCACGGCGATGCCACGAAGACTGCATTCGAGCGCCCGCGTCACAGTCTGCGGCCCGATCACCGGCAGATCGATACGGCCGTCCTGCGCTGGCTTCGTCCGCTTCACCAGCACGCCCGCGCTTGCCGAAAAACGGCCCTGCACGCGCCGTTGCATTGCGACCCGCTGCAACATTCCGTCAGTGCCTTCAGCCGCCTCGAGCGCCTCAAGCCGCCCATCACGAACCACCGCCGCCTGGCCGATATCGAAGCGCCCCAGCGCGGATATCATGTCAAATCCGGCCCGCGCGTCCTCGATCAGTGATTGATCGCAGCGCCCGTGGGTGAACTCGCCCTCGCCGATCACCAGCTCCGGCGCAAGCTCCGCCGGACCGACCACGCAAAACCCATGTCCCTCGAAAAAGGCGATAACCCCGCGCAACACGCTGTCGTCGCCGCCGGCGAGGACCAGCCCGAGCACCGTTCCCAGCGCGCGCACGAAGCCGAGGTCGGGCTTGATCGTTGCCAGATCCGGGCGCGTCACCGATCCTATGATAATGAGATCGCTACAGCCCGTTTCCTTGAACGTGGCGACGATGCGACCGATCTCGCCCCAGTTGACGCGCGTCACCGGATAGGGACCGAAATCGGCATTCGCCTCGCCGTCGATGGCGACGATGTGCAAGGGTATGCCGCGTCCAGCCACGCTGTCGGCAATCTCGCGCGGCAAGGTTCCGCCGCCAGCCAGGATCCCGATCCGACGCGCGGCGCTCATCGCGAGAGCCTCAGGTTTCGCCGACGCCGCGCGGCGTGCACAGCGACCGCTTTCCGCCCGCGCGAATGAATTCGACGATCTCGATGACGATCGGATGATCCTTGAATTCCGCCGCGACGTCCTCGACGCGCTCCATCAACGTGCCCTCAGCGGCGAACAAAAGCCGGTAGGCGCGGCGCAGATCATGGATATCGCTGCGCGAGAAACCGCGCCTCTGCAGGCCAACGATATTGAGGCCCGACAGGTGCGCGCGGTTACCCAGCGCCATGCCGTAGGGAATGAGGTCGTTTTCCAGGCCCGACATGCCGCCGAGGAAGGAATGCGCACCCACGCGCGCGAACTGGATCACCGCCGCGCCACCACCGATGATGGCGAAATCGCCGACGTTGCAATGACCGGCCAGCATGACGTTGTTGGAGAAGATGACATTGCTGCCAACGATGCAGTCGTGCCCGACATGACTGTTGGCGAGGAACGCGCAGTTGTCGCCGACGACCGTCTGCGAGCCTCCGCCCGCCGTTCCAGGGTTCATCGTCACCCCTTCGCGGATCAGGCAATTGGAGCCGATCGCCAGTGTAGTCAATTCGCCCTTGAACTTGAGGTCCTGCGGCTGATGCCCGATCGAGGCGAACGGGAAAATTCTGGTGCCCGCACCGATCGTCGTATGTCCTGCCACGACCACATGCGAGACGAGTTCCACGCCGTCGCCCAGGACAGCGTTGGCACCCACCATGGAGAAGGCACCGACCTTCACGCCCGCGCCGAGCTTTGCTCCCGGCTCGACGATGGCGGTCGGATGAATCTGCTGCTCAGCCATGCTTGCTCGCGAAGGCCCGTGCTTCCGCCGTATCGGCGAGCATGGCGCTCACCTCGGCCTCGGCGGCAACCTGCCCGTCGACTTTGGCCTCACCGAAGAACTTCCACACGCGGCCGCGGTTGCGCACCTTGCGCACATGGTAGTGGATCTGGTCGCCGGGCACCACGGGGCGGCGGAACTTTGCCCTGTCGATCCCCATGAAGTAGACCAGCTCGGCCTTGTAGTCTTCTTTCAGGCTCGACACGCACAGTGCGCCCGCCGTCTGCGCCAGTCCCTCGATGATGAGCACGCCGGGCATGACCGGGAACTGCGGGAAATGCCCGTTGAAGAACGGCTCGTTGATGGTGACATTCTTGACCCCGACGCAGCTTTCGTCGCCGTTCATGTCATAGATCCGGTCCACCAGCAGCATGGGAAAGCGGTGCGGCAGAAGCTGCAACACACGCATGATGTCGGCCGTGCCCATAGCCGGTTTGTCGGATGCGTCGTTCATCGATCTTCTCTTCCATTCCAACGCCGGCACCGCTCCGGATCATCGCCGGGTGCGCCGCGCCTGACAGCAACAACTCAACTCTCAGCGCTCGAGCCGCCATCCTGGCCGCCCTCGCCTGCCGAACTCTTGGTGCGCTCGGCAAGACGCGCCACCGCCGCAAGCTCGCGCGCCCAGTCCTTCAGAGGCTTGGCAGGCGTGCCGCCATAGCGTGCGCCGGCCGGAATATCATCCTTGGCATGCGAGGCACCCGCCACCTGGGCGCCGGTCCCGACCTTGATGTGGCCGACCGTGCCGGACTGGCCGCCCATGACGACGTAGTCTCCAAGCTCGGCCGAGCCGGCAATTCCCGTGTGGGCGACGATCACGCAATGTCGCCCGACGATCACGTTGTGCCCGATTTGTACGAGATTATCAATTTTGGTCCCCTCACCGATGACGGTATCCTTAAGGGCACCCCGGTCTATGGTTGTATTAGCGCCGATCTCAACATCGTCCTGGATGATGACGCGGCCGATCTGCGGCACCTTGAGGTGTCCGCCGGCGCCCATCGCGAACCCGAAACCGTCCTGCCCGAGCCTGGCGCCCGAATGGATGATCACCCGGTCGCCAACCAGCGTGTGAGCCAGATTGGCCCCCGCGCCGATGTAGCAGTCCCGCCCGACGTGCACACGGTAGCCGATCACCGCGTTGGCGGCGATCCGGCTGCCGCGGCCGATGGCAGCTTCCGCACCGATCACCGCGCCCGGCTCAATCTCCACACCGTCCTCGATCTCCGCCGTCGGATCAATCAACGTGCCCACGTCCGCGCGCGCCGCACGCGGCCACAACGCATTCGGATAGAACGCCCGCAGCGCCAGGGCAAAGCCGCGGTAGGGCGCCTTGGTAACGAGCGCCGCTGTCCCCTGCGGCACCCGCGCAGCGAGCGTCGGAATGATCAGACAAGCTCCCGCCTTCGTTGCAGCAAGCTGCTGCAGGTACTTGCGATTGTCGAGGAACGAGATGTCCTGCGGGCCCGCATCCGACAGCGGTTTCACGTCATGGATGAGGCGTCCGTCGTCAACCCCCTCGGGCTTTTCCGCGCCAACCAAGCCGGCAAGCTCCGCCAGCGGAAAGGGACCTGCCCGGTCGAAGAACCCGCGATGCTGCATGCCCCCTCCGAGCGCAAAAGAAACGATTGGTCCTGGAACGCGGCGACCCTAGAGCCTGATCGGCTGAGATGGAAGCGCGATTGCTTCCATCGAGGGCGTGAATCAGTCTCTCAAACAAAAAGATAGAGCAGGCCGAAACGACCAGACGTGATTCAATCAAAATCTGACCTGCTCTAGAGCCTGATCGGCTGAGATGGAAGAGCCTGAGAGTCCGCCAATGGCATGAATGAGACCCTTGGGCACAGACCTGGAAGCCAGGTCATGTCCTGCGAACCGGGTCCACCACGTCCGATAGCCTGTACCTGCTCCCGCGCCTGTTTCCCGGGACGGCAGCTCCGGCATCAGCGAAAGGCGCCCGCTCGATTGAGCAGGCGCCTTCTGATTTCATTGAGATCGTGGACCGCATCAGGCGATCCGCGTGTTGGCGTCAGAATTTCGTCTGCGCACCGAAGCGGAAGAACTGCTCCTCGTCATAGCTCTCCTTGGTGAGAACCTTGGCGAAGTCGAGTCGCAGCGGACCGACCGGCGAGTTCCACAGGATCGATGCACCAACCGACGAGCGGATCGTCGAGTCGTCGGCAAGAATGCCGCCACCTCCTTCGATAGCAGTCTTGGCACGATCGGAAGCACCGAACAGCGAACCCGCATCCGCAAACACAGCACCACTCATGCCGATATCGTCCGGAACGAGCGGCAGCGGGAAGCGCACCTCGGCGGTGGTCGCCCAATAGGTCTTGCCGCCGATAGCATCGCGCTGACCGTTAGCCGTCAAGTCACGCGGACCGAAGCCGGCACGCTCGAAGCCGCGGATCGTCTCGCCGCCACGGAAGTAAAGATCAAGAATGCGGAGGTCGTCACCGCCCCAGTTCTCGATATGACCTGCAACGGCGCGACCGACGAAGGTGATCTTCTCGGTGATCGGGTAGTAGTACCGACCCTCGGCCGAAAGCCGAACGTACTGCGCGTCGCCGCCCAAGCCTGCAAAGTCCACCGAGCCTTGCAGATAGTATCCGGCCGTCGGATTTTTCGGATGGTTGCGCTGGTCATAGGTGATCGAGGTGCCGACCAATGATGTGTAATAGACCTCGTCCGCACAATTGGCCGGTTGATCAAAGACAGGAGCAGGATCGCCGCACGCATCCTTGATCGCCAGAGACGCCCTATTGGCCACATCGAAGATCTCATCGCGCGAGAACGTGTAGTAGTTCTGCACCCACAGATCCTCGGCCAGCGGATAGCCGAGACGCAGCGTGCCGCCGGTCTTGCGGCTCTTGAAGCCGGACTCGCTGGTCTGGTCGACTTCCTTGTGGAAGAGGTCGAAGCCCGCAGCAAGGTTCATATCGAGGAAGCGCGGCTCAGTGAACGAAAGCTCGATCTGGTAGCGCTCCATGGAGCCCGCCAGCTTCAGGCGCAGGAACTGGCCGTTGCCGAGCAGGTTGCGCTCTGAGATCGAGATGTCGCCGATCACGCCTTCACTGGTCGAGTAGCCCGCACCGAACGACAACTCGCCGGTCGATTGCTCCGTCACCTCAACATCGAGATTGACGCGATCCTGGCTCGAGCCGGGGTTGCGATTGACCTTGACGGCTTTGAACAGACCAAGCGATTCCAACCGCTTCTTGGCGCGGTCGACCAGCAGCGGATTGTAGGCATCGCCCTCGGCGAGGCGGAACTCGCGGCGGATCACGTGATCCTTCGTGCGCGTGTTGCCCAAGATGTTGATGCGTTCGATGTAGATGCGCGGCCCCTCATCCACCGTATAGATGAGATTGATCGAGCGCGACGCGAAGTCCGGCTGCGCACGCGGGCGCACCCGAGCGAACGCATAGCCCTGCTCGGCAATCGACAGCGTCAGCTTCTCGACGGTCTTGTCAATCTGCGCACCATTGTAGACGGCACCCGACTTGGTCAGCATGTCGCCATAGAGCGGATCGGTGGAAACCTCCTGCAGCGAGCTCTCGATGGTCACCGAGCCGAAGTGATAGATCTCGCCCTCTTCGACGGCGAACGTGATGTAGAAGCCCGATCCGTCCGGCGACAGCTCCGCATTGCCGGCAACGATCCGCGCATCTGCGTAGCCATTCTTCAGATAGTACTGACGCAGCAGCTCGCGATCGAGGTTGAGACGGTCGGGGTCGTAGACCGACGTTCCCTTGAGGAAGTCGAACCAGCCCGACTCAGTCGTCGTCACGATGTCACGCAGCTGCGAGTCGGAAAACGCATGGTTGCCGACGAAGTTGATGCCCTTGACCTTGGTTGCGCCGCCTTCCGAAATCTCGAAGACGACGTTGACGCGGTTCTGATCAAGCTCGATCAACTTGGGATCAACATAGGCGGCAAACCGCCCCTGACGGCGATAGACGTCGAGGATGCGCTGCACGTCGGCCTGAGCCTTGGCGCGCGTAAACACGGCGCGCGGCTTCAACTGCACTTCGCTCTGCAACGTCGCCGTATCGACCTCGCTGTTGCCCTCGAAGGCGATCTGCGCAACGACCGGGTTCTCCACGACCGTCACGACGACAGCGGAACCCTCGCGATCGATGCGCACGTCCGAGAACAATCCTGTCGTGAACAAGGCCCGCAGCGACGCGTCGGCAGCACTGGAGCTGTAGACGTCGCCGACCGAGAATTTCATGTAAGAGCGAACCGTCTCAGGCTCCAGTCGCCGGTTCCCGACGACACGGATCTCGCGGATGACACCCTGCGCCTCAGCCGGCTTGGCAAAAGCGATGACATCGATGATCAGGACTGACGGCGCTGCGATGGCCAACCAAACAGCCAGCCCCAAGCCCCTGAACATCCAATTTCGATACTGCGGCATTCGCAAGGCATGCCCTCGTAGCTGCCGACCCCCATGAGCGCGAAGACCGTCGGCATCGGCCTCTCCGCACTGTCAACGCCTAGGTTATGAGCTAGGTGCCCGTTTTTTCAGGCGATCCGACCGTGTTCCCTTATTCGACGCCCTGTCACATCGAATCACGGGCAGATTACCCCCCTTGATGACCCCTCGGTTTTAACGATTCAGTAAGCCCTCGGGAAGTGGCAAGAATACGCCACCAGGGGACAAAATACGTGGGCTCAGAAGAACCATTTCTTGAGGATCGGCAAGTCGTTGACAGTCGCAAATACCATCAGCATCAGCACGATGGCCAGGCCGATTCGGAAACCGATCTCCTGGGTTCGCTCTGACAGCGGTTTACGGCGCACGGCCTCGATGGCGTAGAACATCAGATGGCCGCCATCGAGCAGCGGAATCGGGAACAGGTTGAGCAGACCGATGCTGACAGAGATGACGCCGATGAAGTGCAAAAGCGGCTGGATTCCGAACTTGGCAACCTGCCCTGAGACATCCGCGATGCGTATCGGTCCGCCAAGCTGATCGGCGCTCTGACGGCCACGCACGAGGTCGACGATGAACGACAGCGTGGAGGTGATGATCACACCCGTCCGCTCGACTCCAAGGCCGACGGCCTCGCCTAGCCCCACCTCTCGCGTCATCCGCTCAGCGCCCGGACGGCTGGTGATGCCGATGATCGGTGTTCGGATTTTCCCGGTGAGCACGTCCTCGTGCTCGGTCAGCTTGGGCCGAATAGTCAGCGTCACCAGGGTGCCGCCACGATCCACAAGGAATTCCAAATCCTGTTCCGGGTTGGTCGTAACGATGCGCTGCAGATCGCCGAAATCATCG
Source organism: Hyphomicrobiaceae bacterium (assembly GCA_036768475.1). Classification (GTDB taxonomy): domain Bacteria; phylum Pseudomonadota; class Alphaproteobacteria; order Rhizobiales; family Hyphomicrobiaceae; genus JAEUMD01. Next base: position 105,231 of record DAIPMW010000003.1, on the reverse strand, counting down.
ATCGGCTCGCCCTGGATCTTCACCACCAGGTCGTCGGGCTTCACGCCCGCTGCGGCGGCCGGCGAGTTGGGCACCACCGTCCCGACCCGCGGCTCCAGCGTGGTGATGCCGTAAGCGGCGAAGATCGCTGCAAATATGACGATCGCCAGGATGAAATTGGCAATCGGACCAGCGGCGACGACGGCCGCTCTCTGCCAGACCGGCTTGAGGTGGAACGAGCCGGCACGCTCCTCCTCGCTCATTTGCCGCAGCGCCGCCGCCGAAGGCGTCGAGGCCGCGCTTTCGTCGTCCATGAATTTGACGTAGCCGCCCAGCGGCAGCCAGGCTACGCGCCAGCGGGTCCCGTAGCGGTCGTAAAAACCGAAGATCTCGCGGCCGAATCCAATCGAGAAGGCCTTGACCTTGACGCCGCACCAGCGCGCGACGAGGAAGTGGCCGAGCTCGTGGAAAAAGACCACCACACTGAGAACGAACAGGAAGGCCAGCATGACTGTCAGGCCATTGGTCAAGCTTTCAAGCATGAATTCGTCCCTGTTCTGCTCTTGATGCCCACCTTGGCGAGATGGGATTGGGCGAGGAAACCGGTTCGACATCGAACCGACATCGCCCAGATTTACAGATGGTCACTCCGGCACGGGCGTCAACATGAATGAAGCATGATGCGCCATCTGCCGGACGCGATGACTGGCGATCTCTTTAGCATCCCAGGGCGCCGGGCCCAAATGCCACGCGCCTTTTTACTCAATGAACCTCAAACGTCCAGATGAGCCCGAACGACCAAGGCACATACGCCCGGACAATCGAGCGGGCCACAACGGCCAGACGTTTCTCAATCACCACCAGACCTGCTCTGGAACCGCGCCAACAGCGAACGTGTCCGAGCCCGCGCTTCTGTGTCGATTGCCAACAGATCGTCCAAACTTGCGCATGCACCAAACAGCCCGCGCCCGCCGGCCACCGCAAGGCTGTCGGCCACCACCGCAGCAATATCAAGGAACCCGATTCGCCGTTCAAGGAAAGCCATGACGGCGACCTCGTTGGCCGCGTTGAGCACTGCCGGCGCTGAACCGCCCGCGGCCAGCGCCTGACGTGCCACCGCCAGCGCTGGAAAACGCACTGTGTCCGGCGCCTCGAAGGTCAGCTTTCCGAGTGCTGCAAGATCGAGCCGCTTGGTCGGCGCATCGATCCGCCGCGGCCAGGATAGCGCGAGCGCGATCGGTGTTCGCATGTCGGGCGAAGACATCTGTGCCAGCACCGAGCCGTCGCGATAGGCGACAAGGCAATGCACGATCGATTGCGGGTGAACGACACAATCGAGCCTGTCCGCGCCAACCGGGAACAGATGGAACGCCTCGATCAGCTCCAGGCCCTTGTTCATCAACGTGGCCGAATCGATCGTGATCTTCGCACCCATCGACCAGTTGGGATGCCGCAGGGCCTGCTCGGGGGTCGCTGCGGCCAGCCGCGCCATGTCCCAGTCGCGGAACGGACCGCCCGACGCCGTCAGCGTGATCTGCTCGATCGCATCGGGCTCGTCTGCGCCGATCGCCTGGAACGCCGCTGAATGCTCCGAATCGACCGGCAGCAGCTCCGCCCCCGCCGCCGCCACCTCGCGCATGAACAGATCGCCAGCGGTGACCAGGCATTCCTTATTGGCGAGTGCGACGCGGCGCCCTTGGCGTACCGCGGCGAGTGTCGGGACGAGACCGGCCGCTCCGACGATCGCCGCCACCACGCAATCCGCCGGGCGCGAAGCCGCCTCCTCAAGTGCCTTGGGCCCGGCGGCCGCGATGATGCCGGTCCCTGAAAGGGCTTGAGCAAGCGCCTCGTAGGCCGCCGGATCGGCCACCGCTGCCATGCGCGCCCGATGGCGGATGGCGAGCGCGGCCAGCCCGGCCGCATCGGCGTTGGCCGTCAGAGCCTCGATCTCGAACATATCCGGGTGGCGAGCAATGAGATCGAGCGTGCTCTGCCCGATCGAGCCGGTGGCGCCGAGCACGCTGACGCGGCGCACCTGCCGGCAAGGCGACGAGGCGGCAGCCGCCATCGCGTCCGCTTTCACCTGATCTCGTACGCGCATAACCATGCCTGCGCTGCCCGGTCCTCTCTCGTCATCTAGACACCCCACAGCTCATCACACCTCACAAGCCGAACAGCGCGCGCGCCGGCGAGGCTGCGTTCACCAAGAGCGCCAGTAGTGACACCGCGATGGAAACCGCCACCGTGCTGTCGGCTCGATCCATCACACCACCATGCCCAGGTATGATGGCGCTGGAATCCTTGATGCCGAAGCGGCGTTTCAATGCCGATTCCGCCAGATCGCCGATTTGTGCGGCGATCGCCAGAATCAATCCTGTGACGGCCAGCACCACGCCGCTCGTCCCAGGAACGAACTGCGCGAAGATGATACCTGCAACGAGCCCTGCCGTAAGCCCGCCGAAGAACCCGGCCCACGTCTTGTTGGGCGAAATGCGCGGCCACAGCTTTGGCCCGCCGATTCCCCGCCCTGCAGCGAATGCACCGATGTCGGATCCCCAGACGATTGCGAATATGAACAGCACCGCCTCAAAACCCAGCGAGGGATCGTTGCGCAGCCAGAGCATACCGATCAGCGGAAAACCGACGTAGGCAATGCCCACCGCCGACATCAGCCGGCGCGGCCCGAACGGCATGGAAACCAACACGACGGCGCCGATTGCCAAGGCAGCCAGACCCAGAGCCGGCAACCCGACGGCAGCCAGCACACCGGCAACGACGATCGCCAGCGCATGAATGACAAGCGCGGGCCCGAATTCCTCCCCGCGCACAAGCCGCCCCCATTCCCAGCACATCACCAGTGCCACGCTCACGACCAGCAGCGCGAACGGTGTCGTCCCGGCGTACAAAAGCAAGAGCGCGATCGCCGCCATGACCGCACCGGCGATCAGTCTCGGCTTGAGGTCCGAGGTCGTCTTCAGTCGTTGCGCCCTGCTCGGTCCACCGGCACTCCCGTCCAGCGCGGGCGCGCGCTTTCGCGCATCTTCGCTCATTGCTGCCTCATGCGGAGGTACGCCGTGACAAACCGCCGAACCGGCGGTCTCGATTGCGATAGGTCGCGAGGGCAGCCTCCAGGTCGGCGCGATCGAAATCCGGCCAGAACATATCCAGGAACACGAATTCAGTGTAGGCGCACTGCCACAGCAGGAAATTGGAGAGTCGCATCTCTCCGCTCGTACGGATCAGCAGATCAGGCTCAGGCAGCCCCGTCGTATCAAGCCGTGCCCCCAGCATGTCCGCATCGATCTCGGTTGGATCGAGACGCCCCGCAGCCGCCTCCTCTGCCAACAGCCGCGCCGCCTTTGCGATCTCGGCGCGCGAGCCGTAGTTGAATGCGATGATAAGATTGAGAGCGGTGTTTCCGCGCGTCAGATCCACCGCTTCATCGATCAGCGCCATGAGTTCGGGATCGACACCGGCGCGCTCGCCGATAACGATGATGCGCGCACCCGCCTGATGCAGCTCCGCCAGATCCCGGCGGATGAAGCGCTTCATCAGGCCCATCAGGTCATCGATCTCCTCGCGCGGGCGCGACCAGTTCTCCGACGAGAAGGAGTAGATGGTGAGATAGGGGATGCCCAGCTCGATCGCCGCCTTCACCGTGCGGCGCACAGCCTCCACGCCCTTGCGATGGCCGACGCTGCGCGGCAGCCCCCGCGCCTTGGCCCAGCGCCCGTTACCGTCCATGATGACCGCGACATGGCGCACGCCGCACGCCGCAGCAAGCGTCCCGGTGACTTCGGCCTCGGCTTCATGGCGGTTTGGCAAGGACTGACGCCTCTAGATATGCATCTCGGGAAACCTTGGAACCGGCCTGCTTGGTCGATCGGACCGTGCCGGATCAGACTTTCTGGATTTCGGCCTCTTTGGTGTGCAGAACCTGATCGACCTCTTTCACATAGGCGTCGGTCAGCTCCTGCACCTTGGTCGAGCTCTTCTTGTGCTCGTCCTGGCTCATCTCGCCATCCTTCTCCAGCTTTTTGAGAAGCTCCATGCCGTCGCGGCGCACGTTGCGCACTGCAACGCGGCTCTGTTCGGCATACTTGTGGGCGATCTTGATGAGCTCCTGGCGCCGTTCTGCCGTCAGTGCCGGGATCGGCAGCCTCAGCAGCGTACCGTCGATCACGGGGTTGAGGCCGAGGTTGGATTCGCGGATTGCTTTCTCGACTGCCGACACGTTGGTGCGGTCCCAGACCTGCACCGAGATGGTGCGCGGCTCTGGCACCGACACGGTCGCAACCTGATTGAGAGGCATCTTCGAGCCGTATACCGTCACTTGGATTGGATCGAGCAGATGTGTGCTGGCACGCCCCGTGCGCAGACCGGAGAACTCTCGCTTGAGCGCATCGATCGACGTCCGCATGCGGGATTCCAGCTCATTGAGATCGAAGCTGCCAGCCATCATCATTTCCTTTCCTTCGCGAGTGGGGACCCCGCCCGCGGCAGGGAACGGCGCGTGAAGCCGCTTGTTCCCCATCCTGCCGCCACCGGACCGATGCGCGAGGCCCATCACCGCACCATCGCCCCGCGTTCGCCAACGCGTAAAAGCCTCCGGCGGCAGCCCGTCAGGACACCACCGTGGCCCGTGCCTCTCCCCGCAAGACCTTGAGGAGATTTCCCGTTTCCTCAACGGAGAACACAATTACCGGAAGATGATTGTCGCGGGCAAGGGCGATCGCAGCACCGTCCATCACCTTGAGGTCGCGCGCCAGTACTTCCGAATAGCTGAGCGTGTCGTAGCGCATTGCGTCAGGGTTTTTCTTAGGGTCCTCAGAATACACACCATCTACTTGTGTCGCCTTCGCCACCGCGTCGCAACCGGTCTCGATCGCCCGGAGCGTGGCGGCGGTGTCTGTCGTGAAGAAGGGATTGCCGGTGCCCGCCGCGAAGATCACGACGCGCCCATTGCGCAGATGATGCAGCGCCTTGGACCGCACGTAGCTTTCGCTTACCGTCGGCATTGGAATTGCCGACTGTACCCGCGACGACACCTTCAGCTTTTCGAGCGCTCCTTGAAAAGCAAGAGAATTCATGACTGTGGCCAGCATGCCCATGTAGTCGGCCGTGGCCCGCTCCATGCCGTTCGCGGCACCCTGCAGCCCACGGAAAATGTTGCCACCACCGATCACGATGGCGATTTGCGCGCCCGCCGCAACGGCCTCGGCCACGTCCCTGGCCAGCCGTTCGACGACGTCCACGTCGATGCCGTATCCGGCCTTGCCCATCAACGCCTCCCCTGAGAGCTTGAGAAGCAGGCGCTTGTACCTGAGCGGCGCGCTGGATGCCGACATGAGTTCCCTCCACTGCCCGACCTCGTCGATATGCCTCGCTATGGCGCCAGGGCGACGAGACTGGTCCCTGGCGCACGCCATACCCCAAATTGCATGCGAATTGCACTCCTTCGAGCACCAAAACAGCAAAACGATGGCTGACGAAATGTTAAGGGGAAAAACATGCAAACGGCCGGTCATGCATGACCGGCCGTAGCGAATCCCCCGAGACAGGCGGTCCGAACTAGCCGCCTGCGGCCTTCTTCACTTCCTCGGCAAAATCGTCCTCGGCCTTCTCGATGCCCTCGCCGAGCGCATAGCGGACGAAGCCCTGAAGCGTGATGGCGCCGCCTGCCGCTTTCTCCGCATCCTTCAGCGCCTGCGTGACGGTCTTGGAGGTATCATGGATGAATGGCTGCTCCAGAAGCGTGTGCTCCTTGGCGTAGCTCTTCATGCTCGACTGGAAGATTTTTTCCAGAACGTGCTCCGGCTTGCCCTGGTTCTTCTCCGCGAGAATGGCCTTCTCACGCTCCAGAACGTCGGCCGGCACGCCATCGATGTTGAGCGCGATCGGGTTCGTCGCCGCAACGTGCATCGCAATCTGACGGCCAATCTCGGACAGCACATCCGCCTTGCCCTCGCTCTCGAGCGCGACGAGCACGCCGATCTTGCCGAGGCCGTCCGCGGCCTGGTTGTGCATGTAGCTCGACACGACGCCGTTCTTGACGCGGAGCGCAGCCGTGCGTCGTAGCGTCATGTTCTCGCCGATTGTCGCGATCATCTCGGTGACATATTGCTCGACCGTCTGCGATGTGCCGGGATAGGTCATTCCGGCAAGCTTTGACACGTCGCCGTCAACCTCCAGTGCAAGGCCTGCAATACCAGCCACCATCTTCTGGAACTGCTCGTTGCGGGCAACGAAGTCCGTCTCCGAGTTGACCTCGACGATTGCGCCGGTAGCGCCCTTCGTGACGATGCCGACGAGACCTTCGGCGGCCACGCGGCCCGCCTTCTTGGCAGCCTTGGATAGGCCCTTTGCACGCAGCCAGTCGATCGCGGCTTCGATATCGCCGTTGTTCTCGATCAGCGCCTTCTTGCAGTCCATCATGCCGGCGCCGGTGCGCTCGCGCAGCTCTTTGACGAGGGATGCGGAGATCTGGGTCATGGGATTTCCATCGGTTGGCGGGTGCTACTCGCGATGCCACCCGCGCGTGAAAAGGATGTGACGGCGGGGACCGGATTGCCCCCGGGTCATCTGGCGTCAGGTGAGGGCCCGTGTTGCATCGCGAAGCTAAATGGCGCGTACGCCACCGCCTCACCGGCGCTGCTGCGAAGGCCGTGCCGCGCCGGCGATGCGTGTCGGGCGACGCCCGCGATCAGGCGGCCGCCGCGTCGACCAGCTTCTTGGCCTCCACCTGCCAATTTTCAGCAGCGATCTTGCCGTTGAGGCGGAGTTTCGCATCGAGCGCCGCAGTCTGCTCGGCGTCGAGGTCTGCGATCTGCCAGAAATGGAACACGCCGGCGTCATTGAGCCGCTGCTCCAGCTTGCCGTCGATGCCGGGGATGCGCTTCAGGTCATCGGCCTCGCCGCGCGGCCCCTCAATGCCCTTGAACGTAGCTGGCGGGAGCACCTCGCCAGTCGGCTTCTCGGCTGCTCCGATATCGATTCCCGCCGCCTGCTGGCTGCGCTCCAGACCATCGATTGCCGCACGGGAAATGAGGTCGCAGTAGAGCGTGATCGCTCGGCCGGCGTCGTCATTGCCCGGGATTGGGTAGTCGATGCCGTCAGGATCACAGTTGGTGTCGACGATCGCGACAATCGGAATTCCGAGCTTCTTCGCTTCCTGGATGGCGATGTGCTCCTTGTTCGTATCGATCACGAACAGGAGGTCGGGCGTACCGCCCATGTCCTTGATGCCGCCAAGCGCCAGGTTGAGCTTGTCGCGCTCGCGCGTCAGGTTCAGGATTTCCTTCTTCGTGCGGCCCTGCGGGTCGACGAGGATCTCCTCGTACTGGCGCAGACGGCGGATCGACTGCGAGATCGTTTTCCAGTTGGTCAGAGTGCCACCCGGCCAGCGATGGTTGATGAAGTACTGCGCCGAGCGCTTCGCCGAATCCGCGATCGAATCGGAAGCCGCGCGCTTCGTCGCCACAAACAGCACGCGACCGCCGCCGGCCACGGTGTCGGAAATCTTCACCAGCGCCTGATGCAGCATCGGCACCGTCTGCGTGAGGTCGATGATGTGAACGTTATTGCGGGCACCGAAGATGAACGAAGCCATCTTGGGGTTCCAGCGGTGGGCCTGGTGGCCGAAGTGCACGCCAGCTTCCAGAAGCTGACGCATATTGTACATGGGCAGCGCCATCGTATCGTTTCCTTTTCCGGTTAAACCTCCGCAACCCTGAGAAGACACAAGGCATTGATCTGGCACATTAAATGCCAGAAACACCAAATGCCCACCGGAGCGTCCGGCCGGGGCTTTCAATCCGGTCAGCGCATGGGGTCACGTGTGGGATGGCCGCGTTATGGCCGAAGTTGCGAGGGAAAGCAAGGTCCGGAGGTGTCCGGGGCCCAGTGCTGCTGGCACTCAAAGCCGGCTAAAGCTCCACGATCTCCACAACACCTGGCACAGTCGAAAGCTCACCCACTCGCTGCGGCGAAACGTCGAACGTCCCCGGCAAGGCAAACTCGAGTTCGCGGCCACGGTCCGGCAACGCCATGACGATACGGATCTGGCCACCTTTCTTTCCGTTCCCCATTTTGGGAACGAGCAGCTCGAGGATTTCTGCCTTCCAGTTCCTCTGACCCGCCACCACACTCGCGTCGAACACCAGCTTCAAGCCGCGCTGCACGTTCGCCGCCACGTCATCGAGCGCCTCCAGGGACTGCACACGCATCTTGAGCGTGTCGCCGTCGCGCTCCGCTTCGACCGTAATGACGACGGGCGTCCCGGCCTTGAGCAGGTGCCCGCAGGCATTGAGTGTATCGGAGAAGATGACCGCTTCGAACTGGCCGCTCATGTCGGAGAACATGGCGAACGCGAACTTGTTGCCCTTCTGCGACTTGCGTTCGCGCGCCGAGACGACGATGCCGGCGAGACGCGCGACATTCGAGCCGTAGTCGGCTGCAGACTCAAAATCGGCGTAGCGCTTGATACCGAGCTTGGCGAGCAAGCCCTGATATTGATCGAGAGGATGGCCCGACAGGTAAAAGCCCACCGCCTCGAACTCAGCCGATAGCTTCTCCATCGGCGTCCACGCGCGCGTCGGCTTGAGATCAAGTGCCGGCGGACCTCCGGCCCCGCCTCCGAACAAATCGCTGGTGCCCAGCGCCGCGTCGCTTTCGGTGCGTTGCGCCATTGCCATCACGGCATCCGCATTGGCCGCCACCGCCGCCCGGTTCGCGTCCACGCAATCGAATGAACCGGCCTTGGCTAACGTTTCGATCGCGCGTTTGTTGAGGGCCTTGGCCGAGATGCGCGAGGCGAAATCGCCCAGCGACAGATAAGCTCCTTTCTCGGCACGTGCGGCAACGATGCTCTCCACGGCAGAGGCGCCGATGTTCTTGAGCGCCGCCAGCGAGTAACGGATCGCGCCCCTCGGTTCCTTGCCGTCCCTGGCCGGAGCGCCCTGCAAAGGCGGCTCCGGCAGAAATGCGATCTCGCTCTCGTTGATGCATGGCGGCTTCACGGTTATGCCGCTCCGCGCCGCTTCCGAGGCGAACATGGCGAGCTTGTCGGTGTTCGACATGTCGAGCGTCATCGAGGCTGCAAGGAATTCCTCGCGGAAGTTGGCCTTCATGTAGGCGGTATGGTAGCTGACCAGCGCGTAGGCTGCCGCATGCGATTTGTTGAAGCCGTAGCCTGCGAATTTGTTGACCAACTCGAAAATGTAGACGGCATCTTCCTTCTTCACGCCATTGCCTACCGCACCTTCGACAAAGCGCGCCTGCTGGCGCGCCATCTCGTCTTTGTCCTTCTTACCCATCGCACGCCGCAGCATATCGGCCTGGCCAAGCGTATAGCCGCCCATCACCTGCGCGATCTGGATTACCTGCTCCTGGTAGATGATGACACCGTAGGTCTCCTCCAGGATGCCCTTCAGCATTGGGTGAAGGTAATCGACCGGCTCCTCGCCATGCTTGCGGTTGATGTAGGTGGGGATGTTGTCCATCGGGCCCGGACGATAGAGCGCCACCATGGCGATGATGTCTTCGAAGCGATCGGGCCTGAGCCGCTTCAAACTTTCGCGCATGCCTGTCGATTCCAGCTGGAACACGCCGACCGTATCAGCGCGCGCCAGCAGCTCGTAGCTCTTCTTGTCGTCGAGCGGCAGCGTTGCAAGATCGATGTCGACGCCGCGTCCTTGGCTGACGAACCCCACCGCCTTTTGCAGGACGGTGAGCGTCTTGAGCCCCAGGAAGTCGAATTTAACCAGGCCCGCGGCCTCAACCATCTTCCAGTTGAACTGCGTGACCGGCGTGTTGGACTTTGGATCCTTGTACATCGGCACGAGCTCGTCCAGCGGACGGTCGCCGATCACCATGCCGGCCGCATGCGTCGAGGCGTGGCGGTAAAGGCCCTCCAGCTTTTCCGCAATCTCCAGCAAGCGCGCCACGATCGGCTCGCGGTCGCGCTCCTCCTGCAGCTTGGGCTCGCCCGCGATCGCCTCTGGTAACGTTACCGGGTTGGCCGGATTATTCGGCACCAGTTTGCATAACCGGTCCACCTGTCCATAAGGCATCTGCAGGACGCGGCCTACGTCGCGCAACACGGCGCGCGCCTGCAGCTTGCCGTGCGTGATGATCTGCGCAACCCGATCGTGCCCGTACTTATCCTGAACGTAGCGGATCACCTCATCGCGGCGGTCCTGGCAGAAATCGACGTCGAAGTCCGGCATCGAGATGCGCTCGGGATTGAGAAAGCGCTCAAACAGAAGCCCGAACCGCAACGGATCGAGATCGGTGATGGTGAGCGCCCAGGCGACCAACGAGCCGGCGCCCGAGCCGCGGCCCGGCCCCACCGGTATGCCATTCGCCTTCGCCCACTTGATGAAGTCGGCAACAATGAGGAAGTAGCCCGGGAACTTCATCCGCGTGATGACGTCCACCTCATAAGCAAGCCGCTTCTCGTAGTCCTCCCGCGTGAAGCCCGGCGCCAGTGGATTGACTTTGAGCCGCGCTGCTAGGCCTTGCTCCGCCTGCCGCTTCATCTCCGCCACTTCGAGCCGGAACTGCTCGATCTCGCTGACGCTGTCATCGCCGGCAACGAAGCGGGGCAGAATTGGTTTACGCCCTTTCGGGCGGTAGGCGCAGCGAATCGCAATCTCAACCGTGTTCTCGAGCGCTTCGGGAATATCGGCGAACAGGCTCGCCATCTCGTCCGCACTTTTGAAGTAGTGCTCGCGCGTCACCCGACGCCGATTGTCTTCGACGACGTAGCTGCCCTCCGCGATACACAAAAGCGCGTCATGCGCCTCGTAATCCTCGGGCTTGGCGAAATAGACTTCGTTGGTTGCAGCCAGCGGCAGCTCGTGCGCATAGGCGAGCTCGAGGAGCTGCGGTTCGACATCGCGCTCTGCCGGACTACCGTGCCGCTGCAGCTCGACGTAGAGACGATCTCCAAACAGCGCCTTCAGTTTTTCCAGGCGGGATTTGGCAACGGGGGCGCGTCCCTCGCGCAACTCTTGATCGATCGGGCCATCGGGCCCGCCTGTCAGGGCGATGACGCCTGCCGCGTGTTTTTCAATATCGTTGAACTTGACGTGCGCAGGCTCGATTTCGTCTTTCTTGAGATATGCGTGGCTGGCGAGCTTCATGAGCGAGGCGTAGCCGTCCTCATTCATGGCGAAGAGAGTGATGAGGCCATCCATATTTGGCTTACTTGAGCGACCCAAATTTGCCTGCCCGGCGTAAAACTCACCCGCGTGCACCGGTCGAGCGTCTTCGAAATCAACCGCCAGCGAAATGCCGGCGATCGGCTGGATGCCGGCACCAGCGATCTTTTCGGAAAACTCCAGCACACCGAACATGTTGTTGGTATCGGTGAGCGCGATCGCAGGATAGCCATTGGCGGTGGCGAGCTTCGCCAGCTTGCTGATCGGCAGCGCGCCTTCCAGCAGCGAATAGGCGGAATGCACCTTGAGCGGGACATAGCGCGGCAAGGCGGACGCGGTGGAGCCGTTATCTACGGGTCTCTTGGGTTCGGTCATGAATCAAGGTTAGGCGCGAGCGCCGGGTTAGGCCACCTTCAGACGACACCGCACCCATGTCGCGGCTGCATTTTCCCCGGTTTCCTCGCTCCCAGCGCTGAAACCATCACATTCCCGGCACGCCTGAACGCCCGAAACTTCACAATTCCCGTCGAATGCGAATAGCACTTGGCAACACCGGCCACCGCTCACCTTTGGTGATAGCCCCGCTGCAATTCGTACAGCAGCCCGTCGGAGAGTTGCAGCACCCGGTCCATGCGATTGGCGAGATCGACGTTATGCGTGGCGATCAGCGCGGCAACGCCTGTGCGGCGGATCAGCGAGATGAGCTCGTTAAAGACCCGCTCGGACGTTTTGGGATCGAGATTGCCGGTCGGCTCGTCGGCCAGCAGCAGGCGCGGTCCATTGGCAAGCGCCCGGCAGATGGCGGTGCGCTGCTGCTCGCCGCCCGACAGCTCCGCCGGTCGATGCTCGACACGCTCTGCAAGGCCCAGTGCCGCCAGCAGGTCCCGCGCGCGTTTTTCAGCCGCGCGCCGCGACCGGCCGAGGATCATCTGCGGGATGACGACATTCTCCAGGGCGGAGAACTCGGGCAGCAACTGGTGGAACTGGTAGACGAAGCCGACTTCGCTACGCCGCACAGCAGTGCGCTGACGGTCGTCCATCTTGGCGCAGTCACGGCCGTTAACGATCACATGCCCGCTGTCCGGCTGCTCCAGCAGCCCGGCGATGTGCAGCAGCGTCGACTTGCCCGCACCCGATGGGCCGACGAGCGCCACGGCCTCGCCCGGCATGAGGCACGCCGAGGCTCCGTTGAGAACATGGATCTCGCGCGGCCCCTGGTTGAACGTGCGCCGCAACTCGATCAGTTCCAGCACAGGGTGCGCAGCGGAATGGGTTGTATCCACGCCTCACCTCACTCGTATCGCAAGGCTTCGACGGGATCGAGCTTGGAGGCCCTCCACGAAGGATAGATCGTCGCCAGCACCGACAACGCCATCGCCATCAAAACGATCGTTGCCGTCTCGTGCGGATTGATGTCCGCCGGCAGCTTGTTGAGATAGTACACGGTGGGATCGAAAATCTGCGTGCTGGTGAGCCAAGCCACGAATTCGCGGACCCTCTCGATGTTCCAGCAGAACACGACTCCCAGGATCAGCCCGGCCAGCGTGCCGACGATGCCGATCGAAGCGCCTGTAATGAGGAAGACGCGCATGATGGCCCCCTTCGTGGCCCCCATCGTGCGCAGGATGGCGATGTCGCGCCCCTTGTCCTTCACCAGCATCATCAAGCCGGAGATGATGTTCAGCGCCGCGACCAGAACGATCAGCGAGAGGATGATGAACATCACGTTGCGCTCGACTTCCAGCACGGTAAAGAACGTCTCGTTGCGATGTCGCCAGTCGTTGACCTGGATGGTAGGGCCACCGGCGCGACGTATCTCCTCGGCGTAGTGGCCGACAGCCTCCGGATCGTCGACGATCACCTCGAGTACGTCGACCTCGTCGCCCTTGGAGAAATACCGCTGCGCCTCGGCAAGTGGCATGAATACCATCATGCGGTCGTATTCCGACATGCCAAGCTCAAACACCGCCGAAACGACATAGGGCTTGGAACGGGGCGCGGTGCCAAATGGTGTCGTCGCCCCACGCGGCGAGACGAGCGTGATCGTATCGCCCGCCGTGACCCGCAACTGGTTGGCGAGCCGCTGGCCGATTGCGATGGAGCGCTGCTCGTCAAATCCTTGCAGGCTGCCTGCGCGCACGTTGTCCCACACGAGCGGCAAATGTCTCAGCGAGGCCTCGTCGACGCCGCGCACCAGCCCACCAGTCGCCTGCACGGCCGACGAAACCATCACTTGTCCTTCGATGAGCGGAATGACGGTCTTGACGCCGGCCAACCTGGCGACCTCTTTGCGCACATCGTTGTAGTCGGTGAACGGTTCTCCGATTTTCATGACGATGACGTGGCCGTTGAGGCCCAGGATTTTGGCGAACAGATCCTTTCGAAATCCATTCATCACTGCCATCACGATGATCAGGGTCGCCACACCGAGCATGATGCCGACGAAGGAAAACCCGGCGATGACGGAGATGAAGCCTTCCTTGCGCCGCGCCCTCAGATAACGGCCCGCGAGCATCCACTCGAAGGGCGAAAAGGCCCGTGTCGCCGCTACCGGCTTGGTCGCGGAAGCCGCGCGCGAACCGGCCGCCGGCCCGCCCCGTGATCCATCGGATAAAGTCATCCTGACACTCTCCGTCGGGCGCCAGATCGCCCCCTGTCACGCTCCTTCGCAAGCCCCCGCGGCACCATCAAGGCAGGCTGGCGCGGACCCACGGTGTTTCTTCAATATGCACGCGCAATGAGGACGAACTCTTTCGCCTGTTTTCCCGTGAAGATGCAATTGCGATCGAGTGGCTCCTGCACGAGCGGCGCATTGCGGATCGTCAGCTTGAGGTCCTTGAGCCGATCCGCGACCGCCTCCAGCTCTGCTCCCTCGGGCCGTGACCAGGCAACCTTGACCCAACCCCGGAAGGCGCCGCCTTCATCGTCGGCTGCCGCCGCACCGAAATAATCCGCCAATTCATTCCATGTGTTGATTCCGGTGAGAATATTTTCGTCCAGCCGCTTCTTGGCCGCATCGAACAGCGATATCTGGATCTCCGTCAGCAGTCGGCCCGCTTCTGCCACGAACTCAGCGCGCGTCTTCGTCACCGAGACGATCTTGTCGCCGTCACGCAGGCGATCGCGCCGCATGAATGTGACGTTCCCGCCGCCCACGTCGCGACCGCCGATCTCCACGATGACCGGTGCTCCGCGGCGCACCCAGCTCCAGCGCTTCTCCGCCGATTTCACCGGCTTGGCATCGACGAATGCGCGAATGCCCGCAGCCTTGAGTTCCTTCTCGATGGCCGCACAGTACTCCAGCAGATCGGCGTCTTCCGGTTTGTCGCGCAGCATCGGCACGATGACAATCTGGCGCGGCGCGATTCTGGGCGGCAGACGCAGTCCATCGTCGTCGCCATGCGTCATGATCACGCCGCCGATCAATCGCGTCGAAACACCCCAGCTCGTCGTGTGACAGTACTCGAGCTGGCCTTGCGCACTCTGGAACTGGATGTTCTGTGCCTCGGCGAAGTGGGTCCCCAGATAGTGCGAGGTGCCGGCCTGCAGCGCCTTGCCGTCCTGCATCATGGCTTCGATCGAGTAGGTATTGACCGCACCGGGGAAACGCTCGTTGGCAGGCTTCTCACCGGCGATCACCGGCATCGCCAGCACGTTCTCCGCGAACTCGCGGTAGACTTCGAGCATCTTCAGCGTCTCGCCCATCGCATCGTCTCGGTCCGCATGCGCGGTATGCCCCTCCTGCCAGAGGAACTCGGCTGTACGAAGGAACAGGCGCGTGCGCATTTCCCAGCGCACGACGTTGGCCCACTGGTTCACCAGAAGAGGCAGGTCCCGGTAGCTCTTGATCCAGCGCTGGAAGGCGTCGCCGATGATCGTCTCCGAAGTCGGGCGCACGATCAGCGGCTCCTCGAGCTTCGCTCCGGGATCGACGACGAGCCTGCCGCCCTCGTTCTTCAGACGGTGGTGCGTGACGACCGCCATCTCCTTGGCAAAGCCCTCGACGTGCTCGGCCTCCTTGGCGATGAAGCTCATCGGAATGAACAGCGGGAAATAGCAATTCTCGTGGCCCGTATCCTTGATGCGCTGATCGAGCTCGGCCTGGATGCGCTCCCAGACGCCCCAGCCCCAGGGCTTGATGATCATGCAGCCGCGCACCGGGCTCGTTTCTGCCATGTCGCCGTCGCGGACAATGGCCTGGTACCAATCCGGGAAATTTTCTTCGCGGGTGACGCTGAGCGCGCGCTTGCTCATCGGCTGGCCTCGTGGGTCGTATCGCTTACGGCAGGCGCGGCGTTTCTCGGCTTGTGGCTGAGGACAGTCGTGAAATAGTTCAGGCGCATCAGCTTCACTCGGGTTTCGACGGGCGCGTGCGGGATCTCCACACGAGACGAGTTCTAGCGAGTTCTGGCCGTGGGTTCAGCAAGAAGCCCGCGAGCGCTCTTAACGAAGAACGCCGCTATGGGCAATGGCGGCCCGACGAACTGCCGGGGATCGCCGACACAACGTCACGCACAATCTGGCCGGAGACAGAACGAAATGCGCACGCCCCGCGCATCGCCCTCGATATTGCGGATGCGCAACGCCCCCCACGCACCCTTGGCCGCCACCCCACCTGAAGCCGGGGCGAGCGCAGAGGAGGCCAGCGTTGCCAATCCCCTGGCATTGGCGTTTGCACGCAGCGCTTCGAGCGCCGCCTGAACCAGAATGGACATATCATCCCCGATCGCTACCCTGATGGTCGTACAGACCGCTGGAGCCAGCCCCCAGCCACCCGGACACTCCAATTCAAAGCGGCCGAAGGCCTGTATCTCACGGATCTGCATCAACCTGCCATCCGCAGCGGCTGCGCCGCTGCCGGCGATGGATGCCCTGTCCGTCCCGCGCTCAGGGCCGATCTGTAGGCTGAGATACGGTGATCGCCATGCGAGCCGAGGCAGCAGGGCGGCATCCGTACACGCCCCCGAAACGCACACCGCTGCGAAATGAACATCGTTATCGGCGGCGACCGTCAGGTCGAGACCGTGGGGCGCCGCCTTGGCCTTGATCGCCAGAGAAAATGAAGTCGCGGGCCACAATGCGTAACGCCCGCCCAGCGACGAGAATTCTGGTGCGTCGAGCACGAACATGGGCTGGAGAACGTCGGAATCGCTACTGCCTTTCCAGCCCACGACGATCCGTCTACCGCCATCACAGGGCACCCCCGCTTGCGCGGCCCTGCCGCATGCGACGACCACGCTCCGGCCGCGCGTCGCAGATCGCACCAGCAGCTCGATTTCATGATAGCGGAGGCTCAGCTCGCCTGCCCAAGCCCCGCCTTCGGACGAGCCGGGAACGCCGGATAATGCCAATACAGCCCAGAGAACGCGCACGAACTGGCACGAGGCGGTGACGACACCCGCCCGGGCCAACCCCGCCCCCTGCCTGCCCAGCCGCCATCGCTCGTGCCTCCGGTCCATGAGACCGACCATAGGCCGCCGCTCCTCCCCGGGGGACAAGCACGAACGATGTCAGACCGCTTCGGCCGATCCTCGGTAATCAAAAGGGATGATCGAGCAAAAAAAAACGCGCCACCAAGCGTGACAGTGTGGCGCAGCTTGAGTATGGTGCGCCCGTCAACGGTACGAAAAGGGTCGAAACCATGTTCGGTATGGCAATCGGCTCAAGTCTAGGGAGCGAGCGAACCCACCGATGATGGGTTCGCCAATCAAAGCGGACTGGACTGGCGAAAACAGCCGCAGTCCGAGCGAATATCGAGATCGGGTGAAAAAAGGAGCAGGGCTAGGCAGCCCTGCTCCTTTTCTGTTTCAGCGATAGAACGAGCCCACCTGCCGGCCGAGTTCAGGGCGGCGGCAAGTCGCGCACGGGCACCTGGAACGGGAATGTTTCAGGATCAAGCCAGCCCTGCGTCACACCCAGCCAGAAGATGGTGAATACGATAGAGGCCACGATCGTATTGACCACAAAGATCCGCAGCAGGCGCGGCCGCGCAGGCGCGCTCTCGGGCGTGCCCGGCACCACCTCTCCTGCCTCGTCCTGCGTGCGAAGCCCGAACGGGAGCACGGCGAACAGCGAGAGCCACCAGATGATGAAATAGATCGCGATACTGAAAGTTAAGCTCATCCCACCTCCTGCCCGCGGTCGACCAGCCGAGCACGTCCCTGCGTGTACGAGCCGATCATGATGAGTACGCTCACGCCTGTTCCAGTTCTGTCAGCGTACCGAGGAAATCCTTCGGATGCAGGAACAGCACCGGCTTGCCATGCGCACCGATCTTCGGCTCGCCGTCGCCGAGAACGCGCGCCCCCGCTGCCTTGAGCTGATCGCGCGCGGCGATGATATCGTCGACCTCGTAGCATACATGGTGAATGCCGCCATCGGGGTTCTTCTCCAGGAACTTCGCGATCGGTGAATTGCCGCCCAGGGGTTGGAGGAATTCGATCTTCGTGTTCGGCAGTGTGACGAATACGACGGTCACGCCATGATCGGGCTCCGCCTGCGGATCGGATACATGAGCGCCAAGCGTATTGCGGTACGTGGCAACCGCTTTTTCCAGATCCTTCACCGCGATGGCGACGTGATTGAGGCGTCCGATCATCATTTGCTCCTTGAACGTTGGCTCATTTTGATGAGGCGCGCGAGCCGGTTTCCGCTTGCGCCGCCAGCATGCACCGGCAGCCTCACTCCAGGAATTGCGGGCACATGGACAGCAACCCCTGCCAGATCGCGGTCATGTTTCATGCAAACACATACACGATCCAGTCCTTTGTCTTGAGCATGTTTTCCGCGCTGCCGCCGCACAGCTCAGTTCAACGTGCCCTGGCCCGGCCGATCTCAACCATCGACCACGTTGATGAGGACCTTGACGACGGGCTTCTTGCCCCAAGTCTCGAAAACGGCTGCGCGAACCGACCGGCGCAGCGCCTCGCGCACAACTTCCACTTCCTTGCGCTTTTTGGCCGGCATGCTTTCGAGCGTACCGTCCACGGCGTCGGCAACGATATCGAACATCTCGTCGCCCTCTGCATCGAACTCGGGCACGCCATCGAGCGCGATTTCCGGATCGCACAAAACCTCGCCCCGCCGCGTCATGGCGATCGCCACCACCACGACGCCGACGATCGCCAGCTTGCGCCGGTTGCGCACGGGCCCTGCATCACTCGGTACGATCAGCCTTCCATCGCGAAACAGGCGGCCGACCGGGACATCATCCACGACCTCGACCGGATCGGGCGCAAGTCGCACCATTTCGCCATTGTAGGCTGGCACCACGAGCGGAACCCCCGCCGTTCGCGCCAGCTCGGCGTGGGCCGCGATATGACGGGCCTCACCGTGCATGGGTACCGCCACTTGCGGCTTGATCCACTTGTACATCTGCCTCAGCTCGTCACGGCGGGGATGGCCCGTCACATGCACAAGCGCTTCTGAATCGGTAAGGACGTCGCAGCCCATGCGCACGAGCGCGTTTTGAATTCGCCCGACCGGCCTCTCGTTGCCCGGAATGGTGCGCGAGGAAAAGATGACGAGATCGCCTTTGGCGAGCTGGATATCGGGATGGTCATTGTCGGCGATGCGTGCCATTGCCGCGCGCGGCTCGCCCTGGCTGCCCGTGCACAAGAGCACCACGTCGTTGCGGTCGATGTACTTGAACTGCTGCTGGTCGAGATAGCGCAGATCCTCGGGCAGATAGCCGGTCTCGCGCGCCACATCGATGACGCGGTGCAGTGCCCGACCGGCAACGACCAGTGTCCGCCCGGCCGCCGCCGCCGCATCCGCGACAGCCTTGATGCGCGCTACATTCGACGAGAAGGTCGTGACCACGACCCGTTTGGGCGCCTTTCTTACAATTGCGGTCAGCGATTGTGCGATCTCGAGTTCCGAGGGCGAACGTCCGTCTCGCATGGCATTCGTGGAATCGCAGATCAGCGCTCGCACACCTTCGCGCCCGATCTCCACAAGTCTGGCCTCATTGGGCGGATCGCCGACGAACGGCGTCTGATCGAGCTTCCAGTCGCCCGAGTGCAGAGCAAGTCCGACCGGCGTACGGATGGCAATCGCCGAGGGCTCGGGGATCGAATGCGACATCGTCACCAACTCGATCTCGAACGGCCCGATCTTCACCGTACTGCCGAGTGGCACGATGTTGATCGGAAGCTTGAGGCGCCCGCCGTACTCCGCCGACTTGGCCTTCAACATTCCAGCCGTGAACGGGGTCGCATAGATCGGCGCTTCGATCTGCGGCCAAAGATCGATGACCGCTCCGATGTGATCCTCATGGGCGTGCGTCAGGACGATACCGGCGAGCGCCTGACGCTCTTCGATGAGAAAGCGCAGATCCGGCAGAATGACATCGACTCCAGGGTCGAACTCACCCTCTGGAAAAGTAATGCCGAGATCGACAAGCAGCCATTTACGTGCCTTGGGCGGACCAAAGCCGTAGAGATAAGCGTTCATTCCAATTTCGCCGAGACCACCCAGCGCGACCAAAACCAGCTCGTCCCGTTGCGAGCCTGCCCCCGCGTCGATCGTTTTCCCCATGAGCCCCGTCACTTTCAATTCTTCGACGGGCTGAATTAGGACATTTTCCGCTCTGAATCGAGCGTCACGTCGCCATAGGTATATCTCCGTACTCCGCCCAACGTGTCAGCTAGGATCAGAGCGCCGTCGGTGTCGAGACCTCGAAAGAAACCTGAAACGCGTCCGTCCGTGGTCTCGATCGTCATTGCCGTGCCTTGCGGAGCAGACGCGGCCAGCCAAGCAAGCCTGATCGCGTGGAAGCCGCGACCCTCATCCCACAGCGCCAGCGCATCTTCCAGATGCATCGCCACCGCCCGCGAGACATCGCGCAGGTCCGGCCCAGGGACTGGCGCGCCCGGCGCTATTGCAGCGAGCGCCGCCGTGTGCCGGCCGGGCACCTCGGGCGCCTTGGCGACATTGAGACCGATACCGATTATGGCAAACTGCTCGCCACCGACCATCGTCGCTTCGACGAGGATACCTGCGAGCTTGGCTCCATCGAGCAGAACATCGTTCGGCCATTTGAGCTGCAAGCTCTCGGCTGCCCTGTCGCTTCCCTTGATCTCGGCGGCGACTGCTCGAAAAACCGCCACGCCCGCAACGAGCGACAACTGCGGTATGACACCCGGCGGCGCGCCTAGGTGGCCCATCCGGCTCAGGACGAGATTTCCAGTGAGGGCAACCCATGCCCGCCCCGATCGTCCGCGCCCCGCCGTCTGACGGTCCGCCCGAATATAGAGCGGACCGCGTTCCCCGGCCAATGCGCGGCGCATCGCTTCCGCATTCGTTGAATCGATCTCGTCGAGCTCGATCCACCTCGCTTCGTCCTTTGGGAGGGCCGCAGCCATCCCTCACAGCCTCAGCGACTTGGCCGCCTGTGCGGCCGCCTCCACCAGCGGCGAGGGATAGACGATGAAGAAAACAACGAAGATCGTCGCAAGAGCCATGACCGCGCCGACCTTTCCGTCGATCTCGAGGAACTTCTCCTTGGGCTCCTTGACGAACATCACGATGACGATGCGGATGTAATAGAACGCAGCGATGACGCTCGCCAGAACCGCGACCACGGCCAGCAGGATCATATCGGCCTTGATGGCCGCAGCGATGACGTAGAACTTGCCCCAAAACCCGGCAAGCGGCGGAATGCCTGCAAGCGAGAACATCAGCATGCCAAGCGCGAACGCCATCCCGAGATTGTTCTCAGCCAGGCCCGACAGCTCGTCGATCTCCTCGACAGGTCCCTCGGCACGGCGCATCGCAAGGATGCATGCGAACGTGCCGAGTGTCATCACGAGGTAGATCGCCATGTAGATCAGCACGCCCTGCGCACCTTCCGGATTGTTTGCGGCAAGCCCGACCAGCGCGAAGCCGATGTGGCCGATCGAGGAATACGCCATCAGGCGTTTGATATTGGTCTGCCCGATCGCTGCGAACGATCCAAGCAGCATCGAAGCGATCGCGATGAACACGACGATCTGCTGCCAAGCCGGCGCAATACCGGGAAAGGCGACCGCAAGCGTCCGCACCATCAACGCCATGGCCGCCACCTTGGGCGCGGCCGCGAAAAACGCCGTGACCGGCGTTGGCGCGCCCTCGTAGACATCCGGCGTCCACATGTGGAACGGCACGGCCGACACCTTGAAGGCAAGGCCGACCATGATGAAGACAAGGCCGACGATGACGCCGATATTGGTCGCGTCCTTCACCACCCCGGCGATCACAGAGAAGCTGGTCGAACCGGCAAAGCCGTAGACGAGCGAAGCGCCATAGAGCAGCATGCCCGACGACAATGCGCCCAGCACGAAATACTTCAGGCCCGCCTCACTCGAGCGCACCGAGTCGCGCCGGAACGCGGCAACCACATAGAGTGCAAGGCTCTGCAGCTCCAGACCAATGTAGAGCGCAATGAGATCGTTGGCCGAGATCATCATCATCATGCCGACGGTTGCCAGCAGCACCAGCACCGGATACTCGAACTTCATCAGCTTCATATCGCCAAACGACTGAAACGACAGAACGAGTGCACCGGCCGATCCAATCAGCACCAGAAGCTTCATGAAGCGGGTGAACCGATCCATGATGAATGCATCGTCAAAAAGACCGCTCGATACGTATGGATTGAGCATCATGACGACGCCCGCCAGAGCGATCACACCGATCGCCAGCCACGACGTCATCGTCCCCGTCTCTTCGGTGTCGGGCTGGAACGCGCCGAGCATGAGCAATGCCATCGCTCCAACCGCCAAGACGATCTCGGGCAGGGCCGGATAGGACAGAAGGTCGATCATCACTTTGCCTCCTTCTGGCCTTCGGCGGCACTGATCTCGATCCTGAAGGGCGCGGACCGCTCCGTCTCGGCGGTACGGATCGCCGCCTCGTAATCGCTAACGAGCTTCTTCACCGATTGCGCCGTAACATCCAGGATCGGCGCGGGAAAGAACCCGAAGAAGATCGTTAGAATTACAAGCGGTGCCATTACAACGACCTCTCGCGGGCTCATGTCGAGGATCGCCTTGAGGCTCGGCTTCTCCAGCACACCGAAAATCACGCGCCGGTAAAGCCACAGCGCGTAGGACGCCGACAGAATGATGCCTGACGTGGCAAGGAACGCAAGCCACGTGTTGACCTTGAATGCGCCGATCAGCGTCAGGAACTCACCGACGAAGCCCGAGGTGCCGGGAAGGCCGACGTTCGCCAATGTGAAGACCATGAAACAGAACGCGTAGATCGGCATTCGGTCGACGAGGCCGCCAAATGCGGCAATCTCACGCGTGTGCATGCGATCGTAGATGACGCCTACGCAAAGGAACAGGGCCGCCGAAACGATGCCGTGCGACAGCATCTGGAAGATCGCGCCGTCGACACCTTGATGCGTGAACGTGAAAATGCCCATCGTCACGAAGCCCATGTGCGCCACCGACGAATAGGCGATGAGCTTCTTCATGTCATCCTGCACGAGAGCCACCAGCGAGGTGTAGATGATGGCCACCACTGACAATGCGAACACCAGCGGCGCCAGATCCGCGCTCGCCAGCGGGAACATCGGCAGCGAAAACCTCAGGAAACCGTAGCCGCCCATTTTCAAGAGGATGCCGGCCAGGATCACCGAGCCCGCTGTCGGCGCCTCCACGTGCGCATCGGGAAGCCACGTATGCACCGGCCACATCGGCATCTTCACCGCGAACGAAGCGAAGAATGCAAGCCACAGCCACCACTGCATGTCGGCCGGGAACTTTGCCTGCATCAGCTGCGGAATGTCCGTGGTACCCGTGTGCCACCACATCGCCATCAACGCCAGCAGCATCAGCACCGAGCCGAGCAGCGTATAGAGGAAGAACTTGAAACTTGCGTAGATGCGCCGCTTGCCGCCCCACACGCCGATGATGAGGAACATCGGGATGAGGCCCCCCTCGAAGAATAGGTAGAACAGCACCAGATCGAGCGCGACGAACACACCCACCATCAGCGTTTCGAGGACCAGGAACGCTATCATGTATTCTTTGACGCGCTTCTCGATCGCTTCCCATGAAGCAAGGATGCACAAAGGCATCAGGAATGTCGTCAGGATGACGAACAGCATCGAGATGCCATCGACGCCGACCTTGTACTTGATCGGCCCCAGCCAATTGTGCTCCTCGATGAACTGGAAGCCCGGATTAGCCTTGTCGAACGCGATCCAGATGAAAAGAGAAAGCACGAATGTGACGAGCGTCGTCCATAGCGCGACGTAACGTGCATTTCGCACCGCGTCCTGCGGCAGGAACGCGATGAACAACGCGCCCACCAGAGGCAGGAACGTCACCAGGGATAGAATAGGAAGCGTAGCCAGGTTCATTTCGTGACCCCACCGGCGAAGATGAAGTAGCTGATGAGGAGTGCGACGCCGATCAGCATCGCAAAGGCGTAGTGATAGACATAGCCGGTCTGCAGCTTGACGATCCGGCCCGTCGTCCACACGACGCCGCGCGCCGTGCCGTCGATGGTGCCGTCGATGATCGCGCCATCTCCGCCCTTCCAGAGCGTCCGCCCGAGCCACAGCGCGGGCCGCACGAACACGACGTCATAGAGTTCGTCGAAGTACCACTTGTTGAGCAGGAACAGGTAGACCGGACGGAATGTTCTGGCCGTTGCCTGCGGCAGCCATGGCGCGGCGATGTAATAGAGGTAGGACAACCCGAAACCAGCCGCCATCGCGATCGTTGCCGACCAGACCACCCAGGTCGGGGGATGATGGTTTGCGCTCCCGTGAGCGGCCGCCGCACCTTGTGCGGCATCTGCCACCTGCCCGGCCGCGCCCGCCGCATGTCCCGCGGCTTCACCGCCGGCTTGTCCTGCCATGCCGATCGCCTGTGCGACATCACCTGCCGCCGTTGCCGTGGCACTGGCGACCTCACCGCCCGCCTGAGCGATCGACGTGCCCCAGAACCCGGTCATCAGATCGCCAATGAAATAGGGAGAAAACACGACGCCGGCCAGCACCGCGCCGAGCGCCAGCACGCCGAGAGGAACCAGCATCACCATCGGGCTCTCGTGCGCGTGCTTGTAAACGTCGGGTTCCGCGCGGGTCTTTCCGTGGAAGGTCATGAACACGAGGCGCCACGAGTAGAACGACGTCATGAACGCTGCCACGACCAGCAGCCAGAACGAATAGTCGTATGGCAGATGCGCCATGTAAGCGCCTTCGATGATCGCGTCCTTGGAGTGGAAGCCGGCAAAGCCCGCCAGATGCGGAATGCCCACCCCCGTCAGCGCCAGCGTGCCGATCAGCATCATCGCCCAGGTGATACGGATCTTCGGCGCCAGTCCGCCCATGTTGCGCATGTCCTGCTCATGATGCATCGCGTGGATCACCGAGCCGGCACCGAGGAACAGGAGCGCCTTGAAGAAAGCGTGCGTGAAAAGGTGGAAGATACCTGCACCGTAGGCCGAAACGCCGAGCGCGGCGAACATGTAGCCGAGCTGCGAGCAGGTCGAATAGGCGATCACGCGCTTGATGTCATTTTGTACAAGACCGATAGTCGCCGCGAAGAAGGCCGTCGCTGAGCCGACCAGCGTGACAACCTGCAGGGCAACCGGAGCCTGCTCGAACAGCGGTGACAATCGCGCCACCATGAATACGCCGGCGGTAACCATCGTTGCGGCGTGGATCAGCGCGGAAACCGGCGTCGGGCCTTCCATGGCATCAGGCAGCCAGGTGTGCAGCAGAAGTTGTGCCGACTTGCCCATCGCACCCATGAAGAGCAGAAGGCACAGCGTCGTCATGACGTCGACCTGCATACCGAGGAAGTTCATCGTCGCGCCCTTGGCGCCGGGAGCGGCCTCGAAGATCGCGTCGAAGTTGATCGACCCGAACATGAAGAACACGCCGAAGATGCCCAGCGAAAAGCCGAAGTCGCCGACGCGGTTGACGATAAACGCCTTGATGGCCGCAGCGTTGGCCGAGGGCTTGTGATACCAAAAGCCGATCAGCAGGTAGGAGGCGAGGCCGACGCCCTCCCAGCCGAAGAACATCTGCAGGAGATTGTCCGCCGTCACCAGCATCAGCATCGCGAACGTGAAGAGCGACAGGTAGGCGAAGAAGCGCGGCCGGCTGTCGTCCTCGTGCATGTAGCCGATCGAGTACAGGTGAACGAGCGCCGAGACCGTCGTCACGACGACCAGCATCACCGCCGTCAGCGTATCGATACGCAGCGACCAGGCCACATCCAGATCACCCGATGTGATCCAGCGGAGCACCGGGACGCGCGCCGTCTCCGACCCGAAACCCACCTGAATGAACACGAACCACGAGAGCACACAGGCCACCATCAGGAAGCCCGTCGTGATGATTTCCGAAGGGCGTTCGCCGATCAGCCGGCCGAAGAAGCCGGCGATGATTGCGCCCAAAAGCGGGAGGAAGACGATTGCGTTGTAGATCATAGGTTAGCGCTCCGCCGCTCAGCCCTTCATCATGTTGATGTCTTCCACCGCGATCGAGCCCCGGTTACGGAAGTAGACGACGACGATCGCCAGACCGATCGCGGCCTCGGCGGCCGCAACCGTCAGTACGAACAGCGCGAACACCTGGCCGACCAGATCGCCCAGGAAGCTCGAAAACGCCACGAGATTGATGTTGACGGCGAGCAGCATCAGCTCGACCGACATCAGGATGATGATGACGTTCTTGCGATTGAGAAAGATCCCGAAAATGCCGAGCGTGAACAGGCACGCCGCCACCACGAGGTAATGCGCCAGTCCGACCGTCATTGAGAACCTCCCAGATTGGCGAACGAGACCGCCGCGATGATCGATACGATCCACATCGTGACCAGAGCGAACGGCGCAATCACGATGCCTGGACCGCCACGAGACGAGAAGTAGTAGAGAACCAGCGGCAATCCGATCGCCAAGACAGCCGCCAGAACCCGCAACCCCGTTGCACGGACCATCGCCCCAAAATACGCGAGCGCGGCGAGCGCCAAGATTCCCAGCGTCAGCCAAAGTGGCATCGCAGCCGCTTCGACGAGACCAAGGCGCGCAAGCCCCGCCAACGCCAGCATCGGCGCACCACCAAGCGCCACCATTGCAATCGCACGCGGCAGCTCTTGCAGATCGTTCCCGGCATCGGGCGATGATGGCAAATGCCGGGGCCAGCCCTCGTTGCTTCCACCCACTCTCATCGCTGCCCCTCCGCCGATGGCACGATCGCCTGGCCCGGCGCCACCTTGACGACCTCCACCGCCGTTTCCGGCGTGCGGTTGACCTGCACCGAGATCGACTGACGCTTGACACCTTCCTTGTGACGCAGCGTCAGGACGATCGCCCCGACCATGGCCACCAGCAAAACGAGCCCCGCGCCCTGGAAGAAGTAGACATATTTTGTGTAGATCAGCAGCCCAAGCGCCTTCGTATTCGTGACCCCGGCCGGCGCCGCCGCCGCCAGTTGCTTGCCAAGGCCCAGTTCGAACCCGTGGACACCGAACAGCGCGATGAGTTCCGCCAGCACGATGCCGCCAACGATCAGTCCGACAGGCGCATTCTTGATGAAGCCGGCGCGCAGTTCCGCGAAATCGACGTCGAGCATCATCACCACGAACAAGAACAGCACTGCCACCGCGCCGACGTAGACGATGACGAGCAGCATCGCCAGAAACTCGGCGCCGAGCAGCACGAAGAGGCCGGCGGCGTTGAAGAAGGTGAGGATCAGGTACAATACTGCGTGCACCGGGTTTTTCGCCGTGATCACCAGCGTTGCCGAAATCACCGCAAGAACCGCGAACACATAGAAGAAGAAGGCTGTCACGCTCATTTGCCGCCCCTCACCGGTACGTCGCATCGAGTGCGAGATTCTGGGCGATCTCGCGCTCCCAGCGATCGCCGTTCGCAAGCAACTTCTCCTTGCAGTAGAAAAGCTCCTCACGGGTCTCCGTCGCGAACTCGAAGTTGGGGCCTTCCACGATCGCCTCGACCGGGCACGCCTCCTGGCAAAGCCCGCAGTAGATGCACTTGGTCATATCGATGTCGTAGCGCGTCGTCCGCCGCGTGCCGTCATTGCGACGTGGCCCCGCCTCGATGGTGATCGCCTGCGCCGGGCAGACCGCCTCGCACAGCTTGCAGGCTATGCATCGCTCTTCGCCGTTGGGATAGCGTCTCAGCGCATGCTCGCCGCGGAAGCGAGGTGATAGCGGACCTTTCTCGAACGGATAGTTCAACGTCGCCTTGGGCGCAAAGAAGTAGCGCATCGTCAGGAAGAACGCCGAGACGAACTCCGACAGGAACAGCGATTTGATTCCGGATGACACACTCATCGGGTTCTCTCCGTCCTCATTTCATGAGCATCGGCGCGAGAATGTAGCCGAGCACCGCAAATACAATTACGTCCACGAAATCGACCATCCGCAGGATGCCCGCCGTTCGCTTCTTCTCCGGCGTCGGCTTCATGCCCTCGATGCGCGACGCGACAGAGCGCAGCACGGCCAAGTTCGCCAGACCGAACAGGCCACCGGCACCAAATCCGATCAGCTCCGGCCTCATGCCAGACCTCCGAAATGGAGCACTGCGGCCACCGCGATCACCATCAGGAGCGACAGCGGCAGGAACACCTTCCAGCCAAGCCGCATCAACTGATCATAGCGGTAACGCGGCACCATCGCCTTCACCATGGCGAACAGGAAAAAGACGAATGTGGCCTTGAGGATGAACCACAGTATGCCCGGCACCCAATTGAATGGCGCGACATCGATCGGCGGCAGCCAGCCACCCAGAAACAGGATCGTGGTCATCGCGCACATGGCAACGATCGCCACGTATTCGCCGAGCATGTAGAGCAGGTACGGCGTCGAGGAGTACTCGACCATGAAGCCGGCGACGAGCTCCGATTCGGCTTCAGGCAGGTCGAAGGGCGGCCGGTTCGTCTCTGCCAGCGCCGAGATGAAGAACACGACGAACATCGGGAATAGCGCCAGCCAGTGCCAGTCGACCATTGAGTTGGGCAGGCCGATCTGTGTGCCAAGCCCGGTCTTTTGCGCATTGACGATATCGGTGAGGTTCAGCGAGCCCACCAACAGCAGCACCGTGATGATGACGAAGCCGATCGATACCTCATATGAGACCATCTGCGCCGCCGACCGAAGCGAGCCCATGAACGGATATTTCGAGTTTGATGCCCAGCCGCCCATGATGATGCCGTACACGCCAAGCGATGACAGCGCCAGGATGTAGAGAACGCCGACATTCAAGTCGGAGATCACCCATTTGCCCCAGGCATTTTCGCTGACCGGGATCACCGCCCACCCTGCAAGCGCGAATGTCGCCGTTGCCAGCGGTGCCAGCAGAAAAACGCCTTTGTCCGCGCCTGCAGGAATAACCGGCTCCTTGAACACGAACTTCAAGAGATCGGCGAACGACTGCAAAAGGCCGAACGGACCCACCACATTGGGGCCGCGCCGCATCTGTACAGCGGCCCACACCTTGCGGTCCATGAGAAGCAGGAATGCGATCAGCACAAGCAGGCCGACCAGCAGCGCCAAGCTCGCAACCACATAGACGAGGGTCCACCACATCCAGTCGAGCCAACCCGGAAGCGGCAGCGTGGTGTTCAACCACTCGATCACAGTGTTGATCATGGCCTTGCCTCCTGCCCCCTCATTCCGCCGCTCTCAGGCCGCCTTGGCCCGCAGCCGCTTTGTTGAGAGCCGAAAGCTCCGCCATGACGGCCGACGCGCGTGCGATCGGATTGGTCAGATAGAAATCCTCGATCACTGGCGCGAAGGCCGTCGCGTCCGCCATGCCGCCGGCTTGCGCCAGCTTGGCGAGCACGCCGGCTTCTCCCGCACCCCGGTTCGGCTCGTCGAGGCGCGCCAGTGTCGGCGCCGACTTGTACATCTGAGCGCGCAACTGCGCGAGCGTGTCGAAACCCAGCGTCGATCCGAGCCGCGCCGACAGTGCCCGCACGATCGTCCAATCCTCTTTCGCCGAGCCCGGCGGGAATACTGTGCGGGTCGTCGTCTGGACGCGGCCTTCGGTGTTGACGTATGTCGCGCTTTTCTCGGTGTAGGCTGCACCCGGTAGGATGACGTCTGCGCGGTGTGCGCCTTCGTCGCCATGCGTGCCCTGGTAGATCACGAATGCCGAGCCGAGCGCAGACATGTCGATTTCGTCGGCGCCGAGCAGCCACACCACTTCGAGCGCCCCGCTGCCGGCCGCCGCCATCATGTCAGCCGTAGCCAGCCCGCCCTTACCCGGAACGAAGCCCAGATCCAGGCCCCCGACCCGTCCGGCGGCGGTATGCAGCACGTTGAAAACCGACCAACCCTCGTCCGTATCCTTGGCTGCCGCTTCGGCAACCCGCGCGGCAAGCGACAGCATCACCGCACCATCTGTACGGGCACAAGCGCCAACACCGACGATCACCATCGGCCGCTTCGCCTTCGCAAGCACGTTCGCGAAGTCGTGCTTGCCCTCGGCGAGATCAGCGAGCGCCTGCGCGCCGCCGCCAATATGCACGTAATCATAGGTGAGCGGTGCCGCCGCACCAATCAGACCCATGGCAAGGCCGCCCTGGCGCCACCTTTGGCGGATGCGCGAGTTGAGAACTGGCGCCTCGAGCCGGGGATTAGAGCCAATGATCAGAATGGCATCCGCATCATCGATGCTCGCGATCGTCGTATTGAAAACGTAGGACGAACGTCCGGTTGCTGGATCGTGCGCCTCATGTGGCGCGCGGCAATCGATATTCGTGATGCCGAGCGAGCCGAGCAACTCTTTCAGCGCGAACATCTCCTCGGCCCCCGCGAGATCCCCCGCGATCGCACCGATACGCTCAGGCGCGGCTGCCTTGATCTTCTCTGCCACGAGCCCCAGTGCCTCGTCCCACGAAGCGGCTATCAGGCGTCCATCCTTGCGCACGTAGGGCTGGTCGAGACGCTGCGTTTTGAGCCCGTCGACAACGTGTCGCGTCTTGTCGGAGATCCACTCTTCGTTCACCGCATCGTTATTGCGTGGCAGGATGCGCATTACTTCCGAACCGCGCGTATCGACCCGGATGTTGCAGCCCACTGCGTCCATCACGTCGATCGATTCGGTCTTTCGCAGCTCCCAGGGCCGCGCGTTGTGCGCCCACGGCCGGTGCGTCAGCGCTCCGACCGGACACAGGTCGACCGCATTGGCGCTCATCTCGGAAAGGATGCCCTTTTCGAGATAGGTCGTGATCTCCGCATCCTCGCCGCGGCTGATGAGACCCAATTCCTCAACGCCCGCGACCTCGGTCATGTAGCGCACACAGCGCGTGCAATGGATGCACCGCGTCATCATCGTCTTGATGAGCGGTCCGATATACTTTTCCTCCACCGCCCGCTTGTTCTCGTGATAGCGCGAGCCGCCGAGGCCGAAGGCGACGGCCTGGTCCTGAAGATCGCACTCGCCGCCCTGGTCGCAGATCGGACAGTCGAGCGGATGGTTGATGAGCAGGAACTCCATTACGCCTTCACGCGCCTTTTTCACCGTCGGGCTCTTGGTGAACACGACGTTGGGCGAGCCGTCCGGGTTGGGTCGCAACTCGTTGACGGTCTGTGCACACGACGCAACCGGCTTGGGCGCGCCTTCCACCTCGACCAGGCACATGCGGCAGTTGCCGGCGATGGACAGCCGCTCGTGATAGCAGAAGCGCGGGATCTCGGCGCCGGCCTGCTCGCACGCCTGCAACAGCGTGGTACCGTCCGCAACTTCGATTTCCTTGCCGTCGATAATGAGTTTCTTGGGCATGAGCTTGCCTTTAGCCTCTCGCCTACTCCGCCGCCTCTCGGTGCGTCTTCTGATGAGCCTCGATCCGCGCTTCCATCACCGGGCGGAAGTTGCGGATGAGCCCCTGCACCGGCCAGGCCGCTGCATCGCCAAGCGCGCAGATGGTGTGGCCTTCCACCTGCTTGGATACCTCGAAGAGCAGGTCGATCTCGCTCTTCTTTGCCTCGCCCTTCACCATGCGCTCCATCACCCGCCACATCCAGCCGCAGCCCTCGCGGCACGGCGTGCACTGGCCGCAGCTCTCGTGCTTATAGAAATAGGAGATGCGCGAGATGGCCTTGATGATATCGGTCGACTTGTCCATCACGATCACTGCGGCGGTGCCGAGACCGGACTTGGCCTTGGAGAGCGCATCGAAATCCATCGTGATCTCGTCGCACACGTCGGCCTTGATGCACGGCACGGACGAGCCTCCCGGGATCACCGCCAGCAGATTGTTCCATCCGCCACGCACGCCGCCCGCATGCTTCTCCAGAAGCTCCTTGAGCGGGATGCCCATTTCCTCTTCGACCACGCACGGCTTGTTTACGTGACCGGAGATCTGGAACAGCTTGGTGCCCGTGTTGTTGGGCTTGCCGAGGCTGGAGAACCAGGCCGAGCCGCGCCGCAGGATGTCGGGCACCACTGCGATCGATTCAACGTTGTTGACGGTCGTCGGCGCGCCATAGAGTCCGCAGCCCGCAGGGAATGGCGGTTTCAGCCGCGGCTGTCCCTTTTTGCCCTCGATACTCTCGATGAGCGCGGTTTCCTCGCCGCAGATGTAGGCGCCGCCGCCATGGTGCACGATGATGTCGAAATCCCAGCCGTGCTTGTTGCCCTTGCCGATCAGCTTTGCGGCGTAGGCCTCGTCAACAGAACGCTGGAAGCGTTCGCGCTCGCGGATGTACTCACCGCGGAAGTAGATGAAGGCAGTGTGCGCGCGCATCGCGAACGAGGCAAGCAGCATGCCTTCGATCAGAATTTGCGGATCGTTGCGCAGAATCTCGCGGTCCTTGCACGAGCCGGGCTCGGATTCGTCAGCGTTGACGACGAGGTAGCTGGGACGCACGTCATTCTTCGGCATGAATGACCACTTGAGCCCCGTCGGGAAGCCGGCGCCCCCGCGCCCCCGCAGGCCCGAGGCCTTCACCTCGTTGATGATCCAGTCATGCCCCTGGTCGACGAAGAACTTCGTACCATCCCACGCGCCGCGCCTGATCGCGGCCTCCAGACCACTATCGTGGAAGCCGTAGATGTTGCGGAAGATGCGATCCTTGTCAGCCAGCATGGCTCTGTCTCAGCTCCCAGTATTGCTGCGCACCGTTGTCCCACATCGCGGTGCTACTCCTTGGGCCGCTCGCCCGCGGCGTGCTCCGGCCGCCAGCCTCGCGCCAGCTTCTGGCACTGCTCGATCCACTTGTCGCGCTCCACGCGACCCTTGAAGCCCTGCATCGTTGATTCGAACCACGCAATTTCCTCAGGAGTCCACTTGGCAATTTGATCGAAGTGCCAAATGCCCAGGTCGTTGAGTTGCTCCTGGAGTTTGTCGGCCACGCCCCAGATGAGCGTGAGGTCGTCGCCCTTGCCCTCTCGGGGCGCTTTGAGAAGTTCAGGAACCTTGCCCGGACTGGCGGTTGGAGCCGCCGTGCTGGCCTCAGTCTCCGCACCGCCCGTCGCACCAACCGACTGCGCGGCCGTGTCAGCAAACCGCCTTTTCCACGCACCAATCGTCGAACCGTCGTAGAGAGAAGGATCCGAAAGCGTCGTCGGGCCGTCCTGCGGGCACGATGCCGTTCGGCCGATTTGCGAGCCAGGCTTGGGCAGATTGCCCGTGGCGAATCCTTCCAGCAGCTTTTCGAACAGTTCAGGTGTGAGATCTTCGTAGGTGTCCTTGTAGATCTGCACCATCGGTGCATTCGCGCACGCGCCCAGGCACTCCACCTCTTCCCAAGAGAAGTCGCCATCTTTGGAGAGATGATGCGGCTCCTGGTGAATCTTGGATTTGCAGACCTTGATGAGGTCCTCCGCGCCGCGCAGCATGCATGGGGTCGTGCCGCAGACCTGCACGTGCGCCTTCCTGCCCACCGGCGAAAGCTGGAACATCGTGTAGAACGTCGCCACTTCGAGCACGCGGATATAGGCCATGCCCAGCATGTCGGCGACATAGCGGATAGCCGGCTCCGGCAGCCAGCCGTCATTCTGTTCTTGCGCGCGCCACAGCACGGGCAGCACAGCGGAGGCCTCCTTGCCGGGCGGGTATTTCGCGATCGTCTCCTTCGCCCAAGCAAGATTTTCTGGGCTGAAGGCAAAGCTCGGTGGTTGGTCCGGATGCAGGCGGCGAACGGCCATCGATGGCTCCTCGGGCTCCTGGCGACAGGCGGCGGGGAGAAGTTCAGATTGCGGCTGTGGGTGAATGCACCCGGGTGCTGTAAGGGCACCCCCGGTCGGTCCACGACTTCCCCAGGCGGACAGACCCCTGTTCCCTACGTCGTACAGGTCACTAAAGCAAGGCTCCCGCGCTTGCTTCTATAGCAGCAGATGGTCGAAATCACCGACGCATAACCTGCGAATTTCCTGCTCATCTCTTGCGTTTGATCAAGGAAGGGCCCGTCATGCGCCGCTTGTCAAATTTCAGCAAGCCGACGAGACCCTGTGCACGCTGCATTTCATGACTTCTAGAGATGCGAATGCAAATCGCGACCATTCGAGCGAATTGCGCAGTATCAGGCGCTGGAACGGTTTGCTCAAAAGTCCGGCTTTGCCGGTGCGACGGGGTCTGTGCGCTTGACCAGATCTGCCGGCCGCGCATGTGCCCAGCGCGGCTGCTCGTATCCCAGAATGACCGGCAGCCATCCGATAAGCAGAAGCGCCGCAGCCACCGGTGCGAGAAACAAAGAGATCTGCGAGCCGACACGCAGAAAACCGGTCCAGAAGATCGCCAGCAGAATGCCGCAAAGAACGATGATCCAGCCGCCGTCGTAGGCACCACGGGCCGCGGCGAACAACAGTCCCATGGTGAGCGCGAAAAGGCCCAAGAGGATGGGAATGACAGGGAGATCGGCATGCAGAGAGCCCATCGGCCAGTTGTTCTTACGTGCAAAGAGCCGGTAGGTTGTGAGGCTGAGCCCCCATCCGAAGGCGGCTATGGCAAGCAGGAACAGGTTGTCGATCATGTTGCGCCACTCCGCATGACGTTCCCCGACCAAGCCCCGCCGTCACCGCCCGCACGGCGCGCACGTCCCGGGCCATAGTATTGGCAGCCGCCAACTCTCGTTCTTTGCCAAAGCTTTGTGGCCAACGCCAGACTAGATACTTGAGCGGGGTTAAGGCCACGCTCGGGGGAGCACATGCAAATCCGCATTATCCTGGCTTAGCCGACACGGGACAAAGCAACATTTTTACATTAAATATCAATATATTATATGCTTTATTGCACTGGCCGCATCGGTCCTTCAGCGCAAGCGCGCGCGGATTGCCAGCGCAAGAGCCGCGCAGAACACCCCGGAGAGAACGTGAAAGGCGACCGCCACGGCCTTGCCGCTCGAATTCAATGCAATTCCGGCATCACCCCAACACACGATCGCTCCCAGGGCGAACCAGACCATGAGTGCCCGCCATTCGCGCATCACGCCCAACACGATGGCAAGGCCTCCGAGCCAAAGGTCGCGCAGCCCCACCATCTGGTGCAACTCATAGCCCTTGATCTCTTTGGCGAGGCCGAAATTGTTGGCCGCGGTCCGCGGCACGATCATGAACCGCACGCCGATCACGGCCAGCAGCACGCCCGCTGCCACAGTGAACCAGACGAGATGCCGGTGTTTGCTCTTCTCAGACGAGGAATCACTAGTCATGCATTGCAGGAGGAAAACAGCTCCGGAGACAGACAATTGCCGCGTCGGACGCCGACGCGGCTGCACTCTGCACCTTGTCATGGCTCAGGCGAATTCCGCAACCACGCACGCATGATAGGAGCCGGCAGGTCGATCGACGCGTGCAAACCCCACAGCCTCGTCCGACAGTGCCTCGTTGTGCACCTCGATCGAGGCGAAGCGGCCATACATGGCACGGCTCGCCAGAATGTGATCGAGCATCTGCGGCCGCCCTTGATGGATCACGCTGAAGCGGCGTCCCTCCTCCACTGCCCGGTCGAGCACGATCATCGACTGCACAGCGAGCGCGCCATTCCCCGTGTCCTGCTCGGCGCCCACCACGATGCGTAGCGGGGATTCGTGGTCCTCCGCATTGAAATCTCCCGCAACGACGATGAACGCCTGAGGATCGGCATTGAGAAGGTCGTCGATGGCGAGCCGCAATTCGAGCGCCTGCGCATTTCGCTTCATGGAGGACAGACAGAACCCTTCGGCCCAGCCACCGACCGTGCGCCAGACGAATGGAGCGAGCTTTTGTCCCGGGATGCTGGAGGCGAGAGGCGCGCGCAGATGGCAATTGAACACCATGAGCCTTTTTTCCTCGCCGGTATCGATCTCGGTCACCAGCAGCGGCCGGTCGAATACGACGGTCTCGTCGACATCCGCCGACAGCCCGGCAGTGACCGGGCGATAGGTCAGCGGGTCGACCAGTACATTGCGCAGCGACCGCGCCGAGACAATCGGCCAGCGCGACAAGGTCACGAGGTTGTGCACGTCTGCTATACCGCTGCCCGTGTTCATCTCGCTGACCGCCCGGTGATAGTGCGCGTAAGGCGTGTCTTCGAGCAGCCTGTCGAGCGCAATCAGCGTTCGCCGGTGGTGGCCCGGATCGTGCTGCCCGTTGACTTCCTGGAGACACAGGACGTCGGCGCGTGCGCGCTGCAGTTCTGGCGCGAGCATCGCGATACGCTCGTCGAGCGGGCGGTTTGCCCGCGGCGGCAAGTCGAGGCTTTCCAAATTGAACGTCGCGATGCGCATCCTCGAACACTCCGCGATGAACAGCCACCGTACCGACGGCCAGCGTACTGCCTTACTGGTAAGCGCGCAGATAGTGCCGCTCGAAGGCCCGCTTCGACCAGTGGAACATGCGGCTGGACGGCAGCACCATCGAGCGTTTCGGATCACGATAGACGAGCATGCCCTTGTCGAGCGTATCAACGATGCAGATGAGCTCGGGCTTGGGCGTCACCTGCGGCTCCTTGCCGGCAAGACCCGCCACCAGGTTCTCCGACGCCGCTTTCGCCTGCAGGTCTGCCATATGCGCCTGTTTCGGCAACCAATCGGGACCGGGGAACGAGCCCGCATCGCCCGCCACATAGGTGTGCGCGAAACCGTCGACACGACAGAATTTGTCAGCCTTGATGAAGCCGCCCTCCGACTTCGGCAGCCCCGTGTCGGCGATCCAGGCCGGTCCCGTCAATCCCGGCATGAAGAGGATGAGATCGGCGTTGATGTGGCCGCCTTCCGTGTCGACGCCCTGTGCCGAGAAGCCCAGGGGCTTGTGGCCCAGATGCGTGTCGATGCGCCGCTTAGCCATCTCCGATAAAAGCCCCGTCACCGCTTTCTCACCGAGCCGTTTGCCCGGCTGTGCTGCCGCACTGAAGAACGTCAGTTCGACATTGTCGCGCCGCCTTTCCTGACGCAGCCACGTCTCGATCCCGAACAGAAGTTCGAACATCGGCCCGCCACGCATCGCTGAAGGCTCGTTGGGATTGCCACCGAAGCCGAGTGCGATCCGCCCCTTGGTCAGAGAATCGAGCCGAGCCCGGATGGCTTCCGCGGAATCGATGCCCTCGCAAAGCGTCAGCGCATGCTCGATGCCGGGCAACTTCTTGATGAAACGTCCGCCCGTGGCGATCACCAGGGCATCGTTGCCGACCGGCCCATCGCTCGTCTCGACCGCACGTCCGTCGGCAGACATTCCGGTGACACTGGCCCGTTTGAAATTGACATTGTGACGCTTGATGAAGCGATCGAGCGGTATGACGATGTCCTTGCGGTGACGCAGCCCCGTCGGCACCCAGATGAGGCTCGGCAGATAGTGGAATTCGCACTTGGGTGCTATCAGCGTGATCCGCGCATCGGGCAGGCGCTTGCGCAGTTGGCGCACCGCAGTCAGTGCCGCAAAGCCTGCGCCGAGAATGGAGATGTTGGGTGGGGACATGGGACCGCCTCGCGCTGCGCTTGTTCCGTTCAGGTTATGCTAACCGGCTCGGTCATGTTGAGCTGAAGTGTGCAGCGGTTCAGACCAACATTTTCGAAACAAGATGCTGGATCGCCTTCATGCTTCCGTCGAAGCCATGGCTGAGGCTCTCAAACAAAGAGTTGGAGCAGGCCATAACGGGCAGACGTGATCCAATCAAAACCTGACCTGCTCTAGCGCAGCGCTGCAACGAGGCGTGTGACCCCGGTCACTTTACCAGAAAATCTCAAACCTTTTTGACGAACGCCGACTTCAGCTGCATCGGACCGATGCCATCGATCCTGCAGTCGATGTCGTGGCCGCCCGAGCCATCGACCAGCCGGATATTGCGCACCTTGGTGCCGACCTTTACGACCGAGGACGAGCCCTTGATCTTGAGATCCTTGATGACGGTGACGCTGTCACCGTCTGCCAGCACGTTGCCGACCGCATCCTTGATGATACGTGCGGCATCCTCATCCACGTCCCCCGATACAGCCTCACGTGACCACTCGTGCGCGCACTCCGGGCAGACGAGCAGACTGCCGTCCTCGTAGCTGTGCTCTGATCCACACTTCGGACAACGCGGAAGGCTATCGCTCACCGGTCGATCTCTCCGAAGACGATGTCGAGCGAGCCAATGATGGCCGAGACGTCGGCCAGCATGTGACCGCGGTTCATGAAGTCCATGGCCGACAGGTGCGCGAAACCGGGCGCGCGGATCTTGCAGCGATAAGGCTTGTTGGAGCCGTCGGAGACGAGATAGACACCAAACTCACCCTTGGGAGCCTCCACCGCCGCATAGACTTCCCCGGCCGGAACGTGGAAACCCTCGGTATAGAGCTTGAAATGATGGATGAGCGCTTCCATCGAACGCTTCATCTCGCCACGCTTCGGCGGCACGACCTTCTTGTTATCCGCCGAGATCGGGCCCTGGCCCTGCGGCGAGCGCAGCTTGTCACAACACTGCTTCATGATCTTCACCGATTCGCGCATCTCCTGCATGCGGATCAGATAGCGGTCGTAGCAATCGCCGTTCTTGCCGATTGGAATGTCGAAATCCATCTCCGAATAGCATTCATAGGGCTGTGCCTTGCGCAGGTCCCAGGCCGCGCCCGAACCGCGCACCATCACGCCAGAGAAGCCCCAATCGAAACCGTCATCGAGCTTGACGACGCCGATGTCGACATTGCGCTGTTTGAAGATACGGTTGCCCGTCAGCAACCCTTCCAGGTCGTCGAGCGTCTTCAGGAACGGATCGCACCAGACGTAGATGTCGTCGATCAGCTGCGGCGGCAAGTCCTGATGCACGCCGCCGATGCGGAAGTACTTGGCATGCATGCGCGCGCCCGATGCGCGCTCATAGAAGATCATCAACCGTTCGCGCTCTTCAAATCCCCACAGCGGCGGTGTCAGCGCGCCGACGTCCATCGCCTGCGTCGTCACATTGAGCAGATGAGACAGGATGCGGCCGATCTCGGAAAAGAGCACACGGATGAGTTGCCCGCGATAGGGAACCTCAAGGCCGAGGAGACGCTCCGCAGCAAGGCAGAACGCATGTTCCTGGTTCATCGGCGCCACGTAATCGAGCCGGTCGAAATAGCCGATCGCCTGGAGATAGGTCTTGTGCTCGATCAGCTTTTCCGTGCCGCGATGCAGCAGGCCGACATGCGGATCGACACGCGTAACCACCTCGCCGTCCAGCTCCAGCACAAGGCGCAAGACGCCGTGCGCAGCGGGATGCTGCGGACCGAAATTGATGTTGAACTGGCGGATCTCTGCTTCTGCCATTGCGTTCTCAGTCTTTCTTGGTGCCTGCCGTCATCATCGCGATGAACTGGGCTCCGGTCATCTTCGCGGTGTCGTTGGCGAATTCGTAATAACTTGGCTTCTCGTCGATGTAGATCTGCGAGGCGAGATGGAGCCCGCTCTTGTCATCAAGCGCACCCGCCGAGACGACTGCGTGCTGCCCGTCACGCGAGCGCCAGAACAGCGGCGTTCCACACGACTTGCAAAAGAGCCGCTCGCCCCATTCAGACGACGCATAGACGCCAAGACTCCCATCATCGGCGAACTTCAAGGAGCCGGCATCGATCTCGACTGCCAACAGCGGGCCTGCCGCCCAGCGCTGGCACATCGTGCAGTGGCATACGCCCACGTCGGAGCCCGCAGCATGGGCAGTGAAGGATACCGCGCCGCAAAGACACCTTCCCGATATGTCGCGCGGACCTGCCATCGCCTGCCTCGTACCGCTTCAAATCTTGCGCCGCGTGATAGGGCGCACCCGCGCTGCCTTGGCCTTCTGGTTGACCTTGGCCTCGAACCTTTCCCATGGCACCACGACGCGTTCGTGATCGCCCTCGCCGATAGTGTCGATGCCGTCGTGAGCCTTCACCTTGAACGCGATGCGCCGGCCGTTGACGCCGGTCACCTCGGCATCGACCGTCACCACCTGGCCCGGCACCGTCGCCGCGACGTGGCTCACGTCGATGTGCGTGCCGAGCGAGCCCTCGCCTTCATCCAGATGCGGTGCCAGCAGCTGCAATGCCGTCCACTCCATCAGGCCGACCATGAAGCCGGTGGCGAAGACTGTCGGCATGGTCGTGAACTCGATCGCCTCGGGGTAGAGATGCGGCACCGTCTTGGTGGCCGGGACCTTGTACTCGAAGCGGAACGTGGCGCCGACGTTGAGCGTGTCCTTCATCGGCTCAGGCCTTTCCCGAAGGCGGCCTGCCACCGGCCTTCTCGTCGCCTGGAAGAGGATAGTTGACGCCTTCCCAAGGGCTCTCGAAGTCGAAATCGCGGAACTCCTGGGTGAGTTTCACCGGCTCGTAGATCACACGCTTGGAGATGTCGTCGTAACGCACCTCGACATAGCCGGTGAGCGGGAAATCCTTGCGCAGCGGATGCCCCTGGAAGCCGTAATCGGTTAGCATACGGCGCAAGTCCGGATGCCCCGAAAACAGGATGCCGTACATGTCGTAGGCTTCCCGTTCGAACCAGTCGGCCACCGAGAAGACACCGACAGCGCTCGGGACCGGATCCGTCTCGTTGGTTTCCAGCTTGATGCGGATGCGCTGGTTGGTGCGCGGCGAGAGCAGATGATAGACGACGTCGAACCGGTTTTCGCGACCCGGATAGTCAACGCCGCACAGATCGATCAGGACTTCGAAGCGGCAGCGTGCGTCGTTCCGCAAGAGCTTCAGCACCGACAGTATCTGGCTGCGCGCCACCGTCAGCGTCAGCTCGCCATACGCCACTTTCTTGGCCTGCAGCGCACCGGCGATCTTGCCACCGACATAATTGCCCAGCTCTTCGAGTGCTTCGTCCATGGATTGTCCGTCGTTGTGCAGGAAACAGGTCCTTGCGAATGAAGTGGGGAGGCATCTCGCCGCTGTCCTTCAGCCGCCCCTGTCCTTCAGCCGCCCTTGTCAGTCTCTAGTCGCTGTGCCCACTCCACCGCTTCTTATCTCTCGATCGTGCCGGTGCGGCGGATCTTCTTTTGCAGCAGCAGGATGCCATAGACCAATGCCTCTGCGGTCGGCGGGCAACCGGGCACGTAGACATCGACGGGCACGATACGATCGCAACCGCGCACCACGGCGTACGAGTAGTGATAGTATCCACCACCGTTGGCGCAACTACCCATCGAGATCACGTAGCGCGGCTCTGGCATCTGGTCGTAGACCTTGCGCAACGCCGGCGCCATCTTGTTGGTCAATGTGCCCGCCACGATCATCACGTCTGACTGGCGTGGGCTTGCGCGCGGCGCAAAGCCGAACCGCTCGACGTCGTAGCGCGGCATCGATGCCTGCATCATCTCGACCGCACAGCAGGCGAGCCCGAACGTCATCCACATGAGCGAGCCGGTGCGCGCCCAGTTAATGAGGTCGTCGGTGGTCGTAACGAGAAAGCCCTTGTCGGCGAGTTCGTTGTTGATCTCGGCGAAAAACTTCGGCTCCGGCGCAACGAGGCCGCTGCCTGCACCCTCGCGTGGCGTGTCGAAGGTGATGCCACCGTTAGGCCCCAGGCCGATCTGTGGAGGAACGATCAATCCCATTCGAGCGCACCCTTCTTCCACTCGTAGATAAATCCGATGGTGAGCACTGCCAGGAAGACCATCATCGACCAGAAGCCGAGTGCACCGATCTCCTTGAAGGCCACCGCCCAGGGGAACAG
The DNA here is from genome assembly GCA_036768475.1 of Hyphomicrobiaceae bacterium. Classification (GTDB taxonomy): domain Bacteria; phylum Pseudomonadota; class Alphaproteobacteria; order Rhizobiales; family Hyphomicrobiaceae; genus JAEUMD01. The sequence continues at coordinate 64,024 of DAIPMW010000003.1, read as the reverse complement.
GAACGCGATTTCAAGGTCGAAGATGATGAACAGGATCGCCACCAGGTAGAAGCGCACATCGAATTTCATGCGCGCATCGTCAAATGCGTTGAAGCCGCACTCGTAGGCCGAAACCTTCTCCGGGTCCGGATTGCGCACCGCGACGAGGAATGGGGCCAGCATCAGCGCGGCACCGATGAACAGGGCGACCGCGAGAAAGATGGCGATCGGCAGATAGTTCAGGAACAGCTCATTCATGGTGTCGTCCTTGGCCGGGGGCGGAATCCGGCTCTAGAATACCGGAATTTCCCACTGACACCCCGTTATCGTAAGCGCAGTGACGCGAACAACGGAACACGGTTCCGTGTGTTATCCCACCGCGCCCAAACACGCAACCGGACCCCACCCAAAGTGGGGGATCGAACAGCCGAATTTGCGCGATCATTCAGACGGCGTACACACGAGCGGCGGCGCCCTTTCAGTGCAGCAATCGTACAACGCGCACCCCGTGGAATGACTGCGCAGCAGGAAGAATTCGCGCCATCGAAAAATGGTCGCTGAAACCGGCAAAGGCGCGCTTGACTTCAGCCAAACGAACACGTACATCCACCGCTCTGTGACACGCGCCGTGGCTCGAGCCTGGCGTGAATGGAAATGCGGGCGTAGCTCAGTTGGTTAGAGCGCCGGCCTGTCACGCCGGAGGCCGCGGGTTCAAGTCCCGTCGCTCGCGCCATTCCCTCAACGTCAACTTGGCGTGAGACGTCTGCCGCATGGATTGCCGGCATAGCCGGTTCACCGCGCAGCAATACCAATGCAAGCGACCGGTGGTTCACCAAGACCCCGCCAACCTGCACGTCGCCCGCGGCGCCAAGGCCTCGCGTAACTTCGAGTCAGCCAAAAAACAGTTCGGAGCGCTCAGTCCGCGACCTCGGCAGGGCGCCAGTGCGCCGACCTTCAACCTGCACGTCGCCCGCGGCGCCAAGCCCTCGCGCAACTTCGAGTCAGCAAAAAAACAGCGCAGAGCGCTCAGTCCGCTACTGTGGCCCGGCGCCAGTGCGCCGACCTTCAACCCGCACAGCGCCCGCAGCGCCAAGCGCTCGCGCAACTTCGAGTCACTATCAAAAGATGGTGGGCGGTGAGAGGGTCGAACTCCCGACATCCTCGGTGTAAACGAGGCGCTCTACCACTGAGCTAACCGCCCCAAAAGAGGCTCTCTCATAGAACCGAATGGTCATGGCCGCAAGCCGGCGGAGAAACAAAAAAAGGAGGGCTAAAGCCCCCCTTTCCAGAAACAGCCGACGGGACTTTCAGCTGTTGAGCATTTCCTTCAATCCCTTGGCTGCCGTGAACTTCGGCGCCTTCGAGGCCGGAATCTGCATCGTCTTGCCGGTCAGCGGATTGCGGCCCTCGCGCGCCTTGCGATCGGCAACCTTGAACGTACCGAAATCGGGGATGCGGACTTCCTTCCCATCCTTAAGCGCGGCCTTGACGGCATCGACCACGGCATCGACAACCTGCCCCGCCTTGTCTTTCGTAAGATCCAGCTCCTTGGCCACGGTGTCGATCAGATCTTTTTTGCTCATCTTTGTCTTTCCTCGCGTTTGGAATTTCACTCAGCCGTCAAGCGCTGGATCACACTCGATCTGGGCGGTTGGATGTATTGGAAGCGCTCCTTGCTCCCGTCAATGACGTGCCTTCACTGCGCGACGAATTGCCAGGACCACTTCGCATCAGGACGTGCAGCCGATGGCGCCCCCTGACCTTCCGATCCGTCAGCGGGCAAACCCGCGAGGAAACCGTCGGCGATCGCGTTGAAGGCTGCACACAAGCGCCGAAAGACCGTAGTCGTCAAGCGGAATCTCGCGGTTTTTCGGGCTTTGACCCGGCCGCTGAAAGGACCAGATCGCACATGAAATGCGATGGCCAACCCGCGGAATTTCACCGCGGGTTGGCCATCGGCTTATGCTAAACGGCGTTCAATGTCCGTTCAGTTTGTCAGTGTGCGGTGACGCGAGAGCCGCCCTTGTCCTGGTCCTCGCTCTTGTCCCCGGCCACGACCGGCGCCTGCGCTTCCTCGTCCCACTGGATCGGCTCGGGCACGCGTATAAGTGCGGTCTTCAGAACCTCCTCAAGACGCGATACCGGTACGATCTCGAGCTTGTTCTTCACCTCGTCCGGAATTTCGGTGAGATCCTTGACGTTTTCTTCCGGGATGCAGACCGTCTTGATGCCACCGCGCAACGCCGCGAGTAGCTTCTCCTTCAATCCGCCAATCGGAAGCACACGCCCTCTGAGCGTGATCTCACCGGTCATCGCGACGTCCTTGCGCACCGGGATCTGCGACAGCACCGAGATGATCGCCGTGACCATTGCGATGCCCGCCGACGGTCCGTCCTTGGGCGTTGCGCCCTCTGGCACGTGCACATGGATGTCGTATTTCTCAAACATCGTTGGAGCGATGCCGAAATCGACCGAACGCGAGCGCACATAGGCGTTCGCCGCCTGGATCGACTCCTTCATCACGTCGCGCAGGTTGCCCGTCACCGTCATCTTGCCCTTGCCGGGCATCTTGATGCCTTCAATGGTGAGCAACTCGCCGCCGACCTCCGTCCAGGCAAGGCCGGTGACGATTCCGACCTGATCCTCCAGTTCCGCTTCTCCGAACCGGAACTTGGGAACACCAAGGTAGGTCTGCAGGTTGTCGATCGTCACTGTCACGCTCTTGTGCGACGAGGTGAGGATCTCCTTGACCGCCTTGCGGGCCAGCTTGGCGATCTCGCGCTCCAGAGAGCGCACACCCGCTTCGCGCGTGTAGCGACGGATCAGCTCCTGCAGAGCCGCTTCCTCAATGACGAACTCCTGGTCGTCGAGACCGTGCGCCTGCTTCTGCTCGGGGATCAGATGCCGCTTGGCGATCTCGATCTTCTCGTTCTCCGTGTAGCCCGCCAGGCGAATGATCTCCATGCGGTCCATCAGAGGAGCCGGAATATTGAGCGTATTCGCCGTCGTCACGAACATCACATTGCTGAGGTCGTAGTCGACTTCCAGGTAATGGTCGTTGAACGTCGCGTTCTGTTCCGGATCGAGCACCTCGAGCAGCGCCGACGAGGGGTCGCCGCGGAAGTCCGAGCCCATCTTGTCGATCTCGTCCAGAAGGAACAGCGGATTGACCCGCTTGGTCTTCTTCATGGATTGGATCACCTTGCCCGGCATCGAGCCGATATACGTGCGCCGATGCCCACGGATCTCGGCCTCATCGCGTACGCCACCCAGCGACATGCGCACGAACTCGCGGCCGGTGGCGTTCGCAATCGACTTGCCAAGCGAGGTCTTGCCGACGCCGGGAGGACCGACGAGGCACAGGATCGGCCCCTTCAACTTGTTGGTGCGGTTCTGGACTGCCAGATACTCGACGATTCGCTCTTTGACCTTCTCCAGGCCGTAGTGCTCCTTGTCGAGGATCTCCTGCGCTTCGGCCAGGTCCTTCTTGACCTTGCCCTTGACGCCCCACGGGATCGACAAGAGCCAGTCGAGATAGTTGCGCACCACGGTGGCCTCGGCCGACATCGGGCTCATCTGCTTGAGCTTCTTCAGCTCGCCTAGGGCCTTATCACGCGCCTCCTTGGACAGCTTGACCTGCTCGATCTTCTCCTCGAACTCGGCGATGTCGTCGCGCTCGTCAGTATCACCGAGCTCCTTCTGGATCGCCTTCATCTGCTCGTTGAGATAGTACTCGCGCTGTGTCTTCTCCATCTGTCGCTTAACGCGCGAGCGGATCTTCTTCTCCACCTGGAGGACGGAGATCTCGCTCTCCATCAGCGTGTAGACGCGCTCCAGGCGCTCCGAGATTGTCGTCGTCTCGAGCACGTCCTGCTTGTCGGAGATCTTGATCGCCAGATGCGATGCGATCGTGTCAGAAAGCTTGGAGTAATCGTCGATCTGCGCGATGGTGCCGAGCACCTCCGGCGAGATTTTCTTGTTGAGCTTGACGTAGTTCTCAAACTGCGAGACCGCTGAGCGCGCCAGCGCCTCCAGTTCGGTCTTCGAGCCGAGTTTTTCATCGACGCGCTCGATCGACGCCTCGAAGTAGTCAGCGTTCTGTGTGTATTCCTTGATGCGCGCACGCGACGTGCCTTCGACCAGCACCTTGACGGTGCCGTCCGGCAGCTTCAACAACTGCAGCACGGATGCAAGTGTGCCCATCTCGTAGATCGCGTCGGTTGCCGGGTCGTCGTCACCGGCATTTTTCTGCGCGGCAAGCAGAATGTGCTTGTCCGTGCGCATCACCTCTTCAAGCGCTTTGATGGATTTCTCGCGCCCGACGAAGAGGGGGACGATCATGTAGGGAAACACCACGATGTCGCGCAGCGGCAGCACCGGATATAGTTCCGCGCCACCCGTCGTCTCGAGTGCCTGCTTCTCGTCGCTCATCTCATGACCCTTGGCTCGTGCCGCTGGCGCAGGCCAGCCGGCGTTGGCATTCGACCAGCCTTGTTGACCGGCCACCCTTGCGCAAGTGCATCAGGAGACATTGGCCAATTGGCAGGACGCGGGAGACGTGGCAGCAACAAAACGGCAGCTCAGTCGTCGGGGATCACATCCCTCGCCTGCTCAACCGCAGCTTCGCCTCACCTCCCATGGAACAGATGGGGTACGCTCAACGACGATCAAGAGCCCACCCATTAAATGTTGTACCGGCTTTGTCGGGGTTCGCAAAGCTGCTGCATCACGGGGCCGCACGCACGCGCTCGTCTGACCGTGCGATCTTCCGGGCACACCAACATTATGAAGCGCTCGAGCTTCCCTTCTCCTCGGCACGATCCGTGTAGATCCTAAGCGGGCGCGCGCCGCCCTCGACGACCTCCGGCCCGATTACGACCTCTTCGACGCCCTTCAGCGTCGGCAGATCAAACATGGTGTCGAGCAGGATGCCTTCCATGATGGAACGCAGGCCACGCGCGCCCGTCTTGCGCTCGATCGCCTTGCGCGCAATCGCCTTCAACGCCTCTTGGGTGATGGTGAGCTTCACATCCTCCATCTCGAACAGGCGCTGGTACTGCTTGACCAGCGCGTTCTTCGGTTCAGAGAGGATCTGCACCAGGGCATCTTCATCCAGGTCCTCCAGCGTAGCGATCACCGGGAGGCGGCCGATGAACTCCGGGATGAGACCGAACTTCAACAGATCCTCTGGTTCGACCTCACGCAGCACTGCCCCGGTGCGCCGCTCATCAGGGCCGCGAACTTTTGCGGCAAATCCAATCGACGTGCCTTTGCCACGACCCGAGATGATCTTCTCAAGTCCCGCGAACGCACCGCCGCAGATGAACAGGATGTTGGTCGTGTCAACCTGCAGGAACTCCTGCTGCGGATGCTTGCGGCCACCCTGTGGCGGTACCGAAGCGATCGTACCTTCCATGATCTTGAGCAGTGCCTGCTGCACGCCCTCACCCGAGACGTCGCGCGTAATCGAAGGGTTGTCGGATTTGCGCGAGATCTTGTCGACCTCGTCGATGTAAACGATTCCGCGCTGCGCCCGCTCGACATTGTAGTCGGCGTTCTGCAGCAGCTTCAGGATGATGTTCTCCACATCCTCGCCGACATAGCCCGCCTCGGTGAGGGTTGTGGCATCGGCCATCGTGAACGGCACATCGAGAATGCGCGCCAGCGTTTGTGCCAGCAATGTCTTACCGCAGCCGGTCGGGCCGACCAGCAGAATGTTGGACTTCGCCAACTCCACGTCATTCGACTTCGAGGCGTGGTTGAGACGCTTGTAATGGTTGTGGACCGCAACCGACAGGACGCGCTTGGCGTGCTCCTGCCCGATTACGTAATTGTCGAGCACCTGACAGATCTCTTGCGGCGTGGGGACGCCATCGCGGGATTTGACAAGTGTGTTCTTGTTTTCTTCCCGGATGATGTCCATGCACAGCTCGACGCATTCGTCGCAGATGAACACGGTGGGCCCCGCGATCAGTTTGCGCACTTCGTGCTGGCTCTTGCCGCAGAACGAGCAGTACAAGGTGTTCTTTTCTTGGGGCATTTTCTGTCTCTCACCAGGCCTTCCCAGACCTTTTGTGTCCAATCGGCGTCCCGGAATTGTATCCGGCTAGGCCAGCACGGCGCGACTCCGAAGCGTCATTATGCCCGAACTGGGCGTTCTGCGACGTCGCCCGCCAAGGGGCACAAGAATCCATCTACCCTGATCTGAGCACGCTAGCGTCCACCAGATCAAGATTGGATTAACGCCTTCTTGTGGCCCGTTCGTGATTTTATCGACAAAGTGACCGCCCAGGGACAAACCCGGAAAAAGCCAACTCCGTCCGGAACTTCGCAACTCCAGTCGGAACATTGTCGAAACTTCGGCGGGACCTCGGGTCAAAGATGGGGTGCATACTCACGCTGGGCAAGGCAGACCTGACCTGCACTGCAAAGCCAATTAGAGCGCTGACATCCCCGAGCGGCGTCCCAAAGTACCACGCGCCCGCGACAATCGGTCCACGCCTGCATCACGGTCGCGGCTGGTCTCTCGCCAGCCCGTGCGCCTCACCGGTCAGGGTTCGACGCGCCCAGCAATCACGCTTTGGAAGCCTGCTCGACCGCCGCCTCTGCGTCCTCGCGCTTCGTCATGACGCGGTCGATGAGACCGAAGTCCTTCGCCTGATCCGCCGTCATGAAGTAGTCGCGGTCGAGCGTGCGCTCGATCGTCTCGTAGGGTTGTCCCGTGTGGTGCACGTAGACTTCGTTGAGGCGCCGCTTCATCTTGATGATGTCCTCAGCATGCCGCTCGATGTCCGACGCCTGCCCGGAGAAGCCGCCGGAAGGCTGATGCACCATGATGCGCGCATTAGGCAGCGCAAACCGCATGTCCTTGTCTCCAGCGCACAGCAGAAGCGAACCCATCGATGCCGCCTGTCCGATGCAAAGCGTCGCCACCGGCGGCTTGATGAATTGCATCGTGTCATAGATCGCCATGCCGCTCGTCACCACGCCGCCCGGCGAGTTGATGTACATGGAGATCTCTTTCTTCGGGTTCTCCGCCTCCAGGAACAGGAGCTGCATGCAGATCGATGCCGCCATGTGGTCCTCGATCGGACCGGTGACGAAAATGATGCGCTCCTTGAGCAGGCGCGAGGGGAGATCGTAGCCGCGCTCGCCGCGGTTCGTCTGCTCCACGACCATCGGCCAGAACGTGTTGGTGATGGTATCGACGGGATCGCGCATTGAAAGTCTCCTGGTCGCCGGCTGTGCAGCCCACATGGGCCGCCCGGACGGCGACCCTCATTGTTCGAGTGAATATCATGCCGGGAACGGCCCAGAGCAAGGGGCCTTGCAACGCGGCACATGAACTGCGAATGCAAGCCAGGATCAGCCCTGGTTGCGCATCAAACGTCAGTTGCGGTCTCGAGCGCCTTCATCAGGTCGTCCTTGCTGACGGTTTTCTCGGTCGGCTTGGCCTGCTCGAGCACGTAGTCGACCACCTTGTCCTCGAACATCGGCGCACGAAGCTGCGCCAGCGCGCCCGGCGTCTTCTCGTAATACTCGTAGACGAACTTCTCCTGGCCGGGATAGCGGCGTGCCTGCTCGACAAGGGCGCGGCGCAGTTCGTCCTGCGTGATCTCGATCTTGTTCTTTTCGCCGATCTCGCCGATGACAAGGCCGAGCCGTACGCGGCGCTCAGCAAGCTTCTTGTATTCAGCGCGTGCATCGTCCTCGGTCTTGCCTTCGTCCTCGAAGCTCTTGCCCGAACGCAGCATCTCATCGCCAAGCTGCTTCCAGATGCTCTCAAATTCGTTTTCGACCAGCGATGCCGGCAGCTCGAAGTCGTGTGCTGCTTCCAGCGCATCGAGCAATTCGCGCTTGATCTTCACGCGGGCAGCCTGCGCATACTCCTGCTCGAGCTGCTTGGTAATGAGCTCCTTGAGCTTCTCGACATCCTCCGCACCGAGCGACTTGGCGAATTCGTCATTGACCTCCGGCACCTTGGGCGCGGCCACTTCCGTCACCTTGACATCGAAGTCGGCCTGCTTGCCCGCCAGCGTCTCCACCTGATACGCCTCGGGGAATGTCGCCTGCACGACCTTCTCGTCGCCAGCCTTCAGACCAGCAAGACCTTCCTCGAAACCGGGGATGAAGTTGCCCTGCCCGACGATGACCGGCACGTCCTTGTCGTCACCTCCCTCGAAGGGAACGCCGTCGATCTTACCGACGAAATCAAGCGTGACGCGGTCACCGTTGACGGCGACGCGCCCCTCTTCCGCCTCGTAGGTCGTAGAGCGCCGGCGCAGATCCTGCATGACCTCGTCGATCGCCTCTGGCGTCACCTCGACGACGAGGCGCTCCAACGCGATCTTGTCGAGGTCGGTGATCGCAATTTCGGGCAGAACCTCGAATGACATCGAATAGGCAAGATCGGCCTCACCCGAGATGACTTTCTCGATCTCATCCTTATCCTCCGGCAGATCGATCGCCGGCTGCATCGCGGGGCGTTCGTTGCGATCCGTGATTGCCTTCGACGAGGTCTCCCGAACCGTCTGCTCGAGCACTTCCGCCATCAGCGAGCGGCCGTAGAGCTTCTTGATGTGCGCCAGGGGAACCTTGCCCTTGCGGAAACCCTTGAGCTGGACGCGATCCTTGATCTCGCCAAGGCGCTGGTTGAAGCGTTCGCCCAACTCGTTCTGGCCAACCGTCACCTTGAGCGTGCGCTTCAGGCCGTCTGTGTTCACCTCGGTGATCTGCATGTCGTCAAATGCCTTCGGTCAAACTCTTGTTCACGGGCGTTCGGCGGATGCCGCCCCCTCGACTGCCTCCTTGCGGAAGCCACCCTTGACGTGCGGTCGCAAAGTAAGGAGCACTGGTGCGGGCGGAGGGACTTGAACCCCCACGGCCAAGGCCACCAGAACCTAAATCTGGCGTGTCTACCAATTCCACCACGCCCGCAGGTGCCGCGCCAGGACAGCCCCGGCCAGGACGGAACCGGTTTGCGCCGGCACCCCAGGCTCCAGGTTTTGCAATCCCGGGGCGCGGCGCTGAAACCATCAGCTCTTGCTTCGCGAGACAAGTCTCGGGCGAACATATATCTGCCGAGCCTGCCCGAGATCAATCCCGGATTGGGCTGCTACCTTGCCCGCGCCGGCAGATCCCGCAGGCTCATTAAGCCGCAGCCGCACCTGCGCCCACTCGATCAAGCGCCGATCCGTCCTCCGCCTCAGGCCCGCGCGCACGCTCTACGCAGCCGGAAGCAACCTCGGATTGTATAGACCGCCTCCAGGGTAAACTGCTCGACGCGCCAATGGTACGCGCGAGCCAGGACCAAGGGCGCCAAAGGCCGGTTCCCTCTCGGGAGCCGGCCTGCGATCATGGTCCCTCGCTGAGGTGTTCCTCGCTGCGGTCCGCACCCCTATTTCATCGGCATCGCGTCGCAGCAATTCGCCGTTCCGAAGTGATAGCGCAAGCCGACCTTGACTTCATGCGATGTCAGATCGTCGAGCTTCACCGCGTTGTCGTTGAAGCCGGCGTCCGAGCGCTGGCTCTTGATGGAGCCTGCATCGAGGTAGCGGTAGCCGATATCGAGGATGGCGCGGTCTGTGAGCTGCACGCCGACACCGGCCATGAGCGCCCAGGCGAAAGCCAGGTCGTTGTTGCCGTGGATGCTGGTCGTGGACGCCGGGTTGCCCGTAAATGAGATATCGTCGAGCTGATGGTAAGCGGCACCGATGCCCGCACCCACATACGGGACGAATCGGCCGAACCTGCCAATGTCATAATAGGCGTTCAGCATGAGCGTATAGGTCTTGAGCGACGTGTGCATCGGGTCGCCAACGTCCGCCGGAGGCGTATATCCAGCGACAGAATCACCCGGCGTCGGGCCGGTATTGTAGACACCCGGCTGGCCCTCGAAATCGCGCTGGCCACGCAGGCCCAGCATCACCTCGGCACGCAGACCACGCGAACCCGAACCGCAACCGGCGCCGACCTCGCCGAGCCACGTATTCTCAAGGTCGGCATTCGCAATGGCGTTGCCGGCTGACGTGTAGGTGATTTCGTTCGCGTCGATGATCCCACTGGTGTTCGTGTCGCCGGCAAAGGTCGCGTTGCTGACCGGCCAGGACGCGGACGCGTTGGACCATGCATAGCCGACATCGGCGCGCACGTAACACGGGCCAGCACTCGGTGATGCCATGATGCGCGGCAGCGGAACGTAGCCGTCCTTGGCGGAGCCCTGTCCAAAAGGACCCAGGTCAGCGGCGTTGGCCGGCACAGCGGCTATGGCGATCGCGGCAAAAGCTGCCGACGCGATGCCAGCCTTGTGACGTAGGATCATTGGTATTCCCTCAAGATCGGGCGCCCGAGTAGGAACAGCCCGCAGACTTGATTTGTCTGCGGTTAAGCGCCGTCACATATCGCGACACGACCCTCGCTCGATCCGCCCATAACGGCTGCAGCAGCCTTGCGGGCGCGCAGCGGCACAGCTAGTTTGGCCCGGTTTTTGGTACACTATCCAATTCATCATGGTCAGAGAGGGTAGACCGGTGCAATTCCACGAGAGCGTAGCGGACGCCGTCGGCCGCACGCCACTGATCAAGCTTCGTCGCGCCAGCGAGCAGACCGGGTGCACGATTCTCGGCAAAGCCGAGTTCATGAACCCGGGCCAGTCGGTCAAGGACCGCGCTGCCCTTTTCATTATCCAGGACGCCGTGCGCCGCGGCCAGCTTCGCCCTGGCGGCACGATCGTGGAGGGGACGGCGGGCAATACCGGAATCGGCCTCACCGTGCTCGCCAATGCGATGGGCTTCAAGAGCGTCATTGTCATCCCCGAGACGCAGTCGCAGGAGAAGAAGGACACCTTGCGTCTGCTCGGCGCCGAACTCGTCGAGGTGCCGGCCGTCCCTTATAAGAACCCCAACAACTACGTGAAGTATTCCGCCCGGCTTGCTGAGACACTGGCCGCGCGCCTGCCCAATGGCGCAGTCTGGGCCAACCAGTTCGACAACGTCGCCAACCGGGTGGCCCACATCGAGACGACCGCAGAAGAGATCTGGACCGACACCGATGGCAAGGTCGATGCGTTCATTTGCGCGGTGGGCTCCGGCGGCACCCTTGGCGGCGTGTCGCTCGGTCTCAAGGCCAAGAACAAGGATATCGTCATCGGCATTGCCGATCCGCCGGGCGCTGCCCTCTACAGCTTCTACACGTCAGGTACGCTGGCGGCAGAAGGCTCATCCATCACTGAGGGCATCGGCCAAGGCCGCATCACCGCCAATCTCGAAGGCGTGGAAGTGGACCGCGCCTACCGCATCGAGGATCGAGACGCGGTCGAGATGGTATTTTCCCTCCTGGCTGAGGAGGGGTTCTGTCTTGGCCCGTCCTCAGGCGTGAATGTCGCCGGCGCGATACGCCTGGCCCGCGATCTCGGCCCCGGCCACACCATCGTGACGATCCTTTGCGATCTGGGCTATCGCTACCAATCCAAGCTGTTCAACCCTGCGTTCCTGCGAAGCAAGGGGCTACCGGTACCGCCGTGGCTGGAGCCCGGCAGAAGTGATCTGCCGACTGTCTTCGCTCCCACTCAGTCGAGTTGACGACGCACCAAAGCGCGGGCTACCCAACGCCGCAGCGACTTCATCGGGCGGCAACTGCCGCCACCGAACCAAACCTGGAGGACCGCACGTGCCGCTCAGTGCCAAGAATTGGATCGTCGAGACGGATTGGCTCGCCCAGCATCTGGACGCACCCGACCTCGTCGTTTTCGATGCATCCTGGCATCTGCCAGACGCGAACCGCGACCCCAAGGCGGAATATGCTACCGCGCACATTCCAGGCGCCCTCTTTTTTGACATCGACGATCTGGCAGACGAGAAATCGAACCTGCCGCACATGCTCCCCTCGACCGTGAAATTTGCCAGCCGCATGAAGAAGATGGGGGTCGGCGACGGCATGCGGATCGTGGTCTACGACGTCGATGGGCTCTATTCGGCAGCGCGGGCCTGGTGGACATTCCGCGTCATGGGTCACGAGGACGTGGCCATTCTCAATGGCGGCCTCAAGAAGTGGAATGCCGAAGCCCGTCCCATCGAGGACGGCCCCCCGTTCCGGCGGTTCGAACGCCATTATACGCCACGCCTGAATGCCGATCTCATTCGCGATATCGACGACATGCGCGCCCTGTTGCGCAACCCCACCGAGCAGATCGTTGACGCCCGGTCCCCAGGCCGCTTCGCAGCCACCGAGCCCGAGCCGCGTGAGGGTCTGCGTGGCGGCCATATCCCCGGCTCGCGATCTGTCCACTACGGCTTGCTGATAAATACCGATGGGACTTTCAAATCCAAGGAGGAGATCGCCAAGATCTTCAACGATGCAGGCGTGAATCCCCAAGAACCCGTGGTGACGACGTGCGGCTCAGGTGTGACGGCTGCAATCCTGTCATTCGGACTTGCCGTCCTCGGACAGACGAATGCCGCCGTCTACGATGGCAGCTGGGCCGAATGGGGTCAGGAGAACGGTCTCCCAGTCGAGACCGGCCCGGCCAAAACTTCGGCCGCCAAGAGCCTGATCGGCTGAGACGGAAGCACGACTGCTTCCATTGCCCCACAGGCCGATTTCACTGCCGTGCCTTGAAGCGTCCCAGCACTTCCTTGACGGTTGCAGCCGGCACCGCAAGTAAAGGCCCCGAAGTCCCACCCGGGGTCGCCACAATGGCCACCGTGACACCGACGACATTTCCGTCGCTGTCGAAAGCCGGGCCGCCGGCATCGCCGATGTTTGCGGGAACGTCGAGCTGGAGCAGTTTACCCTGCGAAGGTTCGCGACGCACCTCGCCTGAGACGATGCCGGCCGTGGCAGTCATTCCAATTCCGAACGGATTGCCGATCGCAACGATCCAATCTCCGGCACGCGGCGTGCCTGCCGAAAGGCGAAGTCGGGGAAATGCAGCCCTCCCATCGACCTTGAGCAAGGCCAGTCCTGAGTCTGCATCACTGCCAACGAGACGCGCGGGATGTTGATCGCCCTTTTCCATTTCAATTTCGATCTGTGCCGCGTTGTGGACCGCCTGGCTGCTCGTCAAGACGTAGCCATCCTCGGAAACGAAAAATCCGGATGCTTGGCTCAGCTCTGTCTGATACTCGGGCTGTGCAGGCGCCTCAGGACGTTGGCCCCCATTGCCCGGTGCGCCACCGTTTGGGACATCAGGACGGTCGCCGCCTGGGATTTGCGGCTGAAGCGGCTTGAGTTTTGACATCGCACGAACGGCCACGACCGCGGACCTGTTGGCTTGAACAAGGTCGCTGAAGCCAAGCGCTGCCGGTGGAGTGGCTTGCGGGGTTGGCGGGCCATCACGCGCACCGGCCGCATGCGGAACCAGCACGGCAAGAACGAGCGCTGCGCCAAGAGCAGGCTTGAAAACGGAATTTGACCTCAACGTCGCATACAGGCGTTGCTCGTTCCGCATGACGTTTAACCTCACGATGCCGAATCCGACGCTTGCATCTGCTTGCACCGGAAGCCCGATTGCTCTGTCCGCATTTTTGCGGAAGCGATGCCAATCGCATCAACCCTTCGGTCAGAACGCGGGTGTCAGAACTCGTGTTCCCAAGCTTTGTACGCGCCGGGCTTCACGAGATCGCGAGCCCTGAATGCTGGTCCGCCGCCATCGGTTGCCATAATGCCGTTTCAGCGACATGAGGCAGCACGTCAGGCAGCCATCGCATTTGGGTTTACGTCGCGTTTGGCGAGCAGCGTCAGGATACGGTCGGCATGCCGTTCTTCTTCGAGGCTGCTGTGCAACATCGCCTGTTCCTCACGAAGCCCAAGTTGGCCGGCCAGCGCCGCAGCGGTGCCAAAAGCGGCCATTTCATAGTGAGCCACCTTTTGCATGGAAGCGATGAGGCCCGCATCGAGAATGTCGGTGTCGTTAAGCATCGCAACCATCTTGCCCGTCTCCGTCAAAAGCGCCTGCATCGCTTGATCGGTGTGCGCCAGTGGGTCGGCGCCGTGCTCGTGGACGATTGCAATGAGCCGCTCCTTTTGTATCTCCGTATCATTGCCTTGTTGCATCAAAGCCTTTTTCAACGTGGTGTGCGATGCCACCTCAGCGAGCCGCGGCAGCGCCTCTGCCAACTGCGTTTCGACGCTGATCAATTCCTGGAGCTCGGCGATGTACAGGTCTTTGAGACTGGCGATCTGCATGGCCATATCCTTTTTCAAGAACGTTGGGAGCTGCCGGAACCGTCAATTCTCGTGCATCGATGTAGCGCGGCGCATCCTTGCATCCTCAAGGTCCAAAGTTCGTGACATATCGGTGAGGCAGCGCGTTGGGCTCCAGTGACGTGAGAACCCCGCCGGCACGTATTTGGTTCCATCGCGACAAACCGGCCCGTGGTCTCACCCAACTCACTGGCAAGCCAACCGGACCCCAAAGGCTCCCGATAAGCAGAACAGCATTTCCGCCGACCTAGGTGACGTGAAAAGGCTCCACTAAATCGTTATGGATCGCCGACGTGGAGAACGATGAATTGAGGTCGCAACCCGCATCAAGCTCCCTCACAGTCCCGTGAATGACAAGGAACATGGCGGCGGTTATGGCGTTCAAAGGGCTCCACTGACGGGAATGCAGATTAGGAGGTACTGCATGAAATATCTCATCCTAACTGCAAGTCTCCTGCTGGGGACAGCGATGCTCCCCATGCAGGCGCTAGCAGACAACACACAAGTTCAAAGTCAGACGCACGAGCAGGAGAAGATCCACGCGCCGACGAACAGAGTTGGCGCCGTGCTTCCGACAATGAAGTCCGGCGAGGAGCCTGAGCAAACCGGATCAAAGACGATCGGGCCTTCCGAGATTGAGAACGACGCAACCGCAGCGGCGAATGCCCCAAACAAGCAAGAGGGCATTCACCCGCCCACCAACAGGGTCGGTATCGCCGTTCCCGACATGACGGAACCTGATCACGATTCGAAAAGGCAGCAATAATGCCGGAAAACGCGCCGGCTGTTGCGTAGAACCGGCCGGCGCGTTCATGAGTGCGGTAACGCACTCTCCGGTTTTCACCCGATTTTCCCTGCTACTTTCTTCGTTGCTACAATCAAGTCTTGTGCCATCAGCCGTCGAGCGCGGCGCTCTGGCACCTGATGCCATGTACTTTCACGTCCGCCTCTCCCAGATGCACCCCAAGCGCCTTGAGAAGCTCGTACACAACTTTATCGAGCGGCTTGGCAACTTGTTGAAGCGTGTCGGCAACCGCCGCTTGAACGACCGACGGAACAACAAGCGAAAGCCCTGCGAGGTCGACTCTGAGATTGATATCCCGCACCAATGATGTGACCAGGGACGTGGCAATTGCATTCGAATCCGTACTCTTGATCGTCCCGTTGTCGATGTCCGTCTGATCGAATTGAAGAACCGCCTCGTCGATGCGACCTGAGAAAGCATGCGCGCTTCCGGTCACCTTCAATACCGGAGTGGAGATGATTTTCGCCGGCTCAACGGAAAGCGGACTGGGCCATGTCGCCAAGTCTTGCGTAGTGCCGATCCATGCCTCGACAATTCCGGGGACAGCACCAATGGTAGCGAATTGGTCTGTACCGCACGTAAGGCTGTCAAGCCGTGCCGCAGCGCTGGCCACGTCGATCGCAATCGGCAGAGTCAGTGTTGTGCTTGCAAGAACTCCGGACCCGCCGATCTTGGCCACGAGCCTAAGACGCGTCTGAGCGGTATAGATTTCCGAACCAGGCTGCCCAACGGAGACCCAGCCGGACTGTTGAGCCGGCTCACCAACGGCCAGCGTAACTGAGAGGTCTGCAAGCCCCGGCAGATCGAGTCCCAGTGAGAAGCTGAGCTGGTTAGACCCGTTGGCGGCAACCGCCGAGCCGGTGAGAATACCCATCGCATCAACGGCTGCAGATAAAGCGGCTGAGTTGCCGCCAATTGCGGCATTACCGATCGGGCCAAGATTTATGACCTGATCGAGCGTCAGTTTCAGCTCGTGGCTGGTAGTGTTCGTAAGGTTGGTCAGTGCCAGTGATGCCGCACTCTGGCCGGTGTCATTCGTCACCGACGCAAGGGCCTGAAGAACGTGGCCCATGGTGACGCTGGCATCAAGGAGGTCATTATAAGTCCCAGCCGTTATGGAACTGTCCAGCGCCAACTCGTTCAGGAAATCGCCTAGGGTTACATCTGCCGACAGGAGAGCGTTATAATCCATGGCGCTGAGCGTAACGTTGCCGCCGAGCAGAGCGCTCAAAACGGCGTTCGGCAAACCATCTCGTACTCCAAGAAGACGGCTTCCCACCGAAAATGTGGCCTGAGCGCGCGATGACGCCAATGCGACAACGCTGATTTCTGGATCCTTTAGGTGAGATGCCCCAAAGTACGTTTGCCCGTTTTTCGTCAGAAACACCTGCGCCGCATTGTAAGGTTTCCTTCCTGGACGAAAGCGCTCTTGAGGCGGCACTTTTATATCCGCTACGTATTGACCGACGACAACCTTTACCGCTGGGCCACCAGAGAGGTTGTTGGCAGCGATAGTTGCCTCGGCTGCCTTTTGGGCATGCGTCAGGTCGTTTGCCGCAGCAATGGCCGCGAGATCCGCAACCCCTTGGGCATGACGCCGCTCGAGATAGAGCGAACCGAAATCAACCGCCACCGCCGCTAGAACAACGCCGACTGCCACATGGACGGCCGCAAGGATCGCAATGCTTCCCACGCGTTCGCGAGAGAACCGGTTCAAGTGCTGCTTCATGGAAATAAGCATAAGCAATACCTTTTCAGGACGCGTTTTTTAATAGCCGCCGTTCTTTATCGACGCGCTTCTCACAATCGTTTTGTCCGGAAGAGGCACAAATCCACCAAGCATCCAGATTGGCAGATCACTGGCATCGTATGCCAAAGCGACAATGAATTGATCGATGTCGCTCGGCGATATCTCTGCCTTTACCTTGATCTTCTCGGGGTTGATCAATGGGTAGTCGCTGGCGTGACTTTCCAGATGCTGTTGTGCCAGCGTTATCCGCTCACTATCCGTAATGCCTGCAATGGATGCACGCGCTGTGTCCGATGCGAGTTGCTGCACGCTATGGGCCACCCCAAAATAGAGGCCAAATACCATCATGCCGAATATCAGCACGAGGAATACAGGCGCAACCAGCGCAAATTCGATTGCAGCAACGCCACGCTCATCCGGTTTGATCTTCGATGCTAGGCGAAATGCGGATTGAGGGCCTACTCGAATTACCATTTCAAGGTCCTAATCAAAAAAATCGATATATTTTACGGGGGGTCCCGATCGGAAGTGAAATTGCAGGATCCGTTGGCGTGTATTCCGCCATGCTAGCGACGCATGCTTTTCCATTTGTAAAGCAGAGAGCCAAAGTCAGAATAAAATTGGAGTTGGTAAGCGCCTGATTAAGAATTTCTGGCCTTCACCAACGATTGGAATCGTCAGAACCTTCCGGGAAGGTGCTGCCGAGCTGCTGGCCGGTATCGATGTTGTGAGCCCTCGCCGTCTTCTCGCCAAGTTGAATGGCCGCGTACTGCCGCGCCGTCACGCCGCTTTGACTCAACAGTCAGATCAGCGGGCCGGCGTTGTCGTCGCGTTAGACGAGATAGATGTGCGGGGGATTAGAACACCAGAACCTTGTCGGCAGCGATGGTTTCGGCCGCAAGCTCGTCCATGGTCGAGCGCCGCGCGCCCTCCATGATTTCGGCCTCGGCGATTCCCCGCGCGTCGAGACATGTGCCGCACAGGAGCACGTGCCCTTTGCCGGCCATAACGCGCTTCAGCATCCGGCCGAGATTGTAATAGCCATCCGGCGTATTTTGACCCGCCTTGGCGGCAAGCACTGCGTCGGCCATCAGGAAGACCGTGATTTCAGCGCTACCATCGTTCTTCGCCAGCGCATGGGCGAGCCGCAAACCGTTATAGACCCGCTCGGTGCCGTAGGGAGGATCGTTCAGAATAAATAGCGTCCTCATGGCTTGTCTCCTGATGGGTGGATCCTCTTCGACCGGTGCGGCTTGGACACGGCGTTCTTGTGCCCGTCCTACCGTGCCCTCGGAACTGGCAGCAGACGAGACGTGAGGCACGCCTCATTCGGCCGGCTCCCGCCGCCCAATTGCATAACTTCGGTCACCGACGCGGAACGGCTGCGTCAGCATTCTGTCGAGCCGCTGCTCTGCAGGGTTGCGAATTTCATCCACGCCAATGGTCATCCGCTCATGCCCCGCCTCGGGCTGCTCCCTGTATGTGCCAAACAGGCGGTCCCACCAGGGCAGGTTGAAACCGAAATTCGAATTCGTTTCGCGCACGACCACCGAGTGATGCACGCGGTGCATGTCCGGCGTCACGATGAACCAGCGCAGCACACGGTCAGCCGATGCCGGCAGACGCACGTTCGAGTGATTGAACATCGCCGTCGCGTTGAGCAGCACCTCGAAGATCAGCACGGCGACGGCGGGCGCGCCGAGCGCACCGATAACCGCGAGCTTGATCAGCATCGACAGCACGATTTCGATGGGGTGGAACCGTGCGCCTGTCGTCAGGTCGAACTCGAGGTCGGCGTGATGCATCCGATGCAGTCGCCAAAGTCCGGGAACGGCATGAAACAGCACGTGCTGGAGGTAGATGACGAAATCGAGAATGACGACCGAGGTAATGACCGCGACCCAGCCCGCGACCGGCCAGGTATTGAACAGCCCGAAGCCTTTCGCCTCGGCGAAGAGTGCCAGACCCACGGCCGTCGTCGGAAACAGAATGCGCACGATGAGTGTGTCGAGAACAACGACGCCAATGTTGCTCGGCCAGCGGGAGGTCCGGCCGATGGACTGCTGTCTGCGCGGTGCAGCGAACTCCCACAGTGCCATCAAGATGAACACCGACGCAAACGCCGCAAGCCGGATAAACGGCTCGTTAGCGAGAACAAATTCCGACATCGCGCATCTCCTGATCCGCAAAAGGCTGAAATCGTGTCATGGCCGGCCGGCCATGTCGTCGCGCCGCCGCAGATACTCCTCCCGGTCGATCTCGCCCCGGGCATAGCGTTCGTCGAGGATGTCGCGCGGCGTAGGTCTTGGCGTATTCGCGCCCGGACTGCCGCCTGGCAGCCAGCGCAATACCATAGCGATCACGGCGACCAGAATGGCCAGCCACATGATCATGAACAGCGGCCCCAGGAACATGCCGCCCCATCCTGATCCCCACCCCATCCATTCGTGCATCCGCCACGGTCCATCCTGTTGCGCCATGGCCGGTGCCACTGAACCGAGAAGGGCTGCGATCACGACCAAAATCTTTGCGTTCATAACGGCCTCGTACAGCTTCAAATCATTCGCGCGCTGCGTTGCCCCTGTCTTCTGCTTAGGTCTTCCGCTTAGCTTGTCCAGGTCTTCTGGCTTGACAACGGTCCCACAATAATCAATTAATTTATTGAATGACATAACGAGTGAGATTGGATGTGTCAAGCGAGAGCCCCAAGCGCCTGCTGTTCCGGCAATTCGCTGCGGTTGCAAAGGCGGTTGCACACGAGCACCGCCTTGAACTTCTGGAGGCCCTTGCCCAAGGCGAGCGCAGCGTCGAGATCCTGGCCAATCGCGCGGGACTGTCTGTCGCCAATGCCTCGCAGCATCTCCAGCAGATGCGACGGGCAGGACTCATCAATTCGCGTCGAGATGGAAAGTTCATCTACTACCGGCTGTCGGACCCGGCTGTCCTCGATCTCATTGCATCGCTGACCCACATCGGGGAGCGTCACCTTGCCGAGGTCGACAAGATCGTGCGCACCTACTTCAACAGCCGCGACGCTCTGGAGCCGATCTCACGCCTGGAACTCTTGGACCGCATCAATGAAGACGACGTGCAGGTGCTGGACGTCCGGCCATATGATGAGTTCGCGTTGGGGCATTTGCCAGGAGCCACGAATATTCCACTCACTGAGCTCAAGAAACAGCTTGCCAGACTCGATCCCGCCAAAGAGATCGTTGCCTATTGCCGCGGACCTTACTGCGTGATGTCATTCGAGACAGTTGCGCTGTTGCGCAAGAAGGGGTTCAAGGCACGACGGCTGGAAGACGGCTGGCCCGAGTGGCGCGCAGCCGGCCTGCCAACGACGATTCCGCAGGAGTTTTAGAGCAGATCCGCGTCCGCTTCAGGTAAAGCGATGCGACCTGCTCCAACTTCGTGTTTGACAGACTAAACGCCTATGCGCCCGGCGCGCTGCAGGCGCCGAACGCAAAAGATCATTCGAGTATGGTGACGATGCCAAGAGCAGGATCGACGCGCACGCGTTGACCGGTACGTATCAGCGTCGTCACGTCTCCATCGACAAACCTGTCACACATCGCCATGTCCGCGAGTGCGGCCCCCTGGACCAGGATCGTATTCGCCGCATTGAACAGGATGGCAACCGGGGCGATGCCGCGCGACTTCATCTCATGCAGCATCCACGCTGAGGCAACGCCGCCTTTCGCGGTGTTGAGCACCAGCACGCGGTCCTTGTAAGACTGACCGAATAGTTTGTGCTGAGGCCGCGAGAATACGCCGTTGATCCGGTCGAGGTCGTAACGGGCAGAAAAATTGTCGTCTGCAACGAGTGCCTCGCCTTCCACGAGGGGTCCGACGCCGGTGTGACACTTGAGTTCGCGCATCATACAATCTCCCCCGCGAGAGCGGCGGCCACGCACTCCTCCATACTGGCAAGTGCCGGCTGGTAGCCGTAGCCGCCTAGAATGTTGACGATCTTGGCCGAGTTGGAGAGCAGCCTCGTCCAGCCGTTGGCCTCCCCGATCTCGCGTGCATACTGGTTATAGAAGCAGGTGCCCTCAAGCACCTTGGCACCGGCGCTTTCGATCTCCTCTACGAGCTTCATGCGCGTCGCGTCCGCATAGACCTGCGGCGACGTGCATACGATGGTCGGAACCTTCAACTGCTTGCCTGAGCAAAGCCGGGCAACCGACTGCATCTCGACAAGCGACAGCTGCGGCGCCGCGAAAACAACGACATCGATCTTGTCGCCCTTGTTGCCGAACCGCGAGCGCAGCGCCGCGAAATCGTCATGCGTAATGCGCTCCGCCTTCAGCGTATTGCCGCCAACTGCTGAAAGCGTTGGCGCCTCCGGCGTAATGCCGACGATGTGGAAGAGCGGCGTCGAGCCGTAGCTCGCCATGGCCGCCCCCATATGCTTCAGCTCATCGGATGTCGGCACGACTTCGATCCCCTCGATGACAGGCACCTCCCAGTAGGAACCCACCATGCGCCCGACGACCGCGCCGAGCACACCCCAGTCGGTCAGCTCCTTGGGCTGAACTTCGACGATAAACCGACGCGTCGCACGGCGCTTCTCGTCCAGGTGCAGCCCGTAGCGCGGCGTACGGCCGGTCAGCCCCGCAGCCAATGCCGATGGACCACCCTCGAAATTCGAGCGCGCGCCACACACGCTGTTGCAGTAGATCACAACGCCGGTATCGCCGAACGCAACGTGATCGCCCATCACCGGCGGCATGATCGTCTGATAGTTGATGCACGTGTTGGTCATCAAGATGCCCATCCCCGAGCAGGCGGCGATGGTGCGACGGTCGAGATCCGCCATCTCCTCGGTTTGACCGAGCGGCCGATAGTAGTTGAGGTCGACGCCGCGAGGGTCGGTGATCATCGGGATCGCCACCTTGGCGCCAGAGGCGGCGAGCCGCTCCAGGAACGCCACGCCGGCCTCACCCACCGATTCTGGATCAACCATCATGTGCGCCTGAGACACTGGTACGAGGTCGACGGCGTCGAACATGCGGCCGACTTTGATCTGGTGGTCGATCGCCCAGCGTTTGGCCTCACCCATCTCACCGGCGAGCATCGCTTCTTCTTCCGAAGTCAACTTCATCATTTCACTCCAGTTGGCAGGCCTCCGATGGCCGCCGTCCTTCACCCTTCTCACTTCATTGTTTGCGGCAGCCAGAGCACGATCTCCGGCAGCAGGTAGACGACGTAGAGCATGACGATCTGCACGATCAGGAAGGGCAGTGCACCGCGTGCGAGCGTCCACAAGTCGATCTTGGAAATCCCGTTAATGGTGAAAAGATTGACGCCGATGGGTGGTGAAATCTGCGCGATCTCCATCGCGATGACCGCGAAGATGCCGAACACCAGCGGATCCATGCCGACCTTCTCTGCGACGGGAAAGAAGATCGGGATCGAAATGAGTAGCATCGCCGCGCTTTCCAGGAACATGCCCAGCACTACGTAGGTGATGATCATTAGCGTGACAGCCCATAGTCCGCTGGCGCTCTCGATGATCGCCTTGGCAATCGATTGGGGCACCTGCTCGAATGTCAGAAAGTGCGCGAAGTACTGTCCAAAGACGATGAGCATGTACAGCATTGACGTCGTTGCGGTTGCGACGACTGCCGCCTGTGTCAGCTTGTCGAGCGTCAGCCGGCCCTGCAATACGCCGAGCACCGTGACGTAGACAACCGACAGTGCCCCCACCTCGGTCGGTGTGAATATTCCCGTATAGATCGCTGCAATGATGATCACTGGCAGCAGCGCGACGCCCAGCGAACTGCGGGTGATGGCCAGCCGCTCGCGCGTCGTCATTGTGTGAGTAACCCGGATTCGCGGTCCCGAAGCGAGTGCATAGAGCACAAACAAGCTCATCATGATAAGGCCAGGCACGATGCCGGCGATGAACAGCTGGCCAATCGATGTCTCTGTGAGCACGCCATAGAGGATCAATGGGATCGAGGGCGGGATGATGATGCCAAGCGTCCCACCACCGGCAACGAAGCCGCCTGCCCGTCGGTCGCCGTAGCCCTCCTCTTGCAACAATGGAATGGCGACAAGGCCTACGGTTGCCGCGGTAGCAACCGAAGAGCCGGAGATCGCAGCGAATATGCTGCACGCCATAATCGTCGCAACACCAAGGGCGTTGGGGATCGAGCCGGCCCAGGCCTTGGTCAGATCGAACAGATCCCGCCCCGCATCCGTCCGCTGCATGATAGTGCCGGTCAGGATGAAAAGAGGCAGAGCGACGAGCTCGTAGATCGAGGCCCCTTGCCACGTTGTGTTGATGAACGTTCGGAACACGCGGAACGGATCGTCGACCAGAAGTGCTGCCGTAAATGCAGCAATGGCCATCGAAACGAAGACTGGCACCGACAAGAGCATCAGCGCGAACAGCAAGACAATCGCCAGATAGCCTGCATTCTCCTGGAGTACCTCGGCCATGGCAATCAATCTCCCACGACCTGACCTTCACGGCCGACGTCGCCGACAATCATCTGCTCGACGGTCTGCAGCAGCAGGGCCAGGCCCCCGAGCGGTATTGCGAGTTGCGGAATCCAGAGTGGAATCTCGAGCAGCGTGGCCGAAACGATATGGTTAGTGATCGAGTACCACATGAAATAGACACCGGATGCGATGATCAGAACGGCCAACGCGAGCGTCGCGACCTTCGCAATCAGCTCAAACAGCCATCGCTTCGATGGAAACAGCTCGATCAGCAGCAAGACGCGAAAATGCGCGCCAGTCTGAACGGCCAGCGTATTGCCGAGAAAGCCGAGAAGGATAAAGGCGTAGATCGTCGTCTCGAACACCCAGATCGTCGGCTTGTTCATCGAGCGCATGATCGCTTCATAGGTGATCGGGATGCAGAGCAGAAGCATGAGCGCGATCGAGACTGCGTTCATCACGCGGCCAACCAGCCGGATGAGCAAAAGCATTGGCGTCTCCGTTCGGGATCAAGGATAAAGGCTCGCATTGATCGGGGCAGCCGTTCCTGACGGCACACCTCGAACCTCGCGTCGGTTTCACCTTCACCCCCAGAGCAGGTCAGGCTTTGATTGAATCACGTCTGGCCGTTGTGGCCTGCTCCAGCTCTTTGTTTGAGAGCTTCAATCACGGCTTCGATGGAAGCAGTCGCGCTTCCATCGAAGCCGATCAGGCTCTAGTTTCCGGCGATGACGGTCTGGGCCTCAGTGGAATAGGTCTTCTTCGCGGCGTCGGCGACCGGCTGAAGACGTTTGGCAAACTCGTCCCAAAGCTTGCTGTTCGGCTCCACGACGGTCACACGGTCGCCCTTCGCGCGAACCTCATCGACAAGGCTGCCGAACTTCTTGATCGCGAAGCTCTGCATGTGATCGCGGGCCTCACTGGCCGCCTCGATCAAAGCCTTACGCGATTCCGGCGACAAGCTGTCGAACCGTTCCTTGTTCATGACATAGGCGTGGATAAGAGTGCCCATCACGCCATTGGGCACGAGCATATCGGTTGTCACTTCATAGTGCTTGAGCCCAACCGCACCGCCGAGGCCGCCCATGGCCCCCTGCACCGTGCCGCGCTGCAGCGCCGAGTAGACATCACCGACGCCGATGATGGTGGGCGCCGCGCCAAGCGCGCTCAGCACCTCTGCCGCCCCTTTGGAGTAGGCGCGGATGGATTTGTTCTTGAACGAATCCGGCCCGTTGAATTCGAAGTTGGCTGACACGACCGGCGGGCCGATGTCGAACATCGCGATCAGAACCGCGCCTTCCTTGCGAAGCTTAGCGTCGAAAAAGTCGAACACCGGCTTGCCCGGCTTCAGGTTATCCAGCGTCCACGTCATCGACTTGTTCCAGAGCGGAGTGGTGAGGATCCCAACGTCGGTGATGCGGCCAGACCAGTTGTCGAGCGTGGTGAGCGAGATATCGACAGTACCTTGCGGGATGGCGGTCGCAACGAACTGCTGCTTGACCATCTCGCCGCCGTCAAACGACTTCAGTTTGAGCTTGCCGCCTGACTTCTCGGTAAGAAGCTTCTCGAAAAGCGGCACGAACTCGGCCACCTGATAGTGCTTTGGGCTGCCCCAGGTCGAAAGGGTGAGACGTTGCGCCGAGGCGCTTGCCACCATGGCCGCGCAAGCGACGAGACTCGTCGCTATCAGTGCTGACAGTCGATACATACGTGTTTCCTCCAACAAATCCGCAGACTTCTGTCGGTCCGCTCGGTGTCGTTCGATTGACGACGTTGTGAATTACTATATAGTAATCTAAACATAGTAATCTGGAGACTGTCAACGCGCGATGTCGAGTGCGCGGACGTTTGAAGGACCGGGCAACGCGAATTTCATGAGCGGCTTCTCTCACCACACGGTGCACGAGTTCGTCCGCCGGTACTGGCCGGACAATGACGACGCGCCCAAGCACGAAAGGTTGCGGCGCGCCTTCTCCACGGCCATTGCTCATGGCTTCTGGGGACCAGGCGCGCGCCTTCCCACGGAAACGGAGCTGACTGCGGCAACCCCGTGCAGCCTGGGCACGGTCCAGCGTGCACTGCGCCAGCTCGCCGACGACGGTCTGATCGAACGCCGTCGCGGCAGCGGCACGATCGTCGCCGGCTCCCGCCTCGGCATCGACGAGCCGTGGCACATGCGGTTCTTTGACGATAGGAAGGGAACTGGTCGGCCGCTACCCGTCTTCACGACGACTTTGAAACGTACGGTCTCAAGCAAGAAGGGACCCTGGTCGGCGCCCCTCGTTCAAGGACAGCAGTCCGTCGTTCGCATCGATCGTATATTCTCGATCGCAAACAAACTCAGGGTATATTCGGTGTTCTATGCCCTGGCTCAGCGCTTTCCGGCCTTGACGATGTCGCCGATCGAAGAATTGAACGGCGAGAACCTTAAGCTCCTCATAGCGCGTCGTCACGTTTTGCCGGTGCATCATGTTGCGCAATCGATGCGGATCGAGACGCCATCGGCTGCGTTCGTCGCCGCCTCCGATCTGGTAGAAGGCGTTCCGGCACCGGTCGTCAATTTCATCGCGTACCCGCCGGCGGGCGAAGCAATCTACTACCAGGACTTCTACATTCCGCCGACGCGCTATCGGCTTGATCTCGGCGTTGCCACGAACCACGAACCTCGCACATCTTGAGCGAGCCGCCGGCACGCGCGGCCCTCTTCCAAAGCCCCCAACTGCAGGGCCGGGAGCCGTTGACCCGCAGCCAGGACAGGCAACACCGCGACCCAAAGGGCTTCGCCAAAGACGCTCGCATGTCGAGGATGGGAACGGACTGGCGACGGTTGTCGGAATGAGACACCGCACGGCCTGTCGGAGAGGCCGGTGCTTAAGGCATTGAAATCAAATGGCGGTCCCTACGGGAGGGCCGCAGGGTTTCAGAACTAATCCATATTTCAACGACTTAGACGGCCTTTTACTCTCGCATTGATACCCGCCCTTGATACTCACTGCAAGGGCGCACGACCGGATGCCTTGCTGATCGAAGTGGCATTGGATCGCTCGGCATTCGGGAGGGTCAAATATGAACCACGACGAGAAGGCTCGGCTGCTGATCCAGGCGGGCAGCGAGGCCCTCGAAGGGAGGCTTGATGCGGGTGAACGACTGATTGCCGAGAGCTGGCCTCACATGCCCCGATCGCGAAGGAAGGGCTCCATAAGCCAGAAGCAACGGATCAGAGCCTTTCTTGAGGACGGCTGCCGTTGCCGCTACACGGGAGAGCTGCTCCTGCTACCCCCATACATGACGGCGCTGTCGGTGTTGTGGCCCAACACCTTCCCGGCACACAGGAACGGTGCCGCCCAGTTCGCTCACGATGCCTACTGGTCCCACCTCGCCAGCGTTGATCACCGGGACCCGGCTTCACTCGGCGGAGCGCACGGCTCCGAGAACCTCGTCACCACCTCGATGGCACGGAACCAGCTCCGCAGTAGGTTCAGCTTGGAAGAGCTTGGATGGAGCGAGCGCCCGGTTCCAAAGGATGGGCACTGGGATGGCGGAGCAGGGCTCCTGCTGCGGCTCGTCGAGACCTATCCGCACGTTTTGGACGATGCCAAATGGGGGAAGTACCTGAGGAGGTTTGTCGCGGACCTGAGGGCGGTACTGAGTAAGCATCCCGCACTTGCGGTGCTGTAAGAATTGTGGGTCGCTCCTATGTCGTGCTTAATGCCGCAGAGTGGTAACCCGACACGAGCTCCGAATTGTGATCCAAAATGAGTACTGATGGTTCTTTCCGGAATTTCAACTGGGGATATGGGTGGAATGTACTTCTTTGGATCACAAGTGCTTTCTCGATCATTTCTCTCATTGATCGTGGCGGTTGGATCCAACTCGCTGGCTACCTGAAAGACTGGGTTTCTGCGTGGCGCTTCTTTGTAGCCGATGTGGTCTCGGTCTTGTTCGGCTGGCTCAAGTGGAGATGGATAGAAGTCGATCAACTGGAAGGGCAAATTTTAGTCGTCGCAACAGCATTCGCCTCAGCAGTTGTTCGCACGGCGACGAGCGACACGCTCGTAAGAATGGTCGCCACTCCGTTATTGGTCTTACCCTTCGTGCTCAGTTCAGCACTCTTGCCGGGGATTGCGGGGCTAATCGGATCTGTCCTCCTCTTGTTCGCATGGATGCTCTGGGCACTCGTTCCAGTTAAATTTCGAAAAGCTGCAGCTCCCGATCTCGAGCCTGACGCTGTGGGGCAAGAAGTCCTGATCGTGTTGGGCCTCGTAGCACTGTTGATACTCGCAAATTTCCTCATCTTTCATTCGAGTTAATCGAACGAGATCATCACGATGGCGACGACCTTAAACAAACCCAAAAAGAATGACCTCATCTACATTTATGATCCAATTACGAGGCTAGAGGCACTAGGTCGAATTTCTAGCGTCAAAGGTGAGATCGTCTATATCAAATTCGAAGACCATCGCGACGCCCCAGAAAAGGTGCCCGTGAAATGCCTCGACAACCTCGCCACAAAAGCACAGCATCTATCGTTTCCCAAGCTCACCTTCATTGGCGCGTTGCGACGGACCTTCGGAGTTATTTTCGGCATGCGTGATCCAAGAGAAGAAGAAGTGCCGTATCTACTCGTCGATGCCTTGATTTACATCGATACTAATCCGGAGACCGGCCTTTGGGAGCTGTCGCTTGATTGCCTCGCTCAAGCTCGCCAAAGTGGCTGAGCAAGGCTTTAATTCCGGAAAAACTACAGGGGAGCCGTATGGTCATCAATTGTCGGCAGTCGTCTTGCCCTTGGTCAGCCTGTACACGCTCGCCCTGCCGATCCCGAGCCGCTTGGCGATCTCGCTCGGACCAACGCCTTCGCCCAGCAGTCGCTTGATCTCCCCCTCGTTGATGCTCCTCGGCCGTCCCTTGTAGACGCCCCGTTCCTTAGCGGCGGCAATCCCCTCCATCTGCCTCTCGCGCCGGAGGTTCGTCTCGAACTCGGCGAACACGCCCAACATATCGAGGAACGCCTTACCTGCCGCTGTCGAGGTGTCGATGGGCTGCTCCGTCGCTTTCAGATGAGCGCCCTTGCTGCGCAGTTCATGGACGATGTTCTGAAGGTCCCTGAGGCTGCGGGCGAGGCGGTCGATGCGGGTCACGACGAGCGTGTCGCCGGGACGAATGAAGTCCAGCAGCGTCTCCAACTCGCTTCTGCCGTTGCGGCTGGTGCCGGATGCCTTCTCGGCGCGGATCACTGTGCAGCCCGCCGCCTTGAGGGCAGCTTGCTGGATGGAGAGGTCTTGATCGGTCGTGGACACGCGGGCGTACCCGTAAGTCGCGGTCATGGTCACCCCCTGAGAAGTCTCGGATAGGTGCAGACCCTACACCAAGACTGTCTCGAAAGTCAAATAGCTACCCAAATGAGACGCCCCGCTGTCTCATCACGGCGGTTTCGAATGGGTATACCCAGACCGGCTTTTCACAGGCACCGTGAAGCAAATCCGCAAGGCCCCAAGAAACATCCAGAACATTGTAACCTATGTCGTAGTAATCAGCGCCGAAAACCCTGACGAAGTGCTATTTCCCGGAATGACCGCTAATCTACAAGTGATAGTGGCGAAGCGGTTGGGTGCTTTGAAAATACCCAATATGGCACTCCGCTTCCGTCCCCCTGTGAAACTTGACTACGGAAGAGCCGAAGCCCAGGCAACTGCTGCCGCCGAGCCCGGCGTCGCTGGTCGTGTTTTCGTGCTTGATGAGGAGGGACACCCAAGGGCGGTGATACTACGGCTTGGCATCACCGATGGCCATGCGACGGAGGTGTTGGCTGGCGATTTAAAGGAGGGCCAGCTGGTTATCACTGGCACTGTTGCTCCGCAATCGGCTCCCGAGGCAACCTCATCGTTATTAAATCTTCGTCTATGATGAAGGTTTCGCGACCATGCCGCTGATCGAGACACAATTACTGCGGCACAGCTATCCCACGGGGAATAGCTCGATATGGGCGATCGACAGCATCAGCTTGACGATTGAGCGTGGTGAGTTCGTCGCTGTAATGGGACCCTCTGGCTCTGGGAAGTCGACGCTTCTGTATCTCTTAGGTTGTCTCGCCAGTCCGACTTCTGGTTCATACAAATTGGACGGGATCGACGTCTCCAGACTTCAACGGAATGCATTGGCAGCGATCCGAAATAAGAAGCTCGGTTTCGTCTTCCAGAACTTCAACCTTTTGCCCCGCATGACCGCGCTAGAGAACGTTCAGGTGCCACTGCAGTATGCTGGCACGACTGGCAGTGAACGCCGTCGGCGCGCCGAATTGGCGCTGAGTAAGTTGGGGCTCGCGGGTCTGGCTTATCGCACACCGGCTAAGCTTTCAGGCGGGGAGCAACAACGCGTGGCGATCGCCCGTGCTCTTGTAAATGACCCCCTGGTGTTGCTCGCGGATGAGCCTACGGGAGCGCTCGACACTGCCAATAGCCAAGAGATCATGTCAATCTTCACCCGGCTCAACCGCGAGAAAGCGCTCACACTGCTGCTGGTGACACATGAGCCCGAGATAGCTGCCTTCGCTGACCGTGTCGTCACCATTCGGGATGGTCGTGTCGTAGCCGACGAGCGTCCAGCTCGGACGAGGCGACGCTCCAGGCGACAACAAAGATCCCCGACCCATGCTGCTATCTAATGTAGGGACCGCATTACGCGTGTTGGGCACGCATCGTGTTCGCAGTGCTCTTACTGCGCTTGGTATTATCATTGGGGTTGCCGCCGTCGTGACGATGAACGCAATAGGCAGCGGTGCGCGCGAACGAGTAGCGGCCCAAATCCGCAGCCTCGGTGCGAACCTCATCAACATCAATCCGGGCAGCGCTCTGATGACAAGTGTGCGGCTCAGTGGCGGGGAACAGCAACAATCAAGCCCAAGCTCGCGTCCGCCAGGAAGTGCGGCCGCAGATATACAATCACCGCGCTTAAACGAGGGCGATGCTCTGGCTATAGAGATGGAAATTCCAGGTGTGGACGTGGTGGCCCCCGTACTTTTCGCCCGAACACCGTTTACGGTCGGAGCTTCGCATTGGCTCAGCAGCGTTCGCGGCGTAACACCTAGTTACTTTGCAGCGCGCGAATGGGAGGTCACAGCTGGCCGGGAAATAACACCTGAAGATAATCGCCGCGCCGCCAAGGTCGTATTACTCGGCACCACAATGCGCGATAAATTATTTGGGGAGGTCGATCCGCTCGGCACCGCGGTGCGCATCCGTGACGTGCCATTCACAGTGATCGGTGTACTCGCTCGCAAGGGCCAAAGTGTATGGGGCGACGATCAAGACGATGTGGCGATCATCCCACTGAAAGCAGCACGGCGTCAATTTGTTGGCATCAACCCGGCCAGTCCACGGCTGGTGCACAACATCACCGTAAAGTTTGCTGACGGCGCATCTGCAGAAGAAATAATGGCAGCCATCCGCGATTTGCTGCGGCAACGCCACAGGCTTCATCCGGGGCAAGAAGAGACATTCCTCGTCAGCAATCTTGCCGAAGCGGCAAATGTCGAGCAGATGGCCACGCGCACACTGTCAGTTCTGCTCGCAGCTGTGGCTTCAGTTTCCCTTGCCGTCGGCGGCATAGGTATCATGAACATCATGCTGGTGACTGTGGCGGAGCGTACCCGCGAGGTCGGGTTGCGGCTTGCGGTAGGTGCACGCCCGCGGGACATACTGTTCCAGTTCCTTACAGAGGCAACGACACTCGCCTTGTTGGGCGGAATCTTGGGAGTGCTGGTCGGCATAGCTTCGAGCATGCTTATTGCCATGTTTGCGGATTGGCCTGTGCTCATCAACATCGCAAACCTAGTGCTTGCCACTGCTTTTGCGAGTGCGGTCGGGTGTTTCTTTGGCTTCTACCCCGCTCGAAAGGCGGCGCGAATGGACCCTATCGATGCGCTTCGCTATGAATAGGGATCAGCAGCTCAGCTGATTTATGAAAACGCGCAGGGTTCCTTTCGAATTGCGGGGCGGCGATGAAGCGCACAATTGAGGGGGTGTGATCGTCGCAAGCCTGGAACAACCGTGTCGCAAACTCAACGACCGGCGCCGAGCTGCGGAACTGCCCTCAAGTGTTGACAAAATTTTGCCAATACTCAACGTCCTGAGTTCTTCTGGTATTGTGCAGGTTTCTCGGACGCCGGCATGCTGTGGTCGGGCGGCTTGCTCGTGCCGGCGTCGGAGAAACCTGCACATCTGCGGACTCATGCGGCGCAGAGCGTGATGCACCGCACAAGGTTGAACGTATACGAAGCGGACGTTAGTAGGGTCAACGAGAGCCTTGCCACGTGGCTTGGTTCCGATGTCCGCAATCGGAGGGCGACCGGCCATTGCTACGAGGACGCCAACCGTTGAGAGTGACCCGGAGCAGCCCTGCTTCCAATCTTGGTTCGAACTCGATCTAGACTCCGCGACCTGCGTCGACACTGAATGGAGTACGGCTCGCCTGGCGCCAAGCCAACGTCTGCGATGCCAAACCGCCAGGTCAGAGCAACAGGTCTTACAGCATTCGCCGCCTCGTTCCGCAAGATCTTAGGACCTTGCGAGTTTCGAACTCATGCTATGCTTTTCAATCCTTCCTGCGGTCCCGCATGCCGGGTGGTAAACTCATCAACTTCGAGCCTTTAGTCCAGCAAATGGAAGCCCTGATCTTCTTTATCGGACTCCTCGTTCTACTTGGAATACTGGTAGTGCCGCTGTCGCAGCGGATTGGCGCGCCCATTCTGCTCGTGGTCCTACTAATGGGAATGCTTCTCGGTGAGGACGGCCCTGGTGGCATCCAGTTCAGCGACTTTTCAATGGCTTACGCCATTGGGAGTCTGGCACTTGCAGTCATACTTTTTGCTGGCGGCTTGGAAACGGATGTCCGCAAGACCCGAGGGGCGCGAGTTCCCTCTATAGTGCTTGCGACGCTGGGCGTCTTAGTTACGGCAATTGTCGTGGGCCTTTTCGCAGCTCCGATCTTGAATGTACCGATCGAGGTCGCGTTGTTGCTCGGTGCCGTAGTGGCCTCTACGGATGCGGCAGCAACATTTCTTTTGATCCAACAAGGTGGTGTCGCGGTATCGGACCGGCTGAGAAATACGTTGATTCTCGAGTCCGGCCTGAATGATCCTGTTGCAATTTTTCTCACGGTTACGCTTACGGCATTAGTCGATTCCGGTGCCGTGCTTTCTGCGGACAGCCTTCTGGCGAAACTACCCCTGCTGGGTGTTCAAGTTGGTGTGGGTATCGCAGTTGGCATTGTAGGAGGCTGGCTATCAAGCGTGCTCTTGGACCGCATGTCCTTGCCGCAAGGCCTCCATCCACCATTGGCGCTCGTTTGCGGACTCATCGTGTATTCAGGAACAGCACTTGTTGGCGGAAGTGGCTTTCTTGCGGTGTATCTGTGCGGCTTGGTCATCGCCAGTCACACCAAGCGCCCAATTGACCGGGTGCTTCACTTTAACGAGGCCCTGCAATGGCTCAGCCAGATCTCACTGTTTCTCATGCTGGGG
The DNA here is from genome assembly GCA_036768475.1 of Hyphomicrobiaceae bacterium. Taxonomy (GTDB): domain Bacteria; phylum Pseudomonadota; class Alphaproteobacteria; order Rhizobiales; family Hyphomicrobiaceae; genus JAEUMD01. The sequence goes on along the minus strand of DAIPMW010000003.1, from coordinate 31,318 downwards.
CTTCTGGTCACGCCGACTGGGCTCATGGAACGTGCTCCTCAAGCCCTGATGATTGCCGCCGCTTTGATGTTCGTCGCACGCCCGCTTGCTGTTGCTTTGTGCGTCGCGTTTTTCGGTTTTCGTTGGAAAGAGACTCTGTTCTTAGGCTGGGTAGGACTTCGTGGCGCAGTCCCGATTTTCCTTGCTATCTTCCCTGTTGTCACGCCTGGCCCGGTTACCGTTGAATTCTTTAATATTGTATTCGTAGTGGTAGTGGCGTCGCTACTGCTCCAGGGTACGACGATCGGGCTGTTCGCACGGCTGCTGGGTTTGTCGGGAGGCCCAAGGCCACGTTCTGCCTCAAAGCAAGCGACCGATTAAGCGAGTCCGCTACGGGCCCATCGCTGCCGATGCCTGTTTGGCAGTGAAATCCCCAAGCGGACGTGGTCGACAGCATGTTCCGCAAGGGTCAATCTTGATTCTAAGTCGCTTCAAATAAGGTTGGCGCAGCCGGCGCGACGCCACTCGTGTCGAGCGGTTGCGTCGGGATTGGCCCTTCTCGTCGAGCGTCCGACGGTTGCTATCTGACGACTTGAACAATCGGGGCACGTCAGCCGTCTTACCTAGTTCCGCGCACAGGGCCAAGGAGCTTCTGCTTGCCGGTATGATTCTCACGTGCCGATCCGCCGATTCTTCGACTAGTTAGAACGAACCGCAAGATTCAGCTTTCCCCTCTAAGCAACGTTTAGACGTTTGGCATCCGACGTTTCTGACTCACTACCGTCATCGGGCCGGTACACAACACTGTAGTGGCAGTAAAACCGGATCCCGGTTGCTTCGACGTGTCTGTTCAAAGCCGAGCCAGACATCCAGCCGCTTCTCTTCAGGTTCACACCCTACAACAGTTTCTTTTCTTTGCGGGGCCTTGCCTCGGTACGGCCCTTTGCAACGCTGGGAGACTCCTCTTTGTAACGCGAACGCGATGTCATTTTTATGATTCTCGCGATTTATCAATTACAGTGATAGCCGAGCATCAAATGAGGTGGGGGGCAATCCGGTTAGGAAGATTGCGCGGTAGGTAGCCCGGAAGAACGTCGGGCGCCAACAGCGATCGACCTCGCGATCGCCTGTCTGAGACGGAGCGATTGGGTCGGCTTGTACAAAAGTTGGTACCCCCGCATGTTCGCCTCCCGTTCGAGCAATCGGCTCGACACACCCGACAGGATGATCGACGGTATCGACAGGCCAAGACCCTGTTCGACTTGATCGAGGAGTGCGATTCCAGTTTCACCATTCTGCAACAGATAGTCGATGATCAGAACCTTCGGCGGTTCTTCCTCGGCAAGGAGCTTAAGGGCGTCATCCGAGGACTGTCGGGCGGCAACGATACACCCCCAACCCTCCAGCGTCGCCTGCACCGCGCCGAGAGCGAGTGCATCGTCGTCGACCACCAGCACGCGCACACCCGATACCTCGTAACTCGCCTCGCTTCTTGTTCGCCCCTCGACCGCTACCGCCAGCGCCCGGGGAACAGTCACGGAGAACAGCGTCTGCCGTCCCGGAGTCGACGAAACATCCACCACAAGATCGAGGAGCTTGGCGGTATGCTCCACGATCGACAGACCGAGGCCCAGTCCGGCGCCGAACCCGGTGTCTTTTTCGGACGTACTGGCGCCACGATAGAATTCGTCGAAGATATGAGCGATATCGGCTTTGGGGATTCCCACTCCCGTGTCCCAGATTTGGATTTCGGCAGACGGCCCGCGACGGCGGCACCCAATCAGGACGCGGCCTTCGCGTGTGTTCTTGAGTGCATTTGAAACGAGATTGCCGAGTATTCGGTGCAGGAGAACAGGGTCGCTTCTGAGCATGAGACTCGACCTCACCGAACGAAGCTCGATCCCCTTAGCTTGCGAAAGCCCTTCGAATTCGCGCTGCAGCCGACCGATCAAGCGATCAATCGGAAACTCCTCCGTCTGCGGCTTGATGACACCCGACGCCAACTTCGATACGTCGAGGATGTTTTCGAACATCTCGCAAAGAGTCTCGACACACGCATTGAGGTTCGCGACCGTTCTCCGGGCCTTCGGACTGTCGACCTGCTCAGCCAGATTGGACACGAACAGGGTCATCGCGTGTACGGGCTGGCGGAGATCGTGACTTGCCGCGGCGAGGAACCGCGATTTTGAGGCGTTCGCCGCCTCGGCATCTTCTTTGGCCCTGAGCAGCGCCGCCTGAGCACGCTCGCGCTCGACAAGCTCGCGCTCAAGCTCATCGGTCCGCTGCGCCACGCGGCCCTCAAGCTGCTCGTTGATCCGATCCTGATTTTCGAGGGTGGTCTTGAGGTTGCCGGTCAGGAGATTGAGGATGTCTCCCAGGCGACCGAGTTCGTCGCGACTGTCGAGCTCAACGCGCGCGGTAAGGTCGCCTGACACCTGTTGCTCAGCTATTGCGATTAGGTGCCGGACCGGCCGCACGACTGTCATGAACATGAATACGAAGGTTACGATCACCGAGCCGACGGCGGCCAGCGCCGCGATGAGAAGTATGCTCGCGCGTGCGCCCCAGAAAGGATTGAACAGCACAGAATCATTGGTCAGCAGCTCGACTCGGAACAGATCGCCGCCGGCAACACCATGCTCCTCGTACACAGTGCGGCTTTGATCGAAAAGGGGACGCACGTCGGTGTCGACCAACCGCCGACCATCATGATCAATAGTGATGGCCGTGTGGTTCGCAGGAGCCAGCGTCGCGAGAAATTTCGGGGTCACGAGTTGGCCAACCACGATGACACCCGACGCACCGCTGACTCCCCGCACGAGGCGAATGGCGACTAGCGCGAGGCTTCCCCCGTAGGTAATGATCCCAACAGTGGGAGGGGTAGCTTCAGTCGAAGAGGCGGCGACAAAGGCGCGAACGATGGGCGAAAGCTCATCGTAGTCGCCAAAATAGCTGGGAGACTGCGCACGAGCGAATGCTCGGCCGTCCAAATCATAGAGATTTATAGTGTCGATGTCCGAATGGCCTAGAAAGTTCATAATACTGTTAAGGGGATTGTACTGGTCACCAATCAAAAGTCCGTTCTGCACATTTGGATTGTTGGCCAGCAGCTTCGCAACGTCGAGTAGCTTAGAGCGGTTGGCCTCGTAGAGTGTCCTGACGCGCCAGACGAGTTCTGCCTTTTTCTGTTCGATGCTCGCTTGGTGACTCTTGTATTCCTCCCGAAGAACTAATCCGCCCAGGATGCCTGCGAGCAGAGTCAACACCGTTATGGGGACGAGCACCTTGGCTGCAAGCCCGAACAATTGCGGGCGGCGCTCGCGCACTACGAAGTCGACCTTGGAGAGCGCTCGGTTCAACAGATCACTCGTCGAATGCTAATCGTCACTTGTCTTCACCGAGCAGCCCCGATGCTCCCGAAACCAACCGAACGACGTCTCGCACCGTGTCGTAGTAATCATCGTCCTTCACCACGTACCCAGCTGCCGGCAATCCATGAAAAAGCCTTTCCTCCGCCTCGAGCAATGCTTCACGAATCTTAAGTTGCATCGTGGATGGAACCGAGCTGTTGGCTGCAATCCCGAGATTCGGTATGGTGCCGGTTTTTGCGACGATCTTAAATATGGAGCCATGCTTGCTGATGGCTTGCTTGAGATTGTAATCCCACGTCGCGCCGGCATCTATACTCCCGCTCGCCACAGCATCGGTAACGCGAGGCTGGCTACCGAGAAAATAGACGCGGCTGAAGAATGTATTGAAATCGATTTGGTTGCTGATGAAATGAGCGACGGGATAGACGTATCCACTGCTCGACTGCTTGCGAACGAAACCAAACCGGGAGCCGCGGAGCGTTTCCAGTCCGGCGATGTCGTCGCGGTCCGTGCGGGCGATGATGAAGCCCTCATATGAGGGATTTTTCCTGTTGTTTTCAAAGTCCCAGCTAAGCTCCGTCACCAGCATCGTGACGCCGGGGTTCCGCAACTTTGCCAGCACGAACGGAACGGGCGATATGGAAGCGAGATTGATCGAATCGTAGGCGAGGAGATCAATCATTTCGCCATAGCCAGAGGCGCCGACGATTGCGAACTCCGCTCCTACTCTTTCACCGAGCCATTCCAGCAGCGGTTTATAAAGCGAACGAATGTCATCATCCGATTGGCCGTGCTGCCAAGGAGTAACGCCGAAGCGATAGAGGGGGAGGCGCGCAGAACCCGCTGCTAAGGGCAGAGGCGCCACGGCTTCCGCGTAGAAGGCTAGGCAGAAAAAGGCGAGCAGCTGCCGTCTGTGAATGACCCCGTCAACGTTTCGAGGGTCTTCGAGAATTGCTACTCTGCCGGCATGCGCATCGCTATCGTTCGGTTCCATTCACGGCATTCCTCACTGGTGATCGGCCGAGGGTGAAGCAATTGGTGCCATTGAGCTTGAGCCATGTGCAGTGCCTAGTGGTTTTGCGAGGGTGTAAGATTAAGCTGGTGGGCCATTATTGCGGCCTGCGTCCGGTTTTCCGTGCCGAGGCACTTCAGAATGGCAGCGACGTGAAGCTTCACGGTTCCTTCTGCCATACCGAGTGAACGGGCAATTAACTTGTTTGACTTCCCGGCGCCGATCTCGACGAGAACGTCGCGCTGTCGACTCGTCAGCATGCCGATGCGGCTGCTGGCATCGTCAGGCAACAAGCACCTTGCGACCGTATCCTGGATACCGGGCGTACGTTCGTTGTCTCGCGGCTGTATACGCACGCCCCCCATCAGGATCAATCGGATCGCGTTGAGCATGTCCTCTTTCTTCATGGATTTCGGAATGTAGCCGCAGGCACCAGCCCTGAGCGCGCGCTCCGCGTCGTCGCGAGAGTCCGATCCTGAAACCACGATGACCGAGGTCGTGGGGCACGACCGGCTAAGCGTCTCGATCACGCCACGCCAGTCGCCCGCACCCATGTAGAGATCGAGCAAGACCAGATCGAAGGAAAGTCCGCCTTCGGAAACATGCTGGACGACTTCGTCAAGCGTCGTCGCCTGAGTTACAATGTTATTGCTTCCCAACCCCTCGAGAATACTAGTCAACGCTTCTCGGTAGAGTGGGTGATCGTCTGCAACAAGAATGTTCATGGCTTTGAGCCCGGCTGTCGCAAGCGCTGCGAAATGATCCTGAGAGGTCAGTTGCTATGACCCTACGGCAGCGCACACAGAATTTAAATTATCGCACTTCAAGCTTAGGCCCACTGCCATTTCTTTGCACACTAAAATTATGCTGCGTTGCGAGAACGTCTTTTATCCGGCGGACCATCGCGGCCGTCTCCGTCTGCCGGCGACGACACCGTGTGCCACCAAAATTTTGGACGCGTTCATAAGAGTGCCGCTCGCTCTCTAACTAGACCTTTCGACATATGTCCCGAGCTCGACCTATATCGGTTGCTGGTTGGACTTCCGCTATTACACGATGAGAACATGCTGAAGCATCGCCATGCGCACGCCAGGAGTCACTGGGACTCGCTTCGGTCCGACCGCTCAATGATCAACGAGTGGGCTCCGATGGCTCCAACCGCAAGCGGACGCCAAGAATAAGGACAATGCGCGAGCACTTACCGTGCTTCCTGCATTCGCATCGGAGGAAGAACTCTATGGAAAATGCAAGAATTCTGCCCGGCTTCGGTGCCGGAGCGGCGCTGCTACTCGCTGCTGGTACCGCAAGTGCCCAAGCACCGGCACCTGCCGCCAAGGCTCCCCCGAAACTGATCGTCTTCATGGCCGTCGATGGCTTCCCGCAGGAGCAGCTCGTCAAGTACTACGACCAATATGGCGAGGGCGGATTCAAGCGATTACTGGACAAGGGCGCTTGGTACGGGAATAACCACTACAGTCACGCAACCACCTATACGGGTGTCGGCCACGCCACGCTGTTAACTTGCGCGCATCCCTACAAGCACAGCGTCATCGGTAACGACTGGCTAGACAAAGCGACCAAACAACGGGTCTACTCGACCGAGGATCCTCGCCACAAGCTGCTGGGCGAGGACACGCCCAAGCATGCCGGCACGTCACCTTTCAATATCAAGGTTACGGCGGTCGGTGACGAGCTCATTTATGCTAACGGCAAATCCAAGGTGATCGCCATATCTGGCAAGGACCGTAGCGCTATTGGCCTAGCTGGACAAAACGGCACCGCATATATGCATAGCCCATCGACCGGTCGGTTCGTCTCGTCCGACTACTACATGTCCGAGTATCCGGCGTGGTGGAACGCGTTCTACGAGGGCAAGCCACAGAATAAATACTTCGGCCAGAAGTGGACATTGCTTCTACCTGAGGAAGCCTATGCGCGCTCCGCTCCCGATGACCGCCCATGGTCGACGAACTATAAAGGTCTGGGCACAAAGTTCCCGCATTCGATCGACGGCGGCGCCACCGAGCCAAACAAGAGCTACTACGGCGCGATGCTGTGGACGCCATTCGGCGACCTGCTGACGCTCGATTTCGTCAGAGCGACTATCGAAGGCGAGAACCTGGGCCAAAACCCTGCCGGCGTGCCCGATCTTCTCGCTGTGAGTTGGACGAGCCATGACTACGTCAACCATCTATTCGGTCCGGAAAGCCGCCAGTCGCACGACCACACGCTTCGTCTCGATCGTGTCCTGGCCGATTTTTTCGACTACCTCGACAAGCGAGTCGGTTTGGAAAACGTGCTCATTACACTGTCGGCAGACCATGGCTTCATGAACATTCCGGAGTACAGCTCGAGCCGCCGCCACGATGCCGGCCGTATCGATCCGGAGGAAATGATTCAAGCGACCAATGTTGAGCTGTCTAAAAAGTTCGGCGAAGGAAAGTTCATCACCACGTGGTGGAACCCGACGCTCTATATCGACTACGATCTCGTCGACAGCAAAGGCATCGACCGGAGCGCGTTGGAGAATGCTGCACAACGGTTCTTGCGCAGTTATCCGGGCGTCGAGGCGGTTTTCACTCGCAATCAGATGGAAGAGGGGCGCATGCCGGATACCAAGCTGGCAAAGCAGGTGACGCTCGCCTGGCACCAGCAGCTGAGCGGCGACATAGTCATCATGAACAAGCCCAATTGGTACCTATTTGCGAAGCCGACAGCCTACGCCTCCACCCACGGCTCCCCGTGGTCTTACGACACCAACGTGCCGCTCGTTATGTATGGGCCGACCTGGGTGAAGCCCGGCAAGTATGGAGATTCCGAAGTGGTCGATCTCGGCCGGACGATTGCGTTCATCCTGAACGTCCGCCCGCCGAACGGCTGCGAAGGCCGCGTGCTGTCGGAAGCCTTGAACTGAGCTGGCGAGCTGCACGAACATGTCTAGCAGAGCCGCATCCGTGATGACCTACCCGATAACGGGGCCGGCTCCCATGCTCTCGCTGTGCGACGTCGTCGTCGCTTTTCGAACAGCGGGCAAGCTCTTCACTGTCCTTAACATCGCGCGGCTGCAAATCGAACGCGGCCGCGCAGTCGGACTTGCGGGACCGAGCGGATCCGGCAAGACCACTTTGCTCAACGTCATTGCTGGCTTAATGCAGCCGACGAGGGGAAGCGTTTCCATCGAAGGAACCGAGATCACCGCGCTGTCGCAGGGTGCGCGCGACAAGCTTCGCACCACGCTGATCGGATATGTCTTCCAAGGATTCAACCTCATACCTGCGCTCACGGTGCTCGGCAACGTCGAGGTCGCGATGCGATTCGCAGGAGTTTTGACCGCAGCCGAACGGCTTGCTCGCGCCGAGACACTTCTCAACCGTGTCGGCCTCGCCGAACGCGTTTGGCACAAGCCGGCAGAATTGTCGTTCGGACAGATGCAGCGCGTCGGCATTGCGCGCGCCCTCGCCAACCGTCCGAAGCTCATCCTGGCAGATGAGCCCACGGCCAGCCTCGAGCCAGGGCTCGCGCTATCGACCGCACAGCTCCTGCTCGACGTGGCGAAAGAAGCTGAGGCCACTCTGGTGCTGGCCACGCACGATGAACGAATACTTGCCATGATGGAGGATCGAATCGCACTTGCCGACATCAATCGGGTGGGGAGCGTTGTTTCATGACCGCGGCATGGCTCGCCTTCCAGTACGTAATCGCGCGGCCGCTGCTGAATGCCTTGACGTCTCTTAGCATCGCAGCCGGCATCGCAATTGTCGTTGCGACGAGCGCGCTTACAACTGCCGCACGCAAGAGCGCACAGGACAATGCTGGCGGCTATCAACTCTTAGTAGCGGCGAAGGGCAGCCCGGTGCAAGCCATTCTGTCGACGCTGTTTTTCGTCGAGGCTCCGACTGGAAACATCCCGTTTGATCTCTACGAGCACCTGCGGCAGGATCAGGGCGTTGCCGTAGCGGTCCCATTCAGCTTCGGCGACAATTATCGCGGCAGCTTCATCGTCGCGACTACGAGCGACTATCAAAAGCTCATTGAGGTTCCGGTCGGAAGGGCCCCTCAGATGCAACCGGGTAGCCGCTGGCCCACTGCAGCATTCGAGGTGATCGTAGGCGCGGCGGCGGCGAAATCGACGGGCCTGAAACTCGGCGACAAATTCACCGCTGCACATGGTTTCGTCGAACTGCCCGAGGACTTGGCCCGCCCGCACGAAGAGCACCACTACTCGGTCGTTGGGGTGCTTCGTCAGCTCAATTCGCCGACGGATCGCGCGATCTTCACAACGCTGGAGACGGCATGGCTTGTTCATGACGAGCTGAAAGGTGCGGTGCCACTTCCCCGGTCGGCCGGCACAGCGGCGCACCAGGAGCATGCGCTGCAGAATACGACAGAGATTACGGCGCTGCTGGTGCACGGCAAAAGCTATGGCGACGTTGCGCGACTTTCAGCGCAGCTTTCGCGGCGCGGCGACGTGCAGGCGGTATTTCCAGGGCGGGTCGCCACCCAGCTCCTAACGTATCTTCAGCGTGGGCAGGTCGTGGTGACGGCGATGGCGTGGCTCGCGGCCGGCATTGCCGTATTCGCCATAACGGTATCGCTGCTGGCAGCGGCCATCGAACGACGTCGACAGATCGCAACCTTGCGCGCCATCGGCGCGTCGCGCAGTGTGGTGTTCGGCGTGCTGGCTGTCGAGGCCGGCATTATCACTAGCATCGGCGCGACCGCCGGTATTGTCCTTGGACGTGCCGTCGCGCATCTCGTCGCCTGGCAGGTATCGCACCAAAGCGGGTTCCAGCTCGTTCCCGCGCCGCTCGGTCCTGCAGAGTTTTCCATCGCGCTCGTCGCGGTGACGCTCGGCCTAGCTGCCGGCACCATACCGGCTTATATCGCTTGCCGGGAAGATGTCTCCAGAAACCTAGCACCGATGATATGAAACGTTCACGAACTCTTCGCCTCATCGCCACCCTGATCGCAGGCCTTCTTGCCATGACGAACGAACCGTCCGCTGCGGCAACCCGCATCAAGTTCTCCGATTTTTACATCGGCGAAACCTATCAAGCTGGCGTCGGCATGACGCCGCAGTTGAAGCTCTCCGATACGGTTAAGAATCTGAATGGTAAGCCCGTCGAGATCCTCGGCTTCATGGATGGCATCTTGCCGCGTGACGGCATGCATTTCATGCTGCTTCGCGAGCCGAGCTTCGTTTGTCCATTCCACGATGTAAGTTACGATTGGGCTGGCTTCGCCGCCATCTTCCTAGCACGCCCGACCGATTACATCGACGGACCTCTGCGAATCACAGGCCGACTGGATGTCGGCGAGAAAAAGGACGAGATGGGGCTGGTAAGCTATGTCCGAATTTATGACGCCGCGATTGCACGCGCGCAGTGATGACAAAAATGTTGGCGCACTAGCTATCGCACCATGCTTCGACGAGAAAGAGCTTCACAGGGCTACCGCTCGAGCTGGACATGTGGCCTGCTCCCCCGATCCTGACTTCTGGTATTGTGCAGGTTTCTCGGACGCCGGCATGCTGTGGTCGGGCGGCTTGCTCGTGCCGGCGTCGGAGAAGCGCCAAGGCACGAAGTCGCGGGAGGTGGAGTGGGGTCGGTGCAGCGGGCTCTATGGGGATTTGGCCTGCGGGACGTTTGTCACCGTCGATGAATGGTGGCCGGCAGGCGCAGCCGCCGGCCGGGCTTGTTGGTATTTCGGGGGCTTTTCGCCTTTCGGCCATAGCGCGTTTGGTGACTTGAGCAACGGTTTTTCGTTCTCTGGGCGAGCGGCACCACTGCCGGCCCCGGACCAGCGCTCCACGAGAGACGCAATATCCATTCGAACGCTCATGCACTGTCCGTCCCTGGCGGTGCCCTGGGGTGGGTAGGTTGGTTCGCAGCCCTTTGCGAAGACCTCGATGATGCGCATGCGCCCACCGCAGCACGGGCAGGGTTGAGCCAGCACGTCGGGATCTTTTGGGCTGTCGGCCTCATCAAGTTTACTCTGCTCCGGCGGATGAACACCGAGCAACTCGCGTGCACGAGCGACGTTGGCAACCCGATTGCCGTTGGCGAACAGACCGTAGTGGCGGATGCGGTGGAAGCCCTTGGGCAGCACGTGCAGCATGAACCTCCGGATGAACTCGGTTGGTGCGAGCCTCATGGTCTTCCAGCGGGTGGCGTGGTCGGCACGATAGTCCTTCCAACGGAAGGCGATGCCGCCATCGTCGGCGGCGATGAGGCGCCGATTGGAGATGGCGACACGATGCGTGTAGCGGGAGAGATAGGCGAGCACCGCCTGCGGTCCGGCGAACGGCGGCCTGCAATGGACCACCCAGTCGATGTGGTGCAGTGGGCCGAGGAAGTGTTTGAAGATTTTCGGATCGGCAAGCCCGGCGTGGGTGTTGAAGAACTTGAGTTTCCCGTTGGTGTGCGCCGCGCTCAGCATGGCGATGAACTTGCCTCGGAACAGCCGGGCGAGCGCATGTACATGGACGAGGAAGTTGGAACGCGATCCGATCCAGCGTGAGCCGTCGTCCGACAAGCCGCCGCCCGGCACGATCATGTGCACGTGCGGGTGATGCGTCATCGCGCTGCCCCAGGTGTGCAGCACAGCCGTGATGCCGATCCTGGCCCCGAGCCGTTTCGGGTCGGCCGCGATCTCCAGCGTCGTCTCCGCCGCCGCCCTCATCAAGAGGTCATAGACGACGCGCCTGTTCTGCCAAGCCACGTCGCGCAGCTGGCTCGGCAGCGTGTAGACGACATGGAAGTACGGTACGGGCAGCAGCTCCGCCTCGCGCTCGGCGAGCCACTTGCGCGCCGCCGATCCCTGGCACTTGGGACAGTGCCGGTTGCGGCAGCTGTTGTAGCTGATTACGGTGTGTCCGCACGCGCCGTTCTCACAACGCGCGACATGGCCGCCGAGCGCCGCCGTGCGGCAGCGCTCGATGGCGGACATTACCTTCAACTGGTCGAGGCTGACGTGCCCGCGGTTAGCCTCACGCCAAGCCGGGCCGTGGTCGCGGAAGATATCCGCGACCTCCAGCGTCGTAGCCGACATGAGGCGGCTCTACTTGGAACGCGCCCGGCCCTTCCGCTTGCGCTTACTCTTCTGCTCGTAGCGCAGCTTCGGCAAGGACAGCGCCTCGAGTGGGCTTTCGATGGCCGCGATCATGCCCGTTGCCACGCGCGTATAGCGGGCCGTCGTCTCGAGCTTGTCGTGGCCCAGAACCGCCTGGATCTTGCGAACATCGACGCCGGCCTCGAGCAGGTGCGTCGCAAAGCTGTGGCGGAGCGTATGCAGCGTCACCGGCTTCCTGATGCCGGCGGCGGTCGCCGCCTCCTTGAATAGCCGGCCGAACTGGCGAACGGTGAGGGGTCGATGCTCGCCACGGCCGGGAAACAGCCAGCGCTTCTCCGGCGTGATGCCGGCGTCGTGCTCGATGGACCGCTCTTTCCACCAGTGCCTCAGCAGCTCGAGCACCTCGGCAGGCAGCATGACGTGGCGATCCTTGCGCCCCTTCGACTGCACGATGCGGATGATCATCTGCTCAGAGTCGATGTCGCCGGCCGTGAGGCGGACCACCTCGCCAGCCCTGAGCCCGCAGCCATAGGCAAGCGTCAGCATCACCCGAGCCTTCAGGCTCTGGGCACAGGCGAGCACGCGCCTGATCTCGTCAGGCACAAGCACCGGAGGCAGCTTGAGCGGTTCCTTCATGTGCCAGACCTCGGCGGCAAGGTCGTGCCGGCGCAGCGTGACGCGGAACAGGAACCTCACCCCGGTCATGATGCGGTTGCGGTTGCAGATCGACGCGCCGCTCTCGATCAGATGCAGCTGGAACAGACGCACCTCGTCGGCGGTTGCCGTGTCGGGCGAACGCTTCAGCCAGGCCGCGAAGCGCTTGCAGCTCGAGAGGTGACTGCGCTGCGTATGCCGGTTGAGGTTGCGCGCAGCCATGTCCTCGATCATACGCTGGCGCAGCGGGCTGATGGTGGTAGCATCGCTCATAGGGAGCTTCTCCTGGGTGAGGTTGACGACACCTCGATCCTCAGGAGGGGTTCCCCGCCCCGTTACTCCGCGACGCTCAATTGGTTACCGCCACACGCGCCACAGCCCCCGCGCCGCGGGCCGGAGCGCAGCGACTTAGTGCTGTGGCCCTTCGCGACGGGCTCATGATGCGCCGCAATGGCGGCTTTCGCCAGCAACGGACATCTGCCGCGGAAAGCCGATCCGCCGTCCGATGTCGCCTTATGGGATGAACCTTCCGAGTGCCGCGAGAGCCCCGACACTACGGGCCATAACCGCCAGATGTAGGTCACGGACCATCAGAAGTGGTGTGCTTACTTTGCGCATCGAAACTTTGACCATGGTCTAGAAGATCGCTGCGCCGCATCAAGGCCCTGGCCGTATTTTGGGGCTGGCGTCCGCTTTCGGCCCTAACTCGTCCGTCGAGATTAAAAAATCGGATCTGGAGTTCGCACCCCGAGCTGACACTTTGCCGGTGCGCAGCACTCACGCGGCAGATGGAGTCGTGTGCAACTAGTCTCACATTTTGCGGCACGCAATAGCTGTCGCCGCCACGCACCAGAATAGCGAACTTCGGCAAGTGCTTGCGGATGCGGATGGTCGAAGAATTCTGCCGAGTTCCTGTCCGTGGAACAACGCAGGCTTGGTCGCATCACCACGAATGCGATAGCATACTCTTGTTAAGGGAGAGACCGAGAGTTCAAATCTCTCCGGCAAAACCATGAAACTTCGTGAAAATCGATGCGCTGCGGCGCCCGCGAGCTTCCTCGTGGCCGTGCTCGCCGCGTCCGGAGGCAGCCAGGGGAGCCAAAGGCGAGTGAACCGCCAACCGCCCAAGCTTGAGCGCCGATCCAAGCTAACCGGACTTGAGGGCGGCGGCTTTGATAACCGCTTCGCTGCCCGTGACGATCTCGAGCAGTTCTGAGGTTATCTCATCCTGCCTCAGCTGTCGGCTCGTCCGTGTCAGCCGCATCAACTTATCCTCGATGCTCTGATTGGCGGCCTGCATGACTTGAAGACGCGCGGCATTCTCGCTGGCAAATGATTCTGTCAGCGCAAGAGTCAATTCAGCCAGAAGTAGTTCGACGATCAGTGTGTGTATCAACCGCCCTGGCTCTAGGTGATGCAGAGGCGCCCTGCATTTCCATTGCGGCTCGAACAACTCCGGCCGTGGTGGCAGAATCTGGCGCACCTCGACTTCGAAACGCATGCCTCCGCGGTACCTTGCAAAGACGAGCCGGATATTATCCTTCTCATCCAGCTTGGTGGCGACGCTCCGTGCCGTGGCGAGTACCGCTTCCATCTGCGTCGCCATCGGCAACGTCCATGCCGGCGCGATTTCATGACCACTTGCGATCGCAGCCCCACGCTGACCGACGATTGCAGCATCCTCGCCACGACCGAGTTCTTTGCGCGCGCGTTCCAATACCAGTCGATTGAACGCGCCGCAGAAGCCATGCTCGGAACATAGGATCACCAGGATCGAATTGCGAGCGTCAGCCGGTCCCGACCTTTCAACGTGCTCAGCTGTCTTCATGGACGCAGCCTCCGAGATCGAACGCTCGACGACCTCGGCATAGCTCGTCACACTGTCCAAGGCCGTCTGTGCAAGTTGCACCCTGGCCGCTGCCATCGCCTTGATGGCCGAGAGGAGATCCTGCAGCCCTTTCAAACTTTCAATTCGATCTTCAAGGCGCACCAGCTGTTCCATGATCTTGCATCTCCGGTTGGCGCTCTGAGATGTCGGCAATGAGTTGATCAAGCGCCGAGACCAGCCGTTGCTCGTCTTCAGGTTCTATGGATTGCGAACGATCAATGCGCGCTGCCACCTGTGGACAGGTTGCGCTCAGATGCTCACCGATCCGGTTCTTGAAGGACTCGACTTGCGGCAGGGAAAGTTGGTCGAGACAGCCGGTTTCGAGCGCCAGCAGGAGCGATGCCTGAACCGCGAGCGATCGAGGGGAGAACTGAGGCTGCACCAGTATTGCGCGAATACGCTTGCCGTGCTCGACCCGCTTCTTCGTGCGTTCGTCAACCATGGCGCCGAACCTCGTAAACACCTCCAACTCGACGAACTGCGCATACTGCAATTTGAGATTGGTGGCGCGTTGCCTGATTGCATGCGCTTGCGTCTTGGCCCCAACGCGCGAAACACTGAGGCCCACATTCACCGCAGGTTTGTGCCCCTCGTAGAAGAGCTTGGGTTCGAAATAGATCTGGCCGTCCGTGATCGATATGAGATTTGTCGGGATATAGGCGCTCAGATTGCCCGCCTGAGTCTCGATAATCGGAAGAGCGGTCAGAGACCCGCCTCCGCGATCTTGAGACAGCTTCGCTGCACGCTCCAGCAGGCGTGAATGAATATAGAAGATATCGCCCGGATACGCTTCCCTGCCCGGAGGGCGATGAAGCAGCAGCGAAATCTCACGATAGACGATGGCATGGCGGGTCAGGTCATCGAATATCAGCAAGGCATGCTGGCCCTGGTCGCGGAAGTATTCGGCCATCGTGCAAGCAGCATACGGGACAAGCCACTGCGCACCGGGCGGATCGCTGGCTTCGCCGACCACAAAGATGCAGCGCTTCATTTCCCCGTGCGTTCGAACGGCATTGACGACCTGCTCGATGGTCGAAGACTTTTGTCCGATCAGTGCATAGATGCAGATGATGTCCGTCGTCTTCTGGTTGATGACTGCATCGATCGCCATGGCTGTCTTTCCGGTCTTGCGATCGCCCATCAATAGTGCGCGCTGCCCTCGCCCGAGCGGAATCATGCTGTCGATGACCGTCAGTCCTGTCATCAAGGGCTCATGGATGAGATCCCTTTCAATTATCCCTGGGGCAGGACGCTCTACTGGATCGTGCCTTTCCGCTCGAACAGGCCCGCCCCCGTCACGCGGCCGTCCCATTGCATCCACAACGCGCCCCAGCAAGTCTGGGCCGACCGGCGTTCGGCTAATGCTACTCGTGCCCCGAACGGCGGTTCCTGCGGAAATGCCTTCCCCATGATCGAGCAGGACACACTCAACGCTGTCGACATCAACCGAAAGCGCAAGTCCCAAGGCGCCACCCTCGAAACGGAGCAACTCACCAAGCCGTGTATCAGGCAGACCTGCGACGGTGGCAACCGAATCTGCCACCCGCGATACACTACCGACATGCTCGATACGCGCGCGCAAATCGAGCGTCGAAACCGCACGCGGCGCATCCGCAAACCAGTGCCGAAGCTCATCGCGAATCGTTGACACCATTCCCCCTCAGGAGCGCGTCTCTTGCTGCAGAAAGCCGATCTGAAAAACTCGCGCGGACCGAAGCATGTGGTAAATGGAGTCTGGCGCCGGATATCAAACCGGGGTCGCACTTGAAGGTCAGTTGCAAGGGATGGCGCAGTTCCTGCTGGAGCATCACTTGCCAGAGTTCGCGCTCGTGCGCCGAAAGTGTGCTCTCCGTAATGACCTCCAGCGCGCCGCCGTTCTGCGAAATCTCCCGTTCCAAGCGGTCGCGTTCACGCGGGGATAAGACTTTCAGCTCCTTTTCGAGGCGAGCGAGGGTGGCGCTTTTGGGAATGTCGTCTGCAACGTCCACCAATAGCGTGCGCGCCAATTCAACGGCCAAATCTGCAACCTCATCGCGCGAGGCCTGGACCGCCTCCTTTCTTTCGAGCTCAATCACTTTACGCGCTTCGTCGATATCACGCGCAGCCTTCGCTTTGGCTTCATCCAGGATCGCCTGGCGATCCCTTTCTATCTGCTGGTGCGCCGCCGCAATTGCTTCGTGTTGCTCCGCGTCGATCGCAGCAAGCGCCTCGTCATACCGACGCTTTTCCGCATCGGCCTGCGCCCGCGCCCGCTTCGCCTCCCTCCCTGCCGCTTCGCTCAGCTGACGACGCTTTTCCATGATGTCGTGGACGGGCTGAAAAAGCAGACGTTTGAGCAACCATACAAGGATCAGGAAGTTTGCGGCCTGAATGAAAAAGGTCCACCAGCTGAATTGCATTGCTGCCGTGTCACTTCACAAACGGGTTGGCGTAGAGAAGCAGAAGCGCGATGACGAGGCAGTAGATCGCCATCGTCTCGATCATCGCCAATCCAACAAACAGCGTTCGCGATATAACGCCAGCGGATTCCGGCTGCCTCGCGATCGCCTCCATCGCCGCTGCGATCGCCCGCCCTTCGCTGAAGGCCGGACCGATCGCACCAAAGCAGACCGCGATGACCGCTCCGATAATACTGATAGTACTGATGTCCATTGCCACCCTTTCATTCCAGCGAGATGGAAGCTGAAGCAGCCCCGATGTAGACCGTGGCAAGCACGGTGAAAATGTAGGCCTGGATCACGCCGATCAGAAGGCCCAGCACAAGAAACGGGATCGGAACCAGTAATCCGGCCAGTACGACAATGATGGTCAGCACAAGCTCATGACTCATCATGTTGCCGAACAGGCGGACCATCAAAGAAAAGGTTCGTGTGAGTTCGGCAAGCACGTTAAGTGGCGTCATTATCCAGCTCGGCCGGGTGTAATGACGCAGGTACTGCACTAATCCCTGCGCTCGAATTCCAAAGTAGTGCGCGGAAAAGAAGACGATCGCAGCGAGTGCCGCCGGTGTTTCCAAGTGTGCGGTCGGCGCCTTGACGCCGGGCAGTACGGCGGACACATTCGCGCACACGATAAAGATGAACAGGGTCATGAGCAAAGGCGCAAAGGCCGCGCTCCTCTCTCCCACAACCGAGCGGATTTGCGACAGCATCGCCTCGACGAAAATTTCCAATGACGTCTGCAGTGCGCCACCAACGACTTGGCGGCGTTTCAACGCAACGAACGACACGACGGCCAGGACCGCCATGATCGCCCAGGTCGTGAGCACGGCAGCTGCAATGGGCACGGGGCCAATGTAAAACAATACTTCAGTCGATAGCGGATTTTGCACCATGCCTAGCCCGGCTCCGTCCTTGACACGATTGCCCTGCGGGCAATCGAGAACCCAATGAGGCCGCCTACGGCGGCGGCCGCGCCCCACTGCGTCAAGGCAAAGAACACAGCCACTGCCATAAGCAGCCGTCCGGCGCTCGCTGCGATTATTCTGGAGGGCGGGGCTCCGCCGACAATCCGTCCAGACCAGCGATGCAAATGACTGAAATAGGCCAGCCCCAGCATATAACCGGAGACAAGTCCGGCGGAAGCGCCCCCCAGCCATGTCAGCTCAATCAAGCTGCTCATTCGCTGCGCACCCTCTGCCAAGCCATCCATCCGCCAATCGCGGCGCCGAACATGATCAAGGCTCCGCTCCAGAAGATCCCGCTGTCAAACTTGCGATCAAGCCATCCACCAGCAAACGCGCCAACAACCGTCGGCAAGACAATGAGCCAACCCAATGCGCCGATCATGGACAGGTTCCGCCACAACGGTCTTTCGCCGCTACGCGTCCATTCGTCATCCCGGCGCTTGCGGTTCTGCACCGCCTTACTCAATTCGAGGTAGGTTTGATCATCTTCAGGAGTCGGCATCATCGCTCACCTGGGGACTTTTCTGGTTGAAAAGCAAACGCGCTCTCGCCTGTTGCCGCCCTGCTGAATCGATTGCGACCGGTTGCAAGATAGCGCTCGATCTGTCGAATGGTCGCCAATTCCATCCGCGCTCCCACCAATCGTGACGCTTCCTCACTCTCGACTTGGCGCCGCATACGCTGCAAAACGGCGCTGCCGAGCTTGGTCAAAGTTTCCTCGCCGACAGCCTCGCGCGTGACAATCGACACATGATCACCACCACTCACCCGAAGGATGCCGCCGCGAACGGCGACCTGAGACGTTTGTTGATCGCGGGCCCAGGTGACCACACATGCCGTCAGCGTCGTCAGGAAGTCGGCATGACCCTCAAGGATACCGAATGCGCCGGTTTCGTCCTCAGCGCGAACATAAGTCACCCCGGGTTCGTCCACGACGACGGCGAGAGGTGTTCCGATCAAGAGTCTCATGCATGCACCCTGCTTCCGGATTCGGCACGCTTGCGCGCATCTTCCAGAGTTCCGGTCATATAGAACGCCTCCTCGGGCAAATCGTCGACGTCTCCATCAAGAATCGTCTCGCAGCCAGAAAGCGTGTCATCAAGAGTGACCGAGACCCCCTCGCGACCGGTGAATTGGGCCGTGACGAGGAACGGCTGCGTCAAGAAGCGCATCAGTCGGCGCGCTCGCCCGACCGCCTTACGATCGCCGGCAGACAATTCGTCAATCCCCAGCAACGAGATGACTTCCTGCAGTTCTCGGTAACGCTCGATCAGCTTTCGGACATCTTCTGCGATTTGGTAATGTCGTCGTCCAACGATGAGAGGGTCGAGAAGGACCGACGCGGATGCGAGAGGATCGATCGCCGGATAGAGGCCTTCGCTGGCCATTTCTCGACTTAGAACAACAGAGGTGTCCAGATGCGTGAAAGTCTGCGCCACAGCCGGATCCGTAAAGTCGTCGGCCGGCACATAGACGGCCTGGATCGAGGTTATGGCTGCGGATTCGACTGACGTAATCCGCTC
Source organism: Hyphomicrobiaceae bacterium (assembly GCA_036768475.1). Taxonomy (GTDB): domain Bacteria; phylum Pseudomonadota; class Alphaproteobacteria; order Rhizobiales; family Hyphomicrobiaceae; genus JAEUMD01. The sequence continues at coordinate 12,414 of DAIPMW010000003.1, read as the reverse complement.
TTCCAGATCCGCGATCTCTGTCGCGAGCGTCGGCTGGTAGCCCAGGCGCGATGGCATCCGACCCAACAGGCCCGAAACCTCACCGCCAGCCTGTGCAAACCTGAACACGTTGTCGATCAGCAACAGCACGTCTTTTTGCAAATCATCGCGGAAATGTTCCGCAAGGGTCAATGCGGTCAATCCCACGCGCCATCGCGCACCGGGGGGTTCATTCATTTGACCGAAGACGAGAGCGGTCTGGTCCAAAACACCGGACTGCTTCAGCTCGAGCCACAACTCATGCCCCTCGCGCGTTCGCTCACCGATGCCGGCGAACACCGACAAACCGGAATAAGATTCGACCGTGGTGCGGATCAATTCCATAATGAGTACGGTTTTGCCCACACCGGCTCCACCGAACATGGCTGCTTTGCCACCACGGGGCAGTGGCGCCAGCAGGTCGATGACTTTTATTCCAGTATGGAAGGGAGCGCGTCCGACACCTTGGGCCTCAAGTTTGGGCGGGGGCCGGTGAATGGACTTGCGCAAGGTATCGGGGCTGAAGGCTGGTCCGCCGTCCACTGGATCTCCGAGCACATCAATCATGCGACCCAACGTGGACCCGCCGACGGGGGTCCGGATTGGAAAGCCCGTATCAAGGGCACGCATCCCACAGCCTAGTCCGGTCGTATCCTGCAGAGCCACGCCGCGAACCCGAGAGGGTCCAAGATGCTGTTGAACCTCGACTACGATGCGGTGTGGGCCCTGCCATTCTATCTCCAGCGCATTGAAGATGTGCGGAAGCTTGCCCGATGGAAAAGCGACATCGACAACAGAGCCGATCACCGCCACGACTTCGCCGAACGATTGGGCGTTCTGCGGCTTCCGGTTCTCTCCTGCCGATCGATCAGACGACTGGGCCATTTGCGGGCTCCAAGATCTCACGCGAGCCTGTTGGGTTTATTCTTCATGTTGTGCGGCTTCACTCCTTGCTATTGCGCAAATCCGGATTAGCCCACCTCAAAGCCTCTTCCAATTGTCCGCCAGCAAAGTTTCGCATCTCGCCGCTCATTAAGAATGCACCGGCCCGCATGCACCAACCCACCCAAGCCGGACCACCAACGACGGCGATCCTGTCGAACTGGAGACGGTGCTTGAGTGCATAGCTCGCATCGTCCCAGGCAGCGTCCATGGACCAGCCGCTGAAAGTCTCGTCCATGACAAAGACTATGTTGATTTTGGAGTGCTTGGAGAGCAGCCCGTCCAGTTTGGGGATCAGTTCCGTTTCATAGTCTCGGGCGGTCAGCGTACCTCCAACCTTGATCGCAACCAAATTATCATGGCTTTGCGGAAGGAATTCGATCATGGGACTTGCTCGCTCCGAATGTTCGTCTCGCGCGATTGCGGCCAAGCGGCGCTGCCTTCATCAGCACCCGCCGCTCTTGTGGCATAGCCGCGTACTATCTGGTCAGCGCTCCAGTACATACTCTCCCGGAGCGGCACATTGAGGCAACCCGTGCTCGGCAAGTGAAGCAAGCCGCGGCGGTGCGACCGACCCAGTCGAATGGCTATCGAGCCATCGCACCCATGCGGGCCACCAAGACCCCTCGACCTCACGGGTCCTATTCTTCCAGGTTTCAGGATCGACGTGTCGGTCTTCACGGTCTTTGAGACACTGGGGCGTTTTGCGTAGTGGAGGGTTTGGATCATCCGTTGGGTTGATCTAAGCGGCTTGCCTTTGATGTTGCAAGCGGCGTTGTTTGAATGTCTTTCGTTTGATCCTTTCTCTTTGCAGCAGGATGGCCGGTCCGCGCCCGAAGTAGACGTCGGCAGGCGTGAGGTTGCCAAGGCTTTCGTGGTAGCGGCAGTGATTGTAGTGGCCGACGAACTCGTCGATTTGCATTTCGAGATCGCCGGGCAGGTAGTAGTGCTCCAGCAGGATGCGGTTCTTGAGCGTCTGGTGCCAACGTTCGATCTTGCCCTGGGTCATCGGGTGATAGGGCGCTCCGCGCACGTGATCCATGCCCTGTTCTTCAAGCCAGTCGGCGAGGTCGCCGGCAACATAGCTTGAGCCGTTGTCCGACAGGAGCCGAGGACGTTCGTTGACGTCGGCCTGGTCGAGACCGGCTGCTGCCAGCGCCAGCTCCAGCGTGTCGGTGACGTCATCGGCTTTCATCGTCGAACACAACTTCCAGGCCACGATGTAGCGCGAGAAGTCATCGAGGATTGTCGACAGGTAGAACCAGCCCCAACCGGTGACCTTAAGGTAGGTGAAGTCGGTTTGCCAGAGCTGGTTCGGTGCCGTCGTCTTGTCCTTGAACTCGTCGGCCGCCTTCATAACGATAAAGGCCGGCGAGGTGATGAGCCCGCGTGCCTTCAAAAGCCTGTAAACACTGGCTTCCGAGACGAAGTACCGGCGCTCGTCGGTGAACGTGACGGCAAGTTCGCGCGAAGACAGTTCCGGACGGTCGAGTGCCATCTCGATGATCTCAGAGCGCACGTCGTCGGGGACGCGGTTCCAGCCCGGACGCTTTGGGCCAGACCGTTTGTCTTCAAGACCTGCCTCGCCGAACCGGCTGTAAAGGTCGTACCAACGATAGAACGTTGGCCGCGACACGCCGATCTTCGCCAGCGTGTGCTTGACCGGCAGATGCGATTGCTCAACGAGCCGGATGATCTCGAGCTTCTCGGATGCGGGATACCTCATTCGTAGTCGTCCCCATCCGCGATCATGCTTTTTTTGAGCAAGCGGTTCTCGAGCAGGACGTCCGCGAGCGCTTCCTTGAGGTCGCTCATCTCGCGGCGCAGGTCCTTGACCTCGCCGGAGGTTGCCTGGCGCTCGGTGTCGCCCGCCAGCCGCTTCTTTCCGGCTTCCAGGAACTCCTTCGACCACTTGTAGTAGAGGCTCTGGGCAATGCTTTCGCGCCGGCACAGCTCGGCAATCGCATGTTCGCCGCGCAGGCCTTCCAGCACGATCCGGATCTTCTCCTCCGTGCTGTGACGCTTGCGCGTCTGCCGGCGGATCTCGCGGACATGGGCTTCGGCCGACGACTGCGGCCCGGATTTTGATCTCATCTTCGCTCCTTAACGGCTACGATGATCTCAAAATCCTCCACTCCCGATTCGCTTCAAAATGTCTCGCGGTTACTGACGGGGAACACTGAACGTCTGCTTTCGACAAGCAGCAGTTGTCACGCTCGACAAACAGCGCGACGAGGGCTGCGGGACATGAATCGCTTCGCGTTACTGATGGCCGAAGTGACCTCAACTGCAGACATCACCGACAAGCACTAAGGAATCGCATTCGCAAAAGTCATCGACTTCTGCATTTGGGATGCCGCGACTTGCCACGCGCTCGACGCGAGGCAGAGATTCCGGACATCGGTAACAGCAAACGATCAGCACGAAGATCGGCGCCACGGCGTAGTCGTGATACCTCGATCAGCGGACATCGTCAGATAGGACATTCGCGCCGCTTATCCTCGGCGCGACCGGGCAAATGCGGGAATTTGAAAGCGCTTGCGATAGGCGCCGGGCGTCAGGCCGGTGACGCGCTTGAAGAGCCGGCGAAAAAATGCGGGATCCTCGTATCCGACCTTCCAGCTGATCTCGTCAGCCGGCGCATCGGTGCGCTCAAGCCGGCGCTTCGCGTCCTCGATTCTGAGCCTTTGCACGTAGTCGATCGGCGCAAACCCTGTCGCCTCGGAGAAGCGTCGCTTGAACGTCCGCTCGGCGAGACCCGAGCGCCTCACGAGTTCATCGACAGGTGAAGCCACTGAAAAGTGGCTCGCTAACCAGTCTTGAGCCTCGGCGACGACCGCATCTGCGTGGTCCTTTCGGCCCTGAAAAACGATGTACGGGGCAAGTCCGTCGTGATGCCATTGGAGTGCAAAGTATCGGGCGACGGTCTGCGCTGCCGCTGAGCCGACGTGCCGCGAGATCAGGTAGAGCACGAGATCATGCCACGTCATCGAGGCACCGGAGGTAATCAGTTCCTCGCGTACGCCCGAGACAACGAGAACGCGAGCAGGGTTCAAGCGCACGCTCGGGAACGCTTCCGCAAATTCATCGGCATAGATCCAGTGGACGGTCGTCTCCTGATCATCGAACAGGCCCGTCTCGGCAAGGAGGAAAACGCCGGAGCAGGCAGAGCAAAGAAGCGCACCGCGTCCATGCACGCGCTTGGTCCAGTCCACCAGCCCAGGATAGCGTCCGGTCTGCCATCCGTCCAGGCCGAGCAGGACAGACGGTACGATGACGATATCCGTCTCAGTGACCTCGCCAACCGCTCGCTGGACTGTCACGGGCACGCCACTCGCCAGCGCGACGCTGCCGCGCTCGATACCGACAATCTCGATCTCGAACGGTGGCGCTTTGGGGATGGTGGGGTCGCGGCCGGTAAGCATACGGAATGCGCCGAGCACATCGTAGATCCCAGTGAGCGTTGAGATCACTGCATCCGGGATCGCGACGAGGCTCACATGCAAGGGCCGGGAGAAGGAGGTGGCCGGCATGGCGATCGCTTTCTGGCACGAATGAACCGTTGCTGGCCAGTTTCGCACTCACGAGCGCTCCCGCCAATGGGTACGTACTCTTCAGGCCCGGCGGACATGATCGGGCGAATGAGGAGAATGATCATGAGCACAATTTCATCTGGACAGGACCACCTTGGCCGGAACACCAGCGCGGCTGCTTCGTCTGCAAAAAACTGGGTCGGCCAATTGGCGCGACAGTCGATCAGATTGATTGCTGCCTTCATAGTGCGATGCGCGGAGCGCCGGCTCCATCGTCTGGCCGAGCGGCACCTGCATTCGATGCCCGATCGCATGTTGAAGGACATCGGCATCTCACGTTCGCAGATCACCTGCTCGGTTCGATCTGGCCGCAAGAACTCGGGCTGACGACACGCAGTTCCACAGAACAGGAGATATGGTCATGACGGTCAATCAACTGAAGCTCGAGCAGATGCATGAGCGCCTCTTCGGCGATATTTCGGCCGGATACGGCGGCGTGATGGTCGCCTTCGGGGACAAGCTTGGCCTGTATAAGGCAATGGCAGCAGCCGGTCCGCTCAGCTCGCACGAAGTAGCCCGGCGCAGCGGCTGCGCCGAACGCTACGTTCGAGAGTGGCTCAACTCTCAGGTTGCCGGCGGCTACGTCGACTACCATGCGGCAACAGCCTGCTATGAGCTCAGCGCGGAGCAGGCCGCTCTACTCGCCGACGAGACCAGCCCCTACTTCCTGCCCTATGGCTGGCAGATCGTCGCCTCGATGTGGGCCGACGAGCAGACGTCGCTCGAGGCCATCAAGACCGGCAAGGGTGTCCCTTGGGGCCAGCACGATGGCCGCCTGTTCTGCGGGATTGCCGGGATTTTCCGTAATGGGTATTCGGCCTTCCTCGTCAAGGACTGGCTGCCTGCCCTCGACGGCGTCACGACAAAGCTGACGCGTGGCGCAAAGGTCGCCGACATAGGTTGTGGCCACGGCCACTCAACTGTGCTGATGGCGGAGGCCTATCCAGAAAGCCGTTTCTGGGGCTTCGACGTGCACGAGGGCTCGATCGAGATCGCGCGAAAAGTGGCGAAGAAGGCCGGCGTCGAAGATCGGGTCAGCTTCGAAGTGGCGCGTGCAGATGACTTCGCGGGCCAGCAATACGATCTCGTGTGCTTCTTTGACAGCCTGCACGACATGGGCCGGCCGGTTGACGCGGCACGCAGTGCTTTAGCCAGACTGGCGGAGGATGGAATTCTGATGCTGGTAGAGCCGTTCGCTGGAGATCGCGTCGAGGACAATATCACTCCCGTCGGGCGGATGATGTACGCGGGCTCGACGACGATGTGCTGTGCACACGCGATCTCAGAAGAAGGTACACATGTGCTCGGTGCACAGGCGGGGCCACGTCAGCTGGAGACCGTACTGAGATCTGCCGGCTTCAGAGCGATCCGCACGGCCGCACAGACACCATTCAACTTGGTTATCGAGGCAAGGAGGTGACCTTCTCTACGTAAGCTTCCAGATCCAGCTTGGCAGCCCATGGAACATGCTGCTCACAACGAGTTCTTTGGCGTCTTTATCAACGGCCGGTTAGGTGGCAGAAAGGAACTATACTGCCACCTAACGCGCTGATTACGAGGCGAGCTGAACATGAAGATGCTGCGAGACACAGCGAACGTGGCGATGATCAGTGCCGCAACACCCGCCGACGACGCGAAGATTGGGCAACACTCCGACGAGATCGGCATGCAACTGACCGAACTCGGCGGGATTGCCGTCATCCAATGTCTCGGAAAAGTCGAGCTCAGCATGGCTCAGGCGTGATGCATTCGCCCTGACGCCGCCAATGCGCGACACCCAGTCCTTTCCGGTGGCAACGACATCGCGGAAATGATCCGGATGGGCACAGTTGACCATGTAATAGCTCGGCGCACCGTTGGTTGCCACGTCGACCGAGCGTATTGCATCGCCGAGCGGCTCGCCTGTCGGCAATCGGCCATCGGTCTCCACCGTGAACGAGATCACGACAGGCAATTGCGCCTCCGTTGCAACCTCAGCAATGGCAATAGCCTCGCCGGAATTCGTCATCGTGATCGCTGAGATCATGTCGACGCCTGCCTGCGCCAAGGTCTCGATCTGTGGCCGGTGCATCCGGCCGGCCTCCTCGACGTTCGGGACCCGGCCCGGCGCATAGCCATCGCCAGCGGGGCCAATCACGCCATTGACGACAATCGGTGAGACGCGCGATTGCCACGCGTCGCGAATCTCCTTGGCGACGGCCACCGCATCGCGACTGAGGCGAAGCATGTCTGCCTTCGACCTGTTCAACCTGGGCCCCCAATGGGTGCAACCGCGCCAGGTGTTCGTGTCGAGCACGAACCCGGTTCGGGCACTCTCTGCCATGGCAAGGAAGCCGTCGAAATAGCGGCGTATCGCCTGGCGCGCGGCATCATCGTCGAGCAGGACGATCGCGGCAAATTCCGGTGCCTCGAAGCCTTGCTGGAAGAACAGCCAAGTCTCAAAGCCGCCATCTGTCAGAAATGGACGATCCGTCTTCAACAATCGTTCTACGCCGGACATCGTGCAACTCCTTTCAACGAGGCTTCCGTTGAGAGGGGTATGCACGCGACCTGCCTGGCGAGGAAAGCCGACTTGCGGTAAAGTCCGGACGAAAAAATTTGTGCCGATTTAACAATCGACTAGGTGTCTCGCACTGAGCGAGCGCAATGGAGTGCAACGAAAACCATACCGGCGGTACTGTACCTGCGGTAGGGATTCTGGAGCCAATCGCCATGGCCCGTGGAAGCGAGACACGAGAGAAGATCATGAACATCGCCCAGGATGCGGTCCTGGCAAAAGGGTTCGATGCAACTTCGATTGATGAGATCGTTGCCAGCGCCGAGATCACGAAGAGCGGCTTCTTCTACCACTTCCGCGACAAGAATGCGCTCGCTCGCGCACTCATCGAGCGGCATATCGAAGTCGAGGATCAGCTTTTCGACGACCTGTTCGCACGCGCGCGGGATCTGTCCGACGACCCTTTGCAAGCCGCGCTGATTGGGCTGAAGCTTCTTGCCGAGCTGATCGCGGACATGCCCGGTGGGCACCCCGGTTGTGTCGTGGCGACCGCCGTTTATCAGGATCGTCTGTTCGATAGCGAAGTACGTGAAGCAAATCGCCGCGCTGTTCTAGGTTGGCGCCGCCGTTTTCGGGCGATGTTCGATGAAATAGCGGAAGTTTATCCAATCAATGATGACGTGGATCTCGGTCATCTCGCCGACATGGTCAGTTCTGTCATAGAGGGTGGCCTCGTCATGTCACGAGCGGTTGGAGAGCCGCTTTTGACAGCACAGCAGATTCTGCTGCTGCGTTCCTACGTGAAACTCCTATTCCTACCCAGGTCACCATAAGCTCAATGACAACGGACTTGCCATAAATCGCTTGGCCTGCGGTTTGCAGAGACGGACGTTGCCGGTTGACCGTTATCCATGGCGGGGGCATCAAACTCGAATAGCCGCTTTGCATTCGAGAGAGGATGCCGAGCTAAGCGCATGCTGGGTCGGCAAAATCAGCTCTGATCGCATTCCCGTCTAGCAAAGAGCTGAACTGTCTCAACCGGCACCGACGGGGCGGCGCATAACTGCTCCGCCCCACTCGATGGGAATGTAACCGCTCCGCACTGTCGAGGTCACTGTTGACGGCGTTGCGCCCGGCTCGCTCGTCGAAGGATACCTACGCCTTGGTCAACACGATTTCGGCGTAGTCTGCAGGGATACGCATCGAGCCGTCGCTGGCCGTGTTGTGTTCGGCAATCAGCGACATGATGGCCCGCTCCAGGTCCGTTCGGCCCTGCTCATCAAGAGACAGAAATGCCTTGTGAACCGGACCATAGTAGGAGCGGAAAATATCGACGAAGTGCTCCGGTGAGTGGTAGCGGAAGAGGAACTGCTTTTCCTTCACGTCGATGGCGCGCGCGCCCTGCGCGAACGTCTCGTTGATCCACTCACGCTTGCCCCACAGCGCGGGCGACAAGACGCCAGCCGGCGGTGGCACCTTCGCGCCCAGCACTTTGAACAGCGCACCAATGAAGCTTGCGGGCGTCCAGTTCGCGAGACCGATCTTGCCGCCGCTCCTGCACACGCGGACCAGTTCGGCTGCGGCCTGCTTCTGATTGGGCGCAAACATCACGCCGAACGTCGAGACGACGGCGTCAAACTGGTTGTCGGTGAACGGCAGGTCTTCGGCGTCGGCGATCTGGTAGCGAACGGGCAAGTTCTCGGCGACGGCGCGCGCTTCGCTGCGGGCCAGCAGGGTGTCGACATAGTCCGTCGACGTAACATTGCACCAGCGGCGCGCAAAGGCCAAAGTTGCGTTGCCGTTGCCAGCGGCCACATCGAGGACGCTGGAGCCGGGACGCAGGTCCAGGGTTTCAGCCAGCTCTTCACCAACGATCTGCAGCGTGGTCCCGACTTTGGCATAGTCGCCGGAACTCCAGGCGGCGTTCTGCTTCACCTTGATGGCGCTATAGTCGGGGGTGATTGTTGCGTGCGCGTTCATCTTTGTGTTTCCTTTGTCCGGGTTGATTTTCGAGGCCGCCCCACGGGCGAAAAACAGGGCTGTGTGTTGACTGCCGGTGCGGTCGGGACCGCGCCACGGCTCCCTGTCTAACGCCGGGCGAAACCCGTCGCTTGAGGACATTATGGATTTTGCTCGGGGATTTGCGGGGGAACGCAGGGGGGCCTTAATTGGGGTTGGCGGCCTCTGCGTCGGTCCCCGCGTAGGAATCGCAATTGGCATCCGATCCCGGACGAGGCGGGCATGATCTACCGGTTTGCCGATTTCGAACTCGACCGGGATGGCTACGAGCTGCGCCGGAACGGCCAGCCCTGCCATGCCGAGCCGCTGGTCTTCGATCTGCTGGCCTTCTTCTTGCAAACCAAGGGCCGCATCATGAGCCGCGATGACATCGTGGAACAGGTCTGGAAGGGCAGGATCGTCTCGGATGCCACCATCTCCAGTGCGGTGAAGGCGGCACGTCAGGTTCTTGGTGACAGCGGCGCGGAGCAGCGGTTCATTCGGACGGTTCGCGGACGGGGCTTCCAATTCGTGGTCCCGGTCGAGACTGTGGGCGCAAGTGTTCCACAATCGGCAGAGCCGAAGCGCGCGGAAGTCGTCGTGCCCCAGCGCTCTGCGGCGCCTGAAAGAGGTGGGAGCCGGCCATCGATCGCGGTCCTGCCGATACGATTGCTGATGCAAAGCGAGCGCTATGGTTCGCTGGGCGATGCCATTTCTCACGAGGTGATCGTCGAACTGGCGCGACTTCACTGGCTGCACGTGATCAACCGAGGGTCGTCGTTTGCATTCCGGACGAGCGATCCCGACCTGCAATCGATCAGCCAGGTGCTCGGCGTTCGATACATCCTCTCCGGCACGCTGGCGCTGCATGCTGAAACGAGTGTCGTGACCGTGGAGCTCGCGCAGGCGCTCGACAGCCGTATTGTCTGGGCTGAGCGATTCGAACAGCCGATTCCCGACTTGCTGATCTTGAAGTCATCCATCGCCACAAGCATTGTCGGCGCAATCGAGACACGGATCCAGATTGCCGAAGCGATAGCAGCAGGACGGCGTCCAACCGAGAACCTCGATGCCTGGTCGGCCTACCATCGCGGACTGTGGCATATGTTCCGCTTCAATCGGGCGGACAACGCCGCCGCACACGTACACTTCAAGCGGGCCATAGAGGACGACCCGGACTTCGCGCGGGCGCATGCTGCACTCTCGTTCACGCATTTCCAGAACGCCTTCCTCCATTTTACGGACGACCGCGCGCAGGACCTGAAATTGACCCGCAGGTTTGCGGAAAAGGCGTTCGGACTCGACCCGTTCGATCCCTTCGTCAACCTGACGATGGGGCGCGCCAGCTGGATTGCAGGCGATCTATCGGGTGCCGTGCCGTGGCTGGACCGAAGCATCGAGCTCAGCCCGAACTACGCGTTCGCAATCTACAATCGTGCGCTCATGGGGGTGCTATGCGGCGAAGGCGAGGCCAGCGCAATCCAGGTGGACAAGGCCATTTCACTCAGTCCCATCGATCCGCTCAGCTATGCGATGTTGAGCACGCGGGCGCTTTCGCATATGATCCGAGGCGATTTCGAGGGTGCGAAGGAATGGATCGGACGCGCGATCAAGATTCCCAACGCGCATTTCCAGATCTTCGTAATCGCCGCCATTGCCTACGAATGCGCAGGGCAGCATGATGACGCTCTCAAGTGCATCAAGCGCCTGCGATCACTCCATCCGGGTTTCAAGGCTGAAGAGTTCTTCCGCTCCTTCCCCTTCGAAGCGAGCAACTTTCGCGCAATTGCCGCCGATGCTCTGAAGAGACTGGGATTGGACTAGCCCGCTGCGGTTTGGGGCTCACTCCGGGCAGCCTCGCGAAGAGGCAAGGCCACAACAAGCGGACTTCTTTGGCGCGCAAACTGCACCGCCAATCATTAGGCGCTCTATGTCGGCTTCTGGGATGCCCGGTCAATATTTCTGGACGGGGTCGGGTATGGCTGCGAGACCATCTGGACCGGGCGATCAACAAGCTCAACGGCCGGGGAGCGGCGGTGCAAGACGCCGCCGATTTGTTGTGAAGCCCGCAAGCTGGCCTCGCTACATGATCGAGAAGCGGCTGAAAGACGGCCGCACGGCGTACTACTGGAACCCGCATAAGCGGGACATGCAGGCGAGCTGCACCATCCGCCGCGAAGCACTGGGCTTCGACTATGGCGCCGCAATAGAGCGCGCGAACCTCCTCAACGCGCACATTGACGCTGGGCGACAAGGCCGTACTGCCGTCAAAAGCCTCGACAACGGGACCCGGTTCGGCACCTTGGCATGGTTGTTCGAACGCTACCGAAGATCCCCAGCTTTCGACCGGGTGTCAGAGCGCAGTCGCCCGGAATACCTCAGGGCGTTGGCCAGAATCGAAGACATCGAGACGAAAACCGGCGGGACAGTTGGTGAACTACCGGTTTCATCAATCACGCCTGCTGCTGTAGATAAGCTCTATGCGAAGCTCCAGAATGGCCCGCGCGGCAAACGCATACGGCAGGCCAATCTTTCGATCGACATTGCCCGGCGAGCCTGGGACGTCGTGCATCGAACGCACCCAACGACTGTGCCGACCGAGAATCCCTGGCGCGGTGTGCTCCGCATCACCACGAAGAAGGCCAAGCCGGCGGCGACACGCGCCGAGGTTTATGCGCTGGCCTACAAACTCAAGGAACTCGGCGAGCCGCACCTCGGCGCCGCGGCACTCATCTGTTTCGAGTGGCTGCAGCGACCGGAAAATGTCCTTGATGGCAAGATCACCTGGGTAGACTACCGACCCGCAGAACGGCCCTCGCATGTTCGCGTGCTCCACCACAAGACCGGTGAAGTCGTTTGGATGCCCCTCGAGGATGCCGGTGGAAAGCTCTATCCCGAGCTTGAATCTTATCTCGCCGAGTTGCCCCGGCTTGGCTTGCCGATCGTCTTGACAGAAGGCAAACGCGGACCGGCGCGGCCCTACTCCAAAGCCTATGCCCAGCGCCGCGTGCGCGAAGCCAGGACCGCGGCCAAGTTGCAGTCTCACGTTACGCTAGATGCTTGCCGTCATGGCGGCATGACAGAGCTGGGCGATGCAGATCTGACCGAACAGGGAGTCATGACGCTTTCGGGGCATAAGACCCCGCAAGCCGCCCGCCTCTACGTGAAGCGGACCGAGCGACAACGCGTGAGCGCCGCAAGGAAACGCCGAGAATGGGTGGAAGCGAACGAACCGAGAGCAAAAGTCAGAATGGAACGCCAGACCACAAGTCAGAATGGAGCGGATGAGAACAGCTAACATATTGAAAACACATGGCGGTCCCTACGGGAGTCGAACCCGTCTTTTCAGATTGAAAATCTGACGTC